>JBBMRB010000003.1:0-330642 GCA_038900335.1 Gammaproteobacteria bacterium AS21 | reverse complement strand
ACCCAAAGTGCTGCAATGTTAAAAGTGCCCCACGTTCGCTGGCTTATTTTAGTTGGAGCAATGTCTTTGTTGTAATGACTACTCGAACTAACATCTTCGCCAACTTGCAGCTCATAGAACTCGTCAACTTTGACGGCACTAGAGCTTGATAATTGATTTTCGCTCATACATTTTCCTCGATCTTTTATGATTATAATTATTTTTTATATAGGTGTTTTGACGCCGTTTTAAACCAGCGTCAAAGTCCTTATTCTATTAGCTTTTAGTTAAATCTCCATAAGTTTCAGGTCGGCGGTCTCTAAAGAACTGCCAACCTTTGCGAACTTCGCGAACCATATCTAAATCAATCTCATGCACCAGTAGCTCATCTTGATCGGCGCTCGCCTGTGCTTCAATTTGCCCTAGTGGATTAACGATATAGCTAGATCCATAAAACTCACCCATCGCTGTATTCCAAGGTGCCTCTTGGCCGACACGGTTAATAGCGCCGATAAACACACCATTAGCAGCAGCAGAAGCAGGTTGCTCTAGCTCCCATAAATACTGGCTTTTACCCGTGACGGTTGCCGATGGGTTAACAATATACTCAGCGCCATTAAGTGCTAGTGCGCGCCAGCCTTCAGGGAAGTGGCGGTCATAGCAAATGTAGACGCCAAGCTTGCAATATTTGGTATCAAATACAGGGTAGCCTAAATTGCCGGGTTTGAAATATAACTTCTCCCAAAAACCGGGAGCGGTGTCAGGTATATGGTTTTTACGGTACTTACCTAAGTAGCTACCATCGGCATCAATGACAGCTGCGGCGTTGTAATAAACACCAGGTAAGTCTTCTTCGTAGATAGGCACGACAATGACCATATCATGCTTTTTGGCCAGCGTTTGCATTAATTGAACGGTATGTCCTTCAGGGATTTGCTCGGCACTGTCGTACCATTTCTTATCTTGGCTAGGGCAAAAGTATGGCTGGGTGAAAACTTCTTGAAAACAGAGTACCTGTACTCCCTGTTTAGCAGCTTGCTCGATCAGAGGAATATGCGCTGCAATCATTTGGTCGCGGATAGATATTGTTGATTCACTGGTATTGCCCTTGAGAGACATTTGAATCAACCCGCATTTAAGTTTGTTCATCTACACTGTGCTCCTAATCAATTAATTTACAAATTTCAACAGACCCTAATTATCAAAATAACAGTGGCATAAAAAGCATGTTAATTTTATTCTTTAAATTCAATAGCTTGAGGTTTTATCCAAGTGTTTTGTTGGTCTTTTTAAAATTTGACCACTTGGTCAATCCTATTACCGAAAAAAAATGATGGCAAGTGTTATTGTGTTTTTTTTATACGAGCACAGCTGAAAATAGTATAAAACATGAGTATCAAAATGTACGCCATGCTCTGATTTTACTCGGTTGTTAGCACAGCGAAGGCATGGTTTTTTAGCGGCGATAAATTTGTGCGAGCAGCTAGTTAAAGCAACTGAGTTAAATAGTAATCAAGCACGGCATTGCTCTTTACCCCCTTTCTGCTGACGGCGGCGATAGAGGTTCTATATTTCGCTTTTTCAGGTAACAACGCTTTTAGCTGACCTTGCAATAGCCAGCGCTCGGCAAAGTGAGTCGGTAAATAACCAACGTAGTGGCCTGTTAGAATCAAAAAGGCAATCCCTTCGCGATCGGTCGCTGTAGCTGTACCGTTCATTTTTTGATAGATCGCTTTAATGCTTGCAGATTGAGCGTAAGCGGGGACAACAGCTTCAACGCTCTCCAGTAGATCGACAGTCAATGCGCTACTAGGCTCGTTAAACAGCGGGTGTTTATTGCTGCAATACAAGTGTGACTCTTCTTTGTACAATACTAAATACTCTAAGCCTGGTCGCTCTTTAAGCACTGGCACTACACCTGTGTGTAAGAGCCCACCGAGCACGCCTTTTTCGACATCACTTGGTGGAATCATACGAATATTAACCCGTACTTCAGGGCCTGCTTGTTTAAGGTTTGCCAGTGCAGTGGTGACTTTCATCCTTGGCATCGTGACCAAGTTATCGGTAATGCCAATATTTAATTCGCCTTTGAGCTGTTGGTGAATACCGTTCACTTGGGTGCGAAAATCCTCAAGTGCTGAGAATAATTGCAGCGTTGCCTGATAAACCTCATCACCTTGTTCTGTCAATGAAAAACCGCCGCGACCTCGTAAACACAAGCGCAAGGATAAGCGTTGCTCTAAATCGCTAATAGCAATACTAATCGCAGCTCGGCTAATGTTGAGCTCAATTTCTGCTGAGCTAAAGCCACCGGATTCGACAACCGTGCGATAAATACGCAATAGACGAATATCAGTATCTGCTAGGCGCCCTGAGAGACCTACTCTGCGTTTGTTATTAGTATTGTCTGCCATACAGGCCTCGTTATCGTTAAGTATCGTCGATGATTTTACGGTGATTTTGATAGGTAAGTAAATGGTTAACTAAGTTTAAGTAAATTTAAATTTTAAAAAACAAAAAGCTGTTGCACACTACGATTATCGATATTTCATTCAACAATGAGTTTGTAAGGCTAAGCTAATCTTCTTGGCAACAGTAGATTGATAGTCAATCAGGCAGGCTCCAAGGTTACTATTTAAGAGGTGTACCATGTCCAATAACATACATTGTAAATCAGCGGGATTGTCACGCGAAGAGCTTGAAGCCTACTGGATGCCTTACACTGCGAACCGCCAATTCAAAGATGATCCACGTATGATCGTCGAAGGCCACGGCAGCTATTTGATAGATGCGCAAGGTCGTAAGGTGTTTGATGGACTATCAGGATTGTGGACCTGTGGTTTAGGCCACAGCCGCCCAGAAATTGCAGAGGCAGTCTCTAAGCAGCTAAGAACGCTCGATTATGCACCGGCTTTCCAATACGGTCACCCAAGTGCGTTTGAACTAGCAAACAGAATTAAAGAGTTAATGCCAAAGGGTCTAGATTATGTTTTCTATACTAACTCTGGTTCAGAAGCGGCTGATACCTCGTTAAAAATCGCCAGAGCTTACTGGCGCAAGAAAGGTAAAGGCACCAAAACTAAATTGATTGGTCGTACTAAAGGCTATCACGGTGTTAACTTTGGTGGCTTTAGCTTGGGCGGCATCGGTGCTAACCGTACACTATACGGCCAAGGTGTAGATTGTGATCATCTACCGCATACGCTACTTAAAGAAAATGCCTTCACTAAAGGCATGCCTGAAACCGGTGCGCTAAAAGCAGAAGAATTATTAGAGCTTATCGCGTTACACGATGCATCTAACATTGCTGCGGTCATTGTTGAGCCACTGGCAGGCTCTGCAGGTGTTATCCCACCGCCAAAAGGTTATTTGAAAAGATTGCGTGAAATATGTGATCAAAATGAAATATTATTAATTTTTGATGAAGTCATTACTGGTTTTGGCCGCATGGGTTCATACACCGGTGCGCAAGAGTTTGGCGTAACACCCGATTTATTAAATGTTGCTAAGCAATTGACCAACGGTGCAGTACCGATGGGGGCAGTGATTGCATCGAGCGAGATATATGATACCTTTATGGCCACTGGCGGCGCTGATTACATGATGGAATTGCCACACGGTTACACTTATTCAGGCCATCCGGTAGCATGTGCAGCTGCACTTGCATCATTAGATGTACTCAAAAATGAGCAGCTAGTTAGCCGTGTTAAACAGATGAGCCCAGTGTTTGAAAAAGCACTACACAGCCTAAAAGGTGTGGCGCATGTGACTGACATTCGCAACTATGGTTTAGCGGGCGCTTTACAAATAGATGCACTACCGGGTGAGCCAGCTAGAAGACCTTATGAAATAGCGATGAAGTGTTGGCAGAAAGGTTTCTATGTTCGCTACGGCGGCGATACCATTCAATTAGGCCTACCGTTCATTGTAGAAGAACAAGAAATAGATTCACTGATCAACGCATTGGGCGAATCAATCGCTGAGACAAAGTAGTCAGACTACTTAATTAGCACGATAACGAATAACACAAATAAACCTAAGATACAGTCAAACTAAAGGCTGTATCTTTAATAATAAAATGAGGTTGTGATGAATACGATAGGACATATGATCAATGGCGAAACAGTTGTTGATAACGCGCGCGTACAAGATGTTTTTAACCCATCAACAGGTGAAGTAAGTAAGCAAGTATCACTGGCAAGTGTTGAAACTGTCGAAATGGCAATTGCAGCAGCACAAGATGCTTTCCCAGCGTGGAGAGCAACACCTGTCGCTAAGCGTGCTCGCGTAATGTTTAAATTCAAACAGCTACTAGAAGATAACGCTGACAAAATTTGCCAATTAATTGGTGAAGAACACGGTAAGATTTCACACGATGCAATGGGCGAGCTTCAGCGCGGTATCGAAAACGTAGAATACGCATGCTACGCACCAGAGCTATTAAAAGGTGAGCACAGCAAAAATGTGGGTCCTAACATTGATTCTTGGAGCGAATTCCAACCACTGGGTGTTGTGGCCGGTATCACACCATTTAACTTCCCAGCGATGGTGCCATTATGGATGTACCCAATGGCAATCGTCTGTGGTAACTGTTTTGTATTAAAGCCTTCTGAGCGCGATCCAACATCTACTTTGTTCATCGCTGAACTATTATTAGAAGCGGGCCTACCAAAAGGTGTAATGAACGTCGTCAATGGCGATAAAGTCGCTGTTGATACTTTATTAACAGATGATCGCGTTATGGCGGTAAGCTTTGTCGGTTCAACTCCAATCGCTGAATACATCTACACTACTGCTAGCGCTAACGGTAAACGTTGCCAAGCATTAGGTGGCGCTAAAAACCACGCTATCATCATGCCTGATGCTGATATGGACAATGCAGCACAAGCGTTAATTGGCGCAGCATTCGGCTCATCTGGCGAGCGTTGTATGGCACTTTCTTGTGTGGTTGCGGTAGGCGATCAAGCCGCTGATCAATTAATTGAAAAGCTACAAGTGGGTATGAAGACCTTAAAAGTTGGCGCATTCAGTGACAGCTCAAATGATTTTGGCCCAGTGATCACCAAAGCACACCAAGAAAAAGTTAACGGCTACATCACTAGTGCAGAAAACGATGGCGCAAGAATTGTTGTCGATGGCCGTAACCCGCAAATCGAAGGCTATGCAAACGGTTACTTTGTTGGCGGTACATTGATCGATAACGTAACAAGTGATATGGAAAGCTACCGTGATGAAATCTTCGGCCCAGTACTGGTCGTTGTTCGCGTTAACACTATGCAAGAGGCAATGGAGCTAATCGACAATCATGAATACGGTAACGGTACTTGTATCTTTACTCGTGATGGCGAAGCGGCGCGTTACTTTAGCGACAACATCAAAGTGGGCATGGTTGGTATCAACGTACCATTACCAGTACCTGTTTCATACCATAGCTTTGGTGGTTGGAAGCGCTCATTGTTTGGTGATCTACACGCTTACGGCCCTGATTCAGTACGTTTTTACACTAAACGTAAAACGATTACACAGCGCTGGCCTTCAGCGGGTGTACGTGAAGGCGCACAGTTCGCATTCCCTTCATAATCGTTAGTTAGTAGTATAAAAAACCGCCGCTAAGGCGGTTTTTTTTGCTTGTTATTTTGCTCTACTCAGATAGCGATAGTATTTAGCGCGCCGTTTTAAATTTTAGCAGTTATTGTGCCTTGGTCTATACTTAAAAAAAGCGCTGTGCTGGGGGATATAATGAGTTGTGAAGAAGATGCCTTATGGCAAAACGGTGAAAATAAACATTGCGAGCAGCTAGTTAAAAAATTACAAGTTAGGGCGTCAAGTAACAAACCGATGTTGGGTTTCAAACTAGATCGCTGCCAGCTTACGAACCTGAATTTAGTGAATCATGCCTCTAAAGAAGGTTATCAATTACGTAACGCTGATCTTTATCGGGCTAACCTGCGTAATGCACATTGTTTTAAATTAGATTTACGCGGCTCCTCTTTAATGAAAGCAGATCTTAGCGGTGCCAATTTACACTGTGCCAATTTAACTGGCTGTAACTTATTGGGCACTAAGTTTCATCATGCGAAGCTAGAGCACGTGATATGGGGAGATAAAATACTGCAGGAGCAGCAAGCTGAAAATAGTAAAGACCCCCACGAGCGCGATGATTTATACCAACAAGCGGAAGAAATTTATCGCCATCTGCGCCGCGTTTTTGAGAGTGAAGGGTTATTTGAAACAGCGGGTTATTTTTTTGAAAGAGAGATGGTCACAAGACGCAAGCAAATGCCTAAATATTCATTTGCACGCTTGATGTCAAAAATGGTGTTCTTATTTTGTGGCTACGGTGAAGAGCCTCTGCGCGTCGTTATTTTTACCAATGTGATTATTTTCTTGTTTGCCATCCTTTACTTTTTTTCCGGTGTTAGTTTCTCGGGAAATGTACTTGTTTATTCATCGACAGCAAGCCTTAGCGATAATTTATACACCTTTGCAAATAGTCTTTATTTTAGTGTCGTCACTTTTACTACACTGGGCTATGGCGATTTGACACCTCAAGGTATCTCACGATTTTTTGCATCGTGTGAAGCATTGATAGGCAGTTTTACACTCGCTCTTTTTGTTGTGGTCTTCGTGAAAAAAATGACACGTTAACTGTGTCTTGATTAATAGCATTATTTAAAAGCACTTAGAAATACTACTATTTTTAAAAAAAATAATAGTGATTTCGCGAAAAAAAAACCAGTGATTGACTACTATTAGCCAATAGATAATTTAAATTATCATGGTGATGCAATGTTGATCACATGCCAGTAATAAGGGAGATATTTTGCAATATATCAAAGTATTTTGCAGCACTTTGCTGTTATTAGTTTTTAGTCTGTTGAGTTTTACTGCCCAAAGTACGGATTACAGTGACACTCATATATCGAAAAAAGACTATCGAGGGGTGACATTACATATTCTCAGTCATGAGATACCAGTGGTAGGTGAACCGACTGTCCTACATGCACAACAATTTGAGCAGTTAACTGGCGCCAAGATAATCATTGAGCATGTCGCTTTATCCCAACTGTACCAAAAAGCGTTGTGGGGGTTAAAAAATAAGCGCTATGATGTGATATTTTTTGGAGCAATATGGATGCCTGATATCTATCAGTATCTATCACCTGTGCCCGAAAAAATGCTGGACGCAGCGATGTTTAGCGATGTAATGGAGCATGTTAAAACACTATCAAAATGGAATGGCACACATTACCAAGTGAATATTGATGGTGATAGGCACTACTTACAATATCGAAAGTCACTACTCGATAATCCTGTTTATGGCGCCGCTTTTAAAAAGCAGTATGGTACTGAGCTTAAAGTGCCACAGACATGGCGTGAATTAAATCAGATTGCAGCATTCTTTAATCATAAAGAATTGGCTAATGGTAATAAAATTCACGGTATTTCTGAAATAACTAATCGCTACGACCTACTGTATTCACAGTTTATAAAAAGAGCAGCCCCGTACGCTAAGCACCCGGATGCAAAGGATGGCTTTTATTTCGAACTAGCGACTATGAAACCACTCATTAATACACCAGGTTTTGTTGAGGCGCTTAAAGAGTTTAAAAAATCGTCACAATTTTACCCGCAAAATGGTAATGAATTTGGTTTAGCTGATGTAATTGAATCCTTTGGTCGCGGCGATTCAGTGTTCTCTGATAGTTGGGATGACCCGTTTGTGCAGGCAATACAAAACCAAAAAGATCCTCTAGATACAGTGGCAGCAGCACTCTCACCAGGGGCTAAAACCGTATGGAATAGGCAGTTGGGTCGTTGGGATACATTTGAAAATGTAAATTATGTGCCTTATTTGGGCTCTGGTTGGACAACTGCCGTGGCTAAATCCAGCCTACAGCAAGAAGCTTCCTTTGATTTTCTTGGTTTTTTTGCCAATAAAACGAATCACAATGCAGATTTAGCAGTGGGTAGATATGGCTTAAATCCCTATCGGCTTAGCGATATTAATCAACAGTTTTGGCAGCAAACGGTAGGTTGGGGCGAGGAGGCCGCCGTCTCATACGTTAACATGCTGAGAGATATCAATAGCACTAACAATAAAGTGTATGATTTAAGAATTCACCGTAGTCGAGAATATATGAAAATACTCGCCAATGGGGTTTTTCGAGCACTCTCTGGCAGAAGTAGCGCACAGGTGTCACTAGATTATGTCGCATACGAATGGGAGCAACTAACGACGCGAGTTGGTAGAGATAAACAGCGTAAAGCTTATGCACAAGTGGTGCTGCTGGAGAATCAGTAAGTGGCTATGTTTGGATAATTTAGTCACGACTTTCCTGTTAACCAGGCGTGAGCTTGACAAACCTGTTGATACATTATCTGTTTAGCAAACGTTGATATGGTGGCATCACTCATAGCTCAAGCTCAAGCTATTATGCTGCGTTATACTTTGATAAATACTGTGAATTAGTTTTTATTTACAAGCTGCGTTTACTGACCATTACCTTTTAAATAGCGCCCATATTATCTTTGTTTTAATCGCATAAATATTGCTATGGATCGTCTTAACTCGTTATAATTGCTGCTTTTTTTAATGATGCGCATTTGCTTTTTTAGCGTGCGCCTAACGGAGTTTTTATGGTCATTCAGTTATTCCCACTCTGGGCGTTGTTGCTCTCTGTCGCTGCCTTTTTACAACCAGCTCTTTTTGTTGGCCTTAAGTCGCAAATAGTGCCGCTATTAACGATTATTATGTTGGCGATGGGGCTAACACTGAGCCCTGCCGATTTTAAGAAAGTATTAAAAAATACGAAGGCGATTGGAGTGGGGGTACTACTACAATTTATGGTGATGCCAATTGCCGCTTTTATTATTGCACTCAGCTTTGGTTTTGATACTCAGCTGACAGTTGGCATGCTATTAGTCGGTAGTGTTGCAGGTGGCACATCTTCTAATGTGATGTGTTACTTGGCAAAAGGGGATACGGCGTTATCTATCTCAATGACTGCTATCTCAACTTTACTGGGTGTAGTGCTAACGCCATTTTTAGTCTCTTTAATGATAGGGCAAAGTGTTGATGTGCCTATCGCTTCAATGCTGCTAAGCCTCTTTAAAATTGTGTTACTGCCAGTAGCTGCCGGTGTGTTAATCAATACTTTTTTTGGTAATATTATTCGTAAAGCTGAGCCGGTACTGCCTTATCTTTCGATGTTTGCAATTGTACTTATTATTGCTATTGTGGTGGCGTTAAGCTCAACTAAGCTAGTAGAAGTTGGCCTAATTGTGGTGGCAGCTGTGGTTATTCACAATGCGATTGGTTTAACTTTAGGTTATTGGGTTACGCATTTACTAGGTTTTGATAAGCGCGTGTGCCGCACCATTGCGTTTGAAGTGGGCTTGCAAAACTCTGGCCTTGCAGCAGCGTTAGCGATTAAGTTCTTTACGCCGATGGCTGCGCTTCCCGGTAGCATCTTTAGTGTCTGGCACAATATTTCTGGCTCGTTGCTGGCAAGTTATTGGAGCCGTAAGCCATTAGATAAAGAGATATCAGATACAAAATCATAACAATATTACTGGTCACATTCAGAGCAAAGCGCCCGCTTTGCTCTATTAAGCTCTGACAGAGACTATTAAATCTATTTTTTCAGATCCCCTCTAAATATCTGCGTGAGTGTACCTTGCAGATTGACCTCGCACGTTTTTTCAATGATTTGTTGTATAGACTTGGCTATAGCTGCTTGGTGATACTATAGTTGATCACAGGCATAAAGTTATGCATATTAGCCTCAGATATAATGAGCCCAAATGTGATAAGCGAATAGGAGAGAGTAAATGAAAGATGATCGCGATATAGAAAAGCAATATAGCACTGCTGAGTTTGTCTCCAAGCTAAGGCGCTTAGCAGATGCTTTGGAATCTGGTGATAAGTTTGAAATACAAATAGCAGGCGAGCGAATTTATGTGCCTGTACGAGCCGTGTATAATATCGAACACGAGCGTGAAGATGGTGAACAAGAGATAGAATTTCAGATAAAGTGGTCTACCTAACTAGCAGGTTAGTAGCAAAACTGGTGCGACACACCAGCAAGTGGATAAGAATTAGTGTTAGCTTGTAGTAAGGTAACTTAAGCATAGTGGTAGGATCATGAGTAACAAGATTGATACAAAGTAAAAAATGGCTAGAGCATATTGTGAAAATGATACCTGACACAGTTTCGGCAATCATTATTTTCCCAAAAGCTGCGCATAAATTAAACGTTCCCAATAACCTCGCCAAAAATCTGCCTGATCAAGAAGTGATCAGTCGCTCGTCAGATGTCGAGTTTTTAACTTGGCCTGCGGATCTTCCCGTTGATACTCAATTATTAGAGTTCGCACAGTTTTCAGCCACTCAAAACAATGCCCTTTCTTGTGTCCACGAAAATCATTTGTTTACGTTTAGTTTGCCGGTAAGAAACTCAGAAAATAATATAGTGTGTCATCTGTCGATTAAACTGAGCTCTGAGAATCAAACGAAAGAATCGGCGGTACGAGTCATTGAATGGGCGGCTATTTGGTTAGGTCAGTTATTAGAACAAAAACAAAACAATAATTTATTATCCGCCCAGAAAATCGGCAGTGAAGTATTGGATGACAGTGACTCTATTAGCCAACAAACGCATGAAGAAGTGGCTGAAAAAAAACTGTTTAGCGATGTTTTTTGTCAGTCTTATTACAAATGGTTATTGGCAGCTGTCATTATTATCGCGCTGCTTTTTGTCCCTATCAATTATAGGATTTCAGCTTCAGCGACACTTAAAGGGAAAATAGAGTCTTCTGTCATCGCCCCTTTTAATGGCTTTATTAAAGAAGTTCTCGTCAAACCGGGAGATAAGGTGGATGTTGCACAAGTATTAGCCTCATTAGATGTGACGAATATCACCTTGAAACTGGATAAGTTACAAGGAGATTATCAAGAAAAGCAAAAAATGTACCGCCGGGCGCTGGTTGAGGGAGAGCGAGGGTCTGCTGAAATATACAAGACACAGCTGTCACAAATACAACCAAATATCGATTTGGCTCAACAAGATATAAATAACAGTAAGCTTAAATCGCTGATTAAAGGGACCATCATTGAAGGAGATTTAAGAGACTTTATTGGCAAGCCAATCAATAAAGGTGATTTGTTGTTTAAAATAGCGCCATCAGATCAATTTAGAGTGGTGCTTGATATTAAAGAATCGGATATTCGTTTTATAGACAGAGGCCAATTAGCCAGCTTAAAGCTAGGCTCTTTACCAAACAGTGAACAAATCATCACCTTACATAAGCCTTCTCCTATTTTTATAGAAGAGAATAATCAACTGATTTATAAAGTAGAAGCCAGTTTAGACATAGAAAAAAATGCCTTATTTGCGCCGGGAATGGCAGGCATTGCGAAAATAAATGTAGGAAGTGCATCGATCGGATGGTATTTGTTTCATCACTTTTCTGACTGGATTCAAATGAATTGGTGGAGTTTTAAACCATGATCACGCATCACTCTGCTGATCATGCCTCTTTATTAGATCGTGTCTGGAACCACTGTTTAACACTAAATTCTAATGTGACTTTACATAAGAATACAGATAATCACTGTATTGTTGCCTTTGAAAGTAATGCGCAATATTTTCAATGTAATAAGCATAGTTATCAATTTCTTCAGCATTTAGATGGCACAAGAACAGTGCAAGATATCGTGCTTAGCTTAGGGATCAAGCAAGAGTTATTTGCTGAACTGGAAGTACTGCTCAATAAGCTGTGGGAGCTAGGGCTGATACAGCAACAACAGTCTCTTAAAAAAGGGCCTCCCTGGTGGTACAAACTGCGCTACCCAGTGGCAATGAAATTTACATTATTTAATCCCAGCCAACTGTTAAGTGCGTTACATATCATTGGCGATATAATGTTTAGTCGCTTTTTTGTTTTTGTGTTTTTTTTGCTGATGTTAACGAGTTTAATTTTACTACCTCAGCAATGGAGCGCTTTAGAAGAACACTGGAATAGTCGTTTTTTTGAAACACAAAATTGGTTGATGTTTTTTTTAGCTTACCTTATGTTGAAAACGCTGCATGAGATAGGTCACGGCTTAGCGGTGACTAAACAAGGCGGGAAAGTGACTGAATGCGGTATCTTATTACTGGTTTTCATGCCTCTTCCCTTTACCAACACATCATCAAGTTATTTGTTTGCCAAGCGTTCGCAAAGAGTATTGGTCGGTTTAGCGGGGATGTGGTTTGAACTGACAATTGCTATGTTAGCCTTTATTTATTGGGGAACGTTAACGCCGGGTTATTTTAAAGATTTTGTGTTTAATTTATCTTTTATCGGCAGTTTTTCTACCTTAATCTTTAACCTAAATCCATTAATGAAATTTGATGGCTATTATATTCTGTGTGATGCAGTGGGAGTCTTAAATTTAAATGAGAGAGCGGTTAGGGCATTTAAGAATGTATTGAAGAAAGAGCTATTTAAGCTTCCTATCCATCGCTCACTATTGTCTAAAGCAGAGCATAAGTATATCTATTTATTTTACCTCTACGCCATATTAGCGGTGCCCTATCGCATCGTTATAGGGTTGACGATTGCTTTATATTTATCTGATAGCTTCTTTGTTTTTGGTTTAGTGCTGGCTTTTTGGGTTATATTTCTCACGCTTTGTGTACCTGCCTTCATCAATATTAAAAGTCTTTATCAGCAGTCGATCAAAGAAAACAAACAGTATCGTTTTATGACGATCGTCAGTGGCTGCTGCTGCTTATTGGTATTGTTACTCAGCGTCAACATATTTAGTTTTTCCAGTAGCTACCCTACATTGACAATGACACCCGCTTACCAAGAATTAAAAGCCAAAACAGCGGGGACAATTACGCAACTGCATGTCAATAATCACGATCTTGTTTCTCAAGGTGATGCCATCTTAAACCTTGCAAACCCACAATTGGTCGCAGACTTAAAAGTGTCGAAAGCTGAGTTACAAGAATATATAGCGCAATATCGTAATACTCAGTTTCGCGATAAGGCGATTGCGTTAAGTTGGCAAGAAAAAATAAAATTACAAAGAAAAAAGGTAACAGAATTAAGTAATAATATTGACGATCTTAAGTTAACGGCGGCGAACGAGGGAGAAGTTATCTTAAATAACTTTGACGATTTAGCGGGAACCTATGTGCAAAGAGGAGACACGATTGGTCATATTGTCAATAATTCTACATTAACCGTTAGCGCAATTATTTCTCAGGCGAAGCTAGAATCAATTCGCGATCATCTCAATACCATCAATATTATGTTCTATAGTCATCCTGGCAAGGTATTCACTGCCTCTGTCGTTACCATCAAACCGGCGGCTTATTCGCAATTACCTTCTCGTTTTTTGGGTAGTAGTGGCGGTGGTGACATTGTTGTGGACGCCAGAGATCCGAATGGTAAAACAGCGCTGACGCCATTTTTTATTGTGGAGCTGGAAGTACGCGATCATCAATTACCTTATTTACCCGCACGTGGCATCGTCAGAATCTACACTAATAAATCTTCGCTATTTAGTTATTTCTGGAAAAAATTTAGTTACTATTTTTCATATATAATCGATTGGTAAAATTATTATTTGTCAAATCAACTAGCTATAATATAAACGTTAACCCATGATCAAATACATATTAACCATAAGGCATAAAAACATGATAAGTAGTCACCGCATAATGTACCCTCTCGGAATCTGCTTATCACTGGTGTCTCTCTCTGTTTTTGCCACAACGCAAGTTAAGCTGCCCACAGTAGACTGTGTGATTAACCCCAGTAAAGAAGTGAACATAAGTGCAGCAGTGCCTGGAGTTATTGAATCTATTAATGTAGTGCAAGGTGATACCGTCACTCAAGGTCAATTATTGGTAGAGTTGAATTCAATGGTGGAAGAGGCGAGCTTATCTCTAGCTAAAGCCAGAACAGAAATGACCGCAAATCTATCAACAGAGAAAATTAACTACAAGTATGACCGTTTACAAGTTAAAAGAATGACTTTACTCGCGGATAAGAAATTTACGTCTAGGCAAAATAAAGACGAGGCACAACGTTTAGAGCAGTTGAGTTATTGGCGTGTAGAGCAGGCCAAAGAGGCGCTAAAGGTTAGGCAATTAGAGCTACTTAAAGCTCAAGCGCAACTAAATGAAAAAAAAATCTACTCCCATTTAAATGGCGTCGTCACCCAGCGCTTAAAAAATGAAGGTGAATATGTTGATGGCCATCCTGTGTTAACGCTAGCGCAATTAAATCCATTACATGTCACCGCAGTATTCCCAATTGAACACATCAATAGATTAAACAAAAGCAGCAAAGCAAAAGTGTTTACAGAAATTGATCAGAGCACAGGCTATCAAGTGAGAGTTGATCAAATAGATCCTTTAGGGGATGCTGCCAGTGGTACTTTTAGCGTTCGCTTTACCTTAGAGAATGATAAAAACCAGGTGTCTGCTGGTTTGAAATGTTTTTTGCAGATACAAGAACCTACCTAGAAATAAGACACAGCTAATAATTAAGCGAGTCTAGAATGTCACTAAGGGCTTTTCATTTAAGGTTTACTATTAAAGAGTAAATACGATATGGCAATAGAACACTTTATATTTGAAACTCTAGAACCGCGAACGATGTTATCGGCTGATCCTTTTGGTTTATCTGAAAGTGTACTAGAGACCAATAGAGACACGGATATTGCGAGTGATACGTTCGATAATCATCTAAACGTGACAAATATGAACGCCGCTTTGCTGCCCGAACCAATTAAGTTGGCGGGGGCCGATGATGGTCAAATTGAAACGCAGCCCGCTAGTATAGCCTCGCTGAATCTGTCTGCAGAGCGTCGCACCGAACTTATTGTTATAGATGAATCGATTGATGATTATCAGGCGTTGCTAGGCAGTATTGATTTAAATACTGCAGGGGTGCATTACGAAATTCAATTTATTGATTCTAATAGCGCCGCAATCGCTCAACTGACAGACATTATTAGCCAATACGATGGTTTAAATGCAGTGCATTTATTTAGTCACGCGACACAAGGGGCTATAAATATAGGCAACCAATCATTAGATGAGGCCACGCTACTAGAGAACAGTGAAGCGATTGGTCAATGGAGTGATGCATTTAATGAAAATGCGGATTTCCTGCTTTACGGCTGTAACATTGCATCGGGAGTATACGGTGTACAATTTGTCGAAACGTTGGCGGCATTGACCCAATTAGATGTAGCGGCAAGTGATGATTTATCAGGAAGCAGTGCGCTAGGGGGCGATTGGCAATTAGAACATAATGTAGGCAATGTCAGCACCAATCTACAATTTAATGAGACTTCTGCTAGTTGGCAAGGTACGTTAGCTTTAGTGCCAATCATAGCGAACAATGCGCTGGTGATTTCCCAGGGCGCTGACGTCATACTTGATGCAACCAACATTGAAGCGACAGGCAACAACTCTGCTGAAAACGCCGCCACTAATTTCACGGTTTCTAATGTCGTGGGCGGCTACTTCGCTAACGCTTCGGACTTAACGGTTGCAATCACTTCCTTCATTCAGTCACAGATATCATCGAGCGAAATTCACTTTATTCACGATGGTGGTGAACTATCGCCAGCTTATGACCTAGTCGCTACATCGGGGGCCAATTCAACAGCTGCTGATAGTGCCACTGTAGATTTCACCAATACATCTGCCGGTGCTTTATGGTTGAATCTAGAAGGGGAGGTCAGTTCAAGTAATACTATTCCAGGCCTCAGTGGGACCACTATAGAAAAAGGCGATA
The DNA here is from genome assembly GCA_038900335.1 of Gammaproteobacteria bacterium AS21. Classification (GTDB taxonomy): domain Bacteria; phylum Pseudomonadota; class Gammaproteobacteria; order Pseudomonadales; family Balneatricaceae; genus Rs1. The sequence goes on along the minus strand of JBBMRB010000003.1, from coordinate 314,853 downwards.
TTATTCAGCAAGCGGGACCCAATTTTTCTATGGGCGAGGATACTACAGACGGTACCTTCTCAACTGCATTTGATATTAGTCTATTTTCAGCTGAAGATTCAACCAATGGCCTCCATTTTGTTAGTAGTACCATTACCATCGGCACTACTAACGCTATTACTTTACAAGCAGGGGATCTGATACTCAGTAGCAAGTTAGATATGGTGCTCAGTAGTAACGGTGCCGGCAGTCCGGCTGATTTGACGCTGGGGCTAGATAGCCTAGTGTATTTTAGACCAGATACGGCGGGTGATTATAGTAAAGGTAACTTTTATACCTTACTTGATGACCCCTTTGGTGATAATGCAGAAATAAGAGCTGTTACACTAGTTGAAAAAGATGTCATGGTCGGTGATTACCAGTTGAAGCAAGGTGACTTTCTGTTTGGCAGAAATCAAGGAGACAAGCACTCTGATATATGGCTATTTAGGTCTGAGGGAATCGATCCCTCCAATACAACGACTTATCCAACTATCCAGACGCTGATTAACGGTGAAGATATCAATGTTGATATTGAAGGAAAAATTTCGGGGATAGACTTATTAGAAACAGATCGTAATATAGGGGGCATTGACTATGATGCCGGCACTCTATTTGTCTCTATCGAACAAGGTGATGACGATGGTGTAGGGACTAATGACCAAAGAGTGACGAAATACGATATCGTTGCTTTCTTTTTCTCAAAAACGACGCTAATTAGCGGTGTACAAAACGCGCAGGCCACTGCCTCAATACTCTTTGATGGCACTGATGATGTTAATATTGACAGTGGTTTTCAAAGAATTAACGGTTTTAGCCTCGCATATGCACCCGAAGTTGAAAATACAGCACCTAGTTTGACCGCTAATAATTTTACTTTTACAGAGGGGCAGACAACAGTCATCACTAGCAGTGTATTGGCGGCAACAGACACTGAAAGCTCTGATATGGATATTACCTTTAGCCTTTCAGCGATCACTGGCGGTGAGTTTCAGTTGACCAGCAACTTAGGTGTAGCTGTTACCAGCTTTTCGCAAAGTAATATAGCAAATGCCGAGCTCATCTTTGTTGATGACGACAACGAACAGGCCCCGACTTTCAATATAAGTATTAGTGATAATGTCAATATTACCTCACCTGTCGCGGCAACTATTAACTATTCAAGCGTAAATGATGAGCCGGATTTAGCTCTCAACAGCAGTACTGTTAATTTTATAGAAGATAGTACACCGGTACTTCTTTTTAGCGGTGCCAGTACCGATACTATTGAACTAGGTCAGTCCTTTAACGGGCTTTCGTTTACTGTGAGTAATGCTCTTGACGGCGTTAACGAATTGCTGAATATCGACGGTAGCGCTCTAAGTTTAGTCAATGGCAGTGGTACGACAGCGAACAATAATTTCACCTATAGTATTTCGCTCGTAGCAGGCACGGCCACTATCACGCTAAGTAATGGCAACGTCAGTGCCGCAGATGTAGACACATTATTTAACACTCTGAGTTATCAAAACAACAGTCAAGATCCCACCGAGGCGAGCAGGGTAGTGACGTTAACCAGTTTGCAAGATGATGGCGGCGTTGTAAATGGGGGCGATAACACTGTGAACCCAAATATCGCTGCAACGGTTACAGTACTAGCCGTAAATGATTCCAGTGTATTGGTTAATAGCACTTTTGAGATAGAGCAAGGGCAAGTTATTAATGTCAGCGCTAACAATCTATCTATCTTTGACCACGACGATAGCACGGCGGATACGCGTTTTAATATAGTGAGCATTAGTGGCGGCTATTTTGAAAACATAGCAGCCCCCGGGGTTAAACTAACAAGTTTTTCACAGGCGCAAATCGACGCAGGTTTAATTAACTTTGTCGATGATGATAGTGCATTAAAACCTAGTATTAGTTTCACTTTAACTGACGGCAAGGTAACCACGTCAGCGTTTAACGCAACAATAAACTTTAGTGCCACGGTGCTTGAAGAAACCTTTAGCCAAAGAGCAGATATTTCATTTAATCCAGTCGTCATTGAGCAAGACATTAATATAGTTGAGGTTGTGTCAGAAACGATTGAACTGGAAGTAGAAGTTCAAATCAATGAAAGATTTACGGCTGCTATCAGTAATAATAACGTAGCTACACTAGATACCAATATAATCGAGAGCAATAGGGAGCCAGATGAGCAAGTGTCAATCGCCCTAGAAATACCGCTTCCTGATACGACGACCAATGCGTTATCTTTTGCTGTATCCGCTATCGTTGCCAGTACAGCTCAATTAACCTCTAACTGGAGTGCTGTCACTGATCCTCTATTATTACTTAAATCCAGCAACTTTCTCGATAGCTTAAATAAGGCGAATACTGACGTTGAAAGAATTATCACTATAGATGCTTTTAACTTGGGAACAGGGACTGTTTTTTCAGCGGGTTTATCGGTTGGCTATGTTGCATGGCTATTGCGCAGCGGAATTATTTTAACCAGCGTTTTATCTTCATTGCCTGCGTGGCGTTTTATTGATCCTCTTCCTATCTTATCAAACTTAGGCGCCTTTGATGCTAATCAAGAAACACTTGAGGATATTATCACCGATCAAAGTCATGCGAACCCGTTATCAGAAGATAATCTCAGTTCAGAGGAAAAAAGCTAAGTGATATTAGATAAAATATTTGGCAAGCATACCGCTAAAATCCGTATAACGATTGGCCTTGTTAGTATCATTGTCAGCTTGGTGCTTGTTGCTGTTCTACTAGATATTTTCCCGAATGAAACAACGATTGAACGCAAAGCTCGTCAAGGGTTAACAGAGGTTATCGCGACTAAAAGCTCTATTTTTGTGACACAAGCTGACTTTGTTAGAATGAGGACAACGCTGCAAGTCATTGTTGAAAGAAATGAAAGCATGCTTTCTGCAGCAGTATATCGAGATGATTCATTAATAACTGAAATAGGTGAGCATGCTAAAAATTGGCATGGCTACGACGGGACTGAGTTCTCAGATGAGCAAATACTGATTCCGCTTTGGTCTGGTGATATTGAGTGGGGGCGTGTAGAGATAAGGTTTAAACCTATTGTCAAACCGGGGCTTATCGGCTTCATTACTGGTAAAGTCCCGTTATTTATTATTTTTCTGTCGATGACGAGTTTTATCGTATACTTCTTCTTCCTTGGAAAAGTACTCAAGCACTTGGATCCATCTCAAGCGGTACCTGATCATGTCAGATCTGCATTAGATACCATGGCAGAAGGGCTATTAGTGCTAGATAAAAACCAAACTATCGTACTCGCTAATGAAGCATTCTCCACAATTGTGGAGCAGCCGGCAAAGGACATTGTTGGCAAACTCATTTCAAGCTTTTCCTGGGAAGCCGATCATAGCGAATTATCGGCGATGACGACTCCTTGGCAAAGCGCTATTGATAGCGGGCAAGTGCTGGTTAATCAAGTACTTCGTCTAACGATACCCAATAAAGGTAAAAGAACCTTTATGGTCAATTGCTCACCTGTATTACTACCCAGTGGCAAGGTGGGTGGGGTTTTAGTCAGTTTTGATGATGTGACACTTTTAGAAGAGCAAGAAATTGAGCTAAAACGCTCTAAAGAAGAAGCAGAGGCAGCCAACCAAGCAAAAAGTGACTTTTTGGCCAATATGAGTCATGAAATTCGTACTCCTATGAATGCTATTCTAGGCTTTACCGATATGCTGCGCAGAGATAGAAGAAATTTACAGCCAGGACAAGAGAAGCATTTAAATACAATTTCATCAAGCGCTAAGCACTTATTAAATTTAATCAACGATATTTTAGACATATCAAAAGTTGAATCCGGCCATTTGGAAGTCGAAATAATCGATTGTAATCCTGTCCCTTTAATACAAGAAGTGTTACAGATAATGAAGGTCAAGGCCGATGAACAAGGGCTTGGTTTGTTTTTTGAAGGTAATATTGCCATACCAATGAGTATCAAAACGGACCCGGGTAGAGTTCGTCAAATTCTCACTAATATGATCGGCAATGCGATAAAGTTTACCGAACACGGTAGCGTGACCGTGACACCCTATGTAGCCGCTGAATCAGCCAATAAATTACTGATTGATGTGACAGATACCGGTATAGGTATGACACAGCAGCAAGCTGATAGTGTTTTTGAAGCCTTTGTGCAGGCTGATAGCTCTATTACACGCCGTTTTGGAGGAACAGGTTTGGGCCTCTCTATCAGTAAGCAATTTGCCGATGCTTTAGGTGGTGATTTAAGTGTAAAAAGTCAGCTAAATGTAGGGACGACCTTTACGTTATCCTTAGAAATAGAGGCCGAAAATCAGCACTTATGGTCAATACCTGAAAAAATCCAACTAGTAGACGCAATAGATGAGTCTTTAGATAGCACTCAATGGTTATTCCCTAAAGCGCATGTGTTGGTTGTCGATGATGGCACTGAAAACCGCGAACTGATTAAGCTAATTTTGGACGACTTAAACATACAATCGACAACAGCAGTTGATGGTTTAGACGGCTTAAACCAAGTCACTGACATCGATTTTGATGTTATCTTAATGGATGTGCAAATGCCTGTTATGGATGGTTATACCGCTGTCGGCAAAATGAGAGAACAAGGTCTTCAACAGCCTATAGTGGCGCTAACAGCTCACGCAATGAAAGGCATTGAAACACAGTGTTTACAAGCCGGTTATAGCCATTATATGACAAAGCCAATCAACATTGATGCTTTGATCACCTTGCTAGCAACACTGTTAAATGCCAAACCTCTACAATCTGCTCAAGTAATAGATGATACACAAGCGGGAAGAAATGATAGTCTGTTAGATAATTCCAGTGATACTTTACAGCCAATTATATCCAGTTTACCTATTTCTAACCCGAAATTTGCGAATCTAGTTAAACAGTTTATCGATAAGCTAGGAGTGCAAATACCGATTATGCAGCAATCTGTGAAAGATAGAGACGGCTCTGCACTGGCAGATCATGCCCATTGGTTAAAAGGTTCTGGTGGAAGTGTCGGTCTAATGGTGTTTACTGAGCTTGCGATCCCTTTTGAAGAAGCTGCTAACGCTGGCCAGTTTGATTTAATATCATCGCAGCTAGAGGATATTACACTTCATTGGAAAAGAGCACAGCTTGGGCTTGCAAAGCAACAAACAGCGATATCACCAGACATTGATTCAAAAAAACCGTTGCTAGATGAGCGGCAAAAATCAGCAGCACAGCCTGATAAAGAGCGATTGCATGTAGAGCCGAGCTTAGTAAATACACAGATAGTGTCGTCATTTGATAACACATCTGTCGCTGCGCAAATACAGTCGTATATAAATAGCGAACAGGCCTGTAAAAACGAGCTTATTAGGTCTAGTCTAATTCAGGTCAATAGTAAATTTAAACCGCTAGTTGAACAATTTTGTGTTAAATTATTAGCACAAGTTAGCCAAATGCAAGAAGCACTTGATCATAATAACTTTAATGAACTAAAGGACTTATCTCACTGGTTAAAAGGATCAGCAGGGAGTGTCGGTTTTTCTCAATTCACTGACATAGCCGCTGAGTTAGAACATCAAGCACAACAAGAAGATGCCGCTAATGCTCAAATATTAGTGAGCATTATTGTGCAGATGTACGATCGTATCCACTGTGATTAAAAATAAATTAATGAATGTAGATCTCGCGTTAAAAAATTCTCTCATAATGATGATTGATGACGAGCCTATTATGCTCGAACTAATCCAAATATTCTTAGAGGATGCAGGTTACCAAAATTTTTGCGGTATCAGTGATGCAACTACTGCGTTGCAAGAAATTTCTAGAAAAGAGCCTGACATAATACTGTTAGATATCGTCATGCCAAAAGTTGACGGCTATGAAATTTTAGCAGAGCTGCGGGCCAGTGAAAAAACCAAGCACCTGCCGGTTATTATATTGACCTCTTCTACTGACTCGGCCTCAAAATTAAAAGCGTTAGCACTGGGCGCTACTGATTTTCTTGCAAAACCTGTTGACCAAAGTGAACTCGCTTTACGAGTTCGTAACACGTTAACATTTAAAGCTTATCAAGACAGACTTGCCTATTTTGATCCACTGACGGGCTTACCGAACAAAAAGCTTTACCTAAAGCGTATCAGTAAAGCGATTACGAGTTTTAAAGATAAATCAGAGCATCTATCGATTTTAAATGTTCGCTTGGGAGAATATCGAAAATTAACGCAAGGATTGGGCCCTAAAATAAGTGAGTCTATACTGAAATCTGTCTCTGAGCGTTTACTGGATTGTGTTCGCTCTTCCGATGTTATTTCAAATAGCGGTAGTCAAGACCCTACCAGAATTACAGCGCATATTGCCGGTGATGAATTTTCTGTTTTACTTTCGCGTATTCAAAATGTGGGTGATGCGTCCTACGTGGCAGAGCGATTTATTGCCGCATTTAAAAAGCCTTTAATAGTAGAAGGTCGTTCACTCTTCTTGTCCTTGTATATCGGCATATCAGTGTATCCAAATGACGGCTCTGATTCAGATGATTTGTTAAGCAAGGCTAGCAGTGTGGCGGATTCTTTAGTAGGTATTAAAGAAGATGGCTATCAATTTTACTCTAGTGAGGCCAATAAACATTTAAAAGAAAAAATAGATTTACAACAAGATTTAAGAGTCGCCATCAGCAATTCAGAGTTTGGTTTAGTATATCAGCCCCAGGTCGATGCCAATACATTTGCAGTAAAAGGTGCTGAAGCGCTGTTACGTTGGCATCACCCGATCAAAGGCTTCATTTCACCGAACATATTTATACCCATCGCAGAAGAAAACGACTTGATGATCGACATTGGTAATCGTGTTCTACTGGAAGCTTGTAAGCACTCGGTACTATTAAGAAATCATGGTCTAGATGATATAATGATTTCAATTAACATCTCTGGAAGACAGTTCAGATCACCGACATTTCTCGATGTGATAAAAGCAGCCCTGCTGGAAACAGGCGCCTGTGCTAGCGCTATTATGTTTGAGATTACTGAGAGCTTAGCGATGGCAGATATTCATAAAACCACTGAAATACTCCATCTAATAAGGGCGCTTGGGATAAAAGTATCTGTTGACGATTTTGGCACCGGCTATTCATCATTAAGCTATTTAAAAGAGTTTCCTATCGATGAGCTTAAAATAGATAAAGCATTTATTGATGGCTTACCAGCTAATAACGGTGATCAAGCAATAACATCCGCTATCGTTACTATGTCAAAGAAATTGAATTTTCAGGTAGTGGCAGAAGGGGTTGAGTTTAAAGCTCAGCTTGATTATCTACAGAAAATAGGCTGTGACTTAATTCAAGGTTATTTGTTTTCTAAGCCGCTTTCTCAAGAAGACTTTATTGAATTTTGTCAGCATAAAATCACTATTGACTAAGACGTTGTCAGCTCCTAAATTTGTATAACGAGTGATTTCTTCGATTCAATGATCAGCTGCTATCGGATCAATTGCTGCTGTACTACAACAGGTGGCAATCTCGAATCTGACTTAGCAGCAGGGCATCCATAGCTATACCTAGAGCGCTTATTATAGAGACAAATTATAGGGGCATTGAGCTATGCTATATGTTCGATAGCGGTCTTAATCAGTAGCGATCATCCAACGATTGAGTACGATAACGTCATCTGCAGATAAGGAGCCCAGTAGCTTTTTTAAAGTGAACAGCAATACTACATGTTGTAGCCTTGCATTTTCATAATCATTTTTAGCACTGAATAAATTTTGTTCTGCATTGAGTAAATCGGTGATATTTCTGGTGCCTACATTGTAACCTTCTTTTATAGCGATAAGCGCGCTACTGCTCGATAGAATACTTTGCTGGCGGGCTTTTATTGCTAAAACGTTTGTTTGCACATCTCGAACAGTGCTTTGTGTTTGTTGAGCAATATTGCGAATGCTATCTAGTTGTTTTGATTTGGCAATATCTTGTAGTGATATCGATTGCCTTATCTTTGAGCTAATTGAACCACCTGAATAAAAAGGAACCGTTAAGGTTAATGCTATTTGATTATCAGTAAAGTTATCATCATCTCGTGTGTGAAAGGCCTGTAAATTGACCGTGGGCTGTCGGCTAGAGCTTGCTATCTGAGTGTCGAATACACTTGCTTCTATATCCCGTTTTCCTAAAACAATAGTTAAATTTTGAGTGGTCGCTTTTTCTACCCAATGTTTCGGCTCGTTAGGACTAAGTAAAGCAATAGGATAATCAAGAGCGAGTTTGTAAGTGTCTGATATGTATTTACCGGTAAGGCGTTGCAGTACTTCTAAGCTATTTTCTAATCGACCTTCACTGATAATCAAGTCAACGTGCGCGTTATCATAAGAAGCTTGTGCTTCATGGACATCAGTCATAGCTATAATTCCGACGTCAAACTCAGATTTTGCTCTATCCAGGCTTTTTCTAAAAGAGCGTTCACGTGCTTGATCGGTAGTTAAGTTATTGGTCGCGATCATTGCATTAACATAAGCGACAACGGATCTTAAAATAAGTGTTTGCTCAGTTTGAGCCAGTATCAACTTGGCTTGTCGCTCAACATTATTTGCCTTTTTTAAGGTCGCATTCAATACGGGGTCATAAATGGCTTGAGTTAAATTAACAGTATAGCTTTTTAAATCTGTGTTCGTTGCAGTGGAATTACTATTCCAGGAAGCGCGTAACTGACCATCAATAGCTGGGAGGAGTGTTGAGTGTGCTTGAATAATGCTCTCTTGGCTATTGAGTAAAGTGTACTGCGCCTGCTGAACACTTGGGTCGGTGTCAACGGCGAGTTGATAGACCTTTAGAAGAGAGCTAGCCTGTATTAACGATGTGTTGGTAATCAATAGTATGCTGTAAAATAGTATGGTGAATTGCTTGCTGAAGTACTTAGAGTAAAACATAAAAAACCTTTGATTAGTCACTAATATTTCAATGCATTAATTTATAGGTGCATATTTTGCGAGCTATCGATTAAGAGTAGCGTGATCAACATTAATAACTCGTTCGTGCATAAGTTTTTAAATATTTAGCTAGAACCATATTAAATTAGTTTTAATTGATTAACACTATTTTAATAGCTATCTGATCACACGACATATTATAACAAGATATCTATCATGAAAGCGCCAAACTTCAAGAGCTTAGAGGTGTTATTCATAATCAAATATAGCTGATGTTATAGCCCCTACTATAGCCATTATTATAGGCGCTAATAGCACAAGTGAGATATTAGGAAGAGATAAAACTACAGATAAAACTACAGATAAAGTGGACTAGCTGATTAGCGAAATTTATTGGCTATAGAGAAATGAGAATAGGGGAGGTAGCACAAGGTTAGGAAAAAAGCTGGTGCTAAGCACCAGCAAAGATGGTAAGGATTAGTCGTTAGCTTGTAGTAGTACCGCTTGAATGAGTACGTTACAACCTGCCTCTAAGTGCTCAGGCTTGGCGTTCTCTATTTCGTTGTGGCTTATGCCGCCTTCACAGGGAACGAAGACCATGCCTGTCGGTGCGACGCGTGAGATGTAACAGGCATCGTGACCTGCGCCACTGACGATATCGCGATGGCTGTAGCCAGCATTTTTTGCCGCCTCACGTACAGAATCAACACAGGATTTGTTGAAAGGCACGGGAGGTGAGTACCAAATTTCTTTAAAGTCTAGCTCTAGGCCCAACTCAGTACTGGTTTCTTCAACGAAGCTGCGCAGCGCTGCATCCATTTTCGAGAGCACTTCATCGTTAGGATGACGAAAATCGATAGTGAAGAAAACTTCACCGGGGATCACGTTGCGCGAGTTAGGGTGAATTTGCATTAAGCCGACTGTCGAACAAGCTAGTGGTGCATTAGCTAGGCCGATTTTGTTGACCTCATCGATGATACGCGCAGCACCTACTAAAGCGTCTTTACGACGTGCCATCGGTGTTGGCCCTGCATGTGCTTCTTGGCCGGTCAGTTTTACTTCGTACCAGCGCTGGCCTTGTGCATCTGTGACGACACCAATAGTGATGTCTTCATCTTCTAAAATAGGGCCCTGCTCGATGTGTGCTTCAAAGAACGCTTTTAGCTTGCGGTTGCCCATTTCTTCAGCACCGTTGTAACCAATACGCTCTAGCTCTTCACCCATGGTTTTGCCATCAAGATCGGCACGGCTCAAACCGTATTCTAGATCAAATACACCGGCGAATACGCCAGAGGCCACCATGGCTGGTGGAAAGCGTGAACCCTCCTCGTTAGTCCAGACAGACGCTTCGATAGGGGCTAGTGTTTCAACGTTGTTATCATTAAGGGTGCGAATAACTTCTAAACCTGCTAATACGCCGTAAATACCATCGAATTTACCGCCAGTTGGCTGGGTATCTAAATGGCTGCCCATAACGACAGGAGGTAAGTTGTTGTCTTTGCCAGCGCGACGAGCAAAGATATTACCCATCTTGTCGACTTTAACCGTACAGCCAGCATCTTCACACCAAGAGACGAATAAATCGCGTCCCTCTTTATCTAGGTCAGTTAGTGCTAGTCGGCAGACGCCGCCTTTTTCAGTCGCACCAATTTTGGCCATCTCCATCAGGCTGTCCCATAGGCGCTGGCCGTTAACTTTAATGTCTTTCATTGTTCACCCTCATCTAAAAAGCACAGTCGTTAAACTGTGCTGTAGCTCGTCAATTAATGCTGATTATTTACGAAATTCAGGAATAATCTTGTTGCCGTAATCTGCGATAATTTGCTCTTCATCACCACTGTCTAGGTAGATGTTGAACATAGTGGTGCCGACATCTTCTAGCTCTTTGATTTTAGCGATATGGCTTTGTGCTTCACCTAATACACTAAAGCTATCGATGATGTCATCGCTAATGAAGTCTAGGTAAGGGTTATCGCTTTGGCCGTGTTTAGAGTAATCATAGCCTTTACGTTGCTCTATGTAGTTAGTTAAACTCTCAGGTACTAGGCCACTGTGTGCGCCGTACTTCTCAACGATATCGGCAACATGGTTACCGACCATCGCTGGGAACCAACGCGTTGCATCACGACATTTCTCCATATCACCCATGTAGGCAGGGGCTGAGGCAATGACTTGGAAGTCAGACATATCACGTCCCGCTTCTTTACCGGCGTTAATCGCTTGCTCAGCGAACCATTTAACTAGTGATGGATCAGCGATTTGTAAAATAACACCATCGCCTACTTCACCGGCAGTTTTTAGGGCTTTAGGGCCGTATGCGCCAATGTGTACTGGTAACTCATAACCATTAGCCCAAGGAAATTTAACAGGCTCAGGGCTCTCGCCATAATGAACTTCTTCACCGCGAACCATTGCTTTAACTTTTTGGGTGAATTCAGCAAGACGAGCAAGTGTAGCAGGCTTTTTACCCATCACGCGCATCGCGCTATCGCCACGGCCTAAACCAACCACAAAACGACCTTCAGATTGTAGCGCTAAGCTACCGAATAAGCTGGCAGCAACTGACCAATCACGCGAGTTAGGGTTGGTCACACAAGGGCCAAATTTCATTTTTGTAGTGTGTTCCATGCACATAGCGATGGCAGGGTAACATTCACGCCACAGTACGTGTGAATCGTAAAACCAGCAGTAGGTGAAACCAGCTTCTTCAGCTTGGCGAACTAAGTTACGTGCTCTTTTAGGATCAACAAACCCTTTAAATGTAATACCAAATTCCATGTTAAGCTCCTGAGAAGATTCTCTTTTAGATGATTCTTTTATCAACAGTTAAGCGTCATTTTTAGCTTTTTAAAGCCGGTTATGACGCTGGATCAATGAAGGCTTGGTATGCACCAAGGCCCTCTAATTCGTGTTATTATTTTGCTACTAAGCACTTATGTCAGCGCTTATGTAAGTACTCATGATTGTGCTAGCTAGTGTCAGTAATTAGTGATCACTAGGTGCGCAGATTTTTATGCCAGCATGAGTGAATGGCACTTTTTTGGAAATATTTAAGCGGATAAGCATCGGTGTGATCGCCTCTACGCAGCGTGCATTAACAGCGGGGCCTACGTTGTACGCGAGGACATCCAATTTCTGGATAAGCTCCATCACTTTCTCTTTCGCCGCTAAGTTGTTACCACATACTAAGATGTCGCAGTTAATTGCGGTGTCTAAGCTGTTTAAGCTGGTGGCTGATACGTTGTGTAACGCTCCGACAACATGGATATCATCACCTAGTAATGCCTGTGCTGCTTCAGTAGCTGAACCCTCTTTAGGCATATCAACCGCCTTGGGGTCACCTGCTTTTAACGGCACTACAATATCGATTAAAATTTTGCCATTGAGTGCATCTTTAATATCGTTAAGCGTGGCATTGTGGGCACTGTAAGGTACGGCGAGTATGACAAATTCAGGCGCAGTATTGACCGCGTCAATGTTGTCACTACCGCTGATTTTACCTGTGGCATCAGGAACAACCGCTGCCAGCTGTGCTGCAATTTCAGCGGCTCTTGCTGCATCTCTTGAGCCGATGATGACATCGACACCTGCTCTGGCAAAGCGTAATGCGAGCCCTTTGCCTTGCGGGCCTGTTCCACCTAAAATAGCTATTGTCATTGTTCTTATCCCCTTTGTTTACTCGCTGTAAATAATTGTTATTTTCTAAATAAATCTTCAGTTGCCGGGCGTACTAAATCACGGGCGCTACTGTCTTTGCAGCGATCCCACTTGAGTCCGCGAAACAGCATGACCGGTTTTTTACCTTCTTTACTCATCAGTAGGCCAGAGGCAGCGGCTAGCTCATCGGCGAGCGCGGGCACGGTTACGCGCAGCTCTCGACCATAAGCGTCTAGCTCACCTGCTAAATCTATTTTGCTCGGCACGTTAGCGATACCAATCGCTACGTTGACTAAGCCTGTGCGCCAAGGTCTACCAAAGGTGTCTGAGATAACCACGCCTAGCTCACAGTTATTTGATTGCTCTAGTTGTGCACAAATTTTTCGCGCGCTGTCATCAGGGTCTTTTGGCAATAAAATGACGTGCCCTGGTTGATCAACGTTGGACTCATCAACCGCAGCATTAGCGCAGATAAAGCCTAGCTTGTGCTCAGCTATAATTAAGCCTTCTTCTTGGTGCGGATGTTTATTGGTGCGCACAATACGTTTTGATTCATCCAATACGCACTGTACCTTAGCCGGGTCTTTATTAAGTTGCTCAGCTAGCTCAAAGGCCTGCTCGCTTGGCTTTACATCACTGAGCTTAACAATACGCCCTTCGGCTTTTGAGACGATTTTATGGGCTATCACTAAAATATCACCATCTTCAAAGGTCAGTGATAATTTGGCCAGAGCCTTGTTTATTTCAGCGGCGACATCATCGCCTGGGGCAATATCAGGGATGCCAGTGACGGCAATCATTTGCATTTGTTCGATAACTGGCGCTGTAGTGCTGTTATTCATTAAAAAGCTCTCTGTAATTTGTTATCGCTATTGGCAGCTTTTACATGTTCTACTTTTGCTAAATGCGCGTTTTGCATTAGCTGGCTCGCTAAATCACTGTGTTGGCAGGCGCGTTGGTAATCACTTGGGGTATCTAAATCAAAGGCTAATTGTTGAAGCTCTATAATCGTTGCTCTAATGCCTTTAGCTGCTGCTGCTTGTTGGTGTTTTTTGCTGGAGCGCTGGCCGTAACAAAAGGGAATAATATTCGGTGGTGATGTCAGTAGGGCATTGGTGCCCTCATCGCTAGCGGGGCAAATAGTGACGCTAGGCTGTTGCTTGGGGCTATTGATCAGTTGGTTCAGTTCTTGAAAATCGAGGTTAACGATATCGGCAGGTAAAATGAGTTGGCTGCGATAACGCTGCGCAATACACCATTGCGCGGCTTGTTCTAACGCGTGGTTTAGGCCTTGGTTGGTGGTTTCAATTAAGCTGTTAGCTGCATAGCTATGACTGAGTGTGGCAATGTTTGCTGAGGGTGTAACAACGAGTACATCGATGTTGGCAAAGTGTTGTTGTAAAAAAGCTAAGGTGCGCTCAAATAACATCATCGCCAGTGATTGGCGCTCGCTATGTTTTAGTACACTAAGTAAACGCTGTTTAGATTGTGTAGGGTCTTTCATCGGGATGACAATACACAGTGCTCTGTTATCCATGGCTCACCTCTTGCGTTAGCGCTTGCTGTGAGAGTTGATAGCGATCGACCATAAATTCAGCGAGAGCGACTTTATGTTGGCGCTCCTTCATCAGTGTTTGACAGCTGCTAACCTGCATGCCTAAATCACTAATTTGAGCGCTTAAGTGGGTATCTAGCTGATCAATTACTATTTCATCGATCAAACCTTGGTATTGTTTGGCAACACCGAGTGCATTACATTCTATGTTCATAGCCTGCAGCATTTTATCGGCTGGGCCCTTCACCGTTTTGCCTGCAATTAATGGCGATACTGCCATTTTGTAAGCACTGCTGTTGGCAACGGCTTCTTTAATGGCAGGCACTGCTAATATCGCACCGATACTGACAATCGGGTTGCTCGGTGCGAAGATAATAAGGTCAGCTCTGGCAATGGCCGCTAGCGCTTCAGGTGTCGCCTTTGCTTGTTCAGCGCCAGCAAAGATAATTTCGCTAATATTGGGTTGGCATTGGTAGCGTACAAAATAGCTTTGAAAATCTAACCAGCCTAAATCGGTGTTGAGCCTGGTTTGTACGATGTCATCAGTTGGTAATAATAGCGGGGTATCTAAGCCTAATTGCTTGGCAATGTGTTGGGCAATAACACTTGGGCGAATACCTTTTTTGCGTTGTTCGGTACGGTAAATATGAGTGGCGAAATCTTGATCGCCTAGGTACATCCAAGTATCGGCGCCCAGCTCATTAAGTGCGTCTAAGGTGCGGTTGCTCTCATTTTTTAAGCCCCAGCCTTTTTCGCGATCGATACGGTCTGTCAGGGTATAGGTCAGTGTGTCGATATCTGGTGATACCCATAAGCCGTGTATCTCTTGATCATCTGCTATATTGCCTAAAATACTAAATTGCTTAGAGACGCTAGAGTGCAGTAGACCTTCAGCCATTTTAGCACCGCCAACACCACCTGCTAGCAGTAGGATATTAGGTGCGTTTAGGCTCATGCCACGGCTCCTCTACAACTGGCTATTAAGTTGTGATGTGCTGGGAATGTTTCTAACTGCTGATAGAGCGTACCGCGACGATAAGGAGTTAACCCAGCATTGCGAATCATTTGCTGCATTTGCTCTGGTGATATCTCTTCACCGTGGGTGCCGCCCGCTGATCGGGTAATACTTTCATCCATCAGTGTGCCACCTAAGTCATTGGCACCTGATCTGAGCATCTGGCTCGCATAATCAGGGCCTAGCTTGACCCAAGATGCCTGGATGTTATCTATCCAGCCATTGAGCATAATGCGCGATACCGCATGCATTAACACGTTTTCACGTTCAGTAGGGCCAGGCCTTACATCCAATTTTAGCTTTGCTCTATCGGTATACAGTGGTGATTCGTAATGAACAAAACCGAGTGGTACAAATTCAGTAAAACCACCGTGCTCTTTTTGCATTTGTCTTAATAGCGCGATATGCGCAGCCCAGTGGCGCGGCTCATCAATGTGGCCGTACATAATAGTTGATGTAGTTGGCAGCCCCAGTTTGTGAGCAGCACTAATGATCTCAACCCATTGAGCGGTGGTTAGTTTGTCGCGAGTTAATTGCTGGCGGATTTCAACATCGAGAATCTCTGCAGCAGTGCCAGGCATTGAACCTAGGCCACAAGCCATTAAATCGGCAATGAAATCACTGTAAGACATATTGCTTCTTTGGGCACCGTACCAAATTTCAAACGGTGAAAAAGCGTGGATATGCATTTGTGGTATTTGTGATTTTATCGCCAATAATATTTTACGATAATGATCCGGTTCAAGATCAGGGTGTAAGCCACCTTGAATACATACTTCTGTTGCGCCTCTATCCCATGCTTGTTGTGCGCGCATAGCGATTTCAGACATACTTAAAAACTCAGCTGTTTTCGAATTTTTACCCTGCGCAAAACCGCAGAACTTACAGCCCATGTAGCAAATATTGGTAAAATTGATGTTGCGAGTAATGACAAAGCTGGCGTCATCGCCGACCGCGCGCTGGCGTAAAATATCAGCACATTGGGCAATAGCGTCGACATCCGCGCCGCTGCATTTAAATAAGTGTTCACCTTGTGCTTCACTAACTTCAGTACCGCCAAGAGCATTACGTAATATGTCAGCTGTTTGCGCGGTGATGTTGTCCCAGTGAATGCTATCAGTACTTTGCTGGCTGTTGATGTGTTCAATATTCACTGTGGCTTTCCTCTTATTATATCGCGCATGTTATAATTTTATTGTTGGCTGAGTTATATCGTTTGGCTATGTATTGGTTGTATTCGTATTCATTATTGGCGGCTAAATTTACTGTTTTTAAAAACTCTTTTAAACAAACTGCACCGCTGCTAGGCCATCTGCTCTGGCCATTTGATCGACACGTGGCGCAATCACATCATCTAAATAGCGATCAGGTAAATTCTGGTACGATGGGTACACCGTTAATCGCTCTTGCAGGCGATAATTGTTTTCAGCGCTGGCAGCTGCTAGCTCTGAAATTTGTGGCCATATACGCTCAGGGTTAATGTGATCAAGTGTTAAAGGTGAAATACCGCCCCAGTCATTAATCCCAGAATTTAAATACGCACTGTAACGCGACTGTAAATTTGGTGGTGCTTGCAAACTGATTGATGGATCTAGTATCAGCCTTGCAACAGCGAGCGTGCGTAACATGTCTTCGAATTCAGGTTCAGGTGCATTTGCCATGCCAGTATCTGGTTTTGCGCAAAAATTTTGCACAATCACTTCTTGGATATGGCCGTATTGTTGATGTATTTCGTTGATGGCGATAAGGCTTTCAACTCGCTCTTGCCAGTTTTCACCAATGCCTATCAAAATGCCGGTAGTGAAAGGTACATCTAATTGCCCCGCGCGCTCTAGGGTACGCAGGCGTTGTAAAGGTACTTTATCTGGGCAGGCGTAATGTACATTGCCTTTCATTAGCAAGCGTTTAGAGACAGTTTCAAGCATCATGCCCATGCTGGCACTGACAGGCTTAAGTTTACGAATTTCTTCAAGGCTCATGGTGCCTGCATTAACATGGGGCAACATATTGCTTTCATCTAATACTTTTTGGCAAATATCGTGCAAGTAATCGGTCATTGAATGATAGCCAAGCTCGGCTAACATCTGTTGGGCTTTCGGGTATCTGCGTTCAGGCTTCTCGCCTAAGCTGAACAGCACTTCTTTACAACCTGCTGCTTCGCCTTGTTTAACAATTTTCATCACTTGATCGGGAGTCATGATATTAGCGAGAGGGGAGTCAGGGTGTTTAACAAAGGTACAGTATGTGCAGGTGTCGCGGCACATATTGGTGAGGGGGATAAATACTTTTCTAGAATAAGTCACCACATCGCCCCAGTGTAATTCACGTACAGCGCTCGCTTGTAAACGAAGTAGATCCAACTCGTTGCCGCTGACGTTTTCTAGTGCTAATGCCTGTGCTTTAGATAGCATTTGTCATCCCTCAATCGTTCAAAAAACACACGAAAAAAACTCGCGTCTAAACCAAGATAAAAGTTTTA
Organism: Gammaproteobacteria bacterium AS21; assembly: GCA_038900335.1. Taxonomy (GTDB): domain Bacteria; phylum Pseudomonadota; class Gammaproteobacteria; order Pseudomonadales; family Balneatricaceae; genus Rs1. The sequence continues at coordinate 297,231 of JBBMRB010000003.1, read as the reverse complement.
CCGTTTGGTCAATATATACTAGCTATTATTTTACCAATTGGTCAAGAATAAAATTTATTAAATATTTATATGTTTTAAATCAATATCTTGAATTGTTTTAGGATGTTTTTTTTAGAAGGAAATGTTCTGTTTTAGTGATATTGTCTATCAACAAGTAGAGTAAAAAGTGATTGAAAGCGTTATTGCAACGCTCTCATTTTTTGCAGGGCACAGCTGTGCGAGAAGGTATTTAGCAGCGCTAAATTATTTAATCCCTAGGCCTTTAAGTATCATGTTAGTTAAGAAGTTAATCGCGTTTTCATAGTCTTGATCGAGCAATTTTGGTTTACCTAGAGCAAGTTCTATCTGCGAGGAGAAATCAGCATATGTTTGCGTACTTGCCCAAATCATAAAAAATAGATGATAAGGGTCGACATCATCCATTTTACCCTCGCCTATCCACTGGCGAATCAGCGCTACATCATCTTCAAGTTTTGGTAATAAGTATTGTTGTAGATGATCTTTTAAATGGGGTGCGCCATTAATCAACTCATTGGCGAACACTTTAGAGCCATTAGGATGGGTTTGTGAAATCTCAATTTTACTGCGAATGTAGCCACTGAGCATCGCTTTAGGGCCATCACCTTGCTGCAGTAGCAAATTCATCTTATCCAGCCAAAGGTCAAGAATATTTTCTAAGACACGTTGGTACAGCACTTCTTTGGAAGGGTAATAGTACAGTAAATTCTGTTTAGTCAGGCCTGCTCTCTCGGCAATTGTATTGACTGTAGCGCCTTGAAAGCCAAATTGAGCAAATACATCCTCAGCGCTATGCAGTATTTTTTGCTCAGTCAATTTGCGTGAAGCTCGTTTGGGCTTAACGCGCGTTGTTTGATCCATGTCTTTACCAAATAATATGTTAATAATTTGCTAATTTTATCATACAACGTGCACCAAATAAGGGCTAATGGTGTAACTGATAGCGAAAAAGTACTAATAATAGTACTTAGTTAACTAAAACGTTAATGCAGCGATTGACGAGTTGAGCTTGTTAAAATAATGAGTGATAAAAGTGTCGCAAATAAGTGACTTTTTTGTACTGTAATGAGTGTGGCTAATATTACTTTTATAGTGTGTCACAGGCATTGATAGCGCTAGCTCAGCAAATTATTTGGTATAAATACTAGTAGCTATAGCTGTGAGCGCCATGATATTAAATAATGTTTTTTAGTTTTAACAAATACACTGTTGAGTGTTAAGCTTGAAATTATCGGTTTATTTTAATTCAATTACATAAGGCGCTGTTTTATATAACACTCTGAAACTTAATTGTTTATATTTTTCAAGGTGAGTAATAGTGGCCGCAAGATAAGGAAAATTATGAGTAGTGTTTCACTGTCACTTGCAGATATTTATCAGCTCGCTTTTAATTGCTTAACCAAGGCGGGCGCAAATCAGCAAAACGCTGATGCAGTCGCTGATACTGTGGTACGCGCCGAGCGTGATGGCAGCGCATCTCACGGTTTGTTTCGTATCCCAGGTTACGTCGCTACTCTTAAAAGTGGCAAAGTCAATGGCCAAGCTGATCCGCAACCTGAGCAGGTAACACCGGCACTTGTGCGTTGTCATGGCCAAAATGGGCATGCGCCGCTGGCTATTAATCGCAGTGTTGAAATGCTAGCGCAATCGGCAAAAACCTGTGGTATTGCAGCGCTGAGTTTAACGCACTCTCATCACTTTGCTGCATTGTGGCCTGAAACCGAAGCGCTTGCTGAGCGTGGTGTGGTAGGTTTTGCCTGTGTCTCCTATATGCCGATGGTAGCACCTGCTGGTGGTAGTGAGGCGCTATTTGGTACTAACCCGATCTCTTTTGCATGGCCGCGCCCAGATAAAACCCCTTTAGTTTTTGATATGGCAACCTCGGCGATGGCGATGGGTGAGGTGCAAATTGCTGCACGTGATGATCACGCTGTGCCTATGGGTACAGGCCTTGGCGCTAATGGTGAGTTAACCACTGATCCTAAAGAGATATTAAAAGGTGTATTACTGCCATTTGGTGGCCATAAAGGTTCGGCTATCTCAATGATGGTTGAGTTAATGGCGGGGCCAATGGTCGGTGAAGGTTTTAGCTTTGAAGCGGGAGAAGGGGATAACGGCGATGGCGGCCCACCTCAAGGTGGTGAGTTTATCTTAGCGATTGACCCAGCAGTTATGGGCGGTCCTAATTGGGCTGAACACGCTGAGAAAATGTTTGCCAAGCTAGAGGCAATAGAGGGCATTCGACTGCCGGGGCAAAGACGACACAAAATGCGTGCAGATACCGGCCCACGCGCTGTTAATAAAGAGTTGTATCAACAGCTGCAGGCACTGGCTGAATAAATTAAGCTTTTGGTAACAAGAAGTTTTTCAGTAGTGTTTTACCACCCTCAGTAGCAAATGACTCGGGGTGGTACTGAATTCCCTCAATCGGGTATTGAGTATGTCTAACACCCATAATTTCACTGCCATTAAGTGCAGCTTGTTTAAAATCTTGGGTACTGTTTTTAACACCGATGGCAAACTCATCATCAATCACTGAAGTGATTTCCAAACAATCTGGCAGGCTTCTAGGATCAACCATTAACGAGTGATAACGCATAATATCTAGCGATTGCGGCATCCCTTTATACACACCCTGATCATCGTGAATGACTGGGGATACTTTGCCATGCATCGGCACACCCGCCAAAACCACCTTTGCACCAAAACAGTGCGCAATACCTTGCATGCCTAAGCAGACACCTAAGGTCGCTGTAGTCTTACCTAAAATGCTAATTACATCAGCGCAAACCCCAAAATAGGCAGGGTCTTCTGGGTTGCCAGGCCCTGGTGAAATAATGATTCGATCAATGGCAAGCTGGCGAATATCTTCAACAGTGATCTCGTCATTGCGTTTAACTAGTACTTCAAAGGCGCGGCCGTTTAAGTGGCGCGTTAATATTTCGCCAACATATTGGTATAAATTAAAAGTAAACGAGTCGTAATTATCAATAATCAGTACGCGCATTATTGTTCTCCTTCAAAATAAGCTAGTACTTTTTGCATAGCAGAGAGCTTACGTTGAATTTCTAAGTATTCATCCGCAGCGTTAGAATCATAAACATTGCCGCCACTGGTTTGTGCATAACCTTCATCGCCACAGATAAACAAGGTGCGAATAGGAATAGCAAAGGTGCAATCGCCATTAAAGCTGAACTCACCTAACGCTCCGCCATAAGGGCCGCGACCATCGGGTTCAAGGTCATCAATAATCTTCATCGCTTCAATCTTAGGGGCGCCAGATAAAGTACCGGCGGGGAAGTTAGAGGCAAGGGATGAAAACATATCGTGCTTTTCATCGATAATACCGAAGATTTCAGTCGAGATGTGCTGCACGTGAGAGTAGCGCTTAATCGACATTAAATTACGTACCTTTACGGTGCCAAACTTAGCGACACGGCCAATATCGTTACGGTGTAAATCGACCAGCATATTGTGCTCGGCGATTTCTTTTTTATCGTTTAACAACGCGCGCGCAAGCTTAGTATCTTCAGCGCTATCTACGCCTCGTCTGGCAGTACCTGCCAGTGGGAATGTCTCCATTTCGCCATCACTTAAGCGGAACAATAGCTCTGGCGATGCACCGATAATTCTCTGCTCGCCGAATTTTACAAAATACATATAAGGCGATGGGTTTACCTCGCGCAACTTCGCGTAAATTTGGCAGTGATCCCCATAGATTTCATAACGTGTTTTAAAACCGACTTCAGTTTGAAAGATACGACCGTTAATAATGTCTTCTTTTACTTTTAATACCGATTCTTCATGCTCCTCACGGGTCATGGTATCGCCTAAGCATACAGTGCGAGTGTCGCCATATTGCTCGCTAGGCATGTGTAATAACGCCTCTACTTCACTAAAGCGGTTATCAGTATAGTAGTAGTAAAAAATTTCACCGGTCATATGGTCATATACTAAACCATCTTTATAAACCCCAAACTTAAACGGCTGGAATAAATCACTAGATTGCACCGCTAGGCTCGGTTCAAAAAAGTTAACGGCATCATAGCCAATATAACCGACAATACCACCGGCATAGCGCCTAGAGATAATGTTTTGCGGCACAATATCACGCAGTGCATAGTAGGGGTTATCACACGGGTACTCTATTACATCGCCGCTTTTAGTTTGCTCTATACACAAGGTTTTGTAATCTTTGGCAAAAATAATTTGCTCGGGGTCAAAGCCAATAATGTGATGACGAGAAACATAGCTCTCCTCACCGAGCGATTCTAGAATAAAGCAGTTATGGTATTTCTTTTCGATACTGCGAAACAGCTGAAAAAAATCAAAATCTTCAGTTAACTTTAAATAAGTAGGTTTGCCGGGTAACTCTATTTTAGGCAATACAGTACGGGTCATGATGTCATCCATCAGCCTATCATTAGGCTAGTAAGATGCTGCTATTAGGCAACATCAACGTTATTCGTATTATCGTCAAGCTCAGCGGCTTGTAACTGGCGCGAATTTGCCAATTTAGCTGCCAGTGTTTGATAGCTATCAGTGCGCAAGACTTTAGCGCCGCGGGTGACGGTAGCAATACCGACTCCCAACTGTTTAGCAATATCACGCTGCGCTATTTGCGATTCTAATAAATGAAAAATCTGCAAACGCTTGTCGACTTCTTCGTGTTCTTTCTGTGTTAAAAAAATATCTAACGCAGCCGTCATTTCATCGGCATCGCTAATGTCACACAGTAAAGAGATGAGTTGGTTTCTATAGTTTGTATTCATGTACTAGTACAATAGTATTTTTATAGCTAAAGGTAAAGAGCAAGCAGGGGATTAATAGCGTTTTAGATGAAAAAGCAGCTAAGCTAAAGTTGATTTAATAGAGGAGGTCACGCGGCGCTGGACTTACTCACTATGCTATTTTAACTATCGCTAGTAATTTATTGAGAACTAGTATAAAAACTGGGAGTAAGCTAAAAGAGGCGGATTTAAATCAACATCTCTGGTGTGCAGTTTTGGCTAATTTTTAATCCCCCGTTAATAGATAGATTTGTCGTTCAAATTCGCTCTATAATCAAACGCAGGCTACAGCAGCAAAATCTTTACTATTGACAGTAGACTTCAGAAAAGGAAAGCATCATGAAATTCAATTGTAAGTTTAACGATATTAAATCAATTCATGTCATAGAGGGGTATTGGAATAACGATGATTTCGCCAATCTATTAGAGGAAATGGACTTTGCAGAGGCAAAAACGTCAAGCCTTGAGGACTTGCCCGAACTATTGGATATGGCACTCAGTGATCTTGAGCCACACGAAGCGGCCACTGTGTTATTGAACTATAAATTGGCAGATAAATTGACTAAAGGCCAGATCCAGAACCTCTCCCATCAGATGGTGGAAGACGACGAGTCTGAAGAGCACCCTGACATCAGCATACACTACCCGTTATTCAATATAAATCAGCTGCTTTACAAGGCTTTTAACGGTATTTTCCCCAATGCTAAAGCCACTGAAATCAGCATGCAGTTGAGCTTTGATCAAGAGGGCGAAGTGACTAAAGAGTTGGTGCTAAAAGCCATCGCTAATGGCTTGGATAGAAGCAACCTTATTCTCAGATTATATGAAGAGCCGTTAAATGCTGAAGAGGCTTTTGGCAATACACAGCACATCATCTGGGAGCTGCACAGTGAAGGGCAAAATCAATACCGGATTATTACTTCTGACAACTGGATCAATAAAGATGATATCGCTGTCGCTGAATTTACAGGCACAATAAAAATCTTTGACGATGGCGATGAATAATCGCTGGAAACCTATAATTATTTAAAATATCCAGAGTTCACCAGTTACGGTGCACTCTTTTACCTTTAACGCTGTTTGATTGGTGGCTTTTTAGGTTGATTCAACGACTGATATAACTACTCTTTTAATAATTTATTGCTGTATCTGTTCACCGCTAATGGCTGCATCTTTGAGCTCTAATATTCTGATTTCTTTGTCTAACGCTTCGTCTTGCCGTGCTTTATTGCTAAATGTAGAGCCTTGTGCACTGAGTGTTGCAATCGTATTTAAATGATCAATAAAGTCGGATTTTAATGAGTATTTTATGTTGCACGTCCAGCAATCACTTCGTCTTCGCATTATAAAACGGGCTTAAGGTAATAATGGCCACGCTGTTTTGAGCAATAGCGGTAGCTTATCAAGATATTCATATTGCTAGCAGCGCATTTGTGAAGTCATAAATAATGACTCACATTCTCTATATCCATACGTTTTCAGTCCAGGCTAAATTCTTCATTGTATTTTTATATAGAATAAATATTATTTTATTTATATACAGTTTGTACACAATTGTGTATTTTTAATGTCGAGTTAGACCTTTATGAAATAAAAGTGAATTTATAACTAAGTATTTAATTGAATCGATCATACAAATTTTTGTAGTGATGATTTGTTTAAATATTTAAAAATTCATAGGTGTTGCAGTTGCAGTGAGTCGTTTGGTTTTACTGCCATATTGGCTGTTTATAGCGATATGTTTAGTGACCATTTAGTTATTTACGATAATCATCAACTTCAATTAGCTGATTAAATTGACAAAAATTCTATCAAAGGAAAATCAATATGAAATTACCTGCAATCGCTAGTACCGTAATAATTGCCACTAGCCTATGTACTTCCGTGCTATCTAATAATCTCATGGCTGCTGACATTACTTGGAAAATGCCAGCTGCAATATCAGAAGGGTCATTTGTATATAATAATTTCATGTTACGTTTTGCCGATAATGTTGAACTGACAACTGGCGGTAAAATGGAGATAAAGCCTTTTGGAGCAGGGGTTCTGGTTCCTGCATTTAAAGTATATGAGGCTGTACAAGATGGGATAGTTGAAGCGGGGCATTCAACTCCTTCTTATCTTGTAAACCAAGACCCAACCAATGCTATATTTGCTAGTTTCCCAGGTGGGATGTCTGGTGAAGCAACGTTACATTGGATATATAACGGCGGTGGTGAAAAAATGCTGCAAGATTTCCGCCGTGAGAAAATGGGGCTCCATTCCATTGTTGTCGGTATAGGTACATCAGAAATATTAGCCCACTCCAATAAACCAATTCGTACCACTGCTGATTTAAAAGGTTTGAAATACCGTACGTCGGGAGCTTGGGCTTCTGTTGTAAAAGATGTTTATGGTGGTATTCCAACAGTTGTTCCAGGAGGTGAAATTTATACTTTATTACAACGTAAAGGGGTTGATGCTGTTGAGTGGTCAACACCTGCAGCAAACTTAAGTGAAGGCTTCCATGAGGTTGCACCATATATTGTAATGCCTGGTGTTCATCAACCTTCATTTCTTTGGGAAGTTGTCGTTAAAGAAAAAACTTGGGATGCATTACCAGAACAAATTAAAAAACAAGTAACAGCAGCGGCTAAGTTAACAACTTATGAAAGTTTTGCTGAGTTTGGCGATTCTGACATTAAAGCAATGATGGCTTATAAAAAGAGTAAAGCAGAAATAATTCAATTAGATAAGTCTGTGGTGAAAGAGCTTCGAGAGTCGGGCCGTAACTGGGCGAGAGGTAAAGCACAGCAAAAAACAGCAGCGGGTGATAATGGCATGCAAGTCATCTTAGATTCTTACTTAAACTATCAAAAAAACTGGGCACAAAATACAGGGTACTTAATTAGGGATAGTGAATGATCAACTCATAACTTAAAGCGCTAATGGCATTGTTACATCAAACAGTGTCATTCCCCCGTTACGATCAAATACCCTCTGTGCTGATCATTCTTGGTTACAAGCCTGTTCAGAGGGATTTAGTTTTTATCATAAAAGGAGTGTTAGATGAATTTCCTAACATTAATAGATCAGTTGTCTGAACTATTTGCTTGGGTTGCTAAGGTGATGTTGTTAGTTTTAGTGTGCTCAATGATTTATGAGGTATGTGCTAGATATATATTTGATAGCCCGACACTTTGGGCGTTCGATATATCTTATATGTTAAATGGTACTATTTTCTTGTTAGGTGCTGGTTTTACACTAAAGGCGGACGCTCATGTTCGTATCGATTTTTTATCTACTAGATTAGCTTTGAAACATCAGCAATGGATAAATGCATTTTTCTATTTATTTATACTGTTCCCTATTTTTATTGTTTTCGCTTATATATCTACCACCAAATCTGTAAATGCCTTTAATACGGGAGAAGTAGAAAGTGTCAGTCCATGGGCGCCACTGGTTTGGCCTTTTTATTCTGCTATAGCCACTGGGCTTTGGGTATTGGCGTTTCAGTTTTTAGCCGACGGCTATCGTTATTTGAAAGGCCTTAAGACACCAGGTGATCATAATGGTGAAATGATAAATACCGAGGAAAATTTATGATGGATTACATTCCAGTTTTTATGTTCATAGGGCTCTTCGCCTTAATATTTATAGGTTTACCCGTCGCTTTTTCTCTTGTTATTGTTGCTGTTGGCGCTGCATTATTGGTATTTGGCGATTTAGCGTTCTTACAGCTATATGGTGCTGTTTTATCAACGAGTTCGAATTTTATCTTGGCTGCAATTCCCCTATTTGTCTTTATGGGGGCGGTACTTGAGAGAACAGGAATAGCGTTACGATTATTTCAAAGCTTGCAACTTTGGGTAGGAGGATTACCAGGCGGCCTAGCAATAGCGACAGTATTGATGTGTGCGACTTTCGCTGCAGCTTCAGGTGTGGTTGGTGCTGTAGAGATTGTTGTTGGTTTAATGGCGATACCAGCAATGCAAAAGTATAAATATGACGGCGGTTTGATAGCAGGTACTATCTGTGCAGGAGGGTCGTTAGGTACGATTATTCCCCCTTCAATAGTCGTCGTTATTTACGCATCTATTGCTCAGCTTTCGATCGGCCAGTTATTTGCGGCGACCATGTTACCGGGATTGTTAATGGTCGTTTTCTTCCTAGCGTATATTATAGTCAGAGCGATATTAAAGCCAAGCGATGCGCCCAGTGTTGATCGATCTGAAATAGATAAACCGTTAGCTGTAAAATTAACAATGTCTTTTAAAGCCATGGTCCCACCATTGTTGTTGATTTTTGCGGTACTCGGATCGTTATTAACAGGCGCAGCGTCACCAACTGAAGCGGCTGCTGTCGGCGCAATTGGAGCGTTAATTTTGGCGGCTTTGTTTAACGAATTAAGCTTCAAAAACCTAATTGCAGCTCTACAGGTCACTATTCGAGTCACAGCGATGATTATGTTAATTATTGTTGGAGGAACAATGTTTACTAGTTTATTCGCCGTTTCAGGAGGAGGGGATTTAGTAAAAGATTTAGTGACGTACTTTGGATTTGAAAAAACAGGCTTGATTATCTTTTTCTTGGCTATTGTCTTTGTGGCAGGCTTTGTTTTAGATTGGATTTCAATTGTTTTAATCTGCATCCCTATTTTTACCCCTTTTATTAAAGCCGCTGGAATAGATCCTATTTGGTTTGCAATAATGGTAATGGTGGTGATTCAGACATCATATTTAACGCCGCCTATGGCACCATCAATATTCTATTTGCGATCCATTGCTCCTAAAAGTATTACTTACAAGCACATGTATAGAGGGGTGATACCCTTTGTTATAATGCAGCTGTTAGTGTTGGCTGTTGTGGCAATATGGCCAGCAACTGCGACTTATTTACCAAGTATATTAGTGGGGTTATGAGGATAGATTAGAATACCTAGCTCGTAATATAGATAAGCTTTGGCTAATCCAGTGATTAGTCAGAGCTTAAATTGATTTTGACTGAGCTAAAGGTAGCTAATTATCATATTTTAACAATACACACTTGCTTAGGTCCTTGAATGAAATTTTATACAATTTCTGCCTGCATTTTTAGCTTGATAAAGTGCTTGATCAGCTTCTGAAATAAGCTGGTCGATAATAGTGTCAGCTGCCATATATGCTAAGTCACCAGTGTTATAACAGGTGGCACCGAATGATACAGTGACGGGTTTGTCGGTCACTTTGAGAGCTTGCACGTTATCCTTGATGCGTTCGCAAACGATGCTGGCATCATCAAGGTTAGTGTTAGGTAGCCACAGAATAAATTCTTCGCCGCCAAAGCGTGCTAAAAAGTCATAATCACGTTTGTCATTAGCTAGAGACTGCGCAATTTTTGTTAGTACTTCATCACCTTTTTGGTGTCCGTAGGTATCATTAACGTTTTTAAAGAAGTCGATATCAATAATAGCTAAAACGGCGCAGCTTTTTTCACGACTGATCCTATTAAGGTCGGCGCTTATATGTTTGAACGCCGCTCTTCGGTTGGGGATGAGTGTTAAGCTATCTTCGTATGCTTTTCTTTCTAGGGCTATATTAAGCTCTTTTAATTTTCTTTCTTGGGTGCGGCGGATCAGCTCCACTTCTACCCAAGATGTCATTAATTGTAAGGCATCAATATCGACATCTTGAAATTTTCTTGGGTATGGTCTCGGGCTAGAGAAATTTAACGTGCCGTAAAGTTTTCCATTGAGTTTAATTGGCATACCGACATAAGACTCAAGTGGAATCTCTTGATAAGCGGGGTGTGAGGCATACTGATCGTGTTTACCTATATGCTCTAAAGCTGTAGGCGCATCTGCTTGGCAGGTAATATGGCAGTAGGTTTTAGAGAAATCGAGCTCAGTTCCTGAAGATAACTGTACGTCTTTTGGCACTACACAGTGTCGAACTAAATATTTATTACCCTCTATTTTAGATAGGATACCAATATCAAGATTAAAGCGTTCCAGACCCATTTGTAATAGCTGTTCTATTTGCGTTTTAAACCCAAGATCATAGCTATTAGTGATTTCATAAAGCCTTCTAATAACCTTTTCACTGTTATTGACAGTATGCATAAAATCATTACCTATCTGTTAAATATAGCACCGTAGTGTCTGATGAATTTATTGTTTTTTTTGTTATTAAGGGTATTCATAATTATAAGATGAGATAAAAACACACTCATTATTGAAGTATAGACTTAAATCAATAAAAAGGTAGTGACTAATTGCCGCTATAAATTAGCCTATAAGCTATATTAAATTGTTTTAAAATGATTGATTAAAACCTACATAATGTTGATATTCAATACGAGATTATTGTAGATGCCCTTAGTTTTTTAGCGGGTTATTTGTTAGAGTGGGCGAGGTTTAATGGTTGGTTTTCCAATATGTATTCAAGAGTTTCGTAGAGTTATCAGTGTATGAATGATGTTTTTTGTATGTTTTATGATGATGAGCTAGAACAGGATGTACCGTTAGAGCCAGCTAATATCGCGCAGGCGGTTGCAGTATTTACTAAGTTTCTCTGGAAAAATGAGCAAGCAGAGTCCGTAATGAAAATGCTGATTTATAAAACAACGGATGCCTGTGACCCTACGTTGTTTATTAGCTGCTTAGAAGAAGGTATGTGGTGTCTTGATATTAGCCTTTATCAGAGACGACGTTTTTTTAGGGCCTTTTTTTAGAAAAAACATTCATAGAAGCTTTATGGATTTGAATAAAGTGGAGAGCGAAAAGTTGATACATGCATTTTGTACTCTACCAGCCTCGCAGTTAACAATACTGCTTGAAAAGAATGAATCTGGGTTGCTGGTCAGTTATTAACAGCTCTAGATTTTTCAGAGGCTGTGTACAGCTCAAGTGACAGAGGCTGTGGCTAGTATAAAAAAAGCTCGACTTCTCAATGACTTCACTGGGAAGTGCGAATTAAAAAGCCGAGCTTGAAAGGGGTTGTCTTATTTAACAGCTTTTTGCATCAAAAAATTGTCAACGGGAGATGCAACAGTCTTGATCAATGTTTTACATAAAGATTTAAACGAGCGGTAAAGCCTTACAAAGAAAGCGGCGATGAATTGGCTGCGGATACGCCCTGCTTGCACTGTATAATATTCAAAATCGATTCTGCCAGATTCATCTCTTTTAAATTGATCATCATATAGGTTGGTCATAATAAAGCTCCTAGGTTTTAGGAGTCTCTTTACTTATTATGGCGGGTACCATAAACCAAGCTTCCTGTATAATTGAGAGCCAATTTTAATCATAATGTGACAATTAAACAAAAGATAAAATTTCAACACACTGCTGAAAATAATTCAGCAGTGCTGCTTCCCTCTTACTTATAGAGTTAAACGCTTTAAAAATTTATACATTATAAGAAGTTAGCGAGTTAGCTAGATAAAAGAGCGCTGCCATTACAGATTAATACAGCGGCATGATGATAGCGTGTCATACTCTGCTGAAAAATATTTAACACTTAACACTTAACACTTAACACTTAACACTTAACACTTAATCTTTATTTTTCAATGTCGCAGTAGCCAACTCAATTATCGCTCGATGGCTATTACATTAGCTTGGCGATGAGTGCGAGGAAATCACCTGTTTTGATTATGCCAGGGAAGTGCCTACCCGCAAGCATCCCTGAGACTTGCGCTCGATACTCTTTAGGCGCTTGACCAGTAATATTTAGCGGCCAGACACGGGCAACCACATCTCCTGCGTTAATGTGATCTTCTAAATCAAAACAATAGTCCACTAAGCCATCATCATTGCAAACAAGAGTGCTGTTGTCTGCGCTCATATCGAGTAGCTGAGTTGGTTCTTGTTGTAATGGCTCATCAATTATTTGTGCGTGAATTAAGAAGTTCCTGACACCTTTTACGGCAATTGCGCGAGTCTTTGCCGATGAGCTACCGCCGCCACCTAGCTCAGTTGAAAGGAATACTTTTCCCTGCTCTTCAACAGCTGTGTCATACATGCCGACATTATCAATTTCTTTGAGCATAATAGAGTAGGGGGCATTGAAGGCCATCATGCTGTCAACGCAGGCTTGCTGCTGTTCTTTATCATCTAATATATGGGCTGCGGCAAAAGATACGAAGTTTAGCGTTTTGCCTCCTGAGTGAATATCGAGCACAAAATCAGCTAGGGGGATAAGTGAGCGCTGAAAATAATCCGCTATTTTTTCGGTGATAGTGCCATCGCTTTTGCCGGGGAATATGCGGTTCATGTTGCCGCCATCGATCGGCGATGTGCGTGTGGCAGCAAGGTAGGCTGGGTAGTTTAGCGCGGGTACTATAATCACCCGCCCTTGAATGCTACTGGCCTCAAGGTTGTGTGCTAAATCTTGCAGGGCCAGGGGCCCCTCGTATTCGTCACCGTGATTGGCACCAGTGAGAAGCGCCGTGGGCCCAGAGCCATTTTTAATAACGCAAATAGGGATCATGATGGAGCCCCACGCTGAGTCATCGCGGCTGTATGGCAGTCGTAAATGACCGTGGTGCACACCATCTTGATCAAAAGGTATCGTCGGGCTAATTGGGTTTGCTCTCATCTTTATTTTCCTAACAATGGTGTGTAGGGCAATTTTACTTACTTATTATTGCACGCTTAATGCAATGATAAGTCGTCACTTAAATCTTACTTTATAGCTAGCTGCTAATGGCGCTCTCCACGGCGAAAAGGAATTAACAACGCTTTCGGGTAAACCGCTTTTCGCGCCAGCAATGTCAGTGCAATAATACTTAAAACATAAGGTGCCATTAAGAAAAACTGATAGGGGATATCTATCCCCGGCACTTGTTGTAAGCGTACTTGGTAAGCATCGATGCCGGCAAATAGCAGGGCGCCAAACAAGGCTTTTTTAGGCTGCCATGAGGCGAATATTACTAGGGCAACACAGATCCAGCCGCGACCATTAATCATGCCAAAGAAGAAGGCATCAAAGGCTGATATTGTTAAAAAGGCACCGCCTATTGCCATTAAACTGCTACCCATCATCACTGATATAGTGCGTACTAGGTGTACGTTAATGCCCTGTGCTTCTGCGGCGATAGGGTTTTCACCGACCATGCGCATGGCCAGGCCGAAGGGCGTTTTATACATGACATAAATGACGATGACGACCATCAGTAGTGATAAGTAAGTTAATGGTGATTGCACAAAGAGTACTTCACCGACAAAAGGAATATCAGATAGCAGTGGTACCGCGTAATTACTAAAGGCATCAATTTTTGGCGGTGTGGTTACATCGGGTAACATCATTCTGAAGGCAAAGTAGCTTAAAGACGAGGCGAACATCGTTAGCGCGATGCCGGTAACATGTTGAGAGAGACCAAGATATACGGTAAAGCAGCTGTGGATTAAGCCTGCAATAGCACCTAAAAATGCGACAAAAAATACAGCACTCCACAAGCTGCCGCCTAAATATACCCACATCCAGCCGCTCATCGCGCCCAGTGTCATAATACCTTCAATGCCTAAATTAAGTACCCCTGCGCGCTCGCACACTAGCTCGCCTAAGGTGCCAAAAATGAGTGAGGTGGCGATACGTATAGTTGCTACCCAAAAGCCAACCTCAAAGAAAATCGAAATATAATCCATTACTTACCCCTTAATAACGCGATAGCGAACAAGCAAGATGCTGACCAGTACCATCAAAATTGAGACAGCGACCATCACGTCTGCTATATAGGAAGGAATGCCCATGCCTTGGCTCATTGAATCGGCGCCGACATAAATACCGGCAAAGAAAATGGCCGATGCAATGACACCTAACGGATGCAACATAGCTAACATCGCCACGGCGATACCTGCATAACCAAAGCCGGGTGACATATCTAGTGTTAAATATCCTTTAAGCCCAGCGACTTCGCTAACACCGGCAATACCAGCCATGCCACCACTTAGCAGGGCAGTAATAATAAGTGTTCTGCTGATATTGATGCCTGAAAATTTTGCAGCTTCTGGGTTCAATCCTACTGATCTGATTTCATATCCCCAAAGAGTGAATTTCATAAAAATCCAGCAGCCGATAGCGGCGACAATCGCGAGGATAAAACCAAGGTGTAAACGGGCTCTATCCATGATCGGTATTAACAAGCCTTCATCAATGATTGGCCGACCTTGTGGCCAACCCATTGACATAGGGTCTTGTAATGGGCCCTCTAGCAGGTAGTTAACAAACAGTAATACGATAAAGTTGAGTAGCAATGTCACCACTACCTCATCAACACGCAGGTAGTTTTTTAATAAGGTAGGGATCAATAACAAGATACCTGCGGCAAATGCGCCAGTGACCATCAGAAAAGGTATCATTAAAATTGGCTGTAAAGTAACAAGGCCTGATCCTAAAACGGTTGCCAGTACAGCGCCCATGTAAAACTGGCCTTCACCGCCTATATTCCAAAGTTTAGCTTTAAAGGCAATAGCGGCGGCCAGGCCTGTAAAAATTAAAGGGGTAGCACGAGTCAGTGTTTCAGATAGTGCAAAGGAGCTGCCAAGCGCGCCTTTAATTAATAGCGCGTAAGATTCTAATACCGGTTTGCCGGCCCATATAATCAATAAACTACACAGTAATAGTGAGATGAAAATGGCGATTATAGGCGCGAGCCCTTGTACCCATATTGGCATGTTTTCACGAATTTCTAAGCGCATACCTCCTCCTGTGGATTATTTTTATTATTATCGATAGTGGCACCGCTCATTAAGCTGCCCAGCTGTGTTTTAGTGATTTGATCAGCGTTATAAATTGGGCTTAACTCGCCATGACACATCACCGCGACGCGATCAGAGATGCTCAGTAATTCATCCAAATCTTCAGTAATTAGAATAACGCAGGCACCAGCGCGACGAGCCGCGAGTAGCCTTTCATGCACGTTGGCGATGGCGCCGACATCTAAACCGCGAATCGGTTGGTTGGCAATAATCAGCTCTGGTTGTTGCGACAGTACGCGCGCGAGTATTAATTTTTGCATATTGCCACCTGAGAGTAGCCGCGCTTCTTGCTCAATACCATCACAGCGGATGTCATAGTCTTTAATTAAATCGTGAGTAAAGTGCTTAGCTTTTTTAAAATCAATGAAGCCAAAGCGGCTGATTTTACGGTAAATTTCACTGATGGCGTTTTCCCACAAGCTCATTTCACCGACCACGCCCTCTCTTATCCTATCCTCGGGAATACGCCCTACCTTATGATCGATAAAGCTGGCAGGGGAAAAAGCGGTGACTTTATGGGTGTTAAATTGCATATCCCCTGAGTGAGGCTTGATAATGCCGCACAATAAATTAGCTAGAGCGCTTTGGCCATTACCAGAGACACCGGTAATACCTAAAATTTCAGAGTGCCTAGCGTTAAGGTTTATATTTGCTAATCGCGTACCTGCTTTGGTGCCATTGACGCAAATATTATTTAAGCTGAAAACTTCAGTGCCTTGCGCTAATTTTTCAGCGATTGGCTCGCTAATACTTTTACCGACCATCGATTCACTAAGTCGGTTTTTATCGGCATCGCAGGTTTGCATTTCATCGACTAAAGCGCCGTGACGCAATACTAAGATACGATCGCTGACCGCCAGTATTTCGTGTAATTTATGGGAGATAAAGATAATTGATAGCCCTTTAGCGACTAACAATTTTAACGTTTCAAATAAACTATCAGATTCTTGCGGTGTGAGCACCGCGGTAGGCTCATCCAGAATCAACACTTTGGCATCTTTGTATAGCGCCTTGAGTATTTCCACCCGCTGTTTCTGGCCTACTGATAACGAACTCACCTTTGCATCGGGTGATACCTGAAGACCAAAATCCTTCGACATTTTCAATACTTTATTGCTGGCAGTGGTTTTATCGGTAGTCAATGACCACAAGCTTTCACTGCCAAGCATAATGTTTTCAATAACGGTTAGGTTTTCAGCCAAGGTAAAGTGTTGGTGCACCATACCAATACCCGCCTCAATGGCGGCTTTAGGATCACCAGGTGCCAAGGTTTTACCCATCACATCAACACAGCCTTGCTCTGCAACATAATGGCCGAAGATGATATTCATTAGCGTTGTTTTACCGGCACCATTCTCACCTAGTAGGGCCAGGATCTCGGATTGCTGCAACTCAAAAGAAATATCATCATTAGCCACAAACGAGCCAAAGCGTTTTGTCACACCTTTAATATGCAAAGCTGAGTTCATATTAAACCTCTATCAGAATGAAGATTTTGGTTTGGTATCAACGATTTCAACCGTAAACTCACCAGCCAATATCGCTGCAGATTTGGCATTAACCTCAGCTTTTAAATCATCGGGAACGATTGCTTCCATATCGTGATAAGGTGCCAGCATAGCGCCACCTTTGGCCATCATCGTCCAATCGCGATAATCTTCGCCTTTAAAGGTCTTCTCTTTAACACGTTTGATCGCATGGGCAATAGCGTTGTCCATGTTCCAAAGTGCAGAGGTAACCACAACGCCTTCGCCTTTTTCTTCAACGTTCATATCGTTGACGTTACCAAATGCTAAAATACCTTTTTCACGTGCCGCATCAACAACACCTGCGCGCTCAGCAAACAAAATATCAACACCTGATTCTATTTGGGCAAAGCTCGCTTCTTTTGCTTTTGGTGGATCATACCAAGAGCCGATAAAATTCACTTTAAACTCAACTTCAGAATTGACTGACTTTGCGCCCGCCATGAAAGCATTGAATAAACGGTTCACTTCGCCGATAGGGTAGCCGCCAACCATGCCAATTTTATTGGTCTTAGTTAGGGTGCCTGCAATCATACCCATCAAGTAGCAAGGCTCGTGAATGTAGTTATCAAATACCGAGTAATTTTCTAGATCTGCTTTGAAGGGGTCGCCCATTAAGAAAGCAACGCCTGGGTAGTCTTTAGCAACTTTACGTGCTTCACGGCCGATACCAAATGCTTCACCAACGACTAAGCTGACACCACTTTCAGCATATTGGCGCATAACGCGCGCGTAATCGGCATTGGATACTTTTTCTGAAAAAACGTACTCGATATCACCATTTTCCTGTGCTTTTAGTAGTGCAGTATGTAAGCGTGCATCCCATTTCTGTTGGATAGGCTGAGTGTAAATACCTGCTACTTTTATGGTTTCAGCAGAGACTGCTGAAACGGTGCTAAACGACATCAGTGCAACGCACACCAATGCTGCTTTTTTAAAGACACTGTGTATTATGTGTTTCATCATTTCACCTTTATTTAACTTTTAATAGTTATCGGATTTATTACTTAAACTACAACAAGCTTCCTCTTTAATGTAAAAAAGTCATTGAACATGAATCGTTTACAGCGGCTCTATGTTCAACTTGTTCACTACAAACTAGTGTTTAACGAAGTTTACTTAAAACAAATTTTTCGAAAAATTGACCTGCTCTTCCTCGCCATTGAGCACCACAAAATTTTGCTGCACAGGGCTTCTAGCAATTACTACGCCATTTTTAATGACGAATAAGCGATTAGCTTTTAGCTGAAGCGCCTCTATTGGGCTAGCGGCTTGCAAAATAACGAGATCAGCATTACAGCCAGGTTCAAGGCCATAACCTTTTAATCCCAATACTTTAGCAGCGTTGTAGGTAATGGCATCAAATGCGTTGCGCATACCTTTTACGCTGGTCATTTGGCCGACATGCAGACCCATGCTGGCCACTTCGAGCATGTCGTGTGTTCCCATGCTATACCAAGGGTCCATCACGCAATCATGACCAAAAGCGACATTGATACCGGCCTCTAATAACTCCGGTACGCGGGTCATACCGCGACGTTTAGGGTAGCTGTCGTGACGCCCTTGTAAGGTGATGTTAATCAGCGGGTTGGCAATAACATGGATAGAGGACTCACGCATTAATGGCAGTAATTTACTGACGTAATAGTTATCCATCGAGTGCATTGACGTTAGGTGTGAGCCTGTTACACGCCCCTGTAAACCTAGCCTTTTTGTTTCGTAGCTCAATGTTTCGATGTGTCTAGAGAGCGGGTCGTCACTCTCATCACAGTGCATATCGACTCGTAAACCGCGCTGTTCAGCAATTTCGCACAGTGCACGTATCGATTTTGCGCCATCATCCATGGTTCTTTCAAAATGGGGGATGCCACCGACCACATCAACGCCCTTATCTAGTGCACGCAGCAAATTTTGTTGGGAGTTTGAGTATCTAAAAAATCCATCTTGAGGAAAGGCAACTAACTGTAAATCGAGGTAGGGCTTCATCTCTTCGCGCACTTCTAATAGTGCTTCTACCGCAAGTAGGCGATCATCACAAATATCGACATGACTACGTATGAAAAGGGTGCCTTGGGCAATAGACCAGCGGCACATTTCAAGGGCTCGCTGCTTGATTGAGGCAACACTAAGCTCAGGCTTGAGCTCGCCCCATAAAGAGATGCCTTCAAGTAAGGTGCCACTTTGGTTTAACCGAGGTTGGCCTAGGCTTAAAGCAGAATCCATATGAAAGTGACTATCGATGAAAGGTGGCGATACCAGATAGCCTTTCGCTTCTATTTCGTTTACGGCAGATGCATTAATAGCAGGTGCAACTTCGATGATCTTGCCATCTTTAATAGCTATATCAACACCTTGTCGGCCATCGGGTAAGTTGGCGTTACGAATGAGCGTATCAAACATAGCGTACTCCATCAGTTAAAGGTTAAAAATTAAAGTTGAGAGTGGGTAATAAATACAAAGCGTACAGATATCAACAGTCATTGAATATAATCAAGCTGTTAATAAAGTGTGAGAAAAAGCTTAAAGACAGATAAAACTGGGGAGTTTAGTTTGTTGTTTGTTGTAAAGATAAATTGAAGGCAGGCACATCGCCAGCATAGAAAAGAAAGGTATATTAGCGAGTGTTTTAACAGGAGTTAAATTTAAACAGCGTTGTAAGGTATATAAAACGAGGGGTAGTGACATAAATAGCTGTACGACCATGATTACCTTTGCGGTAAAACAATGCAGTCTGCCTTGACTGGTCGATTGAATGATCATCAGTTTGCTATCCGTTTGTTATTAAATACAGGTAAATCATCGCAGTTGAAAAACAAGTTTTAAAATTAACTGCATTGAAATTATCAATTTTTTTACAGCAGGTCAACTAGTTTGTCTGAGGGATAGGTTATTACTGTGCGGTAAAAAAGCCATTTTATCGTACCTACAAACATTGTGGTGTGGCTGCAAATGTCATCAAAAATTATCAATGGCGGCGTAGCTTATAAAATATTACGCAATAACACTCTAAGGTCTTTAAATACAGTCAGATTGCTGTATTGCTGGTGCTGTAGTACATCAACATTGGCTTGCCAGCTCATATTACCAAACTCAAAAGGTAGCTTAACTAATTGATCTTGATCAACAGAGTCTATCGCAATATATTTGGGTAACATGCACCAGCCGTAGCCTTGCAAAGCGAGTTCTAGTAATAAAAAATAGTTGTCGGCATACCAAATGTCAGGGCTTATTTTTAATTGAAAACTACTGGTTTGGGTGTTGCGAGAGCGAATCAGTAGTTGGCGATGTAAGCGCAGGCTATCAATATTTTCGCTTACCTGGCTGGCTAATGGGTGTGATTTTGCAACATAAACATCAAATGCAATAGAGCCTATGCATTCAAAATCAAGATAACTGGGTATGGTTAATTCGCTAAAAACAATGCCGGTAATCGCCTGTTTTTTCTCGAACATATCGATAATATCTGGGCTTGAAGCACTGAGAAAATCAAAGATAATTTGTGGATGTTGCCGCTGTAGTTGACTGATAACTTGCACTACGTGTTTGAAGGGAATGCCCTCATCTACCGCGATCGTGATTTCGCTAGGCGTATTTTCGGTTAGTGTTAGCGCTGAGTTTTTAAAACGCTGATGTTGATCAAGTAAGGCTTGAGCGTAGGGCAATAATTTATTGCCTGCTTTGGTCAGCGTTGGGTAGCGCCCGCCGCGGTCAAATAATTCAGCATTACAATCGATTTCTAAATTAATGATATGTTGGCTAATAACAGATTGCGCCTTGTTTAAACTGCGCGCAGCAGATGAAAATGAGCCAACCTGTACGGTGGTAACAAAAGCTTGTAGTTGTTCAATACTAAACATATCGTTTTTCCAGATACTATATAACTATTTAATATCTCTATATTGGATGAAAATAGCCTTCTCGTCACTCACTTTTGGAATATACAACAGATGAAAACTATTGAACGAATCTTTCAAGCCGTTCTTTTTGAAATAATAGCCTTGTTTTTTATTATCACCGGGTCTGTATATTTAGCAGGTATCAATGCTGAAAAAATGACTATTGTAGGTGTTGGCTTATCGGTTTTTGCGATGATCTGGAATTATATTTATAATTTAATTTTCGATAAACTAGCAGGTTATAACCGCATTGAACGCGGTATTTGGCTGCGTGTTACTCATGCGTGCGGGTTCGAGCTAGGGATGATTGCGATTACCTTACCGCTCGTTACTTGGTATTTAGGTATTACTTGGTTCGCGGCGGTGATGTTGGAGGCCGCAGTACTAGCGTTTATTCTCGTTTATACCTTTGCATTTAACTGGTGGTACGATAAATATCAGCCTTATCAGAAAATGTTCGCTAAACAGTACGTAAATAGTTAATCATAAACACTGCGGCTGTAGTGACCTTTGGTATAGCCCGTTTACTAAGGGCTATTTCAGATAGATTTAAAGCGCTAATATTCTTCTGCCTTCCTGCTTTGATCGTAGTAAAAATTCAGTTAAATCAGTATTGCCAGCAACAGGTGCGCCTAACCAAAAGCCTTGTAATCTATCACAGCCAAACGTTATGGCTTGCTCAACTAACTCTCCACTTTCAACCCCTTCTGCAACGGAGGCTAGTTCTAAATTTTTTGCTAAAGATGCGATGAACTTAATGATTTGTTCATTCTTTCTATTATCGCTTAATGTTAGAAAGAAGCATTTGTCTATTTTTAACTGATTGCAGGGTAAGTTTGCTAAATATTGGATAGAGCTAAAACCGGTGCCAAAATCATCGATAGAGATACCCGCATTACACGCCCTTAATTTTAGCAGTTGTTCTTTTGCTTCTGCTGGGTGCCTCATAAAATGTGACTCAGTGATTTCAATAATAATATCTTGGAACTCTAAATCATGACGTTCAATGAAATCTTCTAAATGAATCAAGATAGAATTATCACTAGGTAAGTTTGCCGGTAAATTAATAGCCATTGTTAAGCTAGGCATATCAGCTTTCCATTGTTTTAGCTGTTTTAAGGCGTTATCGAAAAGCCAGATATGAAAAGGGTTAGTGAGATCCTGGTCTATAATATAGTTTATTATTTTTTCAGGGTTTATCCATGATCCTTGAAAATTCCAGCGAATTAGGGCCTCTATTTCAATCACTTCAAGTGTATGGCTATCAAAGATAGGTTGATAAAAAACTTTTAGCTCATTGGTTGCTATCGCGTGTTCTAAAGCGTCGTTTATTGCTCTTTTGGAAAGAACTTCTCTTTGCATTTCTTGATCAAACATTGAATATTGGCTACGACCGTTTTTCTTTGATTGGTAGAGGGCAAAGTCCGCTTCACGCATTAATTCTTGATAGCCGTTAGCTTGATTAGGGTAGCAAGTTATTCCCATTGATAAGTTGATTAAGAATTTGTGTTTATTCCAGTGCAATGGCTCAGATAAATCTACTAACAGCTTATTTATTGCCAGTAAGCATTGTTCAGCATTTGTATCGGGTAATAATACGCCAAATTCATCACCGCCTAAGCGGGCAACGGTATCGGTTTCACGTAAAGATCTCATTAATTTTTTTGCGAAATCTGCTAATAAATGATCTCCAGCTTCGTGGCCATGTTGGTCATTAACGCGTTTGAAGTCATCTAAATCGATATAAATTAAAGAAAAAGGAATACGTGTACGACTATAAGTGTTGAATAGTTGATTTAATCTATCTACAAATAAATCACGATTAATTAAACTGGTTAGCGAGTCATGTAGAGCCAAATAGTTAATTTGGCTCTGTAAGGTCCATGTTGTTAGAGCATGATTAATCGATTGTACTAAGTTAAAACCGTTCAAAATTGGCTTTGTTAGATAGTCCATCACTCCTTTTTTCATCAGAGCAACTGCGTTGTCGGTATTTTCAATGCCAGTAATAATAATAATCGGACAAAGTGTTGTATTTGGCTCTATTGCTATTTCTTCGAGTAGCTTAGTGGCAGTACCATCAATAAGATTGCAGTCTAATAGGCAACAAGAAGGAGTGTTAGCGGCGAAATACTGCTTTGCTTCGGCGAAAGATGAAACACAAACAATATTAGAGAAAGAGTGATCGCTATTCTGCAACATTCTCAGTAAATGTGTTTTGTCTGCCGGGTTGTCTTCGACAATTAGTAGTGTTTTCCTATTATTTGCATCCAAGTTAACAAAACTCCAATAGAAATGATCATTAAGTCACTTATTTAAACAATATTACTCATTACTTTCAGCGTAGATTAGGTAATGAAAAAAAGCTAAATTTTTTTAACATTTAAATATATATCCCTACTAGATACGCTAGTAGCTAATCTTTATTCATATATAGCGTTTATTATTTTAAGTGCTACACTTTTAGTCTAAAACTGGGAAGTTTTTATAAGGTGATAGCGTAATTATAAGGTTGGCAGCTTAATCAAATTATTCATCATAAAGCCAAGCTAATTCACCATTAATTTAATAAAAATATAATAAATATGATTGTTTTTATCGTTACTTTAAAGTGAAAACCATCAAGATTATTTTCATGTAAAGGACTGATTTTTATGGGTAATGCCGTTAGTGACTTTTTTAGTTCCAATTATATGCCCCATGGCCATTGTTATTTATGGAAGCCTGAAATTCTTTGGCTAAATGTACTGTCTGATTTAACCATTGCCTTAGCGTACTTTTCGATTCCAATTGCACTGTTTTATTTTATAAGAAAACGCGAAGACTTAAGATTTAAGGGAATTTTCATCTTGTTTTCCCTGTTTATTGCATTTTGTGGTATTACCCACCTGATTGGGATCTACGTGGTCTGGCATGGGTCTTATGGTATTCACGGCTTATCAAAACTATTGACAGCGCTAATTTCGGTGTTAACAGCTTGCTATCTTTTAAAATCTATTCCTTCAGCATTATCGATACCTTCTCCATCACAATTAAAAAAAGCTTTGGAAGAAGTGAATAATGAGAAATTAAAAATCATAAAAGCAGATGATAGGATCGAACGAGATAGAATTTTGCGTGAATCTATGGAGTGTTCCAATATAGGTGTTGCCGTTTGCAATACGCAGGGAATTATCAAAATAACGAATGACGCACTTTGTCGTATATTTGGATATAAGCCCGCAGAATTAGAAAATTTTTCCATCGATCTATTACTTAACGTGGGCCAGCAAGCTAATCATCAAGGCAACATTACCGATTTCATGACAGGCACAATTAATAACAAAATTATGTCATCGAGTAGAAAAATAATGGGCCAGCATAAAAATGGTCATCAAATCCCACTGGAAATAACTTTAAATAAAGGCCAGGAAGGTACGGACCCCGTTGTGTATGCCTCGATTGTTGATTTGACTGAAAGGCTAGCAATAAAGGAGAAACTATTAGAGAGTAATCGCCGTTTCGAGCGTATCACAGCAGCTGCTAAAGAAGGGTTGTGGGAGTTCAATATAGTTGATAATTTTGTTTGGTTATCGCCTCGTTGTTTTGTATTACTCGGTTTTAACGAAGACGAGCAGGAAGTGACGATAGAGAATTTACTAAGCTTTGTCGCCACAGAGGATAGAGATTTATTAACCAGTTATATTTATGATCCTAGTTACCCGCGTGATGTTAGGTATATTGAATTTCAAATGCTGCATAAAGAGGGTCATTATCAATGGTTTTCTACACAAGCAGGCAATATAGCTAATGATAGTGGCGATTATCTTTTTAGATCGGGTGCAATATCTGATATTAATGATAAGAAGGGGCTAACAAAAGAGCTAGCTGAGCAACAGCAAAAACACAGAAGCATAGTAGAGAAATTGCCCCTAGGCATTCATCTATTCTCTATGGATCAAGCGGGTAAGATGATCTTTGTCGATAGTAATCCAGCTGCTGATAAAATACTGAACATCAACAATAACGAGCTTTATGGTCTTGATTATGAAACTGCTTTTCCGGCAATTAAAGGTACTGATTTTCTGCCGTTATTAAGATCGGCAGCAGTAGATAATGTAACTTCAAAACATGAGACAATTAGTTATGAAGATGGCAATATATCAGGTGTTTTCTCATCAACTTTCCTACAATTAACGCCCGGTCACGCTATTACTTTATTTGAAGATGTATCTGAGCGCCGCGCCGCTCAAAAATCACTAGAAGAGTCAGAACAATTTATTAAAAGAGCATTAAACACCTCCTTTACAGGGATTTATATCTATAACTTACAGAGTCAAACTAGTGAATATATTAACCTAGCTTTCACGCAAATTCTTGGTTATAACCGTGATGAAGTAAACGAAATGACGATTGATGAAAGAAAAGCCTGTTTTCATGACGATGATGTAGGGACAGTCTTTTCACAGTTAGAACAGCTAAAGTACTGTACAGATACAGAGAAAGTGTTTGAAGTAGAATATCGCTTTAAGCATCGATTAGGGCACTGGATCTGGTGTCTTTCAAAGAAATCAGTATTTGAATTTGATGAGTTGGGTAAAGCAAAAAGCTTTATTGGTAGTTTCTTAGATATCACAGCAAGAAAAGAAGCCGAGCAGAGTTTAACCTTAGCACTAAGAAAACTGAATTTATCTATGCAAGGTTCTCATGATGGTTTTTGGCATTTAAAAGACCCGGAACAAGAATTATTAGATTGGAGTAATTCCTGTTTTGAAATGCTCGGTTATCAGGCTCAAGAATTTGAGCCTAGTGTGAAAATGCTCTTAGATATGCTGCACCCAGATGATGTTGAAGGTACTGTTAAGGCTATCAAGCAGGCAATAGAATCGAAAACCACGTTTGATATAGAGCACCGTATTGCTGATAAAAACAATAACTATCGATGGTATCGAGGCAAAGGAGCACCTTATTACAATGATGGTGTTTTCATTGAAATGGCAGGCTCTCTTTCTGATATTGATGCAATGAAGGATTTACAGAGTGAACTGTTGCGCTCAAACCAAGAATTAGAGCAATTCTCTTATATTGCCAGCCATGATTTAAAGGAACCCTTGCGAACAATAAGAACATTCGTTGATTACTTACTGCAAGATGTTAAAAGTGGTGATCAGCAACGAATGAAAGAGGACGCTAGCTATATAACCTCTGCGTGCGAGCGAATGGCACATTTAATAGAAGCTTTACTCGCGTTATCGCGCGCTGGCGCAAAGGCATTTAATGTTGAAGAGTGTAATCTAGATAGTATTCTAAAACAGGTAGAAACTAATTTAAAAATACAAATTCAAGAAAGTAGCACTATTATAAATGTAGTAAAAAAATTACCTATTATAGTTGCTGATAAACTGCAGCTAGAATTGGTGTTTCAAAACTTAATACAAAACGCTATAAAATTTAGTAAGGAAGGATGTGTACCGCAAATCACTATAGATTTTGACGATCAAGTTAATGAAGATTTTATTGAGCTATATATCAGTGATGACGGTATTGGTATAGATGATAAAAAGTTAAATGAAATATTCGGCGCCTTTAAAAAACTACATTCCACAGAAGATTATCCAGGGACTGGTATAGGCTTAGCTATCGTTGAAAAAATAATTAAACGCTTAGGCGGCTCTATACGGGTTGAATCATCGGTAATGCAAGGAGCTACTTTTATTATACAGTTGCCCAATATATCAGGAGTATTAATTAATGAGTAAAAAAAGAGCGACTGTGATGTTGATTGATGACAGTAAAGCTGATCAAACAATGATAAAGCGTGCCCTTGAAGATGGGGCTATATCGGTGGAGCTTCTCATCGCTAATAATGGTGCAGAAGCGCTTGAGATATTAAATGGGCGAAATGCTAGCGATGATCAACCTCATTTGATTTTGCTGGATATTAATATGCCTGTCATGGGGGGAATTGAAACATTAAACTACATAAAAGCAGATGATGACCTTAAACATATACCTGTTGTAATGTTGACGACATCTAAGCGCGATCAAGATGTAATAGAAAGTTATAAATTTGGTGTTAATGCCTATCTTACTAAACCTGTGGGGCATGTGGATTTTATAAATGTTATCAAACAGCTCGAGGTATTTTGGTTTGAATTAGTGGTACTACCTATAAAGAAGTAGCTGTGATTATCACAATATATTATATCTTCGCCATATAACAAGCGGGCGCATAGCCCGTTTACTAAAGTGACACACTATTTTATTTCATTTAATACGGTTGTTCTGTACTGTCCTACCTACAGTAAATGTTTCTTACATCGCAGGTTTTAATAGAGCGAGTTAAGGGGTGATTAGCTGAGCATAATAAATTAAATATAAAGGCGGTAGGCTAGTAATGAATGGTGCAGGTGGCAGTTCTGGTGGTATAGGCTCTTTTTTTATTGGTTTGATGATGATGTGTGGCGGTTTTTATATGTTGCTTAATGCCATAACGGTGTCATCTAACTTTGGTTTAGGTTCACGGTTTTATAGTGTTAGTGCCTATGGCAGTAATGTCGGTATCACCGGTGGTATGGTATTAATTCCCTTTATCTTTGGTGTGGGGCTGATTTTTTATAACTCCAAAAATATTTTAGGCTGGTTGCTATCAATAGGTTCTTTAACCGCTTTAATATTTGGGGTGATCTCTACGGTACGCTTTAGCTTGCGTACTATGTCTTCTTTTGATCTTATCGTTATCTTAGTATTAGCTGTTGGCGGCCTAGGTCTGTTTTTACGCTCGTTGAGAAAAAGTTAATCGCTAGCGAGATATTGAGCGTTTAGCGGCTATTATTAGTTATACTTGTACTTCTCATGTTGATGATGGATGTTTAAACAATGACTAAGTCTTGTGCTTTGCAGTGGGATAAGGTGCTAGCTTCTGGTAATAGAGTGTTTATCGGCTCTAACGCTGGGGTGCCTAGTGCGTTAATCGATGACTTATTGAATAACCCTGGGGATTTAAATGACTTAGAGTTTGTTCATATTTTTACTCTTGGTAAGCCTGCATGGGCGCAGCTTAAGCATCGAGAATTAGTTAAAATTAATTCGATGTTTTTAGGTGAGGGCGTGCGTGAAGAAGTCGCGGCAGGTTATGCTGATTACACCCCCTGTTTTTTATCAGAGATCCCGCATCTATTCAACGAAGGTGTATTAAGGCTTGATGCTGCGCTGATTATGGTCAGCCCACCTGATGAATTTGGTTATTGCTCTTTAGGCGTCTCTGTTGATATTGTAAAAGCGGCGGCAAAAGCTGCCAAAGTCGTGGTTGCACAAATTAACTCGAAAATGCCGGTCACATTCGGGCAGGCGTTTATCCATAAAGATGAAATTGATTATTTCTTTGACTACGATGCGCCCATACCACAAATAGAGCCTAGTGAAATTGACCGTGTTGCCGAGCAAATTGGCCAATATGTCTCGTTGTTAATAGAAGATGGCGACACTTTGCAGCTAGGCGTAGGCAAAGTACCGGATGCTGTGTTGCGTTATTTAAACCACCATAAAGATTTAGGCGTACACACTGAAATGTTCAGTGATAGTTTGATCGACTTAGTTGAATCAGGCGTGGTTAACAACAGCAAAAAAACACTGAAAAAAGGTAAGGTGGTCACCAGTTTTTGCATGGGCAGCCAGCGGCTGTATGATTTTGTGGATAAAAATCCGCATATCGAATTTCATACCTCTGAATACGTTAACTCGCCAGTGAACATTGCTAAAAATGACAATATGGTTGCCATTAATGGGGCAATTGAAGTGGATTTAACAGGCCAAGTGGTTGCAGACTCTATAGGTTATCAATTCTATAGTGGTATTGGCGGCCAAGTTGACTTTATTCGTGGCGCCTCATTAAGTAAAGGCGGCAAGCCAATTATTGCGCTACCTTCAACGACATCTAATGGCACAGTGTCAAAAATTACCGCCTGTTTAAGTGAGGGTAGTGGTGTTGTCACCTCTCGCGGCGATGTGCATTATGTGGTCACTGAATATGGTATTGCGCCACTGCGCGGTAAAAGTATTCGCGAGCGCGCCCTAGAGCTGATAAAAATAGCTCACCCTAAATTTAGAGATGAGTTATTAGCGCAAGCTCGCACCCGTTTTCGGGTACCTGATTATCAAAAAACGGCGCCAGGTTGTATACCTGAGCTAGGCCCTATTTCGGCTATTAAATTACGACTCAAAGATGAAAGGTATATTTTACGAGGCCTAGTGCCAGCGGATGAAGGTAACCTGCAACGCTTCTTTTACTCGCATAATAAAGAAACGCTATTGATGCGTTATAACCACCGGCCGACACGAATGTCACGTGAGACCTCATCATCACTGGTCAGTGTTGATCAGCGCAAAGATGTGGCCTTATGTATTGTCAGTGAGTTTGGCATCTATGAGAACATACAGGCAGTAGGGCGTTACTATTATATTGCCCAAAAACACTGTGCCGAGGTTGCGTTTGTCGTCAAAGAAGAGCAGCGCGGTAAAGGCATGGCCAGAACCTTGTTGAAATGGTTAATAAAAATAGCCAAAGATCGCGGCCTTATCTCGATGATGGCCTATACTCGCAGTGATAATCTGTTGATGCAAAATATATTTCTAGATTTTGGCTTTACTAAAATGGTGCAAAATGTTGATGAGATATATTTTGAATTAGCATTGAATGAGCAACAACAATAAATAAACTTCGTTGAAAAGGAGAGCAGATGTCGGTCGCCATTATATCCCACCCGCAATGCCTGGCCCATGATATGGGAGAACACCCTGAATGCCCCGCTAGATTATATGCAATTAATGATCAATTAATTAGCTCAGGGCTGCGGTTTGTCTGTCCAGAATACCAGTGCGATAAAGTGAGCAGTGAGCAATTGTTAGCGGTGCATGATCAACAGTATATCGATCACTTGTATAGCAAGGCACCGACACAAGGTAGCTATGAGATAGACGATGATATGTATATGATGCCTCAAACCCTAGCAGCGGCAGAATTCGCGGCAGGTGCGGGTATTATGGCAGTTGATTTGATCATGCAAAAAAAGCATCGTGCTGCGTTTTGCCCCGTAAGGCCCCCAGGGCATCATGCTACAAAAGGTGAGGCGATGGGTTTTTGCTTTTTCAACAATGTCGCAGTTGCGGCGCACTATGCTATTAGTGAGTATAATTTAGAGCGCGTAGCGATCATTGATTTTGATGTGCATCACGGCAACGGCACGCAAGATATTGTGCAGGGCAACCCTAAAATACTTTTGTGCTCTAGCTTTCAACACCCGTTATATCCTTTTAATGGCACGCAAGAGTGCGCTGCTAATATTCATAATGTTGCGCTAAGTGCCAATACCGGTAGCGCTGAATATCGCCAAGGTGTTGAGCCATGGTTTGATGTGATTGATGACTTTGCGCCACAGCTTATCTTGATATCAGCTGGCTTTGATGGCCACGCCGCGGATGATATTTCATCGCATCAACTGTTTGATACCGATTACCATTGGCTAACTGAAAAGCTCGTTGCCTTGGCAGAAAAACATAGCCAAGGGCGAATTATTTCGCTGCTAGAGGGTGGTTATGCTGTTAGCGCTTTAGGCAGGACAGTGGTGTCACACCTTAAAGCGTTGCTTAAATCTGATTTACATTAAAGTAATTAGGATAGCCTTTGTACAGTGTCAAAGGCGTTTAAATACTGTTAATAGCATTAGCAAGAAGACATGATGAAGTACTATTACTTACCTAACTACGCGCTAGTTATTGCTTTAGCTAGCTCGTATTATCTTGGTTACACTCCCTTAATTATCACGGCTATTTTTGTGCTTGCCAGCGTGTTTACTTATTTTTTATATGCGAAAGATAAAAAAGCGGCGATGAGAAATACATGGCGTACACCTGAAAGTAGCCTGCATTTATGTTCATTATTATGTGGCTGGCCCGGTGCTATTATTGCTCAACAAAAGTTACGTCATAAAACTAAGAAAGTCAGTTTTAGGCTGGTTTTTGTCATCACGCTATTAATCAATAGTGCAGTACTAGCAGGGTTACATACTAGTAATGGCGAGCGCATTGTGCGCAGCGTTACTCAATCATTACATAACTTTGTGGCGATCAATGTGAGTGATATGTACGTCAATAAAGCAGCTGCATCACTGCTGTCATTTAGAGTGAAAAGCTTTGGTTTTCAACAAAATGATAATTTTTATATAAGAAAATCTGCACCACAAAACTAACCAGGCTCTTGTTTAGTTTAGCTGAGCTGAGCTTCTTGCTTGCTGATAGCCACTGTTGCCAGATAGCCACTGTTGTCAGATAGCGACTAGATTGTGCAAAGTAATCATCCTAAAAACGCTGATTGACAGTAAGGCGTGAGCGATAGGCATTAATATTATAAATGCCATCATTAGAACTATTGATTTCTATTATGTTTAAGTTGGCGCTAATCTGCAGTGAATAAACTGGCTTGTTAGCGGTTATACCTCCAACTGAACTTGACATTATTCGTAGTGTTTTGAGTCAATAATATAAGGATTCTCACCATGCAGATGCCACAAACCCTGTCGATTGCCAATGGCGATAAAGTACAACCGACCTTTTCTAAAGCAGAGCTGAGTGCTCGTTTAGCTAAGCTTCGCCGTTATATGGCGCAAAATGACATTCAAGCGGCAGTGTTTACCTCTTATCACAATATTAATTATTACAGTGATTTTGTCTATTGCCGCTTTGGTCGTGATTATGGTTTGGTTGTCACCGCGGATAACTACACCACAGTGACGGCAAACATCGATGGCGGCCAGCCTTATCGACGTAACCAGTTAGGTGATAATGTTGTCTACACTGATTGGCAAAAAGATAACTTCTTCTATGCGCTGAAAAACTTAATTAAAGATGGCGGCAATATCGCTGTTGAATTTGACCATATGTCACTGAGCAACTTGGAAAAAATGAAACAGGCATTTTGCTCTGCCCATTTTGTTGATATTGCTGTGCCAACGATGCAAATGCGCTTGGTGAAATCTGCTGAGGAAATTGCAGTGATTAAACACGGAGCGCGCGTTGCTGATATAGGCGGTGCTGCTATTCGCGATGCCATAGGCGTTGGTGTGCCCGAGTATGAAATTGCGCTGCTAGGTGTGCAGGCAATGGTGCGTGAAATAGCTAAAACATACCCAGATGGTGAATTAATGGATACTTGGGTTTGGTTTCAATCGGGTATTAATACCGATGGCGCCCATAACCCAGTGACCAGTCGCAAAGTGGCCGCAGGAGATATACTCAGCCTTAATACCTTTCCAATGATAGCAGGTTATTACACCGCACTAGAGCGCACGTTATTTAGTGAGTATGCCAGTGATCGCCATCTAGCATTATGGGAAATCAACTGTGAAGTGCATCGTCGAGGTTTGCAGCTGATTCGTCCAGGCGCTCGCTGTAGTGATATAGCGGCAGAGCTCAATGAGATTTATCAAAAACATGATGTGTTGCAGTACCGCACATTTGGTTATGGCCACTCTTTTGGTACGCTTAGCCACTATTATGGCCGTGAGGCAGGGTTAGAGCTACGCGAGGATGTCGATACCATTATTGAGCCTGGGATGGTGGTATCGATGGAACCAATGCTGATGCTACCGCAAGGTTTAGCAGGCGCTGGGGGCTATCGTGAGCACGATATCTTAGTGGTTGGTGAGGACAGTGTGGAGAATATCACTAAGTTCCCATTTGGCCCTGAGCACAATATCATCAAAGGCTAAAACCCAAAATATCGCACACTAAGTGCAGGCTTAGCTAGCAGGCAGCAGGGTGTTGTCGCTATAGCTAAAATTGCTGGCTGTACGATGGCTCTGGCTGTGCTTTAAACCTTTGCGTAAATAATCGAGCAGTAGAGCGGCGGCGGGGGATAGCTCACTATAATTAAAACCAATAGTGACTAACCCTAGCTCTGGCAATTGCTTATCCTCATCTGTATGCAGCATATCTGGGATGGTATTGGCAACCAGCGCGCTAATACCTAGCCCCGCTTTAATTGCTGATTGCAGCCCAGATAAACTAGATGAGCAATAAGGTACTCGCCATGCAATATCTGCTTTGTTTAATGCGCTAGTGACGCGCTTGCGATAAATACAACCCTCAGGGTACAGCACTAAAGGGATGGGTAGGTTTTTATCTAGGCTAAAGGCTGGGTCTGATACCCAAGATAAGCGCTCAATAATAAAATCATCCTCAGCGAATTTATGGCTTGGGTAATCATCAACTGACATCAATAAATCGAGCGCGCCTTTTTGGTATTCTGCGCGCAGTTTAATACTGACATCAGAGACCACATTAAGGCTGACATCGGGGTAGGCACGAGAGAACTTTGATAATAAAACCGGTAAAAAGGATACTTCAAAATCATTAGGTGTGCCTAAACGCACCGTACCGCTAACCTTAGGTGTCGATAAGCGCGCGACCACTGCATCGTTAATGTCCAGCATTTTACAGGCACTGTTATACAATATATGGCCTTTTTCGCTCAGTTTTAAACCGCCAGTTCTATGAAAGAGCTGCGCATCTAACATCTCTTCTAATCGTTTTACCTGCAAGCTAATGGCCGGCTGCGAGCGCCCTAATAACTCACCTGCTTGGGTAAAACCGCCAACATCGACAATGGTAGTAAAGGTGCGTAATAGATCAGTGGGGATGTTTTTCATCGCTGGCAAACCTTATCAAGATATTTATACGGGTTAAAATAGCATGTATCAATTAAGATAAGATAATGATTTTCAACAAGCTAACTGCTCTAAGTGGACCTTACCCAGACATTAT
The DNA here is from genome assembly GCA_038900335.1 of Gammaproteobacteria bacterium AS21. Taxonomy (GTDB): domain Bacteria; phylum Pseudomonadota; class Gammaproteobacteria; order Pseudomonadales; family Balneatricaceae; genus Rs1. Next base: position 263,483 of record JBBMRB010000003.1, on the reverse strand, counting down.
TATCTAGCGATACTTCAAACTTGGCCCACGCTAGGAACTCATCATGTGAGCACTGAGCCAATAAGCCCGATTGCAGCCCAGTCAACACTGTAAATTGAATACTTTTTTTGTCGATAACACTGATGCGTCTAATTTGCCACTGCTTACCTAGGCGGCCATTGCTGTAAGCGTGCTCAACTTCAAGCTGAGTAGGGTGCTCAGTATCTAATTCAGCGTGGCGTTTGGCGTTTTCAAAAATATCGGCCCAGCCCTCATCGGTAATATCAATATAAGAGCCGTGCTCGTTAATTGCCTTTAAAAAATCTTCAGTGGTGATTTCATTTTTACGATCTCCCGGGGAGATACTGACTGCCCGGTTGTTTTTAAAATAAAGATGAGCAGGGTAGCGCCGCCAAGCAAACGGATAGTTAATCACCATCGCCGCTATTAACACAATAGTACAGTTAAGCAGGGTCGGCACTAATAAATAACTGAAACCTAAATCATGAATAGCTTCACCACCGAGCACCGCACCTAATGCTGTCGCCCCACCGGGTGGGTGAATACATCTAAAAAATGACATTAATAAAATAGCGAGCGAAACCGCAGCCGCACAGGCCAGTAATTGGTTGTCGATGTATTTAAAACATACAACACCGACAAACGCACTCAATAGATGACCGCCGATCACCGCCCAAGGCTGGGACAGCGCACCGTGCGGCACCGCGAAAACTAACACCGCAGTCGCTGCGATTGAAGTGACAACATAAGCATTAAAAAAGGTTAAATGCAGTGTCGTATCAAGGTAGATAAGCACTAATTGCGAGAAGTAAAGTACACATAAAATCGCTAATAAAGCCGCTATGGATGCTGCGAGCATATCTTTTAATGAAGAGCGACTAACAGGCAAACCTAAATATAGTCGCAATTCGTTTAATACTGACATTAAGCTGTTACCTTGCATGCTATCTAGTGAAGAAAAATGCACCATCTTCTATGTTTTGATGCCCTGTTTTAGAGCGAAAAATACTAGCTGAGTCATTGTTATATGTATAATGAATTTTAATATAGAATATTATTCATAATTTTGATAACAAGTGAGTGCCATGGATTATATTAGTGCAAAAACATTCTTGGCTATTTGCCAAAGCAAAACCTTCAGCGGCGCAGCTATTGAGCTAAATGTGACGCAAACAACGGTGACCGCACGCATAAAGGCGCTAGAAAGAGAGCTGCAGTGTGCATTATTTGTTCGTAATAAAAGTGGTGCAGCTCTGACCAAACACGGCGAGCAATTCACATCATACGCCATGCAAATAGTACAGACATGGCACGCCGCGAAACGAGATTTACCGCTACCTGATAGCAGTAAAACTAGTTTGGCGATAGGCGTTGATTTAACACTGTGGAACCCCATCGCCGCGAAGTGGGTAATAGAGCTAAATAAGGCCAACCCGCAACAGGCATTAAAGGTGGAGGTGAGCGATAGCAAACAGCTGTGTGAGCAAGTGCGCAGCGGCCGTTTAGATGTGGCGTTAGTGCACCAAGTAGAATACAGCTCTAAAATGATAGTCGAGCATTTACTTGATGAAAAACTGATCAGAGTACAAGGCAAAGCGCAAAGTGAGCCTTATATCTACATCGACTGGGGCGAGCAATACAAAAAGCTACACGATGCCGCACTGCCCGAGTTAGCCCGTGCGAATATCGCCATCAGCCTAGGCCCAGTGGCACTACAAGTGATTCTAAATGCTGGTGGCAGCGGCTATTTTCGCACCAGAGTAGTCAAGCGCTACTTAGAACAAGGCCTGCTAGAGCTAACAGGTGATGCCCCACAGTTTTCATACCCTGTTTATCTGATATGCTACGGCCAAAAAGAGCTAGATATAAGCGTGTTAAAACAACAGTTGATTACAGTGTTTGCGCAAAGTGAAGACTGGTTTTAAAATCAAAGCAGTGTTGCAAAAACTCGCGAATAACAAAATGGTAAGTTATAGCGACATGAGCTGTCAGGCTAAATCACACTTTTACGCGCATAAAAGTGCAAAATTTTACATTTTTAAGCGCATAAAAGTGTAATTTGGTGGTTTATAGCATGCAGTTTCTCTCTCTATTATCTTAGCTAAAACCTGAAAATAGGATATTAATCCAACTATTACCTTTAAAGTGGGAATACAGTCCCTTATTTTGTGTGTTAGAGTTGATTTGACTTCAAGGTTGGACTATATTCCCAGTAATGGTTAAATAATGGGAATATAGTCCCTTAGGTTGGTGATATGGCTAAGCGTGATTTGCACAATGTACTGTTTCCAAAGCAGCGCAAAATCCTGAATCATTTTGGTGAAGATTTGCTGTTGGCGATGAAACGACGTGGTTTTACAAAAAAGCTGTTGTGTGAACGTACAGGCTTTGATCATAAAACCGTGAACAAAGTCTTTGCAGGTGAGCCTGGCGTTGCCATAGGCACTTACTTAAAGATTATGGCCGTTCTTGGCATGGAGAGTAATTTTGCAGAAATGGCCGCCCATGATGAGGTCGGTATCAAGCTGCAAAATATAAAATTGCTGGAAGGTTCAAGATGAGCCGTGAAATCGTCGAAGTCTATGCCGGCTGGCAGCCAATTGAAGCACCTTTGCTAATAGGGCTGCTTTCTTACAGCGATTCAAGCCGAGGTGGCGTGTTTAGTTTTGCCTACGATAAAGCATTTTTAACTTCAGCCTATCGCTTGCAAATTGATCCAATGCTGACGCTTCACTCTGGTGAGCTATACAACGATGAGGCCGATATAAACTTCCGTGCATTTCTTGATTCATCGCCTGATAGATGGGGACGTATTTTAATGCAGCGGCGTGCGGCCATTGAAGCGCGCAAAGGCATTCGAGCAACAAGTCGATTAAACGAGTTGGATTACCTGTTGGGTGTACATGACTCTTATCGGATGGGAGGTATTCGATTTAAACGAGCAGAATCGGATGCTTTTTTGGACGACAACGCTGAGTTTGCTGCGCCGCCAATGGCTTCTCTGCGAGAGCTAGAGCACGCAGCAATGCAGATTGAAAAAGACGATAACATCGATAGTGACGAGTACTACCGCTGGTTGAAGATGCTGATATCTCCAGGTTCTTCATTAGGCGGTGCAAGGCCCAAGGCTTGTGTGACAGATGAACAAGGCCACTTGTGGATTGCCAAGTTTCCCAATTTAAATGATACCCATGATGTCGGGGCGTGGGAGATGGTCTGTTATAAATTGGCGTTGGCGGCAGGTGTTGACATGTTTCCAAGTGAGATTAGGCAGTTTTCCTCGGGGCATCATACCTTTTTAACAAAACGGTTTGACCGCGACGGTGATCAGCGGCTGCATTTTTCATCGGCCATGACTCAACTGCAATACTATGATGGTGAACAATCTCAAGGTGCCAGCTATTTAGAGATTGCTGAATTTATTTCCAATTGTGGTGCACAAACCGAAGCTGATTTAGCACAGTTATGGCGGCGTATCGTGTTTAATATTGCGGTGTCCAACACGGATGATCACCTGCGTAACCATGGGTTTTTATTAACAAAGAATGGTTGGAAGTTATCACCCGCTTATGATTTAAACCCGATAGTGGGTAAGCATGGCTTACATCTAAACATTACCGATGCAGACAACGATTTAGACTACCAATTAGCCTTTGACGTAAAAGACTTTTTCCGACTTTCGCAAACCCAAGCTACGCAAATTTACGATGAAGTATTAATTGCGGTTAAGCAATGGCAAACCGTTGCTCAGCGGCTAGGGATCAGCCGAGCCGAGCAAGCCATGAAACAATCGGCGTTTAACGTTTAATGAATAAATGAAACTGTCTATTCTTGACCTTAAACTTAAATAAGTTGAGAAAAAACATAATCATGCTAGGGTAGACAGCAGTGATAATTTACAAGGTTTATGGTGCGAGATAAATTGTGTGATTGATTTGATAGTCATTGATTTGATAGTCAAATAAATGAGTGATGAAGCAAGTGTTTAAGTTGCGCAAATTGAAATAAAACAGGGAGTTTTGAGTTTATGATATTGGCTAATCAAACCAGTAACTTTGATTTTCTTGCAGAGCACGACCCACTATTCGAAGAGCTAGCCCTATCAGCGGAACGAGCTTTTGTCAGTGACCCGAATACAACATTAATAAAGTTGCGCCAGCTTGGCGAAGCCCTAGCACAGCATATGGCAGCGTTGGTTGGGTTGTCCTTTGATGAACAAACAACACAAGCTGATCTACTCTACAAAATAAATCGTGAATTGAGGTTAGAGCCTGTCGTACGTGAACTCTTTCACACACTGCGCATAGAGGGCAATAAAGCCACTCACCAATTTAAAACCCAACATAAAGAAGCCATTAGCGGCTTGGTTGTCGCCCGTAAATTAGCTATCTGGTTTCATCAGTCCTTTGGTAAAGCAGGTACAGCGTTTAAGCCCGGCCCATTTATAGCGCCGACAGATCCCAGTGAACAGCTGCGTAAATTACAAAGTGAAATTGCGCAACTGAAAAATGATCTACAACAAGCCAATCTTGATTTGGGCTCTAGTCAGCAACTCAATGAGCTGATAGGTAAAGAAAAAGATGAATATGAAGCACTTGCTCACGCAATGGATGAAGAGTCTCGCGCACTAGCTGAACAGGCGGTGGCGCACGAACAGATTGTTAGTCAACAGCAGCAAGATTATGAGGCTAAAATTAAGGCGCTTCAGGCCCAATTGAGTAGCCAAGATGAAAAAGTGCAGGCAGCGCAACGCCAGCAATTGAACAGCAATACACAGGCCGCAACACAGCACATAGTGTTAGATGAGGCGCTAACGCGAATATTGATTGACCAACAATTAACAGAAGCTGGCTGGCAAGCAGACAGTGAGGCCTTTACTTTCAAAAGTGGTACTAGACCGCAAAAAGGCAAAAACATTGCTATTGCCGAGTGGCCGACAAAGCTTAATGGACAAATAGGCCGGGCAGATTACGTATTATTTGCGGGTCTTACCCCCATTGCAGTAGTTGAAGCGAAAAAAGAAAACACCAACGTTGCCGGAAAAATTTCACAGGCGGAGCGCTATAGCAAAGGCTTTAATCTAGAAACGCCTTTAGTGGGAGCATGGGAGCTGGCAGGCATGACAATCGCTTGGCCAGATGAAAGCGATAGCCATTACAAAGTGCCGTTTGTTTATTCATGCAATGGGCGGCCCTTTGTGCCGCAACTCAAAGAGCAATCCGGTACTTGGTTTCGCGACGTACGCGACACTGCTAATACTAAGCGCGCACTACCAAAATTTCATACGCCTGATGGCTTGCTTGACCTACTCAAGCGCAGTAAAGAACAAGCCCGAAAAAAACTTGAAGCAGAGCCCTTTGGTTATTTGAAAGTACGAGACTATCAGCAAAAAGCCATTGTCGCAGTGGAAAACGCGCTAGCAAAAGACGTGCGCAATGCATTACTGGCGATGGCAACAGGTACAGGTAAAACGCGAACCATCATTGGCTTAATGTACCGCTTTTTAAAAACCGAGCGCTTTAAGCGTATCTTATTTCTGGTTGACCGAACCGCCTTAGGGCAGCAAGCGATTGATGCCTTCAACGAAGCACCGCTTGAGCAAAACCACACGCTATCGAAAATTTACAACGTGGCTGAGCTTGGCGATATGAAAACACAAGCAGAAACCCGTGTTCAGGTGGCTACAGTACAAGCGATGGTCAAGCGTACTGATAGCGACAGCCCGCCGCCAATTGATCAGTTTGATTGTATCATCATAGACGAAGCGCACCGCGGTTATACCCTAGATCAAGAAATGACAGAAGGTGAGCTCGCTACCCGCGACGCCAGACAGTATCTTTCTAGCTATCGTCGGGTGCTTGAATATTTTGATGCCGTAAAAATTGCCCTAACGGCCACGCCAGCCAAACATACCAGCGAAATTTTTGGCAAGCCGGTATATACCTACTCTTATCGCGAAGCAGTTGCCGATGACTGGCTTATTGACCACGAACCGCCCATTCGTTACCAAACCTTGCTCACACGAAATGGGATTACCTTTGCCAAGGGCGATAACGTCAGTGCGATCAACACTAAAACTGGGGAAGTGCAAAGTGCCGAACTGGAAGACGAGCTGAGTTTCGACGTTGAAGCCTTTAACCGGCGTGTCATAAACGAAAACTTCAACCGTGTGATTTGCCAGCAATTAGTACAAGAAATAGACCCTTTTGGCGACGAGAAAACGCTGATTTTCTGCGCCACCGATTTGCACGCTGATATGATTAAACGTCTGTTAGATGAAGCCTTTAAAGAACTCTACAACGGCGAATACAACCAAGCGGCAGTGACCAAAATTACTGGCCAGAGCGACAAGGTAGAACAGCTGATACGCCAGTACAAAAACGAGCGCTATCCGAACATTGCTATTACCGTTGATTTGCTTACCACCGGCATAGATGTACCTAAAATCTGTAACCTAGTATTTATGCGTCGAGTGAAGTCGCGGATTTTGTACGAGCAAATGGTAGGACGTGCGACGCGCCGCTGCGACGATATTGGCAAAACCGTGTTTCGTATTTACGACCCTGTGGATATTTACGCAGCACTAGCGCAGGTGAATACCATGAAGCCGCTAGTGAAAGATCCAAATATCACGTTAGCGCAATTGGTTGATGAAATGACTAATCCAGAGCAGCTAGAGCGCGCCCTTAATGCTCCAGGTGATAGCCCAGAGCAAAGCCATGCCGATGTTGTGCTCAGCCAACTTAGCCAAAAAGTGATGCGTGTGCTGCGCAAAGCGGAGAAAAAATCCGAAAAAATACCTGAACTAAAGCAAAAACTCGGTGAGCTCCAAGAGGTCTGGGGTGTAGAGCCCAAAACACTACACAAACATCTGCAGGAGCTAGGCCCTAAACAAGCGGCTGGCTTTATTAGCCAGCACAGCGGTTTGCTTGATCAGCTAACGCAAGTGAACCTGTTATTGGGCAGCGAGCGCCAGCCCGTGATATCTGAACACGAAGATGAAATTCGTGATCGTGATCAAAGTTACGGTGCTTATCAAAAGCCAGAAGACTACCTAGAAAGCTTCAATCAATTTATTAAAGTGCAGCTAAACCAAAGCGCCGCCTTGTCGGTTATTGCCAACAAACCTCGTGATTTGACGCGTGAGCAGCTAAAAGAAGTCAGGTTATTGCTTGATGGTGCCGGTTACACAGAGGTAACATTACGCAGTGCGGTGCGCAAGCAAACGAATCAAGACATTGCTGCTAGCATCATCGGGCATATTCGTCAGGCGGCATTTGGCGAGCCGCTAATACCCTTTGAAACACGAGTTGCGCAAGGGATGCAACGCATTTACCAAAATCATCAGTTCAATCCCAATCAGCGTCGATGGCTTGATCGCCTAGCCAAACAGCTAGTGCACGAAGTGATTATCGACCGTGACTTTGTCAATAACCGCTTTGGCGATAACGGCGGCGCTAAACAGCTTGATAAAGTATTGGATAATCAACTCGATACTGTGTTAGAAGAACTTAGTGAAGCTATTTGGTCACCACTCAGTGCGTAGCGCTAACATGAGACCTTTGCACGATTACTGCGCTCGATGATATTGCGTTAAAAACAGACTCAAAATCCTCATTTATAACTATAAACTCCGGTTTTTCGTCTGTTTTTGCCTTATCTCACCTTCGCTCGCTACTTCGTGCAAAGGCCTCAACATATATAAATAAATAGAAAAACTATATATTAGATGAATGATATGTATAATTTACGGTGAAATTTATACATATCTTTACCCTCAGGTATAAAAAAGGAAGAAATTTATCTATGTCTACGCTTATCGCACCGCTGCCACTGGCTGACATTGAGCAATGGGAGTCGCGCGCGGTACTCAAAAAAACGGCTGCAGCGCATCGTTACTTAGCCGAACTAAAAGGTGTGGCGGCGAGCATTCCCAATGAAGCTATTTTAATCAATACGCTGGCCTTACAAGAGGCAAAAGATAGCTCTGAAGTCGAAAACATCGTGACTACTCATGATGAACTTTACAAAGCCGATCTATTTGAAGAAACCATTAGCAACCCCGCGACCAAAGAAGTACAAGATTACGCCTTTGCATTAAAACAAGGTTTTCACAGTGCGCGCCAAAGTAAGCTCATTCGCTTGGGCGATATTCTCGCCATTCAGCAAAACCTTGAGCATAACACCGCAGGGTTGCGAAAACTGCCGGGTACTGATTTGAAAAATGCCCGTACCGGTGAAGTGGTGTACACCCCGCCACAGCATGGCGATGAAATCGCCAGCTTGATGGATAACCTAGTGCAATTTATCAATGACGATGAATTGTGTGACGCCGACCCACTGGTAAAAATGGCGATTATCCACCATCAGTTTGAGAGCATTCATCCATTTTACGATGGCAATGGTCGCACAGGGCGTATTCTCAATATTTTGTACTTAGTTACCAAAGACCTGCTTAATTTACCGGTGTTGTATTTGAGTCGTTTTATTATTCAGCATAAAGCGGGCTACTACGCCAACTTACAAGCGGTGCGCGATACCGGCAATTGGGAACCTTGGCTGTTGTTTATGCTCGATGGCATTATCGACACCGCACAAAATACCATTTCATTGATCACGGAAATGAAAGCCCTGATGGCGAATATCAAGCGCGGTATTCGTGAGCAACTGCCCAAACTCTATAGCCAAGATTTACTCAATAACTTGTTTAATCACCCCTACACCAAAATTGACTTTATTGTCGAAGATCTCGGAGTAACGCGAATAACCGCCACCAAGTATTTAGAACAACTGGTAGAGCACGGCTTTTTAAACAAACAAAAAATAGGCCGTGCCAATTACTACATAAATGAGTCACTGTGCAAATTATTAATGGCACACAGTTAATAGCAACGGACTAACTTAGAGAACATTATGACCAACAACGATATAGTACAAAAACTCTGGAACTTGTGTGACGTATTGCGTGACGACGGCATTAACTACAGCGATTACGTTACCGAATTAGTACTGCTGCTGTTTATTAAAATGGTGCACGAAAACACCGAGGCGGGCACTTTAAAGAAACACCCATTACCAGAGGGCTGTCGCTGGACGGATATCAATGAAAAGTCCGGCATCAATCTGCTTAACGATTACAAAATAATCTTGTTAGCGCTGTCTACGGGTAAGCGTTTAGAAGCCGACCCAGAAAACCCAGGCCAAACCAAAGAAGTACAAGTACACGAAGATCCATTGATCAGCGCTATTTACGCCGATGCCCAAACTCGCCTGCGCGAGCCGCGCCACTTAGAGCAAATGATCAAAGCACTAGATCAAATTGACTGGTTTAGTGCCGCGAAAGACGGCCTAGGCGATTTATACGAAGGCTTATTGGAGAAGAACGCCAGCGAGACAAAATCAGGCGCTGGCCAATACTTCACCCCGCGCGCACTGATTAACTCCATGGTGCGCTGCATCAAACCACAAATTGGCGAAACCATTCAAGACCCCGCTGCGGGTACTGCAGGTTTTTTAGTGGCTGCCGACCAATACATGCGCGATCAGAGCGACGACTATTTTGACTTAACCAGCAAACAATCGCAGTTTCAAAAAAACCAAGCCTTTGTGGGTGTAGAGCTAGTACCTAACACGCGCCGCTTAGCGTTAATGAATTGCTTGTTACATGGCATGGAAGGAGAAGATGAAGGCGTCATTCACTTAGGTAACGCCTTAGGCGATGCCGGTAAAGCCTTAGCCAGCTGCGACATTATTCTTGCCAACCCACCATTTGGCACCAGCAAAGGCGGTGAAGCCAGCAATACCCGCGACGACCTCACTTATAAAACCAGTAACAAGCAACTGGCGTTTTTGCAGCACATTTATCGCAATTTAAAAGCGGGTGGCCGCGCTGCTGTGGTGCTGCCCGACAACGTTTTATTTGAAGCGGGCGTGGGCACAGAGGTGCGTCGCGATCTAATGAACAAATGCAACCTGCATACTATTTTGCGTTTGCCCACCGGTATTTTTTATGCGCAGGGGGTAAAAACCAACGTGCTCTTCTTTAGCAAAGGCAGCGCGAGCGACAAACACCAGCAGGAAAACTGCACTGAGAACGTCTGGGTCTATGATCTGCGCACTAATATGCCCAAGTTTGGTAAACGCACGCCCTTTGGCGACAGTCACTTAACGCCCTTTGAAACAGTGTTTGGATGCAGCGCTGATGGTACCAGTACCCGCAGTGAAGGTGAATACAGCTTTGGCGCGGAACAAATTGCGGTTGATAAGCAAGCGGCGCTAGAAAACGAAGGGATTGATGACAAGCTGCTACATAGTCGTTGGCGCAGCTTTAGCCGCGATTGGATTGCCAATACTAAAGGCGACTCGCTAGATATCAGCTGGTTAAAAGACAAAGACAGTGTCGATGCGGCGGATTTGCCAGCGCCAGAGGAGCTAGCGCATGAAGCGAAAGACGAGCTTACTGCGGCGCTAGGTGAATTGGATGAGTTGTTAGCGGCGTTGGAGGGGGTGAATTAATGAGTGATGTTAATTTGCCAGAAGGATGGATTCAAAGAATTGCTGCTGATTGTTTTGATCAGATTTCAACAAATGGAATCAAAGTAAAAACCAAAGATTGCCAAGCGTCAGGTTTATACCCTGTGATTGATCAGGGCCAAGAGTTTATTTCTGGGTACATCGACGACAGTGATAAATTAATAGAATTAGAGAAGCCTGTAATTGTATTTGGTGATCACACAAGAAATATAAAATGGGTAGACTTTGTGTTTGTTCCAGGAGCTGATGGTACAAAGCTTTTATTACCACATGAATACCTTCACCCTCGAATTGCATTTTATGAATTGAATAACCTGGAAATACCAGATAAAGGTTACTCAAGGCATTTTAAATTTTTAAAAGAACTCGAATTTCCTATCCCTCCTCTAGCCGAACAAAAAGTCATCGCCGATAAACTCGACACTCTGCTGGCACAAGTAGAAACCACCAAAGCCCGCCTTGACCGCATTCCCAAAATCCTAAAAACTTTCCGCCAATCCGTCCTCGCCGCCGCCGTAAGCGGGAAGTTGACCGAGGAGTGGCGGGGTAAGAATGGCTCTTTGAATGTCGATCTTGGTCAAATAGCGAAACAACATAAAGCTTACTTTACGGAAGAAAAGCGTAAATATAATGAGCCAACAGAATTTAAAGCGAATAACTCAACACCTAAAGTTCCTGATAATTGGCGATGGTTCAGAGCTGAGCAGTTATGTGATTTGATAACGAAAGGGACTACACCAAAAAAAGAGCACATGACAAAAAGCGGTGATATACCTTACATCAAAGTGTATAACCTGACATTCGATGGTAGCTTGGATTTTTCCATTGAGCCTACTTTTATTCCCAAGCTTGTTCATGATAACGAACTAAAGCGTTCTAAAGTTTTCCCTGGTGATGTGTTGATGAACATAGTCGGGCCTCCATTAGGAAAAGTATCAATTGTTCCAGAGTCACATAGAGCGTGGAATATTAATCAAGCCATTAGTATTTTTAGACCTGTCAGCGGTGTTACGAATGAATATTTGAGTATCTGTTTGAGAGATGAGTTTCTGCTGGAATTAACTAAGTCAAAAGCTAAAGCTACAGTGGGTCAATTCAACTTAACTCTTGAAATATGTAGGGACTATTCAATTCCTGTTCCTCCCCTCGAAGAACAAACCGAAATAGTCCGCCGCGTCGAAGAACTCTTCGCCTTTGCTGACAGTATCGAACAAAAAACCAATGCCGCATTAGAGCGCGTTAATAATCTCACTCAATCCATCTTAGCCAAAGCCTTTCGCGGCGAACTAACGGCCGACTGGCGCGCACAAAACCCTGAGTTAATCAGCGGTGACAACAGCGCCGAAGCATTGCTTGAGAGGATTAAAGCCGAGCGCGCTGCTGCACTCGCGAGTAAAAAAAAGCCTATTAAGAAAACGCGAGCAAAGAAAAAAGTTTGATGTGTTTGCCGAAGTCAAAAAAGTATACGAAGAGGCGATGGTAAAACATTTAATTTTAACTGGATTAAATTACCATTATGGTAAATAATATGATGAATGTAAGCGCTTATGAAGGTTTGCCTCCCAGTGAAGTTGGGGTTGTCAGTTATTATATCTCCGATGGGCCGTTATATTCGCTGACAGATGTATTGGCTTTGCTCGATACAGGTGAGAGCAGTACTATTTTATGGACTAGAAAGTGTAAAAATGATGTTCAGCAGTTGTCCTATGAGATAGCTGATGTGCAAAAGCTTATTAAGCAAGCGGTTACTCAAGGTCGGTATATAAATTCTCAATGGTGTAGACAACAACCAACGGGGCCCTGGGCAGCATGTGATAGTTACCGCTTATCTCGCGATGAATGGGTGGAGTACGCGTATAAAGAAATGCGCTACAAATACTATGTGAAATTTGCGATAGGCAAGACGGGCAAATTGTTATTGCTGGTGTCTTGTCATTTGTCGCATGAGGATATGTGATGGAAAGTAAAACTTGTCCAATATGTGAAATGGGTCAATTAACTCTGCATACTGAAAAGGTTGCAGTTGAACATTTGGGTCAACAAGGACAAATTGAAAGCCAGTATGCAGTGTGTGATTGCTGTGGTAGTGAGCAGGCGGGTACAGCGCAAGCACGCTTTAATAAGCGTGCCATGATCGCGTTTAAAAAGCAGGTACAAGGTTTGTTAACGGGTGCTGAGCTAAAAGAGCTACGCAAACGCTGGAAGCTAATACAGGCTGACGCTGCAAAAGTGTTTGGTGGAGGGCCTGTTGCGTTCTCAAAGTACGAGTCAGACGATGTGATGCAATCTGACGCAATGGATAAACTGCTGCGTTTAGCAGCGGATGTGCCTGCTGCTTTAGATAAACTGATGGCCGGTGCAGGTGTTGAACACAATGCTCAAGCCAGCTGGCAAAAAGTGGCAGTAGTGAACTTTTCATCGACAGCTCGTAAGGCTAGGATTGTTACATCGCATGAGTTTGAGCGCGAGGCGTGTTATGCCTAAAAAGCTATCAAAATTGCTACAAAAGGCAATTGATACTTTAGTGATTCAGGATGTGTACGTTAAGTCTTGCCAAGCCGAGTGTGCTGATCACTTTGATCCAAAATCAACTGAACTTGAAACGTTAGTCGTGCAACAAATGCATGTTGCTCAGCGCAGTGAATTGGTTGATATTGATGGTGATGGGCAATTGATACGTATTTATATTCGTTTGGGGGCACGCTGGGTGAACGCTAAAGAAAATAGCGATCCTGATATTAAAGCCTTTGTTGAAGCATACTTTATAGCCGAATATAAAGTGACCACTGAGCTTGAACAGGCTGCTATTGATGAGTTTGCAAAAAAAAATGCGAGTTACCATGTGTGGCCTTATTGGCGTGAGTTTTTAAGTGGCCAATGTGAACGCCTGCGTTTGCCAAGAGTTGTCTTGCCTACAGTGCAATTTAGCAAACAGTAACTTGGTGCGATCAGCTGTTATTGCTTCTTGAGAATACAGAACAAATTTATCAAGCCTGTGCACGTTATCTTGCAGTTGTTAGATCATTGCGAACAACGAAAGTTAGACTATTTAATAGAAAAAAGTCGAATTATTTAAGCTTCTTGATATTAGCTACGTTAGTACATTCCTCTCGTTGTCCGTTAGAACAGCTCTTTGTGAAATGACTCTTGTTTTGAAGGGCTTTCTGGGTAGTCATTCCCAGAATGTTTCTAAGATTGATAGCGCAATAGCCTCTATTTAATATTCTGCATCTGGTCAATGAATAACAGGATAGAACATAACAAACTCAATAACTTATCGAAAAGAAACTGAATAAAAATATCAGTTTACTCATCAAGTTGGCTACTGTTTACTTTTTTCTCAAACTTCATTTTTTGTAACGCACCAGTTAAACAGCAACTGGTAACGGACATCTGCAAACCGGTTTGGAATGGGAAATAAAAGCCTTGTATTTACAAGGCTTTGTAAAAGCTGACAAAGGTTTTTTTAAGGTGTTCTGGGGTGAGCGGCTTGCTATCGAAGAGCTATTCGATGTTTTGCACTTGCTCTCTCATTTGTTCTATCAATACCTTTAGTTCTACTGCGCTGTTGGTGGTATCGACGACGATCGCTTTTGAGGAGAGGGTGTTGGCTTCGCGATTTAGCTCCTGCATTAAGAAGTCGAGGCGGCGGCCCTTAACGCCTTGCTGATTGAGTAGGCGCCTTACTTCTTGTACGTGGGTGTCTAGGCGATCGAGTTCTTCGGCGACGTCGGCTTTTTGTGCGAGCAGGGCGATTTCTTGCTCTATGCGCATTGGCTCTAGCTCTAATTGCAGCTCGTTGACGCGCGCGAGCATTAGATTTTTTTGTTGTGCGAGTATCGCTGGCATTTTGCTGCGAACATCTGCGACCACTATGTTGATGGCATCTAGGCGCTGGTGAATCAGTGTGGCCAGTTCTGCGCCTTCTCTATCTCGTGCGCTGTTTAAATCGGCCAATGCTTGGTTAAATAGCTTAAGTGTTTGCTGCTTTACCTCGTTTATATCTAGCTCGCCCTCTTGCATAACACCTGGCCAACGTAAAACCTCTAAGGTGTTGATCGGCTGGGCGTTCGTACACAAGCTGCTCAGTTGTTGTGCGGCATCTATTAGCTGCTTGGCCTTGTCTTGGTTGATACTGATGCTTTGCTGTTGGCAGGCTAGCTCTAGGCGTAAAGAGCAGTCTAGTTTGCCTCGGCTGAGGGTTTTGCGTAGCGTTTCACGCAGTTTTGGCTCTATTTCACGCAATGAATCAGCTATGCGCAAGCTCGGTTCTAAGTAGCGATGATTGACGGATCGTATTTCCCAAACAAGGGTGCCCCAGCTCTGTTGGCTCTCTTGTCGGCTAAATGCTGTCATACTGCGTGTCATATGCTTCAATCTCTATTAGAATGGCGAATAGTTTATTGCATGTGGTTGTGCATGCAGTGTCGTACTAAAGTTGCTAAGTTTTATAATGCGTCTAATTATTTCAATTTAAAGGTTTTGTATCCATGAGTAAGTCTATTTCTGATCAGTTACAGTCATTAGGTGTTGTTTCACACCGCCCAAGTGGTCGTGAGTTAGATCAGTTACGTGAAGTTAAGTTTACCCGCAACTTCACTAAACATGCCGAGGGTTCGGTATTGGTTGAATTCGGCGGTACTAAGGTATTGTGTACAGCGACGGTTGAGCGCGGTGTGCCTCGTTTTTTAAGAGGCTCTGGCACGGGCTGGGTAACGGCTGAATACGGTATGCTGCCTCGCTCTACCAATACGCGTAATGGCCGTGAGGCGAGCCGTGGTAAACAAACAGGGCGAACTGTTGAGATACAACGCTTAATTGGTCGCTCACTGCGTGCAGCGTTAGATTTAAAGAAGTTGGGTGAGAATACTATTACCATTGACTGTGATGTATTACAGGCCGATGGCGGTACGCGTACTGCCTCTATCACTGGTGCTTGTGTGGCATTAGTTGATGCCATTAATGTGTTAAAGAAAGATAAGCACGGTGCTTTAAAGGGTGATCCTTTAAAGAATATGATCGCGGCGATTTCAGTGGGTATGTATAAGGGTGAGGCGGTATTGGACCTTGATTATGATGAGGATTCAGATGCGCAAACGGATATGAATGTGATCATGACGGAAAAGGGCGGCTTTATTGAAGTGCAGGGCACTGCTGAAGGCAAACCTTATACTAAGGCTGAGTTAGACAAGATGTTGGAGTTAGCGGAGAAAGGTATTAAGGATATTGTTATAAAGCAAAAAGAGGCACTAGCCCAAGATTTATAAATCCTCTTAGGCTGCGACCCATCTAGTATGGGCCATAAAACGAAAAAAGGCGGTCATTAATGAGCCGCCTTTTTTTATGCTTATTAAAGGGTCTAAGTATTACAAATCGATATCATAATCCATGATCAATGGTGCGAACTCAGAAAACACTTGTTCTTTGGCGATGTGACCATCGTTGATGGTATCTAGCAGGTTTGCCGTGGTGATGTGATAATCAAGACGAGCACCTTCATTAAGTTTGCGGGCGCGGTTGTAATCAGGCCACCAAGTATATTGGCGATCTGTTTTATTGACTTCGCGAAACGCATCAACAAAGCCTAGCTCACCGATCACTTCTTCCATCCAAGCGCGCTCGCTCGGTAAAAAGCCGGAGATACTTTGATTGACATACCAGTTAGAAATATCAGGGGTGCGATGTGCCGTGTTTAGCGTGCCACAAAATATGAAGTCTCTACGTTTGCGCTGAGTCTTTTTAAAGTGCGCTAGTAGGTGCTCCATAAATTGATCTTTAATTCTTTGCGCGGCATCATTTTTTAAGCCTGATGGTACCAGCAGTGATGAGATGCTGACATTTTCAAAATCGGCTTGAATAAAGCGACCTTCATAATCACACAACTCAAAGCCTAGGCCGGTCATGATCGCCTTTGGTAGATGTCTAGTGTAGATAGCAACACCGCTGTAACCATCTTCAAATGCTTCGAAAAAATAGGGATAGTAGCCATCGATGTGATATTTAGCATCGTCTAGCTGATATTCTCTTGCACGTATATCTTGCAGGCAAATGACATCAGCATCTTGATCTGCTAACCAAGTGAATAGTCCTTTTTCAGTAGCCTGTTCAATACCTTGGGTATTGAATGAAATAACGCGCATATATTGGTGTTCCCCTGTAATTTTTTGAGTCGATAACAATGAAAATGTACTGGTTATAATGAGTTTAGTCACTGTTTATTTATTAACAAGATGAAAAACGCAGCAAACCGGAATTAATAGTGAGTATTGTATCGCCTCACGTTATAAATTGACATTTTCTTCAATAAGTATTTAGTTGATTATGACCTTATTTATGCGATTAGTGCATTTTTATTGCATGAAAGGCTAAGGTAAATAAGCATTTGCCGTTTTTAGTCACAATGGCTAGTAAATTTATCGTAGTGAGGGTGTTTATGTCGTGGGCTTTTACTATTATCGGGGCAATTTTGTTCAGCACTTTGCTAGGCTAGTGTAGAATAGCGCTCACGTTTATCGTCAGGCTTAGCATTAATATTGCTGTCAGCTGGCGAGTCAATATTTTACAGATGATGAATAGGTTCAACCGACATGCAGGAATATCAAAGAGAGTTTATTAAATTTGCCATTGAACAAAAAGTACTTTGCTTTGGCCAGTTTGAACTTAAATCAGGCCGCACTAGCCCATATTTTTTCAATTCAGGGCTTTTTAAAACCGGTTTGGCACTGGCTAAACTAGGGCGCTTTTATGCAGCGGCAATAGAAAATGCCAACATACCTTATGATATTTTGTTTGGCCCAGCCTACAAAGGTATTCCACTGGTGGTGACAACCGCGGTGTCTCTAGCGAATGACTATCACCAAGATATGCCATATGTGTTTAATCGCAAAGAGGCGAAAGATCACGGTGAAGGCGGATCACTAGTCGGCTCTGAGCTTGCAGGTAGAGTCATTATTATTGATGATGTGATTACAGCTGGCACTGCAATTCGTGAAGTAATGGATATTATTAATGCAGCCGGTGCCACCCCTGCAGCGACTGTGATTGCTGTGAACCGCATGGAAAAAGGCAAGGGCGAGCTATCTGCTATCCAAGAAGTTGAGCAAGACTATGCTATGCCAGTGGTGAGTATTATTGATCTTTCTCATATCATGGAGTATTTGGCAGAAATTGGTGGTCATGAGCAGCATTTAGCGGCAATGGTTGAGTATCGCCAACAATACGGTATTTAATGACTGTTTATTTATGCTATTGGCGGTTATTGAACAGGTGAGAGGATAAACTGCTCACTTGTTCTGCTAGCGGAGTCTAAGGCACTACCGCAGCTGCCAACGCTGGTAAGGGCAATAAAACGCTGGTTTTGTTGCTCGACACTACGACAGCTAATCTGTGCTTTACAATCGTACAAACCCTGAGTATCAAAATGATAGCTCTGTTGCTCGCTTTGACAGAGGTTGTTTGATTGTTGCAATTTGGTTAGCGCAATTTGTAAGCCTGACTTTGCGGCATTATCCGCTCTTATGGTCAAAATTTGTTGGCTGTGTAGCTTGCCTGAATTTGCGACTAGCGATGCCATCCCCGCTGCGATAATCGCCAGCACACTAATGACAAAGATCGCTGATACTAAGCCAATCCCTGTCTGTTTGTTGGATGTATTACATCTTATTATTTTAGTCATTACTTAATCTCAACGGTTGATTAAGCGTTAATTGTTGTGGTGCAAGCCCTGTGCTTAACACCAGTGATACGGTTTTGGTTGGCGCTTGATAGCTAAAAGCAGAGTGTGCGTTTAAGCCTTTGGCCAGTAATATTTTTTTAGGCTCTTGGCTGGGCAGCTTGTCAGCCAGTTTTTGCTTGCTGCTCGCTTTGTAATGGCTGTAGCGATAGAGTTTGCCCGCCTCGATGCAATAGCTAATAGGGCTGTCAATAAAATACAATAACCGGCGTTTATTCTCGCCTGGTTTTGCTAGGGCATCAGCCAGTGATGGGGCTGCTAATGTCAGTGTTGTCGAGCTTGCATCAGAGTTTGTCGCTTCAATAATATTAGCAGAGATAACAGCGTTATCTTGAGCGAGCAAGCTCGCATAAAAAGATGACGATAAGCTCATAGCAGGTACTGCTCGCATACCGATGACATTGTTGTTGAGAAATACCGTGGTCAACTTGTTGCTAGCGCCATCCGCTGAGCTTATATAAAGCGCTTTAGCGCGAATCGGCATCATCTCTAAACACTGACTAGTGTTATTGCGTTTAACCCGAACAGAGGCGTTAATACTGTGATTGAGCTGATAGCTGATTTTATCAATATTGGTGCGTAATTGATTCGCTTGTGCGGCGCGCTGTTGTGTCTCATGCAGCCCTTTTGCTGAATTGACAATAAAGATGGTACTGCCAAGGGCAATAATACTCATAATGACAATCACGAGAATAAGTTCTATTAAAGTAAAGCCTCGCTGTTTTGATGTTGTAATTGGCTGTCTCATTGGTAGTCACCTCTGTAGGTGACAAATTGCTGTTTGGTGTCAAACGGAGAGTGAATTTCAACAACTACCTTTTTAAGCTTTTTATGGGCAAGTGCAAACTCTTCACCGGCGTAGGAGACCTTAGTATCGATTAGGTATCCGCTATATTCAGTGATGATTTTATTATTAAAATCGGTCGCTACCTGTGGTGGCAAGCTTTGTAGTTGGGCAAATGGCTGATGCTCTATTTTAGTTAAGTATATTTTCGCCAGCGCCTGGGTTTTAACTTGCCAAAAAGGATCAGCGCTGCGACTAACCGCCCAGGACCAAACTGCAATAATGCCCGTCATGGCTATGGCAATAATAGCGATAGTGACTACGATTTCAATAAGAGTAAAGCCACCTTGGCGCGCTGCTCGCTTATTGACTGTGCTGCTGTGATTGAAAGGTTTTGGGTAAGGCATATTATTCACACTGCCCTTTATAGCTGTAACCGCTTGGTACAATACACAGCATTTGTGAGCCAACTGAGAGTGCTGTACTACGCGCAAACACAGAGCCGGAACTTGCATTGATTGCGCTGTCTTTGGGCGAGTAATGTTGCTTGATAATATCGCCATTATCGTTAAAAAATAAAGATAAACGCTGATTAATGACGAGTGTAGTCTGGCCAAAAACAAGCGGATCAGCAGAGGCAATATCAATCACTTGTGAGCCATTAGCTGCCTGTATTTGTAACTGCCAATTATCATCGGATGTTTTGCTAAAAGAGAGGGATGTCAGTGCCTTGTTGCTATTATCTTGATGGGCGCTTGCTAGCTGTTGAGCTAAGCTGAGGTAGCTTTGTATTTTACTGATAAACAGTGATTGGCTATAAACAGAGCTGTCGGCAAAGCGAGAGAAGGCAACTGCCGATAAAATACCGACGAGTACCATAACGCTGATAAGTTCTATCAGCGTAAAACCGCGTTGCTGTTGCACCATATTCAGTGGTTTCCATCGCTAGTATCACTGTTGGCGTAGTTTACTAACAGTAGTTACTAGTGGCTATTTAAGCGTCGGTATAACAGAGCCCGTATCAAGTGAGTATTCAATTTTAACGTTGTTACTGCCGTCTTTATTGTACTTGTATTCACAGATAGGTTTTAAATAAGTCACTTTAAATGAGGCGCCATCAGAGGTGGAAACACTGGGTGCGTTCGCTTGTAATACTGAGTTCCATACCTCAACACAACCCGCTGCTGATGGCTTAGTGCTTGAGCTGGATACCGGAAGGCGCTTGTTGTTAATAAACAGTGGTGTGCCATCAAAAAACATGGATTTACCCGGGATGATGTTTTGAGCAATAGCCTGCGCTTTTGCCAATGAAATTCCCGATGATAAGCCGCCCGCTGTTCCCTCTACCGTTGCTTTGTGGGCATCGGTGGAAATATCAATAAAGCGGGGTAGGGCGACTGCTGCCAAAATGCCGAGCAGGGCGATGACGACGATTAACTCAATAATAGTAAAGCCTGATTGTTGATTTTTCATAATGTACATCCCTAATAAAAAAGTCTGCTAGGTGAATATTGTCTGCAGAAAGTGAGTATTGTATTAGCGTGCATAAGCCGCTTTATTATTCATTGTGTTTATTTTATTTGTTTACTGCTGAGCTTAGCTCCCAAAGCGGTAAAAATACACCCAGTGCCAAAATAAGTACCAAAATAGCGATAATAACAATCAGTATAGGTTCAATTGCACTAGAAAGGCCAAGTAATTTGTATTCTACCTCTTCTTCGTAAAAATCAGCGACCTCTGCGAGCATGTCATCGACTCGCCCCGTCTCTTCACCGACAGCTATCATTTGCATGATAAGAGGGGTGAAAAGTTGTGTTTTTTTAGCGGCAGTTGTAAAGCCTTCACCGCGCTCAATACCGATGCGCATCTCTTGAATTTTACTGGCGACAAAGTCGTTATCGACCGCTTTGGATACAACTGCAAGACCTTTTTCAATGGGCATGCCAGCGTTTAATACCACGCTAAAAGTACGAGAGAACCTGGCGAGCGCAGCGCGATAAAAAATAGCGCCGATAAGCGGAATAGAAAATTTTAGTTTATCCCATTTAAGTTTACCCATGGTGCTTTTTTTCCAGCGACTAAAAACATAGCCAAGCACAATGACCGTGATCAGCATGAGCGGCCAATAAGCCAGGCTAAAATCAGAGACGGTGATTAAAAGCAGTGTTTGCCAAGGCAGTTGGCCGCCGATGGTATCAAAAACATCTTTAAAGCTTGGGATAACAAAAATATTGATAATAACCATAAAAATGGCAATCGCGCTGAGTACGAAAGTAGGGTAGCGTACGGCTTGTTTTAAGTTGCGAATGGTTTTGCGCTCCAGTGTCAAATAAGCTGACATCTGGCTAAAAGCATCGTCTATTTTACCGGTGTTTTCACCGACTTTGACAATGCTGATGTATAAATCAGAAAATAGTTGCGGGTGTTGGGCTATCGCTTTAGAGAGCTCTTGACCCTTTTCTAGGTTGTCGGCAACGCCATCTAAATTGGAGGCAACTAAATTATTTTTAACCGTATCGGCTAGGCCTCTTAGTGCCGCCACTATTGGCACACCAGCACGGGTTAAACTGGCGAGTTGGCGCGATAGCATAATGACTTCATCAAGAGTGACCCGCTCAAACAGTTTAATTGATGTTGGCGCGCTGCGTTTAGCATGCTTACTGTTACCTGCCTTAGCATTTTTTGTAGCGCTGATGCTCAGTACGGTAATTGTTTGGCTATCTAATTTAGCGATCACATCTGATTGACTAGCAGCGTCCATTTTACCACTGGCCATAGTGCCATCACAATGGCGGCCTTGGTATGAGTATACTGGCATTACAGTGCCTCCTGCGCTTGCTCTAGATCATCTGGCTGTTCGGTGACTCTAAAGACTTCAGATAAGCTGGTAATCCCCTGTGCCGCTTTCTCTAATGCGCTGACGACTAACGGCTGGTAGTGCTCGCTGGTGCGTGTTGCATTGGCGAACTTGCCGCTATCATTTGCACGCAGTGCATCTGCCATTTCATCGTTTACTTCAAGTAGCTCAAATATACCAACACGGCCTTGATAGCCAGTATTATTACAACTAGTACAGCCGCTGCCGTGCATGAAGTTGCTCATATCAAAATGAGAGTCCTGGCACTTAGTATTTAACCATACTTGTTCTTTGCTGCTAGGCTGGTAGCTCACTTTACAGTGGCTGCAGATTTTGCGTACCAATCGCTGTGCTAGCACGGCGCGTAATGCGGTGGCGACAAGATAGCCTTCAATGCCGATGTCTATCAAGCGCATGGCACTAGAAATCGCATCGTTAGTATGTAAGCTGGATAATACAAAGTGGCCGGTAATTGATGCGCGCAGTGCTATTTGCGCCGTTTCTTGATCGCGAATTTCACCGACCAGTAAAATATCAGGGTCTTGACGTAAACAAGAGCGTAAAACAGTCGCGAAGTTTAGGCCTATTTTAGGGTGTACTTGAATTTGGTTGACGCGGGCTAAGCGATATTCAACCGGGTCTTCTACCGTGATGATCTTCTTTTCAGCGACATTCAGTTTGTTCAGCGCACCATATAAAGTGGTCGTTTTACCACTACCGGTTGGGCCTGTTACCAATACTAGCCCGTGCGGCTCTTTGATAAGTTTTTTGAATCGAGCCAGCATCGCTGGTGGCAATCCCGCGCTTTCAAGGTCGATTAAGCCGCCCGTTTGATCGAGTAGACGCATAACCACTGACTCACCGTCTTGAATGGGCATCGTTGAGATACGTACATCAATAATGTGGCCTTTGACGGTAATGTTAAAGCGGCCATCTTGCGGTAGTCTTTTTTCAGATATATTTAATTCTGCCATCAGCTTTAAACGCAGAATTAACGCCGGCGCTATTCGCGCATCCTTCATGATATGTTCTTGTAACAAGCCATCGACGCGCTGTCGAATGCGCAATACGTTTTCATCGGGTTCGATATGAATATCTGAAGCACCAACAGACACCGCACTTTCAAAAATACTTTTTAATAGCCTCACCACAGGAATGTCGACATCATCAGTTTCTGATAACTTGGCGGAGTCAAAGGTATCTTCAACTATTTCATCGCTGAGTTGATCTGCCCAATCATCAATTTCACTAATATGGCGATACATTTGATCGAGTATGCCCAGTAGTTTGCTTTCAGAGATGACAGCCAGCTGTATCGGTTTATCTAACAGCTTTTGTATTTCATCATAACCGGAGAGGTCTAGTGGGTCTGCCATGCCTATTAAAAAATGATCAGTCTCTTCCTTTAACACGATACAGCGGTATCGACGAGCATGTGTTTCGGTGAGTTGTAAAACATCATTTTGGTTAAAGTTATAATGGCTAAGATCGACCATCGGCAACTTTAATTGCTGGGCTAAAAAGTTTAAAAATTGCTCTTCTTTGATATAGCCTAAAAAAACTAATGCTCTACCGAGTTTTTGACGAGTTTCTTTTTGACGAGCAAGTGCCGATATTAGCTGTGCCTCGCTAATAACATTGTTCTGCACTAATAAATCACCGATTCGAACTTTTATTTTCGGTGCTGCCATGAAACTCCCTCTTAATAATTGATTAGCTGGTGTAAATTACCGGTTTATTAGCATCAATAGTTATGCGTACAGTTATTTATTATTACTTAACAGTAAACAAATGAAAATCTAATACGACATTAGTTTCACTGCTACTGAGGTGGCTATAATGGATACTGTCCCAGTTCAACGCTAGCGGCTGATTTTCTAAAAAAGCCAAGTAGTGATGCAAGTTTTTATCTGTTGCTCTAATGGTTAACTGCACTGCCTGCTTTAAAATAATACTGTCTTGGGTGTCAATCTCTTCATCATCACCAGCGAAGGCAGTGGCTATGATTTCAATATTATCGATCGTCACATGCTCACTTGATGATAGTATTCTTTTGAGGAAATTATTAAACATGCTCGCCGATACAATGGCGAGTTGTTGACCATAAAGCTCTTCTTTTAAATCATCGTATTGAAATTGCAAATCAGAGATTTTTTCTTCTAAAGCGACTTCAGCGGCTGATGAAAGAGCGTGCTGTAAGCGATTTCTTTCCTGCGTATTACTGGTCGCTGTCTGCAACTCACTGTTATAGAGCTGCTGTGTTGTTTGCATTTTAAGATACATAGGCTCTAACACGAACAAAAATAATAATGCAATTGTGCAAGCTAGCGAAGAGATCAGCAGTAGAGTCTTTTCGCGTATTGTGAGCAGGCTATAACTCGCGTTGTATTGGTGAATTATTTGGTAAAGTTTCACTGTGGCTCCTGCTGCGTTGTAAATTGGAGTTCAAATGAATAGCTGCCCAGTGCCTGTAAAGTACGCATGTTGGAGATGTTATGTTGATGTAACACACCTCTGTTGCGCAGTAATTCTATAAACCTGGGGATGTCAGCAATAAGGTCGGTGTGCCCTTTTATTAAGGATATATTGTTTTCGCCGTCTATTTTTAGCTCATCTAACGTGGTTTGCTCTGGCAGGTTTTGATGCAACAAGCTAATCGTATCGAGATAGCCTTGAAGATTGCGATAAACAAGCTGATCGCTAATCTCTAGCATTTGATTCATAGCATCAATTTCCTGCTGCAGCTCTATCGCCGTGTTCGCTCTGTTTTTAGGTAGCTTGCGCTGACTTACCACGGACGATAGCTCATAAATATTGAGCTTGATGGTGCTGTTTGCTTTTTGTTGTAACACTATCAGCGATTGTAGTTGATTTGTTTGCCACCAAAAATAAGCAGTTACCACTAAGCAAAGCACAATAATAAGGGTGATCAAACTGAGTAAGTTAGCGAGAGATAGGCCATTGCGCTCTATTTTAGGAAGTGGCGGCAGTAAGTTTATTCGCTGTTTCATCCTGCCTCCTTTGTGTTCGAGTTGGCGGTGTTTGAGATGGCAACATTTGAGCGTAAGGCACCACAAATAGCAATCAAACAATGCTGTTGTAACTGCGCTGTCAGCTCTTGTGCACAAGGCACGACATCATTCAAATCAAGTGTGGTTATATCTACATTGATATTATTGCTTAAGTTTTGCATAACATCGTTGTGCTGGTCTTGTTTTGGCAGCACCAGGATTTTCAAACAAGGCGGTTTGCCTAGCTGGCTCTCGTAATAATCCATAGAGCGTTGCAAGTCTAAAACGACCGCCTCAGGTCGTTCTTGATAATCGTATTGTAAAGTCCTGGATAAGTACATTTGGCTGTCGGCCATTAACATCAATAAGCTTTGCTCGCTGTTAAGATAGACCACAGATGTGCCGGCAGGGCTTGAGCATAGTGTCGATGTTAAATGCAGTAGGGCAGTTTCAGGGGTTTCAACAATAATAGGCCTAAGGCCCAGCTCTTCAAGAAACTCGATCTTCTTATTAGTTTTTTGTCGATCTGCAATAATCGCGTAGACTTTTTTAGTTTGGTGCAGGTTGCTGTCTTCAGGTAAGTCTAAGTAGTCTATCTGGGCGTTATCTTGATCAACAGCTACTAAATCTTTAACCTTCCACCACAGCGCTTGGCACATTTCGCTGTCATCGACATTAGGTGATTCAGTCAATAGTATTTGGTATTCGCTAGGCTCTAAAATAAGCGAGCAGGTAGCATTATTAAGTTTGTTAGTCATTATGTAATCTTGCAAGATACCCGCTGATTCAGCTTGATCTAGCTTGCTAAAAAAGCGACACGATAACACACAAAAAGCACCCTTAGTCACAGTGCTGATAACAATAGCGATACCTTCATCTGTTAAATGAACACAGACACGTTTGGCATTTTTTTTATTCTTCTTGTTTTTTCTACCAAATAGCAACAACGTATCTCCCCTCTGAGTTAGTGTGTACTATGGATTGTAATTAAAAATATAGTTGATAAGTAAATATTATCGACTGAAATACAATATATTACAAAAAATAAATAATTACTTGACTGATGCTCAATAAAATAGTTTAATACGCGCCGAATTAATACAGTTTGCCCGGATAGCTCAGTCGGTAGAGCAGAGGATTGAAAATCCTCGTGTCGGTGGTTCGATTCCGCCTCCGGGCACCACTTTTAATGATTTAAGTTTCTAACTTACATATTAAAAATGGTTGCCTTCAAAATATTCCTTCTTATCTAATCTAGTAACATCTCTTAAATACAAAACATTTATTAAATCTATAACGTTACTACGTTTTTTCATCACCTTGCACTTTTGTTTTGTTACTCCTCTTTATAGGTCATACACTATATAAGTTTGAAATCGCTGTCATTGAGCACAAGAAGAAAAAATGTGGGTTGATGTTGTGAGGTTTAAAACAACCCCGCCTATTAGTCACTAATAGATGAGGTGTTTGTATTGATAGTGCAGGTTAAATCAAGCGTTCTCTGACTTTAACTACGAGGATTTCAGCCATTACCACAACAGCGAAAATAGCGAGTAGTGAGGTGGCGACTTGTTGCCATTGAAATAAATTCATTGAATCGTTTAATACCACGCCGATACCACCAGCGCCTACTAAACCAAGTACCGCAGATTCACGCACGTTTATATCCCAGCGAAACAAGACAATACTAAAGAACGCAGGCATCACTTGTGGCCAGTAACCTTTAAGCAAAACCGCACCCCAAGGTGCGCCTGTTGCGCGCAGGGCTTCAATGGAGCCCATGTTAATTTCTTCTAGTGCCTCTGCTAGTAGTTTGCCGACAAAGCCTACAGAGCGAAATGCGATGGCTAAAACGCCTGCGAGTACACCCGGTCCGAAGATGGCAACAAATAACAGTGCCCACACTAATGAGTTAACAGAGCGTGAGGAAACCAAGAAAAACCTAGCTATCCAGTGTGCCCAAGGTGAGGCGACGACGTTGGAGGCATTAATTAGCGCTAACGGAATAGAGAAAATCAAGGTGACGAGCGTGCCTAGGGTGGCAATGTTGAGTGTTTCTATTAAAGCGTCATGTACCGATATTGGGTAGAAGGCGGTATCGATAGGCCACATTCTAGAGAACATATCCATCATTTGCTCAGGCGCATCAAAGAAGAATTCAGGAATGACTTCAACAGTACGTACTGATAGTACAAAGGCGACAACAAAAATTAAGTAGACAGTGAAGCGCGATAGCTTCTGCTTTAAGGTAAAGCGCTGCCAGCGATGATCAATAGATGTCATGAAAAGATCCTCCGCACGATGGTAGATAAAAACTCCCAAAATAGAATCAGTGCAATAATAGTGATTAATATAGCGGCGACAAAGTCGTAGTCAAAGCGCTGAAAAGCTGAGAATAAAGTGCCTCCTAAACCGCCAGCACCAACAATACCTACCATGGTTGAGTTACGTAAATTAGAGTCAAACTGATACGTTGAAAAACCAATAAAACGCGAAAATACTTGTGGTATCACCGAGAATATAATGATGCTGATGAAGCTAGCTCCGGTTGCTCTAATCGCCTCTACTTGCTTGAGTGAAATCTCTTCAATCGCCTCGGCAAACAGTTTTGCAATAAAGCCAATACTGGCAATAATTAGCGTTAATATACCTGCAAGGGCGCCAAAGCCGACACTTTTGACAAATAAGATAGCGATGATCACCGGGTGAAAAGAGCGGCAGATAGCGATAAAGCCACGCACTGGCGTACTAACGTAACTGGGCATAAAGTTACGTGATGCTAATAATCCGATAAATATTGAAAGAAAAATGCCGACGACACTGGAAATAACGGCGATTTCTAAGCTCTCAATCAGCCCTTCAAGTAATAGCTGCCAGCGGCTAAAGTTAGGTGGAAACATTCTATCTAATAGTTTGCCGGCATGTTCTAAACCTTCAATAAAACGCAGCCAATCTAAACCCATCGCATTGACGGAATAAACCAGATAAATAGCGACGACAAGCCAGCTTAAGCTGAGCCAGCGATTAGGCGGAAAAGGATTGGGGTAGTTTTTGCCTGATTTTGGCGTTAATCCAGCCATGATTCACCTCCATATATTTGTTTGAGGTGCTCATCGGTAATGCCTTCAGGGGCACCATCATATACGATGACACCATTAGACATGCCGATAATACGTTTGGCAAAGCGCTGTGCTAATTTAACATCGTGCATATTAACGAGTGCTGGGATGTCTTTATCGTTAGAGAATCGCTCTAGCAGCTCCATGATCTCAACTGCTGTTTTAGGATCAAGTGAGGATGTTGGCTCATCCGCTAAAATAATACGTGGGTTTTGCATCACGGCTCTAGCGATACCGACACGTTGGCGCTGCCCACCTGATAGGCTGTCTGCACGTTTGTTAGCGTGATCTGCTAAACCGACGGTTTCAAGTAGTTCAAAAGCGGTATTGATGTCTTGTTGGCTGTAGTTTCGACGCCACGCTTGCCAAGTACTCATATAGCCTAAGCGCCCGCTTAATACGTTTTCAATCACACTTAAACGTTCGACTAAGTTGTATTCTTGAAAGACCATGGCCACTTGACGACGCAATCTGCGTAATTTTTTGCCGCTCGCTAAGCTGATGTCAGTATCATCGAAAATAATCTGGCCAGCGCTTGGGTCAATTAAGCGGTTGATGCAGCGTAGTAATGTACTTTTTCCGGTGCCTGATGGGCCGATAATAGCGATAATGCCCGGTTGCTCTATCTGAAAATCAATCCCTTTGAGAATGGGTTGTCCTTCGACGTATTCTTTCTTTAATCCTTTAACTTCAAGGTATTTTTGCATAGCTGACATAGTTTGAATCCTACACGTGTGAATCACTTTGGGCTGGGCTGATGTTTTCAAGTTTTAATCAATTGCTCGCGCCGTGTGTTATGTTCAAGTGTGAGTACTGGCGCGCAAAGGCCTCAGGACACAGATGAGTGCGATAACAGACTTAGTTTGAAAATAGGTAGGCGATGAGCTGATAACCACCAACACCTTAGGTGCTGGTGGCGATAATCAATTAACTAGCTTTTTGTGCTTCAAGTGCTTTAGCGCGTTTTTTAGCGGCTTTCTCGGCATCTTTTTCAGCTAATTTCTTTAAGCCTTTTTTGGTATAAGCTGTGCCAGTTGCATGCGCGATATCGCGAATAACAGCCCAATCTTGCTGATAGGTAACTGGGTAGAAACGATCGGCACCACCGAATGTTTTAGACATTTCAGCAGAGAAGCGGAAGGTATCAAACGCCTCTTTTATTTTAGCGACTAGTTCAGGGTTTAAATCGTGAGCGTAACCAAATGAAGAGGTTGGAAAACGTGGGCTAGTGTAAATGATTCTAAAATCATCTGCCTGAATACGACCCGCGCTGATCATGCGCTTATAAACATCTGAGGCAACAGGGGCTGCATCATAGTCACCAGATAATACGCCAAGAATTGATTGGTCATGTTTACCTGAGTACTTAACCGTATAATCTGTATCTGGAGTGATGCCAACGCTTGGGAATAAAGCACGCGGTGCTAAGTTGCCAGAGTTTGATGATGCTGAAGTGTGAGCAACTAGCTTACCTTTCAAGCCTTGCATGTCTGTAATCGGGCTATCTTTTTTGACGATGGTGATTAGGTTGTAACCTTGAAAGCCTTCGGCTGTGCCTTTTACTGCTAACGGCACAAAACCACCTAGGTTGACAGCATAACCTGTTGGCCCTGTTGAGAAACCAGCGATATGTAAACGTCCAGAGCGAATAGCTTCAACTTCAGCGGCGTTAGAATGTACCGTGTAGTAGACAACTTTCTTGCCAGTTAAGTCACTTAAATGCTGTTGAAAATCAGCGAAAGCATCTTTATAAACAGCGGGGTCTTCTACTGGAGTATAGGTAAACACTAGCGTGCTTGGGTCTCTCCAATCTTTAGAATCTTTAGGTGAGTCTGCGACTAAATCTTGGTTCTCATCACAGTATTTATCATCTAGTACACCGCGATTGCTACAGTCATCTGCTTGTGCCATGCCAGCTGTTAGTAATAGCGAGCCAGATAATAGTAGGCCTGGCAGTATTTTTGCCATTTTCGATAGTTTCATTGTTCCACCTTATATTGTTTTTGTTGTGGTTTTTTAGGTTAAGCCCCAGTCTCTTTTAAAAAGATGTGAATAGGTTGCTTGTGTCATAAATAGCAAATAAAAGGCCAAAAAACATAAGCTATTGTATATTAAGTAAATAACTAGATTATCTACATGGGTCAGTATCTAAAAAGGACAAATATGTCTTTTTTGTAAAATCAATATTCTCACTATTGTCCAATTTCTTTATTTAAATGCGTTTTTATCAATTTGATGTTTCTTCATCTTGCGATAGAGCGTTTTCGTCGTCAGATTTAATAGCAATGCTGTCTCACTAACTTGGCCTTTACTTGCTCGCAAGCTTTGCTCTAGCAGTTGGCGCTCGAACGCATCCATGCGCTTTTCATGATCGGCATCATCGATTGCAGCGAGTTTACTGTCTTCTGTCGATGGCTGATCTATGCCTAGGACAAATCTGTGCGCTGCATTTTTTAGCTCACGTACATTACCAGGCCAAGGTTGTTGCAATAACTTATCAATCGCTTGAGGGGCTAGCGCTGGCATTTCTTTGTGATATTGCTGACAGGCTTTATTGGCATAGTGGACAAATAAGGGCAGTATGTCTTCGCTGCGCTCACTCAGTGATGGCAAGGTAATGGAGGCCACATTGAGTCGGTAAAATAAATCTTGCCTAAATTCACCGCGCTCACTGAGCTGCCCTAAGTCAGCTTTACTAGCGGCGATCACTGTCATCGTGATAGGTATGGGCGTGCTGCTGCCAACACGTTCGATGTAGCGCTCTTGTAATACGCGCAGCAATTTTATTTGCACTGACATTGGCATAGTTTCTATTTCATCTAAAAACAGAGTGCCACCATCGGCGACTTCAATTTTTCCTTTATGGCGTTTGTTAGCACCGGTAAATGAGCCGGCTTCGTGGCCAAAGAGCTCGCTTTCAATCAAGCTCTCGCTCATACCGCCACAATTGATAGCAACAAAGCGTTTATCACGCCTATCGCTGTATTGGTGTAGAGCTCTTGCAACAATATCTTTACCGCTGCCAGTATCACCGTAAATGATAGTATCGACATTACTGGTTGCCAATGATAAAACACTTTGGCGGATGGCTTTGATGGCGCCAGATTCGCCAATAATAAATTTATCAATGCCGCTGAGTTGTTGTAAATTTTGTTTTAGCTGTTGGTTTTCTATTTCTAGGCGGCGTTTATCCACCGCGCGCGCAAGTTGTGCTAGCAAGTGCTTTGGCTGCAGTGGTTTTTCCAAAAAATCATAGGCGCCTTCACGCATCGCCTGCATTGCCATGGGGATATCACCGTGGCCGCTCATCAGTATCACTGGAATACTCGTATCTAGCTGTTGAATTTTATTGAGTAGTGTCATGCCATCCATTTTGGGCATGCGCACATCTGTTAACACCACCGCTGCTGTGTCGCTAGATAGCAGTGTTAAAGCATCTTGCGCGCGCTGATAGGCGCTAACGTTGAAACCTTCCAGTGTGAGCATCTCTGATAATGCCTCGGTTATCTCTTTTTCATTATCGATAATAATGACTACAATATCTTGTTTCATGTAACCTCTGCCAATTTTAAAATAATGGTAAAACAACAGCCGCTACCCAGTGTTGAGCGCACTTGGATCTGCCCACCAAAACCTTGAATAATACTATCACTAATGGATAGGCCTAGGCCTAATCCTTCGCCGACTTCTCGATCGGTGTAAAATGGATCGAATATAGATTTAATATGTTGTGGTGCAATGCCGACACCGCTATCGTGTACCTCTATCCACAGTGCTTGCTGCTGGTTAATTACCTTGATTTTAATCTCTCGCCTATCACACCCCTGCAGCGCATCAATGGCGTTACTCAATAAATTGACCATTACTTGTTCAAGCCTAATGGGTTGCGCTAATACTGGCGGGGCATCCGTATTTTCAACATAAACTAGTTGGCACTGTTGCTCACTGAGCTTGTTGGCCATTAACTCTAGTGCCTCTGTGATAACACGGTGAGCATCAACGGGCAGTAGCTCAGAGCCTGCTCGATGAGTAAAGGATTTTAAATGGCCAATAATCAGGTTTATCTTATTTAGCAGATCAGATATTTTAGTGTGGCTGTGGGCAACGGCTTCGAACTCTTGCTTTTGTAAGCGTAAACCTGCGATATGCAAGTGGCTGGCAATAGCCGTTAGTGGCTGGCTGATTTCATGGTTTATGCCGACGCTCATTTGGCCTAGTGCTGCTAATTTTGCTGATTGTATCAGTTCATTTTGGGTTGATTGCAATTGCTTTTCAGCGAGAATTCTTTCTTCTATCTCGGCGGCGAGTCGCTGGTTGGTTTTCTCAACTTCAATCGCTGTATTTTGAAAATGCTTGAGATCGCGCGCCATTGCCGATACTTCATCATTGCCAATAATACGGATATCGGTATCCAGCTTTGCTGAGGCAATAGAGCGCATGTTTTGTTGCAGTTCGATAATTCGCTGCAATACGTTACGACGCACATAGAACCAAGAAATAGCTAAGGCGGCCAAGAAGCTGATTAAAGATAATATTAAACTGCTTTGCATGTTGCGATTAATAGAAAAAATAGCTTGCTGTAATGATGTGTCTATACGGCGGTTAGAATTATCGTTATGCAAGTTGACCTGCGCCGCCAACTGATTAATATGCGCCAAGCTGTTTTGTAAAAAATAGCTTTGTTGGTAGCCAGAATCGAGCTGCTGGTTTTGTAATTTAAATAAATCACCACTGCGATCGCCAAAATGTAATAGTTGTAAGAGTTGTTGGTGTGTTTGGGTATCGTTAAAGGTTAGTGGTGCACTGTGTAAGCGCTCTCTAATTTGGCGCCCTTGCACCTCTAAACGTAGAAATGTGTGATCTAACTGGTTAAAAGTAGTGTCATTAGCCACCTTTTCAATAAGACCTGCGAAGTAGTGCAGCTTGTTAATAATGAATTGGCGGTCACTATCATCTTGCCAATGTGTTTGCTGTTTTAAACTGACGATGACCTGTAAAAACAATGGGTAAACTGCAGCAGATTGCTGTTGCAGCTGTTTTTTAAGTTGCTCGCGTTGCTCAACACTTTGATAAAGCAAATTTAAACTATTACTGATTTGGGCGATTAATACCCGAAAGTAATAGTCGTAACCGGCAAGGTTGCGCATTAATACATCCATGCTATTAATTGAGTTTTCAAGTTGTTGCATGGCTTGCTTACGAAAAAAATTAGATTCGGCGGTGACGAGTAATGGCGCAGTGGCGACAATTATACGGCTCTTATCGTTGAGCTTAGCAGCGGCTTCTAGCTCTGGGATATCCTGTTGCTGCAATACTTGTAGTTGATCGCGCAAACTCTGATAGGTGTTTGCCGTGAGACCACTAGCTAGCATAGTAATTGACGAGATAAGTACTAAGGCAAAAAATAAGCGCGCACCAATACCTAAACGCCATAGCCAGCGCATATTGAATATATTCATGTATACCTTTAAATTATTGTTATTATTTATTAGATCTGAGTTTATGCACAGCCGTGAAACGTTGGTCCACAGTTAATAAATACCTCAAGGGCTTAGCATAAATCAATGTGTTAATTTTATATTGAGTAGATTGCTGTGTATACGCTTAGCTGAGCGAGTCAAATTGCTAAGGTTGCAATAAGAGATAAAAGGACAAAAGATAAGCAGTCAGAAAAACAGCGCACAAGGTAGCTAAAGGTAGCTATAAGTTGTTATTAGTGTGCGCTATTGAGTATAAAATTATTTTAATCGTCAATAGGAAATACTGCTTTTAGCAAGGTTACATCGTGCACAGCTTAATGCACTAGTACGCCTAAAATGGTGCCGATAACTAATGTTTTTATCATGCTGATTTTATAGTACTGCATGGCAATGAACGCACTTAAGGTAATCGCTAGCGCGATCGGATCAATGCTTGCTAAAACCGGTAGTTTAAAATTTAAACCTAGATTATCAATGGCTCGCTGTTCGCTAAATAGTACGTGTGAGCTAAACCAAATAGTGAGGTTGAGTATGACGCCAAGGACTGCAGCGGTGATCATTGATAAGGCGGCGGCTAAATGCTTGTTGTTACGTAGTGATTCAATATACGGGCCGCCTAATAGTATCCATAGAAAACAGGGTACAAAGGTAACCCATGTAGTCACCAGCGCGCCAAGGGTGCCTGCTAACATAGGGTCAAGGGAGCCTGGGTTGCGAAAGGCGCCCATAAAGCCGACAAACTGCACTACCATAATCAGTGGCCCTGGGGTGGTTTCTGCAAGGCCTAGACCATCTAGCATTTCACCGGGTTTAAGCCAGGCGAATACTTCAACCGCTTGCTGTGCCACGTAGGCTAGTACTGCATAGGCACCACCAAAGGTAACAACAGCCATTTTACTAAAAAACACGCCTTCTTGTAGAAAGACATTGCCATCAGCTAATAACAAACTAAGTACAACTAAAGGTGTTAGCCACAGTAGCAGGCAGTAAAAAATAACCTTTAAAGAGCGGCGCAGTGATGGTCTCGTGTGATCGTATGCCGATGAATTTTGTCTTGTAAGAATATCATCTATCAGTGCGCTGTTTGTCGACGCTGAAGCTTTAGCGCGGTTAAGGTCCACAGGATCACTAATAAAGAATTGTTTTAAAAGACCAATACACGCAGCGCTTAGAATAACTATCGGGAAAGGTATGGCAAAAAAGTACAATGCAATAAATGAGCAGGCGCAAATGTAGTACATTAAAGCGTTACCTAAGATTTTATGGGCAATACGCATCGCGGCGACCATCACCACGGCTAAAACCGTTGCTTTAATACCGTAAAATAAAGCAGAGACTAAGGGTACTTGCTGGTAGCTGGCGTAGAGTGCGCTTAACGCTAGTATGACTAATGCCCCAGGTAACACAAACAACACGCCGGCAATGACACCACCGCGAGTTTTGTGTAGCAACCAGCCCAGGTAAATAGCTAATTGTTGCGCCTCAGGGCCAGGTAATAGCATGCAATAATTAAGGGCGTGTAAGAATCGCTCTTCACTTACCCATTTCTTTTCTTCTACTAAAAGACGATGCATCAACGCGATTTGCCCAGCGGGGCCACCAAAGCTTAAAAGGCCAATTTGTAGCCAGACAAAGAACGCTTCTTGCAAACTGATGCTAGCGCTAATAGCAGGGGTGTTTTTCATGATAAAAACCCTAAGTGAGTGTATTAAATTTAAGCCAAGCGCTGAGTGCTTGGCTTGTTTGACTATTTATTTTGTTATGGTTTGGGTATTTGCCGATTTTTAGCGCTATTACAAAGGGCCTTCAATATTTGAGCGCTGGCTGTTGTAATAATATATGCTCAGCAAACTAGTGCTAACCCGCTTTAAACCCTGCAGCTTCAACGCTTAAGTTTAATCTATTAATGGTGATAGAGCGCACAATTGATGCTACATATTACAGCGCATTTACTTTAATTGAGAACAGGCCAGTACAGCCATCAAATGCGCATCGCTCGTTATTATGACAGGCAAATGTGTCAGTTTTATTAACATTAAAAACGCTGGTATTGATCAAGGTAGCTGGTGTTGGTCGTTAAAAGAACAATTAATATATCTAAATAGTATAAGCTTATTCTTTATTGTTATATTTGTTTGCAATACTATAACAGCCAATTAAGTGTATCTAACATCAGCATTGTTATGGTGCACAGTGATCTCTCGCTCGTTATCCTCAGAGGTATAGTGTATGTCATCTCCTACCGTGTCGTCAGCTGAGCCCTTAGCAGTTGTAGTTAAATCTTTTTTTGACCCTGTGACTTTTACGTTTAGCTATGTGGTGCATGATCCGGCGAGTAAACACTGTGCGATTATTGATTCGGTGTTAGATTTTAGTTACGCATCAGGCAACACCAGCTATGCTGGCGTCGATGAAATATTACAATATATTGCAGAGAATAAGCTAAGCGCTCAATGGATTTTAGAAACCCATGTCCACGCTGATCACTTATGTGCTGCGCTTTATTTAAAGCAGCGGACAGGGGCGCGTATCGGTATTGGTGCTAAAGTGGTTGAGGTACAAAAAGTATTCGCAAAAGCGTTTAATTTTGAAGAGAACTTTGATTATCACGGTGGCCAATTTGATTGTTTGTTCGAAGATGGCGACGATATACAGCTTGGTAATATAACCGGCAAAGCGATGCTAACCGCAGGGCACACACCAGCGTGTATGACTTATGTGTTTGATGATGCCGCTTTTGTTGGCGATACCTTATTCATGCCAGATTTTGGCACAGCGCGCTGTGACTTCCCAGGTGGAGATGCCGAGGTTTTATACGAGTCTATCCAAAAAATATTTACTCTAGCGCCGACTACCCGGTTATTTACTTGCCACGATTATAAAGCCCCTGGGCGCGATGAATATGCTAATGAAACCACTGTTGGCGAGCAAATACGTAATAATATTCATGTTGGCAGCGGCAAGTCTAAAAGTGAATTTGTTACCATGCGCCAGCAGCGAGATAGCCAGTTGTCAATGCCGCAATTGATTTTGCCTTCTGTACAAGTCAATATTCGCGCAGGGCAAATGCCGCCCGCTGAAGATAACGGCCAAGTTTACTTAAAAGTCCCTATTAATTATTTTTAAATAGTGTTGTTATAGCATACTCTCATACAGTGCTGTCATACATTAATACCCCTAGTGGTTACTGTATATTTAAGATACTACAAGCAGTGCCATCGCATCGGGGCATATGCAATTTACTCGCAGATTAAAACCAGGAGGATTCAATGGAAATTCATCAATTAACAGAAACTTTAAGTGTTAGCCCTCAGTTGAACGTTGAGGATATCGATCAAGTATTAGCTGCAGGTTTTAAAACAGTGATTTGCAACAGACCTGATAATGAAGGTGAAGGACAGCCTGACAGCGATAGCATTCGCCTTGCCTGTGAGGCAAAGGGGCTAAGTTGGCACTATATGCCAGTGAGCCCTAAAGATTATAGCAATGAGCAAGCACTGGAGTTTGGCCGTCTACTTAATGATGTGGCGACACCGGTACTGGCTTTTTGTCGCACTGGTACACGCTGTACCAACCTTTGGGCACTGAGCCAAGCAAGTGAGCAAAATGTAGCTGACATCATCAGCACAGCGAATGTTGCAGGTTATGATATTGCTAAGTTAAGTGATCGTATTAGTGCGTTAAAAGGCTAATACTAGGTTTTATAAAATCAGGTGCAGCGTTACGATATAAGCGCTGCGCTCCCCTTGTGTGTTAAATTGATGATCAGTGCTGTCTGATCTCCCGCATATTTACATATATCTTCACATGTCTCTTCACTATCTGCCTATCTTAGTACTTGCGAATATCCGATTATTTTTTAAATACTCTCTGCGTTATTTCTAGTTTTTACCATCAATTATTCTGCAATTATATTATTAAATGATGGTATTACATCATTCTGTTTGATTGACTACAATCACAATAAGTTTAGTATTTTTAGCAGAGGCGCACAGGTGAATAAACTAACAATAAAAGATATAGCAGCATTGGCAAAAGTCAGTACAGCGACAGTCGATAGAGTATTGAATCGCCGTGAAGGGGTGAAGGCTGCGACGGTAGAAAAAGTGATGAAAACCATCGAGCAGATGCGTTATACACCATCGACTTTAGCGGCTAGTACCAAAGGTAAAATGCGATTGGCCTTTGTGCTACCACAAGGGCGCAACACCTTTATGAAACAGTTAGCGCTGGAGGTTGAGTATTTAGAGGATTCCTTAACCAATTTATCGGTGTCGGTGCGAGTGGTCGAAACACAGTTTTTTGATGGTGACAGTTTAGCCGCTACTCTTCGAGCATTAAAAGGCAGTGTCGATGGTGTCGCTGTCGTTGCACTAGATCATCCTAGCGTGCAAGAGGCGATTAATGATTTAGTCGAGGCTGGGATACCAGTGGTCACTATTGTTTCAGATATGCCAAGCAGTAAAAGACACTATCACTTAGGTATCGATAACTTTGGCGCAGGGCGTACCGCTGCCAGTTTAATGGGGCGATTTTTAGGGGCCAAAACAGGAAAAATAGCAATTATAGCGGGCTCTTTATCATTGCGAGACCATGTTGAAAGGCGCTTAGGTTTCGAGCAAGTGATGATGCAAGAGTATAGCCATCAACAAATATTACCGATTAGTGAAAGTGAAGATAATTTTGCCAAGGTGGAGCAATTAAGTAACGCGCTACTTAAAAAGCACCCTGATTTGGTCGGTATTTATAACGTCGGGGCAGGTAATCGCGGGGTCGTTAATGCCTTGCAAAGATCGGCTAAAGCCAATGAGGTGGTGTTTATTGCTCATGAGTTAACACAGTTTTCCAGACGGGCATTAGTGGAGGGGGTTATCGATGCGCTAATCAATCAAAACAGTGGGCATGAGGCGCGAAGTGCGGCGCGTGTGCTTTGGGCTCTACTGTCTAATCAAGAAATAAACCAGGCCCAGGAAAGAATCAGAACAGAAATATTAATGAGGCACAACTTGCCTTAAACCGATTGATAGCTACTTGCTTTCAATAAAAGACGACAGATCAAATCATTATTCAGTATCAGTCATAACACAAAAATAATAAAGATCGGAGGATCTATGAAAATACTAAGTAAAATCTCCACGAGTTTAGCAGTTATTGCCTCATTGACAGCGTCAGTTCAACTACATGCTCAAGAGCTGGTGGTCGGTGTAAGTTGGTCTAATTTTCAGGAAGAGCGCTGGAAAACAGATGAGGCGGCAATCAAGAAAGTACTTGATGCTGCAGGTGCTAAATATATTAGTGCCGATGCCCAGAGCTCTAACGAAAAACAGCTGGCGGATATAGAAGGGCTGATTGCCCGCGGCGCAAGCGCGCTGATCGTGCTTGCTCAAGATACTGCGGCGATCTCTCCCGCTATTAGCAATGCAGCTGCTGAGGGAATTCCCGTTGTTGGTTATGACCGTCTGTTGGAAATCCCCGGTGTATTTTACTTAACCTTTGACAATAAAGAAGTTGGCCGAGTGCAGGCGCGTGAAGTGTTTGCCAAACAGCCAACCGGTAATTATGTCTTTATCAAAGGATCTCCTACCGATCCCAATGCAGATTTCCTGCACTCTGGTCAGTTAGAAATACTGCAGGACGCAATCGATAAAGGAGATATTAAGGTGGTAGGAGAGCAGTACACAGAAGCTTGGTCACCTGAAGTAGCACAGAAAAATATGGAGCAGATTTTAACCGCGCAAAACAATAAAGTTGATGCGGTGGTCGCTTCAAATGATGGTACTGCTGGTGGTGTAGTTGCTGCATTGACATCCCAAGGCATGGAAGGGTTGCCCGTATCAGGTCAAGATGGTGATCATGCGGCATTAAACCGTGTTGCTAAAGGTCTACAGACAGTTAGCGTCTGGAAGGATGCACGCGAGCTAGGAAAGGCCGCTGCTACTATTGCTTTAGAGCTAGCAGGGGGCACTAAAATGAGTGATGTTAAGGATAGCGCGAAATGGAGTGGTGGGGAAAAAGGAGTTGAGCTTGATGCGGTATTCCTAGCGCCAGTAGCTATTACTCAAGACAAATTAAATCTGGTGATCGACGCAGGTTGGGTCACTAAAGAAGTCGTTTGCCAAGGTGTTGCCCAGTTGCCAGCAGCTTGTAAGTAAATACTATGGAGCCTTTACTCCTTAATATTAAAGGCTCCCTTAGCGCAGTGGTTATTGTACTGCGTCGTATTAAAATTATTAGATTGTTTTCGGTTTGCTTTATTAATTTTTTACAAAGTAATAACACAACAAGCTAAAGATATTTCTGATAATAATCCTTTTTCTGAGTTTTAAATTTAATTAACTTAGCAGATTTTACTACACAGCTGGTCAGCAGCGCTGTACCCGCTATATTCTGGAGTAAGTATGGCCGACTCAAAAACGCCTTCTTTCGCAAAAAAGTGTCTAGATAAACTAGCGTTAATCACCGGTATGGAACACCGAATGATCGTCATGCTAGGAGCGCTACTAGCGATTTGGTTGGTGTTAAATACGCTAACGGGAGGGATCTTTTTATCCGCTCGAAATCTTTATAATTTGTCTGTTCAAAGCAGTGTGGTTGCCATTATGGCGACCGGTATGGTGTTGGTTATTGTTACGCGTCATATCGATCTCTCGGTAGGTTCTTTGCTGGGCTTTGTCGGTATGTCAATTGCTTGGATGCAGGTGGAATTATTTCCTATTGGCCAAGGTTGGTGGCCGCTTGCTATTGTTTTTGGTGTTTTGATCGGTGCTGCATTAGGGGCGATGCAAGGTTGGTGGATTGCCTATCAGGGTATTCCCGCTTTTGTAGTGACCTTAGGTGGTTTACTTATGTTTCGAGGAGCCGCTTTTATGGTGACCGAGGGGCGAACAGTGGCTCCTATGGACCCTACATATCAGCTGTTAGGCGGTGGTATTAATGGCTCTATTGGCGGTACCGCCAGTACGGTATTAGCACTATTGTGCATAGTTGTGTTGATCAGTGCTGCCTGGTATCGACGCCACAAGAACAGCAAAAATAATAAACCTCAGCGCTCACTAGTTTTTGAGCTGTTGCATATTGGCTTTTGGGCAGGTGTTATTTTAGCGTTTGTTAATATTATGAACAGTTACACTTTGCCTCGCTCAGATGAGGCTCGCGGTATTCCTATTCCAGTGTTGATTATGATTGGCACAGTGTTGGTGATGACCTTTATTGCAACTAGAACCCGTTTTGGTCGATATGTTTTTGCGATAGGGGGAAACCCCAACGCCGCTTCATTATCGGGTATCAATGTTAAGAAAGTAACTGTGTTTGTCTTTGTCGTTATGGGAGTGTTGTGTGCAATTGCCGCAGTAGTAACGACTGCGCGATTAAACGCGGGGACCAATTCAATGGGTACCTTGGCTGAGCTCAACGTTATTGCCGCGGCGGTGATTGGGGGTACATCACTAGCAGGGGGAGCAGGTACTATTCCTGGAGCTATCTTGGGGGCGGTTATTATGCAGAGTTTAGATAACGGTATGGTGTTGCTGGGTGTATCGAGCGCGATGCGCATGATAGTGATGGGCTTGGTGCTAGTGATTGCTGTCTGGTTCGATGTCGCTTACACAAGAAGGAGACAGTGATCATGCAGGTGCAAGAGAAGCTGGTTGAAATGATCGATATTGAAAAGCGCTTTGGCGGTGTCAAAGCGGTAGATAAAGTCAATATAAATTTGTACAGCGCAGAGGTTGTTGCGGTACTAGGGCACAACGGGGCGGGCAAGTCGACACTGATGAGCATGCTGGCGGGAGCGTTTCCCTGCGATGAGGGACGTATTGTTATTGATGGTGTAGATGTATCAATCGAGACACCGCTAGATGCCAGGGAGAAGGGTGTTGAGTGTATCTATCAGAACTTGGCATTAGCTGATAACTTGAATTCTCCAGAAAACTTGTTTTTAGGTCGCGAATTGATGACGCCATTTAATACTCTAGACGACGATGAAATGGAGTGTCAGGCAAGAGAAGTTCTACACCGGTTGAATCCCAATTTTAAAAATATTATAGATCCTGTTAAGTCCTTATCTGGTGGTCAGCGACAGTCAGTAGCTATTGCTAGGGCGATATTGTTTAACGCGCGTATCCTGATTTTAGATGAGCCGACAGCTGCGCTGGGACCTCAGGAGACAGAAATGGTCGCTAAACTTATTTTGAAGCTTAAATTACAGGGTATAGGGATTTTTTTGATTAGCCACGATCTGCCAGATGTGTTCAAGCTTGCAGATAGGGTTAGTGTGATGAAAAACGGTGCATTGGTAGGGACTTACCACATTGACGATGTCAATCAAGATGAGGTGTTGGCTATGATTATATCAGGTAAGAAACCCGCAGCTGATGAGTGTTTAGAATATAGAGTGAAGTGATGCATGAAAGGGTTACTTCTTACAGATAAAAACCAAATTAAGGAATACAAGATGCAAAATAATGTGTGTCAATTTGAAGGTGTAAACAGTGAATCACCACTGGCGTTTCGTCACTATGACAAAAATAAACAAGTCCTAGGTAAAAGCCTAGCAGAGCAACTGCGTTTTTCTGCCTGTTACTGGCATAACTTTTGTTGGGCGGGTGCCGATGTTTTTGGCGCGGGCACTTTTGATAGGCCGTGGATTGATGGCAGCGCTGATGCATTAACCTTAGCGACTCAAAAGATGGATTATGCATTTGGATTTTTTCGCCGCTTAGATGTACCTTACTTCAGTTTTCACGATCGCGATATCGCCCCAGAGGGCCGTAGTGCTAAAGAATCGCTATACAATTTAGAGTATATGATTGATTTAGCGGGCAAGAAAATGGATGAATCGGGGCTGAAGTTACTGTGGGGGACTGCCAATTTATTCAGCCACCCAAGATATGCAGCTGGGGCTGCGACTAATCCAGATCCTGATGTCTTTAAATTTGCTGCCCATCAAGTAAAAAACGCAATGGATGCAACGCTTAAGCTCGGTGGTGAAAACTATGTGTTATGGGGTGGGCGCGAGGGCTACGAGACGCTACTTAACACTAATTTACGTCGTGAATTAGATCAGTTAGGGCGCTTTTTGACGATGGTCGTCGATTATAAGCACAAAATTGGTTTTACCGGTGATTTGTTAATCGAGCCTAAGCCACAAGAGCCAACTAAACATCAATATGATTATGATACGGCGACTGTCTACGGTTTTTTAAAGCATCATGGTTTAGAGAATGAGTTTAAAGTAAATATTGAGGTTAACCATGCAACGCTAGCCGGGCACAGTTTTCATCATGAAGTGGCAACATCTGCTGCCTTTGGTTTGATGGGTAGCTTTGATGCGAACCGTGGGGATCCACAAAATGGCTGGGATACTGATCAATTTCCAAACAGTGTCGAGGAGATGACACTGGCGTGCTATGAAATTATTAGAGCGGGAGGTTTACAAAAAGGCGGCTTTAATTTTGACACTAAACTGCGCCGCCAGAGTATGCACAGCGATGATATGCTGCTTGGGCATGTAGGGGCGATGGATGTCGTGGCTAAGTCGTTTATGAATGCGGCAAAAATGCATGAAGATGCTAAGCTGCAAGCGTTTGTTGATGATCGCTACGGCAAGTGGCAAGGTGTGCAAGCACAGCAAATCATGAGTGGCGCTATTGATTTATCAACGCTATCAAGTGAAGTCGAGGCCGGTGGTATTAATCCAACTCCGGTTTCTGGGCGCCAGGAGATGTTAGAAAACTTAGTTAATCGCTATATTTTTTAACGGCGTAATAGCACCTGCATTGTCATGCAAGTGCTATTTTTTAATGGCATAAAAACGCAAAGTGCAGGTTATATCGCAATAGTTGTGTATAGTCATATTGCTAGCAATGTCATCAGCTTTAATGGTTTAGGTAAATAAATATGTATGCGGGAATAGATTGCGGTACGCAAGGCACTAAAGTAGTGATATATGATTCGCAAAGTGGCAGCACCGTCGGGCTTGGTTATGCTGAACATGAGCTAATCAGCAAAGCCGATGGCACTAGAGAGCAACAACCTAGCTGGTGGATATCGGCGCTGACAAAAGCAATGAAACAGGCGCTACAAACTAATCAGTTAAACGCTGCTGATATTAAGGCATTAGCGGTTTCAGGGCAGCAGCATGGCTTGGTAGTGCTCGATGAGCATGATCAGGTAATACGCGCTGCAAAGTTATGGAATGATACCTCAACCCATCAAGAAAATGAGCAGCTAGTGGCTGCTCTAGGTGGTAAAAAAGGAGTGATCGACACCCTAGGGCTGATGATCAATACCGGTTATACCGCTTCAAAAATATTATGGTTAAAGCAGTATGAGCCTGAAAATTATCAGCGTGTACGCTCTATCTTATTGCCCCATGACTATATTAATTTTTGGCTAACAGATGAAAAAACAACTGAGCGAGGGGATGCCTCCGGTACAGGCTATTTTGATATTAACAAGCGCTGCTGGTCAGCACTTGCACTGCAGTGTATTGATAGTGAGCGCGAGTTATTAAGTTGTCTGCCGCGAATCATCTGTGCTGATCAAAGTGCGGGTTTGTTATCTGCTAAAGCGGCGGCTGCCCTAGGGTTAAAGCCTGGCATAGTGGTCGCAAGTGGCGGTGGTGATAATATGATGGGGGCAATAGGCACCGGTAATATTGAACCTGGGCAAGTGACCATCAGTTTAGGAACATCGGGTACTGTCTATGCAAACATGGATAGGCCTTGTGTTGATGAAAATGGGCTTATTGCTGGTTTTTGCAGTAGCTCAGACAGTTGGTTGCCACTGATTTGTACAATGAATTTGACTAATGTTACCTCGCAGACACAATCGTTATTACAAATTGATTACAGCACTATGGACCAGATGCTTGAGCAGACAAGTATAGGGGCGCAAGGCTTGTTAATGCTGCCTTTTTTAAATGGCGAGCGCACGCCAGAAATGCCGACGGCAACCGGTAGTTTAGTGGGGCTTAATGCCAGTAACTTTACCCGTGAGAACTTATATCGCGCCACGGTTGAGGGCACCAGTTTTGGTTTAAAATATGGCCTTGATTTACTGCGAAAACAAGGCTTAGAGGCGACTGAAATTCGCCTAATAGGTGGTGGCGCTAAAAGTAAACAATGGCGCCAGATTCTAGCTGATATGTTGAATTTGCCAGTGGTGGTGCCAATGGAGACGGAAGCGGGAGCATTAGGGGCTGCGTTACAAGCGCAGTGGTGTCATCAGCATGTGTCGGGTAATCATGTCACCTTAAAGTCAGTATGCGAT
Source organism: Gammaproteobacteria bacterium AS21 (assembly GCA_038900335.1). Taxonomy (GTDB): domain Bacteria; phylum Pseudomonadota; class Gammaproteobacteria; order Pseudomonadales; family Balneatricaceae; genus Rs1. Next base: position 218,696 of record JBBMRB010000003.1, on the reverse strand, counting down.
ATAGGTGTTAAATTAGATGAGAGCTCGCGTTGTCAGCCACGGATTAAAAATGTAGGTGATTATCAAAAAGTATATGATAGTTATCAACAGTACAAACAACAGCTTTATGCTGTGTAAAACATATTGGCGATAGTCGCTTTTAAACAAAAGTTGGTATCGCTATATTCTAGCTAGTTTTTTATTAGCTATTTAAAATAGTGTAGACAGGCCGGATACTTTGAGGAAGCCGTTAAAGGCAGTGTTGCAGTTTGCCTTTAACGATAGTGGTGTCGTTATTTAGATTGGGTAGCGCTGGTAAAAAATGCGAGTGCTTTACCGCCTAAAAAAGCTTTAGTAAGGTTTGATTTCTTATACATGCTCTCAGGGATTTTATCAGCTATTTTAGCGTGTAATTGAGGCAGTCTAGACCAGTGAACCCCTTGTTTGTGATGATGTGCTGTGTGATAACCAAGATTACCGGTAAGTAAGTTAAACAGTGGGTTTAGGTTGTTATACGATGCTTCAAACTCGTCGTGTGTATCCAGACCACTGTGATGCTCATAGGTAACGTAAGCTGTGAACAATAGGCTGGTAATCATCGGCAGTACAAATAAAAATAATGCCGCAACCGGATTCCAAATCACCAGAGCTACAATAATCGCTAATGTCAGTGCGGTGTAGCGGACAAACACCTTGAGTTGTTTAGGGTGTTTCTTGCCAACAGTATAACCCCTTGGATAGGCTGTTAAAGCCACATTTAAGGAGTATTCAAGGATTCCCATCTGTGTACCATCTTTGCGCTTCCAGCGGCTTTCATCTTTTTCTTGATCAAGGAAATTTAAATGATGACCAAGAACATGATGTAAGCGCCATAAATGAGTAGAGACACCAGTATGCAAGGCATAGAAGAACTCTAACGCGCGATTGAGATGCTTATTGCGAAAGGTGAATAAATGTTGGTGATGATGATTCCATGCGCATATAACGCCTTTAGGAATCAACATTGCGATGTAGTAACAAATAAAAACCGTCAGGCTGGTTACGGCAAAATAGAGGATAAAGTCTATGACGGTTAAACTTAGAATTAAAGCGACAGGCCAGCGGTCTTCTTTGAATCTAAAAATGTTGTTGTTTGTCTTTGCTTGAACACTGGCTGACATGTAAATCCTTAGTTTTATAATTATATCGCGCCAATGATAGTCTAATGTCGCCAGCAAGGCTAGCGAAGAACAAAGTACACTTCAAAAAGCCATGATAGCTAGCTGTAGATGCTGCAATAAAAAGTATAAACCCCGATGATTTTATTTAGAAAAAGAGCTTTTGACTAGGTTTAAATTAGCAAATAAACGCAGCATTAACGGCAATGAAACACCAATGACAATAAAGGAGAATGCTAGTAGTTTTAAGCTGCTGATATTTTCGTTGAAGAAAATAACAGACCCTAACAAGCCAAATACAGGCACTAACAAGCGAATGGGCCCCATAAAAGAGAGCGGGTAGATAGTTTGTAGTTTGTTCCACAACCAATAGCCTAATAGCGTTGTTGGGTAAGCTTGTATTAAAGCTGAGCCGAGCGCGCTGGTGTTAAAGATTTGAGTAAACGCTGAAAACTGGAAATCTTCGGTTACTAAAGCAATAGCAAATAAAGGTATAGGCGCAAATAAACTAGAGTAGACAATAAATGCAAACATGTCCTTTATTTGGGCTTTTTTAATAATAAAATTGGTTAAAGCTAAGCTGCATGCAGCGAAGATAGCGAGTGCTACGCCAATTAGAGTGACCGAGCCATCATCAATATAAAAGATCATGATCAGCCCTGTCATTGAAATCACCAGCCCTATCAGTTGGCTGCTGCTAAATAACTCTTTAAAACAAACAATGCCGATAATAGTGGTGATCATCACAGCTGTTTGTAATACGGTGCTAGCCATCCCTGCAGATAAGCCTTGATCGATAGCCAGTGACATCATGCCCCATACGCCAACACCAAAAGCTAAGCCGTAACTGATGATATAAAACCAAGAGGTGTCTGGTTTTCTAATAAATAAGCAAAGTGGTAAGGCGGCAAAAGAAAAACGTAAAGCAGTGAGCATGAAAGGGTTTATCTGATCGACCCCTAGCTTGATAACCGAAAAATTAAAGCCCCATAGGCAGGTAACAGCAATGGCTATGAGTAAGTGAATAGGTTTCATTAGGTGCCTCTTAGTAGCAATAATTAAAGTGTCTGTGTATTGGTGGCTGTATTATGAGTGATAAATAAAAAAGTAACAGATACAGTTTTTTGTTAAAAAAAGAGTACAATTAAAGCCTGTTATTTTAAGGTGATAATAATGATTCGTTATAAGCAGTTAGCTGAAGAGGTGGTCAATGATATTGCCAGTGGACGCTTAGCAATAGGGGCGAGAGTGCCTTCAGTTCGACAATTCTCTAAAGAGCACAAGGTGAGTATGACTACGGCCTTAAATTGCTATAACAAATTACATGAACAAGGCTGGTTAAGAGTCAAAGCACAATCGGGCTATTATGTGTCGCAGCCGTTAATAGACACCAATAAGCCAACGTTTCCGGCTTTTAATGCCACAATTACTGAGCCTAAAGGCTATGTGACAGAATATGATCACAGTATTGAAAATCCTTTTCATATCGCGCAAATTGCTGGTGAGCTAATACCTAGAGAGGTTCTCAATAGGTGCTTTCATCGCGGTAATTTACGCAGTTTTAATAATGATTATCTCTATCCAAAAATACAGGGGCAGCTAAATTTACGTCGTACATTAGCTGAGCATGTATCGAGTCATTACTTTTCATTAGCTGCCAGTGATCTGGTCATTACCAATGGCTGTATTGATGCTATTAGAAGTGCAATAGAGGCGGTGTCAGAAGTCGGAGATACCATCGCAGTGTCATCGCCTTGTTTTAGTGGTTTGTTAAATTTGCTGTTAAGTATGAAGCGCAAGGTGCTGGAGGTTTCGTGTCATAATGGCGACCTAGATCTAGTACAGTTAGAGCTTTTTATGAATAGAGGGCTGCTTAAGGCTGGGCTATTTAGTGCTAACTTTATTAACCCTCATGGTTTATGCCTATCAGTAGCGCAAAAACAAGCTTTGGTGGCGCTCGCTGAGCGCTATCAGTTACCCATCATTGAAGATGATGCCTTTTTAGAACTCGGTTTTGATGGTGTGCACAGCAAGCCAATTAAATACTGGGATCAGCATGGCTGGGTGATTTGGTGTGGGTCTATATCAAAAACAGTCGCACCAAGTTATCGCTTAGGTTGGTGCGCGCCGGGGCGTTTTGCTCAGCAGTATATGCAGCAGCGCTCAGTGAATTCACTGTTCGTTAATGTGCCAATTCAGGCTGCTTTTTTTGAGTTCATTAATAGTGGTCAGTATCAAAAGCACTTGAAAAAAATACGCGTTGCTCTCGCTGAGCAAACTCAGGCTTATCATCGTTTTTTGCAAGAAAATTTACCCGCTTATATACAGCTCAGTGCGTTACAAGGCGGTATGGTTATTTGGTTGCAAATAAAGGGGCTTGATGCTGCAAAATTAGCGATAAAGGCCTTGGAGCACGGCGTTAGTTTTCGCCTGGGGGAAGAGTTTTCGACAAGAGGGCTCTATCAAGATTGTTTTAGGTTAAATGCAGGTTGGCCTATCAGTCATGTGCTCGAAGATGGCGATAGTGTTGAGCAGAAATTGGCGCTGCTGTGCCAGCTAATTAATCAGCAATTAGCACTCAATAATGCTGTTTGAGTTTTATTGGGCAATAAAAAAGCCCCGTTGATTAAATCAGCGAGGCTTTCTATGATTAGCTAGCTATTTTAAATAATAAATTATTTAGCTTTAGCTGCTTTTCTTTCTCTTTCTTCAGCGATAACTTTCTCGGCAACTGAGTTCGGGCATGGTAAGTAATGCTCGAATTGCATAGAGAACTGACCACGGCCAGAAGTCATAGTACGTAAGCTTCCGATGTAACCAAACATTTCTGAAAGTGGAACATCTGCTTTAATACGAACGCCTGTTACACCAGCTTCTTGGTCTTTGATCATGCCGCGACGACGGTTAAGGTCACCGATAACATCACCAACGTGATCGTCTGGAGTAAATACGTCAACCGCCATGATAGGCTCGATTAACTGTGGCGATGCTTTTGGAATTGACTGACGGAAAGCGCCTTTAGCAGCGATTTCGAAAGCAACAGCTGAGGAGTCAACTGCGTGGAATCCACCGTCGTACAATTCAACTTCAACATCAAGTACAGGGAAGCCAGCAAGAGTACCAACATCCATCATACTAGCAAAGCCCTTCTCGATTGCAGGGAAGAATTCCTTAGGAACGTTACCACCAACTACAACAGAAGAGAAAACGAAACCAGAACCAGGCTCGCCCGGTTTGATACGGTAATCAATTTTACCGAACTGACCAGAACCACCAGATTGTTTCTTATGTGTGTAAGAATCTTCAATCGCAGCAGTGATTGTTTCACGGTATGCAACTTGAGGCTCGCCTACAACTAAATCTACGCCGTAAGTACGCTTTAAGATATCTACTTTGATATCTAAGTGAAGCTCACCCATACCTGAAAGGATTGTTTCACCAGAATCTTGGTCAGTTTCAACTTTAAACGTTGGATCTTCAGCAACCATTTTACCGATAGCAATACCCATTTTCTCAGTTGAACCTTTATCTTTAGGTGTGACAGAGATAGAGATAACTGGCTCAGGGAAAACCATCGCTTCTAGGATGATTGGATCTTTAGGGTCACATAAAGTGTGTCCCGTCTGAACGTTAGTTTTCATACCAACGATAGCGATAATATCACCAGCTTGTGCTGAAGATAGCTCTTTACGCTCATCTGCTTGCATTTCGCACATACGACCAACACGCTCAGTTTTACCTGTCGCAGCGTTCATGATAGTGTCGCCTTTGTTCAAAGTACCTGAGTAGATACGTACGAACGTCAGTGCACCAAAACGGTCATCAGAAATTTTAAACGCTAGCGCTTTAAATGATTCAGTTGTAGATACCGTTGCAACTCTACCAGTAGGCTCGCCTTCTTCATCAGTTAATGGCTGTGGATCAACTTCAGTAGGGCTTGGTAGGTAATCAACAACAGCGTCAAGAATTAATTGCATGCCTTTGTTTTTGAATGCAGAACCACAGTACGTAGGGAAGAAAGCCATAGTGCGTGTACCGGCACGGATACAACGCTTGATGTCTTCCATTGAAGGCTCTTCACCTTCCATGTACGCTTCCATGATGTCATCGTCTTGCTCAACAGCAGTCTCGATTAACTTTTCACGCCATTCTTCTACTTGATCAACCATGTCCGCAGGAACATCTGTGATCTCGTAGTTTTCAGGAAGGCCAGTTTCATCCCAAATGTATGCTTTGCGAGTAAGTAGGTCAACAACACCAACGAAATCGTCTTCGATACCGATTGGTAAAACCATCACAAGTGGGTTAGCAGCTAGTACGTCTTGAGTTTGCTTAACAACACGATAGAAGTCAGCACCCATACGGTCTAATTTGTTTACGAAAATGATACGTGCTACTTCAGATTCGTTAGCGTAACGCCAGTTAGTTTCTGATTGAGGTTCTACGCCGCCTGAACCACAGAAAACACCGATGCCGCCGTCAAGTACTTTAAGAGAACGGTAAACTTCAACAGTGAAGTCAACGTGACCAGGAGTATCGATAACGTTAAAGCGGTGATCTTTCCAGAAACAAGTGACAGCAGCAGATTGGATAGTTATTCCGCGCTCAGCTTCTTGTTCCATGAAGTCAGTAGTTGACTCACCATCATGAACTTCACCAGTTTTGTGGATCTGGCCGGTTAATTTCAAGATACGTTCTGTTGTGGTTGTTTTGCCCGCATCAACGTGGGCGAAAATACCAATGTTTCTGTATTTAGATAAGTCAGACATTGCTCTACTCGTCGGATTATTGGATAAATATTAGAAAACTCGATGACAGTGCCATCAAACTCTCAAGATGTTTAGGAATAAATAGCGGTGCATTATACAGGATCTTGCAAGGCTTTGTGCAGTTAATTGTAAATTATTTTTTCGGCTGCAAAAACAATAGCTTGTGATTTTTTTAGTTGTTTTTGTTGGCTGCAACGAAAATTAGCTTAGTAAATATTTACTATGTTGGGCTTATCTCACGTCATTTTAAATAAATTAAAGGACAAGTTTGTTAATTTAAATAAGCAATAATGTGAAAAAAAGCAGTGATTTGTTATATTATTAGCAAAATTTAAAATTGGATTTAATAATGAGCACCACAGGTACATTATACATCATATCGGCGCCTTCAGGGGCTGGCAAAACGAGCTTAGTAAAAGCGTTACTGGCAAAAGATAATCAAGTGAGAGTGTCTGTGTCTGATACCACAAGGCAGGCACGCGCTGGCGAGGTGCATGGTGTTGATTATAACTTTATTAGTATGGATACCTTTAATCTGCAAATAGAGCAGGGCGCGTACTTGGAGTTTGCAGATGTGTTCACCAATAAGTACGGTACCTCTAAGCTTTGGGTTGAGGATCAGCTGAGCAAGGGTACTGATGTCATTTTAGAAATAGACTGGCAGGGTGCTCAACAAGTGCGCAAAATTATGCCAGAGGCGGTGTCTGTTTTTATTTTGCCGCCATCACAAGCAGAGCTGCGTTCACGATTACAAGGGCGTGGCACAGATGATAAGGCAGTAGTTGATCACAGAATGGCCAATGCCGTCGGTGAAATGGAGCACTATCCTGAATTTGACTATCTTGTTATTAACGATGATTTTAATGTGGCATTAGATGAGCTATCAGCTATCTTTAAAGCACAGCGTTTAACACTGTCAACACAGCAGATAAAGCACGATACGATGCTCAGACAATTGCTATCAGTATAAATGTTGAGAATTGAGGTTAAGTTGTTGAAAAAATCAGCAGCTTTCTGTATAGTTCTGCGTCCTTTTATGTATCAGTAGATACGACTATTTTAGATTAGAGGTTTACCGTCATGGCTCGTGTAACAGTTGAAGATTGTTTAGAAAATGTAGCTAACCGCTTTGAGTTAGTAATGGTTGCAGCTAAACGTGCGCGTCAGTTAGCAACAGGCGGAAAGGAGCCTTTTGTCGAGAAAGAAAAAGATAAAGAAACTGTTATCGCACTACGTGAAATAGCAGAAGGTCATGTAGATCGTACTATTCTTAACGATATCAACGTTTAGGCTCTTTCCTACTACCGTTTTATGGGGCATTATTAGTGTATACCTAAAAAACTAGTATACAGGATAAATAATGCCCAATATCGATTCACTTTCTAATCGACTTGTTGATTATTTGGACCCGCAAATGGTCCATCAAGTGCGTCGTGCTTATTTTTATGCTGAACAGGCGCATGAAGGCCAGTGGCGTAAATCTGGTGAACCCTACGTTACCCACCCGCTAGCAGTTGCTAGTATCCTCGCTACAATGCACATGGACCATCAAAGTTTGATGGCTGCAATGCTGCATGATGTTATTGAAGACACTGAAGTAGATTTTCCTGGTATCGAAAGCCAGTTTGGGCTGCCTGTCGCCACCATTGTTGAAGGCGTCTCTAAACTTACCAATCTAGAAGTAGAAACAAAAGCTGAAGCGCAAGCAGAAAATTTCCAGAAAATGGTAATGGCCATGGCCGAAGATATTCGCGTCATTTTGGTTAAGCTGGCGGATCGTCTGCACAACATGCGTACACTCGGTTCAATGCCCGGTCATAAACGCCGACGAATAGCGAAAGAAACACTCGACATATATGCACCAATTGCCGCTAGGCTTGGGATGCGTAATATCCAAATTGAATTACAAGAGCTGTCCTTTTTCTCCTACTACCCAATGCGTGCTAAGCGTATACGCCAAGCAGTTATTAAAGCGCGCGGGCAGCGTAAAGATTTGATCACCAGTATTGAAAGCTCAATTCAAGGGCGTTTAAAGCAAGAGGGTTTAGAGTGTATTGTTTTTGGCCGTGAAAAACATTTGTACAGCATCTATTTAAAGATGAAATCTCAGCGCAAGCAATTCACCGATATTATGGATGTGTTTGCCTTTCGAATTGTCACTGACACAGTTGATGAATGCTATCGAGTACTAGGCACCATCCATAATTTATATAAGCCAGTGCATGGCCGTTTTAAGGATTATATTGCTATCCCTAAAGGCAATGGCTATCAATCGTTACATACTGAGTTGTTCGGCGCGAAAGATATTACTATTGAAGTGCAGATTCGCACTAAAGAAATGGATGCCGTGGCGATGCAAGGTATTGCTGAACATAGCTATTATAAAGGAACAGGCGGTTCGGATATTGCGATTAGCTCCTTTAATCGAGCGCGAAAGTGGGTGCAAGACCTGCTTGAAATGCAAAAGCGTGCTGGCGATTCAATGGAGTTTATCGACAACGTTAAGAAAGACCTGTTCCCTGATGAGATTTATGTTTTTACGCCAAAAGGGCGCATTTATGAGTTACCACCTGGTGCGACAGCGGTCGATTATGCATATGCTATTCATACAGATGTCGGAAATTCGTGTATTTCTTGTCGTATTAATAAGCGCTTAATGCCGCTGTCTGAACCTCTAGAAAGTGGCCAGACCGTTGAGATTATTCGCACGCCAAGAGCTAAGCCTAATATGGCTTGGCTGAGCTTTGTGGTGACTGGTAAAGCGAGATCTAGTATTCGTCATTTCTTGAAAAACCAAGAGCGTGATGAGTCGATTAAAATGGGTCGACGTTTGCTCAATCAGTTTTTAAGTCAGTATGGCATCAGCACCGATCAAATAGATGCAAAGCAAGCCGCTGCTCTGTTAGTTGATTATAATTTGAGCTCGATCGATGAGTTACTACAGGAAATAGGTGTCGGTAACTTGATGTCTTATGTGGTAGCTAGAAAATTAAAACCGGTTAATGACGATGCGAATGAGTCTAAGCTATCTCAAAAGTCATTAGCAATAGAAGGCACTGAAGGCGTCGTTATTCAGTATGCTAAATGTTGTCAGCCGATTCCCGGCGATGATATTGTTGGTTATACCAGTAGTGGTCGCGGTTTTGTTGTCCACAGAAATAACTGCACCAATATTCGCTCGGTCAAAGGTGATCCTGAGAAATGTATTTTCCTTGAGTGGTCCGATGATTTAGACGATGAGTTTTGTGTTGGCCTCAAACTTGAAGTGTCATCTGAGCGTGGCATTATTGCACATTTAGCGACGACAGCATCAGCGATGGGAGCCAATATTTTAAAAATGGACCTCGGCGAAAAAGAAGGGTTATTGTGCTCTGTTAACATGGAATTAGGTGTTAAAGGGCGGGTTCATTTAGCGAGAACGATCAAAAAATTACGAGCATTGCGTACAGTAAGTAGAGTATCAAGAGTATAAAGTAAGGAACTAGCCTAGTGTTAAAGTATGCAAAATGTCAGCTGGCCTGTCGCAGTTACTTTTAGGTAAATCAATAACGGATGATAGGGTGATACAGTTGGCTGTTGGAGTAACTAGATTGGATAATGTTGTTAAATCAAAAGATAAAGTGTTCTTAGCGTTACTACACGATAATTTAGGCAAGGTGTTGGTGTTGTTCCCCGCATCTGACTTACTCAATCTTGTGATTTTATGGCGAGAAACAGATCGACAATTACAGTCAATTTCACCGCAAAATTTAATTAAATTTTTTAAGCAAGAAGCATTAATGACGACAGAGGGGCAGCGCAAACTTTTTTCGCTACCTGTCTATATTGATCGCTCATTAAACTCTGTTTTACAGTTTGATGCACTTGAACCCCATTCTGGTTTAACATTTAGCATACCTAAACAGTGGCTAGAAAACACTGTCACAGTTTTGCCTTTAAGTATCAGTCAGCAAGAAATTAATGATAAGCAGCCAAAGGGTAGCGATGAAGAAGTTGTCGTTAAAGCGGTTGAGCGTTTTACGGCGTTAAGAATAAAGCAGCGGGTCAGTGATACCCTGGGCCTGCCTAGTTTGTCCCCTACAGTGCAAAAAATATCAGAGCTGCGCTCAGACCCTCTAGCTGATGTAAGCCGTTTAGTGCCGATTGTGAAAGTAGACCCATCGCTAGCATCACAGGTGATGAGTTGGGCTGCCTCGCCATATTATGCGACACCAAGTGAGTTACAATCGATTGAAGATGCTGTTAGCCGTGTGTTAGGGTTTGATTTAGTGATCAACTTGGCGCTCGGTGTATCAATGGGGAAAACCTTAAGTGTCCCTAAAGACGCACCTCGTGGCCACACCCCTTATTGGTTGCAAGCATTGTATAGCGCGACTCTAGCGGAGCGCTTATGTAAAAAAATGAACGCTAATGATGCACCAAAACCAGGCTTGGTTTATTTGACTGGCTTAATTCACAATTTTGGTTATGCTGTTTTAGGGCATCTTTTTCCTTCGCATTTTGTGCTGCTATCGCGCTATTTAGAAGCGAACCCACATATCAGTATTGAGCAGACAGAAAAACAAATTTTGAATGTCACGCGTGAGCAAGTCGCCGCCTGGTTATTTGAGTGTTGGTCACTGCCTGAAGAAGTGTGTTTGGGTGTGCGTTATATTAACTCGCCAATGAGTTCTGAATCTAACACTTATGCACAGCTGGTGAATCTGGCGAATCGTGCGTTGCGCTCATCTGGTTTTGCCGATGGCCCTATTGAGGCGTTAGATAAAAACGTGTTGCAAGCTGTGGGTTTATTAGAGGAAGAAGTGTTTGCAGAGCGCGAAGCGATGTTAACTAAAGAAGATGAGTTGTTAGAGTTAGTTAATATGTTAGAGCAGCAGCAGCGCAGAGAAACAGCGAAAATAGATGATTCTATTGAAGGTGATATTTCATAAATATGCAGCAAATTCTGCAAGATATTAGCGCTGAAATACAGCCGCTATTAGGTCGGGGCAAAGTAGCTGACTACATCCCTGAATTAGGCACTATCTCAGGAGATAAATTTGGTATAGCGGTATGCACCGTCAATGGTGACGTGTTTCATTATGGTGATGCACTAGAGCCTTTTTCTATCCAAAGTATTTCTAAAGTGCTGGGCCTAACGCTAGCAGTTAATCGCTATGGCGATGCATTGTGGCAACGTGTAGGCAAAGAGCCATCGGGGCGGGCATTTAATTCACTAGCTCAGCTTGAGTATGAATGTGGTATTCCACGCAACCCGTTTATCAACGCCGGTGCTTTATTGATTACCGATGTATTGGTGTCGCGCTTAGCTTCACCAAAATATAGAATGCTGGAAGTTGTTCGCCAAATTAGTGGTAACAATACGATAATTTCTGATGAAAAAGTGGCAATGTCGGAATATAAACACAGTGATCGTAATGCAGCTATTGCCTATTTAATGAAATCTTTTGGCAATGTTGAAAATGACGTTGATACCATTTTAAAAACCTATTTTCATCAATGTGCGCTATGTATGAGCTGTGTTGATTTAGCAAAAAGCTTTGTCTATTTAGCCAATAGGGGGCGCACTTTAGACGGTGAGGAGCTACTGAGCGAGCGACAGAGTCGTCAGTTTAACGCGCTACTTATGACGAGCGGTATGTATGATGCTGCCGGTGATTTTGCCTATCGGGTGGGTATGCCGGGTAAGAGCGGTGTAGGTGGCGGTATTATTGCCATATTGCCAGAGGAGCTAAGTATTTGTGTTTGGTCACCTGAACTCAACCATGTAGGTAATTCTTTAGCGGGAACAGCAGCACTTGATAGCTTTAGTAGTAGAATAGGGCATTCTATTTTCTAGTTAAGTGCTGACTGCTCTTAAAAGACGCTACTGCTCAGCTTCTATTTCTTCAAGTGTCTCTAATGCTGACATCCACTCATCTTCAGTGGTTGCTAATGTGCTGGTCGCCAATGCCTGCGCTGCTAACATCGCTTTGAGTTGGTCTTTATTTTCAGCATTGTAAATATCGGCATCAGATAAGCCTTGCTCATATTCACTAAGTTGCGACTGTAGCTTGTCGATAGTCTTTTCTAGATTAGCGATTTTGTTCTTTAATGGGCGCAGTTGGTTGCGACGCTCTGCCGCTAATCTTTTTTGTTCTTTCTTTTCATCCGCACTGAGCGATCGGTTTTCCCTGCTGACCATTTTGGTTGGGGCAAGGTTGCGTCGTTGTTCTGTCAGCCAATTCTGATAGTCATTAAGATCGCCTTTAAACTCAGCGACTTCGCCATTAGCTACTAATAAGAACTCATCTACCGTGTTTCTTAGTAAATGACGATCATGCGAGACCAAGATAACGGCCCCCTCAAAAGATTGCATAGCCATGGTTAAAGCGTGTCGTACTTCTAAATCTAAATGGTTGGTAGGCTCATCTAGTAAAAGCAGATTGGGCTTTTGCCAAGCGATTAGGGCGAGTGCAACGCGTGCTTTTTCACCACCTGAAAAGGTTTTTACGGGTGCGAAAACATCATCACCAAAGAAACCGAAAGACCCTAAATAACTGCGTACTTGTTGATCGGTCGCTCTAGGAGATAAGCGCATGATGTGAACAAGAGCTGAGGCTTCTAGATCAAGCGCCTCTAGTTGATGCTGGGAAAAATAACCAATACTTAAGTGCTCACCGGTATTTCGCTCACCGCACAACGCTGAAATATCACCGACTAATGTTTTGATTAATGTTGATTTACCCGCACCGTTTGGCCCAAGTAAGCCGATGCGTGAGCCTGGCTCTAAAGTAATGGATACTTTATTTAAAATGCTTTTTTGCTCATAGCCACAATCAGCGTGACGCAGTGACAGTAATGGGTTAGATACTTTGTCACTGCAAGGGAAGTTAAAGGTAAAAGGGCTGTCAACGTGTGCCGCAGAGATAACCTCCATACGCTCGAGTTCTTTCACTCTACTCTGTGCTTGTTTAGCTTTAGAGGCTTTGGCTTTAAAGCGGCTAACAAATTGCTCTATTTCAGCAATACGTTGCTGCTGCTTATCGTATTGTACTTGCTGCTGCGCTAGGCGCTCTGCCTTTGCTCGCTCAAATGCACTGTACTGACCTTTGTAGATATCAGTTTTTTGATTGTGCATATGCACAATATGATCGACCACTTGATCCAGGAAATCCCTATCATGAGATATTAGTAACAAGGTCCCCTGGTAATTATTAAGCCAGGTCTCTAGCCAGACAGTGGCATCTAAATCTAAATGGTTGGTGGGCTCATCTAATAGTAGTATATCCGAGCGGCACATCAGAGCTTTAGCTAAGTTTAACCTAATGCGCCAACCACCGGATAAATCGCTGATACTTCTATCACCGTCATCATTGGCAAAGCCCAAGCCATTTAATAGCTGTTGAGCACGTGATGTAGCAGTATAACCATCGATATCATCAAGCTGCGCGTGTAGCTCGCCAATACGTTCGGCTTGGCCTTCACGCTCTGCAATAGCGAGTTTTTGTTGGATGTCACGCAGTGCGCTATCACCATCGAGCACGTAGTCTATAACGGTGCGCTCTACGCTGTTAACTTCCTGCGCCATGTGAGCTATCGTCTGATTACCAGACATTTTAAGCTCACCTGCATCTAGCTGAAGCTCACCTAACAGTAATTTAAACAAACTGGATTTGCCGACGCCATTAGCACCGATAATGCCGACTTTCCAACCCGAGTGAAGGGTCAGATCTGCTTGATTCAATAATTGTTGGGTACCACGAAGTAAACTTAGTTCTAATAATTGAATCATAAAAGCTCGGCAGGTGTGTTCTAGAGAGTAAATTGAGCGAGCGATTTTAGCATATTCATGATTAAATGCATGCTGTTATCCCTTTAAGCTACGATATAACAAAAGTGTAGGTGTTGATTAATGGAAGGTGTTAAAGCAGTAAACCCGCTGTGGGAGTTTGCATTGGATTATTATGCAAACCAAGATATCGCTCAGTGTTTATTGGCACTACAAGATAGAGACGGCTATCAAGTTAATGTGTTGATATTCACAATATGGCTCACTAGCAAAGGGCTAAAGCTACAAAAGTTACCAACAAAAGAACAGCAGGTCGGGCGCTGGCATCGTGATATTAGTGTCAATATTAGAGCACTTAGGCAGTCAGTTAAACGTGAAAGCAGTGATAATGAGGCGCTTGCATTAGTGTTAGCTAGTTGTTATAGAAAACTGTTAAGCGCCGAGTTGGCAGTAGAAGAGGTTGAGCTGATGTTATTGTATCAGCAGCATTTACAGTACACTGATGTCTTTGAAGAGCATGTAACAATAGCCGCTAGATTAAATGACAATTTGTCTTATTGTTGGCAGCAGTTGAAAACAACACAAGTAGCGAGTGATCATAAATTACGTGAATTGCAATTATTACAGTTATCGCTCAATTATTTGCAAAACACATAAGCGGCTAGTAACGTTGTTTTGTATGGATTTAAACAGAACTTTACGGTTTAATATTGTCACAATTTATACTGAAGTAGCCTAATTTAATAAGGATTTAAGAATGAAAAAAACATTGTTAACAATCGCAATGACCGCAGTATTGAGTGCTCCTGGTGCCTTTGCTGCAACGCTGGATAGTGATGAGAAAAAATTAAGCTATAGTTTTGGTTTAATGGTTGCTCAGCAAATGAAACCAAATTTTGACACGTTAGATATCGAAGCATTTAGTGCTGCAGTTAAAGATGTATTTGCAGGGGCTGAGCCTCAGTTAAAAGATGAAGAAGTAGAAGCAGTACTACAGAAATTTCAAAGTGCGGCTGTGGAAAAAGCACAGGCAAAAGCTAAAGAAGCAGCGCAAGCTAATATTGATGCTGGCACTAAGTTCTTAGCAGAAAACGGTAAGCGTGACGGTGTTGTAACAACACAGAGCGGTTTGCAAATTGAAATAATTGAAGCGGGTAGCGGAGCGAACCCAAGCGCTGATGATACAGTGGTTGTTCATTATGCGGGTAAAACATTAGAGGGAGTTGAATTTGATAGCTCGATCAAACGTAATCAGCCTGCAACTTTTCCTCTAAACGGTGTAATAGCTGGCTGGACAGAAGGCCTGCAACTTTTAAAAGAAGGTGGCAAAGCTAAATTCTACATCCCTTCTGAACTTGCTTATGGGGCAAGCGGAGCGGGTGAGATAATAGAGCCTGGTGCCACGTTAATTTTTGATGTTGAGCTAATCGAAATTAAAAAAGAAGCGCTAGAAGACGCAGCTGCACAAGCTCCTGTTGAAGATAAAGCGGCAGCTAAAGAATAAGCTTTTTGAACGGCCCATGGGATAGCTACATCGTAGCTATCCTTTTAATATTATTGAAAAATATTCATCACACCATTACTGCCTATGGCAATATACGTGCCTGGTTCTGCAAAGCCTACATCTAATATACTGACGCTGTTTGGCCCATATGGATCTTTTTTGTGAGCTTTCCATTTTTTCAGTAAATCACCTTGTTCAATATCCCATAGTTCGACAATACCTGATGAATTACCGGTTAAAAGTTGGCTGCCATCTGCTGAAAAGCGAGCACTTAAATAGCTTATGCGTTTTTGCATTAAAGCTTCGTCGCCGCTAATATAGGTTTTAATTTCACCCGTTTGCGGATCCCAAATAATCCCTCGATCTAAGCTGCTCGCGCTAAAAACGCTGGTGCCATCATCACTAATAGCGACAGTATCAATAATGTTTTCAAGTGTTAATTGCTGTAATAGCTTGCCTGAATTGATATCCCATACATTGGTTGTATAGTCATCTGCACCGGTGATGGCAATTGTGCCGTCTTTACTTAGTGCAACAGCACGGACACGTCCTTTATGGCGTAATACTCGTTTAACTCCACCGTTCATAATATCAAAGAACACCGCGGTATGATTGGCTAAGCCCACTAACGCATATTGGCCTCTAGGTGTAAGCGCAATGTCTAGGATTTCACCGGGTGAGCTCCAAAACCAAACAGGCTTACCGGTATTAGTGTGCCACAGTACTAGATCTTGCTGATTTGCGGTGACGGCGAAACTACCCTCTGGCGAAAAAGCGGTTTTAGCAATTAAAGAGCGGGAGTCCTTTTCATGGTTCCAATCATACAGGCGCTCCCCAGTACTGGTATCCCAAAAGCTGCCGCCTTCTTCTTGTGCGCCGATGGTAGCGTATCTACCATCACTTGAGATAGCAGCACTATATAGGCCTAAGGTTGCATAGTTTTGCCACTCTACAGGGTCTTCTCCTGGGCTGCACGCCGTTAGTACAGCTGTGAACAGACTGATAGATAACACTTTTAACGGCATGTTTAGCATAGTATACCTTTAAGTAACGGATGGTTGGTTGTGTGCTAGATGCAAAGTTTCGATTAATTTATCTTCGAGCATAAACCGGCTTTCTAGTGCTTCACCAAGCAGTGATAGCTGCTCGGCAAATTCACGAATTTGTTGCACGCTAGGGTCCGCCATCGACGAGTATTTGTCATTAAAGTCTAGCGCTTGATCTGTCGTCGGCTGAATTAGTGGAAACAGCTGTTGCGCCGCCTCAACACTTCCATCGTTAAACTCACTGCCTTCACGCAGCAGCTGTTCATAGACTTCAAAATGACCGGATGATAAATAGTCCATTAATAAGACGCAAAACTTACTCAGTTTTTCGTTTAAGCCGTGAGTAATACTTTGTGATGGCAGAGCGACAAACAGTGATATTAAAGATTGTCTGCTAGCTAGCAAGGTGTCAATAATGTCACTGACACCGCCCCAGCGCTCTTGCGCATTCTGACATTTTTCTAACATGGCTGTGTTCCTTATCAATTACAATTTTAATAGCGTAGCTTGGCTTACAGTATATGCGTTATAAACATCGCTATTGCGCTAAATATATAATCATCTTAATCCTAAGATTAGTTAAGGCGCAAGTAGATAACAGTAAGAATGCGGTAGAAGTTATAAAATAACGGTTAATAATATGTTTTTGTTATGCTGGTGAGAAATTAGCCGCTACACTTAATATTATAAAGTCTATTAAAAGAGGGAAGAAGAAATGTTGTCTAGGTCCGTATTGTTTTTATTATTCAGTTTATTTACATTTAATGCGCTAGCAGCAGAAGAGGTTGATTCTGCAGAGGAATATATTGCTTATGTTGAATTAAAACCTTTTACAGCTAATTTTGGTGAAAGCACAGAATTACATTTTGTTAAATGTGAGATAACGATTCAAGCGGGCTCATCTGCAACAGAAATAGCACTTGGTGAGCACTTGCCAAGTATCCGCAACGATCTTCTGTTTTTATTGATGGCACAAAATGTTGATACTATGAATACAGTTGCTGCTCAAAAGAATTTGGCAAAAAGTGCATTGCTGGTAGTGAAGCAAAGATTAATTGATGAGGTAGGTGAGGAAGCTGCTGATGTTACAGATTTATTCTTTGTCAGCTTTGTCGCGCAATAAGGCAAGAATACACTGAGCTAATACCCGCTAATCATTGTCAGCGGGTATTAGCAGGATATGTTAGCTGTTCATATAGTCATTTAAAAACTGATCAAAACTAACCGTATCGCTAGCTTCCATCTCTTGTTGTTGTTTAATCGATTGCACAACAGTGAGATCTAGTTTTTTCTCTACTTCGCTACATAGTGTTTTACTCAATAAATCATCACGGTGCTTCTTGCTCATATTTAACGACCATTGGGTAAAGCTTAAACCGCTTTTTTGTAACTCGCTAAGTACAATCGCTGAAGGCGTGAGCGCACTATTATTGACTTTTTGTTGTTGCAGCTTGACGCTATCAACATAGTTAGTAGCGCCATCTGCTTTATCCATCACGGTCGCCACTTGCATTACTTTCTCTAAAATGTTGCTAGCATAATCGACGAGCGCTATTTGTTGATCGCCTAGGCCTAATGTTAAACCTGGCTTGCGACCCTGGTTGACAACCAGCTTATTGTTGCTGTCAATTTGTTCGCATTCAGCGCCGTCTATTTCCTGGTCTGCCTGCAATAAACACGTCAATAAGAAGGCATCCATAAACAATGATTGAGCATGATCAATGCCTACAGGAAGTAGCGGATTGATATCCGTATTACGTACTTCAATGTATTCAACACCGCGATCAATCAGTGCTTCTACTGGCTTTTCACCTGAAGAGACAACACGCTTTGGCCTGATATCACTGTAGTATTCATTTTCAATTTGCAGCACATTACTATTAAGCTGGCGATATTGACCATCAACCTTAACACCAATGTCTTTATAGGCTGCAAAAGGGGTTTTAATCGCAGATTGCAATGAATTAGCATAACTGTCTAGGTAGTTAAAACATATAGCGAGGCTGCCTTGAGCTTTATTTGAATAGCCGAAGTCGCTCATACGTAATGATGTAGCGTAAGGCAGGTATAAAGTGTTTTCATTTAACTCTTGCAGAGCGTTTTTGTTGCCTTGCATGAAAGAGCTAGATAACGCAGGAGATGCGCCAAACAGATACAGTAATAACCATGATTGTCGGCGAAAATTGCGAATCAGTGAAAAATAACCGTCAGAGCGATAATCTTGTAATGATCGCTGATCATTATCCATCGTCTGTAATTCTTGCCAGAGCGTGTCTGAGAGAGAAAAATTGTAATGTATACCGGCGATAGTCTGCATGATCTTGCCGTAACGATTAGCTAGACCTACTCGATAAATGTGCTTCATTTTACCGGAGTTTGAAGAGCCATACTCGCCGATTCTAATATCATCTGCGCTTTTTAGGTAACATGGCATACTGGTATTCCATATCACCTCATCACCTAAATGCTTATAAGTGTAGTGATGCAGATCAGTCAGATGATTAAGAGCGTCTAGAGGGTCGCGATAAACAGGTGTAATAAACTCCAGTAAAGACTCAGAATAATCTGTAGTAATGACTCCATTGGTAAGAGCAGATCCTAATCCTTGTGGGTGATTACTCTGAGACAACGTGCCCTCAGGCGTAACTCTTAAGCCTTCTTTTTCGATGCCATGCATGACATCTATCAAAAGGCTTTCGTGCTTTGCAGCTTTAAGCTTTTCTAGCTTAGTATTAAGAACTGATTCCAAAATGAAATCCTACTATGAAAAAAATGGATGTAGATTATAAACCACTAAGTAAGGGGGGAGGCAATCTTTAAGTTTAGATCTAGTGCATTAATGACGATACCGCTTCATTATTGGGCGGCTAAAACCAGCAAAGTATGACCAGTATTAGTATAAAAAAGCGATTTCATTATTATATGAGACAATTATTACTGATTACATGGCAAACACAAACTTTAATAAAGCAAAGCTTAGCATGCCGACAATAATGGTGGTCAGTAAATCTTTGCGAATAAAGGCAGCGATAGCAGCAATAATACAAGCGACTAACCAAGGGTTATTATAACTTAACCACAGCTCGCCTTTTGGCATCAGCACGTTAGGTGCAATAATAGCCATTAATACCACAGGTGGCACAAAAGACAGAGCATTGTTTAGCCACGCTGGAAATTCGATTTTACCGGCAATAGCAAACAGTACATAGCGCACACTAAAAGTGGCGATGAACATGCCACTAATCAATAGTATTTCATTAGTCATTGAGTGCTCCTTGTTTGATTGCTGCTATTTTATTTTTTCGCTGTGCTAGCGCTAACAGTGAAAAGCCGACACAAATGCCGCTAAAAGATGCTAATAACAGGCCGAGTTTATGCGGCAAGTCATAACCTGTTATTGCTAATACCGCGCTGACAATAACAGCAACAATGATAGGGCGGTTACTCAGGTAAGGGATGATCATGCCCAAAAAAGTGACTGAGATAGCAAAGTCTAAGCCCCAGTTTTGCATTTCTGGAAATATATTACCCAGTGTTAAACCGACGTAGGTGAAGATATTCCAATTAATATACATGGTTAAAAAAGAGCCTAAATAAAACCAGTGGGCATTGGTTAAATCTGGTTGTTGGTAGCGGTTGTTGATGGCTGCAAAGGTTTCATCTGTTAAACCAAAAGCGAGAATCGCTCGCCAATATTGCGGTAAATGTTTAACCTTAGCGACCAAGTTCGCAGAATATAAAATATGGCGAAAATTTAATATAAAAGTGGTGGCTATAATGATTGGCAGGCTAGTGTGTACTGCCAATAAGCCTAATGCAATAAATTGACTCGCGCCGGCAAACACGAAAATAGACATCATAACAGCGCCTAGTGCAGAGAGCCCATTAGGCTCTGCTAAGGTGCCAAATATGATGGCAAAAGGTGTGGTGCCGACCAGTAATGGAATAGTTGAGCGTGAGCCGCCAAGGAATTCTTTTAATCTTATTTTTTCAGCGTAAGGCTCTATTTTGATATTATCTTGGCTCATATCATAAGCTCCATATAAATATCAGAACGCTCATACTGTGATTTGCCTTCAGGGTGCACTGTTTCACTAAAACCCATATGCCTATAAAGAGTGAGTGCATTAGCTAATAAGCTAGATGTTTCTAAATAAACACTGCTGGCATTGAGCTCACGCGCCTTATCAAGTGCAATTAACAGTAATCTGCGACCGATACCATAGCCTTGGTATTGCTCATCTACCGCCATTTTAGAGACTTCATAACAGCCGTTTTTATGATTGGCCAGTGCGATACAACCGACCACAGTATTATCGAATTTAGCGAACCAAATATAACCACCGCGTGCTAAATAGTAGCTTTGAGGGCTGTCTAAAGCCTGTTGGTCTAGATCATTGAGCTGGCCATTAAAGTATTTTTCTAGCCAGGCATAATTTAGTCGATAAAAATCCGCTTTATATTGTGGCTGCCATGACAGCACACTGGTCTGCGCTGGTTGAGCCTGTTTAGCAAGGGCGTTGAGCACGGGCTTAACCAAGCCTGTTTGCTCATAAATGTGCTCAAATTCTGTTAATGAATCGAGAAGAGGGTGCTTTTGGGCGTTGATAAGCGTATCTAGGTGAGTGCGCATCTCTCGCAAAATAGGATCTATTTTACTCAGTAAATGCATTGATTTTTTATCTAGCGCTAAGAAATATCGCCTTTCATCATCGGCATCAGGCGTTTTGTAAATGAGTTCTGCCTGTTGCATTTTTACCGCAATTTTACTTATTGCAGGGTGGCTCACATTCAAAATATCAGCCGCTTGTGTCACTGATAGTGGGCCGTGCTGATGCAATAAGTTAAATAGCGGGAAGTAAGTTGGGTTAAGTTCAATCCCCTGCTGCTGATAAATACTGGCGACGTCTTTGTACATTCTGTCAGAGAGTCGTTTAAGCCTACTGCCAAGAGAGAGGCAGCCTAAAGTTATCATGTGGTCCAAGGGAAGTTCCTAAATATTAAATTGGAAGGTGAATATAAACTAGTTACGTAACTAGTTACATATATTTAACAATAAAATATTAAAATAAATACTTATTAGTGGCGATAGCGCTAACGTGTTTGTCGCATATTCATTTAAACGCATATCATTTAATTAGCAGCTATCAACAAGCTGATGACAAAACGATTGCATGCACCCTAAAAACTACACAGTGAAAGATTAGAGTAATTATTTAGATAGCGTATATTGTTGGTATTTTGGCCAGTTTTTATTATAGGACTAGCGCAATAATGGCGTTATTAATCGCGATTTTTTGGATGCATAATAATTTTAATAAAAGCTTGATTTTTATATAAAACAAAATTTTATCTACAGTGGCTAAAAAACATACGTTATCTTGCAGGTCAATAGATATGGGGGCTGTGGAGGGTTATCAGTACCTTGTGCATGGTCTATCCAACGACTTGTCCACAAAAATTGTTAATAGTTAATAAAAATCAAAGATTTACCGAAAAGAGTTAATTTCCTCTGGTAAAGAGCAGTGCTAAGCTCAAAAAATCGTAAAATTGGTGGATTTCAAGCGATTAATAGTAGTTGTTAATGCATATTGTTTAATATAATTAATCCATATTAAACAATAATTTATGGTTTTTTCAAGAGCTTTAATACAGTTTATCCACAGCTTTTTTCAGATGCAGTGCTGTGATTAACTATTAGTTAAAGAAACGCTTGGCTATTGTCTCTGATTTGTTGGAAGTCCATCGTGTTGTAAAGCTCACCATTACGGTAGACAATTTGTAAATCAGACGATGCCCTCTGAGCAAATAATAGCTCAGGCTCAATGGTGACTGTTTTGCCTTGTTGCAAATCTAATATTCCTTTTTTCGAGCGCTTACCATGGTCGGTAATAGGGTCTTTGTAAACGTCTTGCCATTGACCATTTACTCTAACGGCGCTGTTTTTCATCGCGAACTTTAGCGTGTCCCTATTGAGCTGCTGTAATAGACCACCGCCCATACCAAAGGCGATATTTTCAGTGCTCCAACCTTTAGTCGACATGATTTCTAAAATGCGAGCTAAAGAGGCTAAGTTAACACCATCACCCTGGATTAATCTGACCTTATCGTTAAGCACTTTATAGCCTTTAGTATTGATAGAATAACCAAAGCGCTCGCCCACTTTATCTAAAAGTATCGGTAGAATATCTTCAGGGTCACCACTATCAGGTCTAATGACTAAAGTGCCATTACGTGAAAGTACCTCACAGCGTAACTCATCGCCCCACAGGTTTTTGACAGCATTGAATATATCGTAAGAATCAGAGACACAGGCCACTAAGCCTTCAGGGAATTTTTTTAATACATTGCGATAGGCTTCTAACTCATTAGCCCGGCCCCAGCTTGTTATAGTGCTGTGTTCAGTTGCAGGTATTGAATAGCCGCAAACGCCTGCATTATAAAAGTGAGCCGCACAACGAATGGCTGAAAGAGTATCGGTGCCTAAAAAATTAACTAAATGCGCTGCCCCACCAATACCAGCAGATTCTTCACTTGAAACGCCGCGGGCACCAAAGTCATGTAGTTTGAAACCCAGGCCATCAAGAGAGTCGCAGGTGGCTAGCATATAGCGCTGAATAACTTTCTTACACTCAAAAGAGAGTGTTGCCACAGTGGTTGGGTACCAAACGGCACGTAATAAGGAGGTTTCTAAATAACTTGTTAGCCAATAAAAGCGAGCGTCGGTATTAACCACGGTTACTAATACGTTTTTTGCCTGTATGACAGTGCCTTCAGGTACGGCCCTTATTTCTAGTGGGAAATAGCCTAATTCGATCAGCTCTCGCCATCCCGCTTCGTTAAAGGGGACGCCATGCTCACCTGCCAGTGCTTTGGCTTCATCAAAGTCATCCCAAGTCGGGAAATACTTATTGAGCTCTATAAGCGCTTTTTGTAAACCAAAGAAAAGCGTGCTTTTAAAAGCACCACCACGGCTTTCAATATAAGAAAAAACGTGTTCTGTGTTCGGTGGATATTGCTTGTAATGCGATAACTTGTAAGAGTCTGTATCTAGAATTAAGTTCTTTCTCATTTAGAGTGTATCCATTACGAAGGAGCCTTGAGGCTGTTATATCTATAGGCAGGAAATATGACGGTATCATAAATCAAAGGCATATTTTAGTGTCAGCCATTTTATAGGCTAATCATAAAAAGGCAATGCTGTTTGCCCTGTTAAGGCTTAACGTTTGTCTGTAAGCAGATAATCAAGCCTCTACAGTACACTTTTAAAGCATCTTTCTTGAAAAGGTGTCCCATCTTCAAATAGTATCGCTATCTTGGTTGTGTGCACAATAAGCGTACAATCAATCAAATGGTGGTCGTTTTTGGAATTCAACTTTAATGGTTAAGGCGTAACATGATTAAGTCAATAAGATTATATTCTCCGCTTTCATTGCATTTTAAGTAATCGTAACTAACTGAAATTAAATTCTTTCTGTGATCGAGGTGAAAGTAAGATTGACTCTAGCGTTAGGACTAATTCTACACACAATAAAAGGAATAATAAAATGAGTATGAATATGAGTAATCGCGGTGTTGTTTATAAAGGCCCTGGGCAAGTAGCAGTTGAGTCAATTGCTTTTCCTACTTTGAGTATCGGTAATAGGAAGTGTAATCACGGCGTTATTTTACGTGTGTTGACCACCAATATTTGTGGTTCGGATCAGCACATGGTGCGTGGTCGCACCACGGCAGAATCAGGATTGGTATTAGGCCATGAAATTACTGGTCAAATCATTGAATGTGGTGGTGATGTTGAGTTCTTGAAAGAGGGCGATATTGTCTCAGTGCCCTTTAATATAGCCTGTGGTCGCTGTCGTAACTGTAAAGAAGGTTTAACGGGTATTTGTTTGAACGTTAACCCAGCAAGACCGGGCGCTGCCTATGGTTATGTTGATATGGGTGGCTGGGTAGGCGGGCAAGCTGAATACGTCATGGTGCCCTATGCTGACTTTAACTTACTTAAATTCCCTAATTCCGATCAGGCAATGGAAAAAATCCGTGACCTGACGCTGCTATCTGACATCTTCCCGACAGGTTTTCATGGCTGTGTCACAGCAGGTGTTGGCCCTGGCTCGACTGTTTATATTGCCGGTGCTGGCCCTGTCGGTTTGGCGGCTGCTGTCTCAGCACAGTTATTAGGTGCTGCTTGTGTCATCGTCGGTGACATGATTGAAGAGCGCTTGGCGCAAGCGAGAAGTTTTGGTTGTGAAACCATTGATCTTCGTGAAGATGGTGAGATGGAAGACAAGCTAGAGGTGATTCTAGGTGAGCGCGAAGTGGATGCGTTTGTCGATTGTGTCGGTTTTGAAGCGCACGGTTGTGGTTGCAATCACAATGTTGAAGCACCGGCAACGGTATTAAACTCGGCTATGTCAATCACCCGTGCTGGTGGTCAAATTGGTATTCCAGGCCTCTATGTAACAGAAGATCCAGGTGCGCAAGATGATGCCGCTAAAGTCGGTGCACTGAGCATGCGCTTTGGCTTAGGTTGGGCAAAATCTCATTCTTTTCATACAGGGCAGTGCCCTGCGATGCGCTACCAGCGTCAATTAATGCAAGCTATCTTGTTTGATAAAGTGGATATTGCAAAGGCTGTTAACGTACAAGTTATCTCCCTTGATCAAGCGCCTCAGGGGTATGCTGATTTTGATGGCGGTGCCGCTAAAAAATTCGTTATCGACCCACATAACCAACTTTCTTAAACTGTTATCTTTAAATCTTGTCTGTTGTATAGGCAGCTCTAGCTGAGCTGCCTTGTTCATGCGGTTGCCCTTTTCAAATCAATATTAATGGATAATCTCAGGTTATGGCTGTTAGCTATTAATTTGAGCGAGTACTATTTAAATAATGCTAGCCTATTTATAATGAGCAGCTTAAAGTGATAGCCATCGATATGGATAATAAAAATGACACAGTTATATTTAAACAAGATCAGTGATTACATCAAAGCTAAAGATGGTAATAAACCGCATTTGATGAGCAGTGTTTTTACCAGCGGTGCTGAACTTGAGATGCAAGTCAATTCAGATAATATAACCTTTCCTGCTAAAGTACTGGGTGTTGATAACATCAGCGAGGTGCTGGTTAGGAATTTTAATTTGGCGTATGAAAATATTTATACTCTATGCCTAATTGACACCATCACAATTAACAATAATACGCTGTGTTGTGACTGGTTAGTGGCAATGAGTGATAGATCATCGCAGGCATTACGTTTTGGTTATGGACAATATAGGTGGGTTTTTCAGCACGATTTGCATGGATCACCTGCCAATAATATGGTCGATAAACTAACTATTAGAATAGATGAAATGATTAATCTAACGAATGATAAGACGCCGGTATTATTACCTTGGCTGCAAGCACTAGATTACCCATGGATAACATCGGCTAAATTGTTAGACAACCTGCCTAATATAGACGATATCACCGCATTTAAAACGATGTTGCTAAATATGCCTGGTAAAAACATTGAATAACATAACTGATTTTTAAGTATAAAATCAGCTATTAACTGAGAGTTAGTGATGAATGATAACTTGGTAAACCTTGATCATTTAGTCATCGCTGCCAACAGCCTTGAGCAAGGTGTTGAATATGTTCGCAAGGTGTTAGGTGTCGATATTCCCTTTGGTGGTGTACATACTGCTATGGGAACTCATAACCATTTGATGCAGTTAGGTAATAGCGCTTTTCTAGAAGTAATTGCTATCAATAATGAGATAACAGCACCAGCGCAGCCAAGATGGTATGGGTTAGATGACCCTTTTGTGCGCCGCCAAATAGCAGTTGAGCCTTGCCTGCTAACATGGGTCGTTAATACCAATAATCTGCAGGCACTCATTGCACAGGCCTCATTTAGCCTAGGTCAAAGCGTGCGAGTGAGTAGGGCAGAGCTGAGTTGGAACTTTGGTTTACCTAGTGACGGGCGTTTATTAGGCAGTGGTATGCTAGCGCATGCTATTGAATGGCATAGTCAATCTCACCCTGCCAGCAATATGGCTGATTTGGGCTGTCATCTACAAAAGCTAGAAATTCATCACCCTTACCCTCAGTGGCTTCGCGATTGTTTGG
This sequence comes from Gammaproteobacteria bacterium AS21, assembly GCA_038900335.1. GTDB lineage: Bacteria > Pseudomonadota > Gammaproteobacteria > Pseudomonadales > Balneatricaceae > Rs1. The sequence continues at coordinate 192,354 of JBBMRB010000003.1, read as the reverse complement.
CATCAATTGATGCCCTAGCGATTGTTGATGTCTGTGAGTTAGCGCATGGTAAGCTGCCGTTTTTAACGGCTTATATCGATACGCCTAGTGGCTTAAAAAAGCTCTCTAGTGTCTTATAAATCATCTAAAATAATCAAAAGAATATTAAAAGTAGTCTTTTAGTTTGCTTTTTTTGTGCTTTTTTCGTTTCGGTATTAATTTTAAATGCTGTCTTGTATTCTTATTCCAGATCAAGCAGACATTTTAATAAATATAAGGAACATCAAAATGCAAAATACTCAAATAACACAGATCGTCAATCAACCGAGTAGCGCTTATCGCAGCGCATCAATCGTGACATTAGCTGTTGGGGTTGTTGGCTTTTTATTAGGGCTGTGGAACGCAGAACTAGTGCTCAGTGAAAAAGGATTTTACTTAGCTGTTTTTTTATTATCGTTGTTTTCTGCGGTCGCCCTACAAAAAACAGTGAGGGATATAGCAGAGGGAATTGATGTGACAAAAATGTTTACCACGATTTGCTGGGGAGCGTTTTTCTCATCGATTGCACTATTAGCGATTGGTTTATTTAATGCACAGATGTTGTTAAGTGAAAAAGGTTTTTACGCTATGTCGTTTATCGTTAGTTTGTTTGCTGTTATTACAGTGCAAAAAAACACTCGCGATATAGCGGCAGATAAAACAGATGAGTTAACAGTAAATCAAACGGAGCAAGAGCAGCTAAAGACTGTTGAGAAAAGCTCAAGCTAATCTTTAAGTAAATATCATAGATAGTATCAAAACAGCCCGAGTATTATCTAATACTCGGGCTTTTTCGTACCGCTAATTCCCTATTGGGTGCTATAGACGATTTTTCCATCTAACAGCGTGTAGGCCACCTTGCCTTTAAGCTCGGATCCTAAGAACACCGAGTTTTTACCTGCAGATACCAGCGAGTTTTGATCAACTAACCACTGCTGTTGCGGGTTGAAAATAGCAATGTCAGCAGGGGCGCCAATGGATAGTGTGCCTGTGTTGAGTTGCAAAATTTTAGCGGGAGAGCACGTCAGTTTTTCAATTAACTGGCTAAGGTTAATAAGCCCTTGCTCTACCAATTGTAGACCTAATGGCAGTAACGTCTCAATCGCTGAAATACCCGCTTCGGTGGCAGCAAAAGGCGCGCTCTTGGCACTTTCTTCATGGGGCTGGTGGTCTGAGCAAATTGCCTGTATCTCATCAGTCACCAATGCATTTAATAAACCCGCTCTATCGAGTTGGCTGCGAAAGGGTGGCTGTACATGGTAGGCGCTATTAAAGCCTTTGGTGTTTTCATCGGTGAAAAATAGGTAGTTCATTGCAATATCAGCACTGACCTTTAAGCCTCTAAGGCGTGCTTGCGTGACCATTTGAATAGATTGCTGACAGCTTAATTGACCAAAATGTGCTCGCACTCCTGATTGCTCAATAAGAATTAAAGCGCGGGCAACTTCAACAGTCTCGGCTGATTCAGGGATGCCAACCAAACCCATGTCAGATGACATAATACCCTCGTGGACAACACCATTAGCAACCAAGCTATTGTCTTGGGCATTAAAGATGACGAGGTAATCATGAGTTGCTGCGTACTCTAAACAGCGCAGTAACGTCTGGCTGTTTTTAATCGTGTGACGGGTGTTGGAAAAAGCGATACAACCAGAGTTATGTAAAGCGGCCATCGGTGCTAGCTGCTCACCATTTAAGCCCACCGTGAGCGCGCCAATGGGATGCACTTTACTTTTGCTTGAATGATGAGCTCTGTCTCTAATGAGCTCTGCCACAGCCGTGCTATCAATCACCGGCTTGGTGCTGGGCGGGCAAATTAAGCTGGTAACCCCCGAGCTGGCAGCGGCACTCGTTTCACTGGCGATATTGGCTTTATGAGTAAAGCCTGGCTCTCTAAGATGGACACTAAGATCCACAAAACCTGGACAGACAACTAAGCCTGTTGCATCGATGATCTGCGCGGCATGAAAACCATCGGGCGCTTGATCAATGGCTACAATGACGCCGTTATCAACGTAAAGATCAGTTATTCGATCGATTGCATTTGCCGGGTCAACTAAGCGGCCGTTACTAATTTTAATCATGGTTAGCCCTTTATTCGCTTAAATCAGGATGGTGAGAGTGTGCAGCGTTTAACTGGCCGGTAATAGCCATCGACATCACGGCCATTCTGACGGCAATACCATTGGTTACCTGCTGTAAAATAGTGGATTGCGGGCCATCGGCAACGGCTGATTCAATTTCAACACCGCGATTGATAGGCCCAGGATGCATAACGATAGCATCCGGTTTTGCTAAAGCTAGGCGGGTACTGTTTAAACCATATAATTTAAAGAACTCTGACTCACTTGGTAGTAGGGCGCTGTTCATGCGCTCACGTTGGAGTCTGAGCATACCGACCACATCACAGTCTTTAATGCCCTGATCAAAATTGGTATAGACTTTGACGCCCATTGCCTCAATATCTTTAGGTAATAGTGTGTTTGGCGCAATGACTCTAATTTCTGCAACGCCTAGTGTTCTCAGTGCATGTATTTGTGAGCGGGCGACTCTGGAATGTAATATATCACCGACGATTGCGACCACAAGGTTACTAAAATTACCTTTGTTGCGCTTAATGGTAAGCATATCGAGCATTGCTTGGGTCGGGTGGGCGTGGCGGCCGTCCCCTGCGTTAATCACCGCGATATTAGGTGTCACATGGTTGGCAATATAGTGTGCAGCACCGCTATCGTGATGGCGTACCACAAACATATCGGCGTGCATCGCTTCTAGTGTCATCAAGGTGTCTTTTAGCGATTCACCTTTTGATGTTGATGAGCTACTAATGTTTAAATTTAGAACATCAGCAGATAAACGTTTAGCCGCTAGCTCAAAGGTGCTAGAAGTACGCGTGCTTGGCTCAAAAAATAGATTAACCACGGTTTTGCCGCGCAGCAGAGGTACTTTTTTTACCTGTTGTGCACTCATATCAAGAAAAGAGTTAGCGGTGTCTAAAATTTCATTGAGTATGCTGGCGGGAAGATCTTGAGTCGTCAAAAAATGCTTTAACTGACCTTTAGAGTTAAGCTGCGAGCTATTGTGGTCTATTGACTCGATCATTTGTCCTCCAAACTTTGGCGTTGGCTGATATTAAGAGTAAGTGGCTCTGGGCCTAATAGTTTAATGTGTTGGCCAGGCTCTAGTGACATTTTTGCGCCAATAATGTCCGCACTGATTGGCAGCTCTCTACAATTTAAATCTAATAAAGCGACGAGAGTAACAGAGGCTGGGCGACCATAATCAAACAACTCATTGAGCGCTGCGCGAATAGTACGTCCCGACTTGATCACATCATCAACCAAAATAATGTGCCTATCTTGGGTTGAATCAGGCAGTTTTGAAGGTTGAACTTTTGGGTCTAGGCCAATACTGGTGAAGTCATCACGATAAAAAGTGATGTCTAGTGTGCCTAGTTGCGTGGTGATTGCCAGATTAGTGTGCAATTTCTGGGCTATCCAGATACCGCCAGAGCGGATGCCGATGATAAGTGGATCTTGAATGTTGTTTTGAGTAATTAAGGTTTGTAAAGATCCGCTCATCTCTACAAGCAGCGTGTTCACATCATAAGTTTGGGCTGACATAGTGGTCTTCCAATCGATTGTGGCTCGGTATTCTAATATCGCTATTAAACCAAGTTTGTAAAATTATTTGGGCGGCGATACCGTCGACAGATTCTTTGCGAAAGTTGGATTTGCCACCTTTGGCATAATGGATTTGCTTGGCATCACGCGTTGATAAACGCTCATCTGTTAAAAAGCATGGCAGCTGGTATTTATCTTGAATCTTATTGGCAAAGCGTCTGGCGCGACGAGACATTTCACTAATACTGCCATCCATGTTTAATGGAATACCAACAACTAAAACATCGGGCTGCCACTGGGCTATTGTCGCATCTAGCTGCTGCCACTGTGGTGTGCCGTCTTTGGCATTAATAGGGGGGAGTTCAGTCGTTGACATGGTTAGGTTCTGTCCGATGGCAACGCCTATGCGTGTGGTGCCAAAATCGAACCCTAATACTTGTTGAACTTTGTCCATAAGGGTATCTTTATCGCTAATAAAAAATGGGTGAGCGCAGTCAGTTAAGCTTGGCCACTGTGGCTCGTTAATTGCGTTAAGTTTACACCAATTAGTGAGGCTGCGGCTTGCATTTTATCTTTTGAATCAACATTGAATATCACTTCTAAGCTAGATGGGCAGTTTAACCAGCGGTTATTGATGATTTCAGATTCTAGCTCGCCAGGCGCCCAGCTAATATAGCCCAAGGCTATCAGTGCTTGTTTAGGGCCCTCACCTATTGCCATGGCTTCTAAAATATCGATAGAGGAGGTTAAGCACAGTTCATCGCTCGCGCGGTAACTGGCGATATAGTTATTTTCTTGGGCGAACGGGTGTAGCACGAAACCGCGATCACTTTGTATGTCGCCACCACGAAATACATCTTGATTTGATGTCTGCTCACTAGTGCTGATGTCTAGGTGAGCTAGCATGGTTTTAAGATCCATATTGTATGCTTTATTTAAAATAATACCCATTGAACCATATTCACCATGGTGGCATAGGTAGATCAGTGAACCTGTATGTTCACTGTCTTTTAAATTCGGCATTGCTACCAAAAAAGAATCTTTTAAATTGATGTTTTGCTTGATCATCCTACCCAACTAAAATTACTAAATTTAGTTATAAAATAAAACGCATGTATAATATTTAGTATATTAGAGTCGTTTTCTCAAACTCAATAGTACGAATAATTTCTAAAATATCGGTATTTTTACGCATTTGGGCCGAAAATGGCTGAAAAGGCGCGGATAACTGGATTATTTTAATCGCGGAGTGATCCAGTATTTTTTTTCCTGAGGACTCCAAAATCTCGATAGACTTGATGTTTCCATCTGCTTTCATAGCAATTAATAACCTGACTCGGCCGTAAATTTTTTGCTCATTTGCGGCTTTTGGATAATGATTATTGCCAACAGTGACAATTTTTCGTCGCCAATTTTCTAAATACTCGGCATCTTGATGCGATTTGCTAGAAACGGTCGAAATCGTTCTCTTTTTAGGCGCTCTCGTCATTTCTTCTTGGCGAGTATTAATAACGGATCTTAAACTGGCTATTTGCTCAGAAAGCTCTGCTGTTTTGCTCGGTACCTGTTGGCTTTCAGATTCGTCATTGATGTTTTGTGCAACAATAGACACTGAAGATTGCTGGCTAACAATAACATCAAAGCTAGTGATAGGCTCACTTTGCTCTGTTTGGTTTTGCTCAGTTGCCAATGGTTGAGAAGTAGCAGATGCTTGTTCAAGTTGGCTAATATCAGCAGGATTAGGGGCAAAAATTTGTTGTTCAGCAAGTTGTTTTTTGTCACTGGCTTCGCCGCTACCTTGCTGGTCTATTTGAGCAAAAAAATCGGCCTCATCGATCGGTTGTGGCGCGGCATATTGAGCAAGGGTGACTTCAATGGTATTTGAGCTGGTGTGTGATGCAGCCCAACTAAAACCAACAGCTAGCAGTGCTATCACATGGATAACAATGGCAACGATAAGAGATGCGCTAAATCGTTTAGCTGGCTGGTTGTTTATCATCAAAATTTAAAGTACTACTCAACAAAGGTTAGAATAAGATCCTGTCATCAGCAATAGATAACTACCCGCCTTAAACTAGGGTAGTTATTAATCACATGCCTATGGATATGTTGGATTATTGACTAGCTAGCCATTTCTTCTCAACAGCATTTATTAAATCGCCGGCAATATCTAAGCCAAATTGATCATTTAATTCACGAATACAGGTAGGGCTGGTGACGTTGATTTCTGTTAAGTAATCACCAATCACATCTAAACCAACAAATAAGATACCCAACTCTCTGAGTTTAGGACCAATTTGCGCGCAAATCCAGCGATCTCGCTCACTTAACTCACGCCCTTCAGCACGGCCGCCAACGGCTAAATTACCACGGGTTTCACCATTAGTTGGAATTCTAGCCAGAGCATAGGCTACAGGTTCGCCATCAATCATCAGAATGCGTTTATCGCCGTCTTTAATTTCAGGGATGAATTTTTGCGCCATGATCATTTCGGTGTTGTACTTAGTAACCGTCTCCAAAATAACGCCTAAGTTGACACCGTCTTCTTGCACGCGAAAAATAGAGGTGCCACCCATACCATCAAGCGGCTTGAAAATAACATCTTTGTGTTCTTTGTGAAACGCTTTGAGCTGCTTGCTATCTCTGCTGACAAGTACTTGTGGGCAGCACTGTGGGAATTGGGTAGCGAACAATTTTTCGTTGCAATCGCGCAGTCTCTGCGGAGAGTTAACAATTAATGTGCCTAGACGCTCGGCCATTTCTAGAATATGGGTGCTGTACATAAATTCGTTATCAAACGGTGGATCTTTGCGCATCAAAATAATGTTCAAACTCGCTAACTCTTTGTTTTGATACTCTTGACGCTCAAACCAATTTTGCGGATCACGAGCTACGCTTAACGGTGCCATTTTCGCCATCGCAATACCGTTTTCAACATATAGATGAGATTGCTCCATATACCAAATTTCCCAGCCTTTATCTTGAGCTGCCCATAACATAGCTAACGAGCTATCTTTTTTATAGCTGATGCTCTCGATAGGGTCCATAACGATGCCGATTTTGATAGTCATACTAAATCCTCTGCTGTGGTCGATGGCGCTGTGCTCAATGACAATACTGTAAATGTTTTGCTTTAATGGGGATGATAGTAGATGAAACAAGTAAAGGAGGGCAAGTAGTTCTGACCGCGGGTTTGTTTTTCTAAGTTATCATCATTTCAGTTTTAAGCGAGATCACCCCAAAGATACTGTAATATCGCTTGCGCTGCGACAGGTGCCGTCTCTGTTCTCATCACTCTTGGTCCCAATGCGACAGGGTGAAAACCTGCGGCTAATGCCATATTGACTTCATGCTCTGTCAAACCGCCCTCTGGCCCTATCAATAGAGCAACACTTTTGGGAGGGCTAAAGTTAGCAAGGCTTTTTTCAGTATGATGATGCAGCACTAATTTTAGTTCACTTTGACAATCATTAAGCCACTGTTCTAATGTACAGCAATCATTGATTAGTGGTATATCGGCACGTAGCGATTGCTCACAGGCGCTAATGGCTAGTTGTTGCCACTGTTGTTGTTTTTTCGATAGCCGATCAGCTTTGAGTTTGACTTCAGTGCGCTCACTGATCAGCGGCGTTAAGCTATGCATGCCCATCTCAGTGGATTTTTGAATGGCATAGTCCATTCTGTCGCCTCTGGAGATGGCTTGGCCGATGTCGACTTTTAGTGAGCTAGTTTTGTTCGATGCTGTTACAGTCGTAAGCTGGGCGCTGACAGCGCGCTTTTCTACACTTATTAATTGAGCGTGGTAGTCATTGCCATCGCCATTAAACAATATAATGTCCTGCCCAGGCTTCATGCGTAAAACACGGGCAATGTGCTGAACTGCGCCATCGTCTAAGTCGACAATAGCGTTTTCATTAAGAGCAATTGTTTGATAAAAGCGAGGTGTTCTCATATATTTAGCCAAAAGTGAGTGGAAAAATTAAAGCGATAAACATAAAAAAAGAGCACTAAGTGCTCTTTTTTAATATACCACACTTAATTATTAAGCTAAGTATTACAACTTAGCATCTGCCTTTAATGCATTGATTTTATCTGTTCTTTCCCAGCTAAATGCAGTGAAAGTGTCATCGCCAACGGTTTTTTCATAGGCTTCTCTGCCAAAGTGCCCATACGCCGCTGTCTCTCTGTACATCGGGTGAAGCAGGTCTAGCATACGAGTAATGGCATGTGGTCTTAAATCAAAATGGGCATCAATTAAAGCAATGATTTTATCATCGCTAATTTTACCAGTACCAAAGGTATTGATAGACACAGATGTTGGCTCGGAGACACCAATAGCATAAGAGACTTGGATTTCACAGCGATCGGCAAGGCCTGCTGCAACGATATTTTTTGCCACATAACGACCTGCATAAGCAGCTGAACGGTCAACTTTTGAAGGGTCTTTACCTGAGAAAGCACCGCCGCCGTGACGCGCCATGCCGCCGTATGTATCAACGATGATTTTACGACCGGTTAAGCCGCAATCGCCTACAGGTCCGCCGATAACGAAGTTGCCTGTCGGATTGATGTGGTACTTAGTATCAGCAGTTAGCCACTCTTTAGGTAGCACCTGTTTGATGATGAGTTCCATCACCGCTTCTTGTAAATCTTTTTGCGAGACATCAGGGTCGTGCTGTGTCGATAAAACCACCGCATCGACTGAGCAAGGCTTACCGTTTTCATAACGAAAAGTCACCTGCGATTTAGCATCGGGGCGCAACCATGGTAATTGACCTGATTTGCGCGCTTCTGCTTGGCGCTGCATTAAACGATGTGCATAGGTAATAGGTGCAGGCATCAAAACATCAGTTTCGTTTGATGCATAACCAAACATTAACCCCTGATCGCCAGCGCCTTGTTCTTCAGATGTTGATCTATCAACGCCTTGGGCGATATCGACAGACTGTTTACCAATGATGTTGATGATGCCACAGGTATCGCCATCAAAACCGACATCAGAGGAAGTGTAACCAATATCATTGATAACGCCACGGACTAAATCTTCTAAATCAACCCAAGCATTGGTTGATATTTCACCTGAGACAATCGCGACACCTGTTTTTACCATGGTCTCACAAGCAACACGTGCGTGTTTGTCCTGTGTGATAATTGCATCTAGTACGGCATCGGATATCTGATCTGCAATTTTATCCGGATGACCTTCAGAAACAGATTCTGAAGTGAAAAGGTTGTATTCGCTCATGTATGTGTCCTATCTATTGATCTACTAAAAAGGTTAAATAACCTTTAAGTGCTAACAAAGTGCTTCGAATTGTGACTACCTAGTAGTGATTAGGTTTAGCCTAGCGACGATGACACAATGTAAAAACGCATATTCTATAACTTAGTCAAAAAAAATGCAGGAATTACGGCAAAAATTAGCTGAAAATTTCGCTTATTATTATGAAATTCACTCACTTTGCCTATTATTTACGTTTAGTCGTTGAAGCTAGATCAATTCTGCGAGAAAATTCTCATCTTAATGATTACGACATTTTACACAGCAACCGATACAAAGGTGTTGTGTAACATATTCTAGCTAATTAATTGGGGACTACCTCAGGAGTTAATGAATGTCTGCTCGCAGAGAACTGGCAAATGCAATTCGCGCACTAAGTATGGATGCTGTACAAAAAGCAAAATCAGGTCACCCAGGCGCACCAATGGGAATGGCGGATATTGCTGAAGTACTATGGAATGATTTTATCAAGCACAACCCTAGCAACCCAAACTGGTATGATCGCGACCGTTTTGTGTTATCTAATGGGCATGGTTCAATGCTTATTTATAGCTTACTTCATTTAACTGGTTATGATGTTTCAATTGAAGACATCAAAGACTTCCGCCAAATGCATGCTAAAACAGCGGGGCATCCTGAATACGGTTACTGCCCAGGTGTTGAAACTACCACGGGACCATTAGGCCAAGGCCTTAGTAATGCTGTGGGTTTTGCAGTGGCTGAAAAAACATTAGCGGCGCAGTTTAACCGTGAAAATCACCAAATTGTCGATCATTACACTTATACCTTTATGGGCGATGGCTGCTTAATGGAAGGTATTTCTCATGAAGTATGTTCACTTGCAGGAACGCTAGGTTTAGGTAAGTTAATTGCGTTTTGGGATGACAATGGTATTTCTATCGACGGTGAAGTTGAAGGCTGGTTTACCGATGATACGGTACAGCGTTTCCGCGCTTACGGCTGGCAGGTAATTGCCGATGTCGATGGTCACAACCCTGAGCAGATTCGCCAAGCAATTGAAGATGCGCAGGCAAATACAACACAGCCGACATTGATTTGCTGCAAGACAGTGATCGGTTTTGGCTCGCCAAACAAAGAAGGTACAGCCGGTTGTCACGGTGCTGCACTAGGTGATGATGAAGTAGCACTGACGCGTGAGCGTTTAGGTTGGGCGCATGCTCCCTTTGAAATCCCAGCTGATATCTATGCTGATTGGGATGCGAAAAGTGCGGGTTCAGTGGCTGAAAATGACTGGAACCAACAATTGGCAAACTATCGTCAAGATCACCCTGAATTAGCTGATGAGTTGCTGCGACGTCTAGCGGGTGAGCTACCTGCGGATTTCTCTGACAAAGCTGACCAGTGGATTGCTGAGCTATCGCAAAAAGGTGACACTATCGCCTCGCGTAAAGCATCACAAAATGCACTGAATGCATTTGGCCCTATGTTACCTGAGTTTTTAGGTGGATCAGCAGATTTAGCTGGCTCTAACTTAACCAAATGGTCTGGCGCTAAAGTGATTGATGCTAAAGATGCCAGTGGTAATTACATCAACTACGGTGTTCGTGAATTCGGTATGTCCGGCATTATGAATGGCATGGCGCTGCACGGTGGCTTTATTCCCTATGGTGCGACTTTCTTAGTATTCATGGAATACGCTAGAAATGCATTGCGCATGGCGGCACTAATGAAGATCCAAGCGATTCATGTTTATACCCATGATTCAATTGGTCTAGGTGAAGATGGCCCGACTCATCAGCCGATCGAACAAGTAGCTAACTTACGCCATACGCCGAATATGAGTACATGGCGCCCATGTGATGCAGTTGAATCTGCAGTGGCTTGGAAAATGGCGATTGAGCGTAAAGATGGCCCTACCTCAATGGTGTTCTCTCGTCAGAACTTAGCTCATCAAGCACGTACTGCTGAGCAAGTCAGCAATATTGCTAAAGGTGCTTATATCTTAACTGACAGCGCTGAAGCTCCACAGCTTATCTTTATTGCGACAGGCTCTGAAGTTGATCTTGCGGTTAAAGCAGCGGATGTGTTGCGCCAACAAGGCACTAGTGTGCGTGTGGTATCAATGCCATCGACTGACTTATTTGATGCGCAAGATGCTGCATATAAAGAATCAGTACTGCCTGCGAATGTCAGTGCTCGTGTTGCTGTTGAAGCGCTACAAGCGGATTACTGGTATAAGTATGTCGGTCTAAATGGCGCGATTGTCGGTATGACAAGCTTTGGCGAGTCAGCACCTGCGGATGAGCTATTCGCTCACTTTGGCTTCACAGTAGACAATGTCGTTGCCAAGGCGCAAGCATTACTATAATGCTTGATCTTTGCTCTGCGCTTGCTAGGTAGATGATCTAAGTATTAAATCTTCACTTACTTGATAAGTAGGTGAAGATTTTACTTTAGGTTTTACTCTGGTTAGATAGTTACGATAAAAGTTGAGAAATAAGCATGAGCTATCGCATCGCTATCAATGGATACGGCCGAATAGGTCAGTGTGTGTTGCGAGCCATTTATGAAAAAGCAGAACAGTTAGAGCTGCAAGTAGTCGCCATTAATGAGCTGTCTGATATCGACACGGTGACCTATTTAACTCGCTATGACACCATTCACGGGCGCTTCCCCTTTAGTGTTGAGCAATCAGATGATTGTTTAATCGTCAACGGCGAAAATATCTTAGTACTCAACGAAGAAGATCCTACTAAATTGCCGTGGGGCGAGTTGGCTATCGATCTTGTTATTGAATGTACCGGCTCGTTCAACGAGCGCGAAATAGCCCAGTTGCACTTAGATGCTGGCGCAAAACGATTATTATTTTCCCACCCTGCACTTGCCAATGTCGATGCCACTGTGGTTTACGGCTACAATGATTACCTGTTGTCTAAAGATATGACTATAGTGTCAGCGGCGTCATGTACGACCAATTGTATTACACCCATTTTAGATGTTATCGGCAGTCAGTTTACCATAGAGGCGGCTGTCTCTACGACCATACATTCAGCAATGAACGATCAGCCGGTGATCGACAGTTACCATAAGAATGACTTGCGTCTAACACGTGGTGCCATGAGCTCAATTGTGCCGGTTGATACCAGTTTAGCGAAAGGTATTGATCGTATTTTACCGCACATGGCCGGTTTGTTTCAGTGCTTGCATATACGGGTACCCACCATCAATGTTTCTATGATGGATATTTCGCTGACGCTAACGGAGCGCGTTAGCGTAGAGCAAATTAATGATTTAATTGCCGATGCAACGCAGGCTAAGTATTTAGGTATTCTCGGTTTTACCGATGAGCCACATGCCTCGGTAGATTTTAATCACGATTATCGCTCAGGTATTTTCGATGCCACACAAACCAGAGTCAGCAAAGGCCATTTGTTAAAAATAGTCTGTTGGTTTGATAATGAGTGGGGCTTTGCTAATCGCATGGTTGATGTGGCGCAAAGCTGGCTGAATTTAGAAGAGTAACTAACTTTATTGAAGTGTGGCGGTTAGCGTTTAATACTTCGCATCAAAACTTTAAGTAGGAAACTATATGAACATTTTAAAAATGTCAGATATGGCGTTAGCTTCAAAGCGGGTCTTAATCAGAGAAGATTTAAATGTCCCTGTAAAAGATGGCAAAGTGACATCCGATGCACGCATAAGAGCCTGCCTACCAACGATAGAGTTGGCTGTAAAAGCAGGTGCTAAAGTGATGTTGATGTCACATTTAGGGCGACCTAATGAAGGCGAATATGATGAGAAGTATTCATTGGCACCTGTCGCTGAGCATTTATCGACGCTTCTTGGTCAGCGTGTAAAATTAGTAAAAAATTGGTTAACCAGCGATCTGAGTGTAGCAGATGGTGAGGTGGTGTTACTGGAAAATGTCCGTTTTAATGTCGGCGAAAAAAGTGATGATGAGCAATTAGCGAAAAAAATGGCGGCGATGTGCGATGTCTTTGTAATGGATGCCTTTGGTACAGCGCATCGCGCGCAAGCATCGACTCACGGTGTTGCTAAGTATGCGCCGGTTGCCTGCGCAGGGCCGTTGTTAGCAGGTGAGCTCGATGCATTAGGTAAAGCATTAGATAAGCCTAAATCACCAATGGTGGCAATTGTCGGCGGCTCAAAAGTGTCTACTAAACTAGAAGTATTGACAGCGCTGAGTAATAAAGTTGATCGCCTAATTGTCGGTGGCGGTATTGCCAATACCTTTTTAGCCGCTGCGGGTTTTCCTGTGGGTAAATCACTGTGTGAGCACGATCTTATCCCATTGGCAAAAGAGTTGATGGCAAAAACAGCTATCCCATTGCCTACTGATGTGGTGGTTGCCACTGAGTTTTCTGAAACGGCGCAAGCGACGATAAAAGCGGTTGCGGATGTTGGTCCTGAAGATATGATTCTTGATATAGGTCCAGATACTGCGTTGGCGTTAGCTGCACTGTTAAAAGATGCGCAGACGATTATCTGGAATGGCCCGGTTGGTGTGTTTGAAATCGAGCAGTTCTCTACGGGCACCAAGGCAATTTCAATGGCAATTGCAGCAAACAAAGGCTTCTCAATTGCAGGTGGCGGCGATACCTTGGCAGCTGTTGATAAATATCAAATTGGCGATCAAGTATCGTACATTTCAACGGGCGGCGGTGCTTTCTTGGAGTTTGTAGAAGGTAAAGAGCTTCCAGCTGTGACAATGCTCGCTAGCAGAACATAAACGCTTAAAGTGTTTAGTACATCGTTTATCACTATAAACGATGTACTAAAAGCGTTATTTAAAAAGATCTTCGCCGACTTGGTCAATCATTAGCTTAGCTTTTCTTAAAAACTCTTGAGCGCAAGCTTCTTTAGTGGCGATAACATCAGCGCGAATAAATTTATGGCTTAATTCACCCTTACTGATAGTGCCATTTACACGAAATTGGCTACCATCGGCCATAGGTGATGGGGTGAGGCTATAGCCTTTATAGTCTTCGCTTTGCATCGGCACAGGCTCGCTAGGCGAATTATCAGAACTAAACATAGATTTTAAAGCAGAAAATAAGCTCATAATGGGTCTCGTTGTTGAATTTTTAATAAAGCTAGTTTGCTTGGTTTGCTGGCAATGTTCAAGGAAAATGAAGAGCTGACTATGTTCAGTGATTTTCTCGTTAGTATTGGGTGCTTTCGGTCTTTATGTGGTGATACTCATAACGAGTGAAAATTAAGACAGAGGTTGTGTATGTTGTGGGTTAAAATGTTTCATATATTGGCGATGACTAGCTGGATGGCTGGGATATTCTATTTGCCGAGAATTTTTGTCCATTTTGTAGAGGGCCGCGCCGCGCATGAAGATGTCAGGCGCTTACAAATAATGGCCACTAAACTGTATAAGTTTATTTCTATTATGGCAGCATTTACCGTGGTGTTGGGGCTGTGGTTATGGCTAGGCTATGGTTTTAGCGGGATGTGGTTGCATCTTAAACTGCTATTTGTTGGTTTTCTTATCGCCTATCATCTTAACTGTGGTGCGATGGTCAAGCAGATGTTGAAGGATAATTTGACGAAATCTAGTCGCTACTACCGACTATATAACGAATTACCATTACTGATTTTTGTGCCCATTTTGATTTTAGTGGTCGTTAAACCGTTTTACTAAAATCTATTGGCGCGAAAGGGCTGTTAACTCTCTTGTTGTAATCGCTGCACTAGTTGCTCCATCTTAGCTGCTAAGCGCTCGCTGTCTTGGGTTAATTGTGCAACATCTTCAATAAATCCCTCCGCTTCAGCAGGTGCGGGTAAGCTGCGTATCTCTTCTTGTAAATACTCAATAGTGTTGAGCTGTAAGCTGTGCTTAGTAAGGTTGAGTTGGCGGTTAACACCCGTAAATAAGTTGCTTAGCTGCTGCGCTGCAAGCTCTCCTGTTATTTTGGCAAGCATCCCTTGATAATCTATTTCTAACTGGCCAATAATACGTTGCAACTTAGTGGCTAACTGGCTATCACCTGTTATTTTTACACCGTTACCAAATAGCTGGCTGCTCTTATCATCACTACTTAAAAGCTGTTGAAACTGGCTTAAATTACCACTCAAACAAGTATCTGCCTCACCATCAAAGTGCCGCTGAATCTGCAGTCCTTGATTGTGAGGTAAAATGAAAAGGCGAATAGAGGTGTCAGTGACTATAAACTCAAAGACCTTACCATTAAGCTTTGCCAGTGCGGCAACACTGACCTCATCAGTGCTAATCAATTTATTAACGCTGCTCTCTAGTATCAATAACCCAGCTGTAAATAACATGTCACTTACTCTCAACGCATATATAGTATTAACTAGCGATCGTAAAAATTAAGGTTTGATGCCGGTATGTAAAGCAACAATACCGCCGGTCATATTCCTATATTTACAATTGGCGAAATCCGCTTCAATCATCATCGATTTCAATGTTTCTTGATCAGGGTGCATGCGAATAGACTCAGCCAAATATTGATAGCTGTCACCATCATTGGCAATTACTTGGCCCAATTTAGGTAAAATATTGAACGAATAAAAATCGTAGACACTTGAAAGGGCAGGGTTATCAGTTTTTGAAAACTCTAATACCATCAACTTGCCACCAGGCTTTAACACCCGTTGCATTGAGCGCAGAGCAGCATCTTTATCAGTGACATTGCGAAGTCCAAAGGCAATAGTGATAATATCAAAATGATTATCTGGAAACGGTAGGTTCTCAGCGTTCGCCTGCACAAAGTCGATATTGGCGATAGCGCCTTTATCGGCAAGCTTATCACGGCCAACTTTAAGCATGGAGTCATTAATATCGGCAAGGGTCACTTGCCCTTCACTACCGACAATACGTGAAAATTTCAATGTTAAATCGCCAGTGCCACCGGCAATGTCGAGGATCTTCATGCCGGCGCGAGCACCACTTTGCTCGATCGTCATTTTTTTCCAAATACGATGAATGCCACCAGACATTAAATCGTTCATCACATCGTACTTAGCGGCAACTGAGTGAAAAACATCGGCAACATGTTTAACTTTCTCGTCTCTAGGTACTTCTTTGTAACCGAAGTCGGCGGTATCTTTATCTGTTGATTTCATCGTATTGACCACATAATAAATTAGTCTAAGTATTGTATCGCTCAATAACCTAGATAGGAATCTGTTTTGGCTAATGTCGTGCTGACTTTTGGTAATATTGAAGTTTACTAACTAAATATGACACAGCAAGAGATTGAAGAAGGATAGATTGAGCTGAAGGAATATTTGATTTGAATATTTTAACTGGCTAAGCACAGGCTGTTTTTGTTGTAAGCTAAGCTGGTAAAAACTTAGTTAGCCCAGCCCAATCAACCCTGCGTCTCTGCTTTGTCCTGCTTGTGCGAGCTTATCTAAATAACTTGCCCAGTATTCATCGTGCTGATGGCTTAGCTCGTACAAATAGTCCCAAGTGAATAAGCCGCTGTCGTGGCCATCATCAAAACTTATTTTTAAGGCGTAGTTGCCGACGAGTTCTATATTGTCAATGCCAACGAATTTTTTGTTAGTTTGCAGTGTTTCTTGACCAACACCATGGCCTCTGACTTCAGCCGAAGGGGAGTGGACGCGTAAATATTCAGCTCTAAGTTCAAATTGGCCATCGGCAAAGGTTAGCTCTAAGCTTTTAGATTTTTTGTGAAGCTTAATATCTGTGGGTGTTTTTTTCATAGTATTCTCAAATGTCAGCTGCCGAAAATATCGGCAGCTGATAATGCCATTTATAAAATATAGTGGCTTAAGTCTTCATCTTGGCTTAGTTCAGCTAAGTGTTTGTCGACATATTCAGTGTCGACTAAAATCACCGCACCTGATTGATCTGAGGCAGTGAAAGAGAGTTCTTCCAGTAGCCTTTCCATCATGGTGTGTAGGCGTCTAGCACCAATGTTTTCAGTTTGCTCGTTCACTTGGAAGGCCAGTTCAGCAATACGGGTAATGCCGTTTTCAGTGAAGCTGATGTCAACACCTTCTGTTTTCATCAGTGCTTGGTATTGATCTGTCAGTGATGCTTTAGGCTCCGTCAAAATACGTGCAAAGTCATTTGAACTCAATGCGTTTAATTCTACACGAATAGGTAGTCGCCCCTGTAGTTCAGGGATGAGGTCAGAGGGTTTAGCGAGGTGGAAAGCACCGGAGGCGATAAACAGTATATGATCAGTTTTGATCATGCCGTATTTAGTGCTTAGTGTGCAGCCCTCAATCAAAGGTAATAAATCGCGTTGTACACCTTCTCTTGAAACATCTCCACCAGAGCCGCCAGAGTCAGAGCGTTTACAAACTTTATCTATTTCATCGAGGAAGACGATGCCATTTTGCTCAACAGCATAAATCGCTTTTTGTTTAATGTCGTCTTCTTTGACGAGTTTGCCTGCCTCTTCTTCAATTAATGCTTTGTAGGCATCCTTAACTTTAAGGCGTTGCGTGTTTTTCTTTTGAGAGCCCATGTTGGAGAACATGCTCTGCAGCTGGTTTGTCATTTCTTCCATACCAGGGGGTGCCATGATCTCAACGCCCATTGGTGTTTGCGATAGTTCGATCTCCACTTCTTTGTCGTCTAAATCGCCTTCGCGCAGCTTTTTGCGAAAAATTTGGCGTGTCGCACTCTGCGTCTCAATTGACGAATCATCTTTGCCAAAGTTACTATCGCGAGCCGGCGTTAAAAGCACATCCAATACACGCTCTTCTGCAATGTCTTCAGCGCGGGCGCGCACTTTTGCCGTTTCTTGCTCTCTGACCATCTTGATCGACATATCGACTAAATCACGGATGATAGTTTCAACATCACGGCCAACATAGCCTACTTCAGTAAATTTAGTGGCTTCAACTTTGATGAAAGGTGCGTTGGCAAGTTTCGCTAAACGACGAGCGATTTCAGTTTTACCGACACCCGTTGGGCCTATCATTAAGATGTTTTTTGGTGATACTTCGGTGCGCAACTCATCGTCTAGTTGCATTCTGCGCCAGCGATTACGAAGAGCGATAGCAACGGCTCTTTTGGCGTCATTTTGACCGATGATATGGCGATCTAATTCGTGAACTATTTCACGTGGTGTCATATTAGACATTGAATACTCCTAAGCCGACTGTACTGAGTCTAACGTTTCGATTATTTGATTATGGTTGGTGAATACACAGATATCTGCGGCAATATTCAGGCTTTTTTCAACGATATCTTTAGCATTTAGGTCGGTGTTAGTCACCAGCGCCATTGCTGCTGCATGGGCGAAATGACCACCTGAACCGATCGCTATGACACCGTGTTCTGGTTCAATAACATCGCCAGTACCTGATAGTAGGTAGGTTTTTTCTTTGTTGGCAACAAGCATTAAAGCTTCTAACTTGCGTAATACTCTATCGCTGCGCCATTCACGAGCCAGATGGATAACAGCATTGGTAATGTTGCCTTGGTGTTTGTCTAGTTGTTGCTCGAATAAATCGCGCAGTGTAATAGCATCGGCAGTTGAGCCTGCGAAACCGGTAATGACTTGATGTTTAGCCAATACGCTTACTTTTTTAGCGCTACCTTTCATTACGGTGTTGCCAAGAGATACTTGACCGTCGCCGCCAACAGCTACGCTGTCACCGCGACGAACTGAAACTATAGTGGTCATTGTGGGTTACCTTAAAAATAGAATAAAAAACTTAACTAATATCTCTATGGTTGCGCATTGGCGAAATTCAAGAGTAACTCGCTATTGTATCGACGGTAAAAGGTGTTTAGTTAAGAGGAATTTGCAGGGATAAAATACCCATCTTGTTGAGTTTAGACAGCGCTGCTCGCAGGTCGTTGAAAGTGAGGTAAGGGCCGCTGCGCACTCGATACCATGTGCCGTTATCAGAGACTGATTTGTCGACTTTAACGTTGTCTAAGTTGTTCAAAATAAGGCGTGCTTTCATCTTCTCAGCATCAGCTTTGTTGCGAAAAGAACCGGTTTGTAACAGTGTCTTTTTCTGTAGTTTTGCGGTTTTAGGCGTTGATTTGTAAGCTTCAATTGTTTCAGTTTCAACGGTGTTCTTCGATAACATATCATAGAATTGATAGTTCATCTTTTCTTCTTCTGCCTTAACTTCGCTGTTTTGATTAGAGGCGGTTTTAGGAGTGCTAGCAGGCTTTGTTGCCACTGATTTTTCAACAACAGGTGCGCTCATTTGCTTAGCTTTTTCGGGCTCGGAGCTGATTTTAATCGTGGGTTTTTTAGCTGTTGGTGCGCCTGCTTGTTCAGGCACACTGTGTTGTGTTATTTTTTCTTCGATAAGAGCATTGATCCCCGATTCTCGAATCTGTCTAGGATCAACACTGCTCAGTTTGATCAGTAGCAAACTAATAGCAGCAATAGCAACAATGCTGGCAATAATTAGTTTCCACGGTGATTTTTTGATAGCGACAGGTTTAGGCTTAGTAGGTGCTTTGCTTTGCGTGTTTTTAGGCGCAGCCGGTTTGCGAGTGCTGGCACTCGCCGGGCGTTTTGTTTTGCGCTGATTGGGGCCGAAATCCTTTCTTGATGCCACGTATTACCTGCTTGTTAATAGCTACTGCTGAGTGATATTTACATTCTTTGTGGAGCATCAACACCCAGTAGGGTTAAACCATTGGCAATCACTTGTTTGACAGCGTAGCTCAAAGTGATTCTAGAGTTTCTTAGCTGCGCATCTTCTATCAACATTTTATTAGAGTTGTAGTAAGTATGGAATTCGCCGGCTAAATCCTTTAGGTAATTGGCAATTAAATGAGGCTCATAATTTGCCGCCGCATTTTGCAGGGTTTCTGGGTATTTAGCTAGTTGATTAAGTATTAGTTTCTCAGCATCATCTGTTGATTCGCCCAGTGCTGTTAAACCTGCTTGCAGATCTAAAGACCACTCACTTGTCTCTAGCTTATCAATAACACTGCATATTCTGGCGTGTGCATATTGAATGTAGTAAACAGGGTTGTCTTTTGATTGTGATTTAGCGAGTTCTAAATCAAAGTCCATGTGGTTATCAGCTTTGCGGGTAACATAAAAGAAGCGACATGCATCTTTACCCACTTCCTCGCGCAGCTCGCGCAGTGTGACGAAAGAGCCTGAGCGGGTCGACATTTGTACGCGTTCAGTACCACGATATAAAATAGCAAATTGTACGAGTTTAACGACTAATCTGTCAGGTTCATAACCGAGCGCTTGAATTGCTGCTTTAACACGTGTGATATAACCGTGATGATCAGCGCCCCAGATGTTAATAACTTTATCAAAACCACGATCAAATTTGTTCATGTGGTAGGCAATATCGGAAGCGAAATAAGTAGTTGCGCCATTGGCACGCTTTACCACTCTGTCTTTATCATCGCCAAATGCTGTTGATTTAAACCAGGTATTGCCTTCTTCAACATATAAGTGGCCACTGTTGTCTAAACGCGCTAATGCTTGCTCTACATCGCCAGTACTGGTGAGCGAGCGCTCAGAGAACCACTCTTGGTAGTTGATGCCAAAACCAGATAAGTCGTCGCGAATGTCATCGCGAATAGCATCTAAGCCGACGAGGAATAGCTGATCAAAAGTCGCCTCGCCCAATAAGATACTGGCGCGCTCGATAATCGCATCAATATATTTTTCTTTGTCGCCACCTTGAGGTTCATCAAGAGGGAGGTCAGTGAATACTTGTGCACTGCTGACTAAAAATTTATCACCGTGCTGTTCTTTCGCTTGCGTGGCGATATCGTGAACGTATTGGCCTTTGTAAGCATTGGTTGGAAATGTAACGTCTTCACCGTGTTTTTCTAGGTAACGTAACCAGACACTGACCGCTAGGATGTTCATTTGACGCCCGGCATCGTTAACGTAGTACTCGCGCGAAATATCCGCACCAGTCGCTTCTAAAATATCGGCGACAGTAGCACCATAAGCGGCGCCGCGACCGTGACCTACATGCAGTGGCCCGGTAGGGTTTGCTGAGACAAATTCAACTTGAATCTTTTCAGGTTTAGCACAGATAACACGGCCGAATTGGTGGCCTTGCTCTAGGATATCCTCAACAACTTTGGTTGCGCTTGCGCTGGTGATGAAAAAGTTAATAAAACCAGGGCCGGCGATCTCCGTTTTGTTAAGCTGCTCGCTAGCCGGAAGTGCTTGAGTAATCAAGGTGGCGATATCACGCGGGTTGCGTCGGGCTGCCTTAGCTAGAGTCAGTGCAATATTAGATGCTAAATCTCCGTGACTTTTGTCGCGAGTATTTTCGATCATAATGCTTGGATTGATGTCTGCTGGTAGGTCGCCGTTTTGGACTAAAGTGTCCAGCGCTGCTTGGATAAGCCCCGTGATATGTTGTTTCATTTAAAATGGTTACCTGATTCAAGGTGTTAAAAAATTGTCGCGATAATAAAACTGTGTAAATAGCCTTATATTATCTCTTGTAAAAGAAAGAATATAAAGCTTTTCTTGGGTGCTAGGTTAATAACCGATTAAAACATGTCATAAGGGTCGACATCTATCGACCATCTTATTTTACTGGCCAGTGGATGGTGTTCTAATTGTAAGCAGAATTGGCTGAGAAACTGCTGCAGCTTGGGCCTGTTTGTGCTTTGTAATGTTAGATGCGAGCGAAAGACGCCGGCCTTTTTCTCCATTGGTGCGGGGAAGGGACCAAAACTGGTTACATTATTTGGATTTAGTGTTTGTTTCGCCAATTGTAAGAATGCTTCAGCTCTGCCGGGCTGGCTGGCTTCGGCTCGAATGATCGCCAAGTGAGAAAATGGCGGCAGTGAGCTGTCAAAACGTGATTTTAGCTCATCTAAGGCAAAGTTTTTATAACCTTGATGCACTAATGTTTGTAGTAAAGGGTGCTCGGGGTGCAGTGTCTGGATGATGACTTTACCCATCACGTTTTCTCTGCCTGCTCTGCCGGAAACTTGGGTGATTAATTGGGCTGTGCGCTCCATACCCCGAAAGTCAGTGCTAAATAACCCACTATCGGCGTCGAGAATAGCAACGAGCGAAACTTTAGCAAAGTGATGGCCTTTAGCCAGCATTTGCGTGCCCAATAATATGCCTGGCTGATTTTTGTTTATTTCGTCAATGATTTCCTGCATGGCATTTTTTTTAGATGTGCTGTCTCTGTCTATGCGCCACACCGGAAAATCAGGGAAAAGGTGATTTAATGTCTGTTCAACACGCTCAGTACCCACGCCTTGTGCGCTTAGTTTCGTGCTGTTGCACTGATCACAATTGGCTGGTACCGGTTTTTGGCTGCCACAGTGGTGGCAGTGCAAGTGCGGTGGCTTTTGATGTAGCGTTAAGCGTGCATCGCAGCGTCGACAAGGTGCTATCCAGCCACAATCTTGACAAGTTAAACTTGGAGCAAAGCCCCTGCGGTTCAAAAATATCAACACTTGAGTTTGGTTGTTTAAATGTTGTTTGATTTCAGCTATTAAATCAGTACTTAAACCGGTGTTGAGCTGGGCGCCCTTAATGTCTAGCAGCTCAACACTGGGTGGTTTTGCATTGGCGGCGCGCCGCGTGATGGTTAAGTATTGATAGCGCTTGCTTTGGGCGTTTTGTAAAGACTCTAAAGAGGGGGTGGCGCTACCTAAAATGACCGGTATGTTTTCGCCATTGCCACGAACAATCGCCAGGTCTCGTGCACAATATCGATAGCCTTCTTGTTGTTTAAAGGATTGATCGTGTTCTTCATCTAAAATAATCACCCCAGGCTTTGCTAGCGGTGTGAATATTGCCGAGCGCGTGCCGATAATAATTTGAGCATCGCCATCTCTCGCTTTAAGCCAGGCTTGAAAGCGTTGTTTGTCACTTAAGTTGGAGTGAATATAAACAACATCGACGTTAAATCTGGCTTTAAATCGTGAGACTGTTTGCGGTGTTAACCCTATTTCGGGTACCAAAACCAGCGCTTGTAACCCCTGTTTAAGTACATGTTCAATGACCTGTAAATACACTTCGGTTTTACCAGAGCCGGTGACGCCATCGAGCAAAAAGGTATTAAAGCCTTGCTGTTGGCAAATAGTGGTCACGCAGTGCTGTTGTTCATCATTAAGTGTTTTTGGTGGCTCGCGCAGAGGTTGCGAAGTGGTTTTTTTGATATGGGGGCGGTGGCGTAATTCTACGAAGCCTTTTTCAATTAATGGTTTTAATGCGCTGATAGCGCCAACTTCAGCTTTTAAAGCATCTTCACTAATACCCAGTGTATGCTGGTTGATCGTGTCGTAGATCAGCTTTTGTTTTTTCGCTTGTGCTGAAATATCGGCCGCGGCCTCAGTGGCATGCAATAGGTATTCATGAGTACGCTGGCAGGGGTGGCCTTTGCGCAGATGCACAGGTAGGCTTTGTGCCAAAGCATCGCCCATCGGGTGCTGGTAGTATTGTGCAGACCAGAGCGCCAGTTCAAACATAAACTGCGGCAATACCGGGCTTTGATCGATAAACTTGATAATAGGTTTTAACTTATTAACGGGGATATCTGTTTGATCGCTCGTGCTGATCAGTATACCGACCAGTTGTCTGTTGCCAAAAGGGACAAGTACTCTTAACCCCGGCTGATAGCTATCTTTTAAGCTAGCCTTAGGCTCTGGTAAATAATCAAACAGTCTTCTCAATGGAGAGGGAATAGCGATACGTAAAAAAGTCATTGAAGTCCGAAATAAAATATTAAGTAAATAATCAGCTAATGTGGCGGTATTATTACTGCATTTTTATGCGCTTGCAAAGAGATGCGGACTTGTACTGGTGTTGTCTTTGCAAATAACTTGGCAAACGTTATTATCTTGCTAAGTACATATTTCGACTGTATAGTGTGCGACAGTCTTTTTGAGGCTGTTTTATATTAATTTCGTGCGGTGCTTGGCAAGAGATCAAGTGGCGGCACAAAACCTAGAAGGTTTCCCCCATGAAAAATGATATCCATCCTAATTATGAAGCAATTGATGTAAGCTGTTCTTGTGGTAATACTATGAAAACACGTTCTACTCTTTGCAAAGACTTACATGTTGATGTTTGCAGCCAGTGCCATCCGTTCTACACCGGTAAGCAAAAAGATGCTACTTCAGGTGGTCGTATTGATCGCTTCAACAAGCGTTTCGCTACAATCCCAGCACGTAAGTAATAAACACTTTTTAATAAAAGGTGTTCACGTAGCGATAAATTTTTCGCTGCGTTTAACTGCTTGTCTATCGATGAGCAGTTCTTAAGTGTGCTGCTTTAGTATCATAGCCACCCCTCTTTAATATCAAAAGCCCTACCTTTGCATACCAAATGCTTAAGCCCTATGAAATCAACGGCAATAATAGCGTTATTGTTGGTTACTCCTGCAGTTTTTACTTACTAGCTACTATTTTGTCATCTGTTTTTAATGCTTAGCGTTAAACAATATTACTTATTTAATAGATGCTGTAGAGCTTGCTGTAATACAGGGTATGAAAAACAGAATTGTTGCTCTAATAGTTTTTTTGGTATCACTTTTTGGCTGGTTAATAAAATAGTAGCAGATTCACCAAATATTATATTCAGGCACCATTTAGGTAGTGTGAATATAGCTTTTTTATGCAGTGTGTAGGCCAGCGTGTCATTAAACACAGCATTGGTGACAGGGTGCGGCGCCGTCAAGTTATAAGGACCATTCGCTTGATTACTGATCAGTAGAAAATGCATTGCTTTAACCATATCATCAATATGAATCCATGACATGAAATGTCTACCCTTTGCCATTTCACCCCCTAGAAAAGCGCGATATGCAGGTAACATTTGTGTAAGAGCGCCGCCTTTTGTCGATAAAACGATACCGGTGCGCAAGTTGACGACACGGCTATATTGGCAGGCTTTATTAGCTATGCTCTCCCACTGTAAGCAGAGCTTTGAGGCAAAGTCACTATCACAAATAGTTATGTTTTCATCAATGGTTAGATTTTCTCGATCAGCATAAATGCCAATCGCTGAACCGCTTAAAAAAACCTTAGGTGCGCTAGTGCTTTTTGATATTAAATCAACGAGAGTTTGCGTAGTTTGCCAGCGACTCATGTTGATGATGTCCTTTTGTTTTAAGCTCCAGCGTTTAGCCATGATTGGCTCACCGCAGAGGTTGATCACGGCATCAAAATCATTGAGGTCAGTTAGCTGTGATAACGAGTGAATAAATGAGATATTTGGATTAGCTGACTTTGCTGTTTTATTGGTATCGCGAGTTAAAATACTATAGTGGTAATCAGGGTAGGTCTCGATGAAGCTTTTACCTATTAAACCTGTGCCGCCAGTCATTAAAATATTCATTGTTAGCTCCTAATGATGATTATCTTTAATTCGCATTTTTTTTAAAATACAAGCTGACAGTTCCTAGCGTTATTCCCCATTTGCTGATTGTGGCGCGGTTGAATAAGCTTGTTGAATCTAATGGATATAATTTGTCATTGAATGCGACAGTGTATGGTTTTTGCCCTATTAAGAGCTTCATTTTATAGCGCCAATTAAAATGATGTTGATGTCGGGTGCCGATTGCAGTGCCACATATATCACTAGCCTGGCCAGTGAAGTTATTAGCACCTTGTCTTTGTATTACCCACACTCTGGTTTGCTTTATACCATCATTATAGAGGAATGTTTCCGTTAGCGTTAAAGTGTTGTGCTCGCATTCGCCGATGATGTTGACACTAAATGAGCGTCTTAATTTGCCAAACCTATCTTCAAAAATACCCAGTGCAAGGGTGTTACCTTTAAAGTAGTTAAATAAATCAAATTTACAATCGCTGGCAATGGTGTTGTCGATCATGTTTTTCTCCTCAATAACTTAGTGTTACGTCAGAGTAGTATTGTTAGATCATAATTTATGCTAAATAGGAGGGCAGTGGTTAGGTGTTACCAGCCCGGTAGCCACTTATTGTTATCGGCTAGTTGCTGCCATTGAATTGTCTGTGTGTTTTTGGTCAGTACAGCTTCAATGACGCAGTGTGTAGTGCGCAGTTGTTCATCTCGTATCAGATCGACAACAATAAAGTGTTTTTCTTTATTGCTGACGGTAGCGGCGCGCCATTTACTTAACAGCAGTTTCTCAGGATTGATATGCATTTAAAAACCTGTCATCGGTTGGATTATTTTGCCAATAATGGTGGAAAATTTTAACGGTGCATCGGTTGCAACCAAGCAGAAGCACGGGCTATTGCCATCGACCAATGGTTGATGTTCTACCTCGTCATCTAGATCGGCAATATCACCAATGTTAAACCGGCCTAACTCATCACAAAAAGATCCTTTGAGAACAAGCGTTAGCTCATTGCCACTGTGAGTGTGTGGTAATAATGCGCAGCCTGGGTTGATCCGCATTAATCTTGATAGTCCTGTTGAACCACACGCGATGTCGTAATACGCCACACTATTACCGAGTTTCTTCCAGGGTAAATCACTGAGCTGCTGTGTTATATAATCCGATAATGGGTAGGGGATATCGGCAATGGCTTTTTTATCAGGCACTTGGTTGAGTTTCGTGAATGTGGGTGTAGCTGGTTGATCTAGCCTGGCGAGTATGTCATCTAAAGCGTTTTGTTGAATATCGGCAGGCGCAATTTGTTCAAGTAAAGCGCCGCCGATAGCATTGTGTTTGTGTAGGCGTTGGCTGCAGGTTTTGCACATTGTTAAATGGCAGGCGACTACCAGTGCCATACCCTGTGATAAGGAGCCGGCAGCATAGCTCATCAAAGTGGCTTCGTCTAAATGGTGTTTAATGTTCATTGGTCTGCTCCCACGCGGCCTTAAATTTAATACTGGCCAAACGGATTCTGGATTTAACACTGCCAAGTGGTATGCCTAGGCGTTGTGATATGTCGCTGTGTGCGCGCCCTTCATAAAATGACATGTAGATTACTTGGGCTTGTTTTTCAGGTAAGGTATTTAAGATATTGCTGACTTGATGGCGCAAAATTAAATCTTCGCCTTGAGTGTCTGCAGATGAGTCTACGGCTAAGTTGTCATCCCATTCATCACCTAGGCTTTGCGGGTATTTTTTGCTGCGCATCCAGTCAATACTTATATTGCGAGCGATAGTGAATATCCATGTGCTCGCTGCTGCTTTGTCTTTACGATAGTAGCTAGCTTTGCGCCAAACACTGATCATTGTTTCTTGCATGAGTTCTTCAGCGACACTTTCAGTGAGGCCTAAACGCAATATATATGCTTTTATACGCGGCGCAAAATGATTGAAAATATCGCTAAAGCTTTGTTTGTCTTGATGTTGCGCGATATTCGTGAGGAGGTCAGCCCATTCCAATTTAGTGTCCTGCATGTTCGAATGCTTAAGAGCATAAATATTATTCACTGAGTAACCTCGCCGCGTTAGTCTATGTTATTACGATAGGGCTAATGTTTTGGATTACTCATACATCGATATAATAAAAATTAGAGTACTGGCTGCGTTTAATAACTGCAATCAATATCATCACAGTATAAAGATTGGCGAGGGAAATCAAGAACTCATGTGCTACAGGCTTAGAACCTGCAATTTAAAGTTTGAGCTTATCTTCTAGCACTCGCTATAAAGGTCAGTTGATCGTTAGGGCTAATGTAAAACATTGTTTATTGACGCGGTCATAATTTCAGATATTGAATGATTGATGTAGGCGACAGCTGTTAATGTTTATCGAACAATAGTGTTCACGCAGTTGTTTTTTCTACTTTTGTTGGTCGATATTGTTTTTATTTAATCGTTTAATATGATCTATTTATAGGGTCATGGCGTATACACAATTAAATAAAAGAATGAGTTGTTATCATGAATGTTACCCATATACATCCCAAAAACATTGCTGTTATTGGTTCAGGAATATCTGGTCTTAGTTGTGCTTGGTTATTATCGAGCAAGCATAATGTCACGCTGTTTGAGAAAGATGACAGATTAGGTGGTCACGCTAATACTGTAGCAATTGAAGTTAATGCTGAAAAAGTGGATGTAGATACTGGTTTTATTGTATATAACCCGCTTAATTATCCCAATTTTGTCGCCCTTCTTGATTATTTAAATGTAGCCACTGAGCAGACAGTCATGTCTTTTGCTGTGTCAGTTAATCAGGGGAGTTTAGAGTATAGCGGTTCTGGTTTAAAAGGTTTGTTTGCGCAAAAGCGTAATATATTTAAGCCATCTTTTTGGTTGATGTTAAAAGACATTAAACGTTTTTATAAACAGGCTCCACTACTGGAAAAAGACCCTGCGAGCGCAAAGTTAACTCTTGGTGAATTGCTGTCACAACAAGGTTATAGCAAAGTGTTTATCGATAATCATTTGGTGCCAATGGCTGCTGCCATATGGTCAGCGCCCGCCGCTGAGATGTTATCGTATCCCGCGCTGAATTTTTTACGCTTTTGTCGAAACCATGGCTTGTTACAGCTAGCCGATAGACCGCAGTGGAGAACGGTTGTCGGCGGCAGCAAAAACTATGTTGATAAAATTTCAGCAGCTATCACTGATATTAACCTAAATTATAAAATACATAAGGTTAAGCGCGCTAATAATAAAGTTTATCTTTACGGTTTACATGGTAATTGTAATGTATTTGATGATGTTGTTTTTGCCTGTCATTCCGATCAGGCGCTTGCGTTATTAGATGAGCCGACAGAGCGAGAGCAAAATATATTAGGCTCTTTTCCTTATCGGCGAAACAAAGCTTATTTGCATACAGATACGGCGCTAATGCCGAAAAATACTCAGGTGTGGTCAAGTTGGAACTATTTATTAGATAAAAAGAAAACGGCGTCACGTTTAACGTTAAGTTATTGGATGAATGAATTGCAGCCGCTAGCCACAGATGTCCCGCTTTTCGTTACTCTAAACCCAGCGAAGCCACCGGCATCGCAGAAGATACACAGAACTTTCTTTTATGATCATCCTCTTTTCAATCAAGCCTCTATTGAGGCTCAGCAGGAGCTATGGAAATTGCAGGGCCAAAATAATAGTTGGTTCTGTGGTGCGTATTTTGGTTACGGTTTTCATGAAGACGGGCTGCAAGCAGGTCTTGCTGTTGCTGAACAGTTAGGGCTTTGCTCTCGTCCTTGGGCTGTGGATTCATCACGCTCACGTATATTTTCTGAAGTGAAGAAAACTGAGCAAAGAGACGCAAATGACGAGGGCTGAAATGGATGGTGAACAATTAAATAGTTGTTTTTTTGTAGGGCAAATAAAGCATCGGCGTTTTGCGCCTACTCATCATGCGTTTAAATATAAAGTGTTTTGTCTGTGTGTTGATTTGGATGAGCTGGAACTGCTTGATCAATATAGTGGTTTTTCGCTAAATAGATTTAATCTTTTATCTTTTTATGAGCGTGATTATGGGTTGGCAGAGCCGGGTCTGTGCCGCTACGTGAAAGATTTGCTGGCTAGTAAAGGTTTTGCGCATGCAAGCGCGCGTATCGAGCTGCTTTGTTATCCGCGTATGCTTGGTTATGTTTTTAATCCGCTGAGTATTTATTTTTGTTATGACAGTGAAGATAAGGTACAGGTAGTGCTATATGAAGTGAGCAATACCTTTGGCGATCGCCATACTTATTTAATTGCAACAGATGCTGATAATCAGATAAAGCAGCGCTGTGATAAGAATTTATATGTCAGTCCTTTTATGCCTATGCAATGTTATTACGATTTTGATATAGAGCATGATAGCGACAAAATGGATGTGTCGATAAAGCTGTTTGATCAACAAGATAAACATTTATTAACGGCTTTTTTCTCTGGTCTACACTGTTTGTTTAACGGCACAAATATTAATAAGCTCTTTATCTCACATCCCTTAATGACTCTTAAAGTGGTCTTCGGGATTCATTGGCAAGCGCTGAAGTTGTGGTTTAAAAAAGTAAGACTAGTCGATAGAAAAAAAGCGCCTAAACACAGTATTAGCTGGCAAGATGCACAAGGAAAAATACACTATGAAAGTTTATGAAAATTGTTGTTCTACTCAAAAGAGTGTCACTAACACTAATAGCAACCTGCTAGTTAGAGTGTTACTTAAGCAGCTTGATAATTGTAGTACTGCATTAGAGCTTACTTTACCGAATGATAAAAAAATCACACTGGGTAAAGGCGATGTAGGTGCTGATATTAAGGTGGATAATTGGCGGGCTTTCTCGCGCCTGGTGTTTGGTGGTATGAATGCTTGGGCAAAGTCATACATTGACGGGCACTGGCACAGCAGTGATTTGACTCGCGTTATTCGCTGGGGGATTGCCGAGCAAAGTAATTTTAAAACACTGGCAAAGTTTTCTAAAGTGGCTGTTGCAGTGGATAATTTCTATCATTGGCGTCGCAATAATAGCCGCCAGGGAAGCAGAGAGAATATAGCGGCGCACTATGATTTAGGTAATGATTTTTATAAGCAGTGGCTCGATGCAAGTATGAGTTATTCCTCGGCATTATTTGACAGTAAGCAGCAGTCATTAGAGGGCGCGCAGCGCAATAAAAATAATAAAATACTACAGCTTTTAGCGGCGCAACAAAACGATAAAGTACTTGAAATAGGTTGTGGCTGGGGTGGTTTTGCTGAGCAGGCCGCCCAGTTCCAAGGTTTACAAGTCAGCGGTATAACATTGTCCAAAGAGCAGTTGCTGTGGGCGCAGCAGCGTGCCGTCAGTAAAGATATGGGAGACAGTTTGAGCTTCTCTTTAACTGATTATAGAGACGTACAACAGCGCTATGATGCTGTGGTATCTATTGAGATGTTTGAGGCGGTAGGGGAGGCGCATTGGGATGAGTATTTTGCTACCTTAAGAAAAGTATTGAAAGACGATGCTAAGGCGGTATTACAGGTGATTACCATCGATGATGAGCGCTTCGTGGAGTATCGCAAAAAAGCTGATTTTATTCAGCGTTATGTCTTCCCAGGTGGTATGTTGCCTAGTGCTAAAGTGCTGCGAGAGAAGTTTAGTGAGCATGGTTTTGAATTAGAGCAAGAGTTTTTCTTTGGTGAGGATTACGCTAAGACCTTGGTTCATTGGCGAGCAGAGTTTGATCGCAATTGGCCGAAGCTTGAATCGCTTGGTTTTGATGATAGGTTCAAGAGATTGTGGCATTATTATCTAAGTTATTGCGAAGGTGGGTTTTTGTCAAAAACTATTGATGTCGGTATGTTTGCTATTAGAAAAGTGTAATGTCCCAGTGTCGGCTATTATAATTGAGTATTGATAGTTATTAATGGATATTAGTGCTCATTTTTTTTCTAAGAGATCTTATTAATTTACCGACAAGTGGCACCGTTGCCATTAGCTCGCTCGCATCCCAATAATCACGATGGAAAACGACTAATCCTTCGTCGTTAAGTTTTATTTCACTGCAGCCTTCAAAGGCAAAGCTTCCCGTTATCTTGCTATTAGCAGTGAAACGCCAAGTGATGAAGCTAGCGTTATCATTATAAATCACTTGGAAAACTTCAAATTTGACATTGTTAAGTGTTTGGTACATGTGCGAAAAAATTAATTTTAGCTGATCTCTGTTCTCAGTTTCGTTAAATGGATCCGTGAAAACTATATTCCCTGCTGTGACAGCGTCTAGATTATCTAAAGCGTCGGCCTGTAGTGTGCAAAGTACATTGATGTAAGTTTCTAGTTTGGATTTCATTTGATAACCGTGCTGATAACTTTAAAATATAGGCTGTAAGGTAATAGCTTAAGTAAGGCTAGAGTATACATAAATAATTTCGGAAACCTAATTTCAAAAGAATTTGATGTCAATCCTTTGATGATAAGTTGAGCTGCACGATGGCTGCTGATGAGTGATGGCATGGTAAATTGGTTGCGATCTGTTAGCGGTGTTTTTACAAAACCAGGTGTGATGAGTTGCAGTTTAATATTCGTCTTTTTTAAATCTAAATACAGCGATTCACATAGATTGATTAATGCGGCTTTGCTTGCGCCATAAGCAGCTGCAGTAGGTAGGCCGCTATAACCTGCTGCTGATGATACCACAGCGATGTGCCCGCTGTTTTGTTCATGGTAATAGCGTAACAAAGGGTCTAGGCAATTAATAGTGCCATACAGGTTGGTGTTTATTAAAGCTTTAGCGCGCGCGCTGCAAAACTGATCAGCGCTGAAAGGGTCGTGAGTACCGGCATTTAAAATTGCTAAATCAGGAAAGCTGTTGTTGCGAGCTAAATTTGCTAAACATTCCTCAATAGCCTGGTTATTAGTAATGTCTAAAGGTGCTGATATTATTGTGCCCGGCTCATTCTTTGTTTCTACTATCAATTGATCAAGCTTGGCTGTCGATCTGGCGGAGGCAATCACGGTTACTCCTAAGGAGCAGAGGGCTTTGCATAGCTCTTTGCCAATACCACTACTGGCACCGGTCACCCAAACACGCTGCCAAGGCAGTAGCTGTGTCGTGTCATTTTGTTTGATCACATTTGTTCTCCTGGTGGCTCTGTGCCCGTTAATTGTCGGGCTTGTTTCGGGTATTGGCTGTTATCTGCCAGCCAAATATCAATAAATAGTTGGGCAAACATGTCATCATTTATTTCTCCGATAAACTTGTCTTGATAATAAAATCGGCCAAGATTTTGATTGATCTGATGAAAAGCAAGTTGTTCACCTTTGCTTATATTGGGAAGAAAGCCGTTAAGAGCCTGTATCCATATTGCTAATTTTTGGTTGTCAACGTGGTCTTTCAACTGTTTTTTGGTGTATACCAGCAGTTTTTTTCGAGAAATATTTCGCTGATAGTTCAACTGTAAAAGTAGCGGGGCTTGTAAATGAGAGTTGTCATTTGTATCTAAGCTGGTCTTTACAGGAGGGCCCCATAATTGAGCGGTATAAATATTGAACCAGAGTGTTTTGAACTCGCTCTGTCCGATCAGTTGATAGCTTAATGGCTGCTCGAACTCTGCTTTTAATGACGTCGAGCTTATTAGCAGTGTGCTAATGATAATTTTTAGGAGTAGGTAGGTTGTGCGCTTTTTCATGAATTATTAACCAATTGATGCGTTTATAAGTCATACGTAAAGGCAGGGCTGTTAGATCATAATTGAATTCAGGCGATTTAATGTGCTAGTTATTAAAGCATAACTTTTTTGTGCTGAGCTTGTTTAATATTGGCTGCTAGAGATAGTGTTAGCTTTAGTGGTTGTTAATACGGTCATCATTGTTTTACATTGATGATCAATGGCACGCGCTATGGCTTAGTTGGCTGCTGTGTTTGTTGCCAGCATATTGGCGCTATTCTGGCCATTTGCTATTGATACGGTAGATGAGGCGAGAAGATGCATCGCTTATTATGATTGGTGTTTATCAATTGCGCTGTTAAATATAGCGATCTAGCAAATCAGATAAAAAAATTGCTAGATCATGATCAATGATACGATACTAGATTGCGTGTTGGAGATGGTGTTTTTATCGGTTCAATTAAATAAAAATATCGTCAATGCTAAAATGATGCCCGTTAAATAGCTTAAATAAATGATCTTTGTGGCTAAATCAATAATCTTATAGGGCTAAAAATATGCTTCATAATCAAGCAATGAGGAGGAGATGAAAAAATAAAACCAAAAAAGTTTACGAATTGTTACAAATTGCAAGCAAAATCCTATAGAATACCGCGTAATTTTAAAGCGCTCTAAATTTA
This sequence comes from Gammaproteobacteria bacterium AS21, assembly GCA_038900335.1. GTDB lineage: Bacteria > Pseudomonadota > Gammaproteobacteria > Pseudomonadales > Balneatricaceae > Rs1. The sequence continues at coordinate 158,856 of JBBMRB010000003.1, read as the reverse complement.
AGAGTGCAAATTTAACAGCAAATTAGGAATCCAGATTCAATGAGTCATAAATCTTTTGTTCGTCAGCGTATCTCTATTTATGCAGGCCAAGAAGTTGACCCTGATAACGATGAGCAAGTCGGTAATATATTACGTTTCAAGCTTGGTATTAAGTTGCCTCAGCGAAATTCAATGGACGAGTCTCTATCTTCTTCTACGAGTGATCATGAAATCATTACTCTCATTAAGAAATACAGGGCAATGCGCTAAATATAGTTAATCAAACCTAAATGGTAGAAATAGCAAAGAGAGGCGGTTTTGCTATTTCTATTATCTTTAATCTAAATTTTCCTCACCGATTAAGTCGCTAAATTGCCACAAGTAAATTGTTTTGAGTTAGTAGTAGATCCAAAACTTTAGTAGGTGAATAGTGTTTAAAATATCTATTGTTTTACTCTCGACGCTTTTTTTAATGCCGCAAGCTTTTGCTAAGAGCGCTCAGTCGTCAAAAGCTCGTGTTCAGGCGGTAGATACCATTGTGTTGCATGCTATCGGTGGGCCTTATTGTGCTAATGGATTGGTTCGTAATAGCCCTGCAAAGGGTGATGCTCGGCAGTGGTTTGAGTTTTTTAATTCCCATCGCGTCTTAAGCATTCACTACATTGTAGATCGCGAAGGTGTTGTTTTGTCCCATGTGCCTGAGCATAAAATTGCAAATCATACACTGGGTTGGAATGGCCGTTCAATTGGTATTGAGTTGGTGAATAACGGCGATCACTTAGATGAATATTCTGTACAGCAAATAAGATCGTTGAAAATATTGGTGCAGGGTGTGCTAAGTCGTCATCCACATTTGACTAAAGATAGGGTGTTTAGGCATTCTGATTTGGATAAGAGTGTGCTCAAGTGCGCAGCTGTAGAATATAAAAGAAAGCAAGATCCAGGTGCTCGCTTTGACTATCAGGGCTTTATCCGCTCGTTAGACAGATAGTAACCAAATTTTATCTTCATCGAGATCTCGTTGAGGTTCAATAATCATTGTTTAGGGCTCGTTAAATTAATGAGTTTTGGCGCTGGCAATTAGATCAAAAAATATACCGATTTGGGTTGACTGAGATCGCTAAGGCAAGTAGAATTTGCATCCCTTTCAAAGAAGGGGAGGCAGGCAACTGTCTAAATGCAAACTTAATTAAGTGTGATCAGAATGCAAAACCAGAAAATCAGAATACGTCTGAAAGCGTTTGATCATCGCCTGATCGACACCTCAGCGCAAGAAATCGTAGATACTGCGAAGCGTACAGGTGCACAGGTGCGTGGTCCGATCCCTCTTCCTACTCGCAAAGAGCGCGTAACAATATTGACTTCACCGCATGTAAACAAAGATGCACGTGATCAATACGAAATACGTACTCATAAGCGTGTTCTAGATATCGTTGAGCCTACAGAAAAAACTGTAGATGCTCTAATGAAACTAGATCTTGCTGCAGGTGTGGAAGTTCAGATTAGCCTAGGTTAATCAACGCGCTCAGAATATTCATTAAAAAAGAAGCGCTATTTGTGGAAGGTTCCTGAAATGGGCCACCGTAGTGGGTTACAGTCCCGTACACAACTGGCAAGAGGTATATAAAATGTCTGTAGGTTTAATCGGACGAAAAGCGGGTATGACTCGCGTCTTCACTGAAGATGGCGTATCCGTGCCAGTCACGGTCATCGAGGTGGATCCGAACCGTGTTACACAGGTTAAAACAGCTGAAAACGATGGCTATGAAGCTATTCAAGTGACTACTGGTGCAGTAAAGGCGAATCGTCTTTCTAAGCCAAAAGCTGGTCACTATGCGAAAGCAAACGTTGAAGCGGGCCGCGGTTTATGGGAGTTCCGCCTGTCGGGTGACGAAAGTATCAACGTTGGTGATTCGCTAACTGTTGAGCGCTTTGAGGTCGGTCAGAAAGTTGATGTTACAGGTACATCTAAAGGTAAAGGTTTTCAAGGCGGCGTTAAGCGTTGGAACTTTGCTATGCAAGATGCTACTCATGGTAACTCGCTATCTCATCGTGCCCCAGGTTCTATCGGCCAATGTCAAACACCAGGTCGTGTTTGGAAAGGCAAGAAAATGGCAGGTCAAATGGGCAACGTGCAACATACAGTACAGACTCTAGAAGTTGTACGCGTAGATGCAGAACGTGGCTTGTTATTGATCAAAGGTGCTGTACCAGGTTCGACTGGCGGTGACGTAATTGTTAAACCAGCTGTTAAAGTTGGCGCCTAAGGAGACTTGAAATGAACCTAAATCTAACTGGAACAACAGGATCGGTCGAAGTATCCGATGCTACGTTCGGTAAGGACTTTAACGAAGCGCTAGTTCATCAAGTAGTTACTGCTTATCTAGCTGGTGCTCGTCAAGGTACTAAAGCACAAAAAACTCGTTCAGATGTATCTGGTGGTGGCGCTAAGCCATTCCGTCAAAAAGGTACAGGCCGTGCACGTGCTGGTACAATCCGCTCGCCTCTATGGCGCTCAGGTGGTACTACATTCGCTGCTCGTCCACGCGATTTTAGCCAGAAAGTTAACAAGAAAATGTATCGTGCTGCGATGCGTTGCATCTTGTCTGAGCTAGTTCGTCAAGAGCGTTTAGTCGTTGTAGAAAATTTCTCAGTAGAAGCTCCTAAAACTAAGCAGTTCATCGCTAAGATGGAAGAGTACAGCTTAACAAATGCACTTCTGATCACTGAAGATGTTGAAGTAAACTTATATCTAGCTGCACGTAACGTGCCGCATGTTGATGTTCGCGATGCTGCTGGTATTGATCCAGTCAGTTTAGTTGGCTTCGATAAAGTATTAGTTACTGTTGCTGCTCTGAAGAAAATAGAAGAGGTGTTGGCATGAATCAGGAACGCCTATATCAAGTACTACTAGGTCCACATATTTCTGAAAAAGCAACAATTGTCGCTGATGCGAGTCAGCAAGTTGTTTTTCGTGTGGCTAAAGACGCGACTAAAGTTGAAATCAAAGAAGCGGTTGAGAAATTGTTTAACGTATCTGTTAAACGTGTAAATGTTCTTAACGCAAAAGGTAAGACCAAACGTACTGCTCGCGGCTTAGGCAAGCGCAGTGACGTTCGTAAGGCATATGTATGTCTTGCTGATGGCTCTGAAATTGATTTCCTTGGCGAATAAGGAGCTTAAACATGGCTATTATTAAGACAAAGCCGACTTCTGCTGGTCGTCGCCATTTAGTTAAAATTGTCACTGCAGATCTGCATAAAGGCAAACCTTTAGCTTCATTGGTAGAAAAAAACAGCAAGAATGGCGGACGTAACAACAACGGTCGTATCACGACTCGTCACATAGGTGGTGGTCATAAACATCATTACCGTGTTGTTGATTTTCGTCGCAACAAAGAAGGTATTCCAGCGACTGTAGAGCGCATAGAATACGATCCAAACCGTTCAGCTCATCTTGCATTGTTATGCTATGCAGATGGCGAGCGTCGCTACATTATTGCTCCAAAAGGTGTGAGTGCTGGTGATAAATTGGTATCTGGCCCACAGGCTGATATCAAAGTTGGAAACAACATGCCAATCCGCAATATGCCTTTAGGTAGTGTGATTCACTGTGTTGAGTTAAAGCCTGGTAAGGGTGCGCAAATCGCACGTTCTGCTGGTACTTATGCTCAGCTAGTTGCCCGTGAAGGAACGTATGCTACATTGCGTCTTCGCTCTGGCGAAATGCGCAAAGTACTGACTGAATGTACTGCGACTTTCGGTGAAGTTGGTAACGGTGAACACAGCCTTCGTCGTCTGGGTAAAGCTGGTGCTAAGCGCTGGCGTGGTGTTCGTCCTACCGTTCGCGGTGTGGCAATGAACCCAGTCGATCACCCACATGGTGGTGGTGAAGGTCGTACCTCTGGTGGTCGTCATCCTGTAACTCCATGGGGCGTACCTACTAAGGGCTATAAAACACGTAAGAACAAGCGTACTGACAAGTTAATCGTCCGTCGCCGTTCTGCCAAGTAATTAAATTGAGGATATAGCTGTGCCACGTTCACTGAAGAAAGGTCCATTTATTGACCTTCACCTGTTGAAAAAGGTAGAAGCTGCAATTGAGAAGGGCGAAAAAAGACCAATTAAGACTTGGTCACGTCGCTCTACAATCTTTCCACATTTTGTTGGATTGACTATTGCAGTTCACAACGGCCGCCAGCACGTTCCAGTTTTCGTAACTGAAGACATGGTAGGCCACAAACTCGGCGAATTTGCAGGAACACGTACATACCGTGGTCACTCTGCAGATAAAAAAGCCAAACGCTAAGGGGATAGATGATGGAAGTCGCTGCAAAGCTAAACGGCGCCCGCATTTCTGCTCAGAAAGTGCGCTTGGTAGCCGATCAAATTAGAGGTAAGTCAATAGCAGAAGCACTGGACATTTTAACGTTCAGTCCTAAAAAAGCTGCAGTCATTGTCAAAAAATTGTTGGAGTCTGCTATTGCAAACGCCGAACATAATGAAGGCGCTGATATTGATGAGCTTCACGTGTCTACTATCTTCGTTGACGAAGGTGTGACAATGAAACGTATTAGTCCACGTGCTAAAGGTCGTGCTGACCGCATCCTTAAGCGTAACTCTCACATCACCATTAAGGTGTCTGATTAAGCGCTAGGAGACTTATCATGGGTCAAAAGATACATCCTACGGGTATACGTCTAGGTATTGTTAAGGATCATACTTCGGTATGGTACGCAGACAAAGGCGAATACGCTGTTAAATTATTAAGCGATCTTAAAGTACGTAAGTACTTAGAAGAGAAGCTAGTTAATGCATCTGTAAGTCGCATCGAAATCGAGCGTCCTGCACAAAATGCAAAAATCACCATTTTTACTGCTCGTCCTGGTATTGTTATCGGTAAAAAAGGTGAAGATGTTGAGAAGCTACGTAATGCTTGCTCAAAAATGATGGGTGTTCCTGCTCACATTAACATCGAAGAGATTCGCAAGCCTGAATTAGATGCGAAATTGGTTGCACAATCTGTTGCTAGCCAGTTAGAGCGTCGAGTTATGTTCCGTCGTGCTATGAAGCGTGCAGTGCAAAATGCAATGCGCCTTGGTGCCAAGGGTATAAAAATTCAAGTTGGCGGTCGTCTAGGTGGTGCTGAAATCGCTCGTTCTGAGTGGTATCGTGAAGGACGTGTGCCATTGCATACATTCCGTGCTGATATCGATTACTCGACTTACGAAGCGCACACGACATACGGTGTGATCGGCATTAAAGTTTGGATCTTCAAAGGTGAAGTTTTAGGTGGTATCGAAGAAGTTCGTGCTGCTCGTAAAGCAACGCCTAAAAAGAAGTCTAAGTGAGGTAGAGAGTAATGCTACAACCTAAACGACTAAAATTCCGCAAGATGATGAAGGGCCGCAACCGCGGTCTTGCACAGCGCGGTTCCAAGATTAGCTTCGGTGAAATTGGACTTAAAGCGACTGGTCGCGGACGAATTACTGCACGTCAGATCGAAGCTGCTCGTCGTACTATGACACGTCACGTTAAGCGTGGTGGTAAAATTTGGATCAGGATTTTCCCTGACAAACCAATTACCAACAAACCGCTTGAAGTGCGTATGGGTAAAGGTAAAGGTAATGTTGAATACTGGGTTTGCCAGATTCAGCCTGGCCGTGTACTTTTTGAAATGAGTGGTGTTCCTGATGATTTAGCAATTGAAGCTTTCAAGCTTGCTGCTGCTAAATTGCCATTGGCAACGACCATCGTCAAACGGACGGTAATGTAATGAAAGCGAACGAATTACGTGAAAAAAATCCAGAAGAACTACAGCAGCAGCTGTTAGATCTTCTGAAAGACCAGTTCAATTTGCGTATGCAAAAATCTTCTGGTCAGTTAACTCAATCTCACCTTCTAGGTCAGACTAAGCGCGACATCGCTCGCGTTAGAACTCTACTTGTAGAAAAAGCTGGTGAACTGAGCTTAATCAGCAAAGAAGGTGGAAAATAATGAGCGCTGAAAAACGTACAAGAATTGTCGTTGGACGTGTTGTCTCTGACAAGATGGATAAAACTGTCACTGTATTGGTTGAACGTACTGAGAAGCACCCTATATACGGGAAGTTTGTTAAGCGCTCCTCCAAAATGCATGCGCATGATGAGAAAAATGAGTGCCGTGAAGGTGATCTAGTTAAGATCGCAGAATCACGTCCTTATTCCAAGAGTAAAACTTGGGTGCTCGTAAGCATTGAAGAAAGTGCTGCGAAGGTGTAGAATACGCCCTCGCTCCATTTGATTGGCAGTAAATCGGTATAAATACCGGTTTCTGTCCTTAGAACTTTGGAGTAAACCATGATTCAAACAGAATCAATGCTTGATGTTGCTGATAACAGCGGCGCCAAGCGAGTACAGTGTATTAAAGTATTAGGTGGCTCACACCGTCGTTACGCTCGTATCGGCGACATTATTAAAGTTACTGTTAAGGAAGCGATTCCACGCGGTAAAGTTAAGAAAGGTCAAGTACTAAACGCTGTAGTAGTGCGTACCCGTAAAGGTGTTCGTCGTCCTGATGGTTCAGTTATTCGCTTTGATGTAAACTCAGCGGTTATACTGAATGCTAACAACGACCCTATTGGTACTCGTATTTTTGGTCCAGTGACTCGTGAACTTCGTACAACGAAATTTATGAAAATCATTTCCCTGGCGCCTGAAGTGCTTTAAAACTCAGTTTTTAAACTGATTTTTATGAAAACGCTAAGTCCGTGAGGTCTTGGCGTTTTTCTGCATGAGAAGGTAGTAGGAAGCGATAAAGGTATAATATGCGTAAGTTAAAAGGTAATGACGAAGTAATCGTTATTGCAGGAAAAGACAAAGGTAAGCGTGGCAAAATCGCGCGTATTCTTGAAAACGATAAAGTAATCGTTTCTGGCATTAATTTGATGAAGAAGCACGTTAAGCCTAATCCACAGCTTCAACAGCAAGGTGGAATAGTAGAAAAAGAAGCGGCTATTGCTGTTTCTAACGTTGCGATCTTCAACCCTGCCACAGGTAAGGGTGACCGTGTAGGCTTCAAGACTCTTGAAGACGGCACTAAGGTTCGCTTCTTCAAATCTAACGGCGAAGTCGTCGGTAAATAAGGAGCAATGCCATGTCTAGATTAAAAGCGCTTTATGCTAATGAAGTAAAAAGCAAATTAAAAGAAGAATTGAATAGTCCTAACGCTATGGCTGTTCCACGCTTAACTAAAATCACTCTTAACATGGGTGTTGGTGAAGCAATTGCTGATAAGAAGCAAATGGAGCATGCGGTACGTGATATGACAGCGATTGCTGGTCAAAAGCCAGTTGTTACTCTAGCTCGTAAATCTATTGCTGGATTTAAAGTACGTGAAGAGTGGCCTATCGGTTGTAAAGTTACATTGCGCGGTCAGCAAATGTGGGAATTCCTAGATCGTCTAATCGACGTTTCTATTCCACGTATCCGTGACTTCCGTGGCTTAAATCCTAAATCTTTCGATGGCCGTGGTAATTACAGCATGGGCGTTAAAGAACAGATTATCTTCCCTGAAATCGACTTCGATAAAGTTGATAAAATTCGCGGAATGGATATTACAATCACAACGACTGCTAAGAACAATGATGAGGGTCGTGCGTTGCTGACTGCTCTGAATTTTCCATTCAAGAAGTGATAGGGGTTTAATAAATGGCTAAGTCATCAATGGTAGCGCGTGAAGCAAAGCGCACTAAATCTGTCGAAAAACATGCCGCTAAACGCGATAGCTTAAGAGCTATTGTGAAAAGCGTTCACTCTTCTGATGAAGAGCGTTGGGAAGCGACAGTAGCATTACAAAAATTACCACGTGATTCTAGTAAGTCTCGTCAACGTAACCGTTGTCAAATTACTGGTCGTCCACATGGTGTTTACCGCAAATTTGGCTTGAGCCGTATTAAGTTACGTGAAGCTGCAATGCGTGGTGATGTTCCAGGTTTAAGAAAGGCTAGCTGGTAGTCTACCAGTTAGAAAATGATAAGCACGATGGACTGGGCGTTATTTGTAAAGGCAAGTTTTCTTGACCCAATAATAATAGCTACCGCATTGTGCTGCACTAGGAAGGAAGTAAAAGCATGAGCATGCAAGATACCCTAGCAGATATGATCACTCGTATCCGTAATGGGCACATGGCGACTAAAGTTGCTGTATCTATGCCATCTTCCAAGTTGAAGGTTTCTTTAGCTAAATTGCTTAAAGAAGAAGGTTTTGTTACTGACTACTCTGTAGAAGGTGATGTTAAACCTGTTCTTAGCGTTGAGCTAAAGTACTTCGAAGGAAGACCGGTTATTGAAGAAATTAAGCGTGTAAGCCGTCCAGGTTTACGTATCTACAAAGGTGCAACTGAATTACCAAAAGTTTCTGGTGGTTTAGGAGTAGCAGTTGTCTCTACAAGCCAAGGCTTGATGAGCGATCGTGCTGCACGCGCTGCCGGTATCGGTGGTGAAGTAATCTGTACTGTATTTTAAGGGGAAGATATGTCTCGTATTGCAAAAAATCCCGTTACTATACCTGCAGGTGTTGAGCTTACGCTCAATGGTAACAGCGTTAGTGTTAAAGGTGCTAAAGGCACTTTGTCAATGGATATGCACACAGCGGTATCTATTACACAAGAAGACGGTCAAGTTCAAGTTGCTGCGCGCGATGGCTCTAAAATCGCTCGTTCAATGTCAGGTACAGCACGTTCTTTAATCAACAACATGGTTGTTGGTGTAAATGAAGGTTTCTCTAAGACTTTGGTTCTCCAAGGTGTTGGTTACCGTGCTGCAGCTAAAGGTGAAGTATTAAGCCTAACATTAGGTTTCTCTCACCCAGTTGAGCATCAATTACCTGAAGGTATTACTGCAGAAACGCCTAACCAAACAACAATTGTTGTTACTGGTGCGGATAAGCAGAAAGTTGGTCAAGTGGCTGCAGAAATTCGCGGATACCGTCCTCCAGAGCCTTATAAAGGTAAAGGTGTACGTTATGCTGACGAGTTTGTACGTCGTAAAGAAGCTAAGAAAAAGTAGGTAGGACTAGGTTATGAACGCTAAGAAAGTATCTCGCGTCCGTCGTTCGCTACGTTCACGCACAAAAATGCGTGAATTAGGTGCGTTACGTCTGACCGTTAATCGTACACCGCGTCACATCTACGCACAAGTTATCTCTGCTGATGGAAGTACTGTTCTAGCAACAGCTTCAACTGTAGAAAAAGATATGCGTGCAGGAGCAACTGGAAACGTCGATGCGGCGCAAAAAGTTGGTTCTTTGATTGCTGAACGTGCTAAAGAAGCAGGTGTCACAAAGGTTGCTTTTGACCGCTCTGGATTTAAATTCCACGGCCGTGTAAAAGCTTTAGCTGATGCAGCCCGTGAAGGCGGCCTGGAATTCTAAAGGGGTCTTAAATGTCCAATCACGAACAAAAAGATGGTGAACTACAGGAAAAATTAGTTCAAGTAAACCGCGTTGCCAAAGTAGTAAAAGGTGGACGTATCTTCGGTTTTACAGCACTAACTGTAGTTGGCGACGGAAATGGTCGCGTAGGTTTCGGACGTGGTAAAGCACGTGAAGTTCCAGTTGCTATTCAAAAAGCAATGGAATCAGCGCGCCGCAACATGATCCGTGTTGAATTAAATGGTGACACGTTACAGTACCCAATCAAAGCTCGTCATGGTGCCTCTAAGGTATACATGCAACCAGCTTCTGCAGGTACTGGTGTAATCGCCGGTGGTGCAATGCGTGCAGTTCTTGAAATTGCAGGTGTTCACAACGTACTAGCTAAATGTTACGGGTCTACAAACCCTGTAAACGTAGTACGTGCAACAGTTAATGGCTTGAAGCAAATGCGCTCGCCAGAAGATGTTGCTGCTAAACGCGGTTTAACTGTTGACGAGATTTTGGGGTAATAAGACATGGCTAAAACTGTAAAAGTTACGCTAACTCGTAGCCCAATTGGTACCCTACCTAATCACAAATTATGTGTTAAGGGTCTGGGATTACGTCGCATCGGACATACTGTTGAAGTAGAAGATACTCCTTCTGTTCGCGGTATGATCAATAAAGTCCACTACTTACTATCAGTAGAAGACTAAGGGGTTAGTTATGCATTTAAATACTCTGAGCCCTGCTGAAGGTTCTAATCCAGAACGTAAGCGCGTAGGTCGCGGTATCGGTTCTGGTTTAGGAAAAACCGCCGGTCGTGGTCACAAGGGTCAAAAAAGCCGTTCAGGCGGTAAAGTAAGAGCAGGTTTTGAAGGCGGTCAAATGCCATTACAACAACGTCTGCCTAAGTTTGGTTTCACATCGCGTCAAGCGCGTTATGTTGCTGAGCTACGCCTAAACGAACTTGCAAAAGTTCAAGCGGATGTTGTCGATTTAGCAGCGCTAAAAGCAGCTGATTTAATCGGTCACGAAATTAAAGTAGTTCGTATTATTCTCTCTGGAGAGATTAATAAAGCGGTTAATGTTAAAGGTCTTAAAGTGACCAAAGGTGCATTAGCTGCAATCGAAGCTGCTGGCGGTAAATTCGAGGCGTAAATGGCTAAAAAAGGTGCGACTCCAAGTAAACAAGGCGGATTAAATGAGCTGTGGTCTAGACTGTGGTTCGTTTTAATTGCAATCGTGGTCTATCGTATTGGTGCTCATATACCAGTACCCGGTATTAACCCCGATCGTTTGGCTGCTTTGTTCGATCAAAATCAAGATACGATTTTGTCTCTTTTCAATATGTTCTCAGGCGGTGCCTTAGAGCGTATGAGTATTCTTGCTCTAGGTATTATGCCCTACATTTCTGCCTCTATTATTATGCAGTTATTGACGGTGGTAAGCCCGCAGCTTGAACAGCTTAAGAAAGATGGTGAGGCAGGTCGTCGCAAGATAAATCAGTACACTAGATACGGTACAGTTGTGCTAGCTACGTTGCAGTCTTTCGGGATGGCAGCAGGTTTGGCTCAGCAGGGAGTGTCTTTCTCTACAGGTGCTAGTTTCTACTTCGTTGCAGTTGTAACGTTAGTTTCTGGTGCGGTATTCCTAATGTGGTTAGGAGAGCAGGTGACTGAACGTGGTATCGGTAACGGTATCTCTATTTTGATCTTTGCTGGGATCGTGGCTGGTTTACCAAGTGCTATCGGGCAATCATTTGAGTCTGCAAGACAGGGCGATTTAAGTATCCTCGCGCTGTTAGCAATCGGTGTATTGGCAGTTGCAACAGTTGCATTTGTAGTGTTTATGGAGCGCGGTCAACGCCGTATTACTATAAATTACGCAAAGCGACAGCAAGGCCGTCAGGTATATGCAGCTCAATCAAGCCACTTACCGCTAAAAGTAAATATGGCTGGTGTAATTCCGCCAATCTTTGCATCGAGTATCTTACTCTTCCCTGCATCAATCGGACAATGGTTCGGTCAAGGTGAGGGAGCGTGGGCTAACTTTGTACAAAATGCTGCTTTAGCATTAGGTCCTGGTCAGCCGCTTTATGTAGTGCTCTTTTCAATAGCTATCGTGTTTTTCTGCTTCTTCTATACGGCGATTATGTTTAATCCTCGTGAAGTTGCGGATAACTTAAAGAAGTCAGGGGCTTTTATCCCGGGTATTCGCCCAGGTGAGCAGTCAGCTCGTTACATCGATACAGTGTTAGGTCGTTTAACATTGTTTGGTGCACTCTATATTACTGCGGTGTCTTTAATGCCTCAGTTCTTAGTAGTCGCAGCAAATGTACCATTTTATTTTGGTGGTACGTCACTACTTATCGTAGTGGTTGTTGTAATGGACTTTACGACACAGGTGCAGTCACATTTAATGTCGCACCAGTATGAGTCTCTGATGAAAAAATCGAATCTGAAAGGTGGCGGCGCAGGTTTAATGCGTTAGTAGCGCCCAGGAGCGAGTAATGAAAGTACGTGCATCTGTTAAAAAGATCTGCCGTAATTGCAAGATTGTTAGACGTAATGGTTCAGTTCGTGTTATTTGCAAAGTTGAACCGCGTCACAAACAGCGTCAAGGTTAATTAAATCTTGAAATAAGCCGTACAGGTGGCAAAAGGGCTTGAATGTTTTTTGTTCAAGCCGTATAATTCGCCGCCTTGTATGAATATATAGGTATATTTGTTTAGCACAAAGCTAAACATTTAATGATGGAGTAAGTTGAATGGCCCGTATAGCTGGCGTCAATATTCCTGACAATAAGCACGCGGTTATCTCCCTGACATATGTTTTTGGAGTTGGCCGTACTACAGCAAAGAAAGTTTTAGTTGCAACTGGCATTGCCGAAACAGCTAAAATTGGAGATCTGAGCGAAGAACAGCTTGATCTAGTGCGTGGTGAAATAGGCAAATTGACAGTTGAAGGTGATTTGCGTCGTGAAGTTTCTATGAATATTAAGCGTCTTATGGACCTTGGTAGTTATCGTGGAATTCGTCATCGTCGTAATTTACCGGTTCGTGGACAACGTAGTAAGACTAATGCGCGTACGCGCAAAGGTCCACGTAAACCAATCCGTAAATAATTAAGTGTAAGCTAGGAATTTCCAATTATGGCTAAGCCAGGCAAAAGCACGCGTAAAAAAGTTAAAAAGAATGTAGTGGATGGCCTTGCGCATATCCATGCATCTTTTAACAATACAATTATTACCATTACTGATCGTCAAGGTAATGCGTTATCTTGGGCTACTTCTGGTGGTTCAGGTTTCCGTGGTTCTCGTAAGAGTACTCCGTTCGCCGCACAGGTTGCAGCAGAACGCGCAGGAAACGCAGCACTTGAGTTTGGATTGAAAAATCTAGATGTATTGGTTAAGGGCCCAGGTCCTGGTCGTGAATCCGCAGTACGTGCACTGAATGGATGCGGCTACAAAATTACAAATATCACTGACGTGACGCCGATACCTCATAATGGTTGTCGTCCGCCGAAGAAACGTCGTGTATAAACTGGAGTCGAAATAATGGCTAGATATCTTGGACCAACGTGCAAGCTGTCACGCCGTGAAGGTACAGATTTGTTCCTCAAGAGCGGTGTCCGTTCACTAGACAGTAAGTGTAAAGCTGAAACTGTTCCTGGTGTACACGGTGCCCGTCGTGGACGTCTGTCCGACTACGGTCTACAGCTTCGTGAAAAACAAAAAGTACGTCGTATATACGGTGTACTGGAACGTCAGTTCCGTAACTACTATAAAAAAGCAGCTTCAACTACAGGCTCAACAGGTGAAAACCTACTTAAGCTTTTAGAAGGCCGTTTAGATAACGTAGTTTACCGTATGGGTTTTGGTGCTACACGCGCTGAAGCACGTCAGATCGTTTCACATCGCTCTGTAACAGTTAATGGTCAAGTTGTGAATGTTGCATCTTACCAAGTTACAGCTGGTGATGTAGTAGCAGTTCGTGAAAAAGCTAAGAATCAATTGCGCATTAAAAACGCACTTAATTTGGCTTCTCAGCGTAGTGTTGTTGAATGGTTAGAAGTAGATGCAACGAAAATGGAAGGAACTTTTAAAGCTTCTCCAGAACGTGCAGAGCTTTCAGCTGATATCAACGAACAGCTGATTGTCGAGCTTTACTCTAAGTAATTCATGAACTCTTGATTGGAGCAACTATGCAGCGTTCTGTAAACGAGTTTCTCAGTCCACGTCATATAGACGTGAAAGAAATAAGCAAAACACGTGCTAAAGTGACTCTTGAGCCACTTGAGCGTGGCTTTGGTCACACACTAGGTAATGCGCTTCGTCGCATCTTACTCTCTTCAATGCCTGGCGCAGCCATCACTGAAGTTGAAATAGAAGGTGTGTTACACGAATATAGCGCATTAGAAGGCGTTCAAGAAGATGTCATTGAGATCTTGTTGAACCTTAAAGGTGTTGCTGTTTTACTTCACAATGGTGAAGAGGCGACATTGACTTTGTCTAAGACAGAGTCAGGTGTTGTGACAGCTGCCGATATTCAATTGAATCAAGATGTTGAGATCACTAATCCTGATCACGTCATCGCGCATTTGAATCACGGTGCAAGCCTTAAAATGAAGTTAAAGATTACTAGTGGTCGTGGTTATGTCCCTGCTGCTTCGCGCAACAGTGACGACGATGAAACTCGTGCTATTGGTCGTCTACAACTAGACGCATCTTATAGTCCGGTCCGCCGTGTATCTTATGTAGCTGAAAGTGCACGTGTTGAGCAACGTACTGATTTAGACAAACTTATCATTGATATTGAATCAAATGGTACGATTGAACCTGAAGAATGTATCCGTCGCGCAGCGACTATATTACAGCACCAGCTAGCCGTCTTTGTAGACCTTGAAGATGCAGCTGATCAAGCAAAAGAAGAGGCAAAAGAGCCGGAGATTGATCCAGTTCTGTTGCGTCCAGTAGATGATTTAGAACTAACCGTTCGCTCTGCAAATTGCTTGAAGGCGGAACAGATTTACTATATTGGTGATCTGATCCAACGTACTGAAGTTGAGCTACTTAAGACTCCAAACTTAGGTAAAAAGTCGCTGACAGAGATCAAAGACGTTTTAGCTTCTAAGGGTCTTTCCCTAAATATGCGTCTTGAAAACTGGCCACCGGCTAGCCTAAAGAATGATGATAGATTGGCTTCGTAAGAAGCTGATTTAACAATCAAGTTTGTAAGGATTTTAACATGCGTCATCGTAAGTCAGGCCGTCACTTAAATCGTGATAGCGCACACCGTAAAGCGATGCTTAAAAACTTGGCAATTTCTTTGTTCGAACATGAATTGATTCGTACAACATTGCCTAAGGCGAAAGAACTTCGCCGTGTTGCTGAGCCGTTAATTACGTTGTCAAAAGTTGACACGGTTGCTAACCGTCGTCTAGCTTTTAACCGTACTCGTAGTAAAGAAGCTGTTGGTAAGCTTTTCACTAACCTAGGACCTCGTTACACAGAGCGTCCTGGTGGTTATATTCGCATTATCAAATGCGGTAACCGTCCTGGTGATAATGCTCCAATGGCATATGTTGAACTAGTTGATCGTCCAGAATTGGTCGAAGCTTCAGAAGACTAGATTTTCAGCATTTAAAAAACCCGGCTTAGGCCGGGTTTTTTTTGCCCTGAATAAACTCAATTGTTTATGTTGATAGCTATGTCGCTATTAGAGCGCATATAAACTTGATATTGATGTGTTGTCATTATGTTTGGTATTGATAGCTTTTTTTTGGCAACAGCTTGAAAAGAGTATTATTGCCTGGTGCAAATGCACAGCATTGGTTTTCTAATAAACTATGTAATGCTAAAGCAAAATTGAGTGGTATATTTAGGCGGTTTTACAGGTTGAATTTTAGATATAAAAAAACCGACTTAAGTCGGTTTTTTTGTCTTTAAGTCATAGTTAGTTTAATTTTTTTGGCTCGCCAGCATTGTTTTAAGAAAGCGTCCTGTATGTGAGTCTTTTAACTCAGCTACTTGCTCTGGCGTACCGGTGCCGATAATCATGCCGCCACCTATGCCACCTTCGGGTCCTAAATCTATTACCCAGTCAGCTGTTTTGATTACATCTAAGTTGTGCTCAATAATAACAATAGTATTGCCGTGATCACGAAGTCTTCGTACTACTTTAAGTAATTGCTCTATATCGTGAAAATGTAAACCTGTAGTCGGCTCATCGAGGATATAAAGTGTTTTACCGGTATCTCTCTTAGAAAGCTCTTTTGCCAGTTTAACTCGCTGAGCTTCACCGCCAGAAAGTGTGGTGGCGGATTGTCCTAACTTAATATAAGTTAAGCCAACATCGACTAATGTTTGTAAGCGTCGAGCCAGTGGCGGTATGGCATCGAAAAACTCTCTGGCATCTTCCACAGTAAGATCGAGAATCTCGTGAATATTTTTGCCTTTATAGTTTATTTCTAACGTTTCTCTGTTGTATCTTTTGCTCTTGCACACATCACAGGGAACGTAGATATCGGCTAGGAAATGCATTTCAACTTTAGTTACTCCATCGCCTTGGCAAGCTTCGCAGCGTCCACCTTTAACGTTAAAGCTAAACCTGCCTGCTTTGTAGCCTCTTGATCTGGCTTCTTGTGTGCCTGCTAGTAATTCGCGTACCGTGGTGAATATGCCGGTATAGGTTGCAGGGTTAGAGCGTGGAGTTCTACCTATAGGGCTTTGGTTGATGTCGATAACTTTATCAAAGTGTTGTAAGCCATCAATGCTCTTATAGGGAGCGATATCTAACGTGGTTGCCCTGTTCAGTTCAGTGGCAGCAAGTGGGTAAAGTGTATTGTTAATAAGTGTTGATTTACCAGATCCTGATACGCCAGTCACGCAGGTTAGTATGCCAAAGGGTATTTCTAGAGTAACATTTTTTAAGTTGTTGCCTGTTGCACCGGTGATGGTTAGCGTTTTGCTGGTATCGGGCTGGTTGCGCTCTTTGGGAATGGCAATTGATTGTTTGCCTGATAAGTAGCGGCCAGTTAAAGAGTTAGGGTCATTAATTACATGCTCTGGTGTACCAGCCGATATTACCTGGCCGCCATGGATGCCAGCGCCTGGTCCAATATCGATAACATAATCAGCTTGTCGTATTGCGTCTTCATCGTGTTCAACGATGATAACGGTGTTGCCCAAGTCCCTTAAATGAGTCAGGGTTTGCAGTAGGCGCTCATTATCGCGTTGATGTAAGCCAATTGAGGGCTCATCAAGGATATACATTACGCCAACAAGACCTGCGCCTATTTGGCTGGCGAGCCTAATACGCTGCGCTTCACCGCCTGATAGTGTGTCGGCTTTTCTGTCTAATGATAAATAATCTAGCCCGACATTAACTAAGAACGATAAGCGCAATTGAATTTCGTTAATGATTTTTTCTGCTATTTGCCCTTGTTTTCCAGGTAGCTTTAAAGTGTTGAAGTATTTATAGCTGTCGCCAATTGGCATGACCACGATATCAGGTAAGTTTCTACCTTGTACAAAGACGTGTCTAGCATCTTTGCGTAGCCTGCTGCCTTCACACGATGGGCACGGTTGCATGTTTAAATACTTAGCAAGGTCTTCACGAACCATATCTGATTCAGTTTCACGATAACGGCGCTCTAAATTATTGAGCACTCCTTCAAAAGGGTGATGGCGTTCAATAGCGTCACCGCGATCGTTGACGTATTTAAAAGGGATATCGTCTGTGCCCGTACCCGATAAAATCAGTTTCTGATGCTTAGGGTCTAGCTCTTTAAAAGGGGTGTCAATATCAAAATTATAATGGCTAGCGACAGCTTTTAGTTGTTGAAAGTAATAAAGCGTTCTTCTGTCCCAGCCGCGAATAGCACCTTGTGACAACGTTAGAGAGCTGTCGACTACTACCTTGCTTGGATCAAAAAATTGTTTATTGCCAAGGCCGTCACAACTAGAGCAAGCGCCATGTGGGTTGTTAAAGGAAAATAGTCTCGGTTCTAGCTCTTGTATGCTGTGTCCACAAGTTGGGCAGGCAAACCTTGATGAGAAAACAATGTCGTCTCCATCACCATCCATGTAGCAGATGCGGGCAATACCATCTGTCAGTCTAAGGGCTGTCTCAAATGATTCAGCGAGTCTAACTTGCAGATCTTCTCTGACTTTGAAGCGATCAACCACCACTTCAATGGAGTGTTTCTTGTTTTTATCAAGATCGGGAGTGCTGTCAAGATCAACTACGATGCCGTTAATTCTAGCGCGAACGAAGCCTTGACTGCGCATTTCGGCTAAAGTATGTAAGTGTTCACCTTTGCGCCCTTGGACAACAGGTGCTAGTAGCATTAGCTTAGTGCCCTCGTCTAAGGTGAGTACCTGATCGACCATTTGGCTGACAGTTTGCGCTGCCAGTGGTAGGTCGTGATCTGGACAGCGAGGTTCACCTGCTCGTGCAAATAATAATCGCAGGTAATCATAGATTTCGGTAATGGTGCCAACGGTTGATCTAGGGTTGTGTGATGTTGATTTTTGCTCGATAGAAATAGCGGGAGATAAACCTTCAATATGGTCAATATCTGGTTTTTCCATCATCGACAAAAATTGACGTGCGTAAGTGGAGAGGGATTCAACATATCGTCTTTGGCCCTCAGCATATAGTGTGTCAAAGGCAAGTGAAGACTTTCCTGAGCCGGATAGGCCGGTAATAACAACTAATTTGTCACGAGGGATTTCAAGATCAATATTCTTTAAATTATGTGTGCGTGCACCGCGAACGATAATCTTATCCATGTTCTCTCCAAAAGTTATGGACTATGCAAATAAATTGCAAAAAAGCCGATTAACCATTATAAAGAAAAGAATATAAGAATACTGTCTATTTTTACAGTTATTTGGTCGTTATGGGAAACAAATTTAAATCAGAAGAATTTGTTAGTAATCTAGATAGATATGTGTGTTTTTGAGATGGTTTTAATGTTCAATAATTGGTGCCCGGGGCCGGACTTGAACCGGCACAATCTTGCGATCGGGAGATTTTAAGTCTCCTGTGTCTACCAATTCCACCACCCGGGCTAACAGGGGTATTTTTTATAGTAGGTATGGTTGCCCTACTTGTTGGGTTGCTCTTGAAGAGATGCGTATTTTAGTGTCTCGCCAAAATTAGTCAATAGCGAATCTAGTAAAAACAGTTAAAAAATTAATTTAAATGTATAAACGTATAAAACAGCAACACAACTCGCAGCTTTTAGGCGTATTTGCACAAAGATAAGAAAAAGGCCGCGGATTGTTGTTGAATAGAATCTATGGTGCATTAGTAATAGATTTGCTAAAATAACTTTATTGTATAAATAAACAGTATTGGAGAGTAAAAATGGCGCGCGGTGTAAATAAAGTAATGTTAATAGGTAATGTCGGCGGTGATCCAGAAGTTCGTTACATGCCAAATGGAAGTGCGGTAACTACTATTACTCTTGCAACCAGTGAAACTTGGAAAGACAAGCAAACAGGACAGGCACAAGAGCGTACAGAGTGGCATCGAGTAGTGTTTTTTAACCGTTTAGGTGAAATTGCCGGTGAGTATTTACGTAAAGGCAGCAAGGTTTATGTTGAGGGAGCTCTACGTACTAATAAGTGGCAAGATCAAGAAGGTAAAGACCGTTATAGAACGGAAATTATTGGCAATGAGATGCAAATGCTAGATTCTCGTGGTGCAGCTAATGAAGGTGCTCCTCAACAAGGACAGCAAGGTGGTTATCAGCAACAAGCTGCACCACAGCAAAATTATCAACAGCAGGCGCCTCAACAGAATTATCAACAACCTGCTCAGCAAAATCGTCCACAGCAGCAAGCAGCGCCACAGCAGGCAGCTCCACAACAGCAGCCGGCACCGCAGCAAGCACCAAATTTTGATGATTTTGATGACGATATACCCTTCTAGCGAACTATAAATGTAAAACGTAACGTTTAATGTAACGTTGTTCTTCTAAAGCCTCGCAATTGCGGGGCTTTTTTGTCTATTCGCGTTAGCATTTGTTAGCTCGGTCTGTATAAACCGTTAAAATGTGCTTTTGAGGTGCTAAATGCTAACAGCAAATAAATTATCACTAGCTATGCGTAGTCATAATATATTTTGAAAAAAATACTGCTTAGCTTTGGTTATAAGTCTATTTATTGTTAGAGTAATGAAAAAAATAGATATTTGGCCTTATTTACCGCTTTTTTCTTAAACGAAACGGATTTTTTTAATAAATAGCCTAATATTATATTTAGGCATGGTACGCAGATGAGTTTTAATATTCATTTTAGTGTTAAGGGTGCTTTTCGTTGTTTAAAGGTGGTCAATAAAAATTATGAATGATGTTAAGCACTTATTTTATGCATTGGATAATCTTGATGTATACATTTTTACCATTGATGTAAAACATAACCTTACTTATATTAATCAAAAAATGTGCGATTTATTGGCACTGCCTGCAGATAAAATTATTACTCAGCATCTCAGTGATTTTAAGATTTTCGATGCTATTTTTGAAGATGACTCGCTAGTTATTGGCAAACAGCAGCAAGGCAATAAAAAAGAAATAGTGTTAACTGGTGACTCTGGTGCGTTATTGTATTTGCAGATGAACAAAAAGCCACTGATCGACGAATTAGGTCACAGTGTCGGTATGATAGTCACCATGGAGGATATTACCAGTCGCAAAGTAACGGAAGAAAAACTTGAAAACAGTATTGGGGTTTTACAAGTACTCGCTAAAGGAGGGGAGTCGTCACAGCAAAATATTTTCGATCTTATTGTTGAGCAGTTAGCAATATCTCAAGGTGCGAGGTATTGCTTAATAGCGCGCATAGACCCGTTAGATATTACTGAGGTTAACACTATTACAGTGTGGGCTGATGGTAAGGTTGTTGATAATTTTTCGTACTCATTAGCGGGAACTCCTTGTGAGAAAGTACTTAGCGAGAGTGTCTGTTTTGTTGAATGTGACGTGCAGCGCTCTTTTCCTAAAGATGCTATGCTTGAGGATATGGATGCTCAGAGTTACGTCGGTGTGCCATTGCACAATAGTGAGAATAAAGTAATAGGGCTGATGTCGATCCTCGATGATAAGCCTATGCATAAAAGTCGCTTTTCGTTTAAATTACTTGAAAGCCTGGCTGCAAGGGTCAGTATAGAATTACAGAGATTGGAGAATGATACTAAGCTGCAGTTGTATTCTAAAACATTTAATGCCACCCATGAAGGGCTTGTCGTAACAGATAACAAGGTCTGCATTATTGATGTCAACCCTGCCTTTAGCAATATAACAGGTTATAGCAAGGCAGAAGTTTTAGGTAAAAAACCGCAAATGCTACGCTCTGCTTTATCGGATGAGGTTTATCATGATGCTAGATTGCTAGAGATACAGGAGAAAGGCTCTTGGCAAGGTGAGGTGTGGGGGCAAAGAAAGAATGGTGAGAGTTTTGCTCAGTTACTAAATATAACCACTATTAAAAATGCTGCTGGAGAGATTTCTAACTATATTGGTTTGTTTTCGGATATTACTCAAACTAAGCGCCAGCAACAAGAGCTTACCAAGCTTGCACATTATGATTCATTAACTCAGCTGGCAAATAGAACATTATTGGCAGAGCGTTTTGTTGAGGCGGTGAATGAAAGTAACGAAAATAATAAAAAAATGGCACTGTGCTTTATTGATCTTGATGAATTTAAAGCGGTAAATGATAAATGTGGCCATCAAGCTGGCGATAAGTTATTAGTTGCAGTCTCTGAGCGAATTAACGCGTTGGTGCGTGATGGCGATACGGTTTCGCGCCAAGGCGGGGATGAGTTTGCCTTATTACTTAACAATATAGAGTCTGATCAGCAGTGCAAATTTATACTCGATAGTATTCATCAATCTTTGGCGAGGCCTTATAAAATAGATGAGTATATTCATCATATATCGGCCTCTAGTGGCGTGACTATCTACCCAGATGACAACGGGGATTTTGATACATTATTAAGGCATGCAGACCAAGCGATGTATCAAGCCAAATTATCAGGGCGAAATCGCTATTATTTCTTCAACCCAGAGCAGGATCAGCAGGCGAGCTATAAGAAAAACCGTGTAGATGAAATAAAACGGGCATTATTA
Organism: Gammaproteobacteria bacterium AS21; assembly: GCA_038900335.1. Classification (GTDB taxonomy): domain Bacteria; phylum Pseudomonadota; class Gammaproteobacteria; order Pseudomonadales; family Balneatricaceae; genus Rs1. Next base: position 137,343 of record JBBMRB010000003.1, on the reverse strand, counting down.
AACAATGAATTCCAATTGTATTATCAGCCTAAAGTGAATATGTCGACAGCCGATGTCTATGGTGCTGAAGCGCTGATCCGCTGGATACACCCTGAGAGAGGCATGATTGCACCATTAGATTTTTTACCTGCTATCCAGGGCTCTGAATTGGAGCTTGAGGTCGGTAATTGGGTGATAGAAAGTGCGATACAGCAGTTTTCTAGCTGGTATGAGCAAGGCCTCGCCATAGAAGTGAGTATCAATATATCTTCAAACCAAATTCTCTCTGATAATTTTGTTTCATCAATTCAGCAATTAATTAATAAATATCAGCTTAAAGAGCCTGAATATATTCAATTTGAAATACTTGAAAGTGCTGCGCTGAGCGATATTAGCAGTATTAATAAAGTGATTAATCAATGTCAGGAAGTATTAGGTTTAAGTGTCGCATTAGATGATTTTGGTACAGGTTATTCCTCGTTGACACATTTGCGAAATCTCTCAGCAGATACGGTGAAGATCGATCGTAGCTTTGTGCGTGATGTGCTGGATGATCCAAGTGATTCCACCATCATTGAGGGCATTTTAAGTCTAGCTAATGCTTTTAATCGCAAGGTAATAGCTGAGGGCGTTGAAACGAAAGAGCACGGTTTGATGCTGTTGCTAATGGGCTGTCAAAATGCCCAGGGCTATGGAATAGCTAAACCTATGCCTGCGGATGAAGTGCTTAGCTGGAGAGCTAATTATCAACCGGATATGGATTGGTTGATGACAGGGCAGTTTGATTCCACCTATAAAGAGCGTAAGCTCGCTATTTTTAAATTGATCATTAACCAGTGGAAACAAAAGTTCTTAAATAAGGTGCTGGTTGGTTTGGATAATAAAAAAAGTTGGCCTATTCTAAACACTAAAAAATGCGCTTGTGGCATATGGTTAGCAAGGGCAAAGCAAGAGCAATTGTTGTCAGAGGAAGGGTTAGAGCAATTGAATGATGCACATAACCAATTCCATGCTGCTGCAGAGCATTTGTTGAATGACTACCACGCAGGGGTGGTGTTTGAATCAGGTGATATTACGACACAGTTAGAGGGGGTCACCGAGCAGCTACATGATTTGTTATTAACCATTAAATAATGATTGTTTTTGCGGCGAACTTGTTTGTTAAGATGGCTCTATTGTCTGAGCAGTAATTTACTAAAATGCATACGGTACATTTTCCAGCTGATAATGCCTGCTAGAACATTGGCAATAGCGGCCCCTGCAAACAAACCAGTTAATCCAAAGCTTAGCGAACCTAGCCAAAGTAATGGGATGTAACAGCCAAATAGCCTAATTATTGAAATAATTAACGCTAGTTTAGGGGCGCCTATTGCGCTACAAACCGAAACCATCATCATGCATATCCCTAATCCGCTAAAGCTTAACGGTACAATCCATAAATACTGGTGAAGTAACTGAACGATGTCTTGTTCTGTGGTCAGTAAATTGGCGAGTGGAATCGCAGTGATTATTAGTGCGATAGCGATAATTATTTGTAGTTTTATGATAAAGCTAACAGCGATTTTTACTAACTTATCAATGCTTTCAAAATCTTTTAGGCCTCTCAATCTGCCAATCATAGGAGGCATTGCCATTGTCAATGATAATACAATAATAATTGATAGTAGCTCTAAGCGACTGCCGAGCCCCCAAGTCGCGACTGCAATATCGCCATAGCTGGCAACTATCGTCAAGGCTATCATCGCCGATATCGGCGGCGTAAATTGACTGAGCATTGATGGGGTCATATACGATATTAAAGTCTTTAGGGCTGCTTTGATAATGTGCCACTGGTAAAGCAGTTCAATGCGCTGTCTTTTTATCAGTAGCGAGAAAACAATTGAGCCGCTAATCACAAAAGAAATTGAAGTTGCCCAGGCTGCACCGCTAATGCCCATCTCTAAATAGAAAATAAGGATAGGGTCTAATATGATATTTAATACACTGGCCAGTACCATTGACATGCCGGGTACGAAAGTATCGCCATGCGCTCTAAAAATACTGCAACCAAAATAAACCATCGCGCCTATCAAACAGCTAATAAGCCAGGGTAGCCAATATTCCCTAGCAATAGCAAATAGTTGGCTAGAGGCGCCTAGGCTAGTTAATATCAGCTGTTGATTAAACCATATTAAAAGACAAATGATAGCGACTAAGATGAAGCCTGAAATCAGTACTAAAAAGCCTAATTGGTTGGCGTATTGTGTGTTTTTCTGGCCCAGGGTCGTAGAGATGACTGTTGTGGTCGCTATCCCTAATCCGACTTGAACACCAATCACGATCTGATAAACAGGAATGGAGAAACCGACGACGGCGAGCTGTTGTGAGCCTAATTGTCCGATAAAAGCGCTGTCTATTAATTGGCAGCTCATGATGGCCAGCATGCCAATGAGCATTGGCCAAGTCATGATGTATAACTGTTTGGCGAGAGACTCGGTTTTTTGTCTCATTAATTGATCCTTAAATTATACTATGACTGAAAATGGCTGATAAATGCCAAAGTGCATACCAGTAAATAACAGCGATGTTAGCGAGCCATTATACGATTTGCATTTAATAGCGCAAAATAAACCCTGTGGATTATGAATAAATAGCTGTTTTCGAGCTGCTATCGATATTGTAAAAGCAGGTTAGAAAAATAGTTCCAAGGGCATTTTTATAAATAGCAGGGAATTGCGTGGTTTAAGTTAAATATTAAGTGTTAATTAAGTTATGCTACAGCTTAAACAGGATAACTTACTGCAATACGATATTTTATGAGAACACACACACATTCTCGTATGTTATAGGTTGTTAGCTTTGTTGCTTTTCTATAGAATTTATAATTCGTGCTAATTTGAAATGGAATCACCTATATGTCTGAAGATCTAAATAAAGCGGCCCTTGAATACCATGAATTTCCTCGTCCGGGTAAAGTCGGCATGTCATTGACAACGGCTGCTGACACTGCATGGGATTTATCTCTTGCCTATAGCCCAGGTGTTGCAGAGCCGTGTCGTGAAATTGCAAAAGACCCAGAGAACGCTTATCGATATACTGGTAAAGGTAACTTAGTTGCCGTGATATCTGACGGTTCTGCTATTTTAGGTTTAGGGAATTTAGGTCCTCTTGCATCTAAGCCTGTGATGGAAGGTAAGTCTCTACTTTTCAAGCGTTTTGCTGGTATTAATTCTATCGATTTAGAAGTCGACTCCGAGAGCCCACAAGCTTTTATAGATACCGTTGCTCGCATTGCCGATACCTTTGGTGGCATTAATTTAGAAGATATCAAAGCGCCTGAGTGTTTTGAAATTGAGCGTGCGTTAATTGAGCGCTGTAACATCCCGGTTTTTCATGATGATCAGCACGGTACTGCAATAGTCACTGCTGCAGGTATGATCAATGCGCTTGAAATAGCAGGTAAGAAAATTGATACTGCGATCATCGTTACTCTAGGTGCGGGTGCTGCTGCCATTGCCTGTATGAAGCTGCTGATTAACATGGGCGCTAAAGTAGAAAATATTTATATGTTGGATCGCAAGGGTGTTATTCATTCTGGGCGTACTGATTTGTCGACTGAGAAAGCAATATTTGCTACACCGACAGAAAAACGCACATTAGATGACGCTATTGATGGTGCGGATGTGTTTGTTGGTCTGTCTGGTCCTAATTTATTAGGTGCTGAACAGTTGAAGAAAATGGCTCCATCTCCTATCATTTTTGCCTGTGCGAACCCTGATCCAGAAATTAGACCTGAATTAGCACATGCTACTAGAGATGATGTGATTATCGGTACAGGCCGTTCTGATTATCCTAACCAAGTGAATAACGTACTAGGATTTCCATTTATCTTTCGTGGAGCGTTAGATGTTCGCGCTTCAGTCATTAACGAAGAAATGAAAATCGCAGCGGTCTATGCACTAGCTGAGTTAGCAAGAGAGGAAGTGCCACAAGATGTGTTAACAGCATATAACTTAGAATCACTATCTTTTGGCCCTGAGTATATTATACCTAAGCCAACAGATCTTCGCTTGTTAGGCCGTTTATCTACAGCAGTAGCACAAGCGGCTATTGATTCAGGTGTAGCTAAACTACCAATGCCTGCTAACTATCCTTTGACATCACTTGATAGTTACTAATAAGTAAATAGCGTACGTAAAAAAGCCCAGTTATCTGGGCTTTTTTGTGGCTGCTTGTTTAATACTACCTGTCATGTGATGCCACAGACAGTCTAATTGAATAAGTCATCGGTTGTTGTGTCGTTAGCCTCAGCGCTTTGAGTTGCTAAACGCTGGGCATCCTCAGACTTAATTATCTCATTGACAGTGACACCTGTGATTCTTTTAGAGCGCATGCCTGTTTTGGCATTTACAGTGACAGTCGTTAGGCCTTTCGGTCTTAGCAATGGTGCTTCTGGTCGGTTGGCAATAGTGTCTTTAATAAAGTCAATCCATATAGGTAGGGCGGCAGTGCCACCGTACTCTCTTCGTCCAAGTGGGGCTGGAATATCGTATCCGACCCACGCAGTGGCGATCACTTCTCTATTAAAGCCTGTGAACCAAGCGTCTCTTTGATCGTTTGTGGTACCTGTTTTTCCGGCAAAATCGCTTCTTTTTAATACTTTTGCTTTGGTTGCTGTGCCACGTCTAATCACATCTTGTAAAATACTGTAGATCACATAGCTGTCGCGGGCATCTATTATTCTAGGTGCTACTACGCTAGTCTCAGTTTCAGTTTCATCGACAGCTTGTGAATCAGGTGCTGTTCTGGGCTTTTCTTGAAAAACAACATCGCCTGTTTGGTTAAGTATTTTTTCAATATAGAAAGTATCTACGCGGTAACCGCCATTGGCAAAAGGAGCGTAGCCTCTGATTAGCTCTAAAGGAGTGGCTTCAATCGCGCCTAGAGACAGTGACAGGTTTTCGGGCATGCGAGAGCGATCAAAACCAAATCTAGTTAAATAACCTAAAGCATAATCAATGCCGATAGCACGCAGTAATCTAATAGAGACAAGGTTTCGAGATTTATACAATCCTACTCTTAATCTGGTTGGGCCATAGAATTTTAAAGAGGAGTTTTCAGGTCTCCAATTGGCTTCTAAGCTGGCACCTTGTAGGACAATGGGAGCGTCATTAATAGTAGTGGCTGCCGTATAGCCCGCCTCTAAAGCGGCTGCATAAATAAAAGGTTTTAAATTAGAGCCAGGTTGTCTAATAGCCTGCGTTGCTCGGTTAAATTTATTGTGAGTAAAGCTAAAACCACCCACAAGAGATAATACAGCGCCATTGTTAGGTGCTATTGCGACCATGGCGCCTTGCACTTTAGGGATTTGGCTCAGTGCCCAGTATTCACTTTTATCTTTTTGATCTGTCTCTTTGGCGATGCGAATGACATCGCCAATTTTCATAATGTCAGCCGTACTTTTAGGGGGCGCGCCGATGCTGTTGACATGCTTAAATTCACGAGCCCATACCATGCCCTTCCAGGGAAGAGTTACCTGCTCGCCATTTTTTCGCAGTACGGTAGCCTCTTGTTCTTGTAGTGATAAAACTAGGGCGGGCTCGATATCGGCGTGAGTAAGTTCAGAATGTAATGCTTTTAGTTGCTCTTTTTCAGAGAGTGCACTGATGTCTATTTGTTTCTCTGGGCCTCTGTAGCCATGCCTTTTGACATAGGCGAGCAGCCCGTTTTTAACGGCATTGTTCGCTGCAAGTTGCATAGAGCTATCAATGGTTGTGTATACGTTGTAGCCATCGGTGTAAAGATTTTCGCCGTATTTTTCATAGAGCTCTTTGCGAACCATTTCAGCGACATAAGGTGCGTACAATTCTATTTCAGCACTGTGGTAAGACGCGGTGATTGGTTGGGCTATAGCATTATCGTACGCATCTTGTTTGATATAACCTAAGCCGAGCATTCTGCCAATAATCCAGTTTCTGCGCTCTATTGCTCTTTGCGGGTTGGTGATAGGGTTAAATGCTGATGGTGCTTTAGGTAGGCCTGCTATCATTGCAAGTTGAGCTAGACTGATATCATTGATGTCTTTGCCGTAATAGACAAAAGAAGCTGCCTGTATGCCGTAAGAGCGGTGACCTAAATAAATTTTGTTGATGTAGAGTTCAAAAATTTCTTCTTTGGAAAGTGAGTTTTCGATTTTTAATGCTAATAAAATCTCACTGAATTTTCGAGAATATGATTTTTCTCTCGTCAAGAAGAAGTTTTTTGCGACTTGCATGGTGATTGTTGAACCACCACCTTGTTTTTTGCCGGTAGATATAAGTTGGACGACGGCTCTTGCTAAACCTTGTAAATCGACGCCATTGTGTTCAAAGAAGCGTGAGTCTTCAGCGGCTTGTAGCGCTCTGACGAAGTTGGTTGGTATTTGGTCGTAGCTGATAGGGGTTCTGCGTTTCTCGCCAAACTCGGCTATCAATTTATTGTCTTTAGAGAAAACTTGTAAAGGTGTTTGGAATTGTATTTCCCTAAGTGTTTCGACATCAGGTAGCTTAGGCGAAAAGTAAAAATAGAGAGTTAACATGCTAATGGTTCCAAGAATGATACCTAGCACAGCAAAGGATAGAATCATTTGGAATAGTATTTTAATTGCGCGCATGTGTTCCCTACATCTTAAGAAAAATAGGCGCCCATTATATAGATAGCTTATATTATGTGCCAGTATAGCCAGCGCTTAAATTTAGATAATAATACTAAAGCCAGTAAGTTGGGCGCAATGCAAAACATTTTCGGCTGCTGCCTAGCAAGATGCCGTGCTTTTGTGGATGTTTAAGTGCCCGCCATATCAGTTGTTTAGTGTTACAGATTTAGTGTTTATGTGATTTATGTCAAGTTGATAAGTATCAATGATAAGAGATAGTCGATAACAAGGCTGTGTCATGTTGCTCTTATGTCAAACATGATAATGTAGAACTTTTAAATAATAAATAGATGGTTATTGGTGGTTATAGTATGATCTATTTGCTTTTGTTAAAAAAAGGTCTAAATTACTAAGTACTTGTTATGTTAAGTATTGGTGTAGGTAAAAATATCGTTTTAATTGCCTTCTATTAATTGTGCAGTCGATTTATTTAAGTAAAGGAATTGAATTAGTTGTTTGGTCTATTTAATAAAAAAACATCAATTTGGCTTGGGGTTGATATAGGCTCTTCATCTGTCAAATTAGTTGCACTTAAGCGTGAGAAAAGAGGTATGTCTGTCGACTCATATGCGGTGGTCGGCCTGCCTACAGCTGCTGTAGTTGATGGCCATATACAAGAGTTGGGCGCTGTCTCTAGTGCGATTGAAAAAGGTGTTAAAATATGCGGTTCAAAATTAAACACTGCTATCACTTGTGTGCCATCCTCCGCTGTCATTATTAAACATTTAGAATTATCTAATGCCTTTTCAGATGCTGAATTAGAAGATCAAATTAAAATAGAAGCAGATCAATTTATTCCGTATCCATTAGATGAAGTCTCTATTGATTTTGAAAACCAAGGCGTGCACCCTGAAAAAACTGAGCTTAATAAAATTCTTTTAGTAGCGTGTCGTAATAATGATGTGATGCAGCGCGAGGCGGCTGTCAATTCAGCGGGTTTGAAATGTGATGTTGTCGATGTCGATACATTTGCCATTGAGCGTGCTTTTTTCTTTATTAATCAAGATAAAAAAGCAGATGAATTAATAGCATCTATTGATATAGGTGCGTCGACAATGACGCTCAATGTGCTGCAAAACAACGAAATTGTTTATACCAGAGAACAAAGTTTTGGTAGTAATGAGTTAACGAATTCAATTCATGTGCAATTTGGTATGTCAAATGAGGAGATAGAGCAATCTTTTCGTCTGGGTGAAATTAGCATGGAAATCGAAACCATGTTGCTAGAACCGTTTCGTGAGACTATTGCACAGCAAGTATCAAGAGCCCTACAATTTTATTACTCTTCTAATGTATCGAACCAGTTATCAAAAATATATATAAGCGGTGGCAGCTCTGGTATTAAAGGGTTAGCGGATGTATTAACTGAAGAGTTGGGTATAAGAGTAGCGCTGGCGAACCCATTTGTTAATATGGATATCCATCCTAAAATAAATAAAGAACGTCTTGCTAAGGACGCGCCTATTTTAGTTAAGGCGTGTGGTTTAGCATTAAGATTTTTTGATCAGTAGGGTATTATGGTAAAAATTAATTTACGCTCATGGCGCGACGAAAGGGATGAAGAGGCAAAGAAAGCTTTTTCTATCAATTTGTTAGCAGCTCTTGTTTTTGCCGCATTAGTTATTTTTTCCCTAGGTGAATATTTTAATATGCAAGTTGGCAGACAGTCAGATAGAAACAATTATCTGCAATCTGAGATTGACCAATTAAAAACAAAAATAGCTGAGATTAGTGAATTACAAAAACTAAAAGAAAGAAGGTTGGCCAGTTTAAAAACTATCCAGACATTACAGGGTGATAGACCATTAATAGTCCGTTATTTTGATGAGTTAGTGCGTATTCTACCAGAGGAATTGTATTATACGTCTCTGGTGAGAAAAGGTGATCGTCTTACCGTAAACGGTTTAGCCAACCAAAATCAGGATGTTTCAGCTTTGATGAGAAATCTAGATGGCTCTCAGTGGTTTGGTGAGCCAAATTTAACAACGGTAGGCGCAAATCAAACAAATCGTAGCTTTAATCTTTTTGTGCCCCTGTCTAGAGGCTCCCAAGTTGATTGATAAAATTAGAGATTCATTTAAAGGTTTTGATCCAAATAACCTAGATTTTTCTGCCGCGGGTAGCTGGCCAATCGGTGTTAAAATTATTTGTTATATTTTAACGTTTGTGCTGACCGTGTTTGCGGGCTTACATTTTTATATCAGTGACAAAGAGCAAGCTTTACAAAGTAAAACGCGCGTCGAATCTCAGCTTAAAGATGAATTTACATCGGTGTCTAATCGAGTAGCCAACCTCGATGCGCTTAGAAAACAAATGGAAGATGTAGAAGAGCAATTCAAAGAGATAAAACGACAGTTACCGACTGAAAAAGAAGTGCCTGGGCTGTTAGAAGATATTACTAATATAGGTATAGCCTCAGGCTTAGTTATTAACAGCATTGCGCTGCAAAGCGAGCGCAAAGAAAAATATTATATTGAACTGCCTATCCTGATATCGGCCTCGGGCACTTATCACCAAGTCGGTAATTTCGTCAGTGGTATTGCCGCCATTAAAAGAATTGTAACGCTACATGATTTTAGTTTGGCACCTATTGGCGAAGGTAGATTAAATATATCAATTACTGCTAAGACGTATCGAAATGATGATGAATAACGTTGTGGTTAAAAGGTTTGCTTTACTTGCATTGCTGATCTTGTCTATGTCTGGCTGTGTTTGGGTTGAAGGCACAGAAGACTTGAAAAAGTTTGTATCACAGATTCAAGATAGACCGGCAAAACCAGTCAAGCCGATACCTGATTTCAGAGCTTATGAGGCGTTCGTTTATGAAGGGTCGCGACTGAGGAATCCTTTTTTGCCTGTCATTCAATATATACCCTCGGGAACAGTAAATGACAAAGGCAGTATTGACTTAGGGAATACTGCGCCGCCCAATAATGATCGCTTAAAAGATTACTTAGAGAGCTTTGATATTGATGATTTGTATATGGTGGGTAATATCGCTAAAGGAGAAGGTAATAAATGGGCATTGATTGTCGATACAAAAGGCGAAATTCATCGTATCACTAAAGGTGAATATCTCGGTTTAGATCACGGCAAAGTTGTCAGTGTTAGCGAAAATAGAATAAATATTATTGAGACGATATCTAATGGTAGAGGGGGCTGGGTTACCCGACCAAGAAGTATTGAGCTTATTGAGACTAAGGACCCGTAGGGATGCATATGTGTTTAAAATATAAGTTAATATTGTGTCGAATAAATAATGTATTAGTGACGATCAAAAAAATTGCTCTAATATTGATTATGGCTTTGGCAAGTGCTCACTCGCTCGCTAAAGATTTACTTATGTTAGATCTTGATGTGCGGGAGGTGACAGCGGGTAAAGTCGAGATAAAAATCAAATTTGATGGCCCGCCTCCAGTGCCAACCGCATTCGTATTGAAAAGCCCTGATAGAGTGCTGATAGATATGTGGGGCGTTGAAAACGGTACCACACATTCAAGTTATGATGTTGGTAATGAAGCCTTAAGATCGGTAGAGCTAGTCCAGGTAAAAGGCCGCTTAAGAGTAGTCGCTAATTTAAATGCGGTGGCAAATTATAGCTCCTATGCACAGGACAATTATTTATATGTTGTTTTGGATGAAAACTCTAGGGCATCATCTACTCAAAATGCTCCAGTAGCCGCTGCCGCTGTAAAAGCTGAGATGCCTCGTCTGAATGCGAGTAACGATGCTAAGAAAACGCGAGTTCAGGGCATTGATTTTGAAAGAGCAGAAAACGGCATTGGCCGCGTAAAAATAAAACTTTCAAATGATAGAGCGGGTATTGAGGTTTTAGAAGAAGGTAATAACTTAGTTGTTAATTTATCGGGCGCGATTCTATCCAATCAATTAAGTAAGCGCTTTGATGTTCAGGATTTTAATACGCCGGTAATGTTTGTTGATACTTTCTCGCAGGGGCAAAATGCGGGCATATTAATCAAACCAAGTGCCGCGCCTTATAAATTCAAGTCCTATCAAGTGGGTCGTGAACTCATTGTTGATGTGTGGCCACAAAAAAGAAGCCGTACAGCAGGGCAAACTAGTATAACGAAACCAAGTGTTTTGCAGCCGCAATATTCAGGTGAGAAAATTGATTTAAACTTTCAAAATGTCAATATTCGCTCAGTACTGCAAATTATCGCGGAAGTAGCTCAAAAGAACTTGGTCGTCGATGACAGTGTATCAGGCTCCATTACCTTAAGATTATTAAATGTTCCTTGGGATCAAGCGTTAGACTTAGTGTTAAAAACTAGAGGGCTAGATAAAAGGGTAGTAGGTAACGTGTTGCTTGTAGCGCCTGTTGCTAAATTAGTTGAGCGAGAAAAAATAGAGTTAGAAGGGCAGCGACAAGTTGAAGAGCTGTCGCCTATTGAAACGGATTTTATCCAGATAAATTATCGTAAATCATCAGAGATGAAAGCTCGCTTAGAGGAGGCGAGTTTAGTCACCAAAAGAGGTTTTGTACTTGCTGATGATGCGACCAATGTCTTAATGATAAGAGAGACGAGAAAGCAATTAGCTGTTATTCGTGACACGTTAAGCAGATTTGATAAATCAGTTTCGCAAATTATGATCGAGGCTAAACTGGTTGTTGCGACTAAAGATGTCAGTGAAGACCTGGGTGTGCGCTGGGGATTAGGCTATAACGATGGCCGTTATGTGGTAGGCGGTGGGGCGAATGATGCTATTGATTTAGTTGGAGCATCAGGTGGAATTGATGCGCCGCTAGCGGTCGATTTAGGTGTCAGTGCAGAATCAGCTATTCGCTTAGGTTATATTAGTGGCAGTGGTGTTCAGCTCAGTGCTGAACTAAGTGCACTAAGTACCACAGGCGATACTGAAATTGTCTCACAGCCTAAAGTAATCACAACCAATGGGCAGCCTGCAGAAATTCAATCAGGACAAGAATTACCTTATGTTGTTGTCGATGATGGCACGCCAACTATTTCATTTAAGGATGTTGTTCTATCATTAAAAGTGACGCCTCAAATTACTCCAGGTGATCGCGTGGCGATGCTCTTAGAGCTGACACAAGATTCGATAGGTTCTGTTTTGCCAAATGGTGAAGTAAGTATTAATAAAAATTCATTGAAAACATCGGTTGTTGTGAAAGATGGTGATACTATTGTACTAGGTGGTGTCTATAGAAATGAGATAACTAATTCGGTTGCTAAAACGCCAGTTTTAGGTGATATACCGGTTCTTGGTAGGCTTTTTCGCCAGACTAGGAAATCGAACGATAAAAGTGAGCTGTTAATTTTTATTACACCAAAACTGATTAGAGAAAACTTAAGTCTAAACTAAGGTACAGATTGAATATATTCCTCGTAGGCCCTATGGGAGCCGGTAAAAGCACAATTGGTCTGCTTCTCTCCAAAGAACTAAACTCTCCTTTTTTTGATATCGATAAAGTGATAGAAGAGCGCGCAGGTGCAAATATCCCCTGGATTTTTGATATCGAGGGTGAATCTGGCTTTAGATTGCGTGAAGAGCAAATCATAGAAGAATACACCCAATTGTCATCAGTGGTTGTCGCAACAGGTGGCGGTGCTGTATTGAGTCAGGCTAATCGTGAAAAACTCTCACAAAGAGGCTTAGTTGTCTATCTTAAAACAACGGTAGAACAACAGTTAGAGCGAACGTCAAAAGATAAAAACAGACCGTTGCTGCAAGCGAAATCACCTAGAGACGTATTGACCAAATTAATGGCTCAGCGCGAACCGTTATATCGTGAGATCAGTGATTTAACTATCCAAACTGATAGACGACATCCTAGAATGGTGGTGTCTGAAATTATCAAGATTTTGCGTAAGAAAAAAATACAACTAACTAATAATTTAACTACTTAAAATATACAGTGACTGGGTTCTTGCAAGGCATAGCATGTTGTTACTTGCCTGAAATTAAATATTCGCGTTCACAGTCAATGTATCGCTATCGGAGAAAACAGTGGAATCACTAACAGTCGAGCTTGGCGACAGAGCTTATCCTATCTTTATTGGCATGGATATTTTAAAGGAATGTAATTTAGCGCAATATATTGGCGCTAAACAAGTGATGATAGTGACTAATGAAACCATAGCACCACTACACCTTGATGCGCTTTGTGATGTGCTCGCTGACTATGATGTGCATTGCACAGTACTTCCTGATGGTGAGCAGTATAAAACGCTAGAGTACGTCAATAGTATTTTTGATCAATTACTACTCAATACACACAATCGTACGACGACTTTAATTGCGTTAGGTGGCGGTGTTGTCGGCGATATGACAGGTTTTGCTGCTGCCTCATATCAGCGCGGTGTCGATTTTATTCAAATCCCCACTACGCTGCTATCACAAGTAGACTCTTCAGTCGGTGGCAAGACTGGCGTCAATCATCCGCTGGGTAAAAACATGATAGGGGCTTTCTATCAACCACGTTTGGTTATTGCTGATGTCCGCTACTTTAAAACATTGCCAAAACGTGAATTTGCTGCAGGTTTATCAGAAGTGTTTAAATATGGACTGATTTACGATGCGCTCTTTTTTAATTGGCTTGAGAGCAACATTGATGCATTAGTCGCTAGGGATGAAAAAGCATTGTGTTATGCTATTCGCCGCTCTTGTGAAATTAAGGCTGAGGTTGTCGCACAAGATGAAAAAGAGCAGGGCATTCGCGCTTGGTTAAACCTAGGGCACACCTTTGGTCACGCCATTGAAACACATCAAGGGTATGGTAATTGGTTACATGGTGAGGCGGTTGCCGCCGGTACCATGATGGCACTTGATCTGTCAAAAAGATTAGGCTGGATAGATAATGATTTAGTGAAGCGCTCAAAGGCATTGTTCGAGACAGCTGAACTGCCAATATTGCCACCAAAAAACATGTCACAGCAGGATTTCTTGTCTTTAATGAGTGTCGATAAGAAAGTTTTACATGGTACTATACGCCTAGTGTTAATTGAGCAGTTAGGGCGTGCCACAGTGACAGATGAATTTGATATAGCGCTATTGCACGAAACACTGCAAATGGCTCAAAACGAAGAGTAATTATTGTTCTAGGTTATTTTGGAAACTAATTTGAGCTTTACTCAACCAGTTACATTAGGGAAAAATGTAATTATGTCCGATGATTTGTATTTTGAACCACCTACACGTATGCAGTTGGTAGACAAACTCGCTCATTTGTTGCGCTTTTCTCATGCTTTTGCCATGTTATCAGGCCCGCGTGGCTCTGGTCTAACAACTGTTGTAGATCAAGTTGCAGCGCAGTTAGCTGAAGGTGATACCTTAGTGCTAACGCCGCAGTTACAAGATAATACCAGCTTGACTAGCTTGTTAAGAGTATTAAATAATACGATTGATAACATCGATAATAATGATGCGACAGACCCGCTTGCCGAGTTTCACTGGAAAGTAGAATATCTCATTCACAGTGGTAAAAAAATCTTCCTATGTATTGATAATGCCGATTACCTGCATGAAGAAGCACTGCAGTGTTTGGTCAATTTACATATTGCCAATAATGATAATGTAGGGATTATTCTTGCAGGTTCGCCAAATTGCAGTGCTAAGCTGGAATCTGTTGTGGCTAGTGTCGGTGCGATTAAAAACTTACAAATCCAAAAGCTATTACCTTTTAATCAATTAGAAACTCAAGAGTTTATACATCAGTATTTTGTTCGCGGTAGTGACTTTAGCAAAAAACAGCTTGCTGAAATATATCATAAGTCTCAGGGTTATCCTGGTCGTATCGTGGCAATGACAACTGAAATGATTAAGGTTGGAAAAATAGGCCTAAATGCAAAAAATGGTTTATTGCCACTGCCTCATAAAGTTGGTATCGGGGTGTTATTGGTTGCTATTGTCGGTGCGTTATCTTGGCAGATTGTTAATGAAGGCGATACTGATCAGTTAGTTGCTGACAATCAGGGGCATACTAACTCCATTAACATACCTCTTGATGTCAGCGATGATGCTGTTAATCATTCGCCCGATCTATCATTGCAAGAGCAGATTGCAGCCTTAACGCAGCAAATCGATGGCCACAAAAAAGATATTCAAGGCCTGGCCGTTGCAGAAGCACAGTTACTCGTAGAACAAACAATTATCATTGATGATGGCTCAGTTGAGCAAGAGCAAGCATCGGTAGATTCTAGCGATGGCGTTGTCTTAGATCTACAGGCAACGACAGATGATGCGACAAATACTGTATTGGCAGATGATATCAGTAATGAGCCGTTAAATGATGTTATTATTGATGAGCGGGCAGCAGATAATACTGTTGTGCAGCAATTAAATGATTTATCTGCAAGTATTAAAGGTGATGTTGAATTAGCACTGAGTCAGCCTGAGGCGCCTTCTAATGTCGCAGCTAATACGGATAACACTAAGAGCGCGTTGATAGCAAATAGCAATACATCGGCTCAAGTTAAAGTAGCAACAGAAAAAAGTAATGTTAAGCAGGTTGAACAGCCAGCCATTGTTGCCAATAATAATTGGTCGGGTGTTAATGCTATCAAGCAGTGGCCTGATAAAGGCTTTACATTACAGCTACTCGCTGCAGCTAATAAAAACAGTGCAATTAAGTTTCTAAATGGTACTGTTCAAGCTCAGAGAATGTATCTATACCAAACGCAGCTTAAGGGTAAGCTTTGGAGTGTTGTTGTCTATGGCCAGTATTCGACTCGTGCCAATGCCAATGCCGCTATCGCTAAGCTCCCCAGCGAGCTAAAACAGTTAAAACCTTGGGTAAAAAGCATAAATAGCGTCAAAAATGCTATTAAATAATGCTGAAAAAACAATATCTAGCAGTATTTTATTCTGTTAAAGTACATAAATACAAAATTTTATTTCGAAAATCGGCAGTGTACTTGCTTTTAAATTGTTCAAACCATGATAGGTGTGTACACTAGCCCTCCCCCTTTTTGTCTATATATTCGGCATTTAAAAAAATAATAACTCTATAAGGGGCTGATTAACAAGAACTTATTAGGGTAAAACAAAATTATGAGTGTAGGTCTATATCGCGCGGATGAATTCAAAGATAACTGCGGTTTTGGCCTTATGGCCCATCTTGAAGGACGCGCAAGTCACGACATTTTAAAGAAAGCGATTGAAGCGCTAGTTTGTATGACACATCGCGGCGGCATAGCTGCGGACGGTCGAACAGGTGACGGTTGTGGTTTATTATTACAAATGCCGCAAACATTTTTTCGAACGGTAGTTCAAGAAGAACTAAATATTGAATTAGGCGCTAAGTTTGCTGTGGGCATGGTGTTTTTATCAGCAGACCCTATCAAAGCGAATATTGCTCGTCAGTTGATGAATAAAGAGCTAGAGGCATGCAATTTACAAGTTAAAGGCTGGCGTGTTGTGCCCACCGATGATTCTTGTTTAGGGCCTATTGCGAAAGAACATGAGCCACAAATAGAGCAAGTCTTTGTTGAGCCGCAAAATTTAAGCGAGCAAGAGTTTAATACTAATCTTTTTATTGCCCGCAGAAAGACTGAAATCGCATTAGATGGCGATTCTGAATTTTATATCTGTACGCTTTCAGATAAAGTTATTTCCTATAAGGGCTTAACAATGCCTGCGGATATAACGACATATTATCAAGATTTAGCAGATCCGCGCTTAGAAACTGCGGTATGTACTTATCATCAACGCTTTTCAACCAACACTGCACCTAGATGGCCGCTAGCTCAACCGTTTAGATTATTAGCACACAATGGTGAAATTAATACTATTGAGGGCAACCGTAGCTGGGCGAAAGCGCGCGCGAAGAAATTTGTGACGCCGCTAATTGATAATCTGCAAGAGCTACAGCCAATCGTTAACACCAAAGGCTCTGATTCATCGTCGATGGATAACATGCTGGAGTTTTTATTAACAGGCGGTATGGATCTATATCGCGCGGTGCGAACAATTATTCCACCAGCTTGGCAAAACGTTGATACCATGGATACCAGTTTAAGGGCATTCTATGAGTATAACTCTATGCATATGGAGCCTTGGGATGGCCCTGCTGGTATGGTTATCACTGATGGCCGCTATGCTGTGTGTATGCTTGATAGAAATGGCTTGCGCCCTTCGCGTTGGGTAATAACAAAACAAGGTTATATCAGCACGGCTTCAGAAATAGGGGTGTTTGATTACGCACCTGAAGATATAGTGGCACAAGGGCGAGTAGGCCCAGGTCAAATTCTGGCAGTAGATACCCAATCCGGTGAGATCTTACACACTGCAGATGTTGATAATAAATTAAAAGTACAAAAACCATATAAAGAATGGTTACGTGATAATGCACTCAGATTAGAGCAAACTTTTAACTTAACTGAAGAGTCGAAGTCATTTCGCAATATGACACCGCAAGAAGTTAAAAGCCACATGAAGATGTTCCATGTGACGTTTGAAGAGCGCGATCAAATTATTCGCACCCTCGGCGAAACCGGCATGGAAGCGATCGGCTCCATGGGCGATGATAAGCCGATGGCAGTGTTATCTGAAACTCAGCGCTCACTATACGATTACTTTCGCCAACAGTTTGCCCAAGTTACCAACCCACCGATAGATCCCCTTCGCGAGGCGGTGGTGATGTCTTTAGAGACTTGTATTGGTGCTGAGCTTAACTTATTTGAAGAAACACCAGAGCACGCAAGGCGCATTATATTAACGACGCCGGTACTATCAGCGAGTAAATTTAGACGCTTAAGAGATAATAAGTACGATGGTTTCTCTGTAGCAACTATCGACTTAAACTATGATCCGCAAGTATTAAACCTAGAGCAAGCAGTAGTGGCAGCTGTGGATGAAGCAGAGGCACAAGTACGCTCAGGTAAAGTTATCATCATTCTATCTGATGCTCACATAGTACAAGGTAAGATACCTATTCCCGCGGCGATGGCGACAGGTGCAGTGCACTCACGCTTAGTCAATGAAGGTTTGCGCTGTGATTCGAATATCGTAGTAGAGACCGGTAGTGTGCGTGATTCACACCAGTTTGCAGTACTCTTTGGTTTTGGTGCAACTGCGGTTTATCCATACCTTGTTTATCGTGTGCTTAGAGATTTATGTAACACCGGCGAATTGCCGCTTGAGCCATTAAATAGTCAAGAGAACTATCGTAAAGGCATCAACAAAGGCTTGATGAAAATTCTCTCTAAAATGGGAATATCTACCATTGCATCGTATCGCGGTGCCCAGCTGTTTGAAGCGGTAGGTTTAAGCGATGAGATTACCCAGCTATGCTTTAACGGTGTTAGCAGTCGTATTCAAGGCGCTAGATTTGAAGATTTTGAAATAGATCAACAAATATTAGCGAAAGAAGCGTGGCTTGCACGTAAACCGATTCGCCCAGGTGGCCTGTTTAAATATAAGTTTGATGGTGAATATCACGCTTATAACCCAGATGTAGTGACAACGATTCATCAAGCGGTTAAAACTGGCGATGCCAAAATTTATCAAAAATACGCAGACTTAGTGAACAATCGCAGCGTTGCGACACTAAGGGATATGTTTAAGCTCAATGATCAACAGCAAGGTGTAGCGCTTGATGAAGTTGAGCCGGTAACGAGCATACTTAAGCGCTTTGACTCGGCGGCGATGTCACTAGGTGCGTTATCACCTGAAGCACATGAGGCGCTAGCAACCGCGATGAACGAGCTCGGTGGTCGCTCTAACTCCGGTGAAGGTGGGGAAGACCCCGCACGTCACGGTACTATTAGGCGCTCTAAAATAAAGCAGATCGCCTCCGGGCGCTTTGGTGTTACACCAGAGTACTTGATTAATGCCGATGTCATGCAGATCAAAATAGCGCAAGGTGCTAAACCAGGTGAGGGCGGACAATTACCCGGTGCTAAAGTGAACTCACTGATTGCCCGTTTACGTTTCTCAGTACCAGGGGTAACGCTAATATCGCCGCCGCCGCATCATGATATCTATTCAATTGAAGATTTAGCACAGCTAATTTTTGATTTAAAACAGATTAATCCACAAGGCCTGGTATCCGTTAAATTAGTATCCAGACCAGGTGTCGGCACTATAGCTTGCGGTGTTGCTAAAGCTTACGCAGATCTGATTACAATTTCAGGTTATGACGGTGGTACTGCGGCATCACCGATGACGTCAATACACCATGCAGGCTCTCCTTGGGAGCTAGGATTATCGGATGCGCACCAATCACTGCGCGGCAACCAATTGCGCGGTAAAATCCGTCTACAAACTGATGGCGGTTTAAAAACGGGCCTAGATGTTATTAAAGGTGCTATTCTTGGTGCTGAAAGCTTTGGCTTTGGCACTATGCCAATGGTGGCGCTGGGTTGTAAATTCTTACGTATTTGTCATCTAAATAACTGTGCAACGGGTGTCGCGACTCAAAATGAAGAGCTGCGCGAAGAGTTTTTCCGTGGCACTGTTGAGATGGTTAAGAACTTCTTTACCTTTGTCGCCGAGGAAACGCGTCAGTGGATGGCTTATCTTGGCGTTAGAACACTTGAAGAGCTAGTGGGTCGAGTTGAACTGTTAGATGTGATTGAAGGCAAAACGAGTCGTCAGAAAAACTTAGATCTTAGCCGTATCCTCAGTGATGGTGGCGTTGACCCAAGTATGCCGCACACTTGCCAAGTTGAGCGCAATGATCCGTATGATGCAGGTGGTCTAAATGCGGAATTAGAGAGCATCGCCACAGAGGCTATTGCCAATAAACTTGGCGGTCAGTGGTCGTTTAAAATTACCAACTGTGATCGCTCAGTCGGGGCGAGAACATCAGGTATCATTGCTCGGCATCACGGCGATAATGGTATGGCTAATGTGCCGATTAACTTTAATTTCATCGGCCATGCTGGCCAGTCATTTGGTGTGTGGAATGCCGGTGGTCAGAACTTATTTTTAGAAGGCGATGCCAACGACTATGTCGGTAAAGGTATGACCGGTGGCAAAATTGTCATCAAAACCTTTGCTAATGCAGACATGGAATCAACAGCAATTATCGGTAATACCTGTCTATACGGCGCAACAGGGGGTAAGTTGTTTGCCCAGGGCCGTGCAGGTGAGCGTTTTGCGGTGCGTAACTCAGGTGCGCATGCGGTAATAGAAGGCGCTGGCGATCACTGCTGTGAATACATGACTGGCGGTCTCGTCGTAGTTTTAGGCCCTACAGGTTATAACTTCGGTGCCGGTATGACAGGCGGTTTTGCTTACGTCTATGATGAAGATAAGTCATTCATCGATAAATATAACAATGAGCTGGTTGATATCCAGCGTATCCACACTGAATTAATGGAAGAGTACAAAAACCATTTACGCGGTGTGATTAAAGAGTTTGCTGAAGAAACGGGGAGTGAGTGGGGACAAGAATTACATGTTAATCTTGATGATTACCTGCACCGTTTCTGGTTAGTTAAGCCCAAGGCGGCCAGCTTAACCACGCTACTGACCAATATGCGTGTGCGCCAAGAATAAAGGTGTACACCCGGTTATTACAACCGCGAAGTATTGAAAGACCGATGGTCTTTTGTGTCAGCATAAAAAGATAGTGGCCTACGCGGCCACTAGCGAGAGGTAATAAAATGTCAACTCGACCAAATAATGATTTTCAGTTTTTAGACTTGTCTCGAAAAGGGCCTGTAAAAATTGAAGCAGAAGTACGTAAAGAAAGATTTGCAGAAATATACGAGCCTTTTAAACCAGCGCGTGCAGCCAAGCAATCACATCGCTGTTTAGATTGTGGCAACCCATATTGTTCATGGAAATGCCCAGTGCACAATCACATACCTGATTGGTTAAAATTGGTATCTGAGGGCAATATTATAGAGGCGGTTGAGCTTTCACACCAAACCAATTCACTGCCTGAGGTATGTGGACGCGTGTGCCCGCAAGATCGATTGTGTGAGGGTGCGTGTACTTTAAATGAAGGTTTTGGCGCCGTAACTATTGGTTCTATTGAAAAATATATTACAGATACTGCGATGGCGATGGGCTGGGAGCCTAACCTTGATAATGTAGTGAAAACTGACAAGCGCGTTGCGGTTATTGGTGCTGGCCCAGCTGGCCTAGCCTGTGCTGATGTCTTAATCAGAAATGGTGTATCACCGGTTGTCTATGATCGTCACCCAGAAATCGGCGGCTTGTTAACATTTGGTATTCCAGAATTTAAGTTAGAAAAAACGGTGATGGAACGTCGTCGTGAAATGTTCACCAAAATGGGTATTGAATTTAAACTCAATACAAACGTAGGTGTTGATGTCACTATCAGCGAGCTTGTCGAGCAGTATGATGCGGTTTTCTTAGGAATGGGTACATACACTTATATGAAAGGCGGCTTTGCAGGTGAGGACTTAGAGGGTGTTCACGAGGCGCTACCGTATTTGATTTCTAATGTTAATCACCACTTAGGTTATGAGAAAGACCCCGCAGATTTTATCGATCTTAAAGGTAAAAAAGTGATCGTGTTAGGTGGTGGTGATACCGCGATGGATTGTAACCGAACAGCTATTCGCCAAGGTGCTGAATCAGTTATGTGTGCATATCGTCGTGATAGAGCGAATATGCCAGGTTCTAAAAACGAAGTGGCGAATGCGAAAGAAGAAGGCGTTATCTTTAAGTTTAATCGCCAGCCTGTTGAGGTTGTCGGTGAAAATGGCAAAGTAACAGGGCTCAAGGTCGTTCGCACGAAGATGGGTGAGCCTGATGAAAATGGCCGCCAAAGTGCAGAAGTGGTAGCTGATTCTGAACAAATTATCCCGGCAGATGTGATCTTAATTGCCTTTGGTTTTAGACCAAGTCCTGAGCCTTGGATGACTGAGATTGGTATAAACCTTGAAAGTGATGGCCGAGTCATCGCTTTGGAAAAAGGCGAGTATTCCTTTCAGACATCAAACCCGAAAGTGTTTGCAGGTGGTGATATGGTACGTGGTTCTGATTTAGTGGTAACCGCAATAGCTGAAGGGCGCAAAGCGGCCGAAGGTATCATGGATTACATGCAAGTATAAGCATATCCACAACATACTGCTTGTCGTCTATTATCGGCGATAAGTAGTATGTGATTTTTAATTTCATTATAACATTAAGCTGTTAGTCGCCTACCTAATGATGACTGTGTGACAGTCACTTCGTTTATCTCCTCTATTTTTGCCAATATATGCAATCGTGCTATCTCAATCGCTAGTGCTCGCAAAAAATAAACTATTTTAATTTATAAGAATTATACCTAGTTTGATAACGCGTGCTATAGTTAATTAAAGGCTGAGTTTAGTACTGATCACAACGGTTGCTTATAGCCTTCTATTAATTCATGGGAATGCTAAGCATGTTGAACAGAATTCAGTACAAGATAGGTATTATCTCGGCTATTTGTCTATTAATTGCCGTCATAGCAGGTGTAGTCGTCACTGTGGTTAACAACCATGACATAGCAGTAAAAATAGGAGAATTAGTACACAAAGAGCAAGAAGGCTTATCGGTACTGCAGTTACAGGCTAATGCTCAGTTAGAGGCAGAAAAAATAGCCAGAGACATAGAGAAATCCCTCTCTGTCGCATTAGCGATCCAGTCGAGTGTGGCAACCTTCATTAAGAATGATGACAAAGTTGCATTAGATCGCGATCGAATATCTGCTTATTTAAAAGGGGTATTAGTACACCATACCTTTATTTTAGGTAGTTATGTCGCTTGGGGGAAAAACACGGTAGATGGTTTAGACAGCGAATATGCCAATAAAGATGATATAAAGCATAGTGTAGATGATGGTCGTTTTGGCCCTTATTGGACACGTAGTAGTGATGGCACTTTTGGCGTCAGACCCTTAAACCTTGATCTGGTTGACAAAGATATCGCCAGTGGTGATACAGCGAATTCAGCTTGGTTTGTCTGCCCTATCAATAACAAATACATCTGTATTACAGAGCCTTATTCTTGGGATGTGCAAGGTAAGTTAACACTAGGTACTTCAATCACTTTACCGATAATGGTCGATGGTAAAGTGTATGGTATGGCTGGTATTGATATAGGTTTAAACCAGGTACAGGAGTTGGCTGAAAAGGCTGCAGCTAATCTTTACGAAGGCAATAGTGAGGTCTATATTGTCAGTAGTGGCGGGCAAGTAGCAGGGGATTCAACTAATGCAAAAGCGGTTGGTAAAAAAATAGAAGGACCACTAAGTGAGATGTCAGCAGATTGGGCTAAAAATAAAACATTAGCTTTTAGTGAAACGGATGAGCATTATTTTGTTTATGCTCCTATTAAGGTGGGTTTATTAGATAACACTTGGGGCGCGATTATCCAATTACCCAAAGCTTATGCACTAAAAGGTGCGACGGTACTTGAGAGTTTACTTGCAGAAAACTTCGAAGAATCTATTCAAGAGCAAATACTGATTAGCATTTTTATCGCCATTGGTGGCGTCATTATATTGTTGATGTTTGCAAGAACAATTTCAAAGCCGATAGAACAGTCTGCGAAAATGATTGCAGATATAGCCTCTAAAGACGGGGATTTAACCAACCGTTTGGCGATGAACCGCCGCGATGAAATAGGCCAGCTAGCTGACGGAGTTGATGCTTTTATCGGTAAAACGCAACAGATAGTGAAAGATATCGCCAGTGAAATGATCAATGTTGAAGGTTCTGCACTGCGCACCGCTGACATTGCAAAATCAAGTAATAGCAAAGTTGATCAACAGCGCAATGAGATTGAAATGGTTGCCGCTGCGGTAACACAAATGTCTGCTAGTGCCGGTGAGGTTGCTAAAAGTGCTGAAGGTGCCGCGCGCTCAGCAGGGCAGGCAAAAGATGCAGTTAACTTGGGCTCTAATAATGTTAAAGAAAGTGCACAATCAATAAAAACACTGTCGGTTGAAATGGATGGCGTCAGTGATGTCATGCAAAAGCTTGCCAATGATAGTAGTAATATCAGTAAGATAGTTGAAGTGATAAATGGTATTTCGGAGCAGACTAACCTGCTGGCCTTAAATGCTGCGATAGAAGCTGCCAGAGCCGGTGAGCAAGGGCGTGGTTTCTCAGTCGTTGCTGATGAAGTGCGAAGCTTGGCATCAAAAACACAGCAGTCAACGTTAGAGATTCAACAACTGATAGATACATTGCAAGGGCGCTCAGAACAGGCAGTGTCGGCATTGTCTAAAGGTAGTGGGTATGTTCGAGAATGTTTAGAGAGGGCACAGATTGCAGTAGATACACTGGCAACAGTGGTCGGTGAAATCAATGATATTGATGATAAAACATCGCATATCGCTGTCGCATCAGAGCAGCAAGCGAGTGTATCTGAAGATATATCCCGTAATATAAGTAATATTAGTAACGCAGTAAATGAAGTGGCAGATGCGTCCAATGACAGCTTGTCAGAAAGCGGTCGTCTGTTTGAGTTAGTAAAAAAACTCGAAGGGCAGTTATCTCGCTTTAAATACTGATACGAAAACGGGTTTATATACTGCGCTCATAGGCAGTATATAAACATCGTTTAGTGACAATACTAAGTGATTAACTGTATAACCTTCTTTTAATAGCTAGCTAGCTTTTATTAAATGATAACACTGAGCCAACTTCAGTTTACCTCTGACTAAATTACCAGTACCTGTAAATGTTAAGGTTGCTATTATCGGTAATGCCACCCAAAGCGCCGGGTGGGCCGATAATGGTAAATCGAAGAAGCGTACGCTCATAATTGCCAGTAAAAGCTCGGCAATGATTGCAGAGATCGAACCACAGGTAATACCTAGTAAGCAAAACTCAAGTAGATCTAATTGCTTAGTCTGTTGCTCAGAGGCACCTAGCGTTTGCAATAGAGCCCCTTCATAACGACGCTGTGCCAGCTCTTGTTGCAGTATCGTCAATAGCATAAGCGCACCACTAATCACGGTCAGAAACATGATAAGGCTGGCGCTATCGGCAAGTTTATTAATGATGCTTTGCGCTTGTTTAAAGATTTTATCGATATCGATTAAAGTGATAGTCGGGAAAGCTTTAACTAACTCAATACTCTTACTTGCCTGTGCATCAGGGATATTAAAACTTGTGATATAAGTCGCTGGGAAAGTATCGAGTAACTTAGGTGTAAAAATCAAAAAGAAATTGGGCCTAAAAGACTGCCAGTTTACTTCACGAATACTGGTAATGGGGACATCGATGCGCTGGCCTGCGACGCTTAAACCAATACTGTCGCCAATTTTTAAGTCTAAATTTTCACTGAGTTCTCGCTCGACAGAAACACCTGCAATACTTGGATCCCATGTGCCTTGTACAATACTGTTAAGGTCATCTAGCGTGCTTTGCCACGTGGTATTTAGCTCGCGGTGTAGAGCGCGCGTTTGCAGTGCCTCTTTACTTAATGCCTGATTTGTTGGCTGCTGGTTTATATGGGTGATTCTGCCTCTAACAATAGGGTACAAGGTTGCAGCTAATTGGCTGTCATCCATCCACTGTACTAGGCGATCTTTCTCCCACGGTTGAATATTAATAGCAAAGTGATTAGGGGTGTCCTTAGGAATTTGACCTTGCCACTGCTCAATAAGATCATTACGGACAAAGAATAATACCGCCATAATAGCGAGTAATAATGAGAACACACCCGCTTGTAAGCGATGCCAGTGTCTTTGTTGGCGTAACCTAAGAGTCAATAAAGGCGCTAGTGCTATTCTCCCCTGTAATCTTTTAACAGCAAACACAATAATTTTTTGGGCAAAGAAACCAGATAACCAACCCAGTGTCAGTAACAGTAAGGTGATCGATAACGCCAGTGTAATAGATCCCATGTATAAGCTAATGGCACACAGTAATAAAATAGCGCAACCTAAGTAATGCCAGAGATTAACAGCCATCGCTTGCTCTTTACGCAGCATTTCTAATATTGAGGTTCGACCTAAAGGTAACAGTGTCGGCAGGCCCAATATAAATAGGATTGCCAGCGCTAAAACAGGGCTAGTCACCACCGACGTCATACTTAAACTGGATATGTGAGGTAAGTACTCACCAATCTGTGAGGCTATTAATTGGTGCAATACCAAGCCCGTTAAGGTGCCTAATAACGCAGTGATTAACCAGCCAAAGAACAGCTGAGCACTGTAAATAAATAATAACTGTTTAGGTGTCATACCTAAGCTTAATAGCAGGGCAGAGCGATGGCGTTGATCATTACTGTAACGCTGTAGCGACAGCAATATAGCGACAGCTCCTAAAAGCAGTGATAATAACGCGCTTAGTTTTAAGTAGCGGCTGGCATTGGCAATAGTGCCACGATTGAGCTGGGTATCATCATTGGCGTTGACTAAACGCTGGCCTTTCTCAAGGTTATAATCCCAAGACTCTTGCAAATCCGCTATTTGCTCAGTACTGCCTTTTATCATTAAGCGATAATTAGCACGACTGCCAGGGGCGAGTATACCGGTGTCTTCTAGTTGGTCTTGGCGCATAATAATTTGCGGGTTAAAGCTAGAAAAACCAGAGCTGCGATCAGGGCTGTCGATAAGGATGTGACTAATAGTGAAAGTAGAATAACCAAGAAAAAGCTGATCATTAACCGCTAAATTTAAACGTTTAAGTAAACTTTCATCTGCCCAAATAGTACCTTTAGCCGGTATCGCTGGGTGTGCTGGTGGCTGGGTAGTAATGACACCTCGCAGAGGGTAAAGTGATTGTACAGCTCTAACCGTGGTTAAAACGTTGGCTTCTTCAGATTCTGCCATACTGACAAACTGAGTGACATTAGTGGTCGTTAAACCACGACTCACAGCGTCCTGCATACGCTTATCATCAATCGGTTGGCGGCTGCGTAATACTAAATCAGCACCGACAATTTCAGCGCTTTGTGTGGTCAAACTGGTATACAGACGATCGCTGGTGGTTGTCAGTAAAGTCACCAGTGTTGTCATCATGAAAAGGGAGAGCATCAGTGTCAACCAGTCAGCTTTACGCCACTGACTGCGAATTTGCTTAGCAGCTAAACGCCAAACTGGGTTCATTAAGCAGCTCCTTGTTTAGTTTTGACTGTTTCTTGCTGAGCCGCTTTTAAAGTAGTCTCTTCTGTTAGCTGGCCATCTGCTAATTTGAACATACGATCACAACGCTGGGCGAGTTTTTCATCGTGAGTAATTAAAATCAATGTAGACTCTGTTTGTGTACAAGATTGGAATAACAGTTTGATAATATGTTCACCCGTTTTCGGGTCTAAATTACCTGTTGGCTCATCGGCAAACAATAAACTAGGTTGGGTAACAAATGCTCTGGCAATCGCGACACGTTGCTGTTCACCCCCTGATAATTGTGAAGGGTAGTGGCTAACACGAGGGCCTAAACCAACGGCGTCTAACCATTGTTTAGCCAGCTCTTTACTATTATCTCTACCTTGAATGTCTAGCGGTAATTGAGTGTTTTCTAACGCGCTTAGCTCTGCTAACAAATGAAAAGATTGGAACACAAAGCTGATGTTGTGTGCCCGCCAAGCCGCTTTTTGCTCAGGTTTAAGGCTGTTTAAATCAGTGCCAGATAGTAAAACAGAGCCGGAGGTAGGCGTATCTAAACAGGCAAGAAGGGATAATAATGTCGATTTTCCTGTACCTGATGCGCCGATAATGGCTACACTCTCACCCTTATTAATTTGCACATTAAGATTTTTAAACAATAAAATATCATCTTCCTGGCCATTACCTAAGCTGTTAGGAAATGATTTTGACAGTTGTTTAGCATCGATGGCTAAAGAGGTTGTAAACGGCATGAAAATATTCCATCTTCTAGTTTTGTTAATATTAATGGCTACAAACAATGTCAATGCAAAAACATTGTTGGTTTTAGGTGATAGCTTATCTGCTGCCTATAATATGCAAACAGCACAGGGCTGGGTTGCATTAATGCAGCAAGATCTCGCTAAAACTCACCCAGAAATCAACGTTGTTAATGCAAGCATTAGCGGAGAAACAACAAGTGGTGGTTTAACACGTTTGCCAGAACTGATTAATAGACACCAACCAGAGTATATAGTTCTAGAGTTGGCGGCAAATGATGGGCTGCGCGGAACCCCTATTAACTTGATTAAAAACAACTTAGAAAAATTAATTACGATCAGTGAGCAAGCAAATGCAAAAACACTAGTGGTTGGGGTGCGTTTGCCGCCAAATTATGGGCCGAGATACACGACTAATTTCTTTAATATATTTGCAGCATTAGCTGAGCAGTACGGTACTTTTAGAGTGCCATTTTTAATGGACAAAGTCGCACTCAATAGCGAATTGATGCAAGCGGATAGGCTACACCCTAATGCCGATGCACAGCCAACAATCTTAGCGAATGTGTTGCCCTACGTACTAGAAATGCTCAATGATTGAGTAATTAAGAGCGCCATCACTAAGCAACAGACAATAAAAAAGCAGCCTAAGCTGCTTTTTTATTGCCCTAAGCTCAAGACTTAAGGGGCGCTGCTAACCATGTGCTCAATAGCGGCTTTTAGTTCATCATCTGAACAATCCATGCAAAGGCCTTTCGCTGGCATTGCATTAATACCTTTAATCGCTGTTGCTAATAAGCTATCAATACCTTTAGCGCCACGATCAGCCCAATCTGCTGTACCAAATTTAGGAGCACCAGAAACACCGGCATTATGACATAAGCTACACTTAGTTGTGTAAACTTCTTCACCTGTTCTAGCAGGTCCGCCAGCAACAACAGCAGCGGTTGCACTACCACAAGAATCATCGTTTTCTAAACATACTTGACCAGCAGGTTTAATACGCTCAAGAATTTTCTCACTTGAAGTAAGGGCATTAGCATTTAAAGATAAAAGTGCGCCTAGTGCTAAGGCACTAGCAAAAGATGCTATTTTAAAAATTAGATTCACGTTACGGCCTCGTCTGTCATTGTAAATTGGATTAGCTATCGCAACCTTTAATAACGGTCACCTAGCAATCTCTAAAATAAGTTGTGACAAGTATACTAGTAAAATTGGATAACGAATATGCTGTTTTTAGCTATTAACCGAAAGATAGTTATTTTTAATTCACTTTTTTTGCTTTACATCTATTTTTTGTCAATTAAATTACCAATCTATGCTATTAATCCAGCCGTTTTGATAATTGATGTCATCAGTATCATGCGAGTAAGTGGCCATGGTAAAAAAGCAATTATCTAGCAAAGCGCACTCTTTAACTATCTGCAGAGCAAAGGATATATAGACAGCTTGGCTACAGCTAGGTAATATACTGGCCGCAGCTAACATTAGTGCATGCGCCTGTAGCTCAGCTGGATAGAGTAGTAGGTTCCGATCTCCTAGCCAGAATTTCAAAGCGGATATTCTATTACGTATCACAAACCCCTGCCTCATCGTCGATAAGTTCTTTCTTCTATACACCTAAATCGCATCTGCTTCACTTAATTCTGTGTCTTTGGCGCATCTTGGTCACAATGATGAATCGTAAGTTGCTACTTCATGTTGTCCTATATTGAGAGAACCTGTAATTAAATTGCTGTATCATGCGATTTTATATAGATTTTTCAACTTTATAATGGAGCTTATAATGAAGAAATATTTTCAATTTCCTTCGTCATCCAGAGGCATTATTGCACTTTTTATTATCTTGCTTATCGCTTACGGGATGATTGGTTTGTGGTTGATTCCCTCTATGATGTTTGAAGAATGGAGCATTGTTGAACAGTTGTTTGCTTTTAAAGAGGTTGTTAATGAGAATGGAGTAATAGAAAAGGTAAGTATTGCTGGTGACTTGTTCGTTTCATTTACAGCATCTGCGTTACAGGATATTTTATTCTTTGTGATTATCGGTTTAGTATTATTTGTTTTTTCTATGAAAAATCCTGAAAATGACAGCCTTTCCCAAAAGCTAACATATTTGTTTCCAGTGGCAAAAGACGATAGTGTTTTAAGAGCATATTTAGAAAGGTCAGTGAACAAGCTAGGCTGTATGTCAGATGAAACTTCATTTGTATTTACTTTGCTGGAATACAATCAAGATAAAAAGATCTTTAAAATTCAAGTTCACTTTGAAAGCCATATCAGGAATTTACATAATAAAGATAGCTTTTCTGACCCAATGCTAGCTATGAATTTATCATCTGATTTAGTTGATGAGCCTCCAAACAGTATATATGGCCAATTAGAGCATGTGAAGGTATATAATTTTAGCGATGGGTCTATATCTAATATTAACGGCGAAGCGCATGATTACCCAGTGAATATGATGGAAAAGGTTTTTAGACATAGCTGCCCGTTTTCTCTGCCGCCTCATGCAGTTGCTTTATTCGATGCAAAACATTGGGAATGGAGCCCTGCTCATAAGGTTCATAATTTACGTCTTGCAAGGTTTACACGCCATGTTAATTTTATATGTGTGAATAGCACTCAACATAGCGTATCTATTGATCTTTCGCGTATAAATTCAGATGAAGAACCGCAAACTTACAGCCTTGGAAAACATGAGAGTCAGGCATTCAAAGTGATAGAAGCGCAGCCGGGTGATGGAATAAAAATTATAGTAGATATAGCTGGCTAATTACCGGTTAGTTTTAAAAAGAATTTAATTATAACTAATATTAATATAAAACTTATAGATGTTAACTTGGATTCTCTGATAAGATCAGTTTCAGAGATAGCAGTTGCGTATCTGAGGAGCAATAACCTTGCTTACATCTAGTTTATAGTCTATATTAACTTTATAGATGGACTAAAAGAGGTTGACACTTATGTTTAAAAATGACTTTACTGGTTGGTAATTCAGCTGAAAAACTTAAAAGAAAATACTACTTAAGAAGGGAGCATTAATGTGATCCCTTTTTTTTGGCCTCAACTAATATTTAGTGCCACACAGAGCGACTAATTATGCACCTTTATATTGGGCATATCCTATGTCCACGTTCATACCAAACTAAATGAAAGTGGCTACCAAGTTGAAATCCCCATATTCTTTTCTTTCCACCTATGCGAAATCTGAAAGCAGTATCGAATAGTTCTAAATCTAGTTCTTTCCAGCGTTCTTGTGCCTCTTTATCGAGGGTATCCATTTCTTGGGAGTGATGAAGTTTTCTTCTGCTTTTTCGACGCTTACCTTCACCAGTAGTCATTGCGGCCAGTTCCGACCATTTCTTGCCTTCTAGTTGATTAAGCTTGCTTAACATAACTTCGTCCCATTCTTCAGAGGACCATTGTCTTGTTTCTTTCCAGCTCCATTCTCCTTTAGTGTCGGAAATTCTCGCACACCATGTCATGGGAGAGTTATAAACAGAGGGGTTTGAGTTTAGTTTTGGTTGCTTTTCTAAAAAATCAGATCGAGACCCGAAATCGATTGGTTTCTTTTCTACGCTGGGAAAAGAGGAGATAGGAATTTTTTTCTGAGGCTCTCGTGCGAGTATGGCAATGGAGAGCTTTTGTGCCTTTTCGATTTTCTTTTGTTTTTTAGCCGCTTTTTTGTCATCTCTTGACTGTCTCATATTGATTACAAACCGGAGTAATAACTGTGTATATCACCTTTCTGTATAATAACATTTGATGATTGTGTCGCTGGGATACCATTTCTTGCATCTAACCAAGGGTCTTCTTCGTGTGTTAGATTACTAAGCCATTGCGCAGTTTTGGTTCCATAGACATTTAATACCTGATCAACCGTATCTGCTGCATCACCTGTTATTTTACCAGCGTTACCTTTAGCTTTGAAAAGCTCAGTATTTACTTTAAAAATACCACGATGAACTTGGTAGATAGTTGGTAATACAGGACCGTTCGCCCAAGCTTCGAAATCAGCTTTAAATAATTCTTCTTCGTCCCACACCATTGACCAGACTTGAGAGTAGTATAGGAGTTTTTGTAATTTCATAGCAGTCATCTCGCCTTGCTTAGCGAGGATGTAGCTTGCAACGTCATATTCAGACGTATTCGACATTTTTTAGTTTCCTTATTTATCTATTGTAGGAGTATAA
This sequence comes from Gammaproteobacteria bacterium AS21, assembly GCA_038900335.1. GTDB lineage: Bacteria > Pseudomonadota > Gammaproteobacteria > Pseudomonadales > Balneatricaceae > Rs1. The sequence goes on along the minus strand of JBBMRB010000003.1, from coordinate 105,747 downwards.
GTTGGACTCGACTACATAAGGGTAGCAAGTAAGTTATGGAGTTTATTATAAATCACTTGACTTTGTTAGCGATTTTTTTGCTATAAAATAGAGTGAACGCTAAACAGTATAGAATATAACTGAACTCTCATCGCAAATTAGATAAGTAATTATTCCTAACCTTTAAACAAAATCGAATTTACAATAACTGACTAACAGATTCGAACACCGTTGCTCAGTCAAAGATCATTCTAAAGGGAAGCCAGTTACCGTACTGCTTCCCGAAATATCAAACTGTCTAGTGAAAGCTGGGAAGTCCAATGAACTCAGCAGAGCAGGCTTAGAACAGATAGCATAATTAGTCACAACCATTTCTATCGGAAAACTTATAACAAGGCGGCCAGTATTACTTGGTCAGCGCTGTAACTGGATAGGCACAATACAGTCACAGTGGCGCTTTTTTTCGAAGCATGCTGTGACCAGCTAATATCAAACTCTATCAGTAAATTGCGCCTTAACCCTTTCAGTGCGTTTGGAGGGACTGGAAGCTATGACCAATGGATCATAAAGGCTTGCCGTGAGTCCTTGTCGCAGGTAATATACCGACCGCAGTAAGTTGTTAGCATGCGCCTGTAGCTCAGCTGGATAGAGTAGTAGGTTCCGATCCTATTGGTCGGGGGTTCGAATCCCTCCAGGCGCACCAAGCATCTTTTTTATAGTATTCAGTACTCATTTAAATTCCAATAATATCAACGTCTTCAGCTAATATTGTGTTCAATAGTGACTAATAGTGTATATTGTTAATTGAATATTTTAGGGGGGGACAACAGGGGGTATTATTACAATCCGCTAATTTAATACCCACCCAAAAATCATACTCACCTTTTCTATAAGAATTATTGAAGGATTATGATGCTTACAGATAGAACAATTAAAAGCCTACAACCTAAAGATAAGGTCTATCGACTCATTGATGTTGATGGGCTGTATATTTGTGTAACTCCCAAAGGGAATAAGTATTTTCAGCAACGATATTACTTTAATAAATCTAAAAAAGAGATCCACTTGGGCACCTATCCTACCCTGAGCTTGAAAGAAGCAAGGTTAGAGCGAAATAAGAATAAAGTGTTGATTGGAAAAAATATAGATCCCTCTTTAGAAAGAAAGAAAAACAAAATTACACGTAATATTAATAATTCTAATATTTTTTATGACATAGCTTTTGATTGGTTAGCACTGAAAAAAGACACTTGGAATGCTGGTTATTATGATGACGTCAAAAGTAGATTAGAACGAATCGTTTTACCTAAAATAGGTGATATACCTATTATTGAACTAACTTCAGCTTTTCTATATAGCCTTTTGGAAGGCATTCAAAATAAGTATTCAATTGAAATGGCACATCGATGTAAGCAATATATAGGCGCAATTTTAACTTTTGCTATATCCCTTAATAAAGCAGATCGTAATCCAATTAATGATCTCACAGGACTGCTAAAACCAAAGAAGAAGAACCATTATCCTTCAATTATAGATCCTAAAGAATTGGGTAAGTTTCTTAATGCTGCTGATTGCTATGAAGGAACTATCATCGTTTCTATAGCTTTAAAACTAACGCCTCAACTTCTTTGCCGTCCCGGAGAATTAAGAGCGTTAGAATGGTCATTTATCAATTGGGATGAGAATAGAATTGATGTCCCTGGTAGAACGATGAAAACCAAAAAAGATCATGTTATTCCACTAACGAAGCAGAGTAAAAAATTGTTGAAAGAAATGTATGAACACACTGGATGGCAGAAAAATGCACTTTATGTCTTTCCTTCTCAACGAGGCTTTAGTCGGCCGTTATCTGAGAATGGAGTGAGAATAGCCATACGCAATATGGGATATACTAAAGATCAAGTGGTCCCACATGGTTTTCGGGCCACAGCTAGGACTTTATTAGACGAGGTTTTAGAATACCCAGTTGAGATAATCGAACAACAACTAGCCCATAATGTAAGAGATATGCATGGGCGGGCCTATAATCGTACCAAACACTTAAAACAGAGAGCTGTAATGATGCAAAAGTGGGCCGATTATTTAGACCAGCTAAAGGATAAATCATAATTAATTGTAGTAATTTTTAGGTGGGTATCCTCCTTTAAGTTCAACTAATTGGCACCAAGAGATAATATCCTTATGTTTCCAGCGTACATTATTAACATTGATTTTGACGCGTTTAGGGAATTGGCCATTTTTTTCGAGAACTAATATAGTACTTCGGCTAAATGACGTTATTTTAGTTACAGCTTTAATGTCTAGATAGAAAGATTCTGCTAGTCCTGTATTCATGATTTTGACCTCACTAGTTATTTTTTTAATTTTATGTTGAATATTGATAATGCCTTGGAGTAACTCATAGCAAGGTTTTATCGTTTAGGGTTCTGAAACTTCCAACAACGTAGCTGTTTGGTTTCGGTAGAGTTGAGTTTTTGTGCGACTTCCGATCGGGTGTTCACGTTAGCGTCGATGAACTTACATCGCTTGCTGCCTTTTAAATAACGTTTGAGTTCGCGTATATCTGGGCCATGGATTTTGAAGGTATTGCACCAGTGTTCGTATTCTTTAAGGTTTATGCTGATAAAGTCGCGATTTGGTGTGTGGTTAATCAATACATCCGAGTGAGAGGCGATATAGTCGAAGTTTTCCCAAAAGTCTTGAATGATTGGGTGGTCGTCATTAATGGCTGTTTGCCTAGCCGCCGCCATTTCAACTAAAAAGCTTTTAGCGCTGTTTACTGTTTCGTCATCCAATAAATTTAAAATGTTACTACCTAAACAATCCACTAATCCCATTAACTGAGCATGATTCTCACTAATACGGGCCATACGAACATGGCCCTGTGCCATAATGTGCTGATGAAAGTGGTTATAGTTAGTCTCAACATGTTTGATTATCTCTTTCTCGGCTTGAGTGGCCGTGATTAAAAAACCACTGACGGTGTTAACATCACATTGACCTAACCAGTCAGAAGCCGTTCTACTTTTTGCAGTTTGTGCATCACGTAATAAATGTAAATGGACGATACGGGAGAGAATTGCCTCGCCACCATCAACAGCGGCGTTTTGGCTAATTAATACTGTGCCTTTAAAGGGTGGTTCATAAGTATCGTTTCCATTGTTTTTAACGCCACGGCTAGAAATTGCGCGTCCATTGAATGCGGTTTTAAGCTCATCCCAATCAAACTGTTTACCTTTGCCATTATCGTTTTCACGGTCAGATTCAATTAGGGATACAGGCATGTTAGATACTTGGCTAAATTTTCTATATCGTGCTGCATTAGTGGCTTTAGAAGGATCGAATCCTTCTTCATCATCACGGCCTAACGTTTTCCATAAGAATTCAATCAAAGTACTTTTACCTGCACCCGCTTCACCTACAATTTCCATAAAAGGGTAACTTTTTTGTTTCTCTCTTATTTGTTCGGCAAATAGACTACCTAAGAACCAAGCTAAGGCTATGACCCCATTGTCACCAAAACCTGCAGCAATATGTTTAGCAAAGCCTTTATCATATTCATTAATGTTTGAGTTAATATCTAGTTCAATAGAGGTACTTAAGCTTTTTACTGAAAGATTACTGAATTCGAAATAATCTTGATCATTAATATGTATTACTTTGCCGCTGCGTATAGCAATGTCGTTGTATATATAGGCTTTGTGTAACTTGCTATAACCAACATAATCAATTGTTTCCACTGTTTTTAATCCTTTCCATTGATCTTGATTAATAATATCTAGCTGGGCAGGCTTGCCTAACCATAATGCTCCCTTAGCAATTGATAATAATCGGTTCTTAAATTCACCAGGACTAGCTAATTGCTTCGCGGTAAAAGTATCTTTGGTGATGTGATTGCCTTCAGGAGAATCTATCGCGTAGTAATACCAGCTTTCACCGGTGACTTTGTTTTGTTGGAAATACAAGGGTTTTGGTAATGCAGTACAAACCATTCTTACCGCTCCTGCAGATCGTAATATGTCGTGCCGTTTAAGTGGCTCTAAAGTGCCAGCTTCATCTAATGAACATTCTTGTGATCTTAGTTCTTTATCATAGGCATCTAAATCTAGTTTCCACCACCATATTTGATTGTCGAATGTAAACCAAAATTCACGGCGGCTGCGATGATCGTACATTAAGATAGCCTTTTCACTAGGGTTGGGCGCCAGCAATAAGTCTCCCTCATGTAAGTAGGATTCAATATGGTAATCAGTTAGTTTATTGAGTTGTAATAAGTCGTTCCAATCATGACTATTACCTTTCTTCTCGGGGATCTGTGCTGCAGCGCTTTTCCAGTTTTCTTTACTCGCTTTTGCGCAATGTTTATGGATTGCTTTTTTACCAGCACGGTCGCTATCTTGTGCCCAGATTAAGGTTGGGCGTTTACCTTGTGGGCATTCTTTAGCTAAGGCTTCTAAAAACACATCAGGATAGTTACCACTAGATATATTGGATACAGCAACAATACCTACATGATGTAGCGCTATGGCATCAAAAATGCCTTCAACAATCCATATGCTTTTGAGCTTTGCTAATTCTTTCAAAGTGTAAATATCAGGCACCCAAACCGTGCCTTTATAAGGGCCTACAGTACGGCTTTTTTGTTTACCAAAACGTTTAGGCTCATCTAATAAGCGTTCAGTAAAGCATCTGTCGTTTATCTTAAATCTAACAGTCGTCGTTCCTGCTTTTAAAGTGTCATCATAATAATGTTCTTGGCTATACCACCCTGTTATTTTTATTAAGTCAAAGCCTCTACCAACAGTTAAATATGCATCAGCCACTGCGGTTGGGTTTTGTTGCTTTTCTTGTTCTGTTTTAGGTGTAAATCGTTTAGTCCATGTTTCAAATAACTCAGGGAATAAATCTTTTACATGGTGACTTTCGCCACATTTATTAGCACGGCCGCATTGCACAACCCAAGGCTCACTTTTACTGGTAAACGCTTCGGCTTTATCACAACTATGGCAACGTATTTTATAAAGGTACTTACTGTTTTGTTGAGCGTTGTAATTTATTTCAAGCGCAGTGGTGATGTCTGAAAGCAGTTGAGCATTCATAATCGGTCCTTATTATTAGAATTAAGAAATGGTAGGGCTATTTAAAGTCTTTGAATGATCTAATAGCTCGTCAAAATCCATTTGGTTTTCTTGATCGTCACGACTGGCATTACGAAGCATTGTCCAATCAGCATTAGGTAAATGTATTTGTGGGTTAGGCACTGCAGCAGGGCTCAATCGATGAGTTATTTCATAAGTTGCTTTAAACGTAGCACCACAGCCTAAGTTAGAGCATTGCAAATAACAGGCTCTGACTAATGTTGATAAGCCAGTTGAGTTCCTAACTCTGATAGAATGCCCGCAATCTGGGCATTGATGTTTATAAACACTACCTGACATAACTTACTCCTCGAACTTTTCAGCGATGATTGAAACCGTTTTAGATGCTTGTGCCAATTCAAGGAAATGTTTATCTAATATTGCCCGTTCATCTGCATTTATGTTGCCATCTTCTAACGCTTTTTCGAGTTCAGTCAGCACTTTCACTGCACTTTGCATTAGCCCTGTACCGCTTTTAAGAATATCCATATCGGCTGGCTCTTTGGGGATGACGTTGTGATCTACCCAAACAACTCCTGCTTGGTGGCAAATTGCATCTAATATGCGATAGTCATTGGTAAGACGAAGAATATGCATCGCTTCAGCCAAGGTTAAATGGTGGGTAGATTGTTTGCTGTCGAGTTTTTTACGCAATGTGTCTGCGTTCTTTTCCATTTTAAAGGCGATGATAGGTAAGCCATCTGCACTATCATGAACTGCTAAATAGCAAGCCATTAGAGGAGATTGAATACCAGAATGGCTATGTTTAAATTTACGAGACATAAAGCATGATCCTTGGCCAACTAGCCTATTATTAGCCGTGGTTAGCAATAGTGTTATTCGATATATTCATAGTATTGTTATGTCGATGAGCTAACGCTTCTGCGATGAGAATAGCGCCCATTTTTGATTTAGGACGATCTTCTTTATTTGCTTCACTTTTCACCATGTCATGAACTTCTTGAGAAGTTGATACGGTGAAAGCCGTATTAGTGTTTTTAGGTGTCTTCATTGGTATACTTCCTTTGCTTTTAATAAAACTTAATAAACTTTAATAGATAGTAAACCAATCGGTTTATAAATCAAGAGTAAAATACACCAAATGGTAGATTTTGGACAAAGGCTAAAATTTGAACGCAATCGGTTAGGACTTAATCAGACAGAGCTATCTGAGAGAGTAGGAGTAACTAAAAAGACTCAAAGCCTATACGAGAGAGGGGATAGAAGCCCATCTTCTGATTATTTAATAGCTGCGGCTGATATTGGGATAGATGTCCTATTTTTAGTTACAGGTAACCATACGGTTTACACTAACAATGATTTAGAACTAAGTTCTGAAGAAGTCGCATTAGTGAATAATTACCGTGCAAGTACAGAAAAAAACAAAAGCCATATCGAGGCGGTTGGCGCTTCGTTTGCGCAACAGATAAATAATGAAATACTCAAAGAAAGAGGATAGTTTTGATGAGAAAGTTACTTTTTTTATTAGCCGTACCTATGTTCGTTTATGCATCTCCATCAGCAGATTTGATTACTTCTCTTAAACCGTTCTCACCAATATCAACAACATTAGAAAATGGCGATTTAACAATTGTTTTAAATCAACAGCGTATTACGCCAAAAATATATAGTGCTGTAATTACTACAGGTGTTTGCTCATCTATTATCCTTTATGACAAGGAAGCATTAGCAGGAATTGAAAGTGTTTCTGTCGTTAATGAATTTTCAAAAGGGTATGTTTTTGAAGGAGGTAAAGAGCTATGTTTGGAATATGGTGATCTTCCTCGAGTTCAAAACGAAGTCTTTTTACTGGGTCATACGCATTTAAAGTAATCAAAAAGGAATTCATCATGTTACAACAAAATGATCGTATTTCTACTTTGGGTTTAGAACCTCAATACTCTGAGTATTTTAAAGAACGCTTTCAGCAATGTGGGCTGCAATTTGTAGAATATGGGGAGCCTGCCGACTATGTGATTTGTGGTTTACATGCCGATGTTTGGGATGTTGATAAAGATAAGTATTTAAATGCATACGTTATAGATCAAGCTGTATTTGAAGTATTGTTTAATGTTTATGCACAGCAAAATGATTTGCCTTAATTGTTAGCAAAAAACTATTTTATTTGATTTAAATAATAAAACATTCTAAAGTACTGATTAAATAATCAGTACTGGTTTTGTTATGTTAAAATTTATCCCGCTTAAAGCACAGGCTGGTCTCACTGGTTTTGAGTCACCTGCAGCTGAATACACACAAAGTAAACTCAATCTTGATCAATTACTCATTGATCACCCAGAAGCAACTTACATAGGTTATGCGCAAGGCGAGTCTATGGTTGATGCTGGTATACACTCTGGTGATTTGTTAATAATTTCCCGTGCAGAGGAAGTTAAAAATCATAGTATTGTCGTTGCGAATTTGAATGGTGTTTTTGTTGTTAAAGAAGTCGATAAAACTAACAAGAGGTTATTATCTGCAGCGAAAGGGTATTTGCCTTATATATTAAATTCGGGCGATGAATTTCAGATTGAAGGTGTTGTGACGCGATCAATCCGCTTACATAAACCATTAAGTAGTCTTTTATAATGTATGCTTTGTGTGATGTTAATTCGATGTACGCCAGTTGCGAAAAAGTATTTGATGCTAGTATTCGTAGGCGACCTGTCGTGGTATTAACTAATAACGATGGCTGTATTTGTGCGGCGTGTGGCATTGCTAAACAGATGGGTATTGGTAAAAAATTCGTGCCTTTTTTTGAAGTACGTGAACAGCTAGAAGCAGCTAATGCGGTAATACGTAGTAGTAACTATGAACTATACGCCAGTTTAAGTGAGGATTTAATGGCGGTATGTGCTCGCTTTGCACCACACCATCATGTGTATTCTATTGATGAGTGTTTCTTATTTTATGGTAAAACAAGCATGTATATACCGCCCGAAGGGTGGCAGCAGCATGCTACTAATATTAGGCGTACCGTATGGCGTGAAACACGTTTACCTATTGGTGTTGGTATGGGCAGCACACCAACGTTAGCCAAAGTTGCTAATCATGCTGCCAAGCGTATCGAAGGTTTCAACGGTATTGCTGTGATTGATAATGAGGGAGTTCGAAAGCGTATATTATCTAAAATGAAAGTAGGCGATGTTTGGGGAATAGGGCGCAGAATAGCTGCACGTTTAAATGATTTAGGGATTATGAATGCGTTGCAATTAGCGAATGCAAAACCGGGCTTTATCCGTAAACAGTTCTCTATATTAGTAGAAAGTACAGTGTATGAACTTAATGGTGTGGTTAAACTAAGTTGGGACGAAGTTCGTGCCCCTAAAAAAGAAATTTACAGTACTCGCAGCTTTGGCCAACGAATTATGAGCCAGCAACAGCTCAAGTATGCCTTGTGCACTCATGCTGAAATAGCTGCAGCTAAATTACGTAAACAAAATAGTATGGCTAAAGCGATGACTATATTTGCAGCAAGCTCCCCGCATGATCCCAATGGTTATTATCGCAAATCAGTTTTTCACCACTTTGATACACCAACTAATGACAGCCGTTTATTTTTAAATGCTTGTACTATCGCATTGGAAACATTGTATAAAAAAGGGATAAGGTTTTATCGCTGCGGTGTCGGTCTGTTAGATATCAGCGATAAAAGTAATGTACAGTTTGATCTATTTAGTACAGCAGTAACAGACCCTAAACTCATGCTATGTATGGATACTATTAACCAAAAATATGGTCGCGATACTCTACATTTAGCAGGCAAGGGCATAGAACAAAAGTTTGCAATGCGCCGTGAATATTTATCACCGCAATACACTACAAAACTCAAAGACTTACCAAAAATTTATTGTATTTGACTTATATAAATTAAACTCATAATCTCATGTACAGTTATTTAGATTACATAATTCAAGGAAGACCTATGCAGAGTAAAATCCCTATACCAACTGATAATATATATAAATTTTATGCTCTATTCGGATTAGTGGTTTTTATCTCAGGGTTTGCGGCAACTATTTATGTTAGTCAGACTACCAATAATTTGCTTTTTGAAATTATTCCTAAAATAGAAGCTATGAAATCAATTCCTGAAATTGCTAAAGTGCAAGAAGCAGAGTTAATGTTATTAGAAAGAAAGCAAGAAATAGCTCTTTCTGATAAAAAATTTTATCTTAAGTCGATTAGTCTTATAATTGCTATAGGTATGTGTTTAATGTTTTTTGGATTTCATCGATGGCATACCAAAATACAACCACTACAAGATCAAATATTAGAATTAACAGTTAAAAAACTAAGGAAAGAATTGAATACATCTAATCATTCAGTTGCCCGTAATTCTGGTATTAACAAAGATACTACTTAAGGCAAGATTTAAACTATATTGACTAAGTTAGCTCTTGTTCCGAGATTTTTATCATTTAGTGAATGCTCTAAACTCTCAACTCCCCATTTTTGCACAATTATTTGTTCTTTAAAGCCTGTAAGTAACACGGGCATTTCTGGTATTGCATCTGGTATGCCTATTGCGAGTTCAAGGCTCATGCTGGCTTGGTTTCTGTTGACCTTTTTCCATTCACTTTTGGCCGCTTGTGTGGCTTGTAGTTCACTTGGGTAGGTGGTGCGCAGTACTTTTGGGTTTTCATCACTACCTGCAGTGATTGTTTGTCGTCTTGCGTATTTCTTGTCGTTCCAATAACTTTGCACGCCGGTGTATTCACTGTCTCTTTCTTGGGTTTGATAACCGTACGTACTACATTGTGTTTTATCGATGTAAAGAGTGTCTAATGCTTTACCGCTGATAGTGAGGCCATTACCAATTTCGCTAAATAATAAATTCCCATCTTTAATCGTACACAGTGCATCATAAAGTTTAGCTAATCGGTTTAAAAATGAGAGGTCGCTTTCATCAGTTTGATCGATATGATCAATTACTAATGGTGCTAGTGCATCACTAATACGAATGATTAAGCTATGGCGCGTTGCGATGGTGCTTAATACATCTTTTATAGTAATTTGATCCCAACTTTGTTCACGTTTTAATTTTAATGAGCCTTTAAAGTCAGCACTACGGGCGGTTATTTGCATGATATTTACGCCACTTTGATTACCGTATTGAATGCTATCAACAACAAATGATCCTTTGTAGATAAGCGGTTGTGCTGTGTTCGTGGGTAATACATTATTAATTAAGCTAGCATTGATATTATTCGTTTGTTTAAAGCCAAGCCAAACTTTAATAATAGATTTCTTTGAGGGCAGTGTGAGGCTGTCGTCACTATCTTCTAAACTGATATCTAGTTGGTCTGCTTTGTTACCGCGCTCATCTTTTAAGGTAAGAGAGATTAAACGCCCTTGGAATATATCTGTGACGTTTTTATCATTGATTAGAATACGGTAGTTGGGAATATGGTGAGACATGCGAAAGGCCTGCTTTATTAATGCTTAGGTTAATATGCTTAAGGCATTGGTGATGAGCGTGACTTGAGCGTTCTGCATATCTCCTACATTAACAATATCAATTGAAAACTCGATGCGTTTGGCATCGCCATTGGGCCAAAATAACGTCCGAGTTTCTGATATTTGTTTGATTACCCATAGGCCATGTACAAAACCAGTCCCATCAATCATGATGTAGGGATCACCCGTTTGGGCCATTTGGCGCAGCATATACAAAGAAAGCGTGGTGCCTGCTAACTCTGGTGCTATCCAGCCGCTAATCGTTTTTTTGTCTTCACCTTGTCCCATGAACTGATAGCTAGGACTATTGTTGATTCTGCTCTGGCTGTTATGGCGCCATGATGTTGTTCGTTGAATACTTTGATAGCTCAAGGTGTTGATTGAAAATACAAACAAACCAAATGTCATTAACATTGTTTAGGTCCTGTTAGTCGTAGTCACTATATTGTGAACGTTGGTTGTTTTGTTTTTGTTGTTCATGTTTGCGAATTTCTAACGCGACAAAACGTGCCAGTGCTTGTTCATCCATACCAGGAGCCGCGTGAATTTCTATTTTTTCAATGACAGTGGTACTTTGATTAGCACCGTTGTTTGCAGAGTTTAAAGGGGCACGCTGATCAATGGCTAAAGCCTGTGGCGCTGTTAAAGTACTGGCGCTGACGGCTAAGCCAGCTCCTGCTTGCTTCAATCGGGTAGTCAATTTAGACATAGGTTTTAGTGTGTTTTGGTTATCGCCAAGTCCTTTTTCTAGGCCATACATCACACTGTTACCGTGTTTTCTAAAGACTTTACTGGGTGAGTTGATATCTAGCTTGTCTTTAAACCAACCACTCACATCATCACCAATACCTAAGATGCTCTTTTTTAAGGCGGCACCTTTACTTTTGATACCGTTAATTAAACCATCAATTAACATGCCACCAAATTCAGTAAATTTTTCGGGAAGCTCAATTCCGAGATCGGCAAGTGCTCGACTAATCGCCGCATAAAGCACACCAAAGGGAGACCAGTTAATTAATTTACCTGTGATATTTAATAGAGCGCCTTCGAATGTACCGCCAACACTTGTCCACCATGTCGTTACGTAGTCTTTGAATTTGAAAAAATGTTGTTTTGTTTTCTCCCACATATCGCCCACCCAACCAGAAACAAAGGCCCAGTTGTCATAAATCAAATAAGCGGCTGTGGCTATGCCGGTCACTGCTAAACCGATTGGGTTCATTAGTAGTGCTCGTCCTAATATCGCTAACGCTTTACCAACAAAAGGTAATGCAACTCGCCCTAACCACATAAGACCGCTACCCAATTTTTTCGCCATACCAATAAAAAGACCACCTGTTAATCCGACACGTGCAAGAGCAAAACGCAGTAAGGCAAAAGGCATGAGTAGAGTGCTAATGATTAAAGCGATCGCGCCAAAAGCGAGAAGCAATGCACCACCAATAGTAACGACTTTTGCAATGGAGGCTGCTAACTCTGGATTACTTTTTATCCAACGTCCAACGCCTCGAGTAATACGCGTGGTATTTTGAATTAAATCGCGCAGGGAATCGTTGTTTAGGCTGGTGATCTCGATGGCAACATCTTGAATACTACTGACTAGTTCCTGTAAGTCACCACTGGCATTGTCAGACATAACTTTGGCGACTTGGTTTGCTTCTCCTTTTGCCTGCTTTAATGATTCGATTAATTCTTGTAATTCACCGGTACCAGCAGAAACCGCCAAGCCCTCTAAGGCGCTGTAAGCATTTGCACCGGCAATCGCTTTTAGCATTTCTGTACGCGCCGTATTACCCATACCTTTTGTTGCTTTATCAATATCTTTCAAGATAGTAGCAATTGGCCGCAAGTTACCTTTGCTGTCTTTCGTTTTAATATTGAGCTGATTGATAGCATCGGCGGCCATTTTAGGTGGTGCAGCTAAACGACTATAAATCGAGCGCATGGCGGTACCAGCTGAACTGGCTTGTATACCAATATCTCCTAATTTCCCTGCCATGGCACTGGCTTCTTCTAAGCTACTCCCTAAACCCGCAGCAACGGGAGCTACGTAACTCATAGTCTCGCCAAGCATTGATAGGTTGGTATTTGATCTAGTAAAGGTCGCGGTTAATACATCACCAACCCTGCCCATATCATTTGCTTTTAACTTAAAGCCTGACAAAATATTACTGCCAACATCGGCTGTTTCTGCTAATTCAGTACCGGCTGCAGCGGCTAAACTTAACATGCCAGGCATGGCCTTAGTAATTGCATCGGGGCTAAAACCAGCCATCGCTAAATAGCTCTGCCCACCTGCAGCTTCGCCGGCACTAAACTTTGTAGTGGCTCCTAAGTTTCGTGCTTGATTGCGCATCGCAGCGAGTTCTGGGTCATCTTTTTGTAAACGCGTTAAGGCTTGCACCTTACTCATTTGTGCATCAAAGTCCATACCGACACTGGCTGTTTTAGCCACGGCCAACATACTGGCGGTACCACCGGCAATGGCACTCATGCCGGTACCAGCCATGTTGCCAGCCATACCACGTGTGTTTTGATATGACCGTCTGGCACGGTTGAGTGCTTCTTGTCTTTGTCTTGTGCGGTTTAGTTGTGCTTGATGTGCTGATAGGGCGCGATTGTTGCGCTCAATACTGCGTGTCAGTTCGCGTTGTGTTTCAGTGAGTTGATTGGTTCTAACACCCGTTTCACGCAATGCATTACGAGCATCACGCATACGTTGTGTTTGTTGTGCTTGGCGATTGCCTAATTGATTGACAGCCGTGCGTGCTCTGTCAAATTCGCGAATCATCTCACGTGTTGGATGTGCCGTTTGTTTTAGTTGATCAGAAAGCTCTTTCGCTTTCGCGCTGGCGAGAGTGAATTCACGTCGCGTTTGACGATTAGCTTTTTGTAATTCACGAAAACTCTTAATGTCTTTTTGTTGGCGTTGTAGCTGTTTGAGTTGATCACGTGTTTCTTTGAACTGCCTAGCGGTTTCGCTACTAGCCCTGTCAATATTACGCAGTGGAGCGCTGGCTCTATCTATAGTGCTTAAGATGACATCTAAGGATAAAGACTGGTTCATGATACTTCTCTTTATAGCTAACGTTATGGGTTTAACTTATGGGGTATCGGCTTGATTTCGCTTACGTGCTCGTTCACGCCAATCACCCAGTTCCGGCAAGCACATGTCGTTCATTTCATTGATTGATAAATGTAATACCATGGCAATATCTGCCATGGAATCCTCGACACGATCAGGAATCGTTAGGCTTGCATTACTTCCTCTGTCTCTTTGGGAACCAAAAAATTAATCACCTTTCCTCCAAGCTTAACTAAGTCGGCAGGCGCAAGATCAGCTATTTCACTTTCATTAAGTGATGGTGCTGTAATACGTGGGAGTAATGTTTTTAGTGTATTGACATCGAGGTTGAGTAAATCAGACAATGCTAATCCACGTAATTCACCAGCCTTTGGTGTACGTACTTGCACTTGCTCTATTTCGTGTTCACCGCGTTTAATCGGTTGTTGTAAAATGACCGTTTGACGTGAGTTATTATCGTCTAGTATCAATGCACTGCTTGTTTTTTTAGCTGCCATGTTGCGCCCCGTAAATCAGTTTAGTAAGAGTTTTTTAATGTTGGTTTAGATGCCCAGTGCTTTACGGTGGTCTTCTAGATTATCTTCACCGTCAACAATTTCGATCATGTTTAAAATATCAATTTCAATGAGTGTTTCGTTATCAACAACCAGCTTGTAATAACTTAGCTCGCTGGTGACTTTAAATTCAGATGCTTCACCTTGCTTAGCACTGCCCATGTCTATCATGCTATGACGACCACGAATAAACACTTCAACAGCACTGGTATTGCTACCATCATCACGTTGGTAAGAACCGACAAAACGCAGCTTTACTCCATCATGCTGGCCTTTACCAAATTGCCTAAGAATGTCAGTCATGATGCCACCGTAAGTAGCTTCCAGTGTTAAACCTTCCATGCCTTGGTCAGTTTTGATTGGTGCGTTCATACCCGCACCTTGCCATTCTTCCATTTTGCGGGTGAGAGAAGGTAAAGTGATTTCGCTCGCTTCACCAAGATGGGATACCGCTTCGTTAAACACGTTAAAAAATTTTAGTTTACGTGGCAATGCCATGATGAAACTCCTATTGAGTAATAATAGTTAAAGAAGAGACCGCGATTATGCGGCCACTTTTTCAGCGAATTCGATGAGATATTGATCAGTAATACGTTGAATAAAGACAAGATTTTCCAGTGGTGGTACCGGTGTATAGTTATAATCAATATATAACTTACCCGCTTTGAGGGTATCTTTAGTGTTGCTTTCAGTATCAAACCAAGCGGTACCATCAATGATATAGCCATTGCTTTTTAACTCGCTAAACTTAGCGTTGATGCCTTCAATGATGTCTTTAATTAAACTGGCATGCATTGGCTTATCAATGGCCCATAGGTGAGCATCAGCAATGGTGTCTTTTAATACTTGTGCAGTACGTGTGTAATTTTCAAAAGCAAAGAGTGGATCAGATGAGCAAGTACGGTTACCCCAAAAGCGAAAGCCGCTTTTATTGATAAGCGTGGTGACTTCATTAGAGTTTAAATAACCGGCATCAGTTGCAGGGTCTTGTAAATCCCAGAACACATCTCGTTCTAACCCAGTTACCCCATTCACTGTGAGGTTAGAGATCGTTTTATGCCAACCCACTTCATTATCGGTTTTGGCTCGTAATCCAAGAGCACGGGCAACCGCACTAAATGTAATGGTTGAATCCGTCTCAGTATCGTATCCCGTGAAATCAGGCCATATAACCATCACTTCACGCTGACCAAAGTTTCCACGGTATAACACAGCCTCTTCCATGGTTTTAGCACCCCATGCTGAGACATAAGCAAATGCGTTTAGCTTTTGGGCAATACCAACTAGCTCAACCGCCACCGGAAGCGAATCATAAAAAGGGACACCAAGAATGCGCGGTTTAACGCTAAGTTGTGCTTGTGCTGCCAGTAATGCTTGCATACCAAGACGCTTACCTTCGCTGCTCACACCGCCAATAATATTTGATGTGGTTTCTGCATCATCTTCACCTGTCGCAACACGTACAACCACACAAATGGCAGTGGTTTGATCGGCAATGGCATCTAAAGATTTTGCCAGCGTACCCGTTGTACCCGCTTTTGATTGAGCGGTTGTCATATCAATAACAAGCTTTGGCGTATTTAACGGGAAGTAATCTGCATCGGCATCATCAGCGGTACACACCATACCAATAACGGCAGTCGATATTGTGCGAATAGTGCGAGTACCTTCGCTTATTTCGATAACTCTGGAACCGTGATGGAAATCTTCGGCCATGGTGTGTCTCCTGTTTGTTGAAAAGTCGCAAGCGCGTATTGTTATCTATCGGTTTAGATAATGATTTTGTCGCGCTTGCAATACTTTAAACAGGAGGCGAGGTTGTAGAGGTAGATGCTACAAAAGGAATTATTGAGCAGTTAGCTCTCTTATTATCTTAGGTTGTATTCCCTCTTTAAGTAGCCCTTGAAGAGCACTATTAAACTCATCGCTACCGAATTCACCACCAATAAATTGTCGCTCTAGTTTATGGGCTGCTTTTAATGTGGCACCGCTGCCAAAGAATGTATCTAGCACAACATCACCTTTATTACTGGAAGTCGAAATAATATGTTCCATTAAATCGGCAGGCTTTTCACAGGGGTGTTTACCTTTATAGCTGTTCACTACATTAAAGTCCCATACATCAGTGTAGGCTTTGTTGCGGTTCATGTTGAAAGGGCGGCGACCTCTGTTATGTTTGAGTGCAAGAAATTCGGCTCGTAATCTATGATAAGGTTTGGACAAATTAGGCGCATGTCGTTGTAAGGTTTTATAGTGTGATTCACTGAGCAATGTAAACTGAGAGCGCCCAAACCAATGGTTATACATTTGCGTTCCCGTTAAACGATGTATATCTGCAGGCCTTAGATCAGATCGTTTAATCCCTGACTTTAAATAACTGAGTATCGGCTCGTAAGGGAAGGCTTTTGATTTGTTAGATTCAGCAAAAATAATGCGCTCTGTTTGAGGAAAGTATTTTCGCAATGACTCTTTATTTGCTCCCCTAAATCTACCAGAAGACTTGCGCCACACTAGATGATTCAACACATTAAAATGTTGTTCAACTTCTAATTCAATATGTGAGCCTAAATAAGGATTCGCAAAAACATACAAACTACCTATGGGCTTTAGAACGCGCTGGTATTCTTTGAACACTTGGTTCATCCATTGCAAATAATCCGCGCGATTTTTCCATTGATTATCCCAACCATCCGATTTAACTTTGTAATAGGGCGGGTCGGTTGCTATTAAATCGATGGAATTATCTTCAAGTTTGTTAAGTAGCTCGAGACAGTCGCATTGGTGTATCTCTATCATTTTGTACATCGCCTAATGGCTTTGGGGCTCTGTGGCACTCCGATTTAGTATTAATATGCCTGCAGCGCGGGCACTTAATTTCTATTTGAATAAAAATGGCTTTTGCTAAAAGTTTGTTACAATTATTACAGCGAATGTTTTTCACTTATTGAACCTCACCAAAAATATATGGTAGGCTTGCCACGCTGTGTACACGGCGCGGGGGCCTTGGTTGGTTCATAGTGTTATATACTATGTTCTGACGGCTTTTGGGTACTCCAATACCTTTAAGCAGCCCTCGTCTATTCTTATCTAAAGTCTTGCGGGCCGAAACGTTTAACAGCGGCTACGTAAAGTGTACACAGCGGCCATTCTACTTGTTGTAAATGCTCCTCAAATATATCGATAACGTGTTGTTTTGTGAAAGGTAGCTCATCACGAAATTGGCAAAGTGCATCATGAACTAAGCTTGGATAATAAAGCCAAGGCTTACCAAAACGTAAACTGCCATCAGGCGTGCCGATAGTGAACAAGCCTAATGGTTGCACTTTAGGTGTACAGCCATCCCATGAATATTGGGAATTAATTGTTAACCGCCCATTGCTTATAGTGATCCATTGATTGCTGAATTCCACACCGTCAAAATGTGTATGAACGTGTCGATAGGGCGGGTCAAGAGTGTAAAGATAAACTGCCATAGTTAAAGCCTCGCTAACTCTAATAAAGCTTTGTCTTTTAGTGACACAAGGAGAGTTTCTATTTCTTCGTTGGTTGTTGCATTATTAATAGCATCTGTCGCAAAAGCCGTCAAACCAGTGATTATGATCGAAGCGTTTTCATATCGATTGGCGTTATCAATGATTTTGGCAACTAACTCAGTGACAGTCTCTCCTTTACCGCGATATAGAACTTCTGTCTCTACTTTTTCAACATCACCTGGTAAAGCTTCATCGTTAAATATACGTAAAGCTCTTAAGCGTTTTTCTGACCATTCGGCAGTTTCTAAATGATCAACATCGCCGGCTATTTGGCGGCGGCATTGATTGGCGAAGACTGTCACTTTCGCAATAGCTTTAATTTTTAAATCTGTTAACAATGCATCTTTATCTTCAATCCACTTATTATCTTGCCAGAAATCGAATTCAGATGGTTCTAGTTTCGTTAAAGATGCATTGAGTGCACCAAGTTCTGTTATTTGCACTTGTTCTTTGGTTTCCTTGTTCCAGGCATTACCTCGATAGTCTTCTACAACTTCCCACTTTGTGTCATCTACGGATCGTATTGCTGTTTGATGTTCAGATAATTCCGGCAGCGAGTCAGCTGTACTATTTAAAACAGCTAAGAATTTACTAGGTTGTTTTGGATTTACAGGAGCATTAACAGTAGTTGTGAATTCGCGCGTTAATGGGTCAAATTTATTCAAAAACATAATTTATTCTCATAGTCATTAATAATAGAAGCAAAGCATCCACGCAACATTTCTAGGTCTGGTTTCTGCACCGCCTGCTGAACTGGTAGTATATCCAGTACCAGGGCTACGGTATCTGCCACCAACACCGCCACCGTAATCCACGTTGTTGTTATCTCTTGCCCACGCATCTTTATGGGCATGACTCTTGAATGAATCTACCTGCCAGCTCCCCAATACTCGACCTGAGTCTGCACCTCTGCCGCCATCCCAAATTCTAAGAAACTCGCCTCGAATTTCTGGTACAGAAAAAGTTAAAGAATTATCACCCAAACCCCAGCAACCAATTAAATTACTTGCTGTTTTTTCAGCTTCTGTTACTAATTTGATATTTCGATTAGGGGTCTTTAGACTATCCCAGAGCTCTTGATATTCAGAGCGGTCTAATATCTGTCCTTCAAACTGCATTGCCCCGATAGGTGGTGTTTCGCCTAGGTGCCAAAAAGGCGTACCTAATTCTTCTTTACCTAGCTCCGCTGTTAACATCAAATAGAGATCATTAACCGCCTTTGACGATGCTGCTATCTCTTCGTTTGAACTATCAATTGCATTGCTTAGTGCTACTTCTGGTGCGCTTTCATTAGCAATTTTTTCAATACTCTTAGCTAATAGCTCAAGGTCGGCGTTATTTGACTCTAAATTAGCTTTTAATATTACATTTTCAATTTGTTGTTTAAGCCAAGCCGTTCTATTGGCCAAGTTTTTTGCACTGGCATTGGCAATACCATCTTCACCGCCAATGACTGCGTCATCGGTTCCTATTTGATACACTTCTTCATCATAGGTTGCTGTCTCTGTAATGGTTGCCATGTTATGCCACTCCGTAACTGTATATACCGTTGTATTGGATTGCGCCGTTGTAGGCGGCTTGTGCTTGTTCAAAATGTAATGCATATAACGCACAGCGATTAGGGGCTGTTTTATCTAAGACTCTGTGTATTTGTTGTGCTTGCTCGATTGTGACGGGCTTTTTTAAATAGATTCGGTAAAAGGTACCGTACTGGGTATCATCACCAAAAAAGTGACTGCCATCATATTTAATAGCACCGTTATAGATACCCGCATCTAAGCCTGCGACAATATCAATATCATCAAAACCAATTGCCGCTAACACACGGCGTATACTTTTAGGGGTGCCTTTCTCTCGATGTATTTGGCGGCTTTCTTTGATCACTTGGCGTTGGTGCTGCTCGGACCAATATTTGTCCCACTCATCCACAGATAAGGACCACGCTAACCATGGTAATAAAGCAGCAGGGCAGGTATCAGGATCGTGTAATTGTTTAATAAGAATCGGTAAGTCGAGTGCTTTAGCTGCCACTTGTTCTAATGCACGTTCTAGCGCACTGCTGTTAGGCGGTAATAATGATTTATAGGTTGAGTTAGAGGAGGTCGTCATAAATCCCTCCATCCACTAATGTAATGTTGGTGCAAATAGCCGCACTTTTGTTATCGATCGTTAATGGTATAAGAGGTAATGTTAAATCGACCTTTTCAACACCACTCACATGTAGAGCGGCATAAATAGCGGAGGTATTAATATCACGGCCAATCAGTTTCTGTTGCTCAGTATATTGTTCAATATTAGCTTGCGCTTGCGCTAATGATACTTGGCGATCAGGGCCGGGTGAAAAGTACAATGTCGCTGCAATTTGGTATTCAACCATAGTGCATGGGTAAACAGTGACACGATCGCACAAAGGCAAAACCGTTTCTTGATCAAGTGTTTCACTCACCAAATCTAATAGGGTTTGGTCTGCAATCCCGTTATCAATACGTGACAGAATATATACATCTAACATCACAGTACCTGGTACTTTACGAATCACAGAGGCATCAAGCACATTACCGTGTGCTATGCGCGCAAAAAATATATAAGCACCATTAGGCCCAGCATTAGTGCGGCTTTCTTGTGCTAGTTGTGTACGATAGCGTAAATCATCATCAAGCTCGTAAGTGGGTAACACAGGGGGTAGTGCATCAGCATTACCTTCATCAATGACTAAACGACTAACCCCTTCATTGGCTGCTAAATGCTCTAAATCTGCATTACTGGCATGCGCTAACATGATGGCCTTTGCGGAATTATTAATCTTTTGCATCATTTGTAGTTTGGTGTAAGCAATGAATTCTAGCTGCTTAACAACAGGCTCAGATTCATGATTGATCACCTCTTCAAACTGAGGTGCTAATAATAAGAAATCCGCTTTGACTTCGGCCAGTATTGTTTCGTAATCGAGTATTTCTAGTACATCAGGGATAGGCAGTTTTTGTAAATCTAGTGCGTTGTTAGTACTCATCGTTTACAACCTAATACTGATATTGTTGGGTTGATCATTGGTATTGCCAGTAATTTCTAACTCAACACTGCTACCGTTTTGTAGCATTGATATAGCGATAATTTGATAGCGTGGCTCCCAATGAATAATGGCAACGGCGATGGCAGCATATAAACGTAAAATATTCTTTGTATTGAGGGGATGATCAATTAGTTCAGGTAATACGCTGCCGTAATCTCGACGCATTAAACGTGTTTGAATAGGCGTGGTTAAAATATCAGTCACAGATTGTTTAATATGTTCAAGCTCACTAGTAATCGCGCGGCCTGTTTTTACTTGCATTCCTGTCATGTTATTACTAACCCCCAGCGAAAACATTAGCACTGCCATTGGCGATAGAGCCACCACAACTGACTCCATCACCAACACGGCCAATGGCTTTATCATTAACAAAAACACTACCGCTACCACCTGCAAGTGATCCACCATGGCATAACGGTATAGGGTTACAGTGAACCGGGTAGCTATCCCCTTGGCGATGCACACCAATCGCATTAACGAACACATTATTACTGGCACCAGAATTACCACGTGGCGTAAAATCAGCATGGCCGGTACAAGAATCACCTAAACGGGCAACGGCTGGCATAGTAAGCTCCTAGTTAATATCAACACGAGTGGCTTCAATTTTGATGTTACCATCCGCTGTTAATGACATATCACCCACACAGGTAATGGTTAAATCACCGGCGCTATGAAAACTTAAGTGTTTGGTACCGTGGTTGTGTTGGATAAAACTACCGTCATCAAATTGGATTAAATCTATATCAGGATCAGTGGAAGGTGGTGGGAGTGCATCGCTATACAGCATGCCAATAATCATGGCTTGTGAGAGGTCACCACCCGGGCTTGCTAGAATAACTTGAGTCCCTAAACGCAGTGGCCGCCAGCGTTTATAATTTCGGCCTTCTTCTGCAGGCCAATCTAGCCATTGTGTCACCAGTTTACCGCTAGTGACTTTTATTTTACGTGCCGATTCATCAACGGCATAAATAGTACCGATGCGGATAAGGTTTTGAATGAGGCGTTCTAGGTCTGAAGTATTCATAATGCAATTTTGCATTACGTGTGAGAAAAAGCGATGTGTCGTAGTTGTATATGTTGGAGCTACAAACACATAGTATGAGAGTAGCTGGATGGGAGTTTGCGTAGAGTATTAAAAAATCATATGAGATTTACTTTTTTGTTATAAAAATATCCTTTTGATAACCTTGTTATGAGTCTTCACTTAATAAAGCATCCAGCTTCTTTTTTAGGAAGTGTTCTAGTAGTTTCTGGCTCCCATCAAAGATTGTTTTAAATGGTGCATCTTTAAGCTCAGATTTTAATTTTTTAAGTACTTCTTTATTGTGTAGAGCATTAGCAAAATCATGGCCTTTCTGCGTTAGTCTTATTGGAATTGGGGTTAATGAAACCCCACTACCTGCACCAAGAGTAATTCCTATTGACTTAAGCCCATTAACATACATATCTCTGTTGCTAATTAATCCATTTTCAATAGCAATCTGCAAATGAAACAAGAATTTTTCATCTAAACCATCATCATTGAAAATATCGACACCTAAATTTGGAAAGTCTGTTATTGCAATATGTGCTAAATCAGCTTCTAAGAAAATTTCCAATATCTTTGCAAGATAATCTATTTCTATTCTCATTATTCTATCCTTGCTTGATAGCATTCATCGCATAAGGCCCAAAGCAGCGGAGCGCATTAGCGCATCCAGTCCGCAGGGTGATGCTGTCTTTGTTTTTTATGTGAAATGCTATGAATTTAAACATTGAAATATATTTTGTGCTCTACGAGGACCTGGAAGATGCGTGTAACTTCCCGGCATTTGTGAAATTTGATTCAGCAAGATATTAACTTGCTGGCGGTGCGAAATTAGACCTAAGTTACGCATATTTCGAATGGCAAAGCAGTCTGCGCTAGCCTCGTTACTACCAACGACATGATGCGCGCATTCATGAAGAAACCAGAACTGCCCGACAAACCCTGGCACGCTGTTAAAAAATCCAGGCCCTAGCTGAATCGTAGGATAACCGTTATGTGAAGCTATGCCGATAAACTGATTTACGTTAGGGTCGATATATATAGCAGCGTTCTGAACTTGAGCGGTTGTACAATACATATTAGCTCCTCCAATATTTATTGAAGTAAAAGGCCCTTGAACCTGCGCATTTGAAATAGATGGCAGTATTGGCATTATTACTACTAAGAACCTAAAAAATCCTATCTTCATGGTTATTTCCTCGTAGCTAGAAAGTATTCACATAATGCCGGCATAATTTGCCGCTAGGAACGAAGCGTAAAGCGGTCAAATTGATAGCCTTGTTAAGCATTTATAGAAGACCAATTAATGCCGAAGCCCCAGCTCCAACAAGGCTACCGACAGTGCTATTTTCAAGTAACTTTTTTAGTAAGCCTTTTGCTTCAGGATCGTTAGTCTTTGCGATTTCTTCAACTAACTGCTGAACACTTATATTTACAGTTTGGGTGTTATTGTTACCGACTTGGACTTGCTCGCCTGTAACAGAGCCAATGTTAATAGTACTAGGCTGCGCCGGCTCTTTATGGGCTTTTGTAGTGGTATTTTCTACTTTTAGTTTCACAACATTAGGGTGCTTTGTGCCGATATTAAGAGTGCCATCTTTTAAAAAAGACGCATCTAACACTTTAAGAGATATTTTCCGTTTACCAGACTTTTGAGTAATAACGTCACCGATTCCCACATCAGGCTCATCAGTATATGGAATAGATACAGTTCCTTTATTCATATCTCTTTTAGCTTTATATTCTTGTCCTTCAATATAAATAATCTCAGAGTATGCTAGTTCATCAAAGTTCATATTTGCTCCATGTGTAGTGGATGCTTAACGCCCACTTAAGCGGACAAAAACAGTTGGTTAAAATGTGAAGCGAAGCGGAACCTAACCAACTGTTTTTGTTCCGTTTGAAGTGCTTGTTAGGGCTTTAGCAACTCAAAAATAGTTGCAGCGATGATACTTCCTGTTATTGCTTGAGCATAAACCCAGATAAAAGTAGATCTCGCAGATGAAAATAATGCTTTATTTTTATTCATAACTTCTGAATATTCTTTATCATCACCTTTAGTTATATCAAAAATCACATCTTCATGTGAAATTCCGCTTAGTTTCATGAAAACACCTTTAGCTTTAGAAACACCATGTGCAAGAAAAAATGACAGTAGTAACTTTGATGATATAACCACAGAAATATAAGCTGGTATTTGTAATTCAATAGCGAATAATTGAGGTATTGCAAAAGTGAAGTAACATAAAATAAACGTTAATGCGCAAGGTAAAGAATAATGAACTAATCTAGCTACAACGTTTTTATGTTTTTTAAGATATTCATAAGATCCTGAAATCAAATTTGGCTGTTTTTGACCTGCGTGCCACTCTTCGACAACACCCAATAAATCTTTACTTAATTTATCATTGATGTTGTCTGTACGGCAAAATACTGGGCACATTAAATCTTCTATATTATCTAAACTATCCATGTCTGATGATGCTAACATTTGGAATATATTTCCGGCTTTAAGACCTTTTGCAATACGAATATATAGAGAATTCTTGATTGTACTTTTACAATCAAGGTCTTCGTACATAAAATGTACTCTAATTATTACTTCTTTGGATTTATCTGGGTCTTGCCAATCGTTCTTCGTAAATTCTTCATAAGACTTTTCTATAACGTCTTTCTCAAAACCTATACTGACACTAATTGCAGCATCAGTGACATGCACTAGTTTTAGTTGCTCTTTTAACTTTTTAACTAAACCATCGATGTCTGACTTAGTGATTAATACTGCACCTTTTAAAGGTCTAGTTCTGGTTGTAGGTTCACCATGTAGCATGTGGAAAAAATGTTTTAACCTCTCCTTTTCAATTTCCAATGAAAGACTATTCTTACCTTTAATTTCATCTACAGTATCTTTTAATATTAATTCTTGAGTCATGTTAATTCTTATTTGATTGATTGATTGATTGATTGATTGAGACTGAGCCCTAACAGATAATTAGACCCCCTTTTTATATATTGATGCTTATGGAACAATAAGTATTCATCTAATTTGGAGTCGTAAATATTAACATTACTACAGTTGGTGTTGATTTGGCAAAGGATGTTATTCAAGCCTATGTGTTTTCACAATAATAAGGTACTTTCTAATAAAGAAATGACACCGTCTGAATTCACACAATGGTTAGCATGTCTTAAACATTCCTTAGTGATATTCGAAGCATGTAGTACTTCAAATTATTGGGCGCAAAAAGCAGAAAGCTTATAGTTCAATGTGTAAACGCGCACGATATTAGTTTAAAATCCAAATAACACTGTGTTTATAATCAGTTTTTTATAATGATAGGATCAATATAGTAATAAGTCTAATTATTACACACATATCGGAGGAGGATACACGTTTCAAAGGTGTAATTAATACTTAGGAAATGACTACTTTTGGAGGTTTTGGGATCTTTCTATTACCGAATTTATTTTATGCCATTAAAAAGCTTTAGTTTGTAATGATGATTACATTGATCAAGATAAATGCTCTAATAAAATATCCAATATCATATCCTTGTCTTTCTGAGTAAATCCAAGTAACTCACGCTTTTTATAACGAATGTCCCTGCTGTTTTTATTCGGTTTATCCCGTAAACCTTGTTGATGTACTTTGGCTATTCTAGCGATACGACCAAAAAAACCAACACTGACTTTATTGGCACTCGCTTTTATTTTTAGGTGTTTCGCCCGCTTGATTTTAACAAACATGGCTTTGCGTTTGATTCGGCCTTTCTTCTGTGACTTTTTACGTTGGGCAAAGTGACTACCATCTGGATTTTGTTGTGCCTTAATACGCTGTTGCTGTGATTTTCGTAACGCGGTACCTATTTCTTTGGCTAGTTTCTTTCGCGCAGCGGGTGTGATTTGTTGCAATAGGGGATCTAGCCAATTAGCCAGGAGTTTTAAATCATTCATGGTTAGGTTTTGCTATAGGGAATAGCTCGTTGTATGGATCAGGGTTATCTAAATTATAATCTGGTGTGGGTTCTTTTAAATGCTCTGCGATAAAAGCGTTGTTTTCATCTTTGCTCACCAGTACACATTCATTGAGTGGGAAGTTAAATTCTAAATCAATCTTATCATGACTGATAAATTCCGCTTCAAATTTGATGTCATCCTCTTTTAAATCAATTTGATTGACTCTTAGCCAAGCCAGTAATGGTGCAATAACAGCATTGGGGTGTTCTGCAAAATCAGTGATGATTACTTGTAAGGTATAGTGATAATTGAAATTAAAATTTAGCGGTAGGCGGGTGCTAAGCTGGCCGTCATTAATAATGATTAACAAGGCATCAGGATTACGCTTAAGGTATTGACTGTTAGCGAGTAGATGATTGCGCAAAGATAATGGTTTGTTCATTGAACAATACTCTTAACATCTGCTTGGCATTCAATAACGATATCAACCTTCGCAGCACATTGCGCCCAAGCAGCCTCTGTATGTTCAAGCGTCAGCTCTAAGTCCGCATTAGTGATGGGGTTGCTTGGTGGCAGGTTGCAAGGGCTGATGATTGGACAGGTATTGCTGATAAGCAGCTGCGCCGTTGATTGCTGGTCGCTTGCGCAAGCGCTGAGTAATAACAGGCAACTTAACATTAGACCATGCTTGATAATCTTTATATTCATTCTTCAAATCCCTTAACAATTGCTCTCTGTCGGCTAAACGGTTACTAAGATCAACCTGTGTATGGTTTAACGCTTGAACATGCACAGCCTGTTGCTGAATGTTATTTTGTAATAGACCGATCACTTCTAAACGATCGTTAGATGTTTTTGATACCACAGCCAGTTGTTTGGTGGTGTCTTGTTGCTGATGGTATTGCCAGTAATTAACACCCGCTGATAAAAGGCTAATAAACCCTAACACAATGATTGAATATGCCATTACGAAGCCTTTTTCCTTGGGGTGTAATTAGCGTAGGCACTGGCCAGTTTTGTATCGTAATTGTTCTTCTTATAAGCAGGCCCATTGTATAAACGTGCAAACTCTGCCCAGTTTTTAGATTTCAGCGCGGTGTGCAATGCTTTATCAGCCTTCACAAAGCGTATAAAGGCTTGCCAATGATTACCTTCATTCTGGTACATTAGTTCGGTAAACTCTTGTACGCTTTTATAACCTAACGATTTCCAATGAAAACCCATGATTTGAAATAGGCCCCAGCTGCAGCTTTCAAGTGCGCTGTTTTCATGAATTGTTTTGGCCAGTGATAAACGATAGTGTGCACCGGCACCGCCTTTATAACCGCCGGGCTTTTGATTTACTAAATCAGGGAAGTTATTTTCTGCATTACTGATAGCAATGTTACCTAAACCATTCTTTCGCAATTGGCGGCGCATGATGTGGCGCTCGTAAAGTATTTTAGGGCGACCATCATCAAGAAAACCAAGGCCTTTGCTTTCAACCGCTTTAATGGCATGAATGCTGGCCATATCAACATCGAGTTCTTTTGCTGCGTGTTCTAAATCTTGTTGGCTTAACCAGCGAGTTTGATCTTTGTTCAGTAATGCCGACGTCGTTTTGTTACCGACAATACCATCAACAACTAAATTGTTTTTATGTTGAAAACTGATGACTGCATTTAAGGTTTTCTCATCAAATTGGCCGCTCTCAATGACGCTGAAACCTGCTTTTGTTAATCTGTGCTGCAGTACTTTTACATCCGCACCTGAGTCCCCTAAAACCAATATCATACTGATGTCCTCCGAAAAATATTCACTAAGTGCGCGACATTGCCATGACAATAAAAAATAGCGATCGCGTTGATGATCATGATGGCTATGAGAGTGTTAGGTATATAAATGCAGTTTAATAACCCCGTTAATATAGCTAAACCAATGGCACCATTAATCACAATCAACAGATAAGCTAGAAATGAGTAACCGGCTTTAAAAGGGGATGAACCACGTCGATAAAATAGCAGCCTAAAGCAGCTAGCCAACGAGATAATACACAGCAGAATATCTTGTATAGTCATTTCGATTTCCCCCTTAGTAAGTTAATGAGATTGGTGTTTTCTATATGATGCATACCTTTAAGAGCAATCGTGATGCACGATAAACTGGCAACAAACCCAGCGAGTGCTGGCTCATCAATAAAACTATGTGCCTGTACAGTGGGTACTAGAACATAGCCCATGATTAAGCTGATGAATAAGTAGATAAAGCGGGTGATCAGGCCCAGTTCTTTTGAGGTCATTACAAATAAGGTGGCCCCTGCAAATGCACCAATGAGAGCATTACCATCAATGCCTGGTAAAAAACTCGCAAGGCCGATGGAAGCGCTTAAGACGGCAGTGACTGTTGAACTTGGCTCGGCCATTGGTTTACTCCTTAATCCCACAGCTGTGTGGTATTGGCAACTGGGGTAGTGCTGTTGATGGTGGGTAATTCGATGAGTGTGTTTTCTTCAATAATTAACCCTTTCTCCGCAAGGTCAGGGTTAGCTTGCATCACAATTTCAGTCGTTAAATGTGAGGTACCGTAATACTGGTAACAAATAAGGTCTAAGGTATCGCCTTGCACCGATCGGTATTGCATTAGATAAGCTCAACCGTTGCTTGAGGTTTGCCAAGAATACGACGAATAGCGAACCTTGCTTGGCGCCTATAATCATCAATAGAGGCTTCCATTTCTTCGGCTCGGCTAATACCAGATGCGGTGCTGTCATAATCTTGATAACGCTCGGTGATTTCAGATTTAGCTAAACAAAATACAGCCCGTTGGTAATCGTGTTCATGCAGACTCTTGCTATCAATAATCGCTGCAGGTACCTGTGATAAATTGAGATAATTTAGGTCTTGCTGTTGTGTTCGCCACTCATCTAAATCGGCGTTAACTTTGCCCATGGCATCGATTAAAGCGTGGCGCACACGCGGATTAGTCACAGAGTTATCTAATCGCATGAGTTCACGAAAGACACATGGGCTAATAGCGGGGTAGAAAACATCATTAACAATGTCACTATCTTCTGTCGTTTGGCCTGTTACTAAAAATGCACTCATGTTGTACCCTTAATCGGTTGCTAAATTAAGTACGGCGGTGGACGGCACATTAATCAAAGAGGGGATGATTCTAAGATTGTGTACCGTGCCGCCGTGGTGCGCGGGACGCTCGGTTATGAGGTGGTGGCCTCTGAATCTGGTGTTGTTGGCTCAATGCTGTCTTTGACTTGTTTCTCAAGTGCGGTCAGCTCTTTTTTAACGCCAATCCTGTCATTGAGTAGCAATGCTTCTTTATAAAACTCAATGGCTGACTCTGGGTGATTCGCATCTTTATTGGCATTGCCTAACGCTTTAAGTAGTTTTGCTTTTGCTTGATCGTGATAGTCAGCACCTTCAAGTAACTCCCAAGCAGTGGATAAAACATCGAGTGATATTTTGTCGTCTTCTGGTGCTTTTAATGCCGCAGATGCAATTTCTTCAGCGATAATGCACGCTGTATTGCGACCGAATTTATCAGGCATCGGTAAGTCATGTTTTAGTGCATAGGCCGCAATTTGCAGAGCATATGCATAATTGCCTGCGTCTATGCACCAAAGCATGATAGTGGTGACAACATCATCTTTATTGCCAGAATCGGCACTGATAACGCCATCAATGTAGGCTTGATAATCGGCTATATAACTGGCTTTAATAGTTGCTTTTGCTACCAATGATTGTGTTTTTTTTAATGCACGTGAATGGTTGTGTAGCTGTGCCATCATTAATTCATGCTGATTGGCATTAGGCCTGATGTGATCTGTTGGCTTTTCCAATGACTGTTTTGCAGCCATTGTCTTTTGAAAGTGTTTTCTTGCTAAGTTCATAATGTGCGCCCCTACATCTAATGCATCATTTAATCGAAGAATTTAGAGTTATAAGATTTGAATGTTTTCTACTAAACACGCCATTTGGTAATCTTCGATAATGTAATCATCATTAGAAGACTCATAGTTTTCGATGCGATCGCGTTTTGGATTTTCTTCCATATGGCGACGTCTGCTACCTTCTTGGTAATAAATGGATAAGTTATCTAAACGAGTGATCAAAATGGTACCTGCAGGGATGAAAGGCACACGAACAGCCCCTAAACCACCAATACGCTTTTGGGAAATCACTAAATCAGCTGCCATCATCTCTGATGGTGCTTGCTCTTTATTCACCAAAGGGAAATATTTGTCGTGCAATAGGTCACGGCCGACAATGGCAACCAGCTCAGTATCTTCACGGTACCAAGGCTCAATCAATTCATTAACGGCCTCCATCACTAACGCGTCTAAATTGACATAATCACCCTCTGTGCCAATAGTCACTTTGCCAGCTGCTGCACCTTCTGATAAAACACGTGCAGATGCGTTTGCTCGCATTTTTTGTAGCCAACCGATGTTGACATCTTGCAGCATTGGGTTCGCTGAAATATCGCTATCTGCTGCATAGGTCGTACCATTAAAACCAATCGTAATACGATCAAGTGATTGTCGTTTTAAAATGACATCTCGAATGCGTGTTTGAAAATTCGGGAATTTCGCCCACATATCCAACTTGTTGTAATTGATGTGAGTATCACTGTTATTTTTGCGACATTCATAATCGTTCTTTTCTAAATTGGTAGGGTCTTTCGTTTGTCGATCTTTATCGCTGGTATCGGTGTTGCTGGCAATAGGGCTACCAATGCCAAGGCCTAATTTTTGGCCTTTCATCTCAGTCACACCAACAATATTAATTGATTTTAAAAAGGCTGAGCTTTCTTGCATTCGTGTTTCTAATGTCTGTTGAACAGAAGGCTCAACATTAAAACTTTTTGATATGTCTGATACATTATTCAATTGTGCAATAGTGCTTTGGAACTGCGAAAAAGCGATACGTGTGGTATTGCGCATGGTAGATCTCCGGTCAATTACAGTCTGGTCTTTAAACGTGCAGGGTTAGCAATCAGTTGCTATTACGCCATCACCACCCGTTGCTGCTGGGCGTTGTTGATTAAAATCGGTGTTTTCAATTTTCTCTCTAAATGTTTTATTGATTGCTGATTCTTGCTTGAACTGATTGATAAGCTCGTCAAACTTGGTCGCCATTTCATCATGTTGTGTAAAGCTTTCTTGCAGGGTTGATACTTCACCTGCAATGGTCTCAACCGCTTGATGCACATCAGAAAATTGAGCATTTTGCTGTTTGTCTGATTTAGAAAACATCGCTTTCACTTTTTGCAATAGGCTTGGCTCGTTTGGCGCATCGCTATCATTAAATTCAAGGTCGGCTTCAAGGGCTGCGCTAAATAAATTGTTAGGGTTAAGTTTGCGAACAGTGAATGGATTGACTTCTGCAGTAGAAGAAAATTGCAGTAACTCAGTACTTAAAGATGCCGGCGAATCTGTTAACGCTAAACCCACAAGATAAGCTTCTTGCTTTCCTGCAAAATCCGGTTGAATTTCAACAGAGGTGAATAGTTTTTGGCCTTGCTCATTCAGAGATAACAAGCGTGAATTGGGATTAATTTGAGCAAACAGTGCTAATCGTTGTTGACCGTCTACGTCAATTTCTTCTGTTTTTAAATTTAATACTTTTCCGTAATTACCAAAATCACTGTTCGGGCCATAACCACGCATATGTTCAACATTAATCAGTGCTGTGTATTTATCAGGGTTATAGGTGGTCGCCATATCTTCAAGCCATTTGCGTTCAATTTCACGGCCATCTGTTGTGTCGCCTTCAACTGCAATTCTAAAATATTTACTTTTTAACATGGCTGGCCTCATCACTAAGAATTTAAGCGGTAACTAGATAATGGTTACTCTAAGACCGCTATGATTAGCCAGCTAGAAGACAAGAACAATGTGAGGTGAATGTATAAGGAACTGTTACAAAGAGAATTAAAATAAGAGGAGGGGATACCCGTTAATCTAAGGGTATGAGCGATAAAACACAACGGCTAGCAGCCAATAAAACAGACATTGATAATCGTCGACAAGCTAAGTTTTTATATTGGCAAGGTTGGCGTGTGGTGCGTATCGCCGAAATTTTAGAAGAAAAAGAAACCACTATTCATAGTTGGAAAAGCCGTGATGATTGGGATAAAACGAAGCCGATTGATCGTGTTGAAGGGACGCTTGAAGCACGGTTGATTCAATTAATTGTCAAAGAAGAAAAAGACGGCCGTGACTTTAAAGAAATTGATTTGCTGGGTAGGCAAGTTGAGCGTTTAGCCCGTATTCGGCGTTATGAATCACCCGGTGGTCACGAAGGCGATTTGAACCCCAAAGTAGCCAACCGCAATGCAAAACCTAAAAAGAAGATATTAAGAAATAATTATTCAGAAGAACAAGCGCAAATGTTACGCGATGCATTTATGGATGAATTATTCGATTATCAAAAAGTATGGTACCACGCAGGCTTAGAGCATCGCATTAGAGATATTTTAAAGTCGCGACAAATAGGCGCCACCTATTATTTTGCAAGAGAGGCTTTTTTAGATGCCGTAGAAACTGGGCGCAATCAAATATTCTTATCGGCATCCAAAGCACAGGCCCATGTTTTCAAACAATACATCATTAACTATGCAGCAGAAGTAGCGGACATTGAATTAACCGGTGATCCGATCGTGCTACCCAATGGTGCCACAATGTACTTTTTAGGTACCAACGCACGAACAGCACAAAGTTATCATGGAAATTTATACTTTGATGAATACTTTTGGACGTATAAATTCCAAGAGCTTCGTAAAGTGGCATCGGGTATGGCCATTCATAAGCATTGGCGACAAACCTATTTTTCAACACCTTCTAGTTTAAGTCATGATGCCTACCCGTTTTGGTCCGGTGAACTGTTCAATAAAGGTCGAGCGAAAAAAGACAAAGTAGATGTTGATATTAGCCATCAAAAGCTTAAAGACGGTTTTAAATGTGCAGATGGTCAATGGCGCCATATCGTTACGGTAGAGGATGCGATTGCTCAAGGCTGTGATTTATTTGATATTAGCCAGTTACGTTTAGAGTATAGCGAGCTTGAATATCTAAATTTATTGATGTGCGAGTTTGTGGATGATCACGCCAGTATCTTTGGCTTGATGATGTTACAAAAATGCATGGTTGATAGCTGGGATGAATGGGATGATTTTAAACCGTTTGCGCCAAGGCCTGTAGGTGATCAACCTGTTTGGGTAGGTTATGACCCTAATGGTGAAAATGAGCATGGTGATAATGCCGGTTGCGTGGTGGTTTTACCTTCAAGTACTCCTGGAGGAAAGCATCGCATTATAGAGCGACATCAATGGCGTGGCCTAGATTATCAATCACAAGCGGCACAGATTGAAGAGATTACCAAACGCTATAACGTCGTCCATATTGGTATTGATACTACTGGCATCGGATCAGCCGTTTATCAATTAGTACGCAATTTTTACCCTACCGTTAAACAGTATCAATATACCCCAGAAATAAAAGTGGGTTTAGTGATGAAGGCTTATAACATCATTAGTAAAGGTCGATTGGAGTTTGATGCAGGCAGTACTGACATCGCTCAATCATTTATGGCCATTCGCAAAACCACCACCGCAAGCGGCACAAAAATGACATTCAATGCAGGGCGTGACAGTAAAACAGGTCATGCAGATTTGGCGTGGGCAACCATGCATGCATTAGACAAAGAACCTTTAGACGGTGGCTTGAACACTGCAAATAAAAATATATTGGAGATATACGAATGATACCCGTTAGTGATAAAGCTAATACACTAGAAAAAACTGAGTCAACTGTAAGTGATGAGGCTAAATCAAATCATAGCAGCCAAGCTTTTAGCTTTGGTGATCCGGTGCCTGTGTTAGATAAAATGGATTTAATGAATTATATCGAATGTGTTCAGATGCAAAAGTGGTATGAGCCTCCGATATCCTTTGATGGTTTAGCAAAATCATTACCTGCAGCAGTACATCATTCAAGCCCGATCTATTTTAAACGTGATGTATTAGCGAGCTGTTTTATCCCTCATAAACTATTAAGCCGAGATGCCTTTAGACGCTGGGCATTAGACTTTATGGTGTTTGGTAATAGTTATTTAGAAGCGAGGGAAGGGCCATTCGGTAAGAAGCTACAGCTAAAGCCAACACTCGCGAAATATACTCGTCGCGGACTAGAGTTAGATACGTATTGGTTTGTGCAAGGTTGGAATCAAGAACATGAATTCGCCAAAGGCAAAATACATCATCTAATCGAAAACGATATCAACCAAGAAATCTATGGATTACCACAATATCTATCCGCACTAAACAGTGCCTGGTTAAATGAGTCGGCTACTTTGTTTAGGCGTAAGTATTATCAAAATGGCAGTCATGCGGGTTTCATACTATATCTAACAGATCCTGCTAATAATGAAGAAGACATCACTGCACTAAGAACAGCATTAAAAGACTCTAAAGGGCCGGGTAATTTTCGTAACTTATTCATGTATTCACCCAATGGCAAAAAAGACGGAATGCAAGTGATACCGGTTAGTGAGGTTGCAGCTAAAGATGAAATATTTAATATCAAGAACGTTACCCGGGACGACATGCTCGCAGCGCATCGCGTGCCACCACAATTAATGGGTATTATTCCGACAAACTCAGGTGGTTTTAGCAGCCCAGATGTAGCGGCTCAAGTCTTCGCCAGGAATGAACTTGAACCGTTACAGAATAAGTTTTTAGAACTTAATGATTGGGTTGGGGAAGAGGTGGTTAGGTTTAAGGAGTATGAGATTTTAGTTAGCTAAACTAAGAATCATAATGAAGCAGATCTACAGATCTTAGTCTGCTAATTTATGGACTTATTAATTTGCTATATAGTCTTTAGCTGAGTTCAATTTTCCAATATCACATACTTTTGCTAATCTTAATTTAAAGTTAATATCTGATATTGAAGTTTTTACAATAGATTTAGCTCGTGTTTTTAGTAATGGAAATAAATAATCTTTTCCTGAAATTACGTCTAATTTATTTAACCCTGACTCATTAAAGCTTGATAGTATTTGGTGTTTTATACTTTCATATTCTTCTTGACTAGACTTAGCAATTACTAATTCCTTTAAACTATCTATCCTAGTAGAAAGCTTAGTTTCATTAATATCTCCTTTGTTTCCTGAAACAAGATCACTCACTTTAAATGCAACTGTTTGTTCTTGTGGATTTAAAAACATAGAAATAGCATATTCTACAAATAAGGAAAATAATTTATTTTCGTTCTCTTGGAGCCAATTTTCGTAGTTTAAAAGACTATATAATTCATTTATGTCTTTAACTGGCTCCTCTTCATCTAATAAATAAAGTAATGCATTTGGGTCACATAAAACGTTTTCAACACAATAATATGGAAACTTGAAGAGCCCATTACCGTTTTCAACGTTGTCACCATTAAGCAAAAATAAATCCCCGTCTATAATGTATAAAGATGGTCTATTACTTGAGTTTTCAGCATGTTGCTCAATAACAGCAGTTCTTCCACCTAAAGGGTATACTCTACCTATTTTATAATCGTTAATAAAAACACGAGAAAATAAGGTCGTAAATAATTTGGAATATCCATATGCTGTATCTTCAATAAAAATATCAATGTCATTTGATTCTTCAAAAAATACACTAATCGCAGATTGAGCCTGCGGGCTTCTTTCAGGTATCATATTATCTGCACTTAATTGCTTTATTTTTATTTCTACCTATTATCTCAGGTGAATGTGTTGCTAGTATAAATTGGGAATTAGGATTTATTAAAAAAATCGTTTCAGCAAATTTCTCTTGCCAGCCTAAATGAAGAGACAACTCAGGTTCATCAATAATGAATACATTACTTTTAATTGAATTACGATTGAAATAAGCATGAGAGAAAATGACTAATAACTGCCTTTCTCCTGAGGATAATCCTTCAATAGTACAATCTTTACCATCAGGCCTTTCTACTACTAGTTGACCTACAGCATCTACTTTGAGGTGTTTCTTTGAATCACTATAAAATTCATTAACTGTGTTAAGAAAATCGTTAATAGGCTTATAAAAGCTATCTATTTTTGATTTATATTCGTCAATAATGTCAACAATATTTTTCATTCGCTCAATCTGAGCTTTATTTAAAAGCCATTCGATTGATATTCCACTAGAGTTTTGTTTCATATCTTTAAACAAATTAGATATATCATTGAAAAACTTATCAACTTCTGTACTTAAAGAGGAATCTTTGCCGACAATATTTGAAATCGCTTCTTTAATTTCCATTTGCCTAGCTAGTAATATATCTTCTCCTGTACTTTGATTTAAACCATCAAATTCATTATTTGTGGTCTTGGTGTATTGAAATGAAGATAATAAGATTTTATTTCTTAATTTATTAGATTGCTTATCTTCAAGTTCTCTGATTCTTCTATAAGCTCTCTGCACTGACATCTCGGTTTCCATAAGACTAATACCGATAGAACCTGTAATTAAGCGCTTAGAAATACGGAATTGTGGATTCTTCTTATTCAGCCAGAATTCACGTTCGTGAAAATAATCTTCTCGATTATTATCAGATGATCCTGTTCGGCGATCTAAACCTAAGAAAATAGGAGAAGAAATTTTAGTTATTTCTTTTACTACTATATGCTCTGCGTTCCGTAAATTTATTTCATCTATAAATTCTTCAAATTTTTTTTCTCTATTGTTATAGAAACCAAATTCAGAAGAGGAAAAAACAGGTAGCCCAAGGGTAGAGTGACACCCACTAACGGTTAAACTTATTACCCCATCATGTGTTGATGCAGAAATAATTTTAATGGTGTCATATTGCTTTACTTTAATTGAACATTGATCAAATGGTATCTGGACTAATTCTCTGAAGTTTGGATTTACTAATGCATTCATTAACTTTAAAGCTGTAGTTTTACCAGATCCATTACCCCCAACAAGAAAGCTAACATCTTCATTAAAATTAATATTGAAGTCCATGTAGCCAAAAACTCCTTTGGCATAGAATCCTTCTACTCTCATAAAAGCTACCTTGATTTATTACGTATGAAGTTAGTCTAATCAAAAACCTAAAACATTCAAGGCCTTTAACTTATTAATGTAATTAAAGTTATGAGTATAATTACCTAACTTTATTTATTTCA
Source organism: Gammaproteobacteria bacterium AS21 (assembly GCA_038900335.1). Classification (GTDB taxonomy): domain Bacteria; phylum Pseudomonadota; class Gammaproteobacteria; order Pseudomonadales; family Balneatricaceae; genus Rs1. The sequence continues at coordinate 68,776 of JBBMRB010000003.1, read as the reverse complement.
ATTACCAATGAGTCAAAAACTCCCTCGCGCAATCATCCCACCCCGCCTGCAATTCGCTTACTAGTTGCTTTTTCTTGCAATGTTAATTTTAAAAAATGTATGCGATTAATCGATAGTATTGCTAAAATATTATTAATCCTATTTCTAGCTGGCTATCATTATTAGGTCATTAACACGCTACGTGGAGCTTACTGATGCAAGAAACAAATAACCATACACTCATGCCAGTTCAATTCCAAGGTGCTACATTATTCTTAACTGAGGAAAATAAAGACCCATATGTGCCAATGAAACCCATTGTTGAAGGTATGGGATTAGATTGGAAAGCTCAGTATAGAAAGCTAACTTCTACTGATGAGAGATGGAATACCTGCACCCTCTCTATGACCATGCAGCTTCCTGGGGATATACAATCAAGAAAAGTGGTTTGTTTACCTTTAAATAAGCTGTTCGGCTGGTTAATGAGTATTAGTCCAGCAAAAGTTAATCCTGATATACGTGAACGTGTAATAGCCTACCAAAATGAATGCGATGATGTACTTTGGGAGCATTGGTCAGGTGCTAAAAAAGGACAGGATAAAACAACAGTAAATACGCTCAGTGATCTTAATAAAGAATTAGTGGCTGCTAATAACATGGCCAAGGTATTAGGCTTTAATCCTAGTTTTGCTAGAGTTAAAGCGATTAAGGCAGTGAAAGACCAACACGGTATTGATATGGCAGCAATGTTCGGGCTGAATTTAGAGGACATGTGTCCGAAAGAACGCATGGATACTGAAATACAAAGATTGAGCATGCCAACAAGTGAAGCGCTGCTAAAGCCTTTTTGGGACTTGGTTTATCACTTAGAAGCAGAACAAAAACACAGTGTTGACTGGAGTAAAGACCCACAAAAAATAGCGATTAATCTGACAAACTTCAAGAGGCTTTGTGAAGAGAAAGGAATAACAATACCAGAGGCACTACACAATAAAAATATGCTGAAAGATAGTACGATGCCAAAGTTTATAGCAGCTAACATAAATTACCGGCACGCATTAGATAAAAGTCAGTCACGTTGTTGGATTTTTGAAAGCTAGAAATGCTCCAGATTTAAAAGACCGGATAATTATTCGGTTTTTTTTCGCCTAAAATAAATAAACTTAACGAACAGCAGAGCCGCGCAATCATCCCACCACGCCTGCGCTGCGTTTAAGAGCCCTTTTTTCTTGCATTACTTGTCCACAGCGCAAGACCTTTGATTACTAGTGCTAGAACAGTATATTAATAGCTTTGAAACCCCGCATAACCACGCACCTCCTAGTAATATTAACCTACAATATCTTATATTTTTTCATTGTTGAAAATAAAAAAAACTTAGGTCGACCTCCGGAAAAGAGTTGCAAAGGTTGCAGGCTAAAATATGACAGTTTAACTGATTGATTAATATGATTATTTATTACAGTTTTTTGCTACAAAAAAGAGTAACAATTTGTTGCACTTAAAGTACCAGAAAATTAATGCATTGTTTTAATTAGATATTTTATATAGAGAAGGTTACTTAAAAAAATGGTTGCATAAATACTGTTTAGATACGTTTTTGTTACTTTTCTATTCTACAGTATTTATTATATATATCAGATACTTATATCTACCATTCAATTCTTGCAACTCTTGCAACTCTTTTCCGCACCCCAACCTAGATTTTTTTATTTGTTTCTATGCGCGTCTGTATGCGCGTGTATAGCTAGTATGTTGTTAGGTATGTTTATAGATTTATCTTATGCATAGTTAATAAGCCAAATAACATTTCGGTTCGTAGCGTCTATGCAATAGGCTTTAAATTTTTTAAGCTTTAGCAGAAGGAGGGTATTAAATTGAATTGGTTGTTTAACTATATTTTCGTAAAGTAAAGTCTGTTTTTTCTAGCTCAGTTGCTAAAAAATCGATAACATCCATACCTTCATTATCGGCAGCTTCTTCTAATCTGTCTTGCTGTTCTTCTGATGCGTTCTCATAACAGAATATTGCTGTTGCTAATTGATCTTCAGAAAATGACATAAATATTCCTCTTGCTTTTAGTGTTTTAACGGAAATGTAAACTCTCAATCTGTTAGATAGTGTAATTGCATCTTCGGACATTAATTGCTCGTTGTATAAACTAAATACTAGTGTATTACCACGTTACTTCAATATACAACTTTATTACTAGAAACATATAATTTTTGTATGAGTAAAATAAGGTATTTATTGGGATTTGAATATGAGTCATCACAATGAGTTTAATCGTTTGGTGGGTATTTAAGTGGGTATTGATTATTTTTTAAATGTTTAAATTGTTTATAATCAATATTTTAAATAGTATTATTTAAATCCCTCCAGGCGCACCAACTCTTGTTTTTATCGTGTTTTCTCATTGCTCTAAAATCAGCCATACCAAAGTCTCAGCTCTATATTGTGCTCATCTAACGCTAAAAAACAGCTGCTGAAAAGTTTGCAGTGTTAGTTGTCCGATTCAAGGGTTATGTGTTTTATCCAGCCTAGATTTTCTTGTGATTTAAGTTATGCACAGATTAACACGCGTATTGTAGTGTTCATTTATGGATGAATGTTAAAAGCTGACTATAGTTATTTAATTATTGATGTTAAAAATTGGATAGAAATATTTTCAATATGTCACTGTTATGTTTATTCTTTGAATCTAAGTAGTAAATGGATGAAGTAGGTCAGAAAAAGCGTATATTTGCGTTTTCTGCCCCTGTATTAGGTGCTTATACAAACGAAGGGTTATAACTCATGTTCGATAACGAATTTATTGATTTACTTAAGCTTTTAATACGCCAGCCAAGCGTTGTAGGTGCAGAGCACTCTTTCTTTAGAGTGTTACAGCGTGAGTTGGAGGAGCGTGGAGCAAATGTTACCTGGTATGAGGGGGTGCTGGTGGCTCAAGGCAATAAACCAACTAGTGCGATGTTCTCTGCTCATATAGATCGACATGGGCTTATTTGTACCGGGCCTAATGAGTTTCAGTTTGCCGCCTTTGTCGCGGGCAATAGAACCGATTTATTAAATAATTCGGTTTCTGAAGAGTTAATGACAAAAGTAACCTCACGTTTTGAGGGTGAAGCCGTTTTTGCATATGAGCCATGGTCAGGTGCATATCGAGGCAGTGGTATCGTAAAAAACGCCAATGTCTGTGAGTTTAGAAACAATTTAACGTTCGAGATTGATGGCCTTGAAGGGGTGGTTGCAGGAACTCCGATTGCTTTTAAAGATAAATTAAAAATAGAAAATGGGCGCTTATCTGGGCAGTTAGATAATGTTATATCTGCCGCTGTGCTCGTACATTTATTTAGTCTTGGATTTGAGGGGACTGCTTTTTTCACTGCACAAGAAGAATCCGGTAAAAGCTGGCGCTATTTGTTGGAATGGTTTCGCAGATTTGGCAGCACCACTAACCAACTTTTTGTGGTCGACACAAGCCCTTTTCCAGATGTCGAGGCGGCCAATAAGCAACAATTGGTGCTCAGGAGAAAAGATGCGAACGCATCGTTTAATAAGGAGTCTACCAAGCTTGTCGAAAATTTATGCAAAAAGAATAATATTAGCTATTTGTATAAAGATAAGTACGCGCAAAAGCTCAATGAGCTGCTTGTTAGTCAAGGTGAAAAACCGCGATCAATAGGCAGTACTGAACTAGGGCGCATAGTTGCCGCCTCTAATGGCTTAGTTGATGGTACTACGATACAAATCCCTAGTACCAATTATCACACGATGAATGAGTCGGTATCTCTTGAGTCCGTAGCAACGTATATCAAGTTGTTACTTGCATTATCAAATGAATGATAGGGATATGTTTTCATTATTACTGTTTTAGCGGGTGATTTTTGTGCAGATAAAGTGATTAAAAAACTTTTCTTGATGTGTGCTAAATCCTTTTAGCACTTTGATCGTTTTAATATCTTATCTTAAGCGAGCCGAGCAAAAATATTTAGAGTATGGCTTATTTTAATTTATGTTTAAGTCTTGAACGTTTACCTTACCAGCGCCTCCTGTTGATTTAGGTGGGGCTTGTTTTGTAATGTTCTTTTTTTCACTCTGTAATTTTTTGATTTTATTCTTACTTGCAGCTGCTGATACTGTTTTAGATTTTATTGTTGCAGGACCTTCACTAGGTGTAAGCAGCGTTTCTATCGCGGCAGCACTCAGTGGAAAAGTGATTAATATGAATGCAGCAATAATACCTTTAATGCTCAATTTGTTGTTCATTGATAACTCCTGTTATTGTGGATGATATCTAGAGGTTGGTTTAATGTCGTCTGCTTTTTTTATATGCACATTAAGATTAGCACAAGATTTCAAATAAACTTTTTAAAGATAGCTATCTATCCTGGTAATGCTTAATGCAATAGTAAACCCTACGCATATCTGAGTGCTAAGCGGCCTTTACTAGCTAATAACTTAGCTTTTAATACTTAATAACTATTAGCAATTAAAATTTAGGTTGGATTTGGTTTCGTCCAGATTCTTTTGCTAGGTATAAATATTTATCTGCACTATTGATAACGTCATCGATGCTACAACTGCCATCAAATTGCTCTATACCCATGCTCAGCGTTACTTTTATTGGTGAGCCTTGGTAAGTGATAACATGGTTTTGTAATATTGCTTGGATCTTCTGCGCGACTATGTTGGCATTACTCGGTGAGGTCTGTGGCAAAATAAATAAGAATTCTTCACCGCCCCAACGAGCAATAAAATCTTGCTCCCTAATATTATCGGTAAATATTTTCGCCAGCCCTACTAAAACCTCATCACCAGCGCTGTGGCCGTATTGATCATTAACATTTTTAAAATGATCAACATCACAGATAATGATTGAAAATGGCTCTTCGTTGCGAATAGCACGCCCTTGTTCTCGTTTTAAAATGGTGAGCATTTGGCGACGATTAGATAATTGCGTTAAAGGGTCATAATTAGCTAAGTGCTGGTATTTGTCACTCAGTTCTAATGCGTGCCTATATGATTTATCTCTAGAATACTCATAGACAGCAGAGAGGAAGGTGATCGTAAAGAAAGAGTACAGTAGTCGCAGTTTGAATTCAGTTGAATAGGGTGGGTGGCTAATTAGATCTTTGGGTGCAAACATGATCACACTAATGATGACAACAAAGGCGGTTATATCGATTAACCCGCGCTTTAAACCATGTAGGAATAATGAGACTGGGGCTACCATGAATATCCATAACGGTCCGGTATTGTCCACTCCGCCGCTATAGACAAGATAAGACATGAGTACATAGAGCGAATAGAGCACAATGGAAGAGCTTAGTTTGATATTATTAAATTTTTTGTAGATGTAATAGCCTAAGAAATAAATTAAACAGGCAAAGAATAAAGCGGCAGCTAGCTTTAGATCATTATGATATAAACCCACTAAACCCATGGCGCCAGTAATGGACATCCCTAGCAATGCGAATAGAGAGACCACGTGAGACTGTTGGGAACTCTCACTGATTTGGTAGTCATTATTGGCTTTATCTGGCAAAAGGATCCCCTTTTTGGTGAACGAATTTGCTATAAGTTGAGATGATCACACCAGCTAAATGTATTTTTATTATTATCAATACAATAACAGTAAATAATCGGCAAGTTAATTTTTAGTAATTAATATTGTGCTTTTTTTACTCAGCACTGCGCCAGTGCCAATATGATGTTTGTATCGTACAGCCTAGAGTTTGCCTATCTTAGGCTGCACTCATTCGTTTTAAAAAAACATGATGTTAAAGGATATTAAGGCTCTAGCCATCTAGATTTAAAAACTGCTGCAGGTTGTGGTTTGTCATAAAAGTAGCCTTGCGCAAAATCACAGCCCATATCTTGCAATAGTTGATGTTGTTGTTCGGTTTCTATGCCCTCGGCAATAACCTTGATGCCCAGAGTATGCGCCATCACTATGATCGCCTCACACAGTACTTTGTCTTGGCTTTTAGGGGCTAAGTTTTTAACAAAGCTTTTATCAATTTTCAAATAATCAATATCAAACTGTTTTAAATAGGCAAGTGATGAGTAACCGGTACCAAAATCATCGAGCGATACTTCAATGCCCTTATCGCGCAAGGTTAACAGCTTCTCTAATACATCACCCTCTTGCTCCATTAATAAGCTTTCAGTGATTTCAATACACAAGCTGCGCTGGCCCATTCCGGTATCGAGAATAGAGTCAAAAAACTCATCGCTACACAAATAGCTATCTTGAAACTGCAATGGGCTGGCATTGACACACACTTGCAATTGCCATTGCGCAGATTGCTTAATGACCTCTGAAAACACCCAATTCCCCACATCGATTATTAGGCCGCTCTCTTCAGCTAGAGGAATAAAATCTAAAGGGGGGATTTGCCCGTCGGGGTGATTCCAGCGAATTAACGCTTCCGCTTTAATGACTTTGCCATCGCTTAGATCAATAATGGGTTGATAGTACATTTGCAATTGATTGAGTTTGATCGAATCACGTAAATCATTGAGCATGCGCCAGCGCTTTTGAGCAAGTAGTTCCATTTCAGGGGTAAAGTAATAGAAGCGGTTGCGACCTTTATTTTTAGCGACGTACATAGCTTGGTCGGCATTTTTTAACAACTCATCTTGGTCCTCAGCGTCATTAGGGTATAGCACAATGCCGATACTTGCAGATATATACGAGGGGCTTTCATTGAGTAGAAATGGCTGACTTAATTGAGCTAAAATGTTATTAGCAATGCGCTCGGTTGTTGAAATATCGATAACATTTTCAATAATTAATAAAAACTCGTCACCACCTAGGCGCGCAACAGTATCAATTTTACGTACACATGTGAGTAGCCGTTTAGCTGACTCTTGCAGCAGTAAATCCCCGTAAGCGTGGCCTAAGGTATCATTGACTTCTTTAAAGTGATCAAGGTCAATCATCATTACTGCTATTTTACTATTACTCAAGCGGGCTTCTTTCATTGCTTCATCTAATCGCGTGTTAAATGTACGTCGATTAGGTAGTTGCGTGAGAGAGTCATAATGCGCCATATGGGTAAGCTCAGCATAAGCTTTCTTCTGTTCAGCCAAGCTGATATCAATACAAAATAACTCTTTGCCGTTAGTATCTGTGCGCAGCATTGCGTGACTAGAGTAAATAGGTACAGTACTGCCATCCTTGTGCTGTAATTCTATTTCAGAGGAGGGGATTGCAACGCCGTTATCTAACCAGTTTTGGTGTTTTTGCAGTAACTCTTCGCGGATATGGGCAGGAATGATGAGGTCTTGTAAGCGTTTGCCTCTGACTTCCTCTCGGCTATAGCCGTACAAAGCAGTACTGGCTTTATTCCAATAGGTGACTTCTAATTTTTCGTTGTAACCTTGTACCGCGATCGTCGGTAAGCTTTCAATGAGTTCTCTAAAGCGATATTCACTTTGCTTGATAAGAAATTCAGCTTGCTTGTGAGCAGTAATGTCTAGCATTAGACCGCGGTGCAATGATGTTTTCTTGTTTTCAGTGATAGAGCTGATCATATCTTTAACCCAGACCACTTCATTTTTATCGTTAATGAAACGGTATTCAAGCTCGTGAACTGATAGGTTTTCAGAGTGATTTTGGCGAAACGCGATACTTGCGTCACGATCTTCAGGATGAATATGTGAAGCCCAAAAATTGGGGCTGAGCCAATCTTGGTGTGAGTACCCTAAGATACGCACGCAATTATCACTGATATAAGTAAAATTACCGGTTAGTGCATCTGCTTCCCAAACGATACCATCGGTGGCGGCCACTAAATTTTTGAAACGTTGCTCGCTCAGTTTATGAGCTTCTTCAGATTGGCGCAAACGATAGTTCCAATACAGAAAAGACAGGAACAGTATAAGGATGACAATCAAGCCAATAACGATTTTCTCAAGCGGGATGCCCTGCGTTATTTTTAAACCGCGCCAGTGATCAAAAATGCTATTGCGCTCGCTCTCGCTAATACTCGCCAGCGCTTTATTAAGGATGCTTAATAGTAGAGGGTTTTTATGGTAAACCCCTAAACTGAAATCACTTTTATAGTCAGTATGTCCAGAAAAGCTTAAATTAAGCAGAGCCTCTTTTTTCATGACAAAACTAGCGGCAGTCGCATCGCCGACAAAAGCATCCGCTTGGCCCTTTGCAACCAAGCTAAGAGCGTCTTTCATTGACGCTGTATTGATGATGTTGATTAAGGGGTAGTCTTTACGTAATCTCTCATCAGTAAAGTGGCCCTTGGGGATAGCGACTGTTTTATTCTCAAGCTTATCGAGGGTGCCTATATAGCCACTGGCTTGCTCACTAATGATAACGGCACTACTAGAAACGTAAGATTGGCTGAAAAGTAGGTACTCTTCACGCTCTTTGGTTTTAACTAGGCAGGACATAAAATCAAATTCGCCGTCACGCGCTGCCTGTAGCACTTGTGACCATGATTCCTTGTTGGTGACAGGTACTATCGGTATTTCTAAGCGTTGTTCTAGTATATGAATATAATCAGCGGAGATACCAGAGTACTCACCTCTTTTATTAACCCACTCATACGGGCTAAAATTACGGTCGATACCGAGCGTTAATTGGGTCTTGTTGTTTAGCCAAGCATTTTCAGCAGCGCTTAAATTGAGTTCGCGCCACACGCCTGGTTGCGTATCGACAATATTTGTCGGTACATCGTTTGCCATTGCGTTGAAGGTGGCCATAGCGATACAAAATAATAGGCAGAGCGCGTTATAATTATTTTTAATAAACTATACCTCTTAATATTTTTCTAATCACTTTAACCTGGTGATCTGGGATGTAATGAAATTTTTTTTATCACCAAGGTACAGGGGTGTTAGTTATAAAATGACAGCAAACTTAATTGTTATAGTATAAAAGTGTTACAGCGGTTATTACGACTATGAGTGTCAAAAAATAAAAAATCAATTAGTTAACTATAAAGCATTAACATCGAACTTTCATTAGTGAAAATAATGATTTTTTGGTTAGTATTAACAAGGTTAAGTTGACTGGATGTTTAGTGTGTTTGTTGTATTGTGCCATTATCTGAAATTTACATAATGGCATTTTTAATCACAATAGCGCTATGGTGTTAAACTATTTTCGCCAATGGGCCCAAGGGTCCTCATCTGGGCTGTAAGTGCTTGATGAACTGTCATCTGAGGAGCGCTTGTCATCACGATTGTTGTTGGATCCCGTGGTTTTTCGCGGTGAATAACTTTTACCACCACGCTGGCTCTTCTTGTACTCAGCAGCTTTTACGATACGTTTTTGTTTTAATCTTTCAGCGTCTTCTAAAGACAAAACAGCGGGATCTGCGCCAACTTGACCATCCGGTACGACTCTGTCTCTAGGAGGGAGTTGAAACTGTGTAGAGCTGGCACGAGGGTAGCTTTTAAACTGGTACATATAGAAAACTTCAACTTTCTCACGTGCCCATTGCGTCTTCTTTAAAAATTTAACACTTGAGTCAATGTTGGGGTTTGTTTTAAAGCAGTTAATATTGAGATAGGCGAACAGTATGTCAAAACCATAATGAGCAACGAGCTCCGTCACTAGTGTTTTTAAACTCACACCATTGAGAGGGTTGTTTTTATACTTGATTTCATCGCTCATTATTATATTGTCCACAAAAGAAAAAGCTATTATAGCTGACTCTAAAGCCAATAGCAGCCCAGAATGACTTTTTAGCTAAGTGATGTTTTAAACACTACTCAGTAATATTGTGCTAAAAACAGTGCTAAAAGTAGATATCGTTATTTTCAGGGCTTTGGCTGATAATCCTAGCGGGTGTCTATGCTATGTGTTGTCTATTGTTGCCACCGTGTTACGGCCTTTTTCTTTCGCTAGATACAGAGCCTGGTCAGCCCTTTGTATAATACTTTCAGCGCTGTCGTGTTTGCGATATTGAGCAACACCAAAACTGGCGGTTTTATGGCCTATATAAGTAAATGTATGATTGGCAATGTTTAGCCTTAAGCGCTCAGCAAAATCTAGCAGCGCTGTTAAGGTTGGCAGTGAAGAAATAATCATGAATTCTTCCCCACCCCAGCGCCCAAGTATCATCTCATCATCTATACCTGCCGTTAGAATGTTGGCAAATTCGACTAGCGCATAGTCACCTATTTGGTGGCCATAGCTATCATTAATTTTTTTGAAATAATCGATGTCGATCATTATGACGCCAAAAGCAGGAGTCTTTGTTGTTATTTTTTTCTCCATGGTGGCGTCTAGCTTGATTCTGTTATAAGTATTAGTCAATTTGTCAGTAATTGACAAGATCTTCAGTTCCCTATTTATTTTCTCTAATGCCTTCGTTCTGTTTCTAACTTTTTGTTCGAGGTCCGTTTGATATTCATTGATTGATTCGGCCATTGAAATCATTGAATTAGATAATGTTCTTACTTCGTTTACGATAGTTTTAACCGGTGCGATTTTAGAAAACTCTCGATTTTTCACTTTTTCGCTCTCCTGTACGAGTAGCAAAATTGGTTTAACGATAACTGATGAAAAATACCAAATGAGTGGTAAAAATAGTAGAAAAACGACAACGAAGGTTTTATTTAATGTTGCAAACTCCTCTAAATAAGGCGCCATCATTTTATCGAGTGATACATAAGAGAGTATGTATTCATCGGCAGCGAAGCTGTCAATTTCAGCGATGTTATAAAGATATTTATCACCATTAATATTAATGGTCGTTGGTTGTGAGGGTATTGTTCTTGTCTCGTTAAAAGACTGTTTAATGGCATCGAATATATGATTTTCCGTAGTGGATGAGGCGATTACTTCATTTTTTTCATTAATCAATTGAGATTTTAGTAATTTGTTGTTGTTGTAATTTTTTAAGGTTGAAGATAGATCGCTAGTGAGTATGTCTAATGCCAGCACATTATTATCAGAAATATTTAAAGCGTAGGTCACACCGTCTGAATCAATGTTGGAGAAACGATAGGGGCCCACTTTGATAATATGATTCGCGTTCGCTGCTTTAATATACCAGGGCCTTGATTTGACCACATAATCGTTATCTATTACTTTTTCTGATATTAAATTGAAATTAGTATCGTAAGTATTTGTTTGTTTACTATCGTTTTGTACGATGATTTCCAGCCATTTGTCTGCATTTGATGCCGCATAGGTTTTTTCTAAAATATCGTTGATTTTGAGGTTAATGATTTCATAGAAACTGCCATCATTAAAACCGATATAGACAGAATAGATCCCTTTGTTATTTTCCAAAATATCAGCGAATATTTGCAGATATTTATCTTTTTGTTGCAAAAAGTCAGCGCCGTTAGCGCTGATGATAAAAGGTGAACTGGTATTGAGAAGAGTATGGCTGATGTTGTTGGTCAGTTTGATTTTTTCTTCTATTTTATTAGCGGCAGCATGGAATTCATCTGACATTGCTTTTCTTGCAAAGTTGTCGCTAAAGTGAATTTGTATATAGAACAAAATGGCTAAGGTGATGACCGTTATAAAGATGAAAAGAGTCATGACAGATAGTCTAATAGGTATGTTCTTCATATAAATTCCGTTTATTGTGTTTTTTTATAGTTTAAAAAAATTGAACCGAAATATTAAGGTAGCAGCTTATATGTGGATGTCATTAAAATTATGAATATTCATGTACAAATGACGCTTAGTAACTTTATATGTAGCCAATTGCCAACACTAATATGTGGTGGCTTGGATATTTAGCAGGAATATTTTCTAAATTATTGAGTTTTATCAGTAAAAGATAAGATCGGTGTTGTGGCTTAAATAAGTAATTAGCTGCCATATGCTGGTTTTTTACTTGCGTAGCTCGTTGTCTATAAGCATTTAATCAAGGTGATAGAGCGCTTAATAATGGAGAAAATGCACACTATGCTAGGTTTTATGAGTGAAACATTATGATTTCCCAACCATTTTTTACGCGCAGTTTACTAGGTTTAAGCTCGCTTGCTAATTTTAACTTTGGGTATATAATCGATTCATCAAGATAAAGGCTTTTAAAGCGCTGCCTTGAAATTAACTCGAGCAATTACTGTTCGTCTTTTTTCTCAAATCAGTTGCAAAGGAGCCATTTATGACTGATAAAACCAATAACAACAAGCACGCTAACAATATTAATATAGGCAGATCTACTCTCAGTATTTGGGGAGGTGAGCAAGAGCACGAGCTTTATGAACGTGCGACCCAAGTGCCAGTAGTGCACAGTGTCTCATTCGCTTACAAAGATATAGACACATGGCATAAAGTGGCATTAGAGCAAGAGCCAGGTCATATATACTCACGTAATACCAACCCAACTGTTCGTGCTTTTGAAGATAAAGTAAAAGAATTGGAAGGCGCAGAGGCGGCGACTAGTTTCTCTAGTGGTATGGCTGCGATCAGTAATATTTTTGGCACTTTTTTAAGGCCAAATGATCGAGTGGTTTCAATTAAAGACAGTTATGGTGGTACTAATAAAATATTTACCTCTTTCTTGCCGCAGCTTAACGTTGAGGTTAAATTATGCGACACCACTGATTACGCTGAGATAGAGGCTGAAATCAGTAAAGGCTGCACGATACTGTATCTGGAAACACCGACTAATCCTACCGTTAAAATTATTGATATCAAAAGGCTCAGCGCGGCTGCTAAAAAAGTAGGTGCATTAGTGGTAGTCGATAATACATTTGCGACCCCAATAAACCAAAACCCACTGCAATTAGGCGCTGATTTGGTGCTGCACTCTGCATCAAAATATTTAGGCGGTCACGCAGATGCCCTCGGCGGCGTTGCCTGCGGTAATAAAGATCTGATAAAGATGGTTTATCATTATCGTGAAATAAATGGCGCAACATTATCACCAATGGATGCCTATAGTTTCATTCGTGGCATGAAGACACTTAGCCTTCGTGTCCAGAGGCAAAACCAAAGTGCTATGTTGATCGCACGCTGGCTACAAGCACACCGAGCTATCGAGCAAGTAAATTATCCAGGTCTTGAATCACACCCTAATCACGATATAGCTAAAGCACAGATGAGTGGTTATGGCGGCATGTTAAGTTTTGCAGTTAAAGGCGGATTAGATGCCATTAAAATTTTCTTACCTAAACTTAAATATGCACATATGGCGGCAAACCTTGGTTGTGTTGAAACAGTCGTCGGCCCTCCAGTCACTACCAGCCATGTGGAATGCACAGCACAAGAGCGAGCTGCGGCTGGTATTCCAGAAGGGTTAGTGCGTTACTCTACAGGTATAGAAGATGTTGAAGATTTGATTGCAGATTTAGAGCAAGCGCTGAGCTATATCTAATCGATTATTATTTTTCATGTCTTTGTTCGCTCTCATTATCTAAATGGTAGATGAGAGCGTTTATTGACCATACATTGTATTATCTTTTTGATCGAGGATAAGATTTATGAAGGAAAGTCGTCGAAAATTTAGCAAAACTGAATATGCTCAACGCCAACACAGCACTCGACAAGCCATGAATGATGCAGGCTTAGATCTTATTATTGTCTATGACCCCGCCAATATGAACTGGTTAACAGGTTATGATGCGTGGTCGTTTTATACTCATCAATGCGTGGTAATTGGCTGTAATGGTGAGCTATTTTGGTATGGCCGTGGTATCGATGCAGTCGGTGTGCAATTAACCACTGATATAGCGGCCAGCGACATTATCTCCTATCCTGATCACTATGTGCAATCTGCTGATAGACACCCGATGGAGTATTTGGCAGGGGTGCTTAAAGAAAAGAAGTTACATAATAAAAAGATAGGATTAGAAAAGGACAATTATTATTTTACGGCACGTGCTGCACAGTCTCTTTATAAAGATTTAGCTGATGCTGATTTTTACGATGCAACGGCATTAGTTAATTGGCAGCGCGCTGTTAAATCAGAGCAAGAGCTAAATTATATGCGTATTGCTGGGGATATTGTCACTAAAGTGTATGAGCATGTGTTAGCTGTCGTCACCCCACAAATGAGAAAAAATGAATTAGCTGCTCAAATATCACTCGCTGCAATCACCGGTGTGCCTCATGGCTATGGTGATTATACCTCAATAGTGCCATTAATTGGCCTGCGCGAGGAGGCCGCGACAAGTCATATGACTTGGGATGGTGAAGTGTTAGGTAATGAGTGTGGGATGTTTATTGAAATTGCAGCGGCACATGCTCGTTATCACTGCCCCTGTTCTCGCACTTTATACCTGGGCGAGCCTACCAGGCAATATCGCGAAGTTGAGAAAGTGATAAATGAGTGTATCGATCTCACGCTACCAATGTTTAAACCTGGTAATACTTGCGCGCAAGTGGCAAACACTTTCTTTAATGCGCTAAAAAAGCATGGTTATGAAAAAAGTAACCGCTGTGCTTACCCTATAGGCTTATCTTACCCTCCAGATTGGGGGGAGAGAACAATGTCTGTTCGCGATAATGATCACACCGTATTACAAGAGAATATGACCTTTCACTTTATGCCTGCATTATGGTTCGATGACTGGGGGTTTGAAACGACAGAGAGCATTGTGGTCACTAACTCTGGTGGGGATTGTCTGTCAGCAGTACCACGAGAAATGCTAGTAAAGAATTAAATCTGCGCTATGGGTTAAATGTAAGGTGTCGTGCTATTGATACATTAAGATGCTGTTGGCAGTAATAGTGATGTAATTATGCAATAACGTCGCTATTACCTCGTTAATTAGCATAATCGGGCTAATAAGGTTTTAAAAAAATATTAACTTACTATAATTTCGTTTATTTTTAGACGTAGAGATAATAGTAATGAGTGTTCAGTCTTTTTTCGATGATTCCGTTAACAGTGTTCAGCAATGGCTAAATGCAGACAGCGAGCAAGTGATTAACAATAGCCATATTGCCTGGTTATTATTAGCCGTACTGGTTATTGGTTTGATCGCTATTGTTTTGTCTATTGGCAATAATCGGCAAATGAAACGATTAAAGTCCTCATCGCTAGGTGACATTGAGATAGCTAAAGATGCTGATAGCGAGCAGCAAGTTGACTGGCAATCAGGCTTTGTACAGGCGTTACATGTAGAGGCTAAAATTGATTTTTTATACTATCAAGACACATTAGCCGCCAAGATAGAGAACATAGCGAGCCGTAAAGCACACTATGAGTATAGTGCGCAGTACAGCAAATTATTTAGTTTCTATCATCTTAATTTAATGACGGTAACGGGCCTATCTAACGACGCGTTAAGATTACAAATTGTAAAAGCAAATACTTTATTCGCTAGGCTTGCCAATACTATTGAGCATAATAATAAGTTGTATACCGTGTTTTTGAGCCTGCAAGAGCTGGCCCAGCGGACAGAGCGGCCGATAGATGAAAGTAAGTTACAAGCTCATGTATTATTAATGCAAAAACATGGCCAGATAATGCTGAATGCGCATAACTTAATGATGCCACAACTTCGCCAAATGTTGGCAATGTTAAGTAGTGCCAGAAAAGAAGATTAAAGCGCACAGCTAAGCTTTAAAAGTTAACCAAGCGCTAACCAGCAGCCGACTAAAATCATTAGTGACCCTGATATTCTATTAAGCAATTTGACATTGTCTTTATTGAGTAATAAGTGACGAAGGGCTTTGCCACCGCTAGCGTAGAGCATTAAACAGATGAATTCTAACGTTAATATGACAGTGATCATAACCGCTAGCTGTGGTGCGAGAGGCTGTTGAGTCACTAGAAAAGATGGCAGCAATGTAATGAAAAAAGCCCAGCCTTTCGGGTTGGCGATAGCGGTAATGAAACCGTTAATTGCTAAATCCATACCTTTTTGCTGTGGCTTCTCGCTATCGTTATCTAGTACTAATTTTCCTCTTGAACACCACATTTGATAGCCTAGCCACATAAGGTAAGCACCACCGACTAACTTCAAGACAATAAAGGCCTGTGGTAGTTTTAGGATAATAGCGGCTACCCCTAATGCGGCAGAGCAGGCGACAACGGCCACTCCTAATAGCTCTCCCCACATCATGTACATCGCTTTTTTAACACCAACGGACATGCCTAATGTCAGTGCTAGCAGCATGCACATACCTGGGGTGATAGATACGAAGAAAAAAGTTGGAATAAACAGTGATAAGAATGCAAAAGACATAGTCAATTCAACGAATAGTTAGAGAAGATGGTTACATTATATACTTGCAATCATCGTTATCCCATCACTTTATAGTGTTGCTAAAACCGTTTGGTTTTTTCCTCCTCGTTTTGCCATCAGCAAAGCTTGGTCAGCTCGGTATATAAGCTTTTCTGGGCTGTCCTCATTGAGCTTATCAATGTCGGCAATGCCGATGCTGATTTCAATGTTGACTGTCTGCTCACCAATCACAAAGGGCTGGTTTGCGAGGGTTTGCTGCAGTTTTTTTGCCTTATCTTGCGCCTCTATTTTATTGCAGTTTGGCATCAATATTAAAAATTCTTCGCCTCCCCAGCGACACAGAACATCAGAGTCTCTTTGTGATTTTTTTAAAAAATTAGCAAAGGCGATAAGTATTTTGTCACCGAATGGATGACCATATTCGTCATTGATTAATTTAAAATCGTCAATATCTAAAATAATAGCCGATAGTGGCGATGCGTTTCTGTTAGCAATATGGAATAGTTTCTCCAGGATGGGGTCGAACATTTGTCGATTGTGCAGCCCGGTAAGTTTATCGGTAACAGCCATCTCTTCTAATCGTCGCTGGTAATTACTTAAAGTGAACCAAGTCAATGTCAGCACAATAACCGTCACCAAAAGGGATATCAACAAATTGACGAGCAGTGAGTTATAAATGCTTTTGCCGTAATCATCATCAAGCTGTTTTACCATTAAATACCAATCAAGTTCTTCAACATAGCGAGTATCGAGCATGACAGGGTGGTCATCTTCAATAAAACTGATCGATGCTGTGCCCTGATTAAACACCAGTTCTTCTAGGGTGTTACCGTTTATATCCAGAGTTAGGTTTAAGTTCTTTTGTGATGATGAGCTTGATAACTGTATTTGTCCTAAATTATTGACGAAAAATACTTCGCGATTATATTTTTTTTGATATTCACTAAGCATTTTTTTAACATCAACAAGGGCGATGCTCATACCTGTTATACCCAAATATGTGCCATCACTATCATTAACTTTGTAATTGATAAACACCATTAAATCATTAGAAATAGCAGTGTTGTGGTCGACATTAATTTCATGCTTAGTCTTCATTTGCCGTGCTTTAAAATACCAACTATCAGCATCGTTACTCTTCGATAGCTTGGTGGTAATACCCGTTGAGTGATAATAGTTTAGCGTGGTATCAGATGCAAAAAAACTGGTCATAGTGTCATAGTTACTTTCGATGTGACTGAGGTAACTCATGATTTTAGACAGATCTTGTTCTCCGTCTTTGGTCCAGTTGTGCAAAAAAGTGTCTTTGGCCATCACCGATGAGATAATAACAGGCAGTAGTAAATCCGCTTGAATTTCAGAGTAAATATTATTGCCAATCAGTGGCAGAGTATCAGAGGTTATTTGATCGCTAAGGGAGTTTTTGGCATTAAAATAGCTGAACAGGCTAATAGTGATGAAACCGATAGACAAGATGCTGTAGAGAAATAGCATGATTTTGATTTTGTTAGATATCATCAAATATTTACACTTATGTTGATCAGGGTTACAAGAGCTTTAACGTCGTCGCTGTGCATTGTAGCAGTATTATTTTGATTTATTTAAATTGATAGTGCTGTTTTATATCTTAAAATAAAACGCTTGTTTGAAAGAGCGCGGTTCAGCCTCTATGCGTTATCGCTAACGCTGTGTTCTAAAAATTGTAAATTTTAATTAATGACTAAGAAAATATTGTATTAATAAGATTAAATATTTATGATAATGCTAATTAGTCTCATTTAGATTATTTTTTAATAATTTTTGCTTAGGCTTATTTTTGATTTAACCTATACATAAGACATATCATGAAAATTAATGCCATCTTATATTTGCTGATCAGCGTTAGCGTGACTCATCACTGCACAGTATTAGCAGCTTCCATCAATGATGTTCAGCAACAAGTGATAAATGCTCAACAGCAAAATGTTGATATTCAATCACAAATAGATCAATTGCATGTTGAGCAGCAGCAGCTAGATAGACAGTACCAATCTTTGTTAATTGAGCTTGAAAAGATTACCAGTGATAACACTCAGCTTGAGCAGCGTATCAGTAGTCAGGCGCAGCGTATCACTAGTTTTAATCAGCAGCTTGCATCGGTTGCTCAAATTGAAGTGCAAATCCAGCCGTTAATGACGCAGATGCACTTAGCACTGGCGCAATTCGTCGCTGCTGACTTGCCTTTTTTGACGTCACAGCGCACAGCGGCTCTTGAGCAATTAAATACGCACTTAGCAGATGCTGACTCAATACTCGCCGATAAATATTTAGCACTGCTTAATGCTTATAAAAATGAAGCGGCGTATGCCAATGATATTCAAGTCTATCAAGATAGTATTATGCTCAATAATACTGACACGCAAGTGAATATGTTTCGATTAGGTCGCACCGCGCTTTATTATCAAACACTTGATAAGAGCAATAGTGCTTATTGGTCCAAAAGTTTAAACGGCTGGCAAGTACTATCAAACAGGCAAAACTCATTATTGAGTGAGGCTATCTCCTCAGCTAATGGCTCTGTTGTACCGAGTTTGTTAGCACTACCGTTTGTGGATATATCAAGCATTAGTGAATCATTAGTTAATCAAGGTGACAAGTAATGAAGTCAATGATTCGAATCGTCACGATTTTATGGTGCGTTGTTAGCTTCGCCGCTTGGGCCAATAATGATATGGATGCATTGTTAAATAAGGTGCAATCCAATTTATCAGCACAGTTACAGCAAGAAAATACTCGCTTGCAAACCTTTAAGGAAAATAAGGCACAGCAAGAGCAATTACTGGCGGCGCTTAAACAAGAGTTGAGTGTGGCAAAAGAGCGTGCTGTGCAGCTAGTTGGAAAATTTAATGAAGCTGAAATTGAGCGCTCAGAGCTAGCAAACAAACTAGCTGATCGCAGTCAGCAATTAACAGATGTATTGGCGATGACTAAGAAGTTCGCCGCTGATTTTATAAAGGCTAGTAGCGCGCAATTAAGTAACCCTCGTTTTGTTGATCGCCAGCAACAGCTCGCGTTTATAAATGGCCAGGACGTGCCGACATTGCTCGACCTTAAATCGTTCTGGCTTGCGCAGTTACAAAATATGGTGGCTAATGCTGGTGTTCAAGTGTACGACGCTAATGTGATTCAACGCAATGGTGAAACTATAGCGAGTAAGGTCTACCAGTTTTCGGATTTTGCCGCGATCGATAACCAAGGCCAATACTTATTATTAAATGATGACGCTAGTGCCTTGCAGGTATTAATTGGCCAATCCAGCGCATTGCAACACCAAGCACTGAAGTTTGTATCAGCAAAGAGCGATACGATTACTATCGACCCTAGTCTGGGTGAGTTGCTAAAACAAAGCACCTTAATACCTACATTTGAAGATCGTATTCATCAAGGTGGCATTGTCGGTTACATTATTCTTGGTCTAGGAGCTTTAGGTGTGTTAATTGCGCTTTGGCGCTTAATGTATATGAGCCTAATTAATTGGCGAATTAAAAAGCAGCTAAATACAACACAGCCCTCAGCTGCAAATCCTTTAGGACGAGTATTATTAGCGGCCAGGGGCGAGCAACACGTGCAAAGCGCTGAGTTGCTCATCGATAAAGCATTGTTACAAGAAGTACCTAAACTAGAGCGCTGTCATAGTTTAGTTAAATTGTTGGCAGCTGTTGCTCCGCTACTAGGGTTGTTAGGTACGGTGACGGGGATGATTGAAACGTTCCAGAGCATTACGCTATTAGGTGCAAGTGACCCTAAACTGATGGCAGGAGGTATTTCGCAGGCCTTGATTACCACGGTAATGGGGCTGTGTGTAGCAATACCTTTACTTTTTTGTCACAGCTTTATTAGCGCGAGAGCAAAACTGCTATTGCTAATAGTGCAACAACAAAGCCTATTGCTATTAAGTGATTTTTATACGGGGAGTAATAAGACGTGTCTGCTTTCAGAGCAGGCGGGTTTTGAAAAAAAACAACACAAACAAGAGAATCACAATGGACCATCAGCTCTTGCCTAATGTGCTTGCTACGTTATCAAGTGAATACTTTACGATAGGAAAGTTGCATTCGCTTTTTGTAGCCGGTGGTATTGTTTTTGTGGCTCTAAGCTTATTAGGCTTGTTTTTATTTAGCTTGATTGTGGGGCGTTTATGGTTTCGCTTTTTTGATTATCCAAAAAGGTTGCAGCAGTGTAAAGCAGCGCAAGATATTAAATGTTTAACGGTGCTCACTGGTAGTACCCAGCGATCATTGCAGTATTCAATGGGCTTGATTCGCACCACTATTAAGGTCTGCCCGCTATTGGGTTTAGTCGGCACGGTGGTTGGCATGATTGAGATATTTGATGTCATCGCGCTCAATGGTGTCAGCAGTGCGCAGTTAATGGCTGCGGGTGTAGCTAAAGCAATACTACCGACTATGGCTGGAATGGTGTTAGCGATAAGTGCCATGTTTATGTTTGCCTATATCCAGCGTTGGGCGTTAAAGCAGCGACGGATTATTAGTCATTTAACATTAGCGGATGATCCGCGAACCCCGCTGTAAATATTAGTGATTATTGAGAAGAGTGTATGAGATCTAGATTGAGTTTAGATATAGCTGAAGAAGAAGCCGGTATTGATATGACACCAATGCTTGATGTTGTTTTTATTATGCTGATTTTCTTTATTGTATCGACAACCTTTGTGCGCGATGAAGGGGTAGAGATTAACCGCCCTAATGCGAGTAGTGCACAACAGCAAAAAAGTGATGGTGTTGTGGTTGCTATCGATAGCAATGGTCAGGCGTGGCTAGATCAGCAGAAACTGTCTATCAGCATGTTAGAGCAGCAATTACAAAGCAAAATTGCAAAGGGCGCATTGTCCTCGGTATTAATAAAAGCAGATAGAGAAACGCCAACGGGTGATTTAATCAAAATCTTAGATTTAATAAAAGCAACAGGTATTAGCCAGGTCGCAGTAGCAACTGAACAAAAGTAATAAGCTTACTCATAGGAAGATACTAAGATGAAACATCTATTTGTGGTGCCAACAGCAGGCTCTATTTTACTGTTACTGTTGTTGTTAATGGTGCAATTAGCGGGTTTAAATAAAGTATCGCAAAAAAATGAATCATTATTTTCATCATCATCTGCTGTTGATATCAGCGATATGTCATTTGCACCGGCTCCTGCTATTAATATAGCAACACCACAAGTATTAACGCCTGCGTTTGATGAGGCCCCAGCTCAGCCACCTGCTATGGATGTGTCAGCGATAGAGGCTGATAGCCCATTAGCGCAGTTACTCGATAATATGGAAATGCAAGAGCCGGTTTTAGAACCTGTAATTGATGTATTAGATGTCTCACTGCAAGTTGATGTCGCCAACGATTTTTTAGATGGTATTGCTATTGCTAGGCCCAAAACTGTGAAAGTAAAAAAAACCACTAAAGCGCTAGCGAGAAAAACGGAACCTGCGCCGGCAAAAACAGCAGTAAAAAGCGCGCAAGAGCAGAGCGTAGCAAAAGGCGCAGTAGCACAGCAACGCATCGCAACACCTATTAGTCGCGTCAAACCACGTTACCCATCAAGAGCCAAAAAAAGAGGGATTGAGGGGGTCGTTGTCGTCTCATTTGTTGTTAATACCAACGGTTCTGTCAATAGTCAGTCAATTCGTATTGTTAGAGCCAACCCTGCAAAAGTATTTAATAAATCAGTGCGCAGAGCATTGCTGAAATGGAAGTTCGCGCCAGTTGATAAAGAGTATCGAACTCAATATACATTAGATTTTTCGTTGAAAAAATAGCATCTATACGAGAGCCGTGTGAATAAATTAATTATCCGAAAAACTATATTAATATTGCTAATCAGTACTTTCGCACCGTATTTGATGGCAGCGAAAAGTAACATGAGCCTGGCAAAAAATGAGCACCAGGCGCTCGTTATTGCTCAGCAAGCACTACACAGTGATCAGCCTGATCAAGCTATTGAATTATTATTAAAACTTAATAACACTAAAGCATCGCTTCTGGCTAAGGCGCTCGCTCAGCAGATGTTGGGTAGCGCTTATCAATTAAAAACGGACTACCATAATGCTCTCAAAGCCTATGAGGCAGCTTTAGCTTATGACGGCTTGCCGCGCTCATCGAAATTAGATTTGTTCGAGAAATCTCACAAGCTCAGTTATTATCTCAAAGATTGGGATAAGAGCGTACAGTGGTGGCTGAAATGGGAGAAAAGTGTAAAGCCAAGCGCTGAGGATTATCTATTATTAAGTAGTGCCTACGAGCATCAACAACAATGGGCAAAAGCAAAAAAAGCGTTATTAAAGGCGATTGCTTTAAAAGGTAGCGCACCACAATCATGGTTGCAAATACAGCTGCGTTTAGAAGGGCATTTGGCCAAGCCTGGCGCACAAATCAAGCTGCTTTCACAGCTAGTTGAACAATATCCTAACACGGCTAAATACTGGCTAAAACTAGCGGCTTTATATCACGCTAATAACCAGCCACAAAAAGCGAATGCCTTGTTATATAGTGCCTTTAGTACAGGGATTATTACTGATAGAGCGCATATCTATCGATTAATTAATAATCTAGCTGAGCAGGGCAGTCCTAACATGGCAGCTCGTGTGTTAGAGCAAGCGCTTACTTTAAACTACTTGCAAGGCAGTGCAGAGCTTAGCTATTTAATGGCTGATTTACTGATGCGTGCTAAAAACTATCAACAGGCACTTGTGGTAGCACAAACACTAATGGCAGATGAAAACATTGATCGTGTACAGCATATTAAATATGCCCAGTTGATAGCGACATTGCATTTTCAATTAAAGCAATGGCAACAAGCATACGATACAGCGCTGCAAATTAACCAAGATCAGTTAACGGCTAATGTCGATTTGCAGTTGTTGTTAGCTATTAGCAGTATCTACTTAGGTAAAAAAGAGATAGCGAATGAATATTTAACTAAAGTGTTAACATTGGCGCCGAGTAACGAGCTAGCCTTATATTGGCACAAACAACTTTGATTTAAATAATATTAAACTGTTGAATATTAAGTTTTTTCTGTGTTTTTACGTCATTAATGTAGTTGCAATAGCCGTTCAAATTCAGTGAATAAAAAACTTTCTGTTATTTAATTGTCATCTCCTCTTGTTTAGCATGTTAGAGCGCGCTAATCTGTTGCTGTCGTTTTATCCGAATTGTTATGTTTTTGATTTGGTTTGTTTTTTTTAAAAAGAAATAAGTCAAACTCTTAAATTTCGTTTGTCATATAGTTGTAATATTTAATGTCTAAGCTAAGATAAACGTTATGCAATTTTTGCAAACCATTTTGTTGTCTTGAAATCAGGAGTTAAAATGAAAAAAATTAATGCCTTAACATCAGCAATACTCATCGCAGGCGGCTTAATTGCCACTAGTGCACAAGCAGCTGAAGAGCTTCGCCTATTAACTTGGGGTGGTTATGCACCGCAAGAAGTAATTGATCAATTCGAAAAAGAGACAGGGATTACTGTTAAAGTAACCAAGTCTAATAACGAAGAAATGATTTCAAAATTGAAAGCAACACGTGGTTCAGGTTTTGATTTAGCGCAACCTAGCCAAGATAGAATAGCGAGTGCTCAGCGCGATTTTAATATTTATAAGCCGATGGACTTATCTAAAATTGACAGTGCTAAATTCATCACTTCAATGCTAGAGGCCACAAAAGGCCAATCTACTGTTGATGGTAGTGTTTACGCCGTTCCTCATGTTTGGGGTTCAAGCGGATTAGTGGTTAACCGTGCCACATCAGCTGATATTAAAGATTATACTGATCTGTGTAGCCCAGCTTACGCAGGTAAAGTGAGCTATCGCTTGAAGCGTCCTACATTGATTGGCTTTGCATATGCGATGGGAGAAGATCCATTTGCAGCTTATGGTGATGAGGAAAAATACACTCAAATCATGGAAAAAGTTGGCGCTAAGCTAACTGAATGTAAAGCTAACGTAAAAGCTTACTGGAGTGGTGGTGATGCACTGTTAAGCTTGATGCGCTCAGGTGAGACAACCGCTGCTATGGCATGGGATGCTGGTGGTTGGAAGCTAAACAGAGACAATGCAGATATCACTTTCGTAGCGCCTAAATCAGGTGCGCTAGGTTGGATCGATACATTTGCACTGCCACGTAAAACAAAAAATGAAGAAGCGGCTTACAAGTGGATTAACTTTGTAATGCAGCCTGAAATTGCAGCGAAAATCACTGCATCTGTCGGTAACTTTACAGCATCGAAAGGTTCTGATGAGTTTGTTGATGCGAAAGCTAAAGCACAATATCAAGAAAGCTTTAGTGCGCAAGATATCGATAACATTAAATGGTACCCACCAGTACCAGCTGGGCTTGAGAAAATTGAAGGTAAAATCCTTGATCGCGTAAAAGCTTCTTAAGTTGTTCTTTTCATCGCGCTCTGTAAAGAGCGCGATATTAATTTGTGGTTAACATTCCCATATGTCAAAAAGCACCGAAATCTCTCAAAATACTAATATCGATCTCTCTTGTGAAAATGTCAGTAAAAAATTTGCTGAATTTACCGCTGTTGATAATATTTCTTTTACCATTCCTAAAGGCACATTCTTCTCAATATTAGGCCCATCAGGTTGTGGTAAGACAACACTGCTTAGAATGCTGGCTGGTTTTGAGCATCCCTCTAGCGGCGATATCATCATAAAAGCAGAATCCGTATTAGATGTTCCACCCAATAAACGTCCTGTCAATATGGTTTTCCAGCATTTAGCGTTGTTTCCAACAATGAATGTCGCACAAAATATCGCGTACGGATTAAAGCGTCAAGGCGTGGCTAAACAGCAAATCGGCGAGCGTGTTGAAGCTGTACTTGAGCGAGTAGGGCTCAGTGGTAGCGGCGACAAAGAAGTAAGTCAGCTCTCAGGCGGTCAGCGTCAGCGTATTGCCCTAGCGAGGTGTTTAGTACTAAACCCAACGCTGTTGTTATTAGATGAGCCTTTAGGCGCGCTAGATCTTAAGCTGCGCGAGCATATGAAGGTTGAGCTAAAACAGCTGCAAAAAGAGTTTAATACTACTTTTGTTTACATTACCCACGATCAATCAGAAGCACTTGTCATGAGCGATCAAGTTGCGGTAATGAATAAAGGTCGTTTTGAGCAAGTAGGCACTCCTCAAGAGCTGTATTATCAGCCAAAAACCTCGTTTGTGGCGGGTTTTGTCGGTGATAGTAACCGCTGGTTAGGCGAATTAACGAGTGTCGATGGTAACTTGGTCAATGTTAAAACGAATGATGGCTTGAGCCTGCAGGCTAAAATAGCTGGTGATGAAAGTATTGAAAACGGTCAAAGTGTTGATATCTTTATACGCCCTGAATCGATCAATGTGACGCGCCAGTTATCCGATAATAATTCAGAAAATCAGTTATCTTGTATTGTCGATACCATTTTATTTGATGGTGCACAAAGCAGTATTATAGCTATTGAGCAGCAAAGCGGCGGTAAGATAACAGTGACGTTACCGCAAACAACTGATTTTGCTGATCTTGCAGCCGGTGATGCTCTATTTCTGCACTGGGGTGCTAGCCAGACGCTGTGCTTTCCAAGTCAGTCTTAAGGGGTGCTAAATGAGTAATTTAAGTAAATCACCCAAAATACGATTAGGATTATGGCTGCTGTTAGCGCCATTACTGTTATGGTTGTTGTTGTTGATCATCTTGCCGCATATAGAGCTGTTTACTTTTTCTATCACGGATCCTGATGATGGCAGTTATACCGCTAATTTTTATCTAGAGTTCTTTCAAGAGCCTTTGTATTGGCGAACCTTCGTGCGTACCGCTGTGATGTCAATTATTGCCACGCTTATTACATTGATCATTGCTTTTCCGGTTTCGTTCTATATTGCTAAAATGCTGAAAGGGCGTAGTAAAGGCATTTTATTTGCGATGTGTTTACTGCCGTTTTGGGTTAGCGAGTTAGTACGTACTTTTGGCTGGATGATTTTATTGCGAGAATCAGGTGTTATTAGTACCTTCTTGCAGTGGAGCGGCCTAAGCGATGGGCCTGTAGAGCTGTTGTATACCGATGCGACGATAATGCTAGGTCTGGTCTATACCTCGATGTTATTTATGGTCGTACCTTTAGTGAGTACCTTAGATAGCCTTGATGATAGCTATATAGAAGCAGGTTATGATCTAGGCGGTAGCAATTGGAATGTGTTCAAGGAAATTGTCATCCCGCACGCTATTCCAGGTATTGTCTCTGGTTGTATTATTGTGTTCATGCTCTCACTAGGTAATTACTTAACGCCTGTGTTGCTAGGCGGTAAGGATAGCTTGTGGTTTACCGAGCAAATATACACGCAATTTATTACTCGCTTTAACTGGGAGCAAGGTAGTGCCTTTGGCTTGTTATTGTTAGTGCTTTCCTCTTTGATTGTCTGGGCTGGTTTGAAAATCAGTAAGCAATCTTTTGTCAAGACGATGGGGTAGATTATGATTCCTTCGATAAAACAAAGCCGAAAATTCCACAGCGTTTACAATGCTTATATTTTTGCTTTCTTTGTCTTTTTAGCAGCGCCTTTAGTGGTGGTCAGTGTCTTTGCATTTAATGACAGTCTGTTCCCCTCTATGCCTTGGCGCGGTTTTACACTGGATTGGTTCTTTGCCAGTAGTGGTGAGAAAGTCGGTATCTTTTTTGATTCTGAGCTTTTCAACAGTATAGGTTTAAGTTTTGCTATTGCAGCAGCGACAACGCTTTGTGCGGTTTTTATCGCCTGTACAAATGCGTTCGTGTTTGAGCGCTATGATTTTCCAGCAAAGAGCTTTCTATATGTATTGATGCTATTGCCGCTGGTTATTCCAGGGGTTCTATTAGGTGTATCAATACTGGTATTTAGTAGTTCGATAGCTAATTACTTTGATGATTACTGGTTAATAGACCTTGAGTTTTTAAGGCCGGGTATCCCGCTGATTATTATTGGCCAGTTTGCTTTTGTGACGACTATCTGTACCTTGATTATATCTGCTAGGCTGCGAAAATTTGATACCACGTTAGAAGAGGCTGCTCTCAATTTAGGTGCCTCACCTTTGAGTGCTGTGTTGACGATTACGATTCCGTATTTAAAACCCGCTATTATTGGTGCTGCTATCGTCAGCTTTTTAATGTCGTTTGAAAACTTCAATACTACTTTTATGCTCGTTGGCTCAGATGCACCGTTAACGGTCGCTATGTTTGAGCGCTTGCGTGAGGGTAGTACGCCGGTATTAAATGCAATATCAGTGTTGCTAATGTTGGGGTCAGGGGTGTTAGCGGTGGCTAATATGGTGCTACAAAAGAAGCAGCGTTAGGCTATCACTAATAGCTAAAGAAAGAATGGCCAAATTTTGGCAAAAGTATTAGAAAAATTAGCTGATAAAGCATTGCTGTAAACAGCGCTTTATCAGCTAGCTATCAAGCTGATATTACTTAGCAGCTATCAATATCTTCTTAACAATATCGAGTGTTAAATCACCAGTTT
Source organism: Gammaproteobacteria bacterium AS21 (assembly GCA_038900335.1). Classification (GTDB taxonomy): domain Bacteria; phylum Pseudomonadota; class Gammaproteobacteria; order Pseudomonadales; family Balneatricaceae; genus Rs1. The sequence continues at coordinate 41,137 of JBBMRB010000003.1, read as the reverse complement.
CAGACAGTGCGGTTAAGCCCATATCGCCCATTTTGCTAACAACATTATCAATACCCTTATCATCAATGCCGTAATGGCTTAACGATGTAACAATATCTAAAGAGTTGAAAAATGCTTCGGTTTTATCGATAGCGCTATCAATTTTCTGATCATCAGTGCCGCTATTAAGTCCCCAAACACGTTCGGCAAACTGTAATAACTTGGCACGTTTCTGCTCTTTGCGCTCTCTGAGTAAAGAAGGTAGAACAATCGCTAGAGTACGACCGTGAGCAATACCATATTGGGCTGTCAGCTCATGACCAATCATATGTGTAGACCAGTCTTGTGGAACACCCGTGCCGATAATGCCATTAAGGGCCATTGTTGCTGACCATATGAAGTTCTTACGTGCATCCATATCATCGTTGTTTTGATAAGTAGTAGGGCCATCTTCGATCAGTGTTTGCAGTACACCTTCTGAAATACGATCTTGTACTTTAGCATTAACAGGGAATGTTAAATATTGTTCAACAACGTGAATAAACGCATCGGCAACACCGTTGGCAATTTGCTCTTTTGGTAGCGTCTTAGTGAGGTCAGGGTCTAAGAATGAAAACTTAGGATAAACCAATGGCGACATGAACGGGTATTTTTGCTCATTATAAGTAATGACGCCACCCATGTTCATTTCTGAGCCAGTTGCAGGTAATGTTGCGACACAGCCTAACGGTAAGGCTTGAGTGACAGGTACTGGAGTAAAGCCATTAAAAAGTAGCTTTTGATACTGCGTGTCTTCAGCTTTTATTGCAAGGGCAATAAATTTAGTAGCATCCATGACAGAGCCACCGCCCACGGCAAGTAAAAAGTCGACGCCTTCAGCAATAGCCAGTTGTGTTGCCTTTACTAAGGTAGTGTATTGTGGGTTTGCCTCAATACCACCAAATTCGATGATCTGTCTTGATTTTAAAGCGCTACGTACTTTATCGATAGTACCGAATTTTTTAGCGCTTTCGCCGCCATAAGTAATCATGACCTTGGCATCGCTTGCGATCAGTTTGTCTAGTTCAGTTAAACGATCTTGGCCGAAAACGATATGAGTAGGGTTATAAAAGTCGAAGTTTTGCATATGATTATTAATATCCGTGTAGGTGATTCTTGTGTATGTAATATAATACTAAGTGTTGTTTGTTTCGATGCATAAAACTGCTAATAACATGCACAATAATACAATATGTGGTTTTTTTGGTGTTTTTGTTGTAGTCTGCCCAATATCAATTAAGAGATGTTAACTATGAATGATATGTCGCCATTAGTGAGTAAAATGTCCCACTTCGCTGAAAACGAAGGCTTTAATGCGTCTTCTTTAGAAGGTGTTGGTGTGTATAAGTCATCAGTATCACTACAAGTGACTTGCGATTTATATCAAGCATTTATTTGCTTGGTAGGCCAAGGTGAAAAAATATGTAGTGTAGGCGATGCCTCTTTTCGCTATTGCACGGGAGACTTGTTTATTAATTTCTTGCCGCTGCCTGTGGACAGCGAAATTGTCTCTAGTAGCGTTGATAAGCCTTTTTTATCAATAGCGTTAGGTATTAACTTAGCTAAATTAGCGGAGATTACGCTACGTATTGATCAGGCATCAACCTCAGCAGGCGCCGGTAAGTGTGAGCCTAGCTCATGTGTGGTGGTTGGTAAAGTAGAGCCAGATTTGCTCGATGCGTTTGATCGTTTGTTAAAAGTGGCCTACTGCGAGATGGATGCAAAAATGTTAGGTGAGTCGATTATCGATGAAATATATTATCGTATTTTAACGAGTGAGCAGGGCGATAACTTACGCCGACTGTTAAGCCAGCACGGCCAAATACAGCCTATTTCTAAAGTGGTTAATCATATTCATAGCAATATTGAGCGCACCATAAAAATTAATGAGTTGTCCAATATCGCTAATATGAGCAACACCTCTTTTTTTAATGCGTTTAAAGGGTTGATGCACGTCTCCCCTATGCAATATATTAAGGCGAGCAAGCTACAAAAGGCACAGTCTTTAATCAAGCAGGGTGAACAGGCTAGTAGTGTTAGCTATCGTGTTGGTTATAATAGTTTTTCACAGTTTAGCCGTGAATATAAGCGCCTTTTTGGCTACCCACCATCGCAGACGGTTTAATATTTAAAAAACGTTTTTAAATATCAGTTTTTATTTTTTGCGCCATGTCGCCGCGCTATTTTTGACAGGCTTTAAGCTGAGTCATACCAATGAGCACTAGATGTATAGTGCGCTATCGTTTATCTGTAAATCGTCAATGTTTTAACAGCGCTCTTTATTTTGAAAAAAGGGTTGTTTGATTAAACACAAAATGTTTAAATACTAATCGTTATCATTTAGATTGGCGATAAGTTATGTCTGACAAAATATTATCACTTAGCATAGAGCAAACGATAACTATCGAAGAGCTCATGCAAGGTAAGAGTGAATTGACGATTATTCACAGCGGCCAGCGTTATTTGCTGCGCATTACTCGTAATGGAAAATTAATTTTAACTAAATGAATTAGTTATTGTATTTCGCACTTAGCTTTTGTGAAAGCAGTGCCAGTGGTTTGTGTTTTGGAAAATACAGACCATTAAACAGTCCCCTTGCTTAAATAGCCACCTACACGGCAGCCAGTTAGAGCAACTTGCAATGCTAGATTTAACAATAAATCTAATAAAAGCCATTTGGCCGCATTCAAGATTATATTCTCATGAACTAACAGGTTGTTATATGACATTCTCGATTTCCCCGCTCTGCCTCTTAGGTAGCGCAATTGTATTAGCTTGCCCATCTATCACCTATGCAGCAGATAGCGAAGACACTATTTTTGTCTCTGCTAAAGCACCAATAAAAGCGCAAGAGTTTTCTGGCTCAGTTAGTGTAGTGACGGCTGCACAGATTAAGGCAAGAGGTGCTAATAGTGTATCTGAAGCTTTGGAATTATTACCAGGTGTTTCCATTAGTGCGACAGGTGGCAATGGCGGAGATGAAATTAAAATTCGCGGCTTATCAGCTGAATACGGCTTGGTTTTAATTGATGGTAAGAGAGTACCTAATACCGAGCGTAATATTTCATCAAGTCCTGCTAATCGTAACCGTTGGGTTGCTATTGAAAATATAGAAAGAATAGAGGTGATACGTGGTGCAGCATCTAGCTTATATGGATCAGATGCACTGTCTGGGGTGATTAATATTATCACTAAAAAAGCAGGTGAGCAGTGGCAAAGCAGTGTTACTGCCAATGCTCAAAGCTTGGCTAGATCAGGCGGTGAAGGCTCAGGAGTCAACATAAGCACACGTGGACGCTTGTCTGAACGTGCGGCATTGACCTTTTCTGTTGATCATCAAGATGAAAATGCGGTTAAAGATGATGATGGCTTAACCATTCAATCACAGCGACGTGTCACTAATACTAATTTGGGTTTAAGTTTTGATGTCAACGAAGACTCTAAATTAAACTTTGGTGTGATTTATGGCGAAGAGTCGGCCGTAGATTTAGATTCGGGCAGCGAAAACGGGCTTGATCAGATTAAAAGACTATTTTCTGCAGGCTATACAACGAAGCTAGGAAACTATAATACGTCGTTTGATTTATCCAATGGTGATACATCGATTTTGACTAGCTCATCTAGAGGGGAAAATGATTGGCGTGTCGTTGATAACAACGCCTCTGTGGAAATAGACGGTGCCATTACAGATACTCAGTATCTTAGTGCCGGTATTGGTTATCGCGTTGAAAAAGCTAACCGCTACGATTTAAATTTTTCCGATACCTTTAAATCCAGTAATGTCTTTTTACAAGATGTGATCGATCTCAATGAAAATCACGCTTTAACAATAGGTTTATCCGCTGAAAATCACAATAAATATGGCAGTGAAGTCAGCCCAAAAATTTATTGGAATTGGACGCTTGATCCTCGTTGGACTTTTAAAGCGGGCTATTCCGAGGGGCGTATTGCGCCAGCGATACGTGAGGGATCATCGGAATATTCAGTTAGTGGAGGCATTACTAAAACATATCAGGGTAATGATGATTTAAAGCCTGAGCAGAGCCAAACTTTCGAAGTAAGTGCTAACTATGATGACGATAGACTTTCAGCGGGCATCTCTCTTTTTAATACAGATGTTGATAATTTAATTACAACAGAAAACTTCATCAATAGTGGGCACACTACTGCCTTATATAGCAATGTCGATAAAGCGAGAGTGCGCGGTGTTGAAAGCTCTATTGGCTGGAAAATCAATCAGCAATCTAAAATCGCGTTTAACTATACCTACCTAGATGCCCAAAATCGAAGCGGTGATGATCAAGGTAATGATCTTACTAGGAGATCTAAACACGAAGCAAGCTTGAGCTTTGATCAACATTTAGCGGCAATCGATAGTGATTTAAGTCTGTCTTGGAAAGGTTTGAGCTCGCAGTATACCGATAGCGCAAACACTCAAAAAATCAAAGGCCATGGTTTGATTGATATAGGCCTCGTAAAAAGCCTAAGTGATAATCTTGAAATTTCAGCTGCGATTAAAAACTTAGGTGATGTTCGGGTGATGGATGGTAGCGAAGCACTGAATGTTGGCCGTGAATATAGATTGTCATTAACCGGACGATTTTAAGCAATAATATTTTGTGACTAAAAATTTAGCAAGGCGTTAGTGCTAGCGCCTTGGGATATTTAAAGTGAAGCAGTGCCATTAGCTGAAGTTAGAAAATGGCAATTTGATAGATCAAATGATGCTTCTCTCAATCTATTTAGGAGTACTAATAATGCAAGTGATAAAAGATACAGTAGCCAGTTTATTCGACACTAATAGTCAATCGCGAAAAGATTCAAAAGAGACAGTTTCATCAGTTTACGACTCTTATCAGCAATTAATGACAGAGCAGCCGAATTTAAGACGACGTGATATAGCACAAGCACTAAGTGTTGCTGAAGCGGCCTTGATAGACAATCAGTGTGGTGTTCAAAGCATACGTTTAGTACCTGATTTTGCCGAAATCATTCAAGCGTTACCAAGCCTTGGTCATATTATGACGCTCACTCGCAATGACAGTGCTGTGCATGAGCGTAAAGGCATCTACAGTAACGTGCGTATTCGCGGTGCTATGGGTTTGGTAATCACAGATGATAGAAGAATTGATCTGCGAATGATTTTGAGTCGCTGGGTGTTAGGTTTTGCGGTGCAAGAAAGTACAGCTAATGGCGCTCGATACAGCTTACAATTTTTTGATAAATCAGGAGTCGCCATTCAAAAAATATATTTACAGGCAGATAGTGATTTTAGGGCATTTGAGCAGTTACTTGTTAAATTTAGTAACTTAGATAACAACAGTGAACTGCAATTTGTTGACAAAGATAAAGCGCCAGATTATAGCCCAAGCGTTGATGTTGATGCACAGGCGCTGACTAAACAGTGGCAAGAGATGACTAATGTTCATCAGTTTATGGGTATTTTGAAAGAGCATCATATTAGTCGTGAGCAATCGTTTGAAATAGTCGGCGAGCCTCTCGCACAGCAGTTTGAGCCAAGCTTGTTCGCACCATTAATAGAGCAAATAGCGCAGACAGATTTATCCATCATGTGCTTTGTTGGTAATCATGGCAATATTCAAATACATACCGGCGCTATTAACAAAGTTAAAAGAGTCGGGCCTTGGTTTAATATTTTAGATCCTGAGTTTAATTTACATTTGCTAGAAGATAATATCGCCAGTGCTTGGGTTGTTAAAAAACCGACAGTTGATGGTGATGTGACCTCTGTTGAGTTGTTTGATGCTAATGGCGAAACGATTACTCAGATTTTTGGCAAAAGAGAAGAGGGTCAGCCTGAGAATGAGCAATGGCGAAGCTTTACTCAAGGCTTGTTGGCAAAGCAGGTCGCTGCATGAGTACAAAAAAAATGCATTTTAGCCGTGCCGCTCGCTTAATCGCTAGCAAGGTTGGCGCTAAAGCAATCCTCAGCTGCTCTATAGTGCTGATGAGTATTAATGCTTTTGCAGTTGATACACATAAAATTGTATCAGCTGATGGCTCTTTAACAGAGATTGTTTACGCATTAGGCCAGCAACACTTACTAGTAGGTGTCGACACCACATCTGGTTATCCTGCTGTGGCTAAGTCTTTAGCGCAAATTGGCTACAAGCGAAATATATCAGCTGAGGGCGTTTTATCGCTAGCGCCAACGGTGTTAATCGCCACTGAGGATTCTGGGCCTGACAAGATAATTTCGCAAATCGAGCAGGCGGGCATTGTGGTTAAACGCTACAGTGCAAAACCGGGTCTTAATGCAGTGAAAGAGAAAATTCTCGGTGTTGCTAATTTACTGGGTGTTGCAGACAAAGGCCGGCAATTGTGGGCTGATGTTGATCGACAAGTACAGCAGGCACAAACTCAGTTAAAAAGCATTGAAACACCAATTAAAGTGATGTTTGTGTTGAGTAATGGTCAGGGAAGCCCGTTGGTCTCAGGCAGTGATACCATGGCTGATGCCATTATAAAACTAGCGGGTGCTAACAATGCTGTACAGGGTTTTAGTGGTTATAAACCAATGCCTGTCGAATCTATTATTAGTGCGGCGCCAGAGGTGATTCTAATGATGGATAGAGGCGGTGACCACGGTGCTGATAGCGCTATTTTATCAAGCCCTGGGTTTGAATTGACTCCCGCTGCAATCAATCAGCGATTAGTTAAAATGGATGGTATGTTAATGCTAGGTTTTGGCCCGCGAATTGGTATCGCTATCGGTCAATTAAGCCAGGCGTTCTACCCCGAATTTGAGGGTGAAAATCCTTGATAAACCAATCGTTTAGCGAGTTAGCAAAACCTGGTGCAAGTGCCCATTTATCTGTGGCTGAGGATCCCAAAGTATGGCGCGTTAAGTACAGTTTGATTGCTCTGTGTGCAGCTTTGTTGATTGCTCTGGTATTGTCGGTAGGGATAGGACCGATGCAAGTGTCTATGACAGATTCACTGAGCGTTATCCTAGCAAAACTGGGTGTGGTTGAAAGTCATGTGTCATCGGCAGTGCAAAGTGTCATTGAATCTATTCGTTTACCGCGCTCAGTGTTAGGGATGTTAGTGGGGGCTGCTCTAGCGGTATGCGGTGCAGCAATGCAGGGCCTTTTTCGCAATCCGCTGGCTGATCCAGGCTTAATTGGTGTCACAGGTGGAGCATCACTTGCCGCTGTTACACTGATAGTACTAGGTGGCACCAGTTTTAGTTTTCTCTATAACCTATTTGGCAACTACACCTTGATGATCGCTGCGTTCTTTGGCGCGTTTGTTACGACAATGTTAGTGTCAAAAATAGCGACCACTAAATTTGGTACATCGATTACCAGTATGTTGTTAGCAGGTATTGCCATTGGTATTGTCACCGGTGCTGCTGTTGGCGTGCTCACTTATATGGCAGATGATGGCCAGCTGCGAACATTAACTTTTTGGGCGATGGGTAGTTTAGGTGGCGCGACGTGGCCTATTGTTGGCGCAGCTGCATCACTGATCATTCTGCCTTTAATTGCTATCCCCTTACATGCTAAAAATTTAAACGCTCTGTTATTAGGTGAATCTGAAGCACGACATTTAGGCATCGATGTGGAGAAGGTGAAAAAGCAAATAATTTTACTGACGGCTATTGGTGTCGGTGCCTCAGTTGCCGTATCGGGAATGATCGGTTTTGTCGGTTTAATAGTGCCACATATTGTACGTTTAAGTTTAGGCCCTGATCATCGCTATTTACTACCGGCATGTGCTTTGCTTGGCGCACTATTTTTATTGGTTGCCGATATGATTTCACGCACCATTATTGCACCGGCTGAATTACCGATCGGTTTGATAACGACGATTATTGGCGGTCCATTCTTTATCGCTATGGTTATTTATAGAACAAAGAGTAACGCACTATGAGCTTTTCATTAATGGGTGTGGGGTTGAGTATTGGTAGTAAACGCTTAATTGAAAATATCAATTTAGCAGTGCAACCTGGAAAGATGACGGCTATTTTAGGGCCCAATGGCGCGGGTAAATCAACGATCTTCAAAGTGATGGCAGGAGAGTATCAACATTATAGCGGCAGAATGACGTTACATGATCAGCCGTATTCGTCGATACCATCAAAATTGCGAGCAAAAATGATTGGGGTACTGCCACAAGCATCACAGTTAGCATTTTCGTTTTCTGTTTTTGAAGTCGTGATTTTAGGGCGTCTTCCCCATAACACAGGCAGAAAATACGATACCCAAGTTGCCTTTCAAGCAATGCAGGCGGCAGATGTTGAGCACTTAGCTTTTAGTCATTACCCACAGCTTTCAGGTGGTGAAAAACAACGGGTACAAATGGCGAGGGTGTTGTGTCAAATATGGGATGCTCCCAGCGAAGATGAAACTCAAGGGCAGCGCTACTTACTATTAGATGAGCCAACGTCGGCGCTGGATTTATCGCATCAACATCTGTGTTTATCGATCGCTAAGAAGATTGCTGATCAAGGTGTTGGCGTGTTGAGTATTTTGCACGATTTGAACTTGGCTGCGCAGTACGCCGATAACATTGTATTACTAGGTAATGGCGAGGTGGTTAATCAAGGTGATTCAGCGCAAATATTAACAAAGGGGCAAATATCATCACTCTACGGTATTGATGTAGAGGTAATAAAACATCCGGTGCATGCCCATCCCTTGATAGTTACCCTCTAGTGTTAGATTAATGCTGGTGGCATGCCAGGTAATCAACATTACCTGGCTTGCCACTAGGTTTAATTATTAAATATCATGGCGTAACTTTTTGTTATTGTGTCAGTACTTTGGCAACACTTGCCTGCCAGTGCTGCTGGTGGCTAGCTCGCAGTTTATCATCCCACTGTGCATTGAACTGTTCTTCACATTGCCATTGTTCACTAATTTGCTCTAGGGAAGAAAACACGCCACAGTGCAGTCCCGCTAAATAAGCGGCACCTAGTGCTGTTGTTTCAACTAGTGTGGGGCGCTGCACGACAACATTATTTAAATCGCTTAAAAATTGTAACATCCAGCTATTATTGGCCATGCCGCCATCTACTCGCAAAGTTTTAAGCTGGATATTTTCGTCTTCAATTGCTTGAATAAGATCTTTGGTTTGGTAGCAAACCGCTTTTAATGCAGCGGCGACAATGTCGGCGATACCTGTATCTCTAGTTAAACCCAAAATAGCGCCACGTGCATTAGGGTCCCAATAAGGAGCACCTAAGCCGGTAAATGCAGGAACCATGACAACTTGCGAGTCACTATTGGCAGATTTTGCCAATGCTTCAACTTGCTTGGCATCGTCAATAATTTTAATACCATCACGCAGCCATTGAATAGCGGCGCCAGCAATAAAAATACTGCCCTCTAAGGCGTAACTTACTTCGCCATTTAAGCGATAGCCGACAGTGGTAAGTAGGCGATGTTGCGATTTGACCGCTTCTTTACCGGTATTAATAATGAGAAAACAACCTGTGCCATAGGTGCTTTTTGCCATGCCACTGTGAAAGCATGCTTGACCAAATAGCGCTGCTTGTTGATCTCCAGCTATACCACCAATGTTAATGCTGGCGCCAAAAATTGAGCTTTTGGTCGCACCAAAATCAGCGGCACAATCTAAAACAGTTGGCATCATCGCGATTGGGACATTGAATAAATCAAGTAGCTCTTGATCCCACTGTTGAGTATGAATATTAAATAGCATGGTGCGAGAGGCGTTGGTCGCATCAGTGAAATGGCTTTTGCCATCAGTTAAATGCCAGAGTAAGTAGCTGTCAACCGTACCGAAAATCAGCTCGCCCGCTTGAGCACTTTCTTTTGCACCTGCTACGTTCTCTAAAATCCAATGTATTTTACTGGCTGAAAAATAAGAGTCGATTAGCAAGCCTGTTTTATTGGTGATCATATCACCATGACCTTGCTCTACTAATGATGAACAATAACCATGGGTACGTCTGTCTTGCCAGACAATTGCGTTATATACTGCTTTGCCGGTATTTTTATTCCAGACAATAGTGGTCTCACGTTGGTTAGTGATACCAATAGAACTGATCTGCTCTGCATTTAACTGGGCATTAGCTATTGCTTCTTTACAGGTGGCTATGACAGTATTTAGAATATCGTCAGGCTTATGTTCTACCCAGCCATCGCTAGGGAATATCTGCTCGAATTCTTGTTGTGCTTGGCTAACTATTTGAGCTTTATCATTAAATATAATAGCTCTAGAACTGGTAGTGCCTTGGTCGATAGAAAGAATATAAGATGTCATTTTTTATTAGCCTTGGTATAAAGTAGCTGAGTAAAGTTTTACTCAGCTTATATTTGTATGTTTACTTCCGTCATATCTAAACAGTAGAGAGTTTATGACCAGCCAGCAAAGACAAAGTAAAATTTTAGCTTTGATCAATGAGAAGGGTTTCGTCAGCATTGATGAGCTTGTCGCCTTATTTAAAGTGACGCCGCAAACGATTCGTCGCGACTTAAATCAAATGGCCGATGCCAGTAAAATAAGAAGGCATCACGGCGGCGCAGAAAGAGAATCTAGCACAGAGAATGAGGATTATCAAAGTCGCAAGATAAACCAAATTGATGCAAAGAAAAAAATGGCGCAACAAGTGGCAAATATGGTGCCCAATGGCGCATCGATATTTATCAATATAGGCACCTCAACAGAAATGATAGCCAGAGCATTATTATTGCATAAAGGCTTGAAAGTCGTGACTAATAATATTCATGTCGCTTCGATTTTATCGGCCAATGAGGATTTTCAAGTTATTATCGCCGCAGGTGAAGTGCGTCACAGTGATGGCGGTATTGTCGGTGAGGCAACGTGCGATTTTATTAGTCAATTTAATATGGATATTGGTATCATCGGTATTAGTGGTATTGGGGCAGATGGCGCGTTATTAGACTATGATTTCAGAGAGGTTAAAGTTGCGCAGGCGATAATAGCGAACTCAGATAAAATAATACTCGCTGCTGATCATTCAAAATTCGGTCGAAGTGCTATGGTTAAACAAGCGAACATTAATCAGATAGATGTACTTGTCACTAATAAAGCAGTACCTGCTAGTGTTGAAAAAATACTATTAGAGAACCAAATAGAAATCATTATCTGCTAAGATTGTATAGCATATTTTTAAGTAATGGGGACGAAAAGTGGTAGATGAAGTAATGGCACCAATAGATGATTCACAGCTCGATATTATGTTTGCCCGCCACTCTATTTATAGTAAAAATAGGGACGTGATGTATTATGAATTATTATTTAGAAATAAAGATAATGCTTTTGATCCATCAGTTGCCGATGATCAGGCTACCTTTCAAGTTATTATTAATAATTATGCCAATGTTGTTAAAGATGGCGTACAGCATTCAGTGCCCTGTTTTATTAAAGTAACAGATGATTTGATTTTAAATAATAAATTGCCTGAACTGCCTAAAGGCAATTATGTTTTGTCTTTATTAGGGCGCTCAAATATCACACCTGAGCTTATCGATAAACTCAAGGAGTTAAGTAAGCAAGGCATTAGATTAGCGCTGTGTGATTATGACCCAAAAGAGCGTCGCTTTGATCCGTTGCTTAATATAGTACATATCCTAAAGCTTGATATACGCTTGCTGGGTATGGAGAATCTACCCACTTTAATTTCTCGACTAAAGCCTTTTCATCTGGAATTACTTGCCGATAAAGTAGAATCACGAGAGCAATTCGTGAAGTGCCTTGAAATGGGATTTAGTTTATATCAAGGCTTTTTCTTAAGCCAACCCGATTCGGTTAAAGGAAAAAAAGTAAGCGTTAATAAACTAGTGCTTCTGCAGCTCTTAGCTGAAATAGATCGAGCGGGCGCCGATGCTAAAAGTGTAGAGGCGATTGCGTTAAATGACCCTAGCTTGACATACAAGATATTAAAAGTAGTTAACTCCTCAGCATTTAGTACGCCCAAAGAAATTGTTTCGCTATCACATGCTATTAGCTTGTTAGGGATGGCTCAGGTGAAGCGTTGGATCGTTATTTTTATGACCGTTAGCGATGAGGGAGGCGCCTCTGATTTAGTGACCACTATGTTGATTCGTGGGCGCATGTCAGAGCTGCTTGCTGAGATGTCTGGTTATGAAGATCCTATTAGTTATTTTATGATGGGCCTATTATCCAAACTAGATGTGTTATTAAACATTGAAATGAGCGAATTGATGGCGCAAATGCCACTGACCTTAGAGATATCTCAAGCTATTTTGAATCATAAAGGGCGCATGGGTGATATTTTGAGTGATGTGAAGCATTACCAAAAAGGCGAGTTTGATACTGTCAAAGGTGACCTTGGTATTGCAATGTACCAAGTCGCATATAGGCACAGTATCAAGTGGGCTGAGCAAGTGATGAAGTCTGTTTAGGCTTGCGTCTATCATTACGTATATCTTGATGGTTGAGTTCACTACTATTTTAAAAAAATATAAATGCATAACCTTAGCTAAAATGGTGATGCCTGGTGCTAAATTGAAAAGAGTAGGAGCGAAAGGGTTGTTGTCTCAGCTATGAAGAACTTTTTACATTCTTATATGTTACACCTTTGGTGTGTGGTCACTATATTAACTGTTTTGCTTTTTGAGCAGGTATGGATACCTTATAGCTCAGATAAACTGTTATCTGAGCGCATTGAACAATTTCACTATTCACTGCAAGTGTCTAGTTTGCTAGTAGATGCGAAACAGACAGAGCAAGGCCAAAAAACGCTACTCAATCAGCTCAATGCTCAAGGCCGTACTCAAGGCTGGCTTGCATTTGTTTATGACGATGAGCAGTCACTTCGTCAACAGGCTAGTAAAAGTAAAGATAAACAGCTGTTATTGCTAAATACCCCGGATACTTTAAATACAGCAAACGCTTATGCTCTATGGTTTAAACCTAGTGATATAATCGCTAAACAGCAGTTCGTTTATCGCATCATAGAAATAATATTCATCGCTCTTTTTAGCTTTGTATTTATTGTGATTTGGCGCAAACAACAAAGCTTCGTAAAGTCGTTGCGCGAAATAGCCACTGTCACTAAGTTCTTAGCGGTTGGTCGTTTTGAAACAGCCTTTCCGACAGTGAAAAATAGCTCTATTTTGACAGAGATAATAGATACCTTTGAAGTGACACGTAAAGCGTTGTTAACGATGAAATTGGACCTGCAAAAAAAAGGAATAGAGAGTGAGGCAAAAGATCAGCGTTTATATAACTCTCATCAAGTCGCCAGTTTAGGCTGTTGGGAATGGCAAGTCGTAAAAGATGAAGTTTGGTTTTCAGATAGTATTCAGGCAATACTAGGTTTAGGTGAAACGAGTAGGAAAATAGGTATTCAAGATTTTCTAGGCTCGGTCCACTCCTCAGATAAAAAAGCACTAATTCAGCGACTATTACAACCGTTACAGGCAAATGACGTCATAGCGACTGATTTTCGTATATCTGTTGCTGGCAAGGTGCGCCATATTCAATTACTGGCAAAAGCTCAAGAGCATAGAGATAAAACCATACGTTTAAACGGTACCTGCCAAGATATTACCGAACGTAAAGAGATAGAGTCATTACTACAAAAACTATCTAGTGCGATCACTGCAAGTGGCTCTGGTGTGATGATTACTGATGTGATTGGTCTGGTTGAGTATATAAACCCTAAATTCACCCAGACAACAGGCTATTTACTTGAAGATTTAGCGGGAACAACATCAATAATGCTATCGAGAGAATGCCTTGCTGAAGATGAATACGATAGTGTCTGGAAAGAAATTCTGGCAGGTCGAGGTTGGCGTGGTGATCTGGAAAACATTCGAAAAGATGGCTCTGCTTATTGGTCTAGTGTCTCGATATCGCCGATCAATAATGAATATGATGAATTAACACACTTTGTCATTGTTAGTGAAGATGTATCCGAACTCAAAGATGCACACGCTAGGATGGAACAGTTAACTTTATATGATGAGTTAACAGGTTTACCAAATCGCCGTTTTTTCTTAAGGAAACTAGAGAGACTGCTGAGTACGAAAGTCATGGAAGCGCCCGCCGTGGTTATGTTGCTGGACTTAGATAATTTTAAAACAGTTAATGATACGCAAGGTCACCCTGCAGGCGATAAGTTGTTAGTTGATGTGGCGCATAGGCTAGAGAAAATAATGCCAAGTCATGGTTTAGCTGCCCGCCTTGGGGGCGATGAATTTGCCATATTAATATCCCAAGTAAAAGATATAAAACAAGTTAATAAAACAGCGCAAACCATACTAGATACCATTGCCAAACCCTTCGTCATCAATTCTAATGAGATAAAAGTCAGCACCAGCATTGGCTTGGCTTGGTTGCCTAAAGATGGTAATCAGCCTGATGTTATTCTCAAACATGCTGACTTGGCAATGTATCAAGCAAAAGAAATGGGGCGTAATCAATACCGCCAATTTACGCAACAGCTAAATGAGCAATTACAGCGCTACATTCGTTTTTCACGCGAATTACCAGAAGCTCTTGCCAACGGTGATTTTAAGTTGTTTTTTCAGCCTAAGGTTGATCTAAAAGCAAATAAAATTATCGGAGTAGAGGCGTTAATACGCTGGCAACACCCTGAATTAGGGCCTGTTTCACCCTTAGACTTTATTTCTATTGCAGAAAATACCGGCTTTATCGTACCGTTAGGTAACTGGGTTTTTGCCGAGGCGTGTCGCAATATGAAATCACTAAAGGATAGTGGTTTAGCTGAGATATCATGTGCTGTTAATATATCGTTAAGGCAGTTTAAAGCACCTTCTTTGTTAGGTGTTATCGAAAAATCGATTCGTGATAATAAGCTAGACCCTAAACTTTTTGAAGTTGAGATCACGGAATCATTATTAATGGAAGACGTTGAGCAATCCATTCTCACCTTGAAAGATATTCAAAAATTAGGAATACGTGTTGCGATCGATGACTTTGGTACTGGCTACTCATCATTTAGTTACTTAAAGAATCTACCTATCAATGTGCTTAAAATAGATCGCTGCTTTATTAAGGATATTCCGCAAAGTGTGGATGATATTAAAATTACGTCGGCAATTATTTCTATGGCGCACAGCTTGAATCTAAAAGTTGTTGCCGAGGGTATAGAGACAGTAGAGCAGCAGGATTTCTTAATAGAACAACAATGCGATATTGGGCAAGGTTATTTTTTTGGTAAGCCGATGAGCTTGGATGAGCTTAAAAAAGTACTTGAAAATAACGAGTAACTTATAATCTTGTACTAATCAGTTATGAAAATTAAGTGAAGGTGTTATCAGTGCATAATATTAATGAGAGAGCTTTAATAAGCGAATCCCATATCAATAAGTTGATTGATAGTATCGGGCAAGCTCTTTTGGGCAAGCCTGAACAAATTAAACTCGCTCTTGCGTGCCTATTCGCACGTGGTCACTTATTAATAGAAGATTTACCCGGTATGGGCAAAACAACACTCGCTCACGCTATTGCTGATGTATTAGGTCTTAGCTATAACCGGGTGCAGTTTACCAGTGACTTATTGCCTGCTGATCTTTTAGGGATGTCAGTTTTTAACGCTCAGAAAACATGCTTTGAGTTTCATCAGGGGCCAATTTTTACCCAATTATTATTAGCGGATGAAATCAATAGAACAACGGCGAAGACTCAAAGTGCGTTACTAGAGGCAATGGAAGAGGCGCAGGTAAGTATTGATGGCCAAACTAGGCAATTGCCTAATCCTTTCTTTGTTATAGCAACTCAAAACCCACAAAGTAGTAGTGGCACCTTTGAGTTGCCAGAATCTCAGCTTGATCGCTTTTTAATGAAAATTCAATTAGGTTATCCCTCCCAACAAGCCGAACGGATCTTGCTAAAGTCCCTTGCTGAAAGCCGTAAAAGTAGACAAATTCGTGACGCTCTTGAGGTGCAATTAACGCCAACGCAGCTAACGCTTGTGCAAGAGCAGGCATCGAAAGTTGGCGTCAGTGAGCAGTTACTTGATTATGTTCAGCGCCTCATTGCTTTTACAAGAGGCAATGATCACTTTACCTTAGGCTTGTCTCCACGCGGTGCTATTGCTCTGTTAAGTGCTGCAAAAGCCTGGGCGTTAATAGAAGGTCGAGACTATCTGTTGCCGGAGGATGTACAAAGTGTATTCCCCGCTATCGCAGGGCATCGATTGCAAGCCTCGGTGCATGCTAGTTCGATTACTAATAACCAGCAATTAATTGATTATGTTTTAGCCAATGTTGATGTTATTCATAGCTAGTCGATTGCTTAAGCTGTGGCGCATATAATGTTTAATATTCGACAGCGCTTAGCTGTGGCCTATCAGCGGTTTTTAGGCAGGCGCAACCCATTAAAAAAACAGCAGACGTTGACCCAGCAAAACCTCTTTATATTCCCCTCGTTACTTGGTGCTAGTTATTTATTAATAGTCCTTATTTTGTGGCTACTAGGTACTAACTATAATAATAATCTAATTTTAGCATTAGCGTATTTGATGGTGAGTATTGCATTAATCAATATTTATCATACCTTTGTTAATATGCGAGGCTTACAGGTAAGGGCAGCGCCGGTGTCACCTGTCTATAGTGGTGATGAGGCTTATGTCGAGCTGATTTTTGAGCGACAAAATAGCAAGCAGCAGCAAGCAGTCAGTGTCAGTTGGCAGCCCTTTACTATTGATAACCAATCAACAAGAGAGAGAGTATTTGAAGAAGTATTAGATTGGAAAAATAACAAACAGAGCAGAGTAATACTGGCAACAAAAACACATTTCAGAGGGCGTCATCAACCCGCTCGTGTGCGCATTAAAAGCTATTACCCTTTAGGGCTTTTAAAATGTTGGAGCGATGTTGCTATCCAAGCAGCTGTTATTGTCTACCCAAGGCCAGTTGAATATAAACAAACTAAGAGCGATAGTGATGTAATACAAAGTCAGAGGCAGTCGAGTAAAATAAGCACCGTGATGTCAGTCGAACAAGAGTTTCAAGGCTTGAAAAATTATAATCAAGGCGAGGCAATGACACATATCGCATGGAAGCAATATGCGCGCTCTGGTGTGTTGTATAAAAAAGATTATTTTACTAGCGGTGCACAATCTACAGACCTTGATTGGCAACATTATCAAGGTGTTGAGACAGAAAGGCGATTACAACACTTGGTTTATCAAGCACGGCAACTTCATGCTCATACTATACCATTTAGGTTGGTGCTTCCTGATTTGGTGATTGAAGCAGGCAGTGGTGATCAGCATTTACAACAGGTTTTAACAGCCCTTGCTCTATTTAAAACCTAATGCCAAATATAATGGAAATATATGCGTAACAAAGTAGTGGATATATCGCTGTCCTATTGGTTAGGGGCAAGCGTATTACTGACCTTAATCCCCTTGTATAGCGATATTTTGTTATGGTTGTATGTTTTATATTTTGCCCTTTGGTATCGACATTGTCAGCAATTAAAAAAAGGTGACACTCAGGCTAAACATATCAATACAGCCAAAAAATGGAAAGTTGTGATTGTCATACTCTGTGTCGTTGGTTTTGTAGTGAGTATCAATAAAGGTTTTTCGCTACAAAATTTCGTTAGCTTATTAGTACTGACTACTTGTCTGAAATTGATGGAGTTAGAATCAAATAGAGACTATTACCTGCTGATATTCTTAGGTTGTATTATCAGTGCTTGTCAATTATTACTCAACAATGGACTGCTGGCGTTTAGTTATGCATTGCTCTGTTTCTTTGCTCTACACCTCTGTTTATTAAAGGTAACGAGCTCATTGCATACGGTTGCAAAACGACACAGACAAACACATCAGCATCGCTCTTTTATAGCTAGCAGTGCTGGTGGTGTTAAGAGTGTGCTGGTGATTTTTTTACAGGCATTACCCGTTGCGCTAGTGTTGTTTATCGTGGTGCCTAAAGTAGGCGGGTTATGGAAGGTGCCATTAAACAAACACGTCGCAAAAACAGGTATATCAGATGAATTAAGCATCGGTGATATTAGCCAATTAAATCAAGATCATTCGATTGCTATGAGAGTGACATTTAATGCACAGCAGCGAGAAAAAGCAGAACTTTCAGCGCTATATTGGCGTGGTTTAACACTCAATTATTTTGATGGTAAAACGTGGCGATTACAGCAGCACAATCGCAACACTGCTGCGCTGAGTATCGAGAAAAAAACAGAGCTGAGCGCATTAGTGCAGCACAGTGACAATGTTTTAAATTACAGCATTATGCTTGAGGGTAGTGGGCGCCCCTGGTTGTACTCATTACAGACACCACTATCAACTAATAGTGATGTTATTCAGCGCTCTGACTATACTCTGGCTAAGAGGAGTCCAATATTAGAGCGCTATCAATATAGCGTAAGCTCCTATCCTGATTATCAAGATAACTTTGCGTTAACGAAAGAAGAGCTTGCTTTGTATACGCAACTGCCAGAGGGCGGCAATTTAGCTAGCCGCGATTTTAGTGCTAAGCTTTGGGCGAAAAACCCGAGTACCGATGATTTTATCGATGCACTGATGGCTTATTTTAACGGTGAATTTACCTATACATTATCCCCTGAAACATCAGTAACAGGTGACGCCATCGATGATTTTTTGTTTGATACAAAGCTAGGTTATTGCGAGCACTTTGCTAGTAGTACTACCTTTTTACTACGCGCAGCAAAGATACCAGCGAGAATAGCGACAGGTTACCAAGGGGGGCAGTGGAGTGATAATCAAGACTATCTAATGGTAACTCAAGCAGATGCCCATGCATGGGTTGAGGTCTGGCGAGAAGGCCAAGGCTGGACTAGATTAGACCCCACCGCTGCAGTAGCACCACAGCGGGTAGAGCAAGGAGCTGCATCTTTCTTACGCGAGTTAAACAAAGATAGTAATTTTGTCAGCCAATTAAATAATTCAGGGGTTTTGCAGGCGTTTCGTAAACGCTGGGATAGTGTGAATTATCAATGGCATCGCTGGGTTTTAGGGTACGATAATACAATGCAACTGGTACTCGTTAGAAAGTTGTTAGGAGGGATTGAGCCCTGGCGAATCGCAGGTTTTATATTATTACCGGTTGTTTTATTGCTGTTACCACTACTGCTGAAAAACGTAGTGCAACAATATAGACGTCGCTACCTTGAGCCTGTTGACCCTGTTTTCAAGAGTTTAGCTAAGCTAGATAAAAAATTGGCGCGCTTAGGGGTTCATCGAGCAAAGGGTGAGACGCTTAGCGAGTTCGTTAATAGGGCAAAGTTGAAACAGCCAAATCATCAGCAAAGACTAACGACAATAAATGATATATTCAATAGATCTCTATACCAAGATACTGCGCTAGATGATGGCCAGAGCAAAGAGTTATTAAACTTAATTAAGCAGCTAAATTAATAGCAATAAAGCTAATAAAACAGCTTATCTACAACGGCTAAATATTTTATCGCTGTAGATAAATGCTATTGTGCAGCTAAATTTGTTAAAATTAATAGCTGACGCGTACAGTGTTGCCTTGTCTTAACATTTTAACGCGATCATTAGCAGAGAAGAAATTCTCTTGACTAACTTGTTGTACAACAGAAAGAGTTTCACCTGAATCCATACGGATTGTTAACTCTTGACCTTGTTTACGCGTTGATTTCTCTTCTATTTGTTGTCCTAAAATACCACCGATCACAGCGCCGATACCTGTTGCAATAGTACGACCAGAACCACCGCCGATATTACTGGTAATAACACCACCTAAAATGCCGCCTGCAGCTGTACCTAGTATACCGTTTTGTCTGCCATCAATAATGACCGGGCGCTGCGACAATACCGTACCAAATTGTACTTGCTGAACTTTTTTTGCCTCAGATGCAGAGTAATTATCGCCTGTTAAATTACTCGCACAACCACTGAGAAAAAACAAAGCTGCAAATAGAGAGTAAAGTTTATATTTAATATTCATAAATCACCTAAAGAAAATTTTTCTATCCATGTTTGGACAAGTAAAACATCAAATCGATCAATTAAATTTAGCTAAATTAAGCATCAACGTAATTGACTGTTATCTGTAATCATAAGCTAAAAGATCAATAAATGATAATTCCGCTATTAATTAATGGCCTTACTACTGTTAATACCGCCTTATCGGTCAATATCTCATTAGCCAATCACATAAAGTTGATTACTGCACTGTAGTACATTTTCGTATAAGGGGATTTATAGCTGAGGGCTTTGTTACTATTGATGTTTGATTGTGGACGATAATAAGGAAATTATATGGCACTTGCAAAAGTATATACCCGTGCACAATTAGGAGTCAGCGCCCCCTTAGTTGAAGTTGAAGTGCATTTATCTGGTGGTTTACCAGCGTTTCAGTTAGTGGGGTTTGTACTGGTCAACCAAAACGGGGCACTTTTAGTTGAGAATTTTCAAAATCGATTGATGACTGATCACCATTCGATGAGTGTAGACGTTCTAAATTATAATACTTCATATAGGCGGCTACATCTTGCTTCATAAACTCCCTTGTTAGCTGATTAATTTTAAATAGCCAATCATGTTTTAGACTACCAAAGAAGCGTTCTACGACTGCATTATCCCAACATGCCCCCACATCTCCCATGCTAGATCTTATGCCATAAGTCAGCAGTAATTTACGAAATCTCTTACTTGTATATTGTGATCCTCGATCGCTGTGAAACACAAGCCCTTTCGGTGGTTGACGAAGATTGTAAGGTTTTATCAATGCTTTATTTACTAAGCTTGTCGTCATGCGTTTATCGATATGCCAACCCACAATACGGCGCGAATATAAATCCATTACCACCGCTAAGTACATCCAGCCTTCGCCTGTTTTCAAATAGCCTGCCCAAACTTGGTTAGCAGCACTTGGATTAAAGTTTTGATTTAGCAAGTTATCAGCCACCGAATCTGAGTGCTTACGCTTTGTTGTAATCTTGTATGCTTGACGTTGTGTGACTTTAAGATTTAGACGATGCATAATTTTACGGACAATATAGCGGCCAACTTGGTAGCCTTCTTTGCGCAGTCTCTTTACCATTTCACGGTTACCTAAGCTGCCACGACTCCTTTCAAAAAGGCGGCGGATACGTCGGTATAACCTGAGCGTATCCCAACCGATGATCACTGCGGGGCGCTTAAGCCAGTCATAATAGCCTGATTTACTTACTTTCATAAGGCGACAAAGCATAGCTACAGGAAAATCATCAGACTGCTTTTTGATGAAATTGTATTTTACTTCATTTCTTTTGCAAAGAAGGCGCTGGCCTTTTTTAATATTTCCTTTTCCATACGTAATACTTTATTTTCCTTACGTAATCGTTTCAGCTCGTCTCGCTCAGACTCTTCTAAAGTGATACCTTGGCGCTGCGCTTCGAACTTCTCTTTCCATTTGTAAAGCAGACTGGTACCTACACCAAGTGACTTAGCGGCCTCTGCAACACTATAACCTTGTTCGCTCACCATCAGAACAGTCTCATCTTTAAATTCTTGAGGGTGATTTTTGTGTGATTTTTTTAAGCTTATATCATTTCCTTAATTATTAGACCAGAACATTTTGATCTATCTTGGGTAGTGATATTAGTTTCGTTTTCTCTTGTAAATATGCTTTGTTTACTAGTATTTAAATAGTTATTTGATGTTGCGAAATAGGCTTTAGGCACTATTAATAAAGGCTTTACTGAATCCAGTAATTGTAATGGTTAATAAGTTGGTAAGGAGGCAAGTGTGACAAGTATATGATGGTTTATAGGTGATGCGAAGAAGGTGAAGATCTGCAACATATATAACGGTACTAATTTAATGATAATAAATAGGTAAGACTAAAAGCAGTCATTTTTGATATCAAATTTATAAACTGATTCTCTAAATATGCAAGTATAAATAAATGACATATGCTTAGCCTCTTTGTACAATTACAGTAGGCTTCCTTTAAATCTAAAAGGAATAGGTAACTCTTGCTGATTGGTGTTTTGCAGTATATTTTAGATTTATTGCTTAAGTGCAAAAGCTACAGCTTTCTATTTAGAAGTTATTTTTGAATTAATCTGTAGTCTCTATTTTATTGAGTCATGACTGAAAAAGAGCAAAGTGTTAAGGGGAGTATTGAGGGTTCTGCTAAAATACCAAGATTAGAAGCAAAATTAGAAAATCTAATTCTTAGTGAAATGGAGATCGAATCTCCACGTCATACCGCGTCAGAAAGATAGATTGAAATTAAAAAAAACTATTAAAGGAACCTTTTGTGAATAACCGAATTAAGGAAGTTATAAACAATGAATTAGATAAATACACGTCAGATTGTTCAAAAGAAATGCATAAAATGAAATTTGAACTATCTATAAAAAACAATGAAATAGATAAAATGAAATTTGAACTATCTATAAAAAACAATGAAATAGATAATCTTAAATCTAAAATTTATGATTTTGAAAATATTACAGAAACAGATATGGTTGAAGAAACTGTAATCATAAACAATGACGCGTTTGTTATAGGTATAAAAAATCTAGACAAAGCCAAAGAAGAAACAAAATTCGATGCGATAAATCATTTTAACAAAAAATGTCCCTATTGTGAAAAGGACCTCTATGAGGTAACAAGCATAAGGCATCAAATAGAGATTGATCATTTCTACCCGCTAGCATTGGGTGGACAAGACGTTCCGTGGAATATAATACCTGTTTGTAAAAGCTGTAACCGTAAAAAAAGTAAAAAAATGCCTTATGATTTTCTCGATCCTGATAAATATAATTCAGTTAAAAATTTTCTAAATGATGTAAGAAAAAATATTACTAATAACTCCATTGCAGATATTCAAGAACTTAGCTTAATCAAAAAACACCTTACAGATAATATAGATGACATGAAATATGACAAAAATATATCAAAAATTCTTGAATTAACTGGGATAGAAAACGATCATTTTATTGGTAACTTATCACGATCCAAAGAAAGTATTGTATTTGAATACATGAAAAAAATTCAAATATATGGATTGAATAAATGTTATTGGTATAATAAAGATAGAAACTATATATATATATCAATAACAAAGTCTTATGAGTTATATGTTAAGCATAACAAAGGTAAAATTGATCTTGATCGCAGTGAAATAAGAAATATTTTTTATGAAACAATTCCAAATATTAGAAAAGCTACCCCTATTTCAATAAAAGGTACAAGCATCAGAGTTGCCATAATAAAGCTTAATGATATAGCTGAACCTTTCGAAAGCTTTTTTAATAAATATGTAGAAGATATAAAAAATTAAGATAAATTGGGCCGTAGATATTGATTATAGTCATTGAAATGGTTGTGTGGATTGTTCTGGTCAACCAAAACTGGACACTTTTAGTTGAGAATTTTCAAACTCGATTGATGACTGATCACCATTCGATGAGTGTAGACGTTCTAAATTATAATACTTCATATAGGCGGCTACATCTTGCTTCATAAACTCCCTTGTTAGCTGATTAATTTTAAATAGCCAATCATGTTTTAGACTACCAAAAAAGCGTTCTACGACTGCATTATCCCAACACGCCCCCACATCTCCCATGCTAGATTTTATGCCATAAGTCAGCAGTGATTTACGAAATCTCTTACTTGTATATTGTGATCCTCGATCGCTGTGAAACACAAGCCCTTTCGGTGGCTGACGAAGGTTGTAAGCTTTTATCAATGCTTATTTACTAAGTTTATCGTCATGCGTTTATCGATATGCCAGCCTACAATACGGCGCGAATATAAATCCATTACCACCGCTAAGTACATCCAGCCTTCGCCTGTTTTCAAATAGCCTGCCCAAACCTGGTTAGCAGCACTTGGATTAAAGTTTTGATTTAGCAAGTTATCAGCCACCGAATCTGAGTGCTTACGCTTTGTTGTCATCTTGTATGCTTGACGTTGTGTGACTTTAAGATTTAGACGATGCATAATTTTACGGACAATATAGCGGCCAACTTGGTAGCCTTCTTTGCGCAGTCTCTTTACCATTTCACGGTTACCTAAGCTGCCACGATTTCTTTCAAAAAGGCGGCGGTTACGTCGGTATAACCTTAGCGTATCCCAATCGATGATCACTGCGGGGCGCTTAAGCCAGTCATAATAGCCTGATTTGCTTACTTTCATAAGGCGACAAAGCATAGCTACAGGAAAATCATCAGACTGCTTTTTGATGAAATTGTATTTTACTTCATTTCTTTTGCAAAGAAGGCACTGGCCTTTTTTAATATTTCCTTTTCCATACGTAATACTTTGTTTTCCTTACGTAATCGTTTCAGCTCGTCTCGCTCAGACTCTTCTAAAGTGATACCTTGGCGCTGCGCTTCGAACTTCTCTTTCCATTTGTAAAGCAGACTGGTACCAACACCAAGTGACTTAGCGGCCTCTGCAACACTATAACCTTGTTCGCTCACCATCAGAACAGTCTCATCTTTAAATTCTTGAGGGTAATTTTTGTGTGATTTTTTTAAGCTCATATCATTTCCTTAATTTATTGATGTTATTATCTCAAAATTAAGTGTCCGATGGGATTAGACCAGAACACTTCTTGAAAAATCAGGCGTTATTGGTCAAAACAAATTGTTTAAGCAATTCCCTGCATTAGTAACAGTGGAAGGGAAGGTTGAAGGTTTAAACAACAAAGCATACTCAGGGGCAATTTATTTCGATTTAAAAGGATCTTCGCTAAAAATTAAGGTGAAGTTCCCACAAGAATACAATGTGAGGAATGGTGAATATCTCATAATTTCAGGAATCCCATCACTCAGAACGAGTAGGTTGAAATAGAGAGAAGTCATATGTGTTTTTCTGAACAACAATCGGACTAGTGAAAGCTGGTAAATCTATTGTTTCCCAAAGGTGGTCTAATGAAGAATGTAGCACTAATATCTTGCGTAAAGTCAAAGAGACTAGAAAAGTCAGAGGCGGAAATTCTATATACGAGTACTTTGTTTAAGTCCAATTTAGCTTATGCTAAAAAGATAGGCTCTGACGAAATCTATATATTATCTGCTCTACATGGCTTATTGAAGCTAGATGACAAAATTGAACCATATGAAAAAACATTAAATAAGATGTTAAAAGCTGATAGGGAGGAGTGGTCAAAGAAAGTTGTATCTCAGCTGGAAGAGCTTCATATAATTGAAAATACCAATTTTATAATTTTGGCTGGTGTTAAGTACAGAGAGTACATACTGCCACATTTAAACGAATATTCAATTCCTTTTAAAGGACTGCGTTTTGGCGAGCAGCTGAGTAAGCTTAAGGAGCTTATCTCATGAAGACTAATTGTGATTCAATCCATCTGTATTGCCATAATCTACCAAGGCATAAATTTCCATTTGATTCTGGTTTATTACCTAAAAATGGAATATATGTTTTATTTGAGAAAAATGAAATTGGTCACGGTGTTGATCGTATTGTTCGTGTTGGAACGCATACTGGTGTTAACCAACTCATACCGAGGCTGAAACAGCATTTTCTCTCTAAAAATAAAGATCGTAGTATTTTTAGAAAAAATATTGGTAGAGCGTTCCTCCATCGGAAAAATGACGAATTCCTGAAGGACTGGAACTTAGACTTAACTACCAAAAAAATGAAAGAACATCATGCAGATAGAATTGATATGGTGTATCAAAATATTCTTGAAGAAAGAATAAGCTGTTATATTCAAAATAATTTCAGCTTTGCAGTAATTCCTGTGGATGACAAAGCGGATCGTTTGCTGTTTGAATCAAGAATTGTTTCTAGTATATCGTTATGTAATGACTGCCATCCATCGACAAAATGGTTAGGAAGCAGTTCACCTAAAATTAAGATAGTAAAAAGCGGGCTGTGGCAGGTAAATGAGCTTTACAAGCTCTGCTTAAATGATGATGAATTACGAACGTTACTGTAATCATAAGCTAAAAGATCAATAAATGATAATTCCGCTATTAATTAATGGCCTTACTACTGTTAATACCGCCTTATCGGTCTATATCTCATTAGTCAATCACATAAAGTTGATTACTGCACTGTAGTACATTTTCGTATAAGAGGATTTATAGCTGAGGGCTTTGTTACTATTGATGTTTGATTGTGGACGATAATAAGGAAATTATATGGCACTTGCAAAAGTATATACCCGTGCACAATTAGGAGTCAGCGCCCCCTTAGTTGAAGTTGAAGTGCATTTATCTGGTGGTTTACCAGCGTTTCAGTTAGTGGGATTACCAGAGGCGGCTGTGCGAGAATCAAAAGAGAGAGTACGCAGTGCCCTACTTAATTTAGGGTTTACATTCCCTGTCAGTCGCATTACCGTTAATTTAGCCCCTGCTGATTTACCTAAAGGAGGAGGGCGATATGACTTGGCCATTGCCGTAGGGATTTTAGCTGCATCTAAGCAGGTCCCTGATAAGCTATTAGAGAAATGGGAGTTTATAGGTGAGCTGTCTCTCTCTGGAGATTTACGTAAAGTTAAAGGTATTTTACCCGTTGCAATCGCTTGTCAAAAGAGTCAGCGCAGTTTATGTATTGCCAAATCCGTAGAAAATGAAGCGGCGTTAATTTCTTCATTACAAACGGCATGTTTGCAAAATTTACTACAGGTTTGTCAGTTACTTAGTGGTCAGCTTGAGTTAGATACTGAACCGACAATAGTACCTGGTATCGAGCCGTTGATTCAGCCTCTAGATTTATTGGATGTTAAGGGGCAGCAGCAAGCTAAAAGGGCATTGGAAATAGCCGCTGCCGGCGGCCATCACTTATTGATGTCAGGAAGCCCCGGCAGTGGTAAAAGTATGCTCGCTTCTCGCCTTGCCGGGCTGTTGCCTCGTTTAAGTGAAATTGAGCGTATTGAAGCTGCGGCTATTTATTCTGTTGCAGGCTTAGATATAACAAATATTTGTGCAGGTGTTCGCCCTTTTAGATCGCCACATCACACCGCCTCTGCTGCATCACTAGTGGGCGGTGGCAGTTATCCGCAACCTGGTGAGATATCTTTAGCTCATAAAGGTGTATTGTTTTTAGATGAAGTTGTTGAGTTCCCACGATCCGTATTAGAAGTGTTGAGAGAGCCGCTTGAAGCTGGAGTAATTAATATATCCAGAGCGTTACACAAAGTGACTTTTCCGGCGAGCTTTCAGCTGGTGGCTGCAATGAATCCCTGCCCCTGCGGTTATGCATTAGATGTCAGTGGCCGCTGTCGTTGTTCTTTAGATCAAATTAAACGCTACCAAGGTAAGCTGTCAGGGCCTCTATTAGATAGAATTGATTTACACATTCGAGTTAACCCGATATCGGCTCAAGAATTATTAGCGACGGAGCAAACAGATCATCAGCTTAGCTCTAAACAAGTTGCATTGCGGGTGGCTGAAAGTGTTGAGCGGCAAATCGCGAGACAAGGTTGTCGTAATACAGATCTCGTTGGTGAGCAGCTGAATGATCATTGTGCTCTAGATAAAGATCTAACGGTCCTATTAGCGCAAGCGGCAACCAAGATGAGTCTTTCAGCCAGGTCTTGTAAGCGCATACTAAAAGTTAGTCGCTCTATTGCCGATCTTAGTCATCATCAAAGCATCGCGCGCGAGCATTTATTAGAAGCCCTAAGTTATCGACAAATAGCGATGGTTTCTTAGCGCTTGTTATTTTATGAACACGATAGTTTTAATGTTTGGTTTGCTCAATTAATCAGTACGTCTCTAGAATATCTTTAAATAATGACTACTTGATTAAGCGCTGCTTTGGCTAAAATTCACTGTGCTGTCGCAATGAACTGTTACCGGCGCTTAGCGATAGTATTGAGCACTCCTTTATAACACAAAGATAAAGAGCCTCAGCCAAAGAGCTTGTGTAAAAAAACACAGATAATAATTAAAACAGCACTGCTACCATCATCAACAAGACTAAAGATTAGGTCGCTAAAAGCGGTGGCATAGAAAAAAATCGATAACTAATAAACAGTATATTAACAAAATAGCAGCTAGAGAGTATCTTGAGAGTATCTAGAAAAATTACGTCACTAAGCCAGCGGTTAAATAAGCTCACCGGTAAAATGGGTAGTAAAAGCCTCGTTGTTTTTACCGTAATAATAAATAGCCTGTGGCATAATAGCTACCATCAATATGGCAGCTAGCTGCTTTCACATGTCCTTTGGCAAAAGAGTTAAAATGAGCAAATTAAACCCAAGACAGCAAGATGCCGTTGATTATATCAGTGGGCCGATGTTGGTGTTAGCAGGCGCAGGATCAGGAAAAACGAGTGTTATCACGCGCAAAATAGCGTATCTCGTTAACAAATGTGGCATTGAGGCACGCCATATTGCCGCACTTACTTTTACTAATAAGTCTGCAAGGGAAATGAAAGAGCGGGTGATCGGCTTATTACCTGATGGCAAAGGGCGTGGTTTAACGGTCTCTACCTTTCATAATTTGGGTATGAACATCATTCGTAAAGAGCATAAAGCGTTAAAGCTCAAATCCAGTTTCTCAATTTTTGATGATACTGACACCCGCTCATTATTAAAGGACTTATTGCTTAGTAATGAAGAAGATGGCGATAAAGTAGATACAGTGAGAAACAAAATATCTTACTGGAAAAATGAAATGATTGAGCCTGATCAAGCGTTGTCGCAAGCACAGGGACCTGAGGATGTACTTTGCGCCAGAGCTTATGAGTTATATCAAACGACATTACAGGCTTATAACGCTGTCGATTTTGATGATTTAATTTGGTCACCCGTTAAATTATTTACCCAGCACCCAGATATTTTAGAAAAGTGGCAGAACAAAATTCGCTACTTATTAGTTGATGAGTATCAAGACACCAATATGAGCCAGTACAAACTGGTGAAACAAATTGTTGGTAAAAGAGGGGCGCTAACCGTGGTGGGTGATGATGACCAATCCATTTATTCATGGCGAGGTGCTAGGCCTGAAAACTTGGCATTGTTAAAGCAAGACTACCCAAGCCTGAGGCTTGTAAAGCTGGAACAAAACTATCGCTCCACTCGCCTAATACTCAACGCAGCAAACGTAGTTATCGCCAATAACCCGCATGATATGACGAAGACGTTGTGGTCTGATATGGCTCCAGGGGATGCGATACGGGTAATTCACAATCGTAATGAAGATGCTGAATGTGAGCGTGTAGCAACAGAAATTCTCGATAGGCACGTGCGCAATCGTATCGCTTTTAAAGACTTTGCAGTGTTATATCGCGGTAATCATCAGGCTAGATTATTAGAGCTGAAATTACAGTCTCATCAGATTCCGTACAAGCTCTCTGGTGGTACCTCATTTTTTGCCAGAGCCGAAATAAAAGATTTAATGTGCTATCTAAAAGTATTGATTAATACAGATGATGACAATGCTTTTTTACGAGTGATTAATTTACCGCGCAGAGAAATAGGCCCAACGACCTTAAAAAAATTGGGTGAATACGCTTCGCTTCGTGAAATCAGCATGTTTGATGCCTGTAATGAGTTTGGGCTTGAGCAAGTAATGAAACCTGCGCAAGTGGAAAAATTACGAAAATTTACCCATTGGCTTACAGCAAAGTACCAGCAATGTATTCAAGGTGATGCCATACAAACGATTCGTGAATTGATTCATGAAATAGATTACGAAGGGTGGATCTACCAAAACAGTGCCAGTGAAGTGACAGCTGAAAAACGCATGCAAAATGTCTACTTTTTGGTCGACTCTATTCGTAACACGATGGAGCGCCTACAGGAAGATGACCCGCAATCAGGTATTGAAGAGGCGATTAATCGTTTGATTCTAATCGATTTAATGGATCGACAAGAAGAAGAGGAAGATGAGAACAAAGTCCAGTTAATGACTTTACATGCCTCTAAAGGTCTCGAGTTTCCCCATGTCTTTATGATAGGCCTTGAAGAGGAGATATTACCGCATCGTAATAGCATTGAAAATGGTGATATCGAAGAAGAGAGACGGTTAATGTATGTCGGAATTACTCGCGCAAAAGTGACTTTGACAATGACTTTAGCAAGGCAGCGTAAACAATTTGGTGAGGTGATTGATTGTATCCCTAGCCGCTTTATCGATGAGTTGCCACAAGATGACTTGTTAATTGAAGGCAATGGCGAGAAGGATCCGAAAGTCAATAAAGCCAGAGGCAAAGCAACACTTAACAGCTTACGCAGTTTATTTGATGATCTTTAATAGCGCGTTAAGCTAGCTTTGTTGCGCTAAAAAAGCCCTTGCTAGATACAAGCCAGCAATTGCCCTGCCTTCGGTGAATTCAGGGTTCATTGCCAGATTATCGATATCAGCAAGCGGCCATTTCACCAGCTCTAACGGTTCCGGCTCATCGCCTTCTAATTGACATGGGTACAGATCCCTAGCAAGGACAGCGTGCAATTTGTGGCCCATATAGTTTGGCGCTGTCGTCAGCTCTTTTAAAAACTCGATACGCTTGGCACCAAAGCCAATTTCTTCTTTGAGCTCGCGATCAGCCGCTTCAAAAATACTCTCGCCTTGATCGATCGCGCCTTTTGGTAGCGACAACGTATAGTCATCGATACCGCCTGCATATTCTCTAACCAATAATAAATTATTGTCTTGATCGATAGCAATCATCATGACAGCGCCGTTACCTTTGCTTGCCAAGCGCTCATAAGTTCGCTCGACACCATTGCTAAAACGTAATTGAATTTCTTCTACTTGAAATAATCGGCTTTTAGCGGTTCGCTTTATCTTCAATGTTTCAGGTTTAATTGGCATACTGCACAATATCCTATTGTTTTAGAGTGAAAGATTACTATGCATCTCAATGAGTCGTTAAACTGGTCTGCTATCGATACAGTATTGTTAGATATGGATGGTACTTTATTAGATCTACATTTTGATAGTTTTTTCTGGCTAGAACATCTACCCGTCCGCTATTCGCAGATTCATCGCTCAGACTTTGATAGCAGTAAAAATTACTTATTGTCAGAGCTGTCTAAAAATAGAGGGACTATAGAGTGGTATAGTGTTGATTATTGGAGTGAAAAGCTCAAAGTAGATATTAAGGGATTGCGTGAAGAGGTGGCTCATAATG
Source organism: Gammaproteobacteria bacterium AS21 (assembly GCA_038900335.1). GTDB lineage: Bacteria > Pseudomonadota > Gammaproteobacteria > Pseudomonadales > Balneatricaceae > Rs1. Next base: position 10,101 of record JBBMRB010000003.1, on the reverse strand, counting down.
TCGCTTATCGGCCCTTCGCTGAAGAGTTTCTAGCACTGTTACAAAAGTCGACACAACGAGTGGTGCTTGTCACCAATGATCATCACACCGGGCTAGAGATGAAGTGCAAGCTGACAGGGCTTGATCAATACATGGATGCGCTTGTCGTTTCACATGATTTTAATGTGGCGAAGGAAGAGCAGTCGTTTTGGCTGCAAATGCAAGAAGTTGAGCCATTTGATCCCACTAGAACGCTTTTTGTCGATGATACCGTCGCTGTGCTTGATAGTGCTCAAACATATGGAATTAAACATTTACGTTGTATTAATCAGCCAAATACCAAAGAGCAACGCGATATTAGCGATAAATTTATCGGTATAGACTGTTTTTCTACGTTAAATAAGCAGCTTAAATACATAGATTAATGATCACGCTGGGAATTAATTAAGATGAGTAACGACAAGACTAAAATTAGATTAGATAAATGGTTATGGGCTGCCCGCTTTTTCAAAACAAGAGCGCTGGCCAAGAAAGCGGTAGAAGGTGGAAAGGTTCATTATGATGGCCAGCGCAGTAAGTGCAGTAAGGTTGTTGAGATAGGAGGTTTGCTTAAAATAAGACAAGGCTTTGATGAGAAAATTGTTGAGATCATTGCTTTATCTGAACAGCGCCGTGGTGCTCCAGAGGCAATGGCGTTATATCGAGAAACTGCGCAAAGTATTGCTAAGCGAGAAGAGCAGGCGATACAGCGAAAAATACTAAAAACAGCGGATTTAACACCAGCGCATAAGCCGGATAAGCGCAACCGACGTGAAATACAAAAAGCAAAAGAGTTACTGTTATCGTCATTGGACAATTAAATTTTAAATACAATGGCCTTAGCTTGTTATTTACCGCTGTTTATTTGGTGACAGGGCTAGAAAATAGCGAATAAGACCCTATACAGTCTCTATCATCTTAGAAGGGCGATACAATAAACTTTCTACTTCACTTTAAACTCTATGACACAGGTTAACGAACTTACAATGAATAATGCAGACCAAATTCAACGAATTCTTTTTGATGAACTAGATGTTCGTGGTGTGGTAACGAGTTTAGATAAAAGCTATCAAGATGTTATCGCCTTGCACGATTACCCTGTTGTCATCCAGCAAATACTGGGACAAATGTTAGCGGCAGTGTCTATTTTAAGTATGAACTTAAAGTTTGAGGGCAAACTCATATTACAGGCTAAAGGTGAGGGCAGTGTGTCTGCATTAATGGCCGAGTGTAACCATCTAAATCAATGCCGAGCCATTGCTCAATTTGATGAAGATATTGCAGAGGGTTTGAGCTTTAAGGATATGCTAGAGAAAGGCCATTTAGTGATTACCATTGACCCAGAGGTCGGTAATCGTTATCAAGGTTTTGTGCCATTAGAGCATGATACGCTGGCTTTGTGTTTAGCTGACTATTTTGCCCGCTCAGAACAGTTAGAAACTCAATTTACCCTAGCATGTGATGGCGTTAAAGCGCGTGGGCTAATGTTACAAGTACTACCCGCTGCACAAAGTGGACAGGAAGACTTTAGACGATTGGCAATGCTTGCTCAAACACTTAGCAGTACAGAGCTATTGTCGCTAGATAATGAGACGTTATTATTTAGATTGTTCCACGAAGAAAATTGTCGGCTATTTGAGGGAGAATCAATTGAATTTAAATGTCAGTGTTCAAGGGAAAGAAGCGAGCGAGCGTTAAAATTAATTGATAGTGCAGAGCTGCAAGATATCATCCAAGAGCGTGGTACGATAGAAATTGACTGCCAATTTTGCAATAGTAATTATGTGTTTGATGGCGATGATGTCAACGAGATTTGTTTGGCAAAAGAGCAGGATAAAAAGCAAAAATTACATTAAATATTCACTTTAGTACCACCTGCAGTCACTCGACAGGGCAATCTGCTATTGCCCTGGTTTTTTACGTTTTGCCAATTTTAACGTTTTATATCATCTGCTGCATATTTAAGAGCGAATCTGTTCGTTTTTTCTAAATAGAAAAAAATAATACATATACGAACCTTGAGTTTTTCGTCATCACATCAAAAAGCTTTTCTTAACGGCTAAGTTCAAAATATACCATAAATTCTGAAAATTTTGTTTTTAACCTTTTGTCTTTTATGTTTCACTGCTGGGGTGAGTTTAAATGAGCCTTTAGAGCTTATATAACGACACAAAATAATGGTCTCGTTTTTACGAAAATGACCTACAGAAATCACGCGCAGACGTGAAAAAGTAAAATGTAAATTTAATTTTTCGCTTACAGGTGGAGTTTGGCTAACAGCCAAAGGATTTAGTAATGACCAAAAAAAAAGATATGGTGCATGTCAATTTAAGCCGTGCTGAATTAGTTCAACAAGCTATTATCAGAGGTGAAGGGCAGTTAGCGAATACTGGTGCTCTTGTCGTAAATACAGGTACGAGAACAGGGCGTTCTCCTTTAGATCGTTTCATTGTTGATGAGCCTAGCACATCAGACCTTATTGATTGGGGTTCAGTGAACAGAGCGTTTGATAGCGATAAATTTGACGCGCTATGGGAGCGAGTTGAAAGCTATTTGGCAGATAAAGAACACTTTGTTTCAAATGTACATGTAGGCTCTGACAGCAATCATTATTTAGCTGTAAAAATGTCGACGCAAACCGCTTGGCAAAATCTATTTGGTCAAAATCTATTTATACTTCCTGAAGAATATAATCCAAAATCAAAAGAAGAGTGGCAAATCATCAACGCGGCTGACTTTGTTTGTGAGCCCCAGCGTGATGGTACCAACAGTGAAGGTTGTGTCATTCTTAACTTCGCAAAACGTAAAGTTTTATTGGCGGGTATGCGTTATGCCGGTGAAATGAAAAAAGCGATGTTCTCAGTACAAAACTTTTTATTACCTGAAAAAGACGTGCTGCCAATGCACTGTTCTGCCAATGTTGGTGAAGATGGCGATACGACTTTGTTCTTTGGCTTATCGGGTACTGGTAAAACCACGCTTTCAGCAGATCCAGAGCGTTATTTAATAGGTGATGACGAGCATGGTTGGGGCAAAGATGTTGTCTTTAACCTGGAGGGCGGTTGTTACGCAAAAACGATTAATTTATCGCAGAAAAATGAGCCAATCATCTGGGATGCTATTCGCTTTGGCGCCATTGTTGAAAACGTTGTGTTAGATGAGGAGCGTTTGGCTGATTACGATGATACTAGCCATACCGAAAATGGTCGTTGTGCTTATCCATTAGAGCACGTTGAAAAACGTACCGCTGAAAATCTAGGTGGCGAGCCTAAAGCTATTATTTTCTTAACGTGTGATTTGACAGGTGTATTGCCTCCGGTATCAGTGCTTTCTAATGAAGCGGCTGCATATCACTTTTTATCAGGTTATACCGCGCTAGTAGGATCAACAGAAATGGGTTCTGGTGGTGGTATTAAGTCTACTTTCTCAACGTGTTTTGGGGCGCCTTTCTTCCCAAGAGCCGCAAGTGTTTACGCTGATTTATTAATTAAACGCGTAGAAGAGTTCGGCTCAAAAGTTTATCTAGTTAATACTGGTTGGACAGGTGGCGCATACGGTGAAGGAAAGCGCTTTAGCATTCCAACAACACGTGCGGTGATAGCAGCAATTCAAAGTGGTGCACTCGTTGATACTGAAACAGTGCATTTAGATCAATTGAATTTAGATGTCCCTGTTGCAGTGCCAGGTGTTGATACTCAATTATTACAACCACGTAATACTTGGGCTGACCCAGCGGCATATGATGCAGAAGCGGCGCAATTAATTGAAAAGTTCAATAAAAACTTTACTAAGTTTGATGCAGTTGCCCAAAGTATTATTAATGCCGGCCCTAGCGTTTAAGTTAGCTTAAGAGGTTGAAATCAGTAAAGCTAACACCATTATAGTGATATTGTTAGTGTAACTGAATGAGTTGAATGCTATTGACGGGCAAAGCTTTTGCTTAAGTCCTTTGTTAAATTAGCCATGATGATGAATTGCCAGATTGTTTGTGTCGTTATTGTGGCTGTTTAGTAGCATTTAACTAAATAGATATTATCTTAGGAGAAATTCAATGAGTGAAAATATAATTAATGTAACAGATGCCTCTTTTGAAGAGCAGGTTCTTAATGCAGAAGGCGCAGTACTTGTTGATTATTGGGCAGAGTGGTGTGGTCCTTGTAAAATGATTGCACCTGTACTTGAAGAAATAGCCAAAGAATATGCGGCAAAAGGCCTTAGTGTTTGTAAGTTAAATATTGATGAAAACACTGAAACCCCACCAAAATTTGGTATTCGTGGTATCCCAACACTGATGCTATTTAAAGGTGGAAACCTAGAAGCGACAAAAGTGGGTGCTCTATCTAAGTCTCAGTTAGCTGCTTTTATCGACGCTAATTTGTAAAGAAAACAGCTAAAAATAAGGATGAGAGTTATTAATATGACTTTCTTTCCTTATTTTACTGGACAGATACCAATCAACCTTCTATATTAATTTCAAAATCACTACATTGTTAATGTTTATACTTAGCAAGTTAAAATAACCGATTATCGGTGTATCCACGTCATTTAGTCTTACAAACTATTAAATAACCCTCAGCATTGCCCTTAAAGGCCATCACTCCAAACATATGAATCTTACCCAATTAAAAACAAAGAATGTTCACGATTTAATCGAAACAGCGAAAGACATGGGCCTAGAAAATTTAGGTCGTTCACGTAAACAGGATGTAATTTTTGCGATATTGAAGAAACACGCAAAAGGTGGCGAAGATATTTATGGCGATGGTGTGCTAGAAATTCTTCAAGACGGTTACGGCTTTTTACGATCAGCAGATGCTTCTTATTTAGCAGGACCTGATGACATTTATGTCTCCCCAAGTCAAATCAGACGTTTTAATTTGCGTACAGGTGATACTGTCGCAGGTAAAATTAGACCGCCAAAAGACAGCGAACGCTATTTTGCTCTGTTAAAGGTTAATGAAATTAACTATGACCGACCTGAAAATGCGAAAAACAAGGTATTGTTTGAAAATTTAACGCCTTTGTTTGCTCAAGATCGCATGATTCTTGAAATGGGTAACGGTAGTACTGAAGATTTGACCGCTCGTGTTATTGATTTAATGGCGCCAATTGGTAAAGGTCAGCGTGCTCTAGTCGTTTCACCGCCAAAAGCTGGTAAGACACTAATGCTGCAAAATATTGCAAACAGCATTACCCGTAATAATCCTGAATGTCATATGATTGTTTTGCTAATAGATGAGCGCCCAGAAGAAGTAACGGAAATGCAACGTACCGTTCGTGGCGAAGTAGTAGCTTCAACATTTGATGAGCCGCCTGCAAGACATGTACAAGTTGCAGAGATGGTTATTGAAAAAGCTAAGCGCTTAACAGAGCATAAAAAAGATGTTGTGATCCTGCTTGACTCGATCACTCGACTAGCTCGAGCTTACAACACAGTTATTCCATCATCAGGTAAAGTATTAACCGGTGGTGTCGATGCACATGCACTTGAGCGTCCAAAACGTTTCTTTGGTGCTGCTCGTAATATCGAAGAGGGTGGTAGCTTAACAATTATAGCGACGGCTCTGGTAGATACTGGTTCAAAAATGGATGAGGTTATCTTTGAAGAATTCAAAGGTACAGGTAACTCTGAAATCCACCTAGATCGTCGCGCTGCTGAAAAGCGTGTTTACCCAGCGATCAATATTCGCCGTTCAGGTACTCGTCGTGAAGACTTGTTAACAACAGAAGAAGAATTACAACGTATGTGGATTCTTCGTAAATTGTTAGATCCGATGGAAGATACTGCTGCAATTGAGTTTGTTCTAGATAAGCTTAAAGACTTTAAAACAAATGATGAGTTCTTCTTATCAATGCGTCGTAAATAACGAGCATTAATAGCAACTTAGCGTTTAGATAAATATATTAAGGGGTGAACGTGAGTTCGCCCTTTTTTTTGGTAAAAAAATCAAAGCTTGGACTCAGTGATATCGAATGCGATACTGGTGTCTGAAAATGATTTTAATATGTTTTAAGAGATGATCATGGCGCAGCAAAAATATAAAGACTTGAGAGATTTTATCGACATGCTTGAAGAGCGTGGTCAGCTGGTGCGTATCTCTCAAGAAATAGATCCAAATTTAGAAATGACCGAAATTAGTGATAGAACACTAAAAACGGGCGGCCCAGCATTATTGTTTGAAAACCCCAAAGGTTATGAATACCCCGTACTCACTAATTTATTCGGCACGCCTGAGAGAGTTGCTCTAGGTATGGGGCAGCAAGATGTCAGCGCGTTGCGAGAGGTTGGTAAAGTATTAGCAATGCTTAAAGAGCCTGAGCCTCCTAAAGGTATGCGTGATGCTTGGGAGAAAATGCCGATATTCAAACAAGTACTAAATATGGGGCCTAAAGTAGTTAAAAAACCTGTGTGTCAGCAAGTTGTTATTAAAGAAGATGATGTGGATCTGTATAAGCTCCCAATACAAACGTGCTGGCCTGGTGATGCCGGGCCGCTAGTTACCTGGCCATTGGTCGTAACTAAGGGCCCTGAAAAAGAGCGTCAAAATTTAGGAATTTACAGACAGCAGCTCATCGGAAAAAACAAACTCATTATGCGTTGGTTGTCACATCGCGGTGGCGCACTAGATTTTCAAGAATGGAAAAAAGCGCATCCAGGTGAGCCGTTTCCGGTCTCTGTCGCATTAGGTGCAGACCCTGCAACAATTCTTGGAGCCGTTACACCGGTACCAGATACCTTGTCTGAATATGCATTTGCTGGTTTGTTGCGTGGTAGCAAGACAGAAGTTGTAAAGTGTCTTACTAATGATTTGCAAGTACCGGCAAGTGCTGAATTTATTTTAGAGGGTGTTATCTACCCTGATGAAATGGCAGATGAAGGGCCGTTCGGTGATCACACCGGTTATTATAATGAAGTAGATAAATTTCCAGTATTTACAGTGCAGACTATTACTCATCGTAAAGACCCTATTTATCATAGTACCTATACCGGTAGACCACCAGATGAGCCTGCTATTTTAGGCGTGGCTCTAAACGAAGTATTTGTGCCTATATTACAAAAACAATTTCCAGAAATAGTAGACTTTTATTTGCCGCCAGAGGGTTGTTCTTACCGAATGGCTGTCGTCACGATCAAAAAACAATATCCAGGTCATGCCAAAAGAGTGATGTTAGGAGTATGGTCTTTCTTAAGACAGTTCATGTATACCAAATTTGTCATTGTCTGTGATGATGATATAGATGCAAGGAACTGGGAAGATGTGATTTGGGCGATTACTACTCGAATGGATCCATCAAGGGATACAGTTTTGATAGATAATACCCCAATTGATTATCTCGACTTTGCATCCCCTGTCTCTGGCTTGGGTTCAAAAATGGGTATGGATGCGACCAATAAGTGGCAAGGTGAAACAACAAGGGAGTGGGGTGAGCCAATAGTGATGGATCAAGAGGTAAAACAACGTATTGATGATATATGGCAAGATTTAGCAATAGATAAGCCCGCACTTGCTAAGTAAACCGCTATAATTATTAAATAACCTAGTATGTTGAATTTATTTACAATATTCTCAATGCAATAGCGATAGTTGAGTTGGGGTTTGTTTAATAAAATTTAGATCAGCTAAACGGAACGCGAAATATTATATAAAATGGTGAGAGGTGTCTCGCCAGAGGACAGATAGTGGAAAAACTAAATTGTAGTATTCAAAGTGTAGAAAAATTAAATCATGATGTCTATCAGCTAAAATTGCTTTTGCCAGTTAAAAATAACAATTTATATGTTGCAGGCCAGTATTTAGATTTATATCTGCCGACAGGTAGAAGCGCTTCTTTCTCAATTGGTTCTGCGCCTGAAGCTGGGCAATTGTTAGAGCTTCATATTCGCAGCAATCCAGATAGTGAGTTCACCAAAGCGCTAATAGATTATTTGTTAGTAGAGAAAGAAATTACGGTTGAACTAGCTAAAGGCGTTGCCTGTATCAAAGCAGCTGATTTAGCAGATGATGATATTCTGGTATTAACCGCTGCGAGTACTGGCTTTTCGCAAGTAAAAAGCGTGGTTGAGCATTTGCTTGCAAGTAAAGTAAAAAATAAAATACATATATATTGGGGGGTCAGAGCTGCAAATGACCTGTATTGGTTAGAGTTGCCAATACAGTGGGCTAAAGATCACAGTAATATTACTTATCATCCAGTGGTCAGTGATCCGACTGATAAATGTGGATGGACGGGAAGAGTGGATTTGATTCCTACAGCGATATTGCAAGATTTTGATAACTTTAATAATGTTAAAATGTTGGCAAGTGGCTCCCCTGATATGGTTTATGCACTATTAGATGCATGTGAGGCTAAGGGTATGAAAGAATCTCAGCTTTTATCTGATGTACTTGCATACGCACCAAGAAAATAAAGGTATATCACTGTACGTCAACTAAAGCCCGTTGCCATAAAGGGAAGGGGCCTTAGTTGATGTCATTGTTTAGATAAAATTGAGTTGAGAAAACACGAAAACATAAATGCTGGTAGTAAATAGTGATCCCAGTGTTGTTAATACTACAATATTTGCAGCCAGTGGTGCGTTGCCTCCCATTGCTCTTACCATTACATAGCTTGCAGCAGCAGTTGGTGCGCAGCTCATCAATAGTACAATGCCTAAATCCATCCCCCTAAAACCAAACATCATAGCAATAGCGACAGCGAGTAAAGGCGTGAATACTAATTTTGCAATGAAAGCTATTCCTGCTCCTTTAAGTGTGGTGCGCAATGCTTTTAAATCTAAGCTGGCACCAATGCAAAGCAAGGCAAGTGGTAATGTCATATTGGCAAAATATTCCCCAGTATGGATAACCATCGTAGGCATTGTTACTTCGAAGTAGGAGAACGGTAAAGCTGCAATAATCGCCAGAATAAGCGGGTTTTTGATAATACCTATAATGGTTTGCCTAATACCAATATCTTTATTGCTTGCACGATTCAAAGAAATAATCGATAGGATATTGGCTAGGATAGTGAGTGCGGCTAAATAGAGTGAAGCACTAACAATACCTTCGTTACCATAAGCGTTAAAGCAAAACGCAAGGCCAAATATACCCATGTTAGAGCGAAATCCACCCTGAACAACAACGCCTCTATCATTGCTGTCTTCTATGTAAAATTTAGCTACTAGCTCTAAAGCGGCCCAGATAATAAGAGAGGCTATTAAGCCAGCACCGATTAACTTAAAGTTAGTCGATTGTTGAAAGCTAGCTTGGCTTATATTGATAAACAATAATGCCGGGAGCGTGATATTGAAAACTAGTTTTGAGCCGGTTTCTATAAAGCCTTGATCTATCTGTTTCTTTTTGCCTAAAAAGGTGCCAAGAAACAGAACCATAAAGATCGGAACAGTAATAGATAATGAAAAAGCGAGTGTTTCAGCAAGATTTGTCATATAAATCAACTATTAGTAAGTATTAAGAAGTAAGTGTTTGCTAAGTATAGATTGATTACTGACCGAAAGAAACCAGCTAAAAAACGCTTTATTTTAATTAAATCAAATAAAGCGTTGACGGGCTGCAAAATCTGTATATAATTCGCCTCCTCGCTACAGGGTGACCCAGAAAGTTACCTTAGAAACACAGCGAGATGGTCGGTTTTTTCTTTAGCTTATAAAGAACCTTGAAAGAATGATAAGTTATTTAACTTCTTGTTTTTGAAAGATTAATAATAAAGAAAATGATTGGTCGGGTTGGTTTTTAGTTTCATGTTTTAATTTCTAATCTGTTGTTGTCGTGTTTATTGTTTTACTTTAATCGCTTCAAAAACAAATTAAAAATAAACGAAATAAAGATTGACTAACTCAGGTGCTTCTATATAATACGCACCTCACTTAAGCACTACCGCAAACATCAGCGGTGACTTAGCCCAAGGCTAACGAAGCTTAAGTAACATCATCTAACGATGATGAATGCTTGATTTTCTCTGACGAGAAAACAAGTCGCTGATTTTCTCTAACGAGATAACAGCCCGCTCTTTAAAAATTTGGTCAGATAATTCGTGTGGGCGCTTGTCGATATTAGCTACAAAAGCTTTTATAGCAATCTA
>JBBMRB010000002.1:0-461217 GCA_038900335.1 Gammaproteobacteria bacterium AS21 | reverse complement strand
CCAACCAGTTGCATGTGATCAGCACTTTATAGTGAGGGGTGCATGGATCGTTTATTTAATTGTTTTGTTAATCGCTTTATTGAAAGTTCATCTAAAAATTTTATCTGAAAGTTAACAAAAATCGAAAAAAATAATTTGGCGCCATTGAAATGACATTCACCAGATCCCAATGTGGTTGATCAAGAGCCAACCAGTTGCATGTGATCAGCACTTTATAGTGAGGGGTGCATGGATCGTTTATTTAATTGTTTTGTTAATCGCTTGATTGAAAGTTCATCTGAAAATTTTATCTAAAAGTTAACAAAAATCGAAAAAAATAATTTGGCGCCATTGAAATGGCTCAGCTCAGACCCCAACTAATAATCAACCAGTAGCACCCTCACATTAAGAGGGTTACGGCCTTCAATGTATCTAAAAACATAAAGATAATTGTGATAATCATTAGGAGAATTTATAAATGAATATTCGTCCACTTCATGACCGTGTAGTAGTTCGTCGTAGTGAAGAAGAAAAAACAACAGCAAGTGGGATCGTTCTTCCAGGTTCAGCAGCTGAAAAACCAAATCAAGGCGTCGTTGTTGCAGTAGGTACTGGACGCGTTTTAGACAATGGTGAAGTAAGAGCTGTGAGCGTTCAAGTAGGCGACACAATTTTGTTTGGTCAATACTCAGGATCAAATGCGGTAAAAGTTGATGGTGAAGAATTACTCATCATGAATGAAAGCGAAATTTTCGGTGTACTTGAAAAATAATCGCGCTTAACATTTTTTACATTCAAAACTTTATATCTGCGTATTAGTTACCTAATACGTCGATAAACCACAAATTTAAGGAAATTGAACAATGGCTAAAGAAGTAATATTTGGTGATGAAGCTCGCGCACGCATGCTTAAAGGTGTAAATATTCTTGCGAATGCAGTAAAAGCGACATTGGGACCAAAAGGTCGTAACGTAATTCTAGACAAATCATTCGGTGCCCCAACCGTAACAAAAGACGGTGTTTCTGTAGCTAAAGAAATCGAACTAGAAGATAAGTTTGAAAACATGGGCGCACAAATGGTTAAAGAAGTTGCTTCACAAGCTAACGATGTAGCAGGTGATGGCACAACAACAGCAACTGTTCTAGCGCAAGCAATCATTGCTGAAGGCTTAAAAGCAGTAGCCGCTGGTATGAACCCAATGGATCTTAAGCGCGGTATCGACAAAGCAGCAGCAGCTGTTGTTGAACAAATTGCAGCGCAATCAGTACCTTGTACAGATGCTAACTCTATTGCCCAAGTAGGTACTATCTCTGCTAACTCTGACTCACAAGTGGGTGACATCATTGCAGAAGCAATGGCAAAAGTTGGTAAAGAAGGTGTTATCACTGTTGAAGAAGGTACAGGCCTAGAAAACGAATTAACTGTTGTAGAAGGTATGCAGTTTGATCGTGGTTACCTATCTCCGTACTTCATCAACAACCAAGAAGGCATGTCAGTTGAACTTGACGCACCTTACATTTTACTTGTTGATAAAAAAATCTCAAACATCCGTGATTTACTACCGACATTAGAAGCAGTTGCTAAAGCTTCTCGTCCGCTATTGATCATCGCTGAAGACATCGAAGGCGAAGCGTTGGCAACACTAGTTGTTAACAACATGCGCGGTATCGTTAAAGTATCAGCAGTTAAAGCGCCTGGTTTTGGTGATCGTCGTAAAGCAATGCTTGAAGACATCGCTACACTAACTGGCGGTACTGTAATCTCTGAAGACATTGGTTTGTCACTAGAAGATATTACACTTGATCAACTAGGTTCAGCTAAACGCATTTCTATCACTAAAGACAACACAACGATTGTTGATGGTGTTGGTGAAGCAACAGCAATTGAAGCGCGTGTTAACCAAGTACGTGCACAAATTGAAGATACTTCTTCAGATTACGATCGTGAAAAACTACAAGAACGTGTTGCTAAGCTAGCAGGCGGTGTTGCAGTCATTAAAGTAGGCGCGGCAACTGAAGTAGAAATGAAAGAGAAAAAAGCACGTGTTGAAGATGCATTACATGCGACGCGCGCAGCAGTAGAAGAAGGTGTTGTTGCCGGTGGTGGTGTTGCTCTTGTTCGTGCACTACAAAAAGTAACAGGCCTAGAAGGCGATAACGCTGATCAAACAGTTGGTATCGAGCTAGCACTGCGTGCATTTGAAGCGCCACTACGCCAAATCGCTGAAAACTCAGGTGATGAAGGTTCAGTTGTTGTTTCTAAAGTACGTGAAGGCACGGGATCATTCGGTTACAACGCAGCAATCGGCGAATACGGCGATATGCTTGAAATGGGTATCCTAGACCCAGCTAAAGTAACACGTGCTGCACTACAAGCTGCTGCATCGGTTGCCGGCCTAATGATCACTACTGAAGTGATGATTGCAGACAAGCCTGCTGATAGCGGTGCTCCTGCTATGCCTGATATGGGCGGCATGGGTGGAATGGGCGGTATGGGCGGCATGATGTAAGCCAACCATCGGCCTTATGGCCTTTCTAAATCAATGTCTTACGAGTTAATGTAGACATTGATGTAGACAATGAGGGATGCTTAGTTGGAGACAACGGCATCCCTTTTTAGTTACACGTCCAGCCTTTTTCTTGTAGTAACTGACCTGAGTGCCATTGAGCTTCCTGAATTTCATCGAATAAGTAATCTTCCGACTGATTTGATTGCTGTGGCGATTCAAAGTTCTAGTCGATGAAACTATAGGTATGCAACTCCTCTCCTGAATAACTATGAAAATAGGTGTCTAGCATTAGTTCGTCTCTTGCTTTTGCTGCCTCGAGTGCAGTATCGAATTTACCTTGTTTCTTACCATCTCCATCAATAGCCTTATACCAGCCCCATTTGTTCTTATGAATGCCACTAAATCCTCTGATTTTGGGTGTTTTTTTAGCTAAATTGTTCTGTCGGGAAGTGCAGCGTCTCAAGTTACCTCTAGAGTTATTGAGTGGGTCTGCATCTACATAGTCAACTTCTTGCTCGTCGTTAAGTCTCATTATTAGGTTGTGTCGCAAAGTTTTACTGATGAGTAGATAATCCTGGGCTTTTTAATGAACCCCTCCAAATAATAGACCTCAAAGGTATACATTACCGCTAGCACATTATACTTTTGCTGTGCTCTTCTACCTCAAATTGGGTGTGTCTTATCGAGATCTAGAAGGTGTAATGCAAAAGCGAGGTGTGAATGTTGATCATACTACGTTGAATTACTGGAACGTTATTCCTCAGGCTATTTCTTATGAGGATGTACGGGCTTATCTTGATGAAGGCGAGTCCAACGGCAAGTGGGATTATGAGGAAGCCTGTTTAGGCTTCCTATAAAATTGACCATTTAACATGTTTTTTCTTTAAAGCAGCTTCGGATGCTTTTTTTGTTTGCTGGTTTTCTGAATCTATATGTTTTTGTAAAAATAAAATGGTGTTTTCATTTTTGTGCCAGCCAGCAGAAGCTGAGGCAATCCAGGTGATATTGTTATCCGGCGCGTCGTTGCTATCTGAAAATTTAAGCAGTTTGTTTATATCCTCATCTTCGGGAACAATTTTTGCATAGCTATTGCTCTTAAAATCCCATCAGAAAGTAAGGGGTTCTCGGTGTTACTTAGCATCTGAGCGATAGCTTTATGAGAGCTGTTCTCCATTAAATAAATAAGCCTTGTTATAGCGTCTCCGATTGCGACATAGAGCATTGTGGCTTCGAATTCTTGTTTGGCTAGTGGTTGTAAGAAATCTAAGCTATCGGTATTACCTGATTCCCCTAAAGCCATAATCATCTGATATTGAGTTTCTCAGGTGCGTTTGTCTTGGAGTTCTTTTTTTAGTGCTTCCAGTACAGCAGGGCCAGCTTCTTTGGCTTTTAGCTTCCTGAGTTTTTTAGCGGCAGATCTCCGCTTAGCTGATGATTTATGTTTGAGTTGTTCAATTAAGGAAGGTGTATCCTGATCTGCTAGCGACATTATTTTTTACTCTATGGTTAATACCAAACATCCGTCCATAACTCTAATCTTGATCAGCGCCTTTTACTTAAGCCAGTTTGTCAGCAAAAGCGCGTTTGGCATTGTGTTTAAGAATTAGGCTTTCTAGCAGTTCCTTAACGACCATTCGCTCGTTCTCATCAAATTGGCTTAATGCCTCAAATTGCAGCCTTAAATCATCGTCAGGGCTGTGGTGATCTTCTCCGAATACCAAATAATCCAGTGTTGTATGATGCTCTTTAGCCAGTCGTACCAAGGTATCTAGGCTGAGCTGTACCTGCTTCGTACCGTTTAGTCTGGTTTACATGTAGCTCAATCGCATCGGCGAGAGCTTGTTGAGTTAGTCCGCGCTGTTTACGTAGTTCAATTAAGCGTTTTACAAATTCCATAGGAAGCAGCCAAATAATGGTGGTTTCCATAAGTGTACCTCCTGGGTATCTTGAACTGTTTGTTGTGGAACATCCGTGATTTTTCATCAACCACTTGAGGGCGATCGTCTATGTTGCTCGGTTTTTTATCTGACCTCGCGTCGATTTCTCGTTATGGCGCTTGTCGTACTTTTTCCCTTGGTGGCGCAGATATGTATACAAATAATCTCCTGCTTTTTTATCAGCCCATATATGAAGGTAAATACTTTCATTTGAATCTCTCATGATAGAAACGTTTTAAGTATCGGACTGCAATAAAGTAATTAATTTTCAAGACAATAAAAAGGATTAACTATAGATAACATTTCAAAAAAATTAATTATCAATTTATTTTTGATTATATTTCAATTATTAGGCTGTTATGAAATAGGTATAAACTCTGTATTATTTACACAAAGCGCAAAGTGGTACGTTGATTGTTAGACCGCTTATGTAAATACAATATTATTTTCAGGAATTTAAGAATGAATAAATTAAAAACTATGTTGGTAATAACAGCATTACCATTCGCTGCTGCAATGTTACCAACGGCTCATGCCGTAAACGTAGGTCCACTTGAAACGGTCACTCAATTCTCCGACTACCGTGGTGGTGGTATTACAATTACGCCCGCTGGAAGGATTTTTGTCAGTATGCACCCATTAGACGGTCCTAAAATTAAAGTTGTTGAAGTAATGGCTGATGGATCTAAAAAACCTTTCCCAACATTGGATTGGGCTGATGGCCCTGATATTGGAAAAGTAGGTTTAAGCGCTGTTATTGGTATTCATTCAAACAGTAAAGGTGTTGTATGGATTCTGGACATGGGCAGTGAAAAATCTCCTGCTAAATTAGTCGCATGGGATAGTGTTAACCAGAGACACCAAAATACAATAGAGCTGACAAAAACATCATTATTAGCAAATTCTTTTTTGCAAGATTTTGTTATTGATGAAAAACGTGGAAAAATTATCATTGCAGACATGTCATTTGGCAATTTTGCAGGGGCAACTAAGCCTGCATTTATAGTCGTTGATTTGAAAACAGGCGTATCAAAGCGTGTTTTAGAAAGTGCTAAAACATTGATGCCAGAAGATAGAGATATCGTCATCGAGGGGTCTTTATTGGCTTCTAAATCGAAAGAGGGAAAGCAGACTAAGTTACGCTTTGGCCTAAATCCAATTGCAATAGATGACAAATACGAGTGGATATACTTTGGTGCATTCACAGATAGCAAAGTTTATCGTATTCGAGCCTCTGCTATTAGTAATGAGAAGATGTCTGATGCTGATTTAGCGAAAAAAATAGAAGAGTTTGGACCTAAAAACCCAAGTGATGGAATTGCGTTTGCACCAGGTGGCGGGATTTTAGCGACTGATCTTGAAAATAATGCTATTGGTTTAACTACTAAAGGAAAATATGAAATTTTACTGCAAGATAAACGTTTGTCTTGGCCTGATAGCTTTGCAGTTAGCAATGGTTATGTGTATGTAACACAAGACCAATTACATCAACATCCAGCATTCAGCCAAGGTTATGGTAATGCAAAACCACCCTACACTTTGTTTCGTTTCAAATACCAACCTTAAGCTTTAGCCTTATAAGTCATTATGAATTAAAAGGTAAGTTCACCGAGCGTTATTAACTTAAAAAAGGAAATACAGATGTCTAAATTAACCATCGTAGCAAACATAAAAGCCAATACTGATAAAGTTGAATTAGTAAAAACTGAGCTTTTAAAATTAATTGAAATTACCCGTGCTGAAGAGGGATGTATCAATTATGACTTACATCAAGATAACGAAAACCCTGCTCATTTTATGTTCTATGAAAACTGGGAAACACGCGCACTTTGGTTAACCCACATGGATAACCAACATTTAAAAGACTATATGGCTGCCACCGAAGGTGCTGTAACTGAATTTACTCTAAATGAGATGACCATTATTAGTTAAGCGATTGGGGTTTTTCACAACATTTCTAGTCACTCACCACTAAACTTTTCATTTGTGAAGCGGTGAGTCTTAAGTGTTTTAAAGCGTATAACTTCAAATTAGCTCGTTAAATTAGGGATGAATTATCATGTTAAAAACCATCAAAATTGGAGTGACTGATCTCTCTTTTCACCATGTGGCAGCATCCTTAGTCAGTAATGTCTTAATTAATATGGGATTTACTGTTGAGCGGATCTATTCGCCTCATGAAGAGAATTTTATGCGTTTAAAGGCAGCAGAGGTTGATCTTTTAAGTTCAGCTTGGCTACCTTCTAGTCATGGGATTTATAAAGAGAACGTAGAAGAAGCGGTTCCGGTTGTCGAGTTAGGATTACATTACCAGCCTTACGCGTTATGGGGAGTGCCTGATTATATTCCTACGACTACTGTAAGCAGTGTGACAGATTTACTTAAACCCGATGTTATTGAAAGAATGAATAAAACGATCCAAGGCATAACGCCTGGTGCGGGAATAACACGTTTTTCAATCAAGATGATGCAAGAATATGGGCTATCAGCTGCCGGTTACAAATTTTACACTGGATCAGAAGAAGATTGTTTCGGGGCTTTTGAAAGAGCAGTTACTAATAATGAGTGGCTAGTAGTTCCTTTATGGAAGCCGCAGTTTCTACATTTTAAGTACAATATAAGAGATCTACTAGAACCTAAAGGTTTGTTAGGTAGCGTAGATAGAGCGGTTTTGTTATTAAGAGAAGATAGAAAGTCACTCTTTACAGCAGAGCAAATAAACACTCTAGATACACTAAACTTTTCAAATGACATTATTGCTGAACTTGATTACCAAGTGTGCCGTGAGGGGAAGGCTATTGATGAAGTGACTAGAAATTGGTTACTCAATCAAAAAATAATAGTCTGATGCAGATTATACAGGTGCACTTTATTTAAGAGTAGTTGTGTTCATAAAAAGAACACTTCATCGAATAGCCAGTTAAATATTAGGAGATTGGCAATGAATGTAAGGTTTGACCATCTTTCACTCAGCGCAAAAGAACCTGAAATAATCAGAGATTTTTTAGTAGATTTACTAGGGTTTACAATAGTGTAGTGGTCACTAATACTGGCCACCTTCTTATAAGTTTTTTGATATACTAGTTCAACCGCTTGCCGTGACAAGCCTTTGTTGAACTGATGTGGTCTATATTTGTTGTAATAATTAACGATGTAGCGTGTGATCGATTATGCTGCCTCATTAAGTTGATGTAACCCGATTTAGGCATTTATTCTGTTTTATAACTTCTAAAAATCTCTCCATTGGTGCATTGCCCCAACAATTTCCACGGCGACATAAGCTTTGTTGAATACAGCTATGCCACAATAATGTTCTAAAAGCTTTAATTGTATAGTGGCAACTTTGATCGCTATGAAATAACAATTTCTTGGGTTTGCCTCTACTTTCAAATACCATCATAAATGCTTTTTTCGTTAGCTCACTATCTGGGTTTTTCGACGTTGCCCAACCCACAACTCGACGGCCATATAAATCTAAAACAACTGCGAGATAAAGCCACTTCGTACCAGATCAACATAGGTAACTAAGATATTTGATGGTAAGTATTGTTTTTATTGGTAAAAATAAATGGTTCTAAGCTGTGGTGATTCCGCATTAAGTATGCAAATAAGTACCAAGAAAGATGGTCATACCTTACGTGTTAAGCGTTGGATGACAATAGATACTAAAGCAATAAATACTTTAGATATCGATAAAATAGATGCAGGGGATAACAGACCAGATTTTGTCAGATCAGGTACTGAGCTAGTACATACTAACTATAAATAGCTTCCCAATGAATTTCCCTTTTTTGGTAAGCATCAAGATTTAATTCATCCTCTATGTGAGATAAGTGTCGCTTCATTAGCTTTATGGCCGTAGCAGGGTCTTTATTTTCAATAGCATCGACAATTTGCGAGTGTTCATCTTCTGGGCAGGCCGTTATTTTAGGACCATCATATAGCGCGATAATTAAGCAAGTTAATGGGCACAGTTCCATCATGATTTTATTAATAACTTGATTGCCCCCAAGTTCTGCTAGTAATAGATGAAACTCCCCAGAAAGGCGAATAACTTTACGCCTATCATCAGCATGCCTTGCTTTGCTCTCTTCTTTTAAGTGCTTACGAAGTCTTGCCAAATCTTGAGCTGTTGCTTTAGCTGTCACTTCTCTTATGATTTCAGGTTCTATTAGCCGGCGTGTTTTAAAAATATCTCTAGTTTGCTCTGTCGTTGGGCTAGTGACAAATGCCCCTCTGTTAGCATGAAGGGTAATTAACCCTTCATTCGCCAGTAAAATAAATGCTTGGCGTATTTTAGTGCGGCTCACATTAAAGGCACTTGCTAATTTATCCTCAGCGAGTTTACTACCAGGCGGTAATCTATGTTCCATTACCGCATCAGTAATACGTTCAACAATTTGTTCTATGCTTGCTTTTACCGTTAATGAATTATCCACTCAAAGCCTTCCCTTGTTTGCTAGTTGTCCATTATGCCATAACAGCTGCTTAATCAGCTACTGATTGGCTGTGATTTTTTTATCTTTATACATGCACTAAAACAAAACAAAAAATTTTATAACGTACTAATTTTGTGCATTTTAATGTTTAATTTATTGTTAATAATATTGTATACAATTATTGTGTTTTATATTGTTTAATTTTAATTTCTTTTATATCAGTGGCTTATTGTTTTTTATTGGTTGTTTTTTGCCCGTTGGCACAAGGGTTGCAATAAGGTCTACTGATTGTTTTATTATTTTCAGTTTTCTTTATTGTTTAATGACTTGGAGTTTTAGATGAAAAAAATTAATACTTTAAAAGCTGTCGCTATACTTGTTGGAGGAGTAATTTTTTCCTCTTATGCGCACAGTGCAGAACGCTTACGTGTGGCGGGTAACTTCCCTGCTGATCATTCTGTATCAAGAGCAATGCAAGTGTTTAAAACAGAGGTTGAAACAGCGTCTAATGGTGAGGTTAAAGTTGATTTGTTTCCAGCGATGCAATTGGGAGGAGCAACTGAAAATGTTGATCAAGTCCGCTCTGGTAGTATCTTTGCTGTGTTTACGTCTATTGCTTACTTCTCTCGCTCTGTACCTGAATATGAAGCGGTCAGTTTGCCATTCTTGTTTAATAATAGGGAACAGGCTTTTCAGGTAATGGATGGGCCTTTAGGCAAGCAGTTAGACAGTAAAATGGCAGAGCAAGGTTATCAAAACCTTGGTTATGGCGAGCTAGGGTTTCGTCATGTTACTAATAGCTTAAGACCTATTAAATCAGTAGAAGACTTTAAAGGCTTACGTATACGTCTACAGCCAAATGAAGTGCATTTACAAACATTTAGAGCACTTGGTGCCAACCCTGTTTCTATGGATGTATCTGAGCTTTATTCCGCTTTACAACAAGGTGTTATGGATGCGCAAGAAAACCCATATAACATCATTTCTAGTCGTCGTTTTAATGAAGTACAAAAGCATTTCTCTAATACAGGGCATTTCTATGACTTTATCAATGTGGCAGCTAATAAAAGAAAATTCGATAAGCTCAGTGATGAGAATAAAGCCATAGTGAGCGAAGCGGTCAAAAAAGCAATGTTATGGCAACGTGAAACAGCAGCGAAAGAAGAGGAAAGCTGGCGTCAGCGTTTAGTGGATGACGGTATGATTTATACACCTATCAGTACTGAACTTAGAGGACAGCTACGCGATGCAACACTATCGGTGAGCGATAGTATTAAAGAGAGAGTGAACCCTGAGTTTGTCGATGCTGTATTGAAAGTTGTGAGCGAGGCGAAGTAACGTATGAGCCTTGATATTAATCATCGTAAAGAACAACAGGGAAAGGACGCTTCAAGACCCATGAATCGTTGCCTTTCAACAGCTGTTCTTTTTTTGCGATGGCTAGATAAAGGCAGCTATTGGGGAATAACCCTAGTGATGGGGATGATGGTTATCATCGTCTCTGTCCAAGTTGTTCTACGCTACCTTTTTGGTGCATCAATTGACTCTGCAGATGAGTTGGCCAGATTGTTCTTTGTCTGGACAATTTTCTTGGCAATACCACATGGTATAAGGCATGGGGCGCATGTGGGTATTGACTTAGTCATTAGTAAGCTTCCGAGTGTTGTAGAGGAACAACTGTTTAGAATAATGTCGTTGATCTCTATGTTCTTGATGATTATGTTAATGATGGGAGCTTGGCAAGCAATTCTTGATCGCTGGCCAGAATTAATGCCTACACTACCAATTACTTCGGCTGTTTTTTACATAGTACTACTTATTTGTGCTGTCCATTCTATTTTGCATTTAGCCGTTTTGGTGTGTGGTGGCTCTAAAGTTTGGGAGGTTTTACCATGACTCTGATAGCAATTGGGCTTTTTCTCGTTTTGGCTCTGCTGGGTATGCCTTTAGCCTTCGCTATCGGCATTGGCGCGTTAGCAGGTGTCTGGTTTTTAGATTTTGATTTGGTTGTTTTGCCTCAGCGTATGATGCATGCAGTCAATAGTTTTCCGTTAATGGCTATCCCGTTATTTATGCTTGCAGGGGAGTTAATGGTGCGTGCCGGTATCATGGATAGACTGATTTCTTTTGCTAATAGTATGGTTGGCCGAGTACATGGTGGCTTAGCGCATGTCACTATTACATCGGGCACTATCTTTGCCTCTGTCAGCGGTGCGGCAGTTGCTAGTGCAAGTGCAATGGGCAGTACCTTAGTGCCTTCTATGCGCAAATATTACCCAGATACTTATTCAAGTGCGGTTATCACTGCTGCTGCCAATTTAGGACCGGTGATACCGCCGAGCAATGCAATGATTGTTTACGCCTTGATGGCTGGTTCTTCAGTGTCAGTAGGTGGTCTGTTTCTTGCGGGTATTGTGCCGGGTATTATTTTGGCGCTGAGCTTTATGGCCATTGCCACCTGGATATCGTGGCGTCGAGGTTATCCGTTAACAGGCGATAAGTTTAATCTTCGTAATGTTTTACAACAAGCGCGTAAAGCCATGGTGATTATCCTAATGCCAGTGATTGTGGTAGGCGGTATTGTCGGTGGTGTTTTTACCGCGACAGAAGGCGCGGCCATTGCTGTTATTTATTCGGCCTTTATAGGCTTTTTTATTACAAAAAAATTAAAAATAACTGATTTACCTATCTGTTTCTTTAAGGCGGCAGTGACGTCTTCAATGGTAGGCGCTTTAATTGCTTTTGCTTCGGTGATCACCTTTATCTTCACTATAGAAATGGTGCCGTTAATGCTGTCCGAATTCATACAGTCATTAACCTCAGATCCGTTAACTTTTATCTTGTTAACGATGGTTTTGTTGATCATCGTCGGGATGCTGATTGAGTCAAATGCAGCTTATATCATGCTGGTGCCTCTGTTTGCGCCAGTCGCCTTAATCTACGGTATTGATCCGCTCTATTTTGGTTTCTTGTTTATGTATAACTTAGTGGTTGGGATGATGACGCCACCTGTTGGTGTTTTGTACTTTGTAATGTGCGGAATTACCAAAGTACCTATGACCGAGTTAATTAAGGAATCAATGCCATTTGTGATTTGTCAATTTATGCTATTGGCACTGTGTATCGCTTTTCCATCCATAGTCACCGCATTACCACGTTTATTAGGGTATTAAGTAGATGAGTACTTCACAGAAAAATGAACAAGTAGATTTAGTTATTATTGGTGCAAGGGTTATTACAGTTGACCCTGTACTCGGTGAAATTCCAAATGCGCTATTAGTTATTAATAAAGGTAAGTTCGTCAAAGTAGCACACTACGACGAAAAGGAGCCTTTGCCTCTCTCGAAAAAGACGTTGAACCTCTCAGGACGTGTGATTACACCAGGTTTTATTAATATCCATACACATACCATTTTAACAATGGTGCGTGGAGTTGCAGAAGATATGGGCTTTGCGCCTGCTTATACCCCTGGAGTCCCCCATGGCCACGATGTGACACCAGAAGAAGCCATTGCACTCGCTCGTCTAGGTGCTGCAGAAGCCCTTTTGTTTGGTTCAACATTGATTAATGACAGCTTTGTTCATGCTGATAGCACACTACCAGAGATGGGTCAGCTTGGAATGAGAGTGATTACATGTGGCCGTATTCACGATGTGGATTTTTCTAAAGTACACGAAGGTATTTGGGAACATGATATAGCGATAGGTGAAAAACGTTTGGACGAAGCTTTAGCATTGCATCATCGCTGGCATGGAAAAATGAACGGGCGCTTAGGTACTGAGTTAGTCGCTCATGCACCTGATACTTGTTCTAGAGCATTGTTAGAGCAAGTGGCCAATATTCGAAATAGCAAAGGTATTCGCGTCAACGGGCATCTATCGCAAAGTGTTAAAGAAAATCAACGGATTATTGAGCGTGAAGGAATGACTCCGACAGAGCTACTCTATGATGTGGGCTTGCTTGATAACC
The DNA here is from genome assembly GCA_038900335.1 of Gammaproteobacteria bacterium AS21. Taxonomy (GTDB): domain Bacteria; phylum Pseudomonadota; class Gammaproteobacteria; order Pseudomonadales; family Balneatricaceae; genus Rs1. The sequence continues at coordinate 448,382 of JBBMRB010000002.1, read as the reverse complement.
AATTTACTGCTGCGCACTGTATGTATGTGAGTGACAGTGATATTGAAAAAATAGGCCGCAGCCGGACTACTGTCGCTCATATTCCAAGAGGTAATGCGACAGGTGGTCGAATAGCTCCAACAACGAAACTGCGTGCAGCAGGTGCTAACTTTGCACTAGGTACAGACAATATGCATGCAGATATGGTCGAAGTTATGCGCTGGGCTCTAATTATGGGGCGCTTACAAGAAAAGGCCATCACCGATTACTGGCAACCACACCATGTGCTTGAAATGGCAACAATGGGAGGAGCTAGAGCGCTCGGTGTAGAGGATCAGCTAGGTTCCATTATACCGGGTAAGCAAGCTGATTTAGTGGTGTTTGATTTTCAAAGACCGCATCTAGTCCCGTTAATTAATGCGGTAGGTAATTTAGTTCACACTGCACAGGGCAGAGATGTTGAAATGGTGATCTGTCAGGGAGAAATAGTCGTCGAGGGCGGTGAGCTGTGTCTTGCCGATAAAGCTGATCTTCTAAACCAAGGGCAAAAAGCCGCAGAAAATTTGTGGGCTAGAGCTAAATCACAATCATAAAGGGCTAAAGATGCGTATTTTAATCGTTAATCCGAATATATCGACAAGTGTCAGTGCTCTTATTCAAGCAGAAGCAGAGCGAGCAGCTCAAACATCGACACAGCTAACAGTAAAAACAGCAGCATTTGGTGTTGCTTATATTGAAACACGTGCTGAAGCTGTCATTGGCGCTTATGCCACACTCAACGAATTAGCAAAGCATTACCAAGGCCACGATGCTGCAATTGTTGCCGCATTTGGTGACCCAGGCCTTGGCGCCGCCAGAGAAATACTGCCTATTCCCGTCGTGGGGCTAACAGAAAGCGCATTAATGAGTGCTGCTCAATTAGGTGGGCGCATTGGTATTGTCGCTATCTCAAAGCGAATTAAAACGTGGTATGAAGAAACAGTGAATCAATATGGGATGGCTAGCAGATTATGCTCCATTCGCTGTTTAGATGAAAATTTTGCTGATATTGCCACCGTGCAGCAAGACCAACAAGAAAGGTTGGTCGAGCTGTGTAAACAAGCGGTAGAGCAAGATGGTGCCGATGTTCTCATTATAGCGGGGGCTCCGTTGGCTGGCTTAGCCCGAAATGTCGTTGAGCAAATTAGTGTGCCCATTGTCGACGGTGTTAGTTGTGCGGTGAAGCAAGCTGAATTACTGGTTGATTTAAATGCACGTAAAGCAAGTATGGGTAGTTACGCCGTACCACCAAATAAACAATGCCAAGGCTTATCCCCAGCGCTTAGTGCCTTAGTAGGTCGAGAGCCGCTATCGCAATAATGATAAATGCTTAATAACTTGTATTGAGCGTGTAAAGAAAGAATTGAACATAGGAATAAACTGATGATTAGAACATCTTTAGATCAAAATTGGTCTCTAATACACGTGTTACAACATATCGACACTTTTGGCTTAAATAGAGGAGATGAGTGTTATGTCTGAATTTGATTTGGTGATACGCAACGCTCGCTGTGCGACTGCTGCAGATGTTTTTAGTGCTGATATAGCCATAACAGATGGTCGTATAGTGTCTTTAGGAGAAAATTTAGCAGCCGGTGCTGAAGAAATAGATGCTCAAGGACGCTGGGTTTTACCAGGTGGTATCGATGGTCATTGCCATCTTGATCAGCCTACTAATGATAACTCTAGAATGGCTGATGATTTCTTAAGTGGTACCCGCTCAGCAGCTTGTGGTGGTACGACTACTATTATCCCCTTTGCTTGCCAGCAAAAAGGGCAAAGTTTGCGAGCGGCTGTTGATGATTATCACCAGCGAGCAGGGAACAAAGCCTGTATTGATTATGCTTTTCACTTGATAGTCACAGATGCAACAGAAGACGTGTTGACAAGAGAGCTTCCTGAGCTGATACGTGAGGGTTATACATCGTTCAAAATATATATGACATATGATGATCTTAAGTTGGCAGATAACGAAGTGATTGAGGTGTTAGCTGTTGCTCGTGCTCATGGCGCGATGGTGATGGTGCATGCTGAAAATGCAGATTGTATTGCTTGGTTGACAAAGCGCTTATTAAAACATGGCCACACTGGTCCTAAATATCATGCCGATGCTCATCCTATGTTAGCCGAGCGCGAGGCGACTCATCGCGCTATAGCATATGCAGAGCTGGTGGATGTGCCTATCTTAATTGTTCATGTCTCTGGCCGTGAAGCTGTTGAACAACTGCGTTGGGCACACTCTCATGGGTTGCGAGTATACGCAGAAACCTGCCCGCAATATTTATTTTTGACGGCGGATGATTTAGCACACGATGATGAAGCAGAAGGCGCTAAATGTATATGTAGCCCGCCCCCTCGTGATAAAGCTAATCAAGAGGTTATTTGGAGTGGTTTAGAAAACGGTGTATTCCAAGTGTTTTCTTCTGACCATGCACCTTTTACTTTTGCAGGCCCTGATGGCAAGTTTGCCGCCGGTGAGGATGTAAGCTTTGATAAAATCCCTAATGGTATACCTGGATTGGAAACTCGCATGGCGCTTTTGTTTAGTCATGGTGTTGAAACACAGCGTTTAAGCATAGAGCAGTTTGTCGCTTTAACTGCAACCAATGTTGCAAAAATGTATGGGCTATATCCCCGTAAAGGATCGATAGCAGTCGGCTCTGATGCAGACTTAGTCATTTGGGATACGAAGCTACAGCGTAAAATACGTAATCAAGACTTGCATCATGAAGTTGATTATACGCCATATGAAGGAATTCCTGTGAGTGCGTGGCCCGCCATAACGTTATCGCGCGGTCAGCGAGTGTGGCAAGATGGACAATACTTAGGAAAACAGGGCATGGGTGAATTTCTTCCTTGCCAACTGCCGACTCCAGCGCGACCAAAGCCAAGACCACAAGGTGGTGTATCATGGGTCGACTGAGTACAAACAAGCAACAAAAGCTAGTCAATAGTCTAGCGAATGCTTGGCAAACGGGACAAGCCATGAGCTACCTACAGGCCTGTGAGCTTGCCCCGTTAACAGATGAACTGGCATATCAGGTACAGCGAGAGCTCGGCGAGCAATTAAATTGGTGGCCGAGTGGAAGGCCACGCGCTTGGAAATTAGCAACAGGTGTACCACCTAAAATGGCACCAGTGCCCGATGAAAAGCTATTTTTTCATGATGATAAAGTGCAGCATAACTGTGTCACAATGTGCGGTGTCGAGGTTGAATTGGTCTGTCAGTTAAAATCTTCGGTACACGCTAAGATGTCTAGTGCAGAATTCGCTGCAGCTATTGACAAAACATACGCTGCAATTGAAGTGTTTGATGTTCGAGCGCAGAACTGGGCAAACCTGCCAAATACGTTTTTACTTGCTGATATGCAAATGCACGGTGCGCTTATTCTAGGTGATAGTGTCGATGGTTGGCAGCCAGAGAATGAGCTTTTAATTAGTGTTGGTGAGGTTGATTTGAGCATGATTGATCTCAAACCGCAAATACCTGATTTATTAGTTTCTCTTGGGTGGTTAAGTGAACATGCAGAACAACAGGGTTGGTCTTTAGCAGCAGGAGATGTGATAGCTACAGGTAGTTGGTGTGGCCTACTTGAACTACCTTCTGGTACTGAGCTAAAAGCGTGCTTTACCAAAGTTGGCAGTGTCAGTTTTACAGTAAACGCTGAGACTATTGGCCGTTGTCGCGTATGAAAATCCGCTTTGTTAAGTGAGCGCTTAAGATCATGATATCCTAAAGCGCTATACTTTTAGCAATATCAAAACTGCCTGATTTTATTTGAATCGCGCCGCTATTGTATTTGGCGCTAGAGGAAGTTTTTGGCAGCGTTGCCATATACGTTGGTATGCAGGGCTTAGCTTGTGGGTGAACTTTTCAGCCTCTTCAATATGAGGCCTCAGTTTTTCCATTGCTTTACTAACGCCTGAAGATATTTGGGCTTCATTTTTTGACGCTAATTTACCATCCTTAACCGCGATATTACCCTGCACAATAACGCAGTCTATACCAATACCAGATTCACCATAGACTAATTGTTGAATAGGGTTGTTTAAAGGTACAAAAGCAGGAGAGTCTAAGCGATACATCACTAGATCAGCTTGGTAGCCAGGTGCTAAAGTACCAATGTTATTTTCAAGCCCTAATGCTTTAGCTCCCCCTTTAGTCGCAGCATGAAACGCTTCTTGTGCGCCAATCCACTGTGTATAATCATCGCCACGTAATTTATGAATTAACGCAGTATTTGAGAGTACTCTAAGCATATCGGTGGTTTCAAGAGAGCCGCAACCATCTGTGCCTAAGCTGACATTAACATTACCATCAAGCAGTTTGCGCATAGGCATTAACCCTGAACCCAATTTAAGATTACTATTTGGGTTGTGTTGTATTGATGCGCCACTTGCGGCTATCAACTTAATATCATCAGGTGTTAACCAAACACTATGGATGAGTGATGTTTGCGGCGCAAGAAAGCCAATGTCATCTAAGTGTTGAAATAATGTTTTCCCTCGTTGATACCAAGCAGAGCTCGCTTGTAGCCGTGTTTCTTGAACATGGATAATAACAGGTAACTTTTTTTGTTCTGCCATTGATCTAACCTGCATTAATAACTGATCAGAACAGCGTTGTGGTGCTGATGGGGCTAAGATAACGCCAACTCTATTATTCATAGGGTGACGAGTGCTTGATAGGCTATCAAGCAGTTCTAAGTATTTATCGATAGGTGTGGATTCTTGGAGATTAAAAGCTGACAAGAGACACTCATCGCACTCTTCTTTTAAGAAAGGAACGCTTTCATGAAAAGGTACATCAAAGAGAGTAGGGCCCACTAAGGCGCGAATTCCTATGTCTTCATAAGCTGCAAAAGCGGCGTCTAGATGTTCTTGGTTCAAAATAGGAGAGGCGTTAAAGTCATCTACAATACAAGTTGTACCGGATAATAACGCTTGGCTTGCACCAATGAGTGTTCGCAGATAAACATCATCTGCTGTTAGAGGTAAGCCTTTTAAAGGCCGGACAAAATTCATCCACAATTCCAAAGGTAGCTGATCGTAGCGCCCTTTATGGAAGTTTTCATGTGAATGGTGATGGCCATTTATTAATCCCGGGCAAGTTAATTTATTGGAACCATCGATGACTTCGCCTCTAGGTTGCTGGGTTCCGGCTGCAAAAATTGATTTAATGCGGCCATTCTCAATAAAAATATCAACGGTGCCACAGTGGATGTTCGCACCCGTTTCATCCACTGCGGTTGTATTTTTAATAGTCAATTCAGTCATCGATAGTCAATCCAATTAAAAGATTTACAAACGAATAACAAATGTTTATTCGTTTGATTAGGTCTAGAGATATTATTTAATATACGCTTTGCGCAAGGCTTCTTGCTCTGCTGTCAGTGCCTTTGCAAACTCTTTGTGGCCAAGGAATTGTATTTCTGAGCCAATTTTACCAATTAAACGTAAAAATCCAGGATCTTGAGTGAGCTTTTCAAAACGCTCACTTAACTCACTGACTGTGGCCTCTGGGGTATCTGATGGTGCAAGAATACCGCGCCAAAATTGAAAAACTACATTGTAACCTTCTTCCATACAAGTAGGAACGTCGGCATAAGCTGCGAGTCTTTGCGTGTCAGTAACACAAAGTGGCGTTAATGTTCCTGCTTTTATATGTTCACCAACAACACTAGGGTCACCTGCATAAGCCATGGTGTTTCCGCCTAGCAGTTGAGTAATAGCAGGGCCTCCACCACCAAGTTCAACACCTCGCATATTAATAGAGGCTTGATCTTTTAATATTTCAAAGACAGTGTAGGTGAAGCCATTGCGGTTATCTGAACTATAGATAACTTTGTTTGGGTTTGTATCAGCATAAGAGACAAGCTCTTTTATTGTTTGAAAAGGCTGATTTGGTGATGTAACAAAGATTGCTGGCGAGTAGTTAATACGTGCTACTGCGACAAAATCATCTATTTTATAAGGTAAGTCTTCTACCTGCGGTCTCAGTGAGTTGATCGTCGGGTCACCAAATAATAGTGTCGTTCCATCCGCTTTACTACGGGCAACTTCTGCCGCTGCAATAGCGCCGCCGCCACCGCCACGAATGACTGAAATTAATGGCTGACCGAGAAAACTTTCCCCCACAGCTGTAATTAAACCAGCGTGCAAAGAGTGAGATCCACCGGCAGGGTAAGGAGTGACAAAGCGGATAGGTTCATCAGGCAAGTGGCTTGTTTCGGCATATGCTTGCGTTGACTGTAAGGCTAAACCTAAAGTAACAGAAGAGATACTGAGTAATAGTTTGCTTAAACGATGTTTCATAATGAATCCTCGGTTTTTTTGGGGGTTAAGTTTGGTGATGAATTGTTATCAGATTGGCTACGGGAGCGAAAAATTTTGATACCGATAAATGCGATAACGATAGTTAATACAATAAGAAGGACTAAACTAATCGGACGAGTCCAGAAAATACTGAGACTTCCGTCGGAAAAAACTAACGACTGTCGTATTGAGCTTTCTAAGCCAGGGCCTAATAGTAAACCAATAATTAATGGGGCTATTGGGTAATCCTGTTGACGCATGATATAACCAATACCACCTCCTAATACTAGAATGAACAAGTCGAAAGTGCTGGAGTTTACGGCATAAGTACCACAAATACAGAGTAATAAAACACAAGGGTACAGTACAGACGCAGGAATTTGATTAATGTTTTTTAACCAGCGAATAGCGCCTAGCCCAAAGAGTAATAACAGTACGTTAGTAAGCAATAACACGAGAAATAAGCCTAGCAAAAAGCCTGGGTTTTGCTGAATTAATAGCGGCCCTGGCATCATACCTTGCGCCATTAATGCGCCGATAAGTACTGCTGTCACGGTATCTCCTGGTATGCCGAAGACTGTCATTGGAATCAGTGCAGCAGGTACTACCGCATTATTACCCGATTCAGCAGCGGCTAACCCCTCCAGTGATCCTTTGCCGTATTGTTTAGGGTTCTTTGATTTAGCGCGGGCTACGCCATAGGCTATCCAGCAGGAAATTTCAGCCCCTAAGCCTGGAAGAGAGCCGAGGAGGCAGCCGATAGTCGTGGATCTTAATATTGTTGGGCGAAGCGACCAAAACTCTTGCCAACTCAGCCCTTCATTATTTTGAGCACGATCTATGGTTGATTGAGCGGATTGTTCGGGTTTTGATATTTGCATAAGAATTTCGCTTAAAGCAAACACACCAATTAATAAAGGAATTAACGAAATACCCGCTAATAGATCGGTATTGCCGAAGGTAAAGCGTTGATAACCTGACATTGGATCTAGGCCAATACTTGAAATTAATAGCCCTAAACTTGCAGCAATCAAACCTTTTAGAAAGCTTTCACCACTGACCATTGCAATCATTGTCAAAGCAATCAGGTAAAGCAGAGTGAATTCAGATGAGCCAAAGCGAATAGCAATACTCGCCAAGGGAATTGCTATTACGATGAGTATTAACGTTGATATAAAGTCAGCCACGACAGAGCTGTATAAACTCACTTGTAATGCTTTGCGTGACTTGCCTTGTTTAGTTAATTCATAGCCATCTTTTGCAGAAGCTGCTGCAGCAGCAGTGCCTGGTGTGTTTACTAGGATAGCTGGTATAGACCCGCCATATATTGCACCTTTATAGATGCCAAGAAGAAAAGGGATACCAATACTTGCCGGCATAAAAAAGGTAAACGGGGCAAGTACAGCAACTGCCATGGTGGCGGTTAATCCAGGCAATGCACCAATCATAATGCCGCTAGCTAATCCGATAGATAGGGCTAATAAAGTCCAAGGGTTAGTCAACATTGTTAAGCCTTGATAGAAAATATCAAAATCCATCAAAAAAATACTCCTGTTGGAAAGTATATCCCCATAACATCTTCAAAAAGATGAATGATAATAAACGGTGGGAGCACACTCAGTAGTAGTAACATTTTCCAACGTCGTTCACCAAAACATAGAGACAGTGCTGGTACTATGATCATGGCTGTTAACCAAATCCCCAACCAGGGAAGGGCGAGAGTAATGAGGGTGATAAAGCAATAGCTAATCACTACTTTAGAGGGGCTTTTATTTACCACGGGCTTAGCTTGAGCTGTTTTATCATTTTTTTGCCATTGGCTTATTAGCGAGAAAATACCTAATACGGCCAATAACAAAGCGATTAAACCAGGAAAGAAGGCGGCTGATCCTATATCCCAAGGTGCCCCATAAGGAGTGTTATAGCCATGTATGTTGAAGAGAAATATGGCGGCAACACAAATGACAAATACAGCAATAACACCGCCAATAACTTGTCGTTTATATGCCTTGTAAGAAAATGGATTATTCATGAAAGTAGCCAGCTGATTAACAATGCAGAGCGATTAAATAGTCTGCTGTTTTTTGCCTGTATCAAGCAAGTTGACTTATAAATGGCTCGTTTAATATTCATTAAGAAGCTCACCACTCATTAATTTTCCCCATCCAGAAATAGTCGGTTTTTGTCCGATAATTTGTAGCATTTTCCAGATGACAGTGGTTGTTGTATCAAGGATAGGAATGCCAAATTCATCTTCCCATTGAGAGACAAGATCAGCAGATTTAAGGTTAGTACAGGCTACAACAATTAATGGTGCGCCTTGTTTTGCCATTTTTCTTACTTGAGCACTGAGTACTTCATCGCTGATATTTGCAAATGAAAAATTATCAGTAATCTTTAAATGATCTTCAGCCATCACTTCATAACCATTAGCGTGATAGTTTTCAATGATCTGCTGTTGTACTTCACTGCTATAAGGAGTCACTAGGGCAAAGCGAGACTGACTAATTTTTTGTAATATTTCATTAAGTGCTAAAATGGAAGTAGTTGCAGGTATACCAGTTCGCTCTTGTATTGTTTTACATAGAGCTTCATCTTTATCAAAGCCAAGCCAAGAAGAAGATGTACCACTCCAACCAATAACATCTGATTGACAATCAACCAGTAAATCACTTGCCGATAACATCTTTTCTAATAAGAATTGATCTTCGGCTTTTTTGTCCAATGCTATTTTCGTTACTTTAAAGCGAGAAAAATGTGCACTAGTGCCAGGAATATTAGCAACTAGATTAGCCGTTAGAGGTTCTAATGAGGTATTTGAAGAGGGAGTTAGTACCCCTAGTCGGTAACGCTTATCTATCATACTTATGTACTCTTTAATATGTGTTTAGCTTATTTTCGTTAACTGGGCAGTTGATTAAACTGTCGATTATTTGTTGCCAATAACTGGTCTAACTCCACTACTACTGAGTTCTCGGATGATAGTATTTAAGTCACACTGATTATAAGGCGTGAAAATAGTGTTTATTTGTAAGTTAGGTAAAGCAAAGCATGTGCCAAAAAAGTATAGAAATATTATTTTTGAAATAATTATTTAAGTTGTTGTTTTATATATAGTGATCAATATATAAAACATTATTGTGTACAATATTAAAAACATTAAATTGTTTCTATATGGTGCTAAGTAGAGTTATAGGAGCAAAAATGGTGCGGTTAAGCTGTGATTAGCAAAACCTTTAGCTACCGCGATATATTTAGTGGGATGACAAGTTAGCTTAAACTGCGATTAATAAATAGAAAGTAAAAATTCGCATGATTAACAAGAGACTATGGCGTCAATAGTTAGTTTAAATTTTTGGCGCTTCCCGCATAACACAATCTCTGAGTATTAATTTAAGGTAACCCCATCTTTCTAATGCAGGCAATAATGGCTACCTTTTTAGGTTTTCCTGCGGCCAATAATCGTTGATATGTGCTTTAAAAACAGGATTAGATTTTATAGCTGAGATCATTGCTATGTACAAAACGGTTCGTACTTTCGACCGCCCACCTTGTGTATTTAGGTTTCCTTTAAATCGTTCACTTTCTTTGTTCATTGGCGCAACAGCGATTAATACACTGGCTTTAGTTGGGATAGCGCAGGTTTAATAGTTTCACTGTAATGTGTTATTAGCAGTGCATCAAGTGTGTTTGTTTTAGCTCGCAGACTAAGCGCACCAACGAAGCATTTTACATGCATAGGGTTCGCAATGGTGAAGGGTGATTGGGCATTAGGGCAAGCCAGAATGAATGGCATTTCAAGACGTCTAGTCGCTTCAATGACAATACGTTCTGGGTTGTGTTTTGTAATGATTTTTAAGGCTTTTTTAATACCTTTTTCATGTTTGGTACAGTGAAATAGATATCAAGAGAACGAATGTAAATGTCGAGTTGAAAATTCCCTTTATCAACACCGATGTTAATTTTTTATTTATTTTAGTAATCATAATAAGCTAGTTCTTGTTATTGCTCTCTCAACTGAGGTGCCTTCATTTAATTGAACTACGACAAAGAAAGCTTAAGTTAGTGCTTAAGTCTGGGTTTCAAATGACCTGAAGCTGGTTTTGATAATAATTATGGGTTTATTATCCATACAAACAATTTAATGAGCGGATGCTAGAGCTACAAAATGTGAATATTTTTAGGTCGCAACGCTGTCTGTTAAATGAGTGTCATTACAGGTTGAAAAAGGTGGGTTTTATGCTTTAACTGGTGACCATTGCAGCGGGGAGAGCATACTATTGAAAACAATAGTTGGCGAGCTATTGCCAACTTCTAGGTGTATCGTTTGGCATTTTAAGCAGGGGGTATTCACATTTACCGAAAAAAAACCAACTAAACCCTGATTTTTTGATGAGCCTATAACAGGCTGTTATGACAGGGTTATGGCTAAAACTTGGCGGTTTTAGAACAATAGAATCTGAACATTTTGTCGATGTAGATAAACATTAGAAGAGGCAGGGCTTTTACACTAAAAGGATGCATCAATAAATCAGCTTTCAGGAGGTGAATTACAATTAAATGTAGTAGAACATCTCCATGCTTACGACATAAATTTTGGACTACCCGCTTCGGCCTGTTTAAGGATCGACATGATTTGGTTATCGGTATGACGTGATATTCTCATGCGGAACGCTCCTGCGTTTATATACGAGAAAATTCTGTATTTGAGCACTATTGTTTTTAGGGGGAGATTACCTCGAATGCCAACTCATTTTATTAACGGGAACATGTCCCTGACGATTTCGTTTTACCGCTAGGCATAGTTCAAAATTACACGGGTGAACTAGCGCCAAAAGTCCAAGTGTATACATCAGAAAAGCCATATTGGTCGCCATATTCATGATGATTTGCCACTATTAAACTAAAGATAAAACAAACAATCCAAAAGAGCTTATAAAAAACATAGGCTTGACTAATCTACCGTCACAGATTTCATATGGCGTTAACCCATTTTTTAAACATCCGCTTAGTATCAAATCCAAGCTAGATCAGATGGACTAGACCTAACCACCAAACACCCAAAAGCAGCTATTTCTGAGTTATAAAAAAGCAGATGCCTCCTACGAGAGAAGTTTCTAAATTATTTTTTAGCATTCGCTAAATAATTAAATGTTTACGTTAGTAGTAAAGTTTTAATTAATAAAAATAAATTGACACAACATTAAAACGCTATTATGGTACTCAAAGTTCCAATTTATAAAAACGAAACCTTAAATACTAATAAAAAACCTTCCTGGTGGATATTTCATTACGTTCACTAGGTCGATAACTTGAGGATTTAACCGTGAACAAAGCTACAAATAAACTCCGCTCGTCTATAATGACAGTAGCTCTTTCCACTGTGCTTGCTGCATCAGTCAGTACCGCAATTCAAGCTGATGATCGTGTTCGATGGAAAGTACAAACAGTCTTTGGGACTCACTTACCAGGTTTAGGTGATCCTATTGCCAAAATCGCTAAACAACTCAAAGATGCGAGTAACGGCAACATACAATTTAAAGTCTATGAGCCGGGTAAAATTATTCCTCCTTTTGGTATCTCTGAAGCAGTAAAGAATAATCAAATTCCCGCAGGACTCTATCTACTAGGTTATGATCAGGGAAAAATTCCGTCCGCAGCACTTTTTAGCCATGTACCTTTTGGTATGGAGCCTTGGGAGTACGCTTCATGGTGGTATGACAATGAAGGGGAAAAGCTAGCTCAGGATATTTACGCTAAACATAATATTCACCCAGTGTTATGTGGATTAATTGGACCAGAAACAGCTGGTTGGTTTCGCGAAGAAATTAAGTCTATTGAAGACTTTGAAGGCCTAAAAATACGCTTCGCAGGTTTAGGCGGCAAAGTATTACAAAAAGCAGGGGCATCCGTGACATCAATGCCTAGTGGTGAGATTTTTCCAGCATTGGAGAAAGGGGCCATCGATGCGACAGAATTTTCGATGCCTGTCATTGATCAATTGCTTGGATTCGACAAGGTTGCGAAGAATAACTACTTTCCAGGCTGGCATCAAACGTTTACAGCTAATCATCTAGTCGTCAATAAAGAAGTATGGGATAAATTGACTAGCTCTAATCAAGCGATGATCAATATGGCTTGTACTGCAGGTACGTTACGTGCATTAACTCTTGGCGAATCATTACAAGGAGCAGTTGTTAATGGATTTAAAGACAAAGGTGTAACCGCACGAACATTAGACCCAGAATTACTCGCTGGTTTGAAAGATTTAACTAATCAGGTTATGCAGGAAGAGTCTGCAAATGATCCTGATTTCAAACGTGTGTATGACTCACAACAAGCTTTCATGCTTGAATATAAGCCTTGGAAAAAACTGGCCTATTTGCCTCGCGATTCCGAGTGATATTTAGCGGTGGATAATATTTTCCACCGCCCTCCCAAACTTTTATTTTAATTATCCTCTGCGCTTAGTGCGTGGTACAAAGCATCGTTTTGCTAAAAATAACTACAGAATAAAAAAATATACATAAATGGAAAACTTATGGCGCAGAACAAAATAAATAATAGCCGGCCCATTACTGTTCTTATGGACCTTGACAATTCTAGTCATCAGCCCAAGCTCGTACATACTAAATTGTCGAATTCTGTTGATAAAATTTTACTGAAAATAGGCAATTGCATGTCCTGGGTTTGGGTGTTGTTGATGGCTGTGATCATTTTAAATGTGGTCATGCGCTATCTATTTAATCAAGGGCGGATAGAGTTTGAAGAACTACAGTGGCACCTCTATGCTTTAGGGTGGTTATTTGGACTTTCATACTGTTATGTAACTGATGATCATGTACGAGTTGATCTAATTCACGAAGGTCTAAGTATCAAAGCCAAGGCTTGGATAGAAATACTAGGTATTGTCTTTCTCTTGATTCCTTTTCTAAGTCTCGTACTTTTGTATGCTGTACCTTTTATTCTTTACTCTTGGGAGTTAAATGAAATTTCTGGGGCTCCCGGTGGTTTACCTTATAGGTGGGCTATTAAATCGGTTTTATTTGTTGGTTTTTCACTGCTTGCGCTAGCGACTATATCGCGGCTATCAAGAGTTTTCGCCATGCTATTTATGCGTCCAGACTCTCCTTTTATTTTAGCTGAAAAAAAGTAGGTATTATTCATGGAAATCAACGAGATTCTCGCCACTTGTATGTTTGGCAGCTTTATTTTACTACTATTTACCGGCTATCCTGTCGCTTGGGTGTTAGGCGGTATAGCGATTATTTTTTCAGTTTTAGCTATGTTAATGGATCATTGGTTTGATGCATTTATTGGTATCGATTGGAACTTTGTTTCTGTCGTAGTCCCTCGGATGTGGGACGTGATGACTAATTGGGTATTAGTAGCTCTACCGATGTTCGTCTTCATGGGTTTAATGTTAGATCGCTCAGGCGTAGCTGAAGATCTTATGGTTAACTTATCTCGCCTATTTGGTAGGGTCAGAGGTGGTTTGGCGGTGACGGTCACCTTTGTCGGCCTTTTATTAGCCGCATCCACTGGTATTATTGGAGCTTCTGTCGTTCTACTAGCAGTACTCGGTGTACCTTTGATGATGAAACAAGGATATAGCAAGGAGTTAGCTTGTGGAACAGTTTGCTCGACCGGAACTCTAGGTATTTTAATTCCTCCTAGCATCATGCTCGTGATGATGGGAGATCGTATCGGCGTTTCAGTAGGCGATTTATTTTTAGGAGCTTTGTTTCCCGGACTACTATTAGCCGCTCTCTACGTTACTTACATTATGATTCTTAGTTTTCTTAATCCTCAAGTAGCGCCATTATCAGAAGATGCCGAGCCTGTCTCCGCAAAAGTTGTATTCAGTGTATTAAAGGCTGTGCTACCAACAGCAGGTCTTATTATCTCCGTTCTCGGTTCTATCTTTTTTGGTATTGCTACGCCTACCGAAGCGTCTGGTGTCGGGGCTTTAGGGGCAACTTTATTAGCATTTTTCAATGGACGATTATCTATCGATGTATTAAAGGATGTAGGGCGAGAAACCACTAAAACAACGTCTTTTATTTTCGCGCTTATTCTTGGAGCCACGGCGTTCTCATTAATATTACGAGGCCTAGGCGGTGATGAGCTAATCGAAGGGTTTCTAACTGGCCTTCCCTTTGGTCCTACGGGCATTGTTATATGTATATTGGCAATCACCTTTATTCTCGGATTTTTTCTGGATTGGATTGAATTAACCTTAATCATATTACCTTTGGTAGCTCCAGTTGTATCAGCATTGGGTTTTGATTTGATCTGGTTCACTGTGTTGTTCGCTGTGTGTTTACAAACGTCTTTCTTAACACCTCCAGTAGGGTTTGCGTTGTTCTACTTAAAAGGTGTAGCACCACCAGGTATCGACTTAGGCCATATTTATCGAGGGGTGTTGCCTTTTATTCTTATACAAATCGTGGGTTTAGTTATCGTCTTCTATTGGCAAGGAATTGTTACTTGGCTACCTGCTACTGCTTATGCTCCTTAACGCTTAAATATGACAGTTACATAAAGATTAATACTGTCATTAATAACCAATAAATTTAGGAATAAAAATGTCTACTCAAATAATTTTACCTAGAATCATGCAAGTTGGTGAAGGTGCTAGCCAAGAGATTTTCTCTGTATTAACTAGCCTTAATTGCCAAAATCCGTTAATCATTACTGATAAAATGATGATCGAATTAGGATACGTTAGTCGTATTAAAGACGCTCTATCTAAACATGATATTAGTTGTGATGTGTTTGCAGATACCGTACCTGAACCAACTATCGAATCTATTATGGCGGGTGTCGAAAAAGTGCGTAACGGTCATTACGATGCGATTATAGCAATAGGTGGAGGTAGCCCTATCGACAGCGCCAAAGGTATCGCCATTCTAGGTAAATACGGCGGTTCAATGAGGGATTATAAATTTCCACGAATTGTCAATGAATTAGGACTGCCAATAATCGCTGTTCCAACGACAGCAGGAACGGGGTCGGAAGTAACTAAGTTCACAATTATTACCGATGAAGCCAACGATGAAAAGATGCTCTGTGTTGGTCTTGGGTTTATGCCAGTAGCTGCGTTAGTTGATTTTGATCTGACGCTAAGTCTACCGCCAAGAATCACGGCAGATACAGGCATCGATGCTTTAACTCATGCAATGGAGTCTTATGTTAGTAAAAAAGCAAACGCCTATAGTGATTCCCAATCTCTGGCAGCAATGAGTTTAATTGGCCCTAATTTACGCCGCGCTTTCCATGATGGAAAGAACAAAGAGGCAAGGGAAGCAATGATGCTTGGCTCTACTCTCGCTGGAATAGGTTTCTCTAACGCTTCGGTTGCCTTAGTTCATGGCATGAGTCGTCCTATAGGTGCGTTTTTTCATGTGCCTCATGGCTTATCAAATGCCATGCTTTTACCTAGTGTAACGGAGTTTTCAATCGCAGGTGCGCCAGAGCGGTATGCGGAATGTGCCCGTGCTATAGGCGTTGCCGATTCACAAGACAATACAGAACAAGCTAACCAAAAATTATTAGCTGAACTATGTGCACTTAATGATGAGTTAGGCGTTCCAACACCTGCACAATTTGGCATTGATAAGGATAAATTCATGTCTTTGCTAGAAGAAATGGCAGAACAAGCCCTTAATTCAGGCTCACCAGGCAATAATCCTCGCGTGCCTAATAAGGATGAAATTATCGATATTTATAAAACTTTATGGAATTAGAACAATACAAATAACCCGTTTATCAACACATTAAAAATAAGAGAGAAACCCTTTATGAAAACTGTAGGACATTTAATTAATAATTGTGTAATAACACCAGCAAGTGATGCTCGAGTCACTCCTATTTATAACCCAGCAACTGGTCAAGCAAGTGGTAATGTAGCCTTAGCGAGCAAGGACACTGTCGAAGAAGCCATTGCTGCTGCTGAAGCCGCTTATCCGGCATGGCGTAATACTCCTCCACAAAAGCGTGCGGCGATAATGTTTCGCTTCAAAGAACTATTACATAAACACTCTGAGCGTATTGCCGAAGAAATAGGCGCAGAACACGGTAAAATAAGTCATGATGCTTTAGGTGAGCTACAACGTGGTATCGAATGTGTCGAATATGCTTGTTATGCTCCAGAATTATTAAAAGGTGAACATAGCAGAAATGTCGGTCCAGGAATCGATTGCTGGAGTGAATTTCAAGCGCTAGGTGTTGTTGCTGGTATTACACCTTTTAACTTCCCTGCAATGGTGCCATTATGGATGTATCCAATGGCGATTGTTTGCGGTAATACTTTTGTACTTAAACCGTCTGAGCGTGACCCTTCTTCAACAATGTTAGTTGCCGAACTACTGCACGAAGCAGGGCTGCCAGCAGGCGTATTAAATGTTGTTAATGGCGATAAAGAAGCGGTTGATGTATTACTAAGTGATGAACGTATAAAAGCAGTTAGTTTTGTCGGTTCAACACCAATCGCTGAATATATTTACACAACAGCAAGTGCCAATGGTAAACGTTGTCAAGCATTAGGTGGCGCGAAAAACCATGCGATCATAATGCCTGATGCTGATATTGATAATGCGGTTAATCAATTACTGGGAGCTGCATTTGGTTCATCAGGTGAGCGCTGTATGGCATTATCAGTAGCCGTTGCTGTTGGTGATGCCGCTGCAGACGAACTGATTGCCAAAATGCGTGTTGCTATGCAACCTTTAAAAGTAGGAGCCTACTCTGATAGTAGTAACGATTTTGGTCCTGTCATTACTCGCCAGCACCAAGAAAAAGTCTTTGGTTTTATTGACAGCGCTGAAGAAGATGGAGCTAAGGTTGTAGTGGATGGGCGTAATCCTCAAGTAGAAGGTTACGAAGACGGCTTTTTTGTTGGTGCTACACTAATAGATAATGTCACCACCAATATGAATAGCTACCAGCAAGAAATCTTTGGACCCGTTCTGCAAGTTGTTCGAGTTAATAGCATGGATGAAGCAATGCAAATGATTAACGATCACGAATACGGTAATGGTACTTGTGTCTTTACTCGGGATGGCGAAGCAGCACGTTATTTTTCTGATAATATTCAAGTGGGCATGGTGGGAATAAATGTTCCTTTACCTGTACCAGTTGCCTACCATAGCTTTGGTGGTTGGAAACGTTCTTTGTTTGGTGATTTGCATGCCTATGGTCCAGATGCAGTACGCTTCTATACAAAACGCAAAACTATTACTCAACGCTGGCCTTCTAACGGAATTAGGGAAGGTGCCGATTTCTCATTCCCAGCTTAATACATAGAACATAATCAGCCTTGGCTTTTTATCAAGGCTGATTACAAACAATAGCAGCTTCTAATGTTTCTAGCTATTCTCTATTATCAATAACGGGGGTGTTCAAAAAACCACTGATTTCAAGAGCTGCCTGACGCAACAATGGTTCATATTCCATCAGTTCTTCAAGGCTTTTGCGAACCACAGGAACGTGAGTGTATAAACTAGCAATAAAATGGCCATCTTCATTTTTAATCGGTACAGAACAACCCACCATCCCATCTATATATTCCTCATTATCGATACCCATTTCATTAGCTCGTGTCGAAACCAAAGACTCTTCAAGAGAGTCAGGGTCCGTTAAAGTTGAGCGAGACAGCTTATCTAAAGGCAAGTTATTAATCACTCGATGACGTATGTCTTGAGGAAGAAAACTCAAATATAGCTTACCACTAGATGTACACCATAATGGCACTCGGCTACCTGCTTTAAGATTAAACTGTAAAGGCCAGCTGGATTCAACACGATCATAGTAGATCATTTCCGTGCCATCTGGAATAGCAATACCACAAGCCTCATCTAGCTGACGACCTAGCTTTTGTAATATTGCCTGTCGCTGTATACGAAAGCGGCTACTATAAAGTACTCCCAATGCAATTTTATACATCCGTCTTGCAGGTACAATTTTTCCACGCATATTAATCTGAATGTACCCATCATCTTCCAACTGTTGAATTAGACGATGCAAACTTGCTTTGGGGATACCTAAGTGGAACGAAAGATCAGCAGGTGACATTGGCTGCTCTAAAGAGGAGACCGCTTCCATGATTTCCATAACTCGAGTGACTGATGGGCCTCGCCCGGTACGTTGCGATGTCATTTTAGTGTAATACCTATGTGGATATTTAAGGATTCTATTGCGAATATATAAAAAGTAAATTCAATTGGTAAATACAACAGATAAATTGACTTTTTAGAACATCTTATTTTTTTTATTTGTTCATATATTTTAAAGGATATTATACTTACTGAAAGGTCTTGATTGCCTTCCTACATTAGAACAAAAATCAGCGTGGCCGACATCTGATATTCTACCATGTTCTTGTCACAAAATCGCTGAAGAAAATACAATAAAGGATGAAGCCTTTTGCTTATCGAATCCGTTTAAAAGTGAGCATCTATAATAATCTCCGCTAAAGGATGAACAGGTTTAGTGGTCAGCTATTAACACACACTGTAGAAGAGATAATGGCTATTGAAAAGTACTTAACACTTCTAAAAACATTGGGTGCTAAGGTAGTGGTCTACTGTGAAGTAAGTCATTGTATCCACGGGCAACAAGAAACAGCGCTTTCCATGCGCCTAATATTGGCAGATGATCAGTGGCAAGACTTTTACAAAAAAATTAAACATACTTGTAAAACACACTAAAAACTAGGTTGAACAGCTAGCTTATCATCATATAGGGACGATAATACAAAGTGAAGCTGACATTGATAAATTGATGCAACTCACTAGTCCAGATTTAGGGTTACTTTTGGATACAGGGCATCTCACTTATCACACGTATTAATCATGTGCATTGCAAGATGTGATAAGGCCCTAGAACAGTAGACTCTTCATAAGGTTATAAGTCCACATAATGTTATAAGATGCTATATGCGCGGAAAACGTTATCTAGATGGGTTCAAAATTTAAGCTGTCAGGTAAGTAATCAATCGTGGTCATAAGATTGAAAATGTAGTAGTCGTAGAGTAATTATTTAATGCAATTAAATTTTGATAACAAGTATGGGCACTGAAATCATGAGCTTTAAACGTACTGTAAGCTAACTAGTCGATTGGTTTTGTAACTCACTCTAGTGTTGTATATGCTCTGACTGCTGATTCTAAAATGGCTATATAATAAAAATATAGGCTATTTTAAGGACGTAAAAAGTTACGAAATGTTGAATCGAAGGGTGTAAAGTAGGGTGTTTTAATAAATTTTATTTTAATAAATTGTTTGTATCAATGGTTTATGTTTACATGGGCGACATGATGTAAAAGCATCCCCGTTTTATAGAACCTCACTAGGTTCCAAAAAGCCCGAAAAGCATTGCTTTACGGGCTTTTTTGTTTAGGTCTAAATATATTCTAGGCTACAAAGTACGTTGATATTATGCTTATCGCATCTAGGATTTATACAATAATTAAATGTTGCTTATTGGGTTTGCCAAATTTTTTGATCCAGTATGTAAATAATAATAGCTAGTCTAGGTGTTAAATCCGCGATATTATAACTGTTTAGTGAAATCGGAGAAGTCTGTATTACCCATTAAAAATAACTTTAATGGCAATGGCTTACCTGGAATATTTGATTTTTATTCATCAACGGGAGCTGTCATAGCGCTAGAGTAAATTGTCGTATAAATGAATATTATAATGATTCTAGTAGCCAAGTTTTAAAAAGTTCGACACCTTTTTTAGGACGTAAAGTTTGTGGTGGCTGCAATAGATAGAACTGAGATTCTGTGTGCATAGACCCTTCAACGGGCTTAACTAATAAGCCGCTTGTCAAATAATCATCAACCAAGTTTTCCCAAGCCAATGCAATACCTTGGCCGTTTAATGCAGCTTGAATAACCAGTAGGTAGTTATTAATATTTAGGCGTTTACAACTATTAGGGAGTTGCTTGAGATTATTATCTGTAAACCAAGCTTGCCAACTCACCCAGTCTTCTGCTAACTCTAACGTTAGTAAAGTGCCATTAATAAGATCAATGGGCTCTGAAATATTAGGGTTGTTAGCTAAATAGAGAGGACTGCAAACAGGGAATACGTTCTCTCTAAATAATGGCGTCGCCTCTAATCCTTTAGGCACTACACTACAGAAAAACATCGCTAAATCAAATTCTCCTTGACGGACTTGTTTAATTGAATCTACTGCAAAAATACGCAGGTTAATGTCAGGGTGATGTTTTTGGAATTGTGCAAAACGAGGCAGTAGCCAAAACGATGCCATTGCATTGGTGGTGGCAATGGATATCTGTTGATCACCTTTCCATTTAATAATATCTGCTGTTGAACTAGATATATGAGTCAGTGACTGTTGAACATTTACATAATATAATTCGCCGGTTTCAGTGAGATAGAGTGCACGTTTATCTCTAATAAAAAGAGTCCGGCCTAAATATTCCTCTAAATGTTTGATTTGCCGGCTAACAGCTCCTTGAGTCACATTCAGCTCATCTGCCGCACGAGTAAAGCTTAAATGTCGTGCTGCAGCTTCAAAAGCCACTAGACTATTGAGAGGAGGTAAAGGCTTTATCTGCATATTATTATCCTTATTTAGCCTGTTAATTTTTTGTTTTTTTACCAAGCTAGTTCAATCGCGATATCAAAGCAACAAGCTGTTATTTTAACCAATCATACTCCCAGGGGTAAGTTGATAACTCTTTAACGCCCTGTTTAGTAATTAGTACTTGTTGTTCTAGTTTTACGCCTTCTGCTCCATTAACAGCACCTATATAACTTTCAACACAAACAACCATGTTTTCTTCAAATACTCCATCATAACCTGAACTTTTCCAATCATCACCTTGGTGCGCAATAGCGGGGTGTTCATCACACATACCAATGCCATGGGCGAGGCAGCAATAACGGTTCTGATAATATTTATCGGGAATTTTCCAAGCTCTTTGAGAAAACTCGCGGTAACTAAGCCCTGCTTTTAATAGCGACATATTGTGGTGTATCTGGTTATAGGCTTCTTGGTATATTGACCTTTGTTGGTCTGTAGGTTTAGTGTGGCCGACAGTCCAAGCACGAGAAATATCCGCACAATAGCCATAGGGACCAATGAGGTCAGTATCGAAACTTATAATTTCACCTAAATTCATGACCCTATTACTAGATTCTTGCATCCAGGGATTGGTTCGTGAGCCACTAGATAATAAACGTGTTTCTATCCATTCCCCTCCATGTTGTATGTTTTCAAAATGTAGCCATGCCCAGAGCTGGTTTTCAGTCATACCAGGTGTTAATTCGTCATACATTCGTTGTATGCCAGTTTCACAGACGTTAATTGTCCATTGCATTAGCGCGATTTCAGCTGCTGATTTGATTTTACGCGCTTGCTCCATTAGCGAGTGCCCATCAACGACTTTTATTTGATGTTTAACGGTTAATATTTGTATCGCCTCTTGCTCTGCTTTATCTATTGCCAAGTGTTGATCTCTAATATTGTATTGAGCTAATACATCCGCTATCTCATTGGCCCATTGTTCGGCTTTTTGTGCCGCACGATTGCCAGCGCCAAAATAGCTGTAGTTAATGGCGTCGCGAACTTCATCGATTAATTCTCGGCCATCTAAAAGGTGCTCACAATTATGAAATTCCCATAAGATGACTGGGCCATCTGCGATAACTAATAGATAGCGCGCATAGTTGTGCAGAGTCCAAACTTGCATGTTTGAGCTGTCGCTTGCGTAGCGAATGTTAATAGGATCGTAGAGCAGTATGGCACCACAATTATTTATCTTTAATTGTTGCTGTACACGATGGAGCCTATCGGCCCTCGCTTGGTCAATAGTATGTGAAGAGATTGGATTAGTTAGTATGCTTTTTTTTTGAAAATTAGACATATTGGGACTTGGAGTATTATTCAACATTTTTTAGCAGCCAGATGAATACAAATTATTTGCAGGTATTTAACGGAGATTGGTGGTGGATGTAAAGAGACAATAAATCACTAGAACATTACAAATTCTCATCTATTAGGAAATGAAAGAGTCATGAGCTTTTCTCATTAATAAGCGGCTAAAAAGTAGTTTGTTGAGTGGCTCGGCTTGTCAGTATTATTTGTTTAATCCAAGCGTCTACTCAATAACTAACAGGTGGTGAGTAGACGCGCTAATAATAAAAATGAAATAAACTACTGAGCCGTGATAGCAGAGTCTAATCTAAAAACTCTATTTATTACTGGTTGTGGTGGTTTAAGATGAGATTCCTCCTATGAATAACAGTGCACTTAAACGTATTTCTATAACAGCATTAGATGCTGTACACAAACCTATTGAAGAAGCTAATGGACTTCCTAATGCGGTGTATGATGATCCACAATTGTTTGAATATGAGCGCGATTATGTGCTGGGACGTAATTGGGCTGGGTTGTTATTTGCCAGTGAGTTACCTAAAAATGGTTTTGCTAAACCTATTGACTTCATGGGGCTTCCCTTAGCGGTGATGCGCAACCGCGACGGAGAGATTAATGTGTTTCACAACGTTTGTAGTCATCGAGGTATGATTTTACTGCGAGAGGAAACAGAAGTGGAAGGGATGATCCGTTGCCCTTATCACTCTTGGACTTATGATTTAAACGGTAAATTAAAAGGTACGCCGCATATCGGTGGTGTTGGCCATCATAAGGTGCCAGGTTTTAACTGCGAAAAACATAACTTGCGACAAGTGCGTTCAAGCATTTGGAATGATATTGTCTTTATCAATTTATCTGGTGAAGCTGAAGCTTTTGATGACTTTATTCAGCCGCTAAATGAGCGTTGGCAGTCATTTATTGGTGACACTGGCTACGATAATCTAACGGTAGCTGCCACAGGTAGTAGTATGGAATTGACTATCAAAGCTAACTGGAAACTAGCGATAGAAAACTATTGTGAAGCCTATCATTTACCTTGGGTGCATCCTAGTTTGAATTCTTATTCCCCACTAGATCAGCATTATAATTTAATCGTCAATGACGATATGTCAGGGCAGGGCAGTTATACCTACAACTTGTCTGATGTGGCTGGTACTAGCTTGCCTAAATTTACAGCTTGGCCGCAAGAGAAAATTCGCCAAGCTGAATATATTTCACTCTATCCTAATATATTATTAGGATTACAAGCCGATCATTTTTTCTCCATTATATTAATGCCACAAAAGAACAACCAAACTTTGGAAAAACTACAACTCTCCTATGTTGGGGCAGAGGCGACAGGAGACGAATATTCTGCTTGTCGAACGGCTGTGTTAGAAAGTTGGAAAGTCGTTTTCGGAGAAGATGTATTCGCTGTAGAAGGGATGCAAAACGGTCGTAAATCTCCAGCGTATCAGGGAGGGGTTTTTTCTCCTGTTCTCGATGGGCCTACTCATCACTTCCATCAATGGGTGGCAAATCAATATGCGAAAGATATTCCTAGTAGCTAGTGCTAACAGCATAAACATTGGTCAAAGTATTAAAGGCTCTTAATAGCTGAAGGCTCCTAAACTGTTCTGGAGTCCTTCAGGCTTTCTTCGTCATATGGATAGAACAATATGAATAACTCTAAAAAAAACCATTGGCTTAACTTTATTGGTGGGCAATGGGTCGATTCAAATCAAAGTATATCAGTCTCAAACCCGGCAACGGGACTTGTCTTTGCCTCTATTGCCAGTGCAACGAGCGAAGATGTAGATCTTGCCGTTAAAGCGGCGAGAGCCTGTGTCAACTCGCAAGTACTGACCAAATGTCGCCCAGTGCAAAGAGCGCGGATGCTTAATAGGATTGCTGATGAGATACGAAATATAGCAGACCAAGCAGCGCCTATACTAGTTCAAGAAAATGGCAAAACCTTAGCGGATGCGCGTGAAGAGTTTTTGATAGCGGCAAAGTATTTTGATTACTATGCGGGAATGGCTGACAAGATAGAGGGTAAATCTATCCCATTAGGTGAGAGCTATATTGATTTTACTTACTACGAGCCAATGGGCGTGTCGGCGCAAATAGTGCCCTGGAACTTCCCTGTAGATATATGTGCACGCTCACTCGCCCCAGCACTCGCTGCAGGTAATGCAGTTGTTATCAAATCTCCAGAAATGACTCCATTAGCCATGACATGGCTAGTGATTGCTTGCCAACGAGCTCAAGTACCTGTTGGCGCTGTTAATCTCATCTGTGGTGTAGGTCATCAATGTGGTGCTGCATTAGTAGCACATTGTGATATAGATCAAATCGTTTTTACCGGATCAGTGCCGACAGGGCAGGCTATCTTAAAATCGGCTGCTAATCGTGCAGTGCCTTGTGTAATGGAGCTTGGCGGAAAATCAGCAGCCGTGGTCTTTGACGATGTCAGAATCGACGAGCTGCTAGATAGTGTCAAGTGGGGAATCTTCTTTAATGCAGGGCAGGTCTGTTCTGCAATGTCGCGTATTTTAGTACAGCGAACTATCTATGATCAGGTTATCAAAGAAGTTGCAAAATTGGCGCAAAGTTTAACCGTCGGTGCAGGCATTGATGGAGCAGAATTAACTCCAGTAGCGAGTGCGATCCAGCAGCGACAAATATTAACTATGTGTGATCAAGCGATTAAACAAGGGGCAAGAGTGATCACTGGAGGCAAAGCGGTGGTTGATTCTGCAGTAGACCCGGCGGGTCATTTTGTAGAGGCGACAGTGTTTGCAGATGTTACCCCGGAGATGGCTATTTTTTCTAATGAGGTTTTTGGCCCTGTCGTCACTATCACTCCTTTTGATTCTGAAGAAGAGGCTTGGCAGTTGGCCAATGGCACCGAGTTTGGCCTAGTAGCAGGGGTTTTTACTCATGATTTAACGCGTGCTTTAAGGGCGAGTCGCGCTTTAAAAGCAGGCCAGATTTTTGTTAATGAATGGTACGCAGGCGGTATAGAAACACCTTTTGGCGGTATAGGTTTATCGGGGTTTGGTCGTGAAAAAGGCCAAGAGGCGCTGTATAGCTACGTGAATACCAAAAATGTCGCTATTCGTTTAACTGCAGCAGATGCTTAGGAGCGATCGATGAAAAAATGGCTCTGTATTATATGCGGCTGGATTTACGATGAAGCTAAAGGCTGGCCAGCTGATGGAATAGCCCCAGGTACTAAATGGCAAGATATCCCTGTTGATTGGGTATGCCCTGATTGTGGCGTAGCCAAAGCTGATTTCGAAATGCTTGAAATCGTCGATGAAATAGCTGTAGTAGCTACAGCTGAAATCGTAAAAGAAGCGCCTATTGTTATTGTTGGTAGCGGTTACGCAGGTCTTGGGTTAGCAGAGGGAATTCGTCAAAGATCACCAGACATAGATATTGTTATATTCACTAGCGATGGCGGCAATAACTACTCGAAACCAGGTTTGTCTAATGCTTTGATTCGCGAGAAGAGCCCTAAAGAATTAGTCAGCGAAACTGCGCTAGAGATTGAAAAACGCCTAAATATTCGGCTATATCCTCGCTCAAATGTGCAAAGTATTGAAGCAGATAAACATCAGCTAATCACTGATATAGGTGTTCAAAAGTACAGCAAGTTAATACTAGCACAAGGGTCGGAGCCTATTAAATTACCTTTACAAGGTCATACTAAGGCGCAAATACTGGCTGCAAAAGAGGTGCTCAGTGTTAATAATCTAGAAGATTATCAATATTTTCGTCACAAGTTAGAAAATGATTCTGGCGATCTTTCTAGCGTTAATTCACCTGGCACCGCTAAACACGTCACCATTATTGGTAATGGCTTGATAGGCTGTGAGTTCGCTAATGATTTATCAACTAAAGGTTACGCAGTGACGGTGGTAGGTTTTGGCAATTGGCCTATGGATAGGTTGATCCCCAGAGAAATAGGCCAAGCACTCGTGGAAAAACTGGCTGACAACGGTGTTGATTGGCATTTTGATACTACTGTCGACAGTATAAGTGTGAACCCTTGCTTAGTGGATGTTGATCAAAAGAAGAAAAAATATCAGCTAACACTCACAAATGGAGAGACCTTTGCATCTGATTTAGTGTTATCTGCTATTGGTTTAAAACCTCGTACAGCACTGGCAAAAACTGGTGGTGTTAAATGTAATCTTGGCATTGTAGTCAACGGTGGTTTAAGAACCAATGTCGCTGACATTTACGCCATTGGTGACTGCGCTGAAATTAACGGTACATTACTACCGTTTATCGCACCGATAAATTTTGGGATTCCAGCGTTAGCCAACTGCTTGATCGGCAAACCCACCATGGCGCACTATCCGGTGATGCCTGTCATTGTTAAGACATCGGTTTTACCTATTACCTTGGTGAGCCCTACTATTATCCCAGCTATCAGTGAAAGCCAATGGGTTATTGAACGAAGTGCTAATGGTATTCGAGCCCTTTTATTAAATGCGAACAAGCAGGTTATTAGTTTTGCTCTTGCAGGGGAGGTAACAGCAGAGCGACAGCAATGGGTAGATAAAATAACCGACAGGACAGTTATAGGCGAAAATTAAGCTCATAAAAATGCACTGTGATAAATAGACAAAAAATAATAAGAAACCAACACATACTGGTTAATAATTACCAAGATGTTAGGTCTCATAATGTTAGCTTGAGATAACAATGAAGAAAATACAATTACCTTTAGATGACAATAGCTGTGGTTGGTTTGAAACACTACCTGAAGCACTTAAGTATCGTCCAGAAACTGCTAAGAATCAGCAGAAAATTAGAGATTCTATCCAAACAGATTGGTTGGTGATTGGTGGTGGATTTGTAGGTATGGCTGCCACAAGAAGGTTAGCAGAACTGCATCCTGAACAGAAAATCATACTAGTGGATGCACAGGCAATAGGCCATGGGACTTCTGGGAGAAATTCAGGTTTTATTATTGATTTACCTCATAAGGGAGATTTAGAAGGAGAGGGTTTAAAGCGTAAAAAGAAATTTATCGCACTTAACAGAGAAGCGATTAGCTTTTTAGAAGCTCAAGTAAAGCAATATAAAATCCCCTGTGATTGGTCTCATACAGGGAAATTACAGGCTGCTGTCAGTGAGAGAGGGGTAAGATTCTTAGATCATTTTAAACATTTACTGAAAGAGTTAGACGAGCCTTATCAAGTACTCGATAAACAGGATTTAAAACAGAAAACAGGTACTGATTATTATAAGCAAGCATTGTATACCCCAGGCTGTGTGCTCATGCAGCCCGCTGCATTAATACGTGGTATTGCGCAAAACATGCCTGAAAATGTGACTATTTATGAGCATACTCCCATTGAGAAAATTAAGCCTAGTCATGGGGCATGGATAGCGCAAACCCGTGATGCTGAAATAACAGCGAACAAAGTTATTTTGGGAACCAATATATTCACAGAGCAGTTGGGCTTTTTAAAGCATCGCATGTTACCGATTATGACATTTGCCAGTATGACGCGGCCTTTATCAGATAGTGAATTCGCTGCTTATGGTGGCACTGTCGATTGGGGAATGACACCAGCAGATTATGCTGGAACAACTTTACGTATGACCAAAGACCGGCGTTTAATTGTGCGAAATCAATACCGCTATGTTCCTCAATACAGCAGTAGTCTAGACGAGCGTAAAGAAATTAGGGCTATGCATCGCAATGCTATGGATGCTCGTTATCCGATGCTTGTTGATGTTCCCTTTGAATTTACCTGGGGTGGTGTCTGTACCTTGTCCAGTAATTATAAATCGTTTTTTGGTGAGCTCGAGTCCGGGTTGTATGCATCTTGTTGTCATAACGGTGTTGGAGCCGCCAGAGGGACTATTTCAGGAAAACTACTGGCTGAAATGGCATCCGGTGGCGATTCTAAATTACAGCGTTATATGACTGAGGTTTCTGGTATGCCGTCACGTTTACCTCCAGAGCCTGCGTTGGGATTAGGGGTTAGAACTCGTATTAAAGTATCAGAATGGATGAGTCGCAGCGAAGTGTAGTTTTCGTCTGAAATCGATGATTCCGTGTGATTTATTAGAGGTATGTCATGCACAAAGCGCAAGTAATTAAAAATAAAGATATTCAATTAATACATAGAGGTGGCCCTCCGGGAGCCGCTCAAGTCGGTCGAGCAGTATCCAGTGATATTAGCGCTTCAATGGGTGCAGGCATAGCCCATTTTGATAATTGCTCAATTTCATGGACAGTATTATATGACGAAGTTGTATATGTCATAGATGGCCTGTTTAGACTGGTAACAAAAAATGGAGTGTTAGAGGGGAAAGCGGGTGATGTGGTATGGATTCCAGAAGGTACTCAATTAACTTATGAAGGGGAAAACGCTCGTGTTTTTTATGCAGTATACCCTGGTAATTGGAAGGAGTTATCCCTACAAGCCACTAGCGCTAAATAAAGAATTAACAGTAGTTAATACTGAGGGTTTTACATAAATAGAGTGCAAAAATAATAGGGAAAACAAAACTGTAGCGCAATAAAAGCGGCTAACTTTGATCTTTATTGTCGAGCATTCTGAGTTTGGAACGTCCACTTTAAATAATAAAAAAGGCAGTAATATGAATAATATGAAAGTACCTCCGCCCTTTACGGATATCGATGTAAAAATTGAATCGACGGGCTTCTATAAAGGCTATAGTTTACCTATAGCCATGGTGAGTAAAATAGCTATTGTTTTACTCGTGCTTTGGGCTATCGTTTGGCCCGAGTTAGCAGGCACGACGCTTTCTAGCGTCAATGGCGCTATTTTAAAATCCTTTAATACATTTTATGTTATAGCGGTAGGCTCATTTACGGTGTTTTGCTTCGCTATCGCGGCTATTCCTAGGTGGGGTAAGCGGGTATTAGGAAAGCCTGGCACTAAACCAGAATTTTCTAATTTTTCTTGGTTCTCCATGATGTTTGGTGCCGGCTTAGGTGTTGGCCTGATGACCTTTTCTACGGCAGAACCAATGGGTTTGTGGGCATCAAATCCCGTTATTCTGCAAGGTGGTGTTGAGGCTAATTCTGAGTCTGCAGCTGATTCCGCTATGCTCTATACGTTTTTACATTATGGCTTTAATGCATGGGCAGCTTACGTCGTGACGGGGTTATCACTAGCATATTATGCGTATACTCGTGATATGCCATTAACCATACGATCTGCATTAACACCGTTATTGGGGAGATTTCTCAATGGCCCAGTAGGACATTTAGTCGATATTTTGGGGGTGCTCGCAACTATTTTAGGGGTGTCAGTTACTATTGGTTTTGGTGTCAGTCAGTTAGTAGATGGTCTGTATGCAATTAGTGGTATGGAATGGTTGATGAAAGATATTGATACAAAGCCAGCCCCTAGTACAGTTGGACTACTAGCTGCTTTGATCATTATTATGTCTATGTCAATCCTATCTGCAATATCAGGAGTAGGACGTGGTATTAAGTATTTATCAAATTTGAACTTAGTGCTTTCATTAACACTATTATTAACCTTTATCTTTTTTGGCTCTTTTGGGTTTGCGCTGACAAGTTACGGATCGACTTTAGCTAACTACGTAATGAATATATTACCCATTTCTTTTACAGCTTATAGCCCTATAGGTTTTGATGAGTTCGTCACTTCTTTACCAGCGGTAGTCCAGCAGCTTCCTACTGTTGATTTGCAAGCTTTATATGCCACAGGACCTTGGGGTACTTTTGAGTCGTTTCAATCTGGCCTACCAGTAGCTCTGCATAATGTCGAAAATTTTGACGCGACAACTGCAGCAATATGGGAAGTTACTGAATCTGGTCGTTTATTTTCATGGCAGTCAAGCTGGACGACTTTTTATTGGGCTTGGTGGATAGCATTTTCTCCTTTTGTTGGTTTGTTTCTAGCTCGCATATCAAAGGGGCGTTCGATCCGTGAGTTTGTGTTCGGTGCGATTATTGCTCCTTCCTTAGTCTGTTTTGCTTGGATGACGATATTGGGTGGTACCGCAATGGACCTAGAGTTATCAGGTGTTGCAGAAGGAAACATTATCGCTGCATCTGCAACCGCGAAGTTATTTGCAACTCTTGGCTTTATTATTGATGGTGGTTTATTACAAGTTATTACAATTATGAGCGTCGTACTAATTTTGACCTTTTTGGTGACGTCAGCAGATTCAGGCATTTTGGTTATGAATACTATTATGTCGGGCGGGGCAGAAGAAACAGGAAACTTTCATCGCATACTATGGGGGGGGTTAATGACACTGGTAATAGGAGCATTAATTGTCGCTGGTGGCGGTGGTTTAGGTGCGTTAAGAAATGCGATGATTATCGCCGCGCTACCTTTTGCCATCATCATGTGCCTGATGTGTGCTTCATTACTTAAATCATTAATCCGAGATGATATGAGAGAAAAAAGTAGTAATTAATAACAGCATAAACAGCCCTCCCTTAATAGGTGGGCTGTTTATAATTTAGTCAAGAGAATGTAGTAACTAGAATAAAATGATCCATTTTGGTGGTGATAGACTAAAAAGTTAGTACTTTCGCTATCAAGTTTTATATCAAACAAAGTAAAAAAGGATTCTAAAATGGCATTTCCAACAAAATCACCTTACGTCATTGTAGGGGCTGGTATACACGGTTTAAGTACAGCTTATCATTTGGCACTTGAATTAAAAGCTCAGGGCAAGGGGAGCGGTGCCGATATCATTGTTATTGATAAGTCTGGGATCAGTGCGGGTGCGACAGGCATCGCCTGTGGTGTGATACGTAATAACTACTTTCAACCGGCAATGCGCGAGTTAATGGCACACAGTGTTAAAGTCTGGGAAAGTGATCCAGTTGCCTATAGCTATCATCCGGTTGGCTATATGCAAATAAGCCCTGAATCAATGCATCAAGATGTCGCTACTATATATCAGCAGCAGCAGGCTATAGGATATGAGTCCCGCTTTATCGAAGGTGAGAAAGATTGCACTAGGTATATGCAAAATATCTTTCACGATTGGCAGGCAAAAGAGATTACTTCTGTTCTTCATGAAATGCCAGGAGGTTACGCTAATAACACCAAGGCAATGTATGGTTTGGCTGCAAAAGCAGAGGCACAAGGTGTACGTATTATGTCTGGTGTTGAGGTTACTGGCTTTAAGCAAGCTAGTGACGGGGCGATTACTGTTGTACAGACAAAGTCTGGTGATATAGATACAGATTATGTAGTGATTGGCGCAGGTCCTTGGGCTAAAACATTTTGGGACATGTTAGAGATGCCAGATACTGTTAATATTAAAAACCCTGATACATTAGAAATTAGTAAAGATATACCAATGTGGGTTTACTGGTCACTACAAGAAGGCACTTTAGGGGTAGACCCTAAAATGCAAGTGACTAATGATGGGAAAATGCCACCGGTTATTCATGTAGATAGTAATGCAACACTATACTCCGATGTTGATGGTTCGGTTATTACTGACCAAATGTGGGGTATTTATTATAAGCCTGACTTCCACTTCGGTGGTGTGCAAGGTGGGGCTGCACCTTTCATTGTAGATAAGCCTGCGGCGAAAGTGCAAGTAGACCCCTATGGACCTGAATCACCAGAATTTATTGTAGGGCCAGAGTTTGCACATATGTGGGTGTCTGCTCTGGCCCATTGTCAAAAGCGTTTTGAAGGGACTATTGTTCAGTACAAGGATGAACCTTCAGGAGGAATTGGTTGTTTTACTCCTGATAGCTTCCCAGTCTTTGATACGGTACGTAAGAATTGCTTCTTTATTGCGGATTCAAACCATGGTTACAAAATGTTGGGTGTCGGCAAATTAGTCGCTGAAGAAATCTGTGGTGCAAAACCGACTCTGTTAGAGCCTTTCAGACTCTCTCGTTTTGCAGAAGGAAAACTACACCCAGTTTCTAACAGCCCATTCCCATGGAGCTAAACAGCCTTTAGAAAATTAATTGAAAGTAATTGGGGACATAAATCGATATAGTTAAAGTGAAAGTTGTAGCGAGCCTCTTTAAGTTTACTAAAAGGCAGAGCTTCTGTAATGAAAGCCCAGCAATGCTGGGCTTTTTTCCTCGTACTAATCTTTTTTCATAGCTCAGATCACAAAAAATATAATGTAGTTTCTTCTATAATAGTCATATGCATATTTACGTTTTATATCTAAGTCTTACTTGCGTATTAATATATCATCCAGATAAAAATACTTCTTTGGAAATAACTTATTTTGTTCAATATCATTTCAGCAAGTAATTTTTAATATCATTAAAATCAAACGGCTATAAATAATATGATCAATAAAAGCATATAGTCACTTCTGATGTATTAGTGTAGTGACACTTAATGAGATAAAAATTCTTTTCTGATAACGGAATATATGGTCACAACCGACACACTTGGAATAAGGTTTGATTACCAGTTGGTCGTAGCCTGAAATTTTTAGCACAATTAACTAAATGATCAAATGGGTATGTGCTACCACCACAAAACACCTGGCGAAAATTATCAGATTTTAGAGCTAAAAACTAAAATTTCTGCATCATAGATTACTTGTAGACTTATCAACAAGGCTCATTAATGGGTTTGATTGTATTACCCCATGGGTTCCAAGTAGTTAAACCTTAAGGCTGTTCTCAATCAAACCTGCGTGTATAACATCTTTTTTATTTAATTTATTGTAGCGGCAAGTAGAACTGTTTTTTTATTAAAAACACCATATAAATACATATACGTAAAATAAATTCTTATATAAAACGATGATAGCGTATGCAGTTGCTAGATAGAATATATAGTGTTTAAATCATGTGCATAATTCAAATAAATAGAGAAGTTATGGCTGTTATTTTAAATCCCGTTGAGTGGCAAGGGAAGTTGGATCAAGAAGAGCTGCCTTGTGCGTTACGCTGGCACCAAAAAGTCACCCTATGCACTCAAGAAATTGATGAGACAAAAATATATAGAGGGATGATTGGTTTTTGTAGCGATGAAGGAGTGAAAAGGAATAATGGGCGAATTGGTGCTGCTCAAGGGCCTGCTGCTTTTCGTCGCCAACTTAGCAATATCGCATGGCACGAGGATGATTGTAGTCTCATAGATTTTGGTGATGTCATTGTTGAGTGTAATGATTTAGAAGCAGGGCAAGAGTTATTAGCTGAACGAGTAGCAGCTGAGATTCCTAAGGTTTCACGTTTGCTGGTAGTTGGTGGTGGGCATGAAACAGCTTACGGTAGTTTTTGTGGTTTATATAAAGCGTTAGGTAAGGACTGTAAAATAGGAATTATTAACCTAGATGCTCATTTTGATTTGCGATGCCCTGGTGATTCAGGTGCATCATCTGGGACTCCTTTTTATCAAATTCAGACTTTAGTTGGAGCAGATGATTTTCATTATTTTTGTTTAGGGCTTGCTGAAGAAGCTAACACACAAGCTTTGTTCCACCGTGCAGACTCATGGGGGGTTACTTATCGTAAAGATAAGCAGGTGAAAGAAAACGACCTTGAAGAAATAAAAATAGAATTAGAAAACTTTGCTCAGACTTGTGATGCATTATATTTGACGATAGATATGGATGTGCTGCCGCATTACCAAGCACCAGGGGTAAGTGCACCTGCAGTTCGTGGTGTCGAATTGAGAGTGATTGAGTCTATTATTGGCTTAGTGATAAGTAGTTCTAGATATTGTACATATGGTCTTCCATTGGTTGAAATAACTGAACTGAATCCTAGTTTTGATCCACAAGGAGTTACTGCTAGAACAGCAGGAGTGCTAGCTGGACAAATGTTAAAATAATTAAGCGCTAATTTTATATTGTAAATGTTAAACAACTAATAAAGGAAAATAAAATGAAGAAAACAATAAAGACCCTTCTGGTTTCTGCTGCATTAACAGCAGGGCTAACGAGTGTTGGTATTCAAGCAGAAGAACGTGTGTTCTTTGGGATCGCTACAGGTGGTACTGGAGGTACGTACTATCCTTTAGGCGGGATGCTTGCTCAAGTTATCTCAAACAATTCTGACCTTGAAGGTAAGAAACTGTCAGCGACAGCTGAGACCGGTAATGCATCGGTTGCAAATGCTGGGTTGTTAGGCCGTGGATCGATTGAGTCTGCTTTCGTTGCTGCTGATGTATTAGATGCTGCATACGCTGGTAAAAATCAATTTGAAGGTAAAGCTATTACTAACCTACGCGCGTTGGGTGCACTTTATCCAGAAACGGTACAGTTAATTGCACAGCCTGGTATTAATAGTTTTGCGGATCTAAAAGGTCGTAGTGTTAGTTCTGGTTCACCAGGATCTGGGCAGTGGCAGTTGTTAGGTGACTTGTTAGCGGCACACGGTATGAAAAGAGAAGATATAAAAGAAGATTACTCCTCTTTTTCACAATCTGCTGAGAAAATAAAAGATGGTAATTTAGACGCGTCTCTTATTACTGCAGGATCACCTACAGCTTCAATTGTTGAGCTGTCAAATGGCCATGATGTAAGTATTATCCCTTTGACTGGAGCTCCGATCAAAGAGCTGCAAAAAAATCAACCTTATTATGCTAGTACTATTCTGCCAGCAGGTACTTATAAAGGTATTGATAAAGATGTTGAAACTTTGGCTGTGCGTGCCATTTGGGCAACACATGCAGAGCTTTCAGATGATATTGCTTATGCTGTAACAAAGGCTTTATATGAAAATGTCGAAACATTGGCAAAAGTGCATGTAAAAGGTAAAGAAATTAGCCTTAAAACAGCGCTAGAGTCAGTGTCAATTCCCCTACATCCTGGTGCTGAGCGTTATTATCGTGAGAAAGGGATTATTAAGTAAGATATTTAAATTTATTGGAGTAATTACCTGTGTGGTAATTACTCCGTATTTATTAGCCTCTGGATTAAGTATTACAGAGTATCGGTCTGCAAAGCCATTAGCTTGTATAAGTTTGGTGGATAATGAGTTTTCTTTATCTTTTATTCATTCAGTATCACTAACACCAGTGTCTGATGAGTATAGATTATTAGTAAACGACGGCCATTATCAGATATTGCAAACAAAAGAGCGTTTCGTCGCTCATGGACAAGGGTTACCATCATTAATAGATGAGCCAGATGCTGTTGCATTTGAGCATCGTGATGGTCAGTTTATTCTGCATTTGAAAAGAAATATTAGCAATTTGATTGTTCGTACTGATAAGCGTTTTGAGAATAAATTGCATACAGGCGATAGAACTATAAATTTAAATATATGGCCTGATGCTGGACTTGGTATAAAGCCGGTAGGGAGCTGTCAGTAAGCCATAAAGATAAGAAGTAAATCTATGATCAAACAAAACCAAACCAATAATACTCCCCTTGACACTGCAGATGATATTCCTCAAGAGCAGGTTGATAATTTAATTAAAGAATTTGATAGTGAAAGTAATTTTCGTGATTTGAACGGTATTTTGAAATTATTTGTTACTATTTCTTGTGTCGTTCTTAGCTTGTTCCATATTTATACTGCGGGGTTTGGGCTGCTTAATGAGATTTCCCATCGTACTGTACATATGGCTTTTATTATGGGGTTATTATTTTTGGTATTTCCTCGTAAAGTGCCAAAAAATCCTAAAGTTAGTATTGTGTTAAGTTTGGCGTACGGTGCTTTTTATTTATTAATAGCGAATCAACTCGTTAGTGCAATAGGAACACAACTACCTGTATTTTTAAATATATCTATTTATGCCTTTGCTGTAATGATGTGTTTATCAGCGTTGCCTCTTTCTGTTTTGGGTGGTAGAGGCAATAAGCTTAGCTGGCTAGATTGGCCTTTGGCTGTAATGGGTGTGGTTTTCTCTGGTTATTTGGTGTTTTTCTTTGATGATATCTTTATTGCAAATATAGGTTTTCCTCAGCCCTTTGATTATGTGATGGGTGGTGCTGCTATCCTATTGGTAATAGAAGGTGCTCGTCGTACAATGGGTGAATCATTAGCGATAATAGGTGTTGTATCTCTGCTTTATGCTATCTTGGGCCCGCACTTGCCAGGAGTTTTAGCCCATAGAGGTTATGACATTATTCGGTTAGTTGAGCATTTGTACCTGGGTACGGAAGGTATATACGGTATTGCTATCGGTGTTGTTGCTACTTATGTATTTCATTTTGTTTTGTTCGGAGTATTGGCGCAAGCATCAGGGCTAGGTCAGCTATTTATAGAGTTAGCAACTGTTCTTTCAGGTCGTTATGCAGGAGGTCCTGCTAAAGTATCTGTAGTTTCTTCTGGTTTCTTTGGTATGATTTCTGGTTCGCCGGTGGCGAATACCGTTACAACGGGTGCTTTTACAATACCAATGATGAAACGCTATGGTTTTAGCGGTCGTTTTTCAGCAGCAACAGAAGCGGCGGCTTCTTGCGGTGGGCAGATAACTCCTCCTATTATGGGAGCCTCAGCATTTGTAATGTCTGAAATGTTAGGAGTGCCATATAATGAGCTGATTTTAATTGCCATTATACCAGCAGCGTTTCATTACTTAGCGACCTTGTGTATGGTGCATTTTGAGGCGAGACGGTTAAACCTTAAAGGTATTCCCGCTGCCGATATTCCAAAATTCTCCAATATAATGGCTCGCCATTGGCATCAGACTATTCCTTTGATCGTTATGGTTTCTATGCTATTAATGCAATACACGCCATTCTTAGCTGCCTTTTGGGGTATTGTTCTAACAGTGCTTTGTTCGTATATCCCTGTAATACTAAAGCCTTTAGGGTTTTCGAAATTAGATCATGGGAGTGTATTAACACCGCGTCGCTTGGTCGTTAGTTTAGAAGAAGGTGCGAAGCAGTCAATTGCTATTACAGCTGCTTGTGCTTGTGTAGGTTTTCTACTAGGTGTAACAACCTTAACGGGCCTGGGCTTTAAGTTCTCTGGTGCAATAGTTGGGTTGGCCGTTGATTTTGGTGGCTGGATAACACCCTTAGTGCCTTTTGAGCTATTGAGTGAGTCAAGTATTACATTGTTCATCGCTTTGATATTGGTCGCTTTAGCTTGTATTCTAATGGGAGCTGGTATTCCCACAACTCCTACGTATATTATTCTCGCTTCAATTGTTGCTCCAGCGTTAGATGATTTTGGAGTCGCGATATTGGCGGCTCATTTCTTTATCTTTTATTATGGTGTATTGGCTGATGTAACACCTCCAGTGGCATTGGCTGCGTATGCAGGTGCAGGTATTGCTGGCTCAGATCCAATGCGAACAGGGTTGACGGCGTTTCGTCTATCTATGGGTAAGGCATTAGTTCCCTTTATGTTTATCTACGCACCAAGCATGTTGTTTCTAGAATTCAATTGGACCGAGTTTGTATTAGCGATGATTAGTGGAGTGCTATGTATAATCGCATTGTCTGCTGCGTATATTGGTTTCTTTAATGCACCGCTGCAGAGATTCGAAAAATGGATTTTAACAATATCTGGGCTTCTTTTGGTTGGTAATACACCTTGGATTATTGCTTTAGCGGGATCTCTAGTTTTAGCTATACTTATACGTAATTATAGGAAAGGGTCAGTCGATAATTTATAATATATAAATTATTGGGTCAGGGATGACCCATATTAAAGTGAAAATTTGAGGTTCGATTGTGGCTGAGAAAGATTACACTGTTCCTGCGTTACAGCGCGGGCTTCAGATTCTAGAAATGTTTACAGGTCAGTCTCGGCGCCTTACTCAGGCTGAGATGGCGGAGGCATTTGGTGTTAGCTTAGGTTCCCTCTATCGTATCGTACAAACCCTCACAAATATGGGGTATTTGCGAAGGGTAGGGGTCAATAGCTATGAGTTGGGTTCTCAGGTGTTATCTCGAGGCTTTTGTTATTTGGCAAGTCGAGAAATATCGGAAATAGCTGCGCCTTATATTATTAAATTACGAGATATTACATCCTTATCAAGCCATTTGGCTATCAGAGAAGGGCGGGAAACTATTTATATTTTTCGAGCGCTTGCATCTCAGATACTCGCCGTTAACGTCCCTTTGGGTATGCGATACCCTTGCCATACTACGGCAATGGGGCGGGTTTTGTTGACAGGTATGTATGCAGATGAATTGGAGGCTTTGTACAGTGGGCAGCGTCTTGATGGTTATCCTGAACCAGCACCGCAAACTTTTCCTGAATTGGTTGAATTATGTAGAAAAGAATCAGGGCAAGGCTGGAGTATACATTTTTCAGACTACTCAACTGCCTTAGCAGTGCCTATTTATGATCATATGAATAATGTAGTGGCTGCAATTAATGTTTCTGTTCCAGATGCTATAATGAAAAAAACGGGCATGCAGGAGCGTTTGCTTGATATGTTAAAAGATTCTGCTAGCAAAATATCCCAAGATATAAGTGGCTATAGTAAAGAGAAGGCTCACTCGCTTTAGCTTCTTTTGTGGTGGTATGTTTTTTAAATATTTATTTGTCCTAGGTGTCATGGCTCTTCTTAAGTGAGAAGAGCTATATTTTAAATTAGCTCTGGTAGCCTCACTCTATACCCAAGTTCTTCTGAAATAGCGAGTGCTGTTTGTTGCAGCTGATGAGTGATTTCTATTGATATCTCTTTGCCTTGTATAAAGGCGTCTGGGCCTGAAATGTTAATGGCTGCAATAATATTATTATGATGGTCTCGAATGGGAGCGGCTATTGCTGTCGCTAGATCTGATTGATTAATAGAGTAGCCTTGTTCTCTTTCGTCCCTGACCTTTAGTTTTAGAGCGGGAAGGCTTTGTGGGTTATGGCTTTCTACGTTATCTAGTTGTGCTCCATAATATAATTGCGATAGCTCACTGTCATTCAAACCTGTTAGTAAGGCTCTGCCAAGCGCAGTACTGTGGCATGGCAGTCTTGTTCCTATTGGAATGTTTACCGATAATCTTTGTGAAGCGAGGGCTCTATATATATAAATAACTTCACGTTCTTCGCGTACAGCTAAATGGCAAGAAACTGATGTTACATCTCGTAAATTTTGCAGGTGTGTTATCGATATATCGATAATATCCTTACCTGCTAAATACGTATACCCCTGAGAAATTACAGCTGGCCCTAATTGATAGGTATTTCGTGATATTTTCTTTAAAAAATTCATGTCTGTTAGTGTTTGTACAATGCGATAAATGGAGGAAGTAGAAACACCTAAATTTTCTGCGAAGTCATTGGTATTTAATATTGGTGTTTTTTGTGAAAACATCCCTAGTATTTTTAACCCACGAGACAGTGCAGGAACGGTATAGTTTTTTTCTTGAACCGCTAAATCTTTGTTTGTCATGATGCCCTTGTTTTTTTTGATTCATATATAAAATAATAATTAATATATAAATATATGGTTAATTTTTTCTTAGTAAATTGTAGCGTATCGTTGCTATATATCTCTTATTAAATATACTTTACTTAAGTTTTTATTGTTTTTTAAATATTTTGTATTTGAAAAAACATTTCGTATTTGGTTGGTAGATATTATGCATAAACAAAAAGTAAATCAATTTATTTTAAAAACGACCTGTTCAGCAAGTAGTGGAATTGTTGCAAAAGTAACTTCTTTTTTAGTTGAACATGGCTGTTATATTAGTGAACTATCACAATTTGATGATCAAGATTCTGGACGTTTCTTTATGCGTACAGTATTCCATATAGAATCAGGGGATAGCACAGCAGATAATATCAGAGAAGAATTTGAGGCTGTTGCAAATCAATTTGCTATGCAGTGGGAATTACACATTGCCGCTTTGCCTACTAAAGTGATCATTATGGTAAGTAAGTTTGACCACTGTCTTGATGATCTTTTGTATCGCTTACGCAAAGGCGAGCTGAATATGGAAGTCGCAGCTATTGTTTCTAACCACATTGATTTGCGAGCGATGGCAGAGCGAGAAGGCATACGTTTTGTTTATTTACCGGTAACTAAGGAAAATAAACGAGATCAGGAAGAAGCGCTGTTAGAGATAATGCAACAGACACAAACTGAGCTGGTGGTATTAGCGCGCTATATGCAAATCCTTTCTGATAACTTGTGTTCACAGCTAAGTGGTCGAGCAATCAATATTCATCACTCGTTCCTACCAGGCTTTAAGGGAGCCAAACCCTATCATCAAGCCCATGCACGTGGCGTTAAACTTATCGGCGCGACTGCCCATTATGTGACATCTGATCTTGATGAAGGCCCTATTATAGAACAATCGGTACAGCCTGTCGGCCATACATACTGTGCAGATGCGCTGGTAGCTGTAGGTCGTGATACTGAAACAGTAGCACTGGCTAAAGCGGTCAAATTGCATATTGAAAAACGCGTTTTTCTTGAAGGTAACAAAACCGTTATTTTCCGTTAAATATAAATAGGGTGATGAATGCAGAAAGTGAGCTTTCATTACATTTAATTGGCTTGTTAATGAGTGATTAAGTGAAAAATACTTAACACCATATAAACATTAATGAGTCGTCAGTCGAATTCGGAGAGTTTATGCCTTTTTCATTATTAAAATATGGCCTGAATAACGATTATCCGTTTGAAAAAGATGCGGATTTACCTAAGCCTGTAGATCTTAAGTCTAGCTATGATGTGGTTATTATTGGTGGCGGTGGTCATGGTGTAGCTACCGCTTATTATCTGGCAAAATACCATGGGATTACCAATGTTGCTATTTTGGAAAAGGGTTATCTAGGTGGCGGTAATACAGCTAGAAATACGGCCGTAATTCGCTCAAACTACCTGACCTCTGAAGGAGTTAGTTTTTATACTGAATCCGTCAACATGTTTAAGCAACTCTCTCAAGAGTTTGACTTTAATATTATGTACTCTGAACGCGGCCAGCTTACGTTAGCGCATACAGATGCAGCGGTACGCGGTTTCAGGCAACGAGCACAAGTCAATAAACACTTTGGTGGGCGCACGGAGTTAATTGATCCGCAAGCCATAAAAGAATTGGTGCCGACCCTTAATATGAACCCTGCCAATATGCCTGTATTAGCAGGTTTGTGGCACTTAGATGGTGCCACTGCTAGGCACGATGCTGTTGCTTGGGGCTACGCAAAAGGGGCTACCCAACGTGGTGTTGAATTACATCAGCTCACCGAAGTAACCGATGTTGTGGTTGAAAATGGCAAAGTGACTGCCGTGAAGACTAATCGCGGTAATGTTAATTGTGGCTGTGTGATTCAAGCAGTGTCAGGACACAGCTCGTTAATGGCCGCTAAAGCTGGTTTTAAAATGCCAATATCAACTTATCCGCTGCAAGCGATGGTGACTCAGCCGGTTAAACCTTTTCTAGATCCACTGGTTAGCTCTTCTGCTTTGCACTGTTACGTACAGCAAACCAGTCGTGGTGAAATTGTCTTTGGCGGCGGCTCAGATCCTTATCCTCTTTATAACACCCGCTCAACATTAGAGTTGAAAGAGAGCTTATTGGCCAGTGCCGTAGAAATGTTTCCCTTTATGGCTAATTTGCGATTAATGCGCCAGTGGGCAGGTATTACTGATATGACCGCAGATTACAGTCCGATAATGGGGCTGAGCCCAGTCGATAACTACTATTTAGATGCAGGTTGGGGAACTTGGGGTTTTAAAGCCACGCCTATTTGTGGAAAAACTATGGCTGAACTAGTTGCCTCTGGCGGTAAAGTTCCCGATTTAATCGCACCTTTTGCTATGGACCGTTTTGATGTGTTTAAGCAGGTAAACGAAATGGGTGCAACGGCAGCCAGCCATTAACGGCTTGTTACAAAGCTTGAGGATTTTTAGATGAAAATCATGAATTGTCCATTAAATGGGCCACGCAATATCAGCGAGTTCGTGCATGGTGGTGAAGTGCGTGAAATGCCAAACTCTACCACTTGTACTGACCGAGAATGGGCTGACTACGTTTTTTATTCATACAATGAAGCCGGTGTAGTGACTGAATGGTGGTTACATGCACCCTCTGGTTACTGGTTTATAGCGCAGCGACATACCGTCAGTGATGAGGTTATACGTACTTTTGATGCTAGTGAAATGTTTAATCAACGTATCGATTTTGAGATGCCAGAAAGTGTAGAGGGCTCATTATGAACAGATTAAACTCGCCTATGGGTTTATTAATTGATCGTAGCAAATCCATAAGTTTTAGCTTTGAAGGTAAGCAGTTTCAAGGGTTAGAAGGAGATACTTTAGCGAGTGCATTAGCGGCAAATCAGCAGTGGTTGATGTCCCGATCTTTTAAATACCATCGTCCTAGAGGGCCACTCACCATGGCTGGGCAAGATGCAAATACCTTAGTACAGCTGCAAGGTGAGCCCAATGTCTTGGCGGATAGGATTGCAATCAAAAATGGTTTAATAGCGACAGGTCAAAATTGTAATGGCTCATTGGCGAATGATTCGGATTCTTTTCTTGGGCATTTTTCCAGATTTATGCCAGTAGGTTTCTATTACCGCTCTTTCTACAAAATGCCTTTTTCTAAGTATAAGGACAGCTGGAAATATTGGGAGCCGACTATTCGTAAAAAGGCTGGATTAGGAGAGTTGGATTTAACTTTTAAGCCTGAGTATTACGATAAAGAATATTTATTTTACGATGTGGTGGTTGTTGGTTCAGGCCCTGCAGGTCTTAACGCTGCTATCACCGCAGCACAAGCTGGTGCAACAGTGCTGTTAGTGGAAGAGCAGCCTGTATTAGGTGGCTCGCTTACTTATCACCGTTTTGATGAAGAAGGGGTGCAGGCACTCGCGCTTAAAGAGCAGCTGTTGACTCAAGTGGCACAAAATGAGCGTATCAAAGTGCTGGTTAATGCCTCTTGTAATGGCTGGTTTACTGATAACTACTTACCGGTGATTCAAGGCAACAGGATGTTCAAAGTGCGTGCTCGTGAGTGCATTGTTGCCTCTGGATCGTTTGAGCAGCATGTGGTTTTTCGCAACAATGATTTGCCCGGCATTATGATGAGCAGTGCCGCGATGCGTTTGATGAAGCATTATGCGGTTAAACCCGGCGATAACGCGGTAGTCTTAACCGGTAATGACGATGGCTATTTGACAGCGCTAGAGTTACTAGAGCAAGGCGTTAAGGTCGCAGCCGTTGTCGATATGCGAGAAGATAAAGACATTGCATCGCAGCAGTGTAAAGTGTCGTTGTCAGCGCATAATATAGAGGTGTTTACTGGCCATACCGTCTATGAGGCGATTGCCAGCAAAGGCAACAAAAAAGTTAAAGGTGTTAATGTGCGCTCTATTACTGGCCAGGGAGAAGTTAGCGCGAATGGCTTCAAAATTGACTGTGATTTACTCTGTATGTCCGCGGGTTATATGCCTGTATATCAACTGCTTTGTCAAGCGGGAGCACAGCTAAGTTATGATGATCAAGGTTCTGAATTTTCATTAAAAAACCTACCAGCGCACCTACATATTGCTG
The DNA here is from genome assembly GCA_038900335.1 of Gammaproteobacteria bacterium AS21. Classification (GTDB taxonomy): domain Bacteria; phylum Pseudomonadota; class Gammaproteobacteria; order Pseudomonadales; family Balneatricaceae; genus Rs1. The sequence continues at coordinate 404,767 of JBBMRB010000002.1, read as the reverse complement.
GGTCAGTGAATGCTATTCACGATTTAACTGCCGTGTTAAACGATGGCGAACGTGCTGCTATTAATGCCTTACATAATATCGGTTTAGCCCTTGATAAGGTACTTCCAAGTGTTGAATGTCAGCGTCGTGTCAATTTCCACTGGCCAATATTTAGTCACCCAAAAGGCAAAGACTTTGTTGATTTTGATGAAGATTTACAAGCAAGGGATATTGTCAACGCCACCCGCTTAGGCTATCGCGATATTCAGTTGGTCAAGCGTTTTTCGACCGTAGGTATGGGGCCCTCTCAAGGGCGGCATTCAGCTTTGCCGACGGCAAGACTAGTGGCGGATGCTACCGATAGAAATGTGACACAAACTGGTGTCACTACGGCAAGGCCACCATTTTCCCCTGAAAAACTGGCTCATCTCGCCGGGCGTATTTTTGATCCATACAGACGTACCACTATGCATCGTAGACATTTAGCCTTGGGGGCTAAAATGATGCCTGCGGGCAATTGGCAACGGCCTGCTTTTTATGGGCAAGCAAAAGACAGAGATCAGTGCATGCAAGATGAGTCAGTGCATGTGCGAACTAAAGTAGGAATCATTGATGTAAGTACATTAGGGGGCATTGAGTTACGTGGTCCTGATGCCGCAGAGTTGATGAATCGTATATTCACCTTTGCCTTTTTGAAACAGCCTGTGGGTAAAACCCGCTATGCCGTGCTGACGAACGAACACGGTGTGGTGATAGATGATGGTGTTTCATGTCGTATTAGCGATGAGCATTTCTATGTAACCGCTACGACCAGTGGTGTCGAGAATGTCTATCGAGAAATGCTAAGATGGAATGCACAGTGGCGCCTAGATGTAGATATAAGCAATGTTACCTCCGCGTTATCCGCTGTTAATGTAGCTGGGCCAGATGCGCGCAAAGTATTAGAGTTGTTGGTAGACGATATTGATTTAAGTTCTGAAGCTTTCCCTTATTTGGCCTATCGAGAAGGCCATGTAGGTCAAATACCGGCGCGTTTCTTAAGAGTTGGTTTTGTCGGAGAGTTAGGTTTTGAAATACATGTACCCGCCCGTTACGGCGAGGCTTTGTGGGACATGTTGATGGAGGCGGGTAAAGCATTTGATATTCGCCCTTTTGGGGTAGAGACCCAACGATTATTACGCTTAGAAAAAGGCCATATTATTGTCAGCCAAGATACTGACAGTATGAGTCATCCAGGGGAGCTCTCTCTGGACTGGGCGATCAGTCGTAAAAAGCCCTTTTTTATCGGTCGCCGCTCCATTGATATCTTACAGGCCCAGCCACAGAGCCGAAAATTAGTTGGCTTTAAATTGCCAGCGCATATAAAAGTACAAGACCAGCCTAAAGAAGGGCATTTGGTATTAGCGGATAATAATGTCACCAGCAAAATAACGGGTAACATTACCTCCTGCGAGTATTCGCCTAGTTTAGATATGACTATAGGTATGGCTTTTGCTGGAATAAATCAATGTGCATTAGGTGACAGCATCTACATAAAAGTAGATAGCGGTGAATTGATAAAGGCAGAGGTGGTAAAGCTTCCCTTTTACGACCCTGATAATTTAAGACAGCAGATGTAGATTAGCAGAGTGAACAGTGTTGATACTTACAAATTGAAGAGGAGCGGATACTAATGTCTGCCATTACCCCACAAGAATTTAACAAGCGCAGTTTTATTTACCATAAACTCACTGCAAATGAATATATAGAAATCGCAGACTCTGCTCTTGCTGTGCAATCAGCACAGGAGCAAGTGGGCAATAGCGGTTTGTCTGATTTGTCCAACTTATTGAGAACAGGCTTTCGTGGTTTGAATGCTGCTGATCATTTACGCAGTGCAGACCTACCTGTCCCAGCGAAGCCAAATCAAGTAGAAGTATCAGCTAATGGCGAGTTAGTTTTACGTTTGAGCCAAAAAGAGTTTTGGATTCTCGCTAATCCAAACGCGCAAAGGGCTGGTCATGCCAATATCGATAAAATATTGGCTGCTAATACCCCTAAACAGCAGTGTTTCCCTCTGTATTGTCAGGATAGCCATGCTTGGATGTTACTCAGCGGTAAGCATTTGTCACACATTATGGCGAAGCTTTGCGGTGTAGATTTAAGTATTGCAGCTTTTCCTGTTGGCAGCATTGCCCAAACCTCTGCTGCGAGAGTTAATGTCATCGTGGTTCATCATCAGTTTAATGCTCAGTCTTGTTTTAGCCTTTTATGCGATAGCGCGGCGGCAGAATATCTATGGGATTGTCTGTTAGATGCAATGCAAGAATTTGGTGGTAAAGAGGTAGGTATCTTAGCTGCAAGTAATGTAGCTTAAACATAGGAAAAGAGTGATTAAAGTGGTGCTGTAATTAACCTCTATTGAAACTAGGCGTAACATGGAGCGTTAGAAAGTATGAACTAATAGGGTATAAACTAGGGTGTTTTAATAAATTTTAATTTAATAAATAAATTTATATCAATGGTTTATGTTTACATGGGCGGCATGATGTAAGCAAAGCCCACCCGTTTTATAGAACCTCACTAGGTTCCAAAAAGCCCGTAAAGCATTGCTTTACGGGCTTTTTTTGTATTAACATAAGGGGGGGGTTGGGGGTAATATAAGAAACTACTCAACTTAACTTAAGGGGTAATAAATAGCAGCCTTTAATGTGATTGGGGTTAAGTGCTGTTGCTAGTAATGCTTGTGCAGCGGTTAAAAGTGTCGATGACGTACGGTAATCCCCCTAAAAGCAATATTGCCAGAAAGTAAATATTATGAAGTGCAGATTGCTGTCATTAGTCGCCGTACTGGAAAGGTTAATAAACCACGAGATCTATTCCTGGAATTGCTACGGGCTCAAGTTGCTAAATTTAATCAAAGCTGACACTTTGCGATAGTAGTCGACTGGGCCCTAATAAGTGGTCTTTAATGAGTGTTTTTGCACATTGTGTGCGCTTGTCGATAAGTGCATCAATCAATTGATCGTGTTCTTTCTGGTTGTCATCAAAGACACTGCGCTGCATCATATTATCTTGTAGCCATAGGTTGCGATAACGTGAAGCTTTTTCATAAAGTGCACGTCGCACATGTAATAGAGTAGGTGATTGGCAACCACTGGCTATGGCTGTATGAAATGCCTGATGGCGACGTTCCCACTCCTGCGGGTCCTGTTCTAATTTAGAATGGTATTTTCGCATGCTGTGCGCCGCAGCAATGATACCTGCCTCCCAATCATCGTTGCCGTGTTCTATTGCCAATTCAATGCATAATTGCTCTATTTGAGCTCGCGTTTGGTAAATATCAATCAATTCTGCTTTAGAGATAGGGTGTACCGTAAAGCCTCGTTGATTCTCGACGACGACTAACTGTTCTATTAGCAATTGCGAGAGTGCTTCGCGCAATGGACTAATACCAACACTGTAGCGCTCTTTGAGTCGGCTCATTCTAAGCTTTTCGCCAGGCTTAAAATAACCACTGAGAATATCTTGTTTTAATCGTGCCATCACTTGCGCCGCAAAGTTATCTTTTTGGTTGGCTGTTTTAGCTGTGCTAGGTAGCTGGTTTGATAAGCTATTGGCTTGTGTCATTGGTGCGCCTTAGTGAAACGATAATTATCTATGCAATGTATTTTAAGGTAAGTGAAACCAATAGTTAAGTAAGAAATTTAATAAAATTGTTGACGTGTTGGTATAATGTCGACATTATTCGCTTATGTCGAATATACAATCACTAAAGCATTGACTAAAAGGAATAAGAAATGACTGTGCAATTTCAGGCTGCTCCTATTGGATTAAAGGCCGTAGGATTTTCAATAGCAGCGCACTCAGTAAGTAAACGTTTGCAAGTGATCACACTTAGTGAAAAAACAATACAAGCTTTTTGTCAGCAAACAGCTCACTGGCCTGTGCAAGCAATTGAGTATAAACCATTTTTACGGTTTGAAATTGCTCATATTTTAGACCAGATTAGCGAGCAAACATTAGCTGAAGCGCTTAATCAAATTATTAGAGATCGCAGTCGCGCTGCGTTTTTATTAGAATATGAAGGTCAGCCAGATATTGAATCTGCAGAGTTGCGCACTGAATTTGATATTAAGCTTTCGACCGCGATATCGCATTTAATAGGCATGCCCAATCACGACTCAATGTATGGGAAGTACTACGCGCGTTTTACGGTTCGCAATATTGATAACTCTGACAGTTATTTACGCCAAGCGCATCGTCGTATGGAATTACACAATGATGGCACCTATGTTAATGAGCGTACTGATTTTGTATTGATGCAAAAATTAGCAGAGGAAAACATTCAAGGCGGTGAATCGCTTCTACTTCATGTTGATGATTGGCAAGAACTGGATAAGTTTTACTATCACCCAATGGCCAAACAAGACATGGTATGGAGTGCACCAAAGTCTAAAAACGTCGAGGCTGATGTTGTTCACCCTGTTTTCTTTGAAGAAGATGAGCAGGGTAAGCCTCATATGTTATTTATAGACCAATTTGTGGAACCGCAAAATATGGCGCAAGGGCGTTATCTTTATGAAATGGGTAAGTCTTTAGAGGCTGAGCCTAATTATATTGCAGTGCCTTTACCGGTAGGGTCAATGCTGATTGCACAAAACCATTGCTGGTTACACGGGCGTGATAAGTTTGTACCTCATCCAGAATTAAAACGTGAACTGCTGCGTCAGCGCGGCCATTTCACCCTATAGCACACAGTGCTATTATTAGCGGGTCTACTTATTGCAGCCCGCTTTTTTTATTTAATAATACCTTGCAGCTGAACGTTATCTTCAGAACCAGCAACTATGAATGAGATTAATTATGACATACGATTATATAATTATCGGCGCAGGCATTGTCGGTATGTCGACAGCCTGGCAGTTAAAGCAGCGATTTGCCGATAAGCGTATTTTAGTACTAGAGAAAGAGGCTAACTACAGTGTTCATCAAACTGGACACAACAGCGGTGTAGTACACGCGGGCGTTTATTACGCGCCTGGTAGTTTAAAAGCTCAATTTTGTAAAGAGGGAGTGGCAGCGACACGCGCTTTTTGCCAAGAACATAATATCCCCTATAATCAATGTGGTAAAATGCTGGTAGCTACCAACAGTGTTGAAGTAGAACGTATGAATGCTCTGTTTGAGCGCTGTGTAGAAAATGGTATAGATGTTGAATTGTTAGATGCTAAACAGCTCAAGCAACGTGAGCCCAACATTATTGGTGAAGGTGCTATATTCGTCAAAGATACAGCGATTGTTAATTATCAGCAGATCACCACTAAAATGGCAGAGTGTTTTGTTAAAGCAGGTGGTGACGCTAGGCTTAACCATAAAGTAGTGTCATTGAAAGAAACAACAGAGCATGTGCAGGTACAGGCACAGCATCAAGGTCAAACAGTAAGCTTTAATACTCGGTTTTTAATTACTTGTTCAGGCTTAATGGCTGATCGCACCACGAAAATGCTAGGTATAGCGACTGACTTTCAAATTATCCCTTTTCGAGGTGAATATTATCGTCTAGCTGATAAATATAACAATATAGTTAACCATTTGATCTACCCAATACCTAATCCCGAACTGCCATTTTTAGGGGTGCATTTGACACGCATGATCGATGGAAGTGTCACGGTGGGGCCTAACGCGGTACAAGGGTGGAAACGAGAGGGCTATGCTAAAGTTAATATATCATTGACTGACATTTGGGATATGGTGCGCTTTACAGGTTTTTGGCGAGTGCTACAAAAACACTTCTTTACTGGCTTGATCGAAACCAAAAACTCTTGGTACAAGCCTGGATATTTAAAATTAGTGCAAAAGTATTGCCCTCGTTTAAAGGTCAGTGACTTACAAGCTTATCCAGCCGGTATTAGAGCGCAAGCTGTGATGAAAGATGGCTCTTTAGTGCATGATTTTCTGTTTGCTGAGAGTGCCCGCTCCCTACATGTCTGTAATGCACCATCACCAGCGGCAACATCTGCCATTCCTATCGGTAAATATATCTGCGATAAAGTGCAGCAAAAACATCTTACTTGACCCTTCACTAGCTGGTTTTTAATAATATCTAAGTCGTTGTCATGGCAATGACTTAGATGATAGCGTGATTTACCAGATATAACTGTTCTCAATGATGCGTTAATCTGCGAAAAAATAATGTGGTTACTCAAAGGTTATCAATAAATAACAATTAATAATTATCCAATATTTTAATGTTTTCTATGGGCGTTTCCTGTCGTTTTATATAGCTCATCTGTTTTGTCACCATAAGAACAGCCTCATTCTTAAATTATTGAGGGTAACTTTTGTTTGATTTTTTAAGCTCATATCATTTCCTTTCCTTAATTTATTGACGTTATTATCTCAAAATTAAGTCTCCGACGGGATTGGACCAGAATAATAGACCTTGAAAACGCAAAAAATAAGCAAGTGTATAATGGGAAGGATTGATAGTGAGGATGTTTTTAGATATAAATTTAACTCACAATTATAATTAAATATGAGTTAAATATTATCTAATAAAACATAGGAAGGCATATAAACACTGAGCTTTATAGGTGTCATTCGCCAAGTCTTTCCGGTTGATGAGTGCTCTATTTTTTTACTTTTAGAGGGGTGAAACTGTTCTTTTGCCTGCAAAAAATTACATTATGGTTTTACAAGTAATCGAATATCATTGCCAGTAGGTGATTCATGAATCTTAAGATAAAACGCTGGCATTACTGCGATAATATGATCAAAAATATCTGATTGGATATCCTCGTACTCATTCCAACTGGTGGTGTTAGTAAAAGCGTAAACCTGGATTGGTAAACCATTACTGCTAGGTTCTAATTGTCTAACAATCAAAGTCATTTCTTGGTGGATACCAGGATGCTTTTTTAAGTATGATGATAAATATTGTCTAAAGGTGCCAACGTTAGTAAGACGACGACCATTTTGTAAAACGGTCATATCAAGGTTTTTATCTAGATTTTCTTTATCGATAACAGGGACTTTGCTGCTAATGTAATCACTTAAGAGTTGTGCCTTTTTAAGTGCTTCTATTTGTGTTTTATCTAAAAAACATACGCTACTCATTTCGACATGAATACTACGCTTTATTCTTCGCCCACCTGATTCTGACATTCCTCGCCAGTTTTTAAAGGAATCAGAAATTAGTGCATAAGTGGGAATAGTGGTAATGGTTTTGTCCCAATTTCTTACTTTAACTGTCGTCAATGCAATATCGACAACATCTCCGTCAGCACCATATTTTGGCATTTCAAGCCAGTCACCTACGGTCAACATGTTATTGGCCGAAAGCTGAATACCCGCCACTAAACCAAGAATAGGGTCCTTAAAAACTAACAGTAATACCGCTGATAACGCACCTAAACCACTGAGTAATATAAGCGGGGATTTATCCATTAACAACGATACAATTAAGATACCTGTTAAAATGCTGGCAAGTAACTTAACGCTTTGTAACAAACCACGTAATGGAAAGTGTGCTTGAATAGTACGTCGATCAGATATCGCTTGAAAAATATCTAATAGTGTAAACAAGGACAATAAGCTAAACACTATTATCCATTGATCAGTCGTCACTAAAATAAAATGTAATAGTCTTACACCTTCAGGTAACCAAAGCTGAGCTTGTATAGCCACAACAGCGCCTTGCAGTATAAATGAAATTCTACTGGCAAAACGCATGGTTAATTCTGCTAGAACATTTTTACCAGGCTCTGCCTTTATAGGTAAGAAGTGAGCTTTAAGAAAGTTTCTAGCACTGACTCTCAGGATAAAGTGCAAAGCTAATGCAAACATTGCAACCCATAAAATAACAACAATGTCATACCAAAAAAAACTATTACCAGGTATGTTTTTTTCAAACCAGGCCAACAAAAATTCTCTTAGGTGTGCTCGTGTTTCCGTCATTATGTATTCCCATTATTCAATTAAGATATGATGTTATAGCAAACATAGAAAATTACCTATTGTGAAGCATCTAAAAGCAGTGACTAAGTTTAATATTTATCTATAGCTATTAAAATTTCATTACAGTTAATGTCTGTTCGAGCAAATTTATGGGTAATCAATGCTGTTTTCTAATGAAATATTAATCTACCAATAATGGCTAGTGAGGGGCTATAAAAAACAATCAAAGAGCTGTTTAAAGCAGGGAATACAGCCGATTTTTAACAAAAAAATTGACTGTATTCCCCTTAACGTGACTAACAGAAATATTACTTTAGTCTACCGACAGCACTATTTTTCCTACGTGTGCTTTTGCTACGAACTCTGCCTGTGCTTGATTAATTGCCTCTAATGGGAATGTTTTAGCCACTAATGGTTTGATGTTGCCCTGTTCAATATGATGCACGAGGTTAGCAAACACTTTGGGTTCTAGAATAGTACAACCAAAGAAGCTTAAATCCTTTAGGTAGAGCGTGCGTACATCTAACTCAACCAATGCACCACCTATTGCACCTGATACGGCATAACGGCCTTTAGGGCGTAGGATTTCCAAAAAAGCAGGCCATTGCTCGCCAGCTACTAAATCAATCACTACGTCTACACTGTTTTTACCCAAGGTTTTAACAAGGTCATCATTGCGAGTGACGACAGTATCGGCGCCAAGCTCTAAAACTAGTTCACGTTTACTAGCGCTGGTGATTGCTATGACTGTTGCGCCGCGTGCTTTTGCCAGTTGAATGGCTGCGGAGCCTACGCCTCCTGATGCTCCAGATATTAAGACACGATCGCCTTTAGTGACGTTTGATCGGGTTAACATATTTTCTGCCGTTGAGTAGGAACATGGAAAAGAAGCAAGCTCGATGTCACTTAACTGTGAATTTACCTTATAGGCATGGACTGACGAGACAGTCGTGTACTGGGCAAAACCACCGTCACACTCAGAGCCAAAATACCAAGCAGGGTTGATATTGTGGCCATTAACATTGCTAATACATGGCTCAATTATAACGCGCTCGCCGATACGGCTTTGATCAACACATTGACCTACAGCGACTATCTTTCCACACACATCAGCCCCTTGAATGCGTGGAAAGTTTAATGCATTACCACTCCAACTTGCATCATCACTGTTGTTGCCATCTTTAGAGTACCAACCAATACGTGTATTAATATCTGTGTTGTTGATAGCAGCTGCTGATATCTGAATCAATACTTCATTATCGTTGGCTATAGGTACACGAACATCTTGACGATACTTAAGTACACTCGAGTCACCGTGAGCGTTTAGTAATACAGCATTCATTGTAGTTGGTATTGTTGTCATGACTATTTTTCCGTTAGTAATGTTAAAATCGTGTGTTGCGCACTATCAACAGCATCATCTTGGATAACAGGCCAAGCGCTTGAGACCCCCTCATGCAGCAAAAACAACTGTGTCGCTAAATCTTCACGTAAACTTTGCTTTGCTAAAAAATCCCTAACATCTTTTTTGTGGGCTTGTATGGTTTGATAGATAACGTCATTGTCAGGAAATGCAGCCAGAGCATTCATAGACATGCAGCCGTTTGGTGCATACTCGATCATCCACTTCCCTAACCTATTGAAAATATGTTGCACACAACTTAGGCCCGCTGCTGGGGAATCAGCTAACAAGAAGGTTAGATAGCGTTGGTGGCGATGCTGTAAAGCGCCAGCAATCATTTCTTCTTTTGATGGGTAGTGTTTGTATAACGTTCTTAGACTGACATGACAGGCCGTTTTTAATTGGGCTACACTAGGCTCAGCAAATCCAGATTTACTAAATTTTTGCTCTAAGCTAGCAGCAATCTGTGTTTTTAACATAGTGTGTCTCATAAAGTAGAGTAAACGTTCTACTTTATAGTAGAGCGTTCACTCTACCTTTGTCAACCAAATGATAAAAAACAAGATTAGTCAGTAAAAATTAGTATGAGTTTATAATTTTATTAAATTTACCTTCATATTATTTCCTTTCTTGCTGCTTTGAAGTATAGATAGTGATCATTAATAATGATTTTGAGAAATTACATTAAATTAGAGGGAATCCTAGATGAAAGTAGCGCTGTGGTCGCTTAACCTAGCCAGAAAAATAACCAGTGTAGATGATTGGCTGAGTTTATTAGAAGAACAATTGATCAGTGTGCAACAACAGCAAGTTGATATACTAGTGTTGCCGGAATATTTATCTGAACACTTTTTATCAATAGCTCAAAACGATCTTTTATTAGCACAAGAAGTACCATGGATGGCTGAACAAAGCTTGAGGTTATTAGAGCCGATTCAGCATTTAGCAGATCATTATAATATCGCTATTTTGGCGGGGACTGTCCCTGTTTCAGTAGAAATAGACAGCTGCAATACTTATGTTAACCGCTCTCATTTCTTTAGCCCGAATAAGCTGGTTCAGTACCAAGACAAACTGTGTTTAACTCCGGGTGAAAAGGAGGTGGGCGGTTGGTTATTAACGGCTGGAAATACAGTGCAACTAATTGAGTACAAAGGTATTAAGATAGCGATATTAATTTGCCTGGATATTGAAATGCCTGCTTTATCGGTGTTGTTAGCTCCTTTAGATATAGATTTAATTTTAGTACCTTCCATGACCTCTAAAGAGGCGGGGTATCATCGAGTCTTTGGTTGTGCCAAAGCACGCGCGATTGAATTACAAGCAGCTATAGCGGTTGTGGGACCTATTGGTCGCGCTGGCGAGGATGAGTCAAAACGTGATCAATTTAGCTCAGCGGCAGCATTCTATCTACCTTGTGAAGAATCTCTAGGCCATCGAGGAATATTAGCGCAACGTGAGGTGACAAAAGGAGATGTTTTAGAGCCTTTAGATCAGGAGTTATTAATTGGTGAGCTTGATTTAATGCACATAAGATCACTGCGCCACGGTGCAGCGGAGGTGTGGCCAGGTGGTTGGAGTGCTGAGCACATTAAAGTTTTAACGCCAGTTGCTTGAGCATACACTAAGGCATGAGTTGAGCGCGGCTGTTTTAGGATCAGCTGAACTCATTAAGTATTGGATGAATGTTGTTTTGGGTTGATAAAATCAACATACAAGGAGTCTTCTTTGATAAGAGCTATGAGGTAGGTATAAAAGATAGATAGATATAAAAGATAAGTATAAAAGATAGATATAAGCGGTCTGAATAGGGCCAAAGTAGTTGCTAAATTAGAGGCCGCAATAGCGGCCTCTTTTGACGCAGTTTACTTACCAAGTTTTGCGAGCATTTCTGGTTTCATAAATTTGTTAATGATTAGCATAAAAAAAATGGATGGAACAAGCAGAATGAGAGCGGTAATAGAGGCAATTTGATAATTGCCCTCCATACTTGCTGTATATAACAGTAAAGGTAAGGTACTAATATCTGGTGAGCCGACAAAAAAGGTGCCGGTGAATTCATCGAGTGATTCGAGAAAAACAAAAATACAGCTAGCGGTAATGCCAGGTGCTGCTTGGGGCAATACAATATGAAAGAAAGTATAAATGGGCCCCGCTCCTAAGTTACGAGAGGCTCTCTCTAACATGGGATCTACAGTTGAGAATGCTGCCACGCTGATCCACACAGAAAACATTAGGCCGTGTACACTATGAACTATGACTACTCCTAGTAAGGTACCATTTAAATTGAACTCATAAAACATGCGAGCTATGTTCATGTAAACCGTTAAATTTGGAAAAGCCTGTGGTATCAAAAACAGCAACATCCAGAAAACACGCATAGGCATTGAGCGTTTTGCTAAAGCATAACCTGCGGGTACACTCACTAGTAAACAGACTATGACCGTGAGTATCGCGATCAGTAAACTGGTTAAAAGAGAGCCTGACACATCGCTGTAGGGATTGAATACTTGGTGCCAATACTTAAAACCCCATTGTGAGGGCAGTGCATTGGGAAAATACCAAACTTCAGTCACTGTCCAAATGAGTAAGTTAATAATAGGTCCAAACAGTACTAAGGCAAAAATGAGTATGAACAAACTTTGTGTCCAAAACCCTAGTGAGATAGGTATCTTTTTTAGCGAAAAAGTAGCTGTATGATTAGTTGGGACGGCTGATATGTTCATGCTATGCCTCCTTTGTCTTTTAGGCTTTGACGAAGATAAAACCAAGCGAGCCCCGCGCAAATAAGATAAGACACTAAGCCTAGAGCATTAGCGACAGAGTAATCACCGTAAGAGTTAACCCGAAATGCCATGTCTGCACTGATCATTGTTGGCGTGCCTGTGCCTATCATTAATGGGACAGATAACACCGACATCATAGTCACTGTAGAAAGTACCATGGCTACCGCTAGAGTAGGGGCGACTTGTGGCAGTATAATCTGCCATAAAATGCTCAAACGCGAAGCGCCTAAATTTCTCGCAGCGCGTATTTGAGAGTCATCTAAGGCTGCCATTGCACCAGTTAATAACAAGGTAGAAAAAGCCAATTGCTTCCAAACAAAGGTAATAATGATGCCACTGAAACCTAAAAAGGAAATAGTATCCATAGGTGTCATTAAACCAGAGGCGACAAAGGCATTGTTCATCAAGCCGTTTTTGGCTAAAAAAGTACGCATCATTTGTGCCGTGACGATAAAGGGAATAAACAGTGGTAAGCGATATAAAAAACTCATAATGGTGACGATGGAGCGAAAAGGTGACAAGGTAATGAGGGCGGCAATAGTAATGGATAAAATTGCTAGGATGACAACGCTTGATAGTACGATGATGACAGTAAAGAGCATGTCATTAGAGTAAAGCTCGAACGCTTTAACTAAATGTACGAAGGTTAAGCTACCATCATCTAATGAAACAGCGCTATACAGTGAAAATGCTAGTGGATAGAGAAAGAAAATGGCCACCATTAACGCTGCAGGGGCGATAAGCCATAAGTTTAAAGATGCCTTGGAGTGCATAGTTGTGCCTTACTAGAAAGTAAAAAAATGAGAATACGCAGCACATCGTCCGCGTATTCTCGACATACCAACAGCGCTTAGTTAGATACTTTGCGCTCGTAACCTTCTTTAATATCGTCAAAATATTGGGCGATAGGAAAGCTCTTGCCGTAAGCTGCTAAATCTTGTGGCGTAATTTCAGCAAATAGCTTTTGCCATGATGCTTTATCTAGCTTGCTTTGAACATTTTGCGCATCAATACCAGGGTACCAATTAAAACGTTTCACGATACCTTCAGCTTGTACTTCAGGGCTAGTTGCCAGTGCGATAAACTCACGTGCTAGCTCAGCTTGTGCGGCTTTTTCAGGTAACACGTAGTACATTGGCTGACCTGGCATACCCGGTGCAATCAAAGAGAGCTTCATAGTCGGTGGGATTTTTCCTTGATCTTTCCAGCTGTAAAACATATCAACCCAAACTGGTCCCATAAAAATTTCACCACGGTTTAGCATATCTAAGGTACCTGCATTACCAGGTGTAAAGGTAATGTTCTTATTGAAGGCTTTTAAGTCAGTAAAAGCTTGGTTCCAGCTATCTTTTGTAGCAGGGTTATATGCTTCGCTGGTCAGTGTTTTTGCATTGCTACCATAGGCATAAATCCAGCCAGTCACAAAACTGACACCGGACATTCCATTTTTTATACCGTTGTAACCAAAAGCTTTAGGGTTTTTCTGTGTCCAAGTCACTAGCTCGTCATAAGATTTTGGTGGGTTTTTAACGAGTGCGCTGTTGTAAGCAATAGCTGTTTGGCTGTGAAACATTGGCATCACATAGCCTTCAACGTTAGTACCTAAGGCATTTTTTGCGCTCTCACGAGTGACTAAAGTAGCGGTACTAATATCCGCACGATATTTGCTTAATAATCCTTTATTAACCATTTGTGCACCAATTTTCTGATGTACCACAGCGACATCAATATCCCATTGTTCTTGGTTACTATCGTTTTGGGCTGATAGTTTCTCTAATATTTTATGTGAGCCTGCATCACCTGGGCCTGTGCCAACAACGTTAATTTTTACATCTGGGTGCATTGCCTCAAACTTAGGTGCTAAGTAAGTTTTTACATAATCCACCATGTTCTGGCTGCCAGCGGTGGCGACATTTAACACCGTTTCTGCATGGGCAAAACCGGTAAATTGTGTCAGGCTGATGGCGGTAAGTACAGCAACTTTAGTTTTAGTAAACATGATATTCCTCATAGGTTTATTAACTTAGGGTTTATTAACTTAGGATTTATTAACTTAGGGTTTAACAACTTAAATAAATAGCGAGATGTTTAGCTTTAGCTGTCATAAACATGCAACGCACGAGTGGGAACTCTTAGGGTAACGGGATGATTAGCAAGCAAATCTTGATTGTGATCTGCTTGAATGATTTGCTCTGCGCAACGCACACTAATACGATAACTGCTGCCAAAAAAAGCACTGTTCAATACTTTTCCGGTTAAAGTGAGTCCGTGAAAGTCATCGTTATTAGCAATATTTTGTTGGCTATCAGTTGCTGATAAGTGCACGTTTTCACTGCGAAAATAAAGCTGTTTATCGCGCTTCGTTTCACTTTTATCCGCTAGCTTTAAATGGATGTTAGTGTCATTGTTTGGCCATCTGATTTGATTTTCTGCGCCCATGAAATCGGCGACAAAAGCGCTACTTGGCTGGTGGTAAATTTCCTCTGGAGTGCCTATTTGCTCAATCTTTCCCTGATTTAATACAGCAATCCTATCAGCCATCACCAGTGCTTCTTCTTGGTCATGGGTGACGATTAAAGAGGTAAACCCTAATTTTTTTTGTAGTGCTTTGATCTCATGGCGTACACTGAGCCTGACTTTTGCATCAAGGTTAGACAGCGGCTCATCGAGCACTAAGACATCAGGGCGAATCGCTAGTGCGCGGGCAAGGGCGACTCGTTGGCGTTGACCACCAGAGAGCGATGTGACTTTCTCGTCTTCTAATCCAGATAGCTTTACAACCTCAAGTAGTTCGCTGACGCGACGATTAATATCACTTTTGCAGACTTTTTGTACTTTCAGCCCGTAAGCGATGTTTTGTGCCACACTCATATGAGGCCATAGGGCATAACTTTGAAAGACCATAGTGATATTGCGCTTTTCGGCAACGAGTTGGCTAATAGGGCGATTACCAGCATAGATCTCGCCGCTTTTAATTGGAATAAAGCCGCACAATGCGTTTAGTAGGGTGGTTTTTCCGCAACCTGATGGGCCTAGTAAAGCAATCATCTCTCCTTCTTTAACGGACAAATTGATATTGTTCAAAATCATTTTGTTACCGTAACCTGCCTGTAAGTTTTCAATGTTTAAACGTGTCATATACTGCTCCGAATCTGCAATTGGGTTCGTCGCTGAATATTTTTTGCAATTATTTAGCAAAAATGAGCACGTGCTCACAATACTGTAAAAAAAATGCAATCTTTAAGCGACATTATGGTTGCATACTTTGTCGTATCTTTATGACATTTTAATTAAACAAAAAAGACAGATCAGTGAGACGCTATGAAAATTGATGTAATTGGCAGCGGTAGTGCATTTTCTAAGGTCAATAATACTTCGGCCATCCATATAGAAGATTTTAATAATAATCAATGGCTTATAGATTGCGGGCCGACTGTTCCAAGGGCTCTTTGGCAGCGCGAAATTGAGGTCAATGCGATTCAAGTAATTTTTTTTACACATATTCATCCTGATCACAGTTGTGGACTAACGGCGCTCATTAACCATTGGAAAAGCTTTAAGCGCAGTCAATCGTTAGATATTTTTTGTCAACAGGCACAGCAGGCGCCTCTTAAACACTTAGTTGAGCTGGCCATTTGGCCGCAAAAAGAATTGTGTTTTGAAATTCATTGGCACGATATTGATAGTGAATTTATCTGGCGCGACTGGAAAATACAGACGGCGTATACCCAACATGAGATACCTAATCGGGCACTGCGCTTAACTATTGGTAGTAACAGTTTATTTTACAGTGGCGATGGCCGCCCGACGCAAGCAAGTGAGAAGCTGATGCAAGGAGTTGATTTAGCGTTTCAAGAGTGCGCCGCTTTTGAGGCACTGCCTGCAAACTCATCTCATGGAGATTATCCGGATTGTCTGCGTCTATTAGAAAACGGCAGCATTAACTTACTCGGGCTCTATCACTGTTTTGATGAAACAATCCCTTGGTTAAGCCAAGCATGCGCCAATAACCCCAAGCTGTTTGTCAGCCATGATGGGCTGGTATTGGATGTCACTGAAATGAAAAATTCAATTTAAAGGCGAGTATGTTGTCTAAAGAAAAAGGCCATCAACCAGTTACCGCTCTCGATGTCGCCAAAAGAGCAGGGGTCTCCAGAGCTGTTGTATCTCGAACCTTTACCAACAACGGTAGTGTTGCCGGTAAAACGCGAGAAAAAGTCTTAAAGGCGGCGCGAGAACTTGGCTATCAAGTAAATTTTTTGGCTCAGGGCTTGAATCGTCAGCGCAGCCAGTTAATAGGGGTAGTCGTTGCTAGATTGAGTGACCCATTTCGCAGCAGTTTGTTAGAAAGCTTACTGCTAGAAATCCAACAAAGAGGATATCAAGCGTTAGTGACCGAAGTGGCAAACCCTGATGGTTTAGCTGATGCTTTAACAGAGACAATTCGTCGCTTTACTCAGTATCGGGTATCCGGGGTCGTGGTTACCTCAGGTCAGCCACCGATAGAATTAGTCAATGAATGTGTTCGCAATAATATTCCGGTCGTTGGTATTAATCGCTTAATGGACATTGGCGATGTCGACTTTGTCTGTTCTGACAATGAGCTAGGGGCAGCATTGGCAACCAAGCAACTGCTACAAAGTGGTTGTCTGCACTTAGCTTGGTTAAATTATAAAGGTTCAACTTGGGGAGGTGTACAGCGCGGCGAAGCGTTTAAACGTGCATTAGCGCAACTTAAAACAGCACCACTGTTAGTGATTGAGGCTGATATAGATGGGTATCAAGGGGGGCGCAAAGCTGCTCATGATTTGTGCCATAGTGGCAAAAAAGTTGATGGCGTATTTTGTGCTAACGCGCAACTAGCGTGTGGTTTTCTAGATGGCATGCGTGAGCAGGGTTTAGATGCCCCTGATGATTTTCACTTAATAGGCTTTGATGATACAGAACTGACAAGTCAATATAGCTATCAATTGACAACAGTGCGCCAAAACATTGAAGAAATGACAAAGCGAGCTATTGCTTGTTTAGAAGCGAGAGGGCGCAATGGCAGCAATCAACAAAGTGTTGAGCTGATCGCTGTAGAGCTCGTACTAAGAAAAACATCACCCTCATTAGCAGGTTAATTAATACTTAGGTTAAGGAATAAGATGAAAAATTTTCAATCGTATAAGTTGTTAGAGGAAACCATTAAAACGGCAGGGAAAAAAGCGCAAGAGCTGCGCCGTGAGGGTTTATCTATTAGAGTGAAAGGCCGTCAAGATTTCGTCTCACAAGCGGATGTGATGGTTGAGCAACTATTAAAAGAAGCTATTCTTACTCTCTATCCACAGGATAGTTTTCTGGGGGAGGAAAGTGGTTTAGCTACCGCTGAAAAAAGTTTAAAAGCCGCAGCTAATATCGACAGTGGTGTATGGGTTATTGACCCTATTGATGGTACCACTAACTATATGCAAGGGATGGATTACTGGTGTGTTTCTATTGCCTATGTCGTTGCGGGCACTATCGAGATAGCCTTTGTATATGCGCCAGATCGTGATGAGTTTTTCTTTGCTAAACGTGGTGAGGGAGCCTATTTGAACGGTGAGCGTCTAGTGATGACAGAGCCAGAACAAGGGCAGGCAATCATTGGTTTGGGCCGCTCTAATCGCCGCTCACTTGATAATTATGTACAGACATTAACAGTGCTGGATCAGCAGGGAGTAGAGTATCGTCGCTTTGGCGCAGGGGCATTAATGTTAGCGCACGTAGCATCAGGCCTTGTCAATGGTTACTATGAATCACACTTAAATAGCTGGGATGCGCTAGCAGGGTTGCTGTTAATTGCGGAGGCGGGAGGCAGTACATCAAATTTTTTAGCTAATGATGGATTGCTAAAAGGTAATGTGGTTTGGGCGGCTAGCCCACGACTATGGCAGCAATTAAATGAGGATTTAAGTTTAGAGGTTTGAGTGATAATGCCCCTTAATCTGGGGCTCAAAAGAGTGATCTATTAATTTAATATGTTGCTTTTTGACCGACGCTTTATAATACTTGGTGCTTTCACACCAAGTATTAGGCTTGTATAGTATTCGTGTAACCGGGTATGTTTTAATTTATTAAATTTTTATAGAATATCTACAGCTCTATGTTGTTATTAAGCGCGATCTTATTATTAAAAAAGATACTGTATAGACCATAGCTTAAAATAGGGGCTACATAGACAACAATAAATACCCAGGTTAAAGTGCCATATCCACTGCCTATTAAATTAACTAAACCGACTTTTCCAGCTAAAAAGATAGCGAAGGATAGGACGATAGCCGCCAACGCGAAGCGCAGTGATTTAGGTAGTTCTCGTTTTTTCTCAGTATATACTTCAGCGACACGTTCGTTCATTGCATGAATAAAAGCCGTTCCAGTCTCAACAAAAGTGCCAAATAAGACCACATAAAAAATGGCTTGTAGAATTGGGCTATTCAATTGTTGCATCATATAATCTGAAGGTATACCAGCTGTTATTAATGCATCACCGCCAGCGACCATGGCCAAGTAAAAAATGATAGCAGGAAACATAGCTAAAGGGCCTGCACAAGCGCCAGCCAAAAAACTATCATTGCGATTGCGCATATGTCTAACACAAAACAAAATTAATGGAAGAGCTGCGATATTATAGCCTACGTACTTTACGGCATTGATAAACCAATTGTCCTTCACTTCCCCCAAAAACAAATCATCACCCAAGTTAGCACCGAATTCATTTAAGAATAAATAAACCAACACTGCATAAACTAAATAGAGTAAGAATGACCAACCGGCGAGTACTTTCTCGATTAATTTTGTTCCCCAAGCGACTAATAAACAGATCGCAATCATTAATGCATAAATACCTATATTGGTATCTAGGTTAAATTGATCAGCAGCTATTTTTCCCGCTGCAGAACCAATTACTGCTAATACTAATATACCCAGAGCCAAGTAAGCTATTTCATAGATGAACCAGCCTTTTCCTAATAAATTCTTGAAGAAACTACGATAGTTGTAGCTGCCTGCCATGCGTGCAAATTCAAAACTAATAGCACTAATTAAACTAAAAATAGCTGTAGCGACTATTAAACCGAAGAACCCACCGAGTGGACCTGAAGATAAGAAGAACTCTACTAGCTCACGCCCTGTAGCATAACCGCCTCCGATTAAAACAGATTGTAATAGGAAACCGGGTAATAATATCCGCTGAAAAAACGTTGTGTTCATAATACTCTCACTTTTTATATTTATGATAGAAAATAACCTGATATACATACCTTCAGCGTTGTTTTTTAGTTAGCTGATTGCATACTCTTAATTTGTTTTAAGTACTTGATAAGCTTGAAATAGCTGTTTCCAAATATTACCAGGTACTCCATTGCCAATAGGTTGCCCATCTATGCTCACTATAGGCTTAAGCTCTTCCATAGAATTAGTGACCCAAACTTCTTGCGCTGTTTTAATAAATTCGCAACTCGGCGCTTCTTCCACCACTTTTAAGCCTAGCTCTTGGGCGAGTTGAATATTTTGTTTGCGCGTTACTCCACCCAAAATATTATCTAGAGCGCAGGTGTAGATGACCCCTTCTTTATAAGCGAATAAGTTACTGCTTGGAGCTTCAACCACTTTGCCATCACGAACTAACAGAGCTTCATCATTAGCCACTCCTTTGCTATGCAATTTATGATATGCCAAGACGTTCCCCATTAAACTGGTTGATTTAATATCACAGCGTTGCCAGCGGACATCCTGCTGTAAATGACCAGCGCAGCCAGGATAATCTAGATCAATAGGTGGTTTAAAATGGTTGGAAAAAATTAAAACATTAGGTTCACAGTTAACGGGAAAACGGTGTTTACGTTGAGGCTCTTGACCACGGCTTACTTGAATATAAATCAGCTGCGCTTGTAAAGATGAGTCTAGAAAAGGCTTCGTTATATTTCTCCATTCATTTATGGCATGTGGCGAAGGTATACCTATTGCGCTTAATCCGTCGATAAGTCGTTGTAGATGCATATCCTGTGCGAGTGTTTTTCCCGCATAAACAGGTATTACTTCATAAATACTATCACCAAAGAGAAAACCTCTATCTAAAGGAGAGATAGAAATTTCATGGATGTTTAGGTATTTTCCGTTATAGAATGCTGGAAAATTATTATTTTTATCTTGCATAGATGATTTCCTAAGAACTATTAATAACATTGAGATTATTCAAGTTATGGTTAGATCACAAACGAGTAATAGCTCTGAAGGCATTCCAAAATGTCATGAGCAAAGTAAGTATCAACGATTACCTGCGCAACAATCGGTACGAGTCTTTGAAGCGGCGGCGAGGCATTTAAGTTTTACTCAAGCAGGTAATGAGCTGTTTTTATCTCAAAGTGGGGTCAGTAAACAAATTAAGAGTTTAGAGAACTTTTTGGGGGTATCACTGTTTGACAGGAAAAATCAAAAGTTAGTTCTCACAAGAGAAGGAGAACTCTTTTGCCGATACTGTGTTCAGGCTTTAGATTGTCTACAGCAAGGCGTCAAAGAGATTAAAGGGGACAGTGGTGTCGTCCGTTTGCAAGCTCCGCCTTCATTTGTCGTGCGTTGGTTGATACCAAAAATGGATTTATTACGCCAAAACTATCCGCAATTAGAATTGCGAATTGAAACGACATGGACACGAACCATTCATGACAGAATTCATCTTCAGGGCAATGAGTTAGTTATCCATGCCTGCCATGAGTATAAAGCACCTGATATAACGGTAGAATACTTACGACAAGAAAATTTGTTTGTTATGGTTTCACCAAATTATATTAAAGCACATGGCCCCATTAAGTCGCCGCTAGATTTGATTGGTAAAACGTTAATCCATACTAAAATTGATGGACATATTCATTGGCAAACATGGATTAAAAATTTACCTTCTTGTGATTTGGATATTAGCCAAGGTTATGAATTTGAAACGCTTGATATGGCATTAGCTGCTGCAGAAAATGGTGCTGGTGTAGTTGTCTGTGATCTTTGTTATGCTTTAGAATCACTTCGCAATGGCCGTTTAATGATTCCGTTTATGACTCCTGCTGTCGCCGGGGTCAGTTATTTTTTACTTAGTCAAAAGGGCCTGCAAGAATCGCGACTGCAACAGCACTATTGCCAATGGCTGAAAGATCAAATAGCGGAAAGTGAACAGCAGATGCAGCTGTTTTTGGATGAATATTCAGAGGCATCGCTATAAAGGTTTGATGCTTGAATATAGGTACTGTTACCAACAATTTTTAGTGATAAATTTGTTGGTATCTTGTTAGATCACAATTACAGTTCTCGGTGAACAGCACCAGCAAATAGCCTAAAATGTATTTATCATTAAGTATGGTTTTTCATCGCTCTAAGCAATATGGCGTTCTACTGTTGCTGCTACCATACGCGTTAAGCTCGTCAAATCGTATACTGGCAAATTAAAGCGCTGTTGCACTTGAGGTGCAAAGTGCGATAGGTCTGTACACTCTAATACGATAGATCCTATGTTTGGATCTTTGACCAACATTTGTGCAATCACGCTGAATAGTTCATCGCGAAAGACTTCTAGATCAAAATCATTATTTTTGGCATTTAATATTACCTCTGTAAACTGAGGTTGATGCTGCATTCCTGCTAATGCTATGGGTATTTTATCGGCACCAACAGCTATTAAATGATCGACACTTAAAGCATCACTATTAGCCACGACCACACCGACTTTACGATGACGGCCTAAGCTTTGATAAATCAAAGGGACTTGAATTAAGCTAGAAATAAAAACTGGGATATTCACAGCATCGGCAATTTCTCGCTGAAATAATGCTAAAAAACCACAGCTTGCAGTAATAGCTTTTACCCCTTCACGTTCCAGTTCTTGGGCGGCTTCAATAAAAGGTTGTAATAATTCTGGATCTCGTTGGCCGATCAAACGGTCAATGGTTGCACCTTTGACTGTTTTATAAAGCACTGGGAAATCAAAACTAGCAGGGTACTTAATATGACCAACCGGTTTTGGGAAATAGGACTCCAAGCATATAACTCCCACAGGGATACCATAGTAATTAAAGCCGCCTTTTAATATTGTCATTTTATATTCTCAATTTTTTATTAATGATTTTTAATATCGTTTGATATGAAAACTAATATTCCATGCCTGCCGTTAGAGGAGCTAAGTTGCTAACTAAAACGCTCTGCACTAAAGGCGCTTATATCTATCTCCGGTGTTTTATTGGCAACCAACTGCGCGACAATTCGGCCGGTTGTCGCTGCGAATGTTAAGCCTAAATGTCCGTGCCCAAACGCTAAAGTGACATTAGGTTGCTTTTGCATTTTTGCAATTATCGGTAAGGAGTCTGGTGTCGTCGCTCGGCTGCCAACCCAACTGGAATCTACAGCAATATCTAAACCAAGCATTTGCTTTGCATGATTAAGCATTACGGCTTTTCTGCGCTCACTTGGTGGCGCACTATCCTCTGCATATTCAGCGGTACCTGCTACCCTGATTGCTTTATTCATAGGGGTCATATGTACACCTTGGTTCATCCAAGCAATCGGCCTGTTTAGCGTTAATGCACTATCTTTTAACATTAAGTGGTAACCGCGTTCACACACTTGTGGAATACTTAAGTGTAGCTGTTCGACTAAAGCTTTAGTCGCAGCACCTGTGGCTATGACTAATTGATCATACTGGGTACTGTGAAGAACACTGCGCAATTCAATCACATTATTATGATCAATTGGGTTTATTTGGGTTATTTTTTCTTGACGAAAAACACCGCCATGTTTTTTAAAGTATATAAATAATGATTCACTATAGAGCTGCGGATCAAGGCTATGGTAAGTGTTGGGATAATAAACTGCGCCGTGAAAAGGCATTTTCAACTGTGGTTCAAGAGTGCGAATTTGTTCAGAGCTTAATAATTCTAACTTTGCACCTTGCTGTTCGCGCTCAATAAAGCTGGGCTTTGCCAATTCAAAACTCGCAGATGTTGAGAACAATCCCAAAAAACCTTGTTGCGATATTAAGTGCTCGCTCTTAGAGGCGCTAATCAGTGCTTTATCTGCTTCTTTAGCGATACTATGTAAATGATATAGACCTTGTTTAGCTGCATTATAGTGTGAAGCTTTGCAGGATTTTATGTACGCTTTTGCATAGGTTAGTAAATTAGGTGTGTAGCTGGGAGAAATAGCCAGAGGGCTATTTTTATCCAGCAACATTTTTGGTATTTTTTTAAGCGTGGCAAAATTTGCAAAAGGTAGCCTAGCATAATCGGCAAATAGGCCAGCATTGCCAAAAGAAGTACCTAAACCTGGCTGCTGTGTATCAATTAATGTCACTTTAAAGCCTGCTTGTTGTAAACTTATTGCAGAAGACAAACCAACGACTCCTGCACCAAGTACTGCGACATTCAGGCCTGCATGACTGCTATTGTTTTGTGCATCGTTCATCATTTTCTCTTTCGTCTATGCTCGTTTAGCGGCTGTTACTTGAATTTCTACTGCCAGTTCTACTCGTGCCAATTTTGCTTCAACACAGGCGCGCACAGGAGGATGCTGTGTATCAACCCAAGCATCCCAAACGGTATTCATCAGCTGAAAATCTTTGATATCACTGAGCCAAATATTAGCGCTGAGTAAATCGCTTTTTGAACAGCTAACTTGGGCAAGCAGCTCGTCAATTTGTGTAAGGACTTGCTGAGTTTGTCCACTCACATCAGCGTTTGTATCCTTGGCTACTTGGCCTGATAGTAAAACGGTATCACCATGGACTACTATCTGGCTCATTCGTTGGTTTTTACCTAATCTGTCAGTCATATGTTCTCTCCTAGATAGAAATAATCTTTATTATCTATCTCAAAATATATAAAATATTATTTTTAACTGCGCTTATTCATAAATTAATCTTATGTTTTTTGGCGCACTTTTAGTGGTGGTTACTATCAATCTTCGTCAAATGGAAGCGTTTCGGGCGGTCATACTATCTGGTTCAGTTTCCCAAGCATCAAAACAGCTTTATAAAAGCCAGCCAGCTGTTAGCATGTTAATTAACTCCCTTGAAGAAAATGTTGGATTTCAATTATTTGAGCGTCGTAAAAAACGTCTATACCCAACACCAGAAGCGCATTACCTATACAATGAAATTGAATCTATTTTTAGTCGTATTCAAGATGTATCTCAAACTGTAAGCGACATTAAAAATAAGCAATTTGGCTTTTTACGTATAGGTTGTATGCCTGGGCCTTCAAACTTTTTTATGCCAGATTTAGTGTCTGATTTTTTGGAAGAGCATCCAAAGATTCAAATATCTATGCAAACTCGTACCTCCGATGGGGTTAAAGAATGGATCGCATCAAGCCAATATGACATTGGTTTAGCAGAAGTTTCATCTCAGGAAAACAGCTTTGAAAGTGAATCCTATAATCTGAACTGCTTATGCGCTCTATCTGTTGATCATCCGTTAGCGGGCCATAAAGTAATCACCCCAGAGCTATTAGATAACGAACCTATGATTACCCTGCATCCTGATCATATGACGTTTCACGAGTTACAAAACATTTTCTCTAAACACAATAGTCGTATGAATGTTCGCCTTCAGACTCGTTTTTTTATTCCTGCCTTACGCTTTGTTGAGCGCAATTTAGGAGTATGTGTAATGGATCCTCTTTCGATTGCTAGCTACTGTAGCTACAGCCAAGCGGGGAAAATTGTGTTTCGTAAATTTGAGCCAAACATCAACTTAAAAGTAAGTATTTTGTATCCAGCAGATACCCCACGCTCGCGAATCACTTCAGCATTTGCCCAATTAATGCGTGATAGAATTGAATCTTTGATAGAAAATCCTGATCAATTTACTCAGTGGTAGTGCGCTCAATACCCTGTAGCCACAGGTTACAGGGTATATTTTGCTAACTTACTTTTTAACTTTTTCTGAAGCTGATTTCATTATTTGATAAGTTTCTTGCATATCAGATACCCATTTTTCACCGTGTCTAAAATTCACTATTGCGCCCATGTTCTCATACGCTTTAAGTACTTTAGGGTCTTGCATTGCTTTAGTGGTAGCGGCGATTAGTTTATCTACAACTTCTTGTGGAACGCCTTTTGGTGCAAAGATACCTGACCAACCTTCAAAACTTCCTTTGATTCCAAAGTCAGAAAAAGTTGGGACGCCTGGGTATGTATCCATTTTTTGGTTAATAACTAATAAGCGAGCACGGTCGGCTTTTACGTGAGGAGCGAATGCTGGTGGGAAAGATACTGCTGAGTCAATGTGCCCGCCAATAACTGAAACCATTGATTCTGCAGTTGTATTACCATGCACATATTTAGGTTTATAGCCTGCTTGGTCGGCAATAATATTCGCTAAAATAGTACCCGAAGAAGCAGCACCCCAAGATCCTTGGGTCAAGGTCTTTGCTTTAGCACCCGCTATAAAATCTTCAAAATTCTTATATGGGCTATCTTTAGATACGACTATACCTAAAGGTACTGCTGTCATTTTTAGAATAGGTTGAAAGCTTGAAAAATCATAAGGCGTTTTACTGAAATTGGGCGTTACAAGCATGTTGCCAAGGCCTGCATTAATAAGAGTGTAACCATCGTTTTTAGAGTTGGCCACAAAAGATGTCCCCACGATACCGCCGGCACCTTTCTTATTAATAACAATAATAGGTACGCCCAGCTCTTTTTCTACAGCGTCTGCCCAAACACGAGTGGTTAAATCGGAATCGCCACCTGCTCCATAGGGAACTATTACTTTAATTGGTTTGTCAGGATAATCTGCAAGTGCTGCTGATGACGCTACACTGATACTGATTGCTGATAATAAAGTGATCACTTTTTTATTAATAGA
Organism: Gammaproteobacteria bacterium AS21; assembly: GCA_038900335.1. Classification (GTDB taxonomy): domain Bacteria; phylum Pseudomonadota; class Gammaproteobacteria; order Pseudomonadales; family Balneatricaceae; genus Rs1. Next base: position 378,798 of record JBBMRB010000002.1, on the reverse strand, counting down.
TTTCATTTATTAGTTCCTCATTAATTTATTTTTTGTTCGTTTTTAATTTTATTCTGATTAGACTCAAGCACTTTGAATGAAGAGTGCAATGTCTGTGTCATTCCTCGCTAGTTTTGTTGTCTCGCTTGTTTCTTTTTCATATAAATACTTGAGCCTACAAAGAATGCTGCCAGTGCAATGAACACCCAAGAGAAGGTTGATGCAAAAAATAAATGGTAATCGTCACCGACTATCGCCAGTGCCTGATCTAAATTTTGTTCTAAAAACGGCGTAAGAATAAAGCCAATAATAAACACAGCAGGGTTTAAACCCACTAAGCGCATGGCGTAGCCAATAATAGTAAATAGGATTAAGACAAGAACATCATCCATGTTTTGCGAAGTGGTGAAAGCACCAGCAAAAGCAAATACAGTGACACACGGGAAGATAAAATACCGCTTGAGTGATGCAACCTTAGTAAAGAACCTAAATCCTGAGCGAGCAATGACTAGCAAGAACAGATCAGTTAACAAGAAACCTGCAAAAATGGCATAAATAGTTGAAGTGTGTTCAAAGAAAATCATAGGACCTGGCGTTAAACCATGAATCAAAAAAGCACCCATTAATAGCGCAGCCACATCATCCCCAGGAATACTCAAGGTCAGCATAGGAATTAAACTAGATCCACAAACTGCGTTATTAGCAGATTCAGCAGCAGCAATCCCCTCTACGGAACCCTTACCAAATTCTTCTGGTTTTTTAGATGTACGCTTTGCCTCGCCATAAGCAATAAATGCTGCAGTACTAGAGCCTAACCCCGGCAGAGCTCCCACAAATGTGCCTATACCAGTAGATTTTAAAATAGTACCAAAAAGACCTTTATACTCTTTCCAGCTAATACGATTATCGTCTTTGTCCATCGATTTATGTAATGCCATTTCGTGCTCAGGCTGTTTACGACGACGAATAATATTGATCACCTCTGGCATCACTAAGATACCTATCAACATAGGGATAAATGTAAAACCAGCCATTAACTCAGGTATGCCAAAAGTAAAGCGAGCTGCACCGGTAATGGAAGACAAGCCGACCATGGCAAATATCATTCCTAGGCAACAAGAAAGTAGACCGCGGGAAATAGACTCGCCAGCGAGAGAGCCTATAACGGTGAATGCAAATAGTAGTAAAAATACTTTTTCAATGGGACCTGCTTGTAAAGATATGGCAGAAATTGGTGCGGCAATAAAGATTAAAACTAAGGTCGCTAGGGCTTCACCAGTAACCGATGAGAATAGTGAAATGTCTAAGGCTTTACCTGCTTTACCTTTTCTTGTTAAGGCGTGTCCATCTTGTGCTGTTAGAAAAGATGCAGCAGCACCTGGTGTGTTAATAAGGATAGCAGAAATAGATCCACCATAAATGCTCGCCTTGTAAACGGCTAGGAGCATGGTAATACCAATAATAGGGTCAACATAAAAGGTCAGTGGCAAGATGATAGAAATAGCCATTATTCCTGATATTCCCGGGATTGCGCCAAAAGTAATACCTACCAACACACCTGCTATGATTCCTAAAATAGGGCCTATCGAAAGAATAGAAGCGAAGCCATTTAAAATATTATCGATCATTTTTAACTTCCTTTAAGACAGTGACCAAGTTGGCAGGTAAACGCGTAAAAAATGCACAGATCCATAGAAAACCAATAAGGGTACTACAACAGACATAGTGCCTATAGCTAACCAGTTTTTAGCTCCTAGTAATACAGCTACTGAGAGCATAACGAGTGGAGTCGCGATCAAAAAGCCTATATAAGGAACGCTGAACCAGTAAAGAATAAAAATACCAACGTAGATATTGACGCCCAAAAAGCCGTTTAAGCTGATGGTTTCATCGGTTTTAACTGCTTTTTTTGCAATTAGCTTGTAAGTTGAAGTTGCACCAATAAAGAGTGAAAAAATAATAATAAAACCTGCAACAATACGCGGTAGAAATAGAGAACCGAGTTCAGTTTGTGCTCCGCCTTCACTTAAATTGTCGTTCGTTAAAATTATGATTGATGCGATAATCAGCATAGTCATCACAACTATATCTACTTTTCGTCTATCCAAACTGTCCATTGACATTCCTCTTTGAAGTAACTTATTGATAGTGATTTTTTATACGGACATCTTTATAACCTTTAGGTTATGAAATAGTCATACAATTTTACAATAAAAGCATGTTATCTAAGAGTAGATCTTAGGTGATGCTAATAATGGTCCTAGTCTATCAATTTAACTTTAAATTATTCTTATAATTAAGGATCTTAAGAGCGCATCCAGATGTAACTTTTGTGTTGCTGTCTCGTCTTTTGTAAAAATCTAGTTAATGTTTTGTTTGTTTTTAAAGCGTGCATTCAATATATTCTGCAAAAAACATAATTACAAATAGCATTTTTTTAACATATCATCAGTTTTTCTTATGAAGTAGGTATTTTCTATTTATTATAATTAGTTACAGGTGATTCCAGCTTCATTAAAAGAGAATATAGCTAGCTTTTAGCAGGGAATAAGGGCGCTAGATGTTGTGATGTTTAATCTTTATTAGATATTTTAACTAGGATTGTCGTGTCAATATATTATTAAAACTAGAGTAGCGAGTACTATGGAATGAATTCTAGCGCTGTTTGTTGTCTGATTTTTTAGTTAGGTTTACATACAATGACTACATGCACCTAACTAAAAAGTTATTTAAAGCGCTTAATAAAAATTACGACGTTTTTAATGATAGGATATAAGATAGGATGTCTTTATTTTGTAGTGGTATAAGCATTAAGTTTTAATCGCTCAACAATGATCGCAGAGGCTGAGCTAAGAACTACAGTAGACCAGCATCCAGATGCACAACATGAGCGTCACTGTCTTAAAATAGAGGCTGATCTCCTGAAAAAGCATCATTACTATCGTTTTTTTTCATCTAATGCCACTTCAATTATGTCTGCCATTTTAGTCGCTATTTTAGTAAATGTCGCCAGCTCTTGCGGGCTTATCTCGTTATCTATTTTTGATAAAATATCTTGATCAATAGATTGAATTCTTTTGAGTAACACTCGCCCGCCCTCCAAAATAACTAATAGCTGACTACGTTTATCACTCGGGTTGCTTTCACGGCCGACAGCCCCTTGCTCTACTAGAGTGTTTACTAAGCGAGTTACTTGCGCCTTGTCTCTATCAAGCAGTTTGCTAAGGTCATTAGCGGTGCAATCTTGATAGTTATCAATCGATTTTAATACTCGTACATGCATCGGGGTGATAGGCATTGATTCAAAATCGATACGTTGCAGAACATGACGTTTTAAAGTGTGCGCTAATCTAAAAGCGGCATTGACTGGGTTTGTTTGGTGCATAATATGCTCATTAAAAGTAGTTGACAATATCAACCACATTAAATATAGTTAGTTGATATTATCAATCATATTTTATTTGCCAGCAAAAGCCAAATAAATCCCAAATAAAACTTTAGGAGTAACACCATGTCTGAACTCGCACTCGCTAATTCACAAAGTAATAAGCGACCTATTTATCAAAAAATTCTGGTGATGTTTAGTGTTATGACAGTAGTCAGCGCTAGCTTAACGTTTTTAATGACTTATCTAAATAAAGGTTTTAGTGATGGCTTTTACTATGATTGGGCCACCTCCTATTTACTAGCGCTGTTGGTCATGGCACCAACAGGGTTCACCGCTATGTATCTCTTTAGTAAGGCCATTAATGCGGCGTTTGCAAATTCTCCCGAGTTGGTCAAAAAGCTGTTAACCGCTTGCCTAATGGCGTTAGTGATGGAGTCTGTCATGTCAGCTACGACCACTGCTAATAACATTGGCTTTGAAAATACAGGTGTTTACTTTGATGCTTGGTTGAATGGTTTTTTGGGCTCATTACCACTAGGTTTGGTGATAGCCATGTGCATGACTTTTTTTGTTAAACCCAGACTTGATAAATTCTTGAAAAGCTAATTGCCAGGGAGCCATATCATCCGAAGCTTTGGCTCAATTGCCAAGTTTCGTTGCTCACTTTTTAGTGCTTACCAAGAAATGAGGGGCTCTAGGTATGAGTTCTAGGTATGAGTGTGAGCATACTCGCTTTAGAGTTTACTTATTTCATTAGAGCCGTTTAAGTCGTGCAGGGTACAAGCAAGAATAGTGTGCAAAAAACGACTTTCAAGCAAACATCTATTAATACTGTTTTAATGTAATAGTTGCTTTAATTAAATAAAAAAGATTAAAAAACGCTTTTATGATCCATAGTTTATCTATAGCCGTATAGGCTTTTAATCTTTTATTTTAAATAGAGTATGCAAATGTTAATAAGTCAGAAAATAACGCTATCCTTAATTTCTTTTGTTATTTTTACTGCGGTATTCATTGGCTCGTTTAGCCAGTGGACTGCACGTAATAATTTAGAAAATAGGCTGTTAAATCAAGAACTTCCTTTTACTGTTAAGTATATCAATAGCCGAATTGACAAAGAAATTTCGCAGATGAAAACGGTTGCAGAGCAAATTGCTACTGACGCGCATATTCTGCAATGGTACAAAAACGGTGCAGATGAAGCAGGCGAAGCTATTTTGCAGGATAAGCTGATTCACATAGCGACAACAAATAATTTTAGCAACGCCTCATTTGCTGATAGAAATAGTGCTAACTACTGGAACCAAAAAGGTTTTTTACGCAAGCTTAAAAAAGGAACCGCAGACGATTGGTTCTTTGCTTACCGTAGCAGTGGGGTTGCTTCTTCTGTCAGTATTTACAGCCGAAAAGATTCTGCTGAGGTCGATTTGTTTGTTAACTATCAGCAAGTTGATGGCGCTGGCTTGTCTGGAGTGTCTAAATCCTTTGAAGATATGGTTGCTTTACTCAATTCTTTTAAGCTAGAAAAAAGTGGTTTTGTTTTTTTAGTTGATAGTAATGGTGTTATCCAGCTGCACAAAAATAAAGAAATGATAGGTAAGAATATTGATAAGATTTATAAGGAAGGGGTTAGCCAAAAGCTGTTAATTGAAAAAGATTTTAATTTGCTCAACTCAGAAGCTGAAACTGGCGAACTATTGGTTTCTTCAAGCTATATTAGCAGTGCAAAATGGTATGTTGTCGCACAAGTACCAGAGGCAGAAATATACAGCAGTATTAATGATGCTAATCTAAAAATTATGATGTGGACCATTGTCGTCGCTGTGATTGCTGGGATAGTCGCTATCTTTATTGCAGGATCAATTACAAAACCTATTTCTAAATTAGCGGATTTGTTTACAAAAATGGGTCAAGGCCACGCTAACTTATCTTATCGTTTACCCCAGACAGGTCAAAAAGAGTTAGTTAAAGTTGCCAAAGGTTACAACTCGTTTTTAAGCAAATTGGAAGGCTTGTTTGGTACTATTGCAAATAGCAGCCAAGAGTTAAAACTAATTTCTAGTGAACTAAATAAAAAAACAGATGAGACATTAGCTAGCTCACAAATGAATGATGAGAATACACAACATATTTCAGTGGCATTGAGCCAAATGGAGCTGACTATATCTGAAATCGCTGAAAATGCGACGAGCGCCTCGAATATCGCACAAAACATCCGAGAAAATGGTAAATCTGTCAGTGCAGTGATTGGTCAAACAAAGCAAGATATTAATAACTTGGGCCATAAAATTACTGATGTATCTAATGTAATCAATACATTGACTGAAAACACAGAGACTATTGCCAGTGCCTTATCAGTGATCGAGTCAATCTCAAGCCAGACAAATTTGCTTGCCCTTAATGCCGCTATTGAAGCTGCCCGAGCTGGGGAACATGGTCGCGGGTTTGCAGTTGTGGCAGATGAAGTACGTAACTTAGCAGGAAAAACAGCGGACTCAACCACTGAAATCCAAACGATCATGGATAAATTGTCGATGACGTCTGCTACGGCAAATCAGGAAATTGCTAATATTATTAAGCAATCAAAAATGACTGTTGAATCTATTGCTAAAGCTGAAACCATTCTGGCATCAAGCGCTGAGATGACCGGCTCTATTTCTGATACAAATCATATGGTTGCTGCTGCTACTGAAGAGCAATCAATTACTATAAAAGATATTAATAGTAGTATGGCAGAAATTACCAATAATTCAGAAATGAATATGAATAATGCGAAAACAGTCTCCATCGATACTCAAGCGCTAAATAAACTGGCAGATACTCTATCTGAATTAGTTAATGCTTTTGATGAAGATAGAAAAAGTTAGTTATATCATTATGGGTTAATACAATTTGATGGCGGATAAATAACAACAAAGCTGAGGCTTGAATCATCTTTGTTGTTATTAGGTAGGCTGATCAGTGTATGCTCATTTATCGGGTATTACTGCTATAGCACCTTTGCTAATTGATCACCGACTCTAACAACACCGTCTTGCACTATTTTGCACAAAATTCCGCGCAGTCGTAAATGCCTGTATTCTCGCTTGTTGATCCATTTGTAGCTGTCAGTACCATAGCGTTTTCGCCACTTTACACAGCCGTTATTAAATTCATCGCTGACTTCTAATACCGCGCTACCGACACTAAGTAAAGTACCGGCGGGTAAATTTTCTTCTGCTAAATCCATATCAACTGCAAATAGATCGCCTGGGTGGATAGTTGACTCTCGATCTCGCCAGCATAGATCCATTACTCGCTGGCTAATGATACATACTTGGATGTTTGGATCAGGATCCCCATTGGCAAGCGTTAACCAAGGCTTTGTTAGCCATCGTCCATCACCTTTAATGCCACTGGCAACAGTGAGGGAGACTTCATCCGGAAATAGCCTTTGCTCAAAGCCAGGTCTGATACACAGCTGCTTAATAGTGGCTTTATCTTTTGGTGAATCTAGTACATGGGCGAGAGCGGCTTGGCATTCATCAAAGCTAGCATGAGCAATGTTTTCTTTCATGAGGATGTTCTCTAGTGTCTAATTTTTTGTGTCGCAATCTAACGAATGCTTTAAATAGTAGCAGTTTAAGGAGTCACAAAGAAAAGTAATTTAGTATCGTTAGCTTACTATCCGATCGCACAAGGGAGATCAGATAGTGTTAAACGCCAATTTTATTTAATTAGTCGCTAAGCTAGTCAATTAGTTATTTAGCTTGCTGATTGAGTGCAGGTCGTGAAAAAAGGCTAGCAGGGCGTGCTTTAGCAATCGCAGATGTTAATAACCCAGCGATAATCGCTTTAATGATGTCGCCTGGTATGAAAGCAGTAATCAATGCGCTCGCCTCTAATAACGTTTTATCTAGAACGATGGCCATACCGATAATGCCGAAGATATACATCACTATAATACTACCGATAACAGAGGCGAGAGTTGCTACGATAGCGAGTGAGCCAGTGCGCCACTTCTCAACAATCAAACCGGTGATAAATGCACATAAAGGCCAAGATATTAAGAAGCCGCCAGTAGCTGATACAAAGATACCTAAACCACCACGACCGCCTGATAATACGGGTAAACCAATGGCGACTAATAACAAAATGAGTAAGGCGGCTAAGGCTCCTCGTTTAGCACCAAGAATGGTGCCACATAACATAATACCTAAGCCTTGCGCCGTAATAGGTACGCCAAACGCTAACGTGATTTGAGGGACTAAACCAAGTGCGATGGTTAGTGCCGCAAAAAGAGCAATGTAAGCGATATTCTTTTCCATTATTTTTTCTCCAAGGTATTTATGCCACCGCGCGCTTTTAAAGCTTCAGCGACATGCTCTGCATCATCAAGTGCAATTAAGGTAAAAGGTAATATAATTCGCCATCCTGAACGGCGAGTAGAACGCGCTTGCCATGCCATAGTAAGGCCTTGGCCCTTATTCAATAACACAGGTGTCATGCGAATAACGAGCGCAATAGCGAGCTCAAGAATGCGAAAATTAAAGCCAAAACGCTGTAATGGTTTAGTTAAAAAAGCCACCACATCGATCATTTCAGACAATTTTGTCGTCATAGTCACGAGGTTAGCGAGAGCAACAGCGCAGATCATACGCGTAACAATCGTAAGGCCTTCAACTAATTCAAAAATCCAGGCATGCCATATGCTAATAACTAAGACAAATGGCCACAAAATACGTAGTTTCGAAAAACCATATTTCATGAACACCATTCCTGGTAGCGCGTATAACGTAAAGACCACAGCAAGAAAAGCGCTTAAGATGAAAATATTATCAATAGAGAATAAAACGATGGTCGATAAAAACAGGACTGTTAGTTTAAAACCTGCTCTCCAACTATGCGCTTTGGTTTCAACGGGAGAGGTTAGAGATATCATCGCTGTCCCCTAATTTATGCATTTCGTGAAGATAACCAGGTAATACGTCTTGTGGTGTGCCTAATGCCGCTATTTGACCTTCTTCAAGCCAAAGCAGTTGATCGTAATGCTCAAGATCCGCAGGGTCATGGCTAATGTGGATTAAGTTACCACTGAATTTATTTAAATAGCGCTGCAACTGGTGTTTAGTCGGGATATCTAAGCCCGCAAAAGGCTCATCTAGAATAATCAGTTTGGGTTTCATTGCGGCGACAGCCATCAGGCACACTAAGTGTTTTTGTCCTTGAGATAGGGCGGTTGTATGGACATCTTGCCAATGGCTTTTACCAAAGCTGGCCAGCGTTTGCAGTGCATTTTTCTCAGCTTCAGCTTTGTTATAGCCTAATTGCCTTAATCCAAAAACAACTTCTTCTAGCACTGTCGGGAAAATAATTTGATGATCGGGGTTTTGAAATAAAATACCTATTTCTTGCAGTGCGCCTTTACGATCTTTAAAAGGATCAATACCTGCTACTTGTAACTGGCCAGAAGTTATTTCTATTAAGCCCGAAAGCGCGCGTGAGAGTGTCGATTTTCCTGAACCGTTACGACCGATAATCCCTAGACGTCTGACCTGAGTTTCTAAGGATAGCTTCTGCAGAATATGCTTACCTTCTATATATAAGCTGACATCTTGTAAACTGATAGAGCTAATATTATCTACGGATTCACTGGGGGTGTTCTTTGAATTATCGATCATGTATTTAGATGCCTTTCCGTGTCGTCGTTAAAGATTTGTAGTCGTGGCATAATAACATCTGTGGGTAAGGTTTGGTCCCTACAAATCTAACTAAGCAAATCAAGAGCACCTTGTAATGCAATGGGCGTCGCTTGTAAAGGGTTGTCATTTATATATATAAATATATGGTTAATAATTGATCGTTTTGTTTGAGTGATATAGCAATGATAGTCAGTGTGGCTTAGCCGTAGATAATGGTATGCATGCAAATATGTATCAAGAGACAGCGTTGCAGCTTAGTCTCTAATGAGCTTGAATGTTGCTTAGATATTAGATATTAGATATTTAGTTATTAATTGATGATAGCTTGTTCTAAAAAGCTGATGCACGAATAGTATTAAAGTAAAATACATTCTCTCATGTGGCTTTATAAACCATACTGATTTTAAGAAGTATGGTAAAAGCCCTTACAGATTGATATGAGCTAGCTGTAAGGGCTCAGTGCTACTGTACTTATACTGTACTTATAGTGCGATGATATGCAATGAAATTAGCCGATGCACTTCAGATTTGAATTCAGGATTTACTGCTAACAGCATTTGAATTTCAATAATTGTGCTTCAATTTTTTTAGCGCTATCAGTGATCGATAGTCCCCCTAATGCCGTACAACGTAATTCATGGCTAATACTGCAGCCTACTTTGTACATGGTATCGACGACCTCGTCATAAGTAACCACAGGGTCGTAGTTTGCTAGCGCCATATTGGCACAAGAGAGTGCGTTAGATGCGGCCATGACGTTACGGCCTAAACAAGGTGCTTCAACACGATTGCCAATAGGGTCGCAAATCATTCCCAAAGAATTTTGCAAAGCTAATGAAGCAGCAGTGATACATTGTTGTAAGTTGCCACCGGCTAATGTCACTAAGCCTGCTGCAGCCATCGAAGAGCCAGCACCACATTCAGCTTGGCAGCCGCCAACTTCAGCGGCAAAAGAGGAGTGCTCACTAATAAAAATACCCAGCACAGCTGAAGCTAACATAGCTTTAGCTATTTCTTGGGTTGATTTATTTAAGATTTTCCCTGCCGCTAACAAAGAGCCAGGTAATGCCCCACATGATCCCGCGGTGGGGGCGGCGACAATGACGCCATAAGAGCTCTTTACCTCCATAATCGCGCTAACATATAGCACAATGGTATTAAGTAGCTCACCACCGAGTAATTGATTGCTACTCATTTTTTCATCAAAGCTAGCACTTTGGCAATGTAAAATTCGATCTTGGTACTCAGTTCCAGCTAAGCCTGTGTTTACTGATTGCTGCATGATATCAATAATGGCACACATTTTAGCTAATACCTGGGCCTCACTAATGTTGCCCCTTGCACTTTCATAACGCAGAGCTAGCTGCCATAAGCTCAATTGTTCTTTTTCACCCAGTGCGATGAGGTCTTTACAATATAGGAAAGGAACATCAACATTTTTTCTGGAAAGTACCGGTAAAACAGAGCGTAAGTTTCTTACAAATTCAATACCTTTAATATTGGCGATCAGCTTTACATCTTCATCACTAAAGGCTTTTTCACGCTTAATAAGAATAAAGTTCCTATCGCCTTGGCACACATCTAAATAATCAAAATCGATAGTGCTCTCTATTTGTTTCGTTATCATGGCGAAATTATCTGTGTAAATAAGTAGCTGATTAAAGTCTCCTGCTAGTGATAATTCAGCGCCATCAATTTGTTGTATTTCTATCATGCCGCCACCTCTAGAAATGGCCAACATACTATGACTTATCTGCTGATTACTGATTGTGAGGCGATAGGTGTTAGGGTGTTGTGCGTCATAGTCGAGGTAGTTAACTTTGATATCTATACCACGCGCAAGTATGCCTTGGCGATAGTCCATAATACGTTCATCATCAGCTTGTAATCCTAATAAGCCCCCGTAAAGCCCCATATCAGTACCTTGGCTTTCATGCGTTGTGACAAGAGAGCCATTAGGATCATAATCTATATTAACTTTTTCAATGTCATCATCAATGAGATCGCGCAATAGGAGGCCTATTCGGCAGGCAGCAGCACTATGAGAGCTTGATGGACCGCGCATGACAGGGCCAATCACATCGTTAAAAATACTAGAAATTGCCATACGTACCCCTGTTGCTTAGTTGAAAAGAAGTGGACTTAAAAACCTAATGAATAGGAAACATAGCAGAGTAATGCTAAATTGTCGACAAGATGGATACAGAATAATTAACGTTTATTTTTATTGTTATAAATTTTTAGCGCCCTTAGTAACGATAACAAAGACGATATCAATACAGCTGAGTGTTTTAGTGTATTCACTATATTTGTGATTGATGCTCAGTTCACGAAGTCGGTCCATCACTATGGTATCTGTATTGATTCTTTAATAAATTAATACTAATTTTAGCGACGCCCTAGGGCGAAAATACACCATAAAGACAGCTGTTTTATTGATAAAAAACTCCTTCTTAGCCTAGATTAATCCAAAATTTAACCAGTCACTACACGTTCAATTATTCAATCTTCACGAGCTTAAACCAAGTCTAGCCTGTTTGCTAAGAGCTAGAATCGCGTGTTTTAAATTTAATTATGAGCTGCATATTTTCGATGCTTATAGCAGCAATTAATAAGCAGAGTAAGTTGGCAAAAAAAATAATATGGAAATTAATTATTGTATACAGCTTGTATTCAATGATACTGTTTAGGAGTTAATCCGCTTTCAATAAATAAATTAAAAGGTGATTCAGATGTCCCAATTAAGCAAACATTTATCAAGAGTTTCTGCTCTAGTCACGACTGCTGCACTAACATTGACACTGTCAGCAAATGTCAGCGCCGATAAATTAGATGATGTTATTTCTGAAGGAGAACTGCGCTGTGGCGTTGTTTTGGACTTCCCGCCAATTGGCTACAGAGATGCTGATAACAACCCAGCCGGCTTTGATGTTGACTACTGTAAGGACTTGGCAGCGGCGCTAGATGTTGATGCAAAAATAGTGCCTCTGACATGGGCTGAGCGTTTGCCCGCTATTATTAATAGCCGTGCAGATGTTATCTTTGGCGGCACTTCAGATACATTGCAACGCGCGAAAACTGTTGGTTTTTCTATACCTTACGCTATCTATTACTCGCAAGCTATTGTTAGTAAAGAGGGTGAAATTAAAACGTTTGAAGACATGAAAGGTAAACGTATTGCTGGAGCGGTGGGTACTGTGCCAGAAAAAGAATTCTTAAAATATGCTGAGAAATGGGGCACTCAAGACCTATATCAAGGCTATCAAAGTGAAAATGAAGTGTTCCTAGCCGTCGCTCAAGGTAAAGCAGATGCAGGTTTAACCACTAATACGACCATTAAACCGGTGTTAGGCCAATTTACTAATTTAGCTGCGGGTCCACGAATGCCTTGGACAACAGATTTCACCTCAGTTGCAGGGCCGCGTAAAGATATTGCATGGCTGAATTACTTAAATTTATTTGTCACTCATCAAGTACGCTCAGGTCGCTATCAAGAGCTTTGGGGCATGTATGTCGGTGGAGAAGCACCTTCACTACGTATTCCTAACGTCATGTATTAAAGCTTAGCGCAAGCCTTTGTTAGTTATGGCAAAGGCTTTCGTTAAATTTTATCGCTCTATTCGTCATTCGACATACATATCTACCTGTCGATTACATTTCTCATATAGGCGTATTTATGGATTATACATTTCACTGGCGACCAGTTATTAAAGCGTTGCCAGACTTGTTTAGCGCAGCTCTAGTGACATTAGAAGTTGCCGTATTATCGATGATAATCGGTATTGCAATAGGTTTACTATTGGCGATGATGCGCCTTTACGGTAGCCGTCCGATGTACTATGTAGCTACCATTTGGGTAGAACTTGCTCGTAATACCCCAGCATTATTACAACTGTTCTTTTTTGGTTTTGGTCTGGGAGCATTTGGCTGGCACTTAAGTCCGTTTATGATTGTGTTGTGTGGCCTTTCATTTAATAACGCGGGTTATCTCGCTGAAAATTTTCGTGGCGGTTTTCAAGCTATCCCCAAACCGCAATATAATGCTGCCAGATGCTTGGGGATGAGCGCTAGCCAAACTTACATACGTATTATTATTCCGCAAGTGTTCAAGCTGGTGTATTACCCTATGACAAATCAAATGGTATGGGCCGTATTGATGAGTTCTTTGGGGATGTTAGTCGGTTTTAGAGAGCTCTCTGGCGCCACACAATTTTTAGCATCAAACACTTTTAGGCTGTTTGAATTTTTCCTTGTCGCTGCAGTGTTCTACTACGTATTAGTTAAACTAATATTGCTAGTTGCTCATTTGATCAGCCGAAGATTATTCACTTACTAAGGATTATAAGATGTCAGAATCAGCAAATGTAATCCAGTTTTTTACAGGCTTTAGACTTAACGATCTACCCTTTCTAGCGCAAGCGGCAGGTAATACCCTACTGATCTCGGTTATTGCTATTTCGATAGGCACTGTCTTTGGTTGCCTTTTTGGATGGGCGTTATATGCCTCAAAATATGCACGTTATATATTGGGCTCTATTTTGGATGTATTTCGTAGTGTCCCGCTAATTATCCAACTGCTCTTGTTTTTTAATTTTTTTCCGATCCTCGGTTTTCCTTTAGATCCCTTTGCAGCGGGCTGTGTGGTACTTATTGTTTACATGAGTTCTCTAGTTGCACAGGTAGCACGAGGCGGTATAGAAGCGGTTCCTGAGTCTATGCGCCGCGCATCGCGATCTTTAGGAATGAGCTATTTTCAAGACATGCGTTATGTCGTTTGGCCAATAGGTGTAAGAGCGATGCTACCTGCATGGACTGGGGTTGCTTTAGGGGTGTTAAAAGACTCGGCACTGGTATCGGTACTGGGCTATCTGGAGTTATTACGTGCCTCACAAATACTCATAACGAGAACACAAGAGCCATTTATTATATTGGCTATAGTAGGCGCATTTTACTTTGCACTATCTTACCCCATTGGAAAAATTACGGCTAAATTAGAAAAAAGGTGGCAGTATGATTGAGTTACAAAACGTCGATAAATCATTTGGCGAGTTGAATGTCCTTAAAAGTATTAACCTAAACGTCGAGAAAGGCGAAGTGCTCAGTGTTATTGGTGCTAGTGGTTCAGGAAAATCAACCATGCTGTATTGTATTAATGCACTTGAAAAAATTCAGGGCGGTAATATTCTCGTCGATGGTATCAATGTACATGCAGCTGGTACTGATGTGAATAAACTGCGTCAAAAAATAGGCATGGTATTTCAACAGTGGAACTCTTTTCCACATCTGTCAGTGCTAGATAATGTGGCTTTAGCGCCAAAAATTGTCTTGGGTAAGTCGAAAAATGAAGCGCGCGAAATAGCTGAAAAACACTTAAGGCATGTCGGCCTAGGCGATAAGATAGATACTTACCCCACTCGTATGTCCGGTGGCCAGCAACAACGTCTTGCTATTGCTCGAGCACTGGCTATGGAGCCTAGCTATATGTTGTTCGATGAAGTGACATCGGCACTTGATCCTGAACTCGTTGGCGAAGTTTTAGACACTTTAAGATTATTACGTGAAGATGGCATGACGATGATTGTGGTGACGCATGAAATCAATTTTGCCCGTGATGTCTCAGATCGTATCGCTTTCTTTCATCAGGGGATTATTGAAGAGCTTGCGCCAGCTAAAGAGCTAGTTAATAGCCCTAAGAGCACTCGCACGCAACAGTTTTTAAGCAAAGTCTTGTAATGGTATACGCCACAATAAATATGAAAATAGTTATTGTGGCTTTTCTATAGCTAATTAAGCACGCACTGCGAATCACATTAAGCGGGTGCGTTTCATCTGATTTTTATCAATCGACTTAAAAGATAATGACAGAAATAGGCACACCTAAAACAGCTGTATTGAAACACCTACACAAATTGCTAACCAGAGATTATACCGATGAGATCAAGTAAATTAATTCATGTTGTATCATGTCATGCTGAAGGAGAAGTAGGGGATGTTATTGTAGGTGGCGTGCAATCACCTCCTGGCAATACTCTTTGGGAGCAGCGCGAGTGGATACATAGAGATGGAGAACTACGTAATTTTGTTTTAAACGAGCCTAGAGGTGGTGTTTTTCGACATGTGAATTTACTTGTGCCCTCTAAAAATGTGCAAGCAAGTTATGCATGGATAATTATGGAACCTGAGGATACTCCTCCAATGTCTGGTTCTAACAGCATTTGTGTTGCGACAGTGCTATTGGATACTGGCCTAATACCGATGATAGAGCCAATAACAGAAATGACACTAGAAGCACCTGGCGGATTGGTTAAAGTGCGTGCTGAATGCTCTGAAGGTAAAGCTCAACGTATTCATGTCGAAAATGTCCCATCATTTGCGTGTGAATTAGGACAAAAGCTCTTTGTTCCTGAGCTGGGAGAAATAATTGTAGATATAGCCTATGGAGGTGACAGCTTTGTTGTCGTTGATCCAGCAGCTATTGGTATTGAGCTTAAGGCAGATCAAGCTGATAAGATTGCAAGTATAGGCTCTAAAATAACCAAGGCCGCTAATGAGAAACTAACGTTTAGCCACCCTGAGCAAGACTGGACGCATTTTTCGTTTTGTTTATTTGCAGGTGAGTTAGTAAAAACAGCAACGGGTTTTCAGGCAATGTCAGCAGTAGCGATTAAACCTGCAAAGGTTGATCGATCGCCAACAGGAACATCCATCAGCGCGCGTATGGCAATACTTCACGCAAGAGGAGTCATGAGTGTGGGAGATACATTTACCGGCATATCTCTTATAGGCTCTACTTTTACAGGTACGATTTTACGCACGTGTAAAGTGGGTGAATATGATGCAATTATTCCTGAAATATCAGGTAGAGGCTGGGTAACGGGTACACATCAACATATGTTAGACCCAAGTGATCCTTGGCCACAAGGATACAGATTAAGTGATACTTGGCCGCAAGAATAAGTATTGAGATACATCACAAGCCCGTGATTTTTGTCAACGGGCTTTTTTAGGTATAAATTTTATGTTTAATACAAATAGCTGAGTAGGATGGATGAATAAGATTGCTTTGCAGTCAACCGATAGCTTATCGGTATAATAATTTATTTTTTACACTTATTCAGTAAACGTTGCGCTAAGCACGGTTAATCAAAGAAAGTTAATATTCCATAAACCGGCCTAAATTTGCAGTTTTTGCAATAATGACCATTTTAGCTCTAAATATGAAACCTGATTGATAATAGATTGAGCTTGGAAAAATTCTGCATTCATTGTACTAGTGCTTTTCATCTTTTTGTAAATCAATACCTTTAAAGTCTGTAAGAGCTAACGTTCTCGTGATATCAAGGCCACTAGGTGAATAATGAGCAACACATATAATAGTAGTGTTGGGTAAACGTGACTTTAAAAGCTTGAATAGTCTATCTTCTGAACATTTATCAAGCCCTGAGGTTGGTTCATCCAGAAATAGCCAATCAGGTTTTGCCAATAGTATACGGGCAAAGATAAAACGTTGTCGTTCGCCATTAGACAAGCCTTCTAAAGCTGCACAACTGTTTTGTTCTAAGCATGATATTTTGTGCTCTAAACCGACAACCGAGAGGGTTTTAATGAGATCTAATTGCTTAAAGTTTTCAGCGGCCTTTGGGTATGTTAGCGCTGCTGCTATGTCATCAGTGTTGATATAAGGTGTTTGGGATGCAAAAAAAAGCTGTCCACTTGGCACAGAGATTTTACCAGTACCGTAGGGCCACAATCCTGCCAGTGCCCGCATCAGAGTACTCTTACCTGATCCAGAGGGTGCGTGAAGCCATACTCGCTCACCTTGCTTAATAGTCAGTCGTTTAATATTCAATAATTTGCCAGCGAAAGGAGTATAAAGTACTAAATTTTGAAGTGTTAGCTGTTGTTTGTCATCAAACTTACGGTTTATATCACGCACCACATCAGGCATATACTCTTTGTGTTCTAAGCTGTCTAACAATTGGGCTAAACGCTGTGAGGTCGCGACGAACTCTGCCAAACTTTTATAGGAAAAAATAAACCAGCTTAGCGTTGTAGTGACTCTTGAAAAGGCTGATGCAAGCTGCATTAAGCCGCCAAATGTGACTTCTTTCGCCAAGTACGCAGGCAGTGACAGGAACAGCGGAATGCGCAAAACAGTTTGAAAATAAGGACGTCTAAACAGGCCTATGATAAATTCGCGATTCATTAATTTACGCCAGTTATTTACTATACTGTCAAATCGTAGATCTAACCTGTTTCTTTCAGCTGATTCACCACCGGCAAGGGCTATTTGAGCAGCATTATCACGTAGTTGTACTAGAGAATACCTAAACTCAGCTTCGTGGCGCTGTTGATTAAAATTCAGATCTTTTAGGCGCCAGCCCAGCAGGTGAATCACAATACTTGAAATAAAAACATATATAAAAGCGAACCAAACTAAATAGTGAGGTATCGATAGATCTACTCCTAAAAATGACAGTTTTAAGGCGAAGTTAGTCAGCGACCAAAGCACTGCTACATAAGAAAATACTCCAACTAAACGCGTAAATAAATCAAGTGCTTGGCCCAGCAAGCCTGCTACAAAGAGACGACAGTCTTCTGCTATTCTTTGATCTGGGTTTTCTGGCGCATTTTTAGTAAAGCCTTCTCTTAAATGCCAGTAAGATTGGTCTGCAAGCCATAGGCTAAGAGCATGTTCTGTCAACGCTGTGCGCCAACGTATCAATACACATTTTCTAAAGTAGTCTGATATTAAAAACCGCAAGGCGCTTATTATCGTTAATGTGAAGTAGAACGCGGTTTGTATTAGCGCTTGCTTTGTATCGTAGGATTCTAATGCGCCAAAAAAATCTGCATTCCAAGAAATGAACCTTAAAGAGATCCAGATACTCATCAATTCTAAAGCAATAATACAGACTAAGAAAATTGAAGTGAACAGGCTAGCAGGCCCTGACGCTGCAATGCGCGTCAGACGCCAAATTTGAGAGAAAATTTTAAGCATGAAAACCCTAGAATTTAACGTTATAACTTAATTCAAAAGATCTCGCAGGCCCCGTTTGTAATTCAATTGGGTTAGCATTTGCGACACTTTCGCTTGCTGTTAGCGCATAACCGGCAGCACTGGCTTGAAAGTAACGCTTATCAAATACATTTTTAATCCCAAAACGCAGTTTAGAGTTTTTCGTAGGTTGCCATTTTGCCGATAGATCAAGTAAACCGTAACCTGCCGGTTTGAAGTCATTGTCGCTATCAGTGTGTTTTACAGCAGAGACTAATGTGGTTGTTGCCCCAAGGGTAAAATCGTATTTTGCAATAGAGTAATCTAAGCCAATAACAGCTTTAAGTGGTGGGGCAGTATAATCTTGTGTATCAGATGTTGAGTTAACTTTTTGTGTCCCTTTTTGCCATGCAACAGAAAAATCAGCCTTTAGATTTTTACCGATATCCATGGCGGCAGAGGCTTCGATACCGTGTAAGCTGACAGTTGAAAGGTTGCGATAGGTGTAATCGCTGGTGCCTGGCGGATTGTAAAATGACTGTATGAAGTCCGTATAGTCAGCTTTGAAGAAATTAATTGAGAAAAAGCCGCGATTGAATTCACCGCGAAAACCGATATCGTAGTTTTTCACTGTTTCAGGGCGTAAATCAGGGGCCGGAATTAGAGTAAAGAAAGTACCTGGTAGAGAAGTATAAAGCTGTTGAGCTGTCGGCATTTTAAAGCCTTCATTAAAGGCTGCATAAACTGAATAAGTATCATCGAGTTTAAAATCGGCACCTAGTGCGTAAAGCACTGCATTGTCCGTCACTTTAACAGGTTCAGAACCAACAACAGATTGATAGTCTTCATCTGGTTTAGGGTCCAAGCTATAGGTTGCATAACGCATCCCTGGTGTTATTTCTAGCCTGCCATCAAAGAATTCGATTTGGTCTTGAACAAAAATATCAGCTCGCACTGTTTCTGCATTGGCAAAGTTAAAACCACCTGCGCGTGATTCAGTTGTAGTACCTAATGTTAAATTTTGTACAGAATCAATGCGTTGGTAATCTGTTTTTGTGAAGTCTCCATCAATTCCCCAAGTGAAGGTGTGGCCAACACTTCCTATATCAACCCAAGATGTGGCTTGTGCATCAAATTCTATAAATTTTTCACTAAATGATAGAAAATCATTCTCAACGATATCCTCACTACTGCTATTGGTTTTACTCTCTACACCAGTACGTTCATAACCACTAGGAGAATAACTCAAGCTCCACTTTAAATTATCAATTAACTGACTACCGATATCCCATTCATGTTGTACAGAAAAGTGACCTCGATATAAATCAAGCTGTCGATCATAGTTATTAATAATGTCGCCAGAAGAGGTGAGTCCCAGTGTTGTGTCAAAATCGACATCTGTATTACGTTTCATGTAATCGCCGGTAAATTCAAACCTATGCTGTTCATTTGGCGTAAACACAGCTTTAGCTAAGCCTCGATAACTGTCTTTATCTGTTGGGTCTAGCTCATTACATGGTGTTGCCCCAGATGAGACATTACGCGAACAACCCCAGATACCGCCATCGGCTTTCGCATTGCCAAATTCTGCTTCATTAGCCCGTGTATAATTAAGGCCGCCCAGTAAACTTAATTGCTCAGACACTTGATGGGCATATGTCACTGTAGAGCTCAGTTCGTTATCTAAACTATTGTAAGATGTGCCTATTTCGCCACCAGAGGTTTTTCGATCATTTAAAATATCATCAGGGTCAAGTGTTTCTAAAGCGACGATACCGCCTAGAGCATCTGCGCCCCATAAAACAGAGCCGGGTCCGCGTACAATATCAACCTGTTTGGTAAAATTAAAATCAAGATAATCACGCGTACCATCGATAATACGCTCAGGTAAACGTGCACCATCAACCATCATTTGTACTCGGTTACCGCCGACACCTCGAATATTAAAACCGTTAAAGGTATTGAAAGGATCTGTCGATGTGGTTTGGCGTAGTACTTCTATGCCAGGTTCGTAGCGAACGAGTTCCTGCATGTCTGTAATCGCGTGATCTGCCAGCTCCTCACTACCGATAACAGTAATATTGGCAGCGACATCGAGTGGTTTTCGACCTTGTCTATCGCCAAATATGGTGATTTTATTTAATAAGCTACTACCGCCAATTTGTTCGGTTGCATTTTTAATATCAGTATCTTGTGCAAGGATGTTGGAAGAAATTACAAGGGCGGAGCCCGCTACTAATGTGCAGGTGAATTTATAGTACATGAAAACCTCAATAACTGGATTAAGTTAATTAGTTGACTGGCTGGCTTTTCATGAAAAATCTAAGAAAACTTGCTGGCAATACATTTAGCTGATAAATAACGCTGGGCATTCTAGCTTAATTACAAATAACAAGTAAAGAGCAAATGATAATCATTACTATTTAGTAATATTGTCTTTTTATCATTCACTAATATGTTTATCTTCTAGAGGTCTGCTGATTTAAAGATGTAATCGCTGTAATTGATACAAGCGGCAGTATTCAGTATTAGTAATTAAGTTGTACTAGTTTTTGTTTTTATTGAATATTTTATTATATTTACAAAGGCAACATCAGTTTGGTTTGTTTTATAAGTGGTATAGGCTCTTGTATTAAAATCACAAAACAGGGTAGTGGAGCTATAAAATATTAAGTTAATGATAATCATTATTACTTGTTAGGCGGTTTGTTCTATATTATTCTGCTAAAAAATTACCAATGCCTTCATAAAATAAAAGCAGAGACTACATTTAGCATGCAAAAACTGAAAATTTATTTACTAACGATGATTATTGGCTGTAGTTTCAGCCTAGCAATAGCTGAGCAAAAACCTATGCGCATCGTATCAGCCGATGGCTCGCTCACGGAAATCATTTATGCCCTCAATCGTGAAGATCTCTTAGTGGGAGTCGATACTACTTCAAGTTTCCCCGTACAGGCAAAAAGCCTAGCGCAGATAGGTTACAAGCGTGATATTTCAGCAGAGGGCGTCATATCATTGGAGCCTAATTTGTTGATCGCTACTGACGATTCAGGCCCAGATAAAACGTTAAATCAAATAGAAGCTGCAGGCATTCTAGTCAGGCGTTATAGTGATAATGCGTCGTTAGCTACAGTAAAAGAAAAAGTGATTGGTGTAGCCGAGCTTTTAGATATGCGTCCACAAGGTGAGTTGTTATGGCAAAGTATTAAACATGATGTCGAACAAGCACAGCTAAAGATAGATCCTAGTAAACAGCCTATAAAAGTCTTGTTTATACTCAGTATTAAATCCGGTAGCCCTATTGTTGCTGGTGATGATACACCGGTGACAGAAATGATTCGACTGGCAGGTGGTGTTAACGCTGTCAGTGGCTTTAATGGCTACAAAGCAATATCTTTAGAGGCTTTGATTGCCGCTCAACCCGAGGCCATTTTAATGGTCAGTGATAGAGTACAGCACAAGGACATTGAGGCACTATTAAGTAACCCAGCTATTAGCCAAACGCCAGCGGGAAAGAATAAACATTTAGTGACGATGGACGCCTTACTAATGATAGGTTTTGGGCCGCGTATAGGGCAGGCGATCTCTACGTTAAGCACTGCATTTTACCGAAAATAATTTACTTCAATGACTTATTAACTATTGTCACGCCTCCAAGTATTTGGAGGTATTGCACAAATACGGCGAAATGCAGCAGAGAATTTACTGGGATTACTATAACCAACCTGCATCGAAATCTCGGTGATGGTTTGTGTCGTCTCTAGCATTAATCGCTTCGCTAACTCCATTCTTCTCATTGTGAAGTAGACATAAGGCGAGAAACCGGTGGTCGCATTAAAAGCGCGAGTAAAACTGCGAGTATCCAGTTCCGCTAAAGCTGCTAATTCAGATACTGTGACATCTTGCTCTAAACGGCTCTCTATTAACTCTAATACTCTCCGCAGTTTTATTTTATTGAGCTGATAGCTGCGCTTAGTGGCAGGCTTTTTATTATCAAGCCCGACTAAACGATCTAATAGCAGCATCATACCCTGTTCAAAAAAGGCACTCGATAAACCATGTAACTCTGCATCTCTCCACATTGCTGTCATGACTGAAGAAATGAGAGTGTCAGTGTGCAAGCTAGTAGCAGCAGGTAGCAAATCATCAACCAAGTATACTTGCTCTAACATTTTGGTAAGCTTTTCTAGGTTGATAGAAATACCGAGCATCTGTGTTTTTGACCAAAATCCTTGAGCGGGAGTATTCGGCAATGCAAGCAAAAAAGTGCCGGGGCGAATGACACCTTCCAACTGGTTTTGTGCACAGTAACGGCCCATTCGTCCTATGTGAGCGGTACAAAGCGTCAACATTAAATTGGGAGATGCTCCGTATAATCCTTCAAAAGGTAGAAAGTCAGCATGCGCTAATGTGCTTACTCCTAATGGATCAGCTAAGGTCAAATTAGATTGCCCGCCCACTGCGGCTATTCGTTGACGAAAATATTCATCGTTAACTGGTTTTTTAGCATCTGCCAATTTTTATGGTCCTCATTAAAATATTACCCGCTATTGGATCTTTTCGCTGTTATGGGGTGGCACACATGGTATCAACATAATAATATAAATGTAAATGATATCTATTATCAATTAGATTTAAGTATATTAAAGTTGAGGCTGTATGAATAAAATAGTAAATATAAACTACTGGGCAGTGCTTCCATTATTACTGGTGGGATCTGTAACTTGGGCAGAGTCAGTAGGCGATGAAAGACCACAACAAATAGGTAAAATGACCGTCACTGGCGAGCTCATTCAACGATCTATATTTGATAGTAGCTACAGCGTTAATATAGTAGATAGCTTAGATTTAGAAAGAAAACCTGGGCTGGATACATTAAACGATGTGCTTGGCAAAACCACAAACTTTACAATGGTAACAGGAACAGGCAAAGCACCAACAGTACGTGGAGTCGATGGTACAGGGCCATCTGAGAACGCGAATGCTTTCTTTGCCGGTAGTAGACCAAGGCTAAGCTGGCAAATTGATGGGCGCCCAGCTAGCTATAACGAGATTGCTTTTGGTGATGTCGGCTTATTTGATGTCGACAAAATAGAAGTATTACGCGGCCCGCAAAGTAGCTTAGTAGGGCGTAATGCGATTGCAGGCGCTGTCGTTGTAAAAACAAACGATCCTGTGTTTGAAGAGGAAGCTATGGTGCAAATGTCGATCGGTAATGATGCTCAACGACGTGCATCGGGTATGCTGAACGTTCCATTAGTTGACGATAAAGTCGCACTACGTATTAGTGTCGATGGCTTTGAGCGCGACTCTGCTGTTGATTATGATAGTTATCAAGGCGTTGATAATCCAGGCCTGGTAAGCGGCCTGTCATTTCGCTCAAAACTATTAATCATTCCCAATGAGGAAACTAACTCTCGGTTACTCGTTAATTTCAACCACACAGATTATGTGGCGCCTAACAGTGAAATTATCGTCAAGCCTTTTGCTGAAAAACGCTCTAACTTCCCTGAACAACCAACTCACCAGCCTAAAACAACCAGCTTAAGCGTGGGATATTCTCAAGATCTCAATGATAACTGGCAGTTAGAATTAAACACCTCAGCAACAGACTTTAGTTTTAGTAGAACCACTGCACCTAATGGTTCGAATGCTACAATTGATACTAAAGAATTTGTGCTTGAGCCACAGTTTAAATACTCTGATGATGAGGGCAGAAGTGCAATACTCGGTGCATTTTTTTACAACGCACGCCAAGATGAAACGATCCAATTTGCTGGCTTACAAAGCTTTAGAGACAAAACAGATACCATTGCAGTATACGCAGAAGGCGTTGTTCCACTATCGCCAACGCTTGATCTGTCTATTGGTACTCGTTATGAGCGCGAGCATCGCCAACGCGAGGGCGGGGATCCTACTCGCTCTCTTATCAATATATCTTCAGATGAAACTTACACAGCACTTCTACCTAAAATAGGTTTAAACTGGAGAGTGAGTGACAATGTGAGTTGGGGGGTGCAAGCATCTAAAGGCTATAACTCTGGTGGTGGCGGTATCGCCTCTGGTTTCCCTATTGTTAACTATGAATATGAAGAGGAAACAGCTTGGACTTATGAGATTTATTCTCGTCAAAGTTTCTTCGGTGGCAAAGTAAGAACCACTCAGAATTTATTTTATTCGCAATATAAAGATATGCAGCTACCTTTTGATTTAACACCTAATGATACGACAGATGAGAGCTTTGTGGTTCGTAATGCCGATAAGGTTAAAACTATCGGCTTAGAGGTGGGGCTAGAAGCTGCATTGACTGACACCATTGATCTGTCTGCAAATTTAGCGCTTCTAGAGACAAAAATAAGCGAATATGCTGACTCCGGTGTTGAAGGCAATGAGTTATTAAATGCCCCTAAAGTCACGGCAAACCTCGGCCTTGGATGGCACAAGGGTAAATGGAGTACAAGTTTTGGCGCTCGCTTCTCTGATGCTTACTATTCAGACGTCAACAATAGACCACGCAGTAAGACATCTCCCTACGTTGTCGCTGATGCGCAAGTCGCTTATGAGCAAGGACAAGCGAGATGGTTTGCCTCTGTAAAAAATGTGTTTGACTCTAAAAAAGCAATTGCACGTACTCAGAATGCTAACTCTAGAGACTTAGATACAGCGGTTCTTTTGCAGCCGCGGACCCTTAATTTAGGCGTACAGTTTAGGTTTTAAAGTGTTTGTGGAGGTCAATTATGTTTAGTACTAATCAGAGTATAGAAGCAGTACTTCTCCTTGAGTTTTCAGGGCAGCAAAGTCTTGAAGATCATCAGCTGGTAATAGCACAGTGGGATAAAAAGCTGCTGCAAGAGCAACCTTTTATCGCGATTCGAATCTATCACGATGCCCAATCACTGATACATAGTCAAGGTGCAGGTAAGCTAACGAGGGCTTGGTTAAAAGATTCAGCCGCGATAAAAATACAGCACTTGGTATCCGCAATGATCAACATCGTACCTGGGGCATCATACGATGCGATGAAACATATGAGTGTAGAAGCGGTATTTAAAGTGCCTGGCGGTATTTTTAAAGACACTGATGACGCCATTGCCTGGCTGCAGTCTAATGTAGATGTTTGTAACAAACATGGCATAGCGATAGAGCACATTGCACAGGCATTAAATGCAAGGGCTGAAAGTGAGCAGTAAATTTAAATGTAAACACTGGGCATAAACCAGAGGTTAACTATTGTTAGCAAACCTAGCCATTGTCTGGCCAAGATGATGGCTAGGTTTATGTACACAAATTATATAATTACTAATGAAAGTATGTGTCATTATCGTTTTTTTAATGCAAATAATGTATTAACAAAGGCAAGCTGACAACTGATATCACAGTCGTTAATAACACCGCTGTGGATGCCTGATGAGAGAGCGTCTTGTATTCCTCAGCCATCACACCTAATACCGCAGCGCAAGGCATAGCAGCACCTAGTGTCGCTATCAAAACCCACACTGAGTTTACTTGAAACAGGGTCATCATTAAAAATACAACAAAAGGCATGATGGCTAATTTGACTGTCGATATGTAGATTGCAGCAAAAGGGTTTTGAGTAATACTGCGACCAAATAGTGCGCTCCCAACGATAAACATGGCACATGGGCCTGCTGCGCTACTTAATAAATCTAGCCCGCCAATAATGCTCGTTGGTAAGGTAATGCTGTAAGCCGATAATATTAAACCTATAATAATGGCAATAATAAGCGGATTGAGTAATGAGCGCTTTAGTGCTGTAAGAGGAGTGAAGTTGCTGTCGTGCTGGTCAATATCGTTGTTATTGGCATTACTGATTTGCAGTAAAAAAGATGAGAAAGGCAAAAGTATCAGTAAGTCGATCGTCAGCATAAGAGCCAGTGGCACTGAAGTCCACTCGCCAACACTCGCTCCTAGAACCGGTATCGCCAGAAAACCAATATTGCCATAAACCCCACCTAAACCTAACATTACGCCATTATTAGCGCGCCTCTCAAATAGCAAATAGCCCACAAGCCCAGAGATTAACATCACGCAAAGTAGCGATAATAAGTAAGCACTTAAAAAAGGAATATCGATTAAGGTTGCAAAATCAGTGGTAGCAAGCTTGCTCAAAAGTACGGCAGGTAACGATAAATACATTACAAAACGTGTCAGATATTTAAGGCTAATAACGCCGACAATCGCCTGTCGTTTACAGAAATAGCCCAGAGCGACTAATGCGAATAAAGGGATGATTTTGATAAATGTTTCTAGCATATAAATCCTAAAGTATGTAATGAGTACAATAAGGTTTTCTAAATATACGAAATGAATAAAATAAAGTATACATTAATAAATACATTATAATAAGTATTGCTTTAGTAATTGTTATCTAGGGCATTTGATGAAATAGCACCTAAAAAGGTGTGATTGCTAATTTTGCTAGGATATTAATTGTTGGCGGTATTAACAATACGCGGTGAACTTGCAGGAAAATTTGAACAAACTAAGCATTTTAAACTCTACTCTTCCAATCTATAAAAACTAGCTATGTTAAAAATAGTGAGTGTTTTTCTAAAACCAATATGTGATGCTAAATATCTCTTAGCTGTGACTACTAAATATGAGTCATATTAGCTCATCATCCAATAATTTATACATGTACTCAGGAGATAGCATGACAAGCAGCCATTCACATACACAGCACTTTGGTGAAACAAGCGTTCAGCAAAAAAGACATACGCCAGCACAGTTAACGCAGCAAATACCAAGCTTTATGGCGACTGAGATGCCAACTCAGCATGCGGATTTTTACACGGGTTTATCATATCTGCCACTGTGTACCCTCGATCAACAAGGGCGGCCTTGGGCGAGTATTCTAATTACAAAATCAGATAGTGATCCAGCTATCGGTATTCAGCTGTTAGCTGACAATGAATTAAAGCTGTCTACCCAGTTAAGCACAGCAGATCCCTTCTTTCGCTCTGTGAAGATGGCAGATACCGCAAAGGTCGCTCAAAGTAATCAGTTATTTGCAGGTGTCGGTGTCGATTTTGCAAATAGACGTCGCAATAAATTAGCAGGTAACATAAAGTCAGTAGCTGCTGATCCTTCAGGAAGGCTTCAGCTTCGCTTGAAATCAGATGAGCATCTAGGTAACTGCCCTAAATATATTACTGTTCGCGATTTAAGCCCTTACAACAGAGAGGCAGAAGTTGCTCTTGATAGTTTTGAATCTTTAAACGATTCACTTTCAGATGAATGTAAAGATGTAATTAATCAGGCAAGTACTGTGTTTTTGGCAACCAAACATATACCAAAAGACAGTGCTAGTGTTGATACTAAGGCAGATATGGGGCTTAACCATCGTGGTGGAACACCTGGTTTTGTACGTACTTATGAAGAAACAGATGAGTCATCTGAGCATAGTAAAGTAACAACTTTTTTAGTGCTGCCTGATTATTCAGGTAATCGTTTTTATCAATCACTAGGTAATATAGAAAGTGATGTAGAAGTTGGTTTAGTGTTTGCTGATTTTATCAACGGCCATATGTTGTACGTTACAGGTCACGCCGAGAATTTATTTGATGATGCTGCGCAAGCACTGATGCCTCGTATGAGCTTAGTTACCCGCATACGTATTACGGGGGCAGTATTTATAAAAGGTGCATTAAATTTACGCATGATGGCAAGCGAGCAGCTCTCTCCTTACAACCCTCCCATAAGATATCTTCAACAAGAAATAGAGCAGATGGGGCATACAAAAACATCACAAACAACAGCTGAGCAAGTCATTAAAGCAACGCTTATCTCAGCGCAAAAGCTGACATCTAGTATGAGTACCTTTACATTTGAGTTATCGATGCCAATTAAAGCACCTGCTGCTGGTGGCTTTGGTGTCTTTGATTTTTCTGAGCAGTTAGACGTGGGATACAGCCATATGGATGAAATGACACCTCAACAAGTCAATGAAGATTACATCCGCACATGGACCCTATCATCTGCCGCTAGCTTTAATGGTGCTAGCCGGCAGTTTGATTTGCTCGATCGTGTTGAAATTACCGTCAAACGTAAACCTGGCGGGCTAGTTTCTAACTTTCTGCATGATCAAAGTGCATCGTTATCAAACGCTAAAAATAAAACTTGGGCACTCACATTTAATGGTACCGGGCAGGGTTTTAGCTGTTTCAATCAAGCCCCGGCAGATCCCTTACCTCGTGTACCATCAAAAATGTTATGGGTAGCAGGTGGCGTAGGTGTTACACCGTTTATGTCGATGTGGGATGGCATCAAAAGTGTCTGTGGAGCACTCGCGAATAGCCAAACACCTCTAGTGAGCGATATTGTTTTAATGTTTGCAGGGCGAGATGATGATATTGCCATTCTTAAGCACTTCCTTAAAGATCAAGCGAAGCTTGCACCATCTATCTCGCTCACTATTATGGCGTATCAAAGCTTAGCAGATGCACATCTGAAAGCAGAAGACATACCGACGCTATTGAAAAATGAATACCCGCAAGCCTCGCTTAGTATCGATCAAAAGCGATTAAATGAAACAGATTTTGCAAATATTGATAGTTTATTAGAGCGAGACGTCTTTTTGTGCGGGCCAGATAACTTAATGAACTCGACGCAAGATTGGTTACAAGCATTAAATGTAGACCCACTTAACATACACCGAGAGTCTTACTTTTTTTAAGGTAATAAGCCATTAAATAAAAAGCCGGTAAAGTAATACTTTACCGGCTTTTTTATGCAGCAATCAGTTTTATTGTAATCGCGCTCTATTGTTATAATAAAGATTAACGGTAGAGCATGGTAGGTAGCCACATTGAAATAGAAGGGATAAAAGTAAGTAACAGTAGCACTGTAACTAAAGGTATTAAAAACGGTGCGGTTGATACTACACATCGCTCGAATGAAGTATCTGATACTTTTGCTAATACGTATAGAACCATCCCTACCGGTGGTGTGAGTAGTCCCAGCATTAAGTTTAAAATAAGAATAATACCAAAATGAACAGGATCAATACCAATTTCTATTGCGACAGGTAAGAGCACAGGCACTAGAATAGTAATGGCTGCAATAGTTTCCATAAAGCAGCCAATGATTAAAATCAGTAAGGTCATTATCAACAGTATCATTATTTTATCACTGGTAAATGACAGTAGATTTTCAGCAAAGAAAGCAGCAAATTGGTTAGCAGTTAAAATCCAAGCAAAGATGGTAGAAGTAGCGACAATCATCAAGATGGCTGCTGTTGTTTCAATTGTTTCCTGTGATACCTTTAAAATATTATTTAAAGTTAAAGTACGATAAACAAATAGCCCTAAAAAGATAGAGTAAGCAACGGCGGCTACAGCGGCTTCTGTTGGGGTGAACAATCCAGTAGAAATACCGCCTACGATAATTACTGGCGTCAGCAAGGGTAGGAATGCTCTTTTAAAGCTTGAGACTAACACCTTAAATTTAAATTGATCATCTTTTGGGTAATTGCGAACTTTGGCAAACCAAGACACCATAATCATTAAAGAGAATGCCATTAATAAACCTGGGATTAACCCCGCAGCAAATAGTTGCCCTATAGATGTGTCCGCCATTACACCGTAAATAACTAGCGGTAATGATGGCGGGATAATTGGGCCAATAGTTGAGGAGGCGGCAGTAATACCCACTGAAAAGCCCGTATCGTAACCTGCATCTTTCATTGCCTTAATTTCAACATTGCCCAAGCCGCCAGCATCGGCAACAGCAGCACCTGACATACCTGCGAATATAACACTAGCGCCGACGTTTACATGGCCTAAACCGCCTGGCAACCAGCCAACTAAAGAGCGAGCAAAGGTAAAAATTCTGTTGGTAATCCCGCCAGTATTCATTAAATGACCAGCTAAAATAAAGAAGGGGATAGCAATTAAAGTGAAGCTGTTTATGCCATTTACCATGTTATGTAGTACGACAATACTTGGCATACCTTCAAAAAGAATAAAAATTAAAGATGCGACACCAAGAGATACCGCAACTGGAACACCGGCAACAAGGAGTGCAAATAAGATGAGAAACATGAAAAGAATATACATAATAATCCTTAGGTTTTAATCGGCTATTATTTGATTATTAATATGGTTAACTAATTCATCACTTTGTAATTTGCCGTGTTTGATGACCCACCAAAAAGAGTGACATGCCATTAAAATAAAGCAAAATCCAATGACCCAATATAGATACGATTTTGGAATGGCAATGGATACCAAGCTTTGGTGCATACGCGTAGCTACTTCAAACGATAAGTAGGCACAGTAACTATAGAAAAACACACAAACTAGATCAGAAAAAAGCACTAATATTTTAGTCACTTTGCTAGAGGTATAGCGATATAAGAACTCTAGAAAAATATGACTCCCTTTTCTAACGGCTGTAATTGAGCCTATAAAACCAACTAGAATAAGTAAAAATCGAGAAATTTCTTCTGTCCAGCCGAGCGAATCGTTCAATACATATCTTGTGAAAAACTGTAAAAAAACAATAACTACTAACACCCAGAAAAAAAGCATGGCGGGTAGATCGTAAAAATTAAATTTAAACTTTTCCTCAACTTGATCTTCATCGATCAAATTGAGGGAAGACAAGTCATTAGTATCAACTTGCCCTTTTTCCTTTTGAGTTATCATCAGGACTCCCTCTATTTAATTAGTGCTTATAGCGCTTCTAATTCAGCTAATTGCTCAGCCGTAAAGCCATTATCTTGTGCTGTTAATAGAGGCTTAATTGCAGCAACGAATGGTTTAGTATCCACTTCTTGAACCATAACGCCTTGATCTTTAAACCAGCTAACTAAGCTCTGTTCTGAGTCATTAATTTCATTCGATGCTCTTTTAGCGGCTTGTTCAGCAATGGCTGCTAAGATCTTGTAATCTTCCTCGCTAATTTTATTTTTTGTGTAGCTAGAGATAATAGAAAAGACTGAGTTAGTCATGTGTCCGGTTAAATTAATATATTTTTGCACTTCATAGAATTTCTTGAACTTAATCGTTGGAAGAGGGTTCTCCTGCCCATCAACCACACCTTGTTGTAGCGCTAGATATACTTCAGAAAAAGCCATTGGAGTAGGGTTTGCATTGACCGCTTGAGGGAACATTAAGTACAGAGGTGCGTTAGGCACACGTATTTTCATACCGTCCATATCTTTAGGTGTATTGATAGGGAAGTTTGATGTTACATGTCGAGCGCCATAATAGGTAAAACCTACGACATCATGGCCAGTTTTTTTGCCGTAGGCAGATGTAATGTTTTGATACAAGTCACTATCACGATAGCTCTTCCAGTGATCAAAATCACGAATAGCAAATGGGAATGATGAGATTCGCATTGGCGCATATGTTTGCCCTGCAAAAATATCGCCTGAGTATATGATGTCAACAGAACCAAAATCTAATGCTTCATTTAATTCGACTTCTTTACCTAGCGAAGATGCGGCAAAAACATCAATGGTTAGTCGTCCTTCAGTTTGCTTCTTAACTTCTTCAGCTGCCCAAACTACAGCGCTATTGTAAGCAGAACCTACCTCATATACATGTGCCCATTTTAATGTTGTTGCAGCACTGGCAGCCCCAGAAAATGCCATGCCCACAGCAATAGTAGACGTTGTGATCAAGAGCGAGCGACGAGTTAGTTTATGCAAAAGAGAAAACTGAGTTTTTAGATTATTTTTATTAATTTTAGTCATGGATCTACCTATTTATTTTTTATTAAAGTTTAGGGTTATTCATTTGGAAAATTGATTCATTAAATAATGCATGACGAGTTATGCGTTAAATTTCATGTTATGTTTTTTATTATTAAAAATCAACGAAACAATTGAGCTTTACGCACTGATTTACTTAATAAGAATAAAATTCCATGGTTTTTATTTATATAAAACCAAATGTTAAATAGATGGTTTAGATAGTGACAAGGCCTTCAACACATGAAGGCTGCCATGTGAGTGAATAGTTTGTTTGGGCTTAATGATCATTGAAAATTCCTGTGCTGACTTCATATTTAATTGTTTTTGTTGTATGCGAAAACTAGCATCAATTATATCAATCGTCAACTAACATGTTAGTGTTGTATGAAAATAATTGTATCTAAATCATCGATTAATAAAAATTCAGTATTTCAATGGCTTACTATTTTCAGTGCGTTATCGATTTATACGAGGCATGGTTTTTCTATATAGGTTTTGATGCAGGTACATAAACAGAAAAATATTCTGTTAATAATTGTTAAGAGAAGTATTACTCAGACTGTTAAAATCAGTATTAAATAGTCTAAATAATGATACCGTCCAGGTTGAATCCGTGGGCAATACAATGGCTATAGCTAAGGGTTTATTAAAAAAAGACTATCATAATGATGAAATATAACGCTAATCTAAAAGCCCTGTAAAATACTAGTTACGGGCTTTTTACTAGACTATAATATGTGAATTATGTGGTGTGCTCGTTTATTGAGGATCTCGCATTAAGCTTAATATTGTTAAGCTCCTCAATACTATTTTATTTGAAGTAGACCTCTGCTGAAGAAAAGCCTATCTCCTTTAATGTTTCAAAAATATTATTAAGATCAGAGCAGGTAATGATGGAGTCATCATTATCTGCAATCATAAATGATAAACCGTTATTATCCATCAGCATAATGAACCACTCATTAAGATTATTCGGGCTTTTTCTTATGGTTGCCGATCTAAAAACACCTTCCTGGTATTGTTGAATTGCCTGGTCAATTTTCAATGAAATTCCTCTTCTTTTTTTAAGTTTTGTAGTGCTAAAGCGAGAGTTGTAACAATAATAACATGCTTATTAGGCGTTAAATTAGCTCTGCTTAGTGTTTTTAATGGCTGTCTTTGTAAATCAGCCAAGTATATTTTTGTATTATTATTAGCCGATTTTTCGATGAATTTACGCAATGCAGTAACACCGCCTGAATCAACAATAGAGACAGCGTCAAGATATAGTATGACTCCTTTGTTGCTTGCACATAATAGCGATAATTCACCAAATATTTTATCGGATGCGGCAAAAAAGAGAGGCCCGCAGATTTTGAAGACGCTGTAGCCATCGGGGATATCAACATCTATCAGTTTACTTGTGTGAGTGATCTCACGCACAGTGGTTGTCTCTGCTATTTGTTTCATAAAGAGTAGTGATGCAAATATAATGCCTGCGCTAATAGCGATAACCATATCAAATAGTACTGTCAGCGAGAAGCATAATAGCAATACCAATAAATCACTCAAGGGCGCTGTTTTAAGCAAGTGTAGTGCTTTAGGTGCCTCGCTCATGTTCCAAGCCACAATCAATAATAAGGCTGCCATACTGGCCATCGGTAAATAAGATAGTAATTTAGAGAGGAAGATCAGAGCAACTAAAACAACTAAAGCATGAATGATAGAGGCTATCGGGGTTTTAGCTCCTGACTTAAAGTTAGCAGCGGATCTGGCAATGGCTGCTGTCGCTGTAATACCTCCAAAGAAAGGGGTAATAATATTACCAATGCCTTGCCCTAATAGCTCGCTATTAGCGCTATGCTTTTTGCCACTCATCCCATCTAAAACCACGGCGCACAAGAGCGATTCAATCGCGCCGAGCATGGCGATTGCAAATGCTGCGGGTAGTAAATCTTGTAATAGTTGCCAGCTAAAGACTAACAGAGGCTCTCCTGCTTGAGTTCTATGCCAAGGCCACAGCAACTCAGGCAGTATTGAGGGTATGCCAAAACCTTGCGCGCCATTGGGTAATACAAAGTTAAAGCTAGAGCCTATTGTCGCTACTTCGCCGGTTGATTGATTTGCGATTAACGCTATAAAACTACCGATAATGACAGCGGGTAGGTGGGCTGGTATAGGCGTTTTTAAGTATGGCCAGCTTAGCATCACCAGTAAAGTGATAGCGCCAACGGATAAACTGTACAGGTTATAATCTGGGATTAGATGAAAAAGTAGAGCGGCTTTGTCAATAAAATGCTCTGGCATATTTGCTATCTGTAAGCCTAAAAAATCTTTTATTTGTAACGTCGCAATAACGACAGCAATACCGCCAGTAAAGCCAAGGGTCACCGACTCTGGAATATACTCGATGTATCGACCAAGTCTTAGAAAGGCCATTAATATCAATATAATCCCCGCAAGAATAGTTGCTAGCAGTAAGCCAGATAATCCATATTGTTGCACTATAGGGTAGAGGATCACGACAAAAGCAGCGGTAGGCCCTGACACGCTATACCTAGACCCACCAGTTAACGGGATAATAAAGCCTGCAATAATAGCAGTATATAAACCATATTCTGGCGAAACGCCGCTCGCAATCGCTAGTGCCATAGCCAGAGGGATGGCAATGATACCGACAGTAATACCCGCTAATAAATCTTGTGAAAATAGCTTGAGGCTATAGGGGGATTCTGTGAGGGACTCTGTTAAAGCGTGAAATATTCGTAATGTAAACAGATGGGATCTATGCGCCATAATATTTCACTCGGTATCTAACATCATATAATATGTGTATTATCCTCTCATTATAACTTAATTCAATGTTAATTTGATTAACATAAAAGGTGCATTATGGAAAACCGTACAGCCAGATTGACTCTGCTAATTGATCCGCAAAAAAAGAAAGCATTTGAAAAATTATGTAGCAGTGAAGATGTCACGCCATCACAAAAAGTAAGACAATTTATTCGCGAGTATATAGAAGAGAATGTTGGGCCTGATTGGAAGGATGATGTTTTCAAAAAAGAGAAGTGACACTGATTGTGTCACTATTGGCGGTGGCTTTTTAGTGTGGTGTGTTCAATATTTTCCCAACACTCATCCGCGTTTGTAACTCCTGTACTTGGCAAGGCACGCTCGGATGTGCCTAATTCTTTGCTAATGTTATGGGCCAAACCGAATATACACTAACCACGTCTGTGCTAGGTAACTTGTTATTTCAAGGTGTGGTGGTGTATTTTGCCAGCCTGTTATTATGGTTCTAGTTACTGCGTCAGTATTTAGCATCACAGATCGGTGTTTTTACTTTTATGACTCCTGTTTTTGGTGTCTGCTTTAGTGTCTGGTTGCTGCATGAGCGCGTTGAAAAAGGCTTTGTGTTGGCAGCGAGTTTGGCACTGCTTGGCCTGTTAATCATGAGCTGTCATCAGACAATCCAGAAACGCTGGAGAGTATTATTGCAAGACACCTAGTGATCTAAAGCATCATATTATCGATATTTTTATCAGCTTTTAGGTATTTTGCTGGCAATAAACATACCCAGTAACATCGCTATTAAAAACGCCCCGGTCACCGGCTGCAAATAAACGATAGCGGCGACAGCAGGGCCTGGACAATAACCATATAGCCCCCAGCCGATGCCAAATAAAACAGCACCTAATAAAAGTCTTAGATCAATTACTGTTTTTAACGGTAACGAGAAGGATGAAGCAAACACTGGTTTTGATCGTTTTAAAACAAAGCGAAAACAAATAAGAGTGGTGATCACGGCTGAAGCCATAACCAGTAATAGATCAGGGTCCCAGTTACCAAATATATCTAAGAAACCCGTCACTTTTGCGGTATTTGTCATACCTGATGCGGCGAGGCCTGCACCAAACAGTAACCCGCTAATTAAGCTCATAATACGATTCATAGTGCACCTGTTGGTATAATACTGTTAATAATCGCGACGCTGATGATAGCTGTCAGCATAAAGCAGATCGTTGCCACTAATGAGCGCATGGATAAGCGTCCTATTCCACAGACACCATGTCCGCTAGTGCAACCGTTGCCAAGCTTGACGCCAACGCCAACTAATAAGCCTGCTATTATTGCGAGCAGGTAGTTATCATTAGTCTCAGGTAGTGCCTTGCCAGAAAGTAGATGAAATAAGTACGCACCTAGTAAAATACCGATAAGAAAAAACCAGTGCTGTTTTCTATTAACCGATGTTTTATCGGTAATCGCGTGATAAATAATCCCGCTAATACCTGCTATTTTACCATTGAAGAGTAAAAGTACGGTTGCTGATAAGCCGATCAAAACGCCACCAAATATAGGCCATAAAAAATCAATCATAGTAAAACTTAGAACCTCGTCAAATGTTGTTTAAGATTTGCAGTACACATAAACTTGCTAGTTGATAGCAACCAGAGCCTGGCAATATTCACAATTGTGTTGAAGCATGTTTGGAGAACTAGCCAAATTTATCACTTTAATCAATAGCTTTAATTAATAACTTCTCCTGCTGCGTCCTCATTTTAACAGATCTGAGTGATAACATTTGATAATTGATAAAGTAAGATCCGCTTTAATGTATCAAAGAGTATCCAGTTTATTATTCGTATAAAATTTAGACACTCTAAATTAATCAGCTATACTTAACTCAAACTTAATTTTTATGTGTTATAGCTATGATTGCATCTTATGGATAAGAGGGAGTGGGGAATGGTGCTTATAAAAATATTATTTATAACGTTATTGTTATGTTTAAGTAATATTGCTCAAGCTTCTAATCAATTAGTATTTTCTACGGGCGAATTTTTTATTTTTGACAGGAATAAAAAAATTGTTTCAAGCATATATAAAAGGCTGGGATACGATGTCATCGTTAATCAGTATCCTGCTAAAAGAGCATTGAAAATGTCCAATAGTGGCGCTGTTGATGGCGAGCTTTTTCGTATTAAAGGCATGCAAAGATTTTATCCGAATTTAAGAATAGTGCCAACGGCTATTGATACCATTAAAGCACAGGCTCTTTCTATTGATTTAGATATTCAAATCAATGATTGGCATGATTTGCAGCCCTATAAAATAGGCATAATTACGGGTATTAAATACGCTCAAATTGGTACAAATGGTATGAAAGTACACCCAGTGAATACATACAAAGAGCTATTTAGCCTGTTAGAGCGTAAAAGGGTTGATGTTATTGTCTGTACTAAATCTGCCTGTGATTATGAATTAAAAAAATTTAAGGATAATAATATTAAAAGTTTAGGTATTATTCAGGAAATATTTTTTTATCACTATCTGCATCGCAAACACGAAAAATTGCTACCTTTAGTTAACGCTCAAATTATTCAGATGCATAAAGAAGGTGAGATTGAAAGGTTACATAAAGAGGACTGCTGCTAAATTTCAATCACTATTTAAACATGCGATCACTCATAAAAGCAGTATCAGTTCTGCTATAGCCAGTTCTAGGTTATGGTTTTTCTAATGCGAATTAGGCCTACATGAGACGTTTCAGCTGATTTTTATCAGCCTTTTCTTGTTTTTTTCGCCATTCACTGATTATCAGTAGAAATTATCGACACCACACTATAATCCACTATACTTAATGCTAGCTTAACGCCGATTGGTTTTAGGTATTGCAATATCTATTGATAGAGGGAGAAAAGAGTGTTGTATTTAAAAATAATATTGATAGCGTTAATGTTGTTTTTACATAATGTTACCCAAGCTTCTAACCAATTAGTTTTTTCTACAGGTTATTTTTTTATTTTTGAGAAGGGTAAAAATATAGTTTCTCAAATATATCAAAAACTAGACTATGACATCGTCATTAA
Organism: Gammaproteobacteria bacterium AS21; assembly: GCA_038900335.1. GTDB lineage: Bacteria > Pseudomonadota > Gammaproteobacteria > Pseudomonadales > Balneatricaceae > Rs1. The sequence goes on along the minus strand of JBBMRB010000002.1, from coordinate 341,174 downwards.
GCAGTACCCAGATAAAAGGGCGTTAAAAATGTCCAATAATGGCGAGGTTGATGGTGAGTTACTTCGCATTAAGGGCATGCAACAATATTATCCGAATTTAAGAATGGTCCCCACGGCCATTGATCAGTTAGATGCACAGGCTCTGGCTATTGATTTGGATGTTGAAATGAATGATTGGCAGGATTTGAAACCCTATAAAATAGGCATCATTAATGGTATTAAGTACGCTCAAATTGGTACGCTTGGCATGCAAGTACACCCAGTGAATACATACCAGGAGCTATTTGATTTGTTAGAGCGTAAAAGGGTTGATGTTATTGTCTGTACTAAATTTGCCTGTGATTATGAGTTAAAAAAATTGCAGGATAACAATATAAAAAGCTTAGGAGTTGTGCAGAGAATTCCGTTGTACCATTACCTGCATCGTAAACATGAAAAATTGATACCTTTATTGAACGCTAAAATTATTCAAATGCATAAAGAAGACTAGATGCAAAGATTAAATAAAGGGTAATGCTGCTAAGTTTTAATCACTATTTTAGCGTGCATAAGTTCAATAAACACATCAACAATAAGCTAACGAAGCGGGGATTAACCGATGTCTTGTTAGCTCTCTTTGTTAGTGCAGTCTAAATGTATTACTAAGTATGCAAGATCATCACAGGTATATCGGCTTCATTTAACATGTACTCAGATACACCGCCAAAAATTATTTGTCTCATACGGCTTCTGCTATAACCACCCATTAGTAATAAATCAGAATCTGTTTGCTGATACCCTGCTAGAATTGCGGTGGCGGCATCAGTCTGTTGCATGGCAATGTGCTCTGCTTTGATGTTTGATGATGCTAAGTATTTAATCAAATGTCTAGATTTAGGGCCAAGCAGGTTTTCAGCCCCGCATGTGACAATACTCACTTGCTCTGCTTGTTGTAATAATGGCATCGCAGCTTTTACGGCAAGTGCTGCCTCAGTACTTTGATTCCAAGCAATACATATTCGTTTACCGATGCTTGATACCGCTGTCTGGGGTAATACAAGCACCGGTGTTGAGGAATGCATCACCGCATTTAACATAATAGATTTTGCGATAGCCGCGTTGTTACTGGCAGGCCTTGAAACAATAATAAGATCAGATACAGGCCCTGTGATTGAAAAAAGATACCTAGGAGAGCCTACTTTTTCTATCCACATTGCAGCGGCTGAACCATTAGGTTTTTTCACTAGGTCGTAGTTAAATTGATTGGCAATTTTTTCAAATAACAGGCGAGCAGCAATGTGACTATTTTCATTAGATTTAACTGACAATGCTTGCTCCCAGCTGACATCATCATCGATAGCAACTAGGCTGGTAGGTAACTTGACCGCTGAATAACTGTGGGGTCTCATATGATAACCGATAATACTGGCACCTACCTCTTTAGCTAAAGCAAAACCCTGCTTTAAAGCTAAGGCACATTCAGGTCTATCACTGACAGGTATTAACACAACTTTCATAATCAAATTACTCCTTAATGGATGACTTATTCGCTTGTCAGTCATCGCGCTAGTGTCAAAATTGATATGTTTTTAACTATCTTATAAGTATATCTAACTGCCTGTTAAAGGCTATCTAACCGCCAGTTTTAGCGTAATAACTGCGCTATTTATGATCTAAAACAACAAAACTGACTATTCGATAAAATACTTTAATTTATTAAGCAAACAGTCAGGTTGTAACTAATAACGGGGATTAAATACAAGTTTTTTAGGAGATACTGCTAATATTTTATCAAAAATAATGTGGAACTGCTGGCAGAAGAGCTGATGAAAGAGTTGAGCTAAAGAGTGGCTTAAAAGTATGATTAAAGAGAAAAGCGTGCAGTTTATTGCATATAACAACTGCACGCACGGCAATATTTAATAGAGTTAGCTAACACTAATCCTATCGCCTGTTTTAGTAAAGCAGATCAGCTCAGCATTTTTAGGGTTAGGTAACTCAGGTAAATTTTTCAATTCAATATTAGAGTAATAAGCCAGCGCTACTTTAATAGCCACCCAATGAGAAACCACCAAAATACTGCTGCCTTGATGTTGATCAAACAGCTCATTTAAGCCTTTTACAACTCGCTGTTGTAACTGTGTAAATGTTTCAGCTCCATCGACATTAAATAAATCAGGCTTATGCCAGAAATTGTTAGCCTGCTCAGGCTCTGAAATTGCAATTTCAGCTTGAGTTCTGCCCTCCCATTTTCCCATATTGATCTCTTGTACAGCCGGCAAAGTGGCAATATCCATACCAGTGCCCTCTAAGATAATATCAATAGTTTGCACCGCTCTTTGCAGCGGGCTGACGTAAGCTAGATCAAAATGCGTTTCTTTTAATAGATCTCTAGCTTGTGTTGCTTGTTGTTTGCCTAAATCTGTTAGTTCTGAATTCTGGCTGCCTTGCCAGCGCTTTTGGGTGTTCCAAACAGTCTCGCCATGTCGAACGAGATATATTTTTGTTGCATCACTAGTCATTACAGTTACTGCCTTTTTTATAAATAGTAGGATTGCGAATAGCTGCAATCAGTTAATAGGTTATCCACTTTAATTAGCTTCATAGTATTAGTGCCACCTTGCGCGTCAACGTAATCACCTTTAGTGATTAACACAGGCATCTTTGATTACTATTATTAACAGCGATAACTACCTTGAGAGCTTTTCACAATGACTGCGCTTGATGGGGTTTTACTTTATATCATCAGCGCTTGTAACATCATGCAAAGCTTTCTCTTTACTTAGATCAAAATAGTTAGATCATAATTATAAGATCGCACTGTTAGAAGACTTATTGATTAACAATAATCGCTTGATCGTTGTCGATAGCCAAAGTGACAAGATCATTTACGTTGCGATGTATTTTGCCAATACTGTGCATTTCATCAACAGATATATTATGGCCATTCACCTCGATACCATAGCGAATTAAACTGCCCAAGAACTCACGAAAAACTACGTGGCCTTTAAGCTTGATACAATCACTCATACTATTTTCATCATCTAATAGATGAGTGTTTTGAGGTCTAAAAATCAAGCTGACATCGCCTTGCCCTTGGTGACTTAACGCCAGATTTAGACCTTTATCAGTGACAAAATTGTACACTTCACCTTGCCTATCTGTGCTTAGTTTACCGTCAATAATATTGGCAGAGCCAATGAAGTTAGCGACAAAGCGATTTTGCGGCGCATCGTATAGCTCCATCGGGGGACCTACCTGCTGGATCACCCCGTTGTTGAGCACTGCCATGCGATCAGCAGTGGTATTTGCCTCCTCTTGATCGTGGGTGACAAAAATAGTGGTTAAGCCTAATTGTTGCTGCAGTTTTAGAATATCACGACGCATCTGCACTCTTAGATTGGCATCTAGGTTTGATAATGGCTCATCCAGTAGCAAAACTTTAGGTTCAACAACAATGGTTCGCGCCAGTGCAATACGCTGTTGCTGACCGCCAGAAAGCTCGGAAGGGCGACGTTTTGCTAAATGAGCTAAGCCAACAAGATCAAGTGCTTGCATCACTCTTTTGGGTATTTCGCTCTTGGCAACTTTGCGCTCTTCTAAGCCAAAGGCGACGTTCTCATGTACCGTCATATGTGGCCATAGAGCATAGTTTTGAAACACCATACCGACGTTTCGCTGCCAAGGTTGTAAATTGGTGACATCATTATTACCGATCAAAATTTGCCCTGTCGGTGTTGGGCCAAAACCGGCGATTGCTCTTAATAATGTGGATTTTCCGGAACCAGATGGGCCTAGAAAAGCAAAAAACTCACCTGGCGCTATCTCTAGGTTAACGCCTTTTAACACTTGGGTTTCACCAAAAGATAGACCAACATTATTAATTGAAATACCAATAGATTTATTATTCGACATTGTTATATATCCTCGGACAGCTTATTTCAGTCCATTATTTTTTTTGGTGCGCTCAATAATAACGTGTGAAGCATAAGTACCTAAGCCCACAATAATGACCGCAATAATACCTAGAGCAGCACCGGGACCACGCCCAGCAGCAGATTGCATAAACACATAAATACCATAGGCCAGTGGAGCATCGCCCTCTTTTGCGACCAGCATAATAGTGGCTGATAACTCAACAGCGGCAGTGGCGAAACTGGTAACAAAACCCGCTAAAATACCGCCCGTCATTAACGGCACAACAACCCTTTTAATAGTGCTCCACTTACCGGCACCAAGACTTTCGGCGGCCTCTTCTAAGGACAGTGAAACTTGTTGTAACGCAGCGACACAAGCGCGCAGTGCGTAAGGGAGGCGACGAACAGCGAGAGCAATAACCATAATGCCCCACCAAGTAGCGATAGGTACATCACTGAAAGGCAGGTTAATATCGTAGAACATGCGTAAATAACCAATTCCGATAACAACACCGGGAATAGCCAGAGCGCCCATTGCAACAAGATCAAGTGCCTTGCGCCCCCAAATACCTGTTCTCCAAACGATATAGGCAATCGCAGTACCTAATACAATATCAATAAGCCCAGCTAAACCGGCATACAAAATAGTATTGGTAATAAATTGATTAGCAGTAGCGAAGACCTCAGTGTAGTGATCGAAAGTATAGCCATCAGGCAGCGGGCTGTATGACCAAACTGTCGCGACAGAAAGTAAGCCTAATGCCGTGTGTGGTGCTAATACGAACAATAAAATAATAGAGATAACGGCATAGCAGCCAACTTTTTCACCAAATTTCAAATCGCGGCGCAATAAACCACCGCCGCCTTTTTGTGCGGTTGCATAATCTTTGCCTCTCATCGCCAAGAACGAGACCCACATAGAAAACAGTGAGAAGGCGACTAAAATCACAGAAATAACATAACCGATAGGGTCGGAGATACCAACAGAGCTGATACGCAAATACGCTTGCGGTGCCAGCATATTATTAACATTGAGTAACAGCGGGGTGCCTAAATCATCAAAGACTTTCAAAAACACCAAAGAGGCGCCAGCGACGTAACCAGGCATAGCCAGCGGAAATACAATACGCCTAAATAGCCGCATGCCGCTAGAGCCTAAATTCAGTGCCGCCTCTTCCATAGAGCGGTCAATGTTATTCAAACTGGCCGAGAGATTGATCAAAATAAAAGGAAAAAAGTGCACCGATTGCACTAATATTACTCCGTTTAAACCTTCCATAAAGGGAATAGTAAAACCAAAATGCTCCTCTAATAATAAGTTAACAGAGCCATTGCCGCCAAAAAATAACTGCATAGCAACAGCGCCAACAAAAGGTGGCATGATCAGCGGAATCATCCCCAGTGTTTGGATGAGCGTAGAGCCGGCAAAATTAAAACGCGTGGTAAAGTATGCCAATGGCATGGCGATAAGCGTAGCAAAAACTACCGACATACTTGATACATAGAGCGAGTTTACAAAAGATTCTCGAAATAATGCAGCATTAAAGAAATCAATAAAATTATTGATAGTTAACGCGCCAGAGTCTGGATCCTGAAAAGCCACGTACATTACCTTGGCAACAGGCAAAACCAACACCACTAATAAAAATAGGCCGATCAGTGCAGCAACGATCCCGGGCCCCCATTTAATAGAGTGCATTGATTTTAAATCGAGACGAAAAATACCCTGACGAGTACCATTAGAGCTCGGCATAATAAACCTCAAAATTGTCATATGATAAAAAGCAGAACCGGCTAAAAGATGATGCCAACCAGTTCTGTATAAATTCCCGCTTAGGAAGTGGTGAAACTAGAATATAAGTAAAACTTAAGAGACGCCCCTGTCTTTAGATCACTAACATTAGCTGTTAGATCATAAAAACACGGGGCGCATATTGCTTAAAGTTGAGACAGTGCTTTTTCAGCTAGATCTTTTGCTTGAGCGTAGTTTTCTACAACAAAAGAATCCCATTGTGCTTCCACTTCGGCTTGTCTACCAATGACCTTATCAGTTGATTTTTTACGAGCTTTAGTAAAAATAGCAGTGAAGTTAGGGTTGCTAGCTTCTGTTTCAGAAATAGGCATTTTAGCAATCAATGCCTTAGCTTGTGCTACTAGCTCAGCTGCGCCAGCGTTTGGCTTTTTAGCTAACGCAATATCAACTTCATGAATCACTTGTGTCGCTGCACGTAAATCGTCCATACGGTAAGTAATCATCACATCAAACAGTGAGTTAACTAAGTTATAACGATTTTTTGATAAATTTAAGTCAAAATGTAACGCACTTTGCAGTGAGCTATCTTCAAACGGGTTTGGAAAACCCTTAGGCGCTTTAGCATAAGTTTTTGGATTGACCGGTAAACGGCGAATTTTTGGATCCAGCAGTAACTCTTGGCCTTGATCAGAGAGTAAGAACTCAATGAATTCGCCCGCCATTTTACTGTTAGGTGCGTTATTAACAATACCGATATTCGCAGGTACTAAGGCGGTTTCAGCAGGGTAGACAAACTCAACAGGAAAACCCGCTCCCTGTGATGATAAGCCAAAGAAATCGATAACAATACCCACGCCAAAGTTACCGCTGTTAACGCCATCCGGTACGCCAAAGCTACGCTCGGTTACTGACTTAAAGTTGCCCGCCATACGTTTTAGGCTACCCCAACCATCGTTCCAGCCATCGGCTTGTAAAATGGTTTCTACCGTTAAATGGGTGGTGCCAGAGCGAGAGGGCGCGGACATACCGACGTGGTTAAAATAAACCGGCTTTTCTAAATCGGCCCAACTAGTTGGATCAGGGATTTTTTTAACCTTGGTGTATCTGGTGTTCCACATAATACCGTAACCGGCCGCTGCGAAACCTTTGTAATAGCCCTCGACATCATGCATCGGAAAAGAGCCGACTTTTTCAGGGATGCCAACAGCCTTAAGCTCGTATTTTTGCAGTAAATCACTGTCTTTTAACACTTCAAAAGCATCGGGAGCAGAAGCCCAGAACAAATCTATCTTGTTGTTTTCAGAAGTCTCGCTGATATATTTAATACCGGCAGAGGTTTTCTTCTTTAAAATTTCAAGCTTAAGATCAGGGTGTAATGTCTCAAACGCTTCTTTAAATACTTTAGTTAAATCAGTAGGGAAAGAAGTAACAATGGTCAGTGTCTCATCAGCCGCTCTGGCCATTTGAGTCACACTTGATATAGAAAGGGCTAAGGTACTAACCGCTAATAAGCTAATTGTTTTTTTTGATAATTGCTTAAACATTTATCTCTGCTCCTTATTGTTATATGCAGGTATACAGGGAGCGCATCAATTGTGAACTCCTCTGCCTATATAAAGCAAAGGCTATTCCACTTTTAAAATATTGTTATTTATTAATAATTTATTTTTTTATTGTGTTTTTTTTGATCAAAATATGAGTCAAAAGTAGCTCGTAAAAAAGAGGCGAGGTGTCACTTGTGACACCGGTGTTTTTTTGAGAAATTAGAGATAGTGAATGTGGATCATTAGAAAGGGGAATACTCATAATTATATAAAAATTGGCTGAGAAAATTTTTAGCGTTATATTATCTAAAAAATTTGTTAAATTATGATCAAAAAATAGAGTGTGAAGTGCTCAAAGTTAGTCAAAGTGCATTTTTACTTATAAAGCTAATATCAACTATTAAAGAGTATATTTCAGTGAATAAAGACTATAAGTATCATTTGGCTAAACAAGGTTTCGAAATTAAAGAACAAATAGGTAGTGGTCTTTCTGGTGGGACATACAAAGCTTTACAGACTTCTTTGAAGAGGAATGTAGCTATAAAATTCTTTGATAATAGTTTGAGTAAAAAAGATGAAAGCCTACGAAAAAGGTTTATTCGGGAATCTAGGATTTTAGCAGATTTACAACATCCATCTATACCTTATGTTCTAACTAAAGGGGATGTAATATCGAATGACGAAAACATTCCATATACAGTGATGCAGCATATTCAAGGCGTTGGTCTTGATTGTTATTTGAAAGAAAAAGGGAGGCTTGACTTAAATAGTACATTACATATAGCGTTTCAGCTTTTAAATACGTTGGACTTTGTACATAAGAAAGGTGTTGTTCATCGCGATATTAAACCATCAAATATTATGATACTTACCTCTGATCATTGTTTCTTAATTGACTTTTCTATTGGATTTAAATTGAATGTTGAGTCTGGTATGACTAGATGTACAAGGATTGGTGATCATCTTGGGTCTGTAAATTACATGTCTCCAGAGCAATCTTTAAATATGGAGGATGTAGACGGGCGTTCAGATTTATACTCATTAACAAAAGTAATATGCGAATTACTAACAGGTAAACCAGATATAAGTGGATTAAGCGAACAAAAATTAAAATTGAATCCTGCAATTAAAAAAGTACTTTCTAAAGGTGGTTCATATTCTTGTGACGAGAGATATCTTAGTGCAAATGATTACCTGCGAGAATTAAAAAAAGCATCTTCAAACATAAATCGGCCCATGGATATGCCAAGCAGAGCTGTATGTGTTTCTACAGACTGTCCAGATGCAAATTGGAGTTCACGAGGTTATTATAGGGGACCGAATTTTATTGCAGAATGTACTCATTTGTATTGTACAAGTTGTAGTAACGCTCTTGTATATAAATGTTCTGGCTGTGATCAGCCGATAGAAGATAATCGTTTTTGTGGTGGTTGTGGAACCGAGCAATTTTTTATTCCAGAGTGCAAAATATGCGGCTCTTATTTAGAAAAAGCTGATATTGGAAAAAATACTGAAGAATTAGGGTGCGGGAAATGTAGAAGAAAGCTTATAGAAAATGAATCGAAGATAATATCCTCACGGTTAAATGAATTTGATGAGCTACCTTTTTGATGATTATATATTAAAACGCAGTATTTTCAGTCACATATAATTAGCTTGTTTCTTGAAATAATAATCCTGTATATAAATATGAAAGCTGCCGGTTTTATATTTTTAAGACCTTTTAATAGCTCATTATTAATGATTGGAGTCCCAAAGTGAAAAGCAATAAAATATAACTGGGATATATAATGACTCTCTCATAATTCACCCCTCAATCTTTCGCACTAAAAAACGCCTCTTTATCAATACCTAGCTTGAGCATGCGTAGGTATAACTTTTTCCTTGGGATGCACAGTAAATCGGCGGCTTCTTGAATTTTCCCTTCTGTTTGTTGTAGTGCTTCGCCTATGAGTTTCGTCTCATAATGAGTCAGTTTATCAGGCAGGTTGTTAATGATGGCTTGATTATCTGCTAGGTCGTTAGTGAACAACTCTGATATGCCTAGTACATAGCGCTCGGCTTCGTGTAATAGCTCGCGTACATTGCCACGCCAATGTTGTTGGCACAGTAGCTGTAATTGCGCGGCATCTAAACTGGGTTCTGCTCTGGCAAAGCGCTGCGCAGCTTGTAGTACGAAGCTGCGAAACAGTAGCGGGATATCGCTTGTGCGCTCGCGCAGTGGTGGTAAGTTGATACAGGCGACATTGAGGCGATAATATAAATCTTCACGAAACTCGCCGCGATTAGCAGCCTCTAGTAAATCACATTTAGTCGCTGCTATTACTCGTATATCTAATGGGATGCTTTGATTGCCGCCAAGTCTTTCTAGTTTTCGCTCTTGCAGTACTCTGAGTAATTTGATTTGTAATTGCATTGGCATACTCTCGAGCTCATCGAGAAATAAGGTGCCGCCATTGGCGTACTCTATTTTACCTATACGCTGTTTGTTAGCGCCAGTAAACGCACCGCTCTCGTGGCCAAATAACTCACTTTCAATAACAGATTCTGGTAGGGCACCACAGTTTAGTGCGACAAAATGATTGCTGTTGCGCTGGCTAAACTCGTGTAGGCAGCTGGCAATAAGCTCTTTTCCGGTGCCTGTTTCTCCGTGAATTAGAATATCAACATTAGTATCGGCGAGGTTTTTTATTTTGCCTTTAAGCAATGTAATAGCCTCACTATTGCCTAAAATTTTGCTATCAATATTATTGTTTTCAGCGAGCTGCTTTTTTAGCCCGCGGTTTTCAATAATTAATTGCCGGGTGTGTAGTGCTCTAGTTGCCTCTGCGATTAAGCGCTCAGGCACGACGGGTTTTTCAATAAAATCATAAGCGCCGATGCGCACCGCTTGTACCGCCATGGCGATGTGGCCGTGACCAGTGACGACAATGACCGGTAGCTCATCATCTATTTCCGTGATTTTTTGCAATAGCTCAAGGCCATCCATGCCTGGCAGTTTGACATCAGTGACGACAATACCAGTAAAGTCAGGGTTAATAAGCGCTAACGCTTCGCTAGCTCTGGCGCACGCTAAAACGTGAAAACCTTCTAACTCAAGAGTCAGCTGTGCTGCTTCTCTGACATCTAATTCATCTTCAACTAAGATAATGCTATTGCAATTATTCATGTTAAGTATCGCTTTAAGGTGATAGAAATAGTGGTGCCCTGTTGTAGAGGAGGCCCGATAACATCTTGTACGCTAATATCGCCGCCAATATCTAGCAGTATTTTTCGGCTGATCGAAAGGCCTAAACCTAGGCCCGCGCCTATTTCTTTGGTGGTAAAAAAGGGGTAAAAAATTTGCTGTTTTTGCTCATCGCTAATACCGCAGCCGTTATCGCTAAAGGCTAATGTAATGTGTTTATCATCAGCGTTAGCGCTAATAATAATATGTGGATGTGTTTGATCACTCATAGCATCTAATGCATTGCCAATGACGTTAACTAACACTTGCTCTAGCCTAATTGGATCGCCACTTGCTGGGGATAGCTGATCAAAACCATGGCGCTCTACTTTGCACTCTAAACGGGTAATACGCCCTTGAAATAGCTCAAGCGCACTGTCTATTACTTGTGGAACATTAACCGCAATGACATCATCAGTTGGCTTGCGGGCAAACACTTTAAGGTGATTAATGATTTTTGCCATTTTATCTGCTAGCGTTTCGATTTTATCAAGTAATGGCAGGCTATCTGCGGCGCGTTTAAGCTCAATCATGCGGCTAGAGTTATGAGCGTGGTAGCGAATAGCGCTCAGCGGCTGGTTTAGCTCGTGAGCAATACTTGCCGATAATTGGCCTAAGCTGGCTAGTTTAGCCGATTGTACTAGCTCTTGTGATGTTGAGCGCAGCGCTAGTTCAGTACGCTTGCGCTCTTGTATTTCCGCGGTTAAATCTTTGGTTCTGCTTTCAATTGTGTACTCTAAATACTGCTGAGTGGTGTAACGGTCCGTACTATCAACTAAGGTAAATAATATTTTTTTACGATGGCGTTGCAGGTATTGGCGCACAGATATATCCAAATGAAAAGTAGAGCCATCTTGGCGTTTGCCTAATGTTTCGATAGTGGAGGCCAGTTCGGTAATATTCACATTGAGCTTTAATGGCGAGTCCAATGCCTGTTGATCTAAAATGCTGTGTATATCGGCGCCTATTAAATCTTGGTATTGATAATTAAAGAGCCGCCTTGCATTTGGGTTCATAAATTCAATAAGGCCGTGCTCATCAGTGCTGATAAGGCCAACTAAGGTATTACTGATAATAGCTTGGGCGTTGGCATCTTCTACCTCTGCTGCACTGTTTCTAAATATTAATAGTGCCTGTGCCATTTGGCTTATTTCATCTTTACCTTGGGTATCAACCGGGGTATCTAAATGGCCCTCAGCGATGGCAGACATGCTGGTTTGCAATTGATTGAGCCTTGCTAGCAGTGAGCGGCCAACGTAAAACCAGCCAACAAAAAAAGCAATGATCAAACCAAATAACGCCATACTAATAATTAGGTTACGCCCGCGCGTTACTGCTTTTTGCGCTTTGACAGCCGCCTCTTGTGCTGCGCTATCTGCTTCTTTTACCTGCTCGTTAATGACAATTTTTAGCTGGCTAAAAAGCGTTTTATTTTCATTGAGCAAGTCTTGGCTTTGATCACTAAGTAACAGTATTTGTTTACGCAGGTGCGGTATGCTTTGATCGTCTTTAGAGAACCCAACAATCTGTTGAATAAGTTGGCGCAACGTCAAAGCGCTGGTGTTGTCTTGTAATGTTGCTAAATGGGCGATGATTCTATCTTCAATCTCCCCTAAGTAGAGTAAGTTGGCATCAATTTCTTGCAAACTGGTTTGGCTAGATGCACGAATGATCAGGCCGATAGCTAAGTTGCCATCGGCGTTGAGTTGCATCAGCGCTTCACGGGTGAGTAATACTTGCTGTAAATCAGTTTGCTTGTCGGCTGTATTTAAACCAAATTGTTCGATACTGTCCTGGGTATTATAGCGGCTGTCTTCTAAGATAGGTGCTATCTCATCAAGAAAAGAAGCCTGGGTCCAGCGCAGCGATTCGCTTAAATGGCGGCTGCGGCTTTGTAAGTTAAAATTATGGCTGGCATTGTTGTTTAGTTGCTGCAGGTTTTGTTGAATTTTCGGCAAAAATTCCACTAGCTTTGCCTGTATATTAGCATCTAGAATATCGGCATCATCTGCGCTGTAAACTAGGCGTGATAGCTGCTTAAACTGCATTTCTAAATCATCCCAGAGCGCTTCTTTTTCCCAGCTAAATCGTGCTGAAATCAACTGCGGGCTAATCGCACTGATACTGCCGGTGAGCTCTGTAAACTGGGTGGCGGTACTAATTAAGGGTAAATGGCGCTCGCCTATCGCTTGTACTCTACTATTAATATCAACCATTGCCAACCACGCGGCAATGGCAGCCATTAAGGTGACGACAATAATAGCGGCGATCGCTAAACTCAGTTTTAAACCGATTCGGCTAATACGAAAAGGCTTGTGCCTGATACTGCTCATCTGTGCTGCTGCGGTGATTTAATAGCAGCTTCAATCTTTAATAGCTCACGCATCGTTCTGTCTTTTAATTGGTTGCTCCACAATTGCCAGTTTTTTTGTAAGACAATTTGCTGAATAGACAGGGCGCTGCCGGGCGTGGGTTTAGTGAATTTATTTAATAATTTGGTGTTTGTAAGCTGTAATTCACTAAAAGGTACAGATTTTAGCTCACTAATCACCTTTGTTAAGCGCTCACTTAATTGTAAATTTAGTTTTGAAGAGGGCTGTTCATTTAGTTGATCACTTAGCTGTAAAGAGGACTGCGCTAGCAGTTGTTGTAACACATAGATTTTAGCCCAAGCTTGTTGTAAAAAAGGTAGCCGGTAAGTGATTAAATGCTCAAACAGGGCATTGACTAAATGGTAGCGGCGCACTGCTAAGGTGTGATCATAATTGATGGTGTATTTTTGCTCAGCGCGATGTTTGGCCAGCATATGCTCAGGCTGTTGCGTTAACAAAGCTTGATTAATAGGGTAGCGGCTGACAACAGGAGTTAATAGCACTTCTTGACCTTGCTCTGATAACAGCGAACTGACGAATTTTTTAGCGTTAATGCTCGCCTCGCTCTCTTTAACTATACCAATACTCATCGGTAAAAAAGTGGTGGGTGAGGAGTAGTTAAAACCTATATCAGGGTTGCTAAATTGTTTGGTAAAGGCAAAGTAATCTATCACTAAACCCATACCAAAGCGCTGGCGTATAATACCTTGGCTAACACCTGCGCTGCGCGCTGTTACGGTTGCTAAATTACCACCAAGTTGCTGTAAGTAAGCCCAGCCCTCGCGCCAACCCATTTCTTGTAATATCATTTCGACTATTACATGTGTGGTGCCTGAGCGCATAGGTGATGACATAGCAATGTGGCCTTGGTATTTGGGTTGCAATAATTGTTGCCAGTTTAGTGGCTCTGCTAATTGCTGTTGTTGAAAGTAAGTTTTATTCCACATAAAACCATAGCCAGAATAACCAAAGGGCGTGTAATTTAAACGATCATTCACTTGGTAGGGCTGCAATAAATTAGCACGCGATAACCAATCCATCGCATCGACCGCACTGGCCATGATAAGATTGGGCTTGGGCCACATTTTTAGTTGTAAATGGGTGATCGCCGCCGGTGTTTTTTTATATAAAAAGCGTACTCGTATGTTAGGGTGTTGCTGTTTAAAAATGCTGGCTAACTTCTCAGATACTGGCTCTGGAAATGAAGTGAGAATAATAAGCTGCTCTGCCTGATTTACAGGCGCACTATGTACTTGATTTGCTAGTAAGCTGACATAACAAAAAACAATAAAACAGGACAAAACTGCGATAACATGGCGAGCTCGCTCAAATATTTTTGTCAGCAACATATTAAACCCTATGCCATTCTTTATTATCTATCAATAGACAACAGTGATTATTTTTATAATGAATTTAAGACTTTAACTTAATATATAAAACTTAGCGTTATTCGCAGGTTAAGTCTATAGCTAGTCTGTATTTAAAAAATAAGCATGCTTAAATCGCAACTTTATTGATAACCAATAGCTAGTCGTCAGTTTAACTGACTTAATACCTCTATGCGTGAGCAATACAGGCAGCTGCTGATATTTGCGCGCTCAATGATTTACTCAAAGCTGTTTTTATGCCCCAGTGTTGCCAAAAAAGTGCAATTTCTACCGGTTTGTCAGGTGTTAATAGGATCAGCTCACCGCTGTCTAATAAGGGTTGTAATTGTATTGTTGGCGCCATGCCAAAGCCCATGCCTAGTTTGATCCATTCAATATAGGCCTCTGATGAGGGGATAAAATGTTGTGGTTGGTCATTGCCCTTGAGATCAAAATATTGTTGTAGATATTGATCTTGTAAGTGGTCTTTTTGATTAAATACCACAGCGGGGGCTTTTTTAAAAGCGGCCTTAGTGATGCCCTTGGCAAAGTATTGCTGCTTAAACGCAGGGCTAACAGCGCAGTGATACTCAATTGCGCCTAGTGCATCACTCGTACAGCCTTGCGCTGGTTGCTCAACTGAGCTGATGCAGCCTAGTACTTCTCCGGTTTTAAGTAGTTGATGGGTTTGGTCTTGATCATCTACTTTTAAATCTAGCAATACTTTATGCTCAGTGCACCAAGGTGCGAGTGCGCTTAATAACCAAGTGGCTAACGAGTCAGCGTTTGATGCGATGGCAATTTTTAACCAATCCAGATGTTTGCTAGGTGCTAACTCATGGCTTAATTCGCGCTCTATTTGGCCAAGGTTATGGGCATATTTTAGTAGTGCTTGCCCAGCGGTGGTCGTTTTTATTTGCGGGTGCCTTATCACTAAACTTTGGCCAATACTTTGCTCAAGCTGCTTTAAACGTTGTGATACAGCGGATTGGGTAATGCATAACTGATTTGCTGCGCGCTCAAAGCTACCTTTTTCAACAATGGCAATAAAAGCTAATAATCCTTTTGAGTCAATCATTTAAAACCTTTATATTAATTTAATTAATCGATATTAAAAAAAGTTAATTTTACTTATGTTTGATTTGTAAGCATAGTGCATTTCTTTAAATAATGCATAAGGTATTGAACGATGTGGGTTTTTCCATTCATAAAAGGGTTAGGTGTTGGCGCTAGTTTAATCATGGCCATAGGCTCGCAAAACGCCTTTGTACTCAGCCATGCTATACGCGGCCAACATGCTTTAGTTATTGGTATGGTTTGCGCTGTTATCGATATGATTTTAATTTTTAGTGGCGTGCTTGGTTTAGGAGTATTGATTAAAGATATGCCGATATTGATTGATGCTGCCAGCTATTTTGGTGCAGCCTTTTTATTAGTATATGGCGCCATTGCATTTCGAAGAGTACTTAAACCCAGTGGTTTAGATGTCAATAGTGTAAAAAAAATGACCTTGCTAAGCGCAGTTGTAACCACCGCAGCGCTGAGTTTACTCAACCCGCATGTCTATTTAGATACAGTGATTTTATTAGGTAGTATTGGCGGGAAATTACCGGGCAATCAATCACTGTTATTTGCACTAGGTGCCAGTATTTCTTCACTGCTGTGGTTTTCGGTATTAGTTGTCGGTGGTAAGGCGTTAGCGCCTTGGTTTAAAAGCCCTAAAAGCTGGCAAAAGCTCGATTTTCTAGTGGGCTCTACCATGTGGGTGATTGCAGGGTTTTTAATTTATGGTGTGATGTAATCATCCACTTTATAAAGCTAACCCATACTAGAGGCACAGTAAGCAAATAGTATGGGTGTCATTGGATGAGCGAGTTAGATCACTTAATCAAATTAAGAATTTTTAAATAAGCGCTTTAATAATGCAGTAAACTCAGCGCTAGCGGTTTCTTCTTCGCTGTGTTTGAAATCGGTTATAACTGGCTTACCAGCGACATAGACATGGCGGATAATGTTTTCATTGCAGGCAAATATCCAGCGGTTAAAAATGTCTTCATTGTTGCTGGCTGCAATAAATGGGTTTTTATGATCAAGCACGATAAAGTCAGCTCTATGGCCTACCTCTAAGCCTAACTTGACCTGTGTTGCATGGTTGCCACCTGCTAGTGCCTGTGTGTATAAAAAATCGCCAATGTGCTTTTGCTGGTCATCATACAAGCGGTTGCGCTGTTGATCACGCAAGCGCTGGCCATATTCTAGCACTCTTAATTCTTCGGTAATACAAAGTGTAACATTGCTATCAGAGCCAACACCCCAGCGCCCTTGCTCTTTAATAAAGTCTGTTGCTGGGAATATACCATCACCTAGGTTGGCCTCAGTAGTAGGGCACAAACCTGCCACTACTTGGTTACTGGTGATTGCTAGTCGCTCATCACCCGTAAGATGAGTGGCATGTATTAGGCACCATCTTTCATTTAAGCCTATTTCATTAGCGAGCCACTGAATCGGTCTCTGCCCGCTCCAAGCTAGGCAATCTAGAACTTCTTTTTGTTGCTCAGCAATATGAATGTGGATAGGGATATTTTTTGAGGTGTGACTCAATACTTCTTCAATTTGTGTTTTAGTGACAGCGCGTAGTGAGTGAAAGCAAACACCTAATTGATGCATCGGGTTGTGCTGCACTGCTTGCTCACAGCTTTGATGTAGCTGTAAATATTGCTCTGTGCTGTTAATAAAGCGGCGCTGGCCATCGCTTGGCGCCTTTGCTGCAAAGCCTGAATAACTATAGAGCACCGGTAGTAGCGTAATACCAAGGCCTGCTGTATCAGCAGCTTGTACTAACTGCGTGGCCATTTCGTTAAGCTGATTGTAGTGCGTGCCATCACTTTGATGATGTAAGTAGTGAAATTCGGCCACTTGGCTATAACCGCCTTTAAGCATGTCTATATATAGTTGCTTAGCAATAACGCAAACATCATCAGGGGTTAGCTTTTGTACCATCTTGTACATTAGCTCGCGCCAGCTCCAAAAGCTGTCATTTGGGTTTAAGCATACTTCTGCTAACCCTGCCATCGCCCGTTGAAAAGCATGGGAGTGTAAGTTGGCAATACTGGGCACAACAGGGCCAGTTAGTTCAATAGCGCCCTGTGCCGTGGTGTTTGTGGTAATGGATGTAATCAAGCCGTCACTGACTTCAAAGCGTACGTTGTTGGACCAGCTTTGCGCGAGAAAGGCTTGCTTAGCAAAATATATATAGTTAGCCATGAAAGTATACTCATAAATTATATACTGATTAGTATAAAATAATCTTTCTTGTATATACAACCTGTTTTTTGTAAAATACAACTCATCAACCGGCTAAAACTATGATACTGCCTAGTTACTGGGTATAATTTGCATCGTTAATGTTGGCCAGAACCCTTTATTTAGGTAATAAAATGACAGAGAAAGTCAAAAATATGATGAAGAGCTTATCTCAGTCAGTCGATGATTCGCCCGCACCAATATACGCTAAAGTTAAAAAGGCGATCTTGGAAAAAGTAAGCGCTGGACAATGGCAAGCGGGTGATAGAATCCCCTCAGAACCCGACATAGTTAAAGCACTGAATATTAGCAGGATGACGGTAAACCGCGCGCTGCGCGAGCTAACCACAGAAGGTGTATTAGTTAGGCAGCAGGGAGTAGGGACTTTTGTTGCGCCAAAAAAGTCTAAGTCGGCACTGTTTGAAGTACGTGATATCGCCGATGAAATTAAAGCTCGCGGCCATCAACACAGAGCGCAGTTACTTGAGATGTCCAACGCACTTGCCAACATTGAAGAGGCGATGAGCCTTGGAGTGCGCACCAATGATAAAATATATCGCTCGGTTATTCTGCACTTTGAAAACGAGTTGCCTATTCAAATAGAATACCGGGTTGTTAATGCCAGCCTAGTGCCGGATTATGATAAGCAAAACTTCCAGCATATCACCGCTTATGACTACTTGATGAAAATAGCACCTTTGACAGAGGGTGAGCATTTAGTGGAGGCGGTAACAATTAATGCTAAAGAGTGCGAGTTATTACAGATAGAAAAAAATTCACCGTGCTTACAAATCAAGCGTCGCACTTGGTCGCAAGGGCAGCTGATCAGCACGGCACGCTTAGTCTCGCCAGGTTCTAGGTTTCAACTTTTCGGTCACTTTGGCAGAAGCTAAATACACGCTCTTTTATTATTGATGACAATGACCGTTTGAGATCATTGTCATTTCATCCATTTTAAAAATTTAAAACATGCGTTAATTAAAATCATTTTTATTGTTGTTTTGGTTGTATATACATGTATACTCAAAAAATCACATTAATTTAATAGCTCACTTATTTAAACGCTTAGGTTGCCAATTATCTGATCGATAAGTGATGAATAAACGTAATTCACTGGCAAAGTGCATTACTAATAACGTTAACAATGGCTGTTATTAAAAAATAACAAACACTGCGGAGCACCTTATTTATGTTTGAATTAACTATCAATCCTGGCGAAATGACGTTGTCTGAGCTGCGTCAAATCAGTCGTAATAAAGTTAAATTGTCACTAGATCCCAGTGCCGTTAAAGGAATTCATGCCAGCACGCAGGTAGTCAATGATGTGATCGCTCAAGGTCGTGTTGTCTATGGTATCAATACCGGTTTTGGCTTGTTGGCAAATACCAAAATAGCAGAAGAAGATTTAGGCATTTTACAGCGCAGTATTGTGTTGTCACACGCAGCAGGTATTGGTGAGCTGATGACAGATGATACTGTCAAGCTGATGATGACCTTAAAAGTAAACAGCCTAGCACGTGGCTTTTCAGGTATTCGTCTATCTGTGATTGAAGCGCTGATTACTTTAATTAACAAAGAAGTTTACCCGACGATTCCGCAAAAAGGCTCTGTTGGTGCCTCTGGTGATTTAGCGCCTTTAGCACACATGAGCGCTATTTTGTTAGGCGAGGGGCAAGCGCGCTATAAAGGTAAGCTTATTTCTGGTGATGCAGCTTTAGCTATTGCCGGTATAGAGCCTATCGCACTGGCGCCAAAAGAAGGCCTTGCACTGCTTAATGGTACCCAGGCATCTACCGCATTTGCACTAGAGGGGCTGTTTCATGCAGAAGATTTATTTGCCTCTGCTATCGTTTGTGGCTCACTATCCGTTGAGGCGGCACTAGGTAGTCGTCGACCGTTTGATGCTCGTGTTCATCAAGTTCGCGGCCACCAAACACAGATGGATGCCGCTGCTGCTTATCGTCATTTATTGACACAAGAGAGCGAGCTAAGCCTCTCTCATGTCGATTGTGAAAAAGTACAAGATCCTTATTCTCTGCGTTGTCAGCCACAAGTGATGGGTGCTTGTTTAGACCAAATTCGCAACTCTGCTAAAACGTTATTAGTTGAGGCCAATGCCGTTTCAGATAACCCATTAGTGTTTGCAGAAGATGGCGATATTATCTCAGGTGGTAATTTTCATGCTGAGCCGGTGGCGTTTGCTGCAGATAATTTGGCCCTAGCGATTGCTGAAATAGGCAGCTTATCTGAGCGCCGTATGGCGCTATTAATTGATAGCAGCTTAAGTAAATTACCACCGTTCTTGGTTGATAATGGCGGCGTAAACTCAGGCTTTATGATTGCACAAGTCACCGCCGCTGCCCTAGCGAGTGAGAACAAAACCTTTGCACACCCGGCATCAGTTGATAGCTTACCGACATCTGCCAACCAGGAAGATCATGTATCGATGGCAACCTTTGCAGCGCGTCGTTTAAAAGATATGTCTGAAAATACCCGTGGCATCTTAGCCGTTGAAATTCTGTCTGCGGTACAGGGCCTTGATTTTAGAGCGCCATTAAAATCAACAGACTTACTTGAACAGGCAAAAGCAGAGTTGCGTGCCTGTGTGCCTTTTTATGATAAAGACCGTTATTTTGCGACAGATATTGAAAGCGCAAATAGCTTACTAGCGCAAGCGGTACACAACAGCTTTATGCCAGAAGGTTTGCTACCAAGCTGCTAAAACATAGCTAATAAAAAAACGGCTAAGAGAGCTTTGTTTTTAGAGTGAAGCTCTCTTAACGATTAAAATGATATAACGAGGCGTATATGAAAAACAGCCTAGCATTAGATTCACTTTGGTATGGCTTTAATAGCGCAACCATGGTCGATGGTGAATATAACAGTATTTATGACGCTGCAATTGGCGTTAAAGATCAGCGTATTTGTTGGATCGGTAAACACGCTGATCTACCTGAATATAGCGCAACACAAGAGATCGATTTACAAGGCGGTTGGGTGACACCGGGTTTAATCGATTGTCATAGCCATCTGGTGTTTGGTGGTAATCGTGCCAATGAGTTTGAGCAGCGCCTCAATGGTGTGAGCTATCAGCAAATATCTAAAAATGGCGGCGGTATCGCCTCCTCTGTTAAATCTACCCGTGAAGAAAGCGCCCAGCAGTTGCTGGACTCTGCAAAACGGCGCTTACATTCACTGATGAAAGATGGCGTCACCACGCTAGAAATTAAATCAGGTTATGGTTTATCACTCGAGCACGAAGTAAAAATGCTGCAAGTTGCGCGTGAGCTGGCCAAAACTGAAACGGTGACGATAAAAACTACCTGTTTGGCAGCGCATGCATTGCCGCCAGAGTATGCAGGTAAGCCAGATGAGTTTATTGATTATCTTTGCCAGAGACTACTACCTGAAATTGCCCAGCTCGGTTTAGCTGATGCAGTAGATGCCTTTTGTGAAAACATCGGCTTTAGCACCCAGCAAGTTGAGCGCTATTTCAAAACCGCACAATCTTTAGGCTTACCAGTAAAACTACATGCCGAGCAGTTATCCCCCCTTGGAGGCACTGAGCTTGCGGCAAGTTTTAATGCGCTTTCAGTTGATCATTTAGAATATATTACTGAGCAAGATGTTGCAGCGATCGCTAAATCAGGCACAGTGGCAGTATTGCTACCGGGTGCATTTTACGTATTAAAAGAAACGCAAAAACCACCGATTGATTTACTGCGCCAATACCAAGTGCCGATGGCTGTTGCCACGGATATTAACCCTGGAACATCACCTGCGCTGTCATTGCGATTGATGATGAATATGGCCTGTACTTTATTTGGTTTAACACCAGAGGAAGCGCTAGCTGGCAGTACTTGCCATGCAGCGAAAGCACTAGGTTTAGCGCAAACTCATGGCGATTTAAGTGTGGGTAAGGTTGCCGACTTTGTCTGCTGGCAAGTCGATAGCCCAGGTGAGCTATGTTATTGGCTGGGCGGTGATTTAATCAAAGCGCGGGTAAAAGCAGGGGAGCTGGCTAATGTCTAGTATTGATAATCCTTTTAATTTCACACAAGGTGATAGCCCGCTGCTGGTCAGCATGCCGCACTCAGGTTTATCACTGCTAGCGGGTATGGAGCAAAGGCTAACAGCTAATGCGCAAGCGCTACCCGATACTGATTGGTATATCCCCGAGCTCTATGATTTTTTACAGCCGCTTGGTGTCAGCGTTATCAGTGCTAATTACTCACGATATGTGGTTGATTTAAATCGCCCAGTTGATGATAAACCGCTGTATAGCAGCAAAACGACAGGGCTATTTCCGCAGATATTATTTGCAGATAAACCGGTGTTTTTAGCAGGTAAACAACACAGCACTGCGCAGCAGCAACAAATTAAGCAGGATATTTGGCAAGGCTATCACGACACAATACAGGCCGAGCTTGTGCGTATTAAAGCCAAGTTTGGTTATGCCATTTTGTTTGATGCCCACAGCATAGCGGCGCAGGTACCGATGTTATTTGATGGCGTGTTAGCTGATTTTAATTTTGGTAACAATGATGGCGCGAGTTGCTCTGCAGCCCTATTAGCAAATTTGGCTGATATTGTCGCCACTAGCACCTATAGCCATGTCAACAATGGCCGTTTTAAAGGCGGTTATATAACCCGCTCTTTTGGCCAACCTAACGACAATATTCACGCGATCCAGCTGGAATTGTCACAAGCTACCTACCTTGTCGATGATGTTGAAGGTTATCAATTAGATAACGCTAAAAAACAGCAGCTAAGCCCTGTTTTAAAGGCACTTATAACATCGCTATTAGCAGTAGATAATAAAACATTTTGCATTAAGTAAAGAATATTAGAGGTTTATAATGAGTGATATGAATTTTAAAGACGCCATTTTAGAAGGCATCCCAAGCGTGTTACCGGCTAAAAGAGCGCGCAATGAAAACTTGAGCCATGCCCCTAATCGCAAAGATATTCTCAATAAGAATGAAAAAAAACTAGCGATAAAAAATGCGCTCAGATACTTCGATACACAGCATCACGATGTATTAGCGAAAGAGTTTTACGAAGAGCTGACAGCGTACGGTCGCATATATATGTATCGCTTTATGCCGAGCTACGAAATTACCGCTAGGTCTATCAATGATTTTCCGCATCACTCAAAACAAGCGGCGGCTATTATGCTGATGCTAAGCAATAACTTAGACAATGCGATTGCCCAACACCCTGAAGAGTTAGTCACTTATGGTGGCAATGGTTCGGTATTTTCAAACTGGGCGCAATATCGCCTAACGATGAAATACTTGGCACAAATGAATGATGAGCAAACACTGGTGCTTTACTCAGGCCACCCTATGGGGCTGTATCCATCGCATAAGGATGCACCAAGAGTGGTTGTGAGTAATGGCATGATGATCCCCAATTATTCAAAACCTGATGACTGGGAAAAATTCAGTGCATTGGGTGTCACTCAATATGGCCAAATGACAGCTGGCTCGTTCATGTACATAGGCCCGCAAGGGATAGTGCACGGTACCACGATTACGGTATTAAACGCCGCGAGAATGCAAAAAGACAGAGATCAATCAAAGCTGCCAATTTTTGTGACATCTGGGCTAGGCGGTATGAGTGGCGCACAGCCAAAAGCGGCAGTTATCGCCAAGACCATCGGTATCATCGCTGAAATCAATCCAAAAGCGGCTTATAAAAGACATCAGCAAGGTTGGGTTGATGAGGTCTATGAAAACATGGATGAGATGATTAAGCGCATCAAATCGGCCATTGTTGATAACGTACCGGTATCCATCGCTTATGTGGGCAACATTGTTGATCTTTGGGAGCGCTTTACTCTTGAAGACATCACCATCGATTTAGGATCAGACCAAACCTCATTGCACAACCCTTGGGCTGGTGGTTATTACCCTGTTGGCTACACTTTGGAAGAGTCTAACGAGATGATGGCGAATGAGCCGGATGCGTTTAAAAAAGAAGTGCAAAGCACCTTAATTAGACACGTTGAGGCCATTAATAAGCTGACCAAGAAAGGCATGTACTTCTTTGATTATGGCAACGCCTTTTTATTAGAGGCGAGCAGAGCTGGCGCTGATATTATGAAAGATGAGGAGAATTTCAAATACCCATCTTACGTGCAAGATATCATGGGCCCTATGTGTTTTGATTACGGCTTTGGCCCTTTTAGATGGGTGTGTTCATCTTCTGATCCTAAAGATTTAGATACCACTGATCAAATAGCGGCGCAAGTGCTAGAGCAGATGCTCGTAGAGGCACCAGATCAGATTCGCGAGCAAATCGAAGATAACTTGCTGTGGATTAAAGAAGCGAAAGAAAACAAAATGGTGGTTGGCTCACAAGCGAGAATCTTGTATGCCGATGCTGAAGGGCGTATGAAAATTGCCGAGGCATTTAACAACGCGATCAGAGACGGTAAAATATCGGCACCTATTATTTTAGGGCGTGATCATCACGATGTCTCCGGCACAGATTCACCTTATAGAGAGACCTCAAATATTAACGATGGTTCTCGCTATACAGCTGACATGGCTATTCACAATGTCATTGGCGACTCCTTTCGAGGCGCTACCTGGGTCAGTATCCACAATGGCGGCGGTGTCGGTTGGGGCGAAGTAGTTAACGGCGGTTTCGGCATGATGCTTGATGGCTCAGCTGATTGTGATAGACGATTAAAATCGATGTTACATTGGGATGTGAACAACGGTATATCTAGAAGAAACTGGGCGCGCAATGACGGTGCTATCTTCGCTATTAAGCGGGCAATGGCAATAGAGCCTAACCTGACAGTGACTATTCCTAATATCGCTGATGATGAGTTACTTGATGGCCTGTTAGATTAGGCTAAATCTCATCTTAAAAAGCAGTTATCAGTCGTCTCTAATATTAAATGATTTGGTAACTGCTTTTATTATCTATAACTTCAAAATATCCGGTTAAAGTAATGATCAAAATTATAACGCCAGAGGAATATCGCGATATACCCTGGAAAAACGGTAAAGGCTCTACCACTGAATTATTGATAAATGATGGCGCAGATATTAATAATTTCAAGTGGCGCATAAGCATTGCCAAAGTGACAGAAAATGGCCCGTTCTCTGATTTTAGTGGTTTTTTGCGCAATTTAGTGTTGATCAAGGGCAATGGTATTACCTTAGAGCATAACCAGAACAGCGTAGATAATTTAGATTCACTGTTAAAAGTTGCCTGCTTTAATGGGGCAGATACCACCATAGCGACGCTGACATCAGGGCCTATTGTTGATTTTAACGTGATGACTAAAGAACATACGTACGTGCCTAATGTGCAAACATATGTTGATCAACACAGCGTGCAATTAACCCCTGCCAACATCTGTTTTATCTATTGTTTACAAGGGATCGCTAAATTATCGACAGGTGAAATCGAAGGTGAGTACGAATTAGCAGCAGGGCACCTAATGGCAATATTTGATGAGCCGCTGCCAAGTTTTCAGTTACAGGGACAAGACATGATAGTGGTCTATCTAAACCCTGCTAATCATTGATTATCTATGCTGCTCAATTCTGCTCAATTTAATTCTTCAGTGGACTTAGGCGCTTGCTGTTTTACCCAATCAATAAACGCAGCGGCTAGCGGATTCTCTAAGGTGCGTTTTGGGTACACCAGATAATAAGCTTGCCCTAGCGGTAAGCTAATATCTAAAGGCTTAATAAGCTGGCCTGTCTCTAACTCTTTTGCTATCAAAATATGCTGGCCTAATAACAAGCCTTTACCTTGCAATGCGGCATCAATCGCCATACTTGAAAGGTTAAAGTGTGGCCCCGCTTTAGCTATTGTCATATCAACATTAGCTGCTTGCAACCAGTCACCCCAATCGGGCAGGTTGTGGTTGTGATCTTCCCAGTCTATATGGATCATCGGTAGTTGTGTGATGGCCTTAATATCTGTTTTGTCTTCAATACGCTGTAATAATTTTGGGCTAAGCACCATTGATACGCTATCTGTAAAAAGCAGATCCTTTTGTAGGCCTGCATAGTTTTGCCTGCCAAAACAGATACATAAATCAGAAGCAGAGCGGTTAAAGTCGACTCTTGCATGACTCGCCTCAACTCTAATTTCAGAGCCTGGGTTTAAATCCATCCAATCTAATACTAACGGCATTAACCATTTTGAGGCGACAGATGGAAAGGTGGTAATCGTTAAGACATTAAGGTTGCGAAATTGCTCAAGCTGTTGCTGAGCGAGGCGAATTTTTTCTAACGCGTCGCTAATAAAGCTCAAATAACTTTGTCCTGCTCTGCTCAGTTTAATACCTGTTTTAGAACGCTCAAATAACGCAATGCTTAGGTGTTGCTCTAAGGCGCGAATATTTTGGCTAATAGCCGCAGGCGTTATAAAAAGCTTAGCTGCAGCGGCTGTAAAACTGCCAGATTCAGCGGCAGCCTCAAACGCGAGTAGCATACCAATAGAGGGAATTTTGTTTGAGCGCATGTTCGATACTCTAATTTTTTAGTACATTATAATCAGTGATATTAACTATTCTAAATGCCAAATACGCCTGAGTTTACATCAGGTTTACTGAGTTTTCGGATTAATAATTAATACAGCATGATATTCGTTTCTGGCAGGCGTTAGCTGTGATCACCACAAATCAAGGCGAGAAAATTCGAACGCAACAGCACCACTACAAGCAATAGCTCCAACCTCAATACGAAAGCCATTAACAGTAATAATGCCTTTTTTCTCATCAGTTACCTTAGCGCAACCGACATAAGAATAGGTTGCTGTTTTTTCGATTCTCTCTTGTGAGGCTTGCTCAATGACTTCTTCTGGCCAATCTAACAGGTATGCAGATTTAACATTAGCTTCAAGCACTCTAAGCAGGTTATCGACCTTATCACCAACCTTATAATCACAAGGATAACAAAAAGCTTCAATAGATGAATATCCATTGTTAAGTGTTACGGTTGCCGCCTCATCTGCGTAGAACTCTACTTTCTCAACAATGAGTTGGCTCGCTACTGACATAATCATCTAACGCCCGCACTGTGACGACGCTTGTTAATCTTTTGCATATAACACCTTAAATTCGCCGCCTTCAAATATACGCTGTAATATAATATATGCTACACGCGCATGTACATCATAATGGCTAGAATCATTGGGGATGTAACCAATGCGCTTAAATTTAAAATTGGTACCATATTGCTCATTGGCCATTTGCGCACCTTGAAGAGCCGCCTTTTTAATCTCATTGGGGTCAACTCCTTCACTAAGCGAATCATTCAGCGCGTCTTTAGCATAGAGCTCTGGCTCAACATCACTATCTGCTGAGAGTTCAAACTCTAGATAGGCATCTCGACCGGAACCACACTGAAGTGCGCCTATATAGGTTTCATCTTTTTTTGCAAATAATGGCATGAACTCGATTTCTCTTTGAGGGTGTGATGCTCGTATTCAGAGGCTTAAAATTGTGTAGCGAATCGAAACGACTAACTATATTTGGTCATTTTAAGTGACTTGTTATAACGATTACTTGAAGCCTTCATAAACATTTCCAGCAACTTCAAAATTCTTTTTCTGAAACTCTGAAGAAGGGATATCAGTATATCCTTTTAGCCAAGGCCACACTTCATTCGTTTTACCATTAGCATGATGAGCAACATAGAAAAATGAAATTACAGACTCTATGCAATTAATGATATTAAAGATAGATTCTTTAAAATATGCTTTATAAAATTCAGTGGAACCTATAGATTTCTGATGAATTATCTCATTTCTATATTCTTCAAGAGTAACAAACTGCCCCCACCATCTTTGCTTCTCGACAGCTTTAGTTTCGTATAACTCAGGCAGTATAGACTTCATCTTTACCTTCAAACTAAGCCAACGTTCAATTGCAACCTTATCGTATGATTCTGATATACCTTTTGAATTCTTTTTTGCTTTGTATATATAGCCTTGAGGGATGCTAAGATTAGCAAATGCCTCTAACGCTGTGTAAGCAAAGACAATTGCAGACTGAATTTCTTCAATATAATCGTACACATCTTTCGAAATAGAACCTATGGCATCGTATTTATTTCCAGCTAGCTTTGTAACATCTAGCTCGTATTTACTATTCTTGAATTTTTGGTCAAAGATTTCTTTACCTCGGTTTGATGCCTTAGCGCTAACACTAATTAACATCCCTATATTATTTGGAACGAAGTAACTAATCTTACGCGAACGATTAAGTTTCACAGTATCAATATCTTGAGTCAACATTGAATCGCTGCTACCTTTAGCGAAATGAAACGTAGGTTTTGTCATTCTTAAATCAGATATTTTGTATCCGTCGGGTGTCAAACCAACCACTAATGAGTTTTTTGATTTATCGAGATTCTTCATTTTCGCCTATCGTTATAATGCCCTGTTAACAGGCAAATAATAGTTGGTTAAAATTAGCGACGAAGGAGCAAAACCAACTGTTTTTGACCTTGTTTAACAGCTTGTTATGCTTTGACTGCCTCTAATTTTCCAAGAGACAGCACCCTGTAAATAACATGGAAGCTAAAAAACTTATCAAATTTATGAGCAACTATCATACCTAATACATTTTGATCAGTAGCATTTTGACCTAAGTGATTTGGGCTTAATTCCCATTCATTACCTATGTATCCGGACTTATGAATAAAAGCTGTTTTCATGCAATTATCTAAAACATAAACAAGAATATAAGCTACTGTTTCATCATAAACGAAGCCATTGTATGAACATATATTTACGGAGACTTTAGCATATTTTCCCAACAATTCAGGACGATATCTTGATTTACATTTTATAACCTTATCATCAGATTCGATGTAAATTTCAGCGCTCATAAAATCAGGTTTATATTTATCTGAGCCAACATTTAAAGAGCTATATGGACTCATTGATAATGATAATGACTCGTAGGGTTTCAATACTTTTGGTGGTGAGTATTTATCTAGTTCTAGCAACAAGTCATTGTGAAAAACTGCATGTATGGCATAAATATTTACAGGCTTATCTTTTTTATTAGATAAGACCACTTCTTTTATACGGGAAGGGGTGAAACCTTCGCAGCCAAAAGAGTATTGAGCAGTAACTCTGTTCCCAATCTTTTTATAAGCAAAATATATTGCAAATGTAGAGCTTACTACTAAAAGAAATGGCTTAAAAATTTCATTTGAAAGTGTAAAAATTACATCAAAGTAGCTCAAACCTTACTCCAAAAGCATAACAACATAATAGTGTGGGGTCTCATTTAGGTGACAGTGATATTCACTCAATGTGTGCCAACACGTTAATTTAAAAGCACTTATATAATGTAAACTGTCGTTTTTGAAACAGTTAACTTTTTACATTTATATTGCTCAGTATCCCTTATCAATACCTTTGCGAGGAACTCTTTTAAGTGCTTAATTTTAATAGATAAAGAGAGTATCACTTTGTGTTAAAGTGCGCTAGTACTGCACTTTTTTAACAGCGACTGTGAAGAGCTATATATAGAAAGTAGGGCTTTAATTTTGACAACAAAAGCGGCCAATTTTGGCTGGTTTTAGCCATAGATTAAATGGAAAATAACATGTAGGTTAGCCACCCAATTACATTTAGTCCCGCCATTAAATCACATACAACTTTGCCATTTCAGAAATGCCAATACTAACAAAATCGGTCATTGATATAATTTTTCTTAATGGCAGCTCAGAGCCTAAAGCGGACATTAAATACGTGGAGTCCATATACGCAAAGGGGCACATTGCGAGATAGAAAATGTTGTTGGTTCACTCTAAATTAGTGGCCAAATTCACTTAGCCACAACATTTTTTCACAGGCAAAGAACACATCAGAAAAAAACATACCTTTCAAACGCTTTGGTGTGACTGGCCTCCATCAACGCCAACACGTTTCAAATAATCCGATTCACGTCTTCCCATACTACATTAAGCTCAATCGAACTGGAAAATTTCAAAGTACTGTGCATAATAACAGTCAACTAGGTGTTTAATTCAATAACTTGTGGAAGGTAATATATGGTCTTTAGTGCTGAAGAGAATAGGTTGATTGCACGTATGGAGCGTGTATGGGGTAACGATGTTTCTATCACAAGATGTGACAAAGGCCTCCACGTCGATATCCCGAGTTTCTCTCACCTGTACGAGCCGAACAAGATCCCCATCGATGCCATCCTAAGGCCTGAAATCACCGGTCGACTCAAAGGCCCATTAGATAAAGAGTTCTCTGTTTCAATGATCTCTAAACTGCTTACAATCGACGAGAAACTTATCGACGATACGCGAGCTATTTTGGTAGAGCAGCTGCCATTTGGCGCTTCACTCAAATACATTAGTTACTCCTCAATGGGTCAACCGAACTATCAAGGTAGTGGTACATTTAATGGCCAACCCAAAAAAACTGGCGTGTATTATATGTACAAAAAACTCACCGACTACTTTTCGAACTGGCAAACCATAAACCGAGTAAGGAATACATGTTTTGGGCGTACCGGCATTAAGGCCGATCAACTGATGATAGCTTGCACGTTAATGGAGTTATTTCCAACGAACGAAAATGGAGAGTCTGTGGCGTGGCGGGAGGACGTTCGAACCCATTTTACCAATGGCCTTGAACTCGACATTTGGGGTGAAAACATAGCTACTGGGCTGTGTGTTGAGTATCAAGGACATCAGGGGCATTATGAGAATCCTAAAGTAATGGGGAACGACAAGAAAAAGGTTCAACAGGCAGCTGAAAACGGTGACTTCTTTCTAGTCATTGACAGAATTAACCACCTATCCCCAAAAAAAGCACTAAGTGCTGTCATGGATGTAATTGACAATTATCCCGGAAAGGAAAAAGCCCCTTTTCTAGAACTGATGAACAAAGAACCTTCAGTCGAGAAAATCCATGGCCTTTTCGTGGAGAAATTACCAGAACGAGCGCAGGAGAGAACACAAAACCTTAAAAACTTTTGCAAAGAAAAAGGCCATGCACTACTGACTCAGCAAACAGCGTATTTGCCATACGACGAGATCAAATATCAATGCGGTAAATGCGCTAGAAGAAACTTAACATTAGTTAAGACTCTTATCGAAACAAATGCGAACTCCTGTAAATACTGTAAAGGTGGCGCTCAGGCAGAAATGAATCAAGCTGAGCGAGCGGCCTACCTTAAAAGCAACCTGTCTGAAAGGGTGTACAACGCACTGCCTTCCGGCCTTATCGACGAGTTTCGTGATAATGGCACTAGGGGCGGTCAGTTTGACTGCGAACAGTGCCAATACCCTCTAAAACTCAGCCAGAAAGGCCAAACTAATGAGAACTTATTAGCTCTTTTGGAAGAGAAAAACGGTTTCCCCTGTCCCATTTGCGAAGCTGGCATGCAAGACATTAAAGCTACCCCTGCTCAGCGTGAGATGCTGTTAACTCAAAAACACAACATCGAAAAGGTCTTTACCGATAGAAAGCTTAATGCATCAGATTATAAAGGCCGAATCAGCTTTACTAGTGGTAGCACTGCTGACAGCCAGATAGAGTTAACTCTACCTATTGAGGCTGACAGAGACATGACGAAGTCGGTTCGGTCATGGATCATTACACTGGAACTCGAAAAAAACGTCATATCGAAGGCGTTGTTGAATGTGCGTGGGACAGACCCTGATGCATATTTCATTAATAGCGACGGTTCGGCATCCCTAACAAGCCACGCACAAGTAACAGAGGCGAATTGTGGACGCAGCACCTCTATTGGTGAAATAACCTTGCGACACCCCAATTTTAACATCGACAAAAAAAAGGCGGCTCGAAAACTCCAAGACTCTAAGAAGATTGAAAAAAAGACTGGCAAGAGCAGACCATACTGTATGTTATGTGCCGATTTCTATGTTAAAGAACGACCAGGTAGCAACGGTTTAACGCTGAACGTAGTACTACACCGCTTTCAGCTCTGGATGGCAGCCCTTAATGAATTGACTCCATATACCTACAAAGTGGAAACTTGTTCGGTTTCCTATATTGATGATCCAATGGAACCTGGGAAAATCAATACTACGAAAGATAAGCTGAGATTTAAATGCGAAGGTTCAACACCTCTAGATAAAAAGTCTAATTACGGGAATTTTTTTAACGAACACCGAGGTATCTTTTCAACAAACCTAAAGAATACCGAGTACAAAAAAATGAGCGAGCTGTTCGCCGTACTCTCAAACCGAGAGAAACTGGGGGGCGATTAAAAATAAAAAGCCCTAGTCACACAGAGTGTGATAGGGCCGTTGATTACTAGAACATAGAGGTTTGACCTTTTGGTTCCTCAGTGGGTGGTGTAGGTTTCTTTACGACCTGTACCTTCTGTTTTTTTGGTTTATGACCGTACTTATTTATGGTGCCATTCGTGCCAGGTCTTTAATTTTTAATTTTAATAACTCCAAGTTAATTTCCTGAGGCGCTATGGGGGCGAAAGCGACTTACCAGTTATGTCCGCTTTGTCGGATAAAGCGACCACTCAAAACTATACTTATAGTCCCTTTCAAGAAGGAGAACTATCAACTCACTGTTTACACACCTAAACCAACTTGGAATAAAGGCAAGCTTGTAGGGCAAAAATTACCTCTTAAGCTCGAAGAGGTATGGTCAATTCGAACACGGTTAGAGATAAGCATTAATCTCTGAGAACTAACTATGTTTAACCTTGCACTAGACTGCAAACTTAGAGCTTGTGACTTTGTTAAGTTGAAAGTCAGGGATATAGCCCATGGGACAACCGTTCAATCCAGAGCAATACTTATTCAGAAAAAAACAGGGAAGCCAGTACAGTTTGAAATAACAACAAAAACTAGAAACGCCATAACTTCTTGGATCAAATCTCAGCACTTAAGCACTAGTGATTATCTTTTTCCAAGTAGAGTAAAAAACAATGATCATCTATCAACTCGACAATATTCCAGAATAGTAAAACGTTGGATTACTAGTATTGGACTTGATCCTACTGCTTACGGCACACACTCAATGCGTAGAACTAAGGTGTCACTAATATATAAACGCACGAAGAATCTTCGTGCGGTACAAATATTGTTAGGCCACACCAAGCTGGAAAGTACAGTGAAATATCTTGGTGTTGAAGTTGATGATGCATTAGAAATTTCTGAGCACACCGATATATAGCCATTAATTGTTAAAAAAGCATGGACGCTTTTGAGCCTATTGCGGACATTAAATAAGTTGATGTTCTGACTCGCTAAAGGGCATATTGCGAGCAGAAAATATTGAGCGTTACGATTACCAACTAATAACTATTTTACAGTTATTAGTTTTCAGGAGGATAACACAAATCGATGCTTAGTTAATCAACACTAAAGAGTCCAATATCCCTTGCCCACTGTGTATCCCACCTTCATTTTCACTCGCTGGTTTGCTACGAATAAGATAGCCTGCATAGCCGTTTTGATCTGTCACTGGTTGGCCTTGATAATGAGCTGTAAATAACCCAATTTCGCTAACAAGATCATCCACCAGTTTTTGTTTTCCATCACGAACTGCAATGGTTGGCGTATCACGTTCATGTGGATATAGGCGTTGCATCAGGGCCCATGCATCGTATTCTTCGGGTTTCAAACTAGCTAATGTGTTTGTGATTTCGTTACCAAAAATACAATGTCCACCTCCTTCACCTTGGTTTTTCAGCACCCACTGTTGCTTGTCGGCAGTATTATTAAACCATGCGATAGTTTGCGTAGAAATTGGTTTCATCTCGGCTAACACACTTTTAATTAATTGTGATTCTTCAATGGTTAAACCCCAGCGTGCGTAGTCTTCCTCTGGCATCATCGTGAGTAGCATTTGCATCGATTTACTGGTTGCAAGTTGTTGGCTGATAGTTGCATTCATTGCGACATAATGTTTTTCAATGAATAAACGCGTTTGGCTTAGAGTTTGACAGCAAATATCCTCGTTGAACTCTGGCGCCCAATAATCTGAATACTGATAACCAGCACGTAGATAAACGGTATCAATAGCACCAACACCTTCAAGAATCAAACGCTGGTGATTGCCACTTGATAGCTGGGTGCTTAACTGCTCGAAGGTACGTCGTACAGTTTTTACGCCCAATTTTTGTAAAGCCACTTCCAAAAGGTGTTGATCATAAACATTGTCTTCACCTTTTTGCACAATCATCAGGAACGTCGGTTTTTGATCACTATTTTGCTTATCAAGCTCAGCAAAGTGGGCTTTCACTTTATTGCTCGCGGTCGTAATGCCGATAGCCAATTGCTCCAATCCTTGATTTTCTGCAACGAGTGCTGAATCATCTTCTATCCACTCATGGTAAACATCATTCCACTGATTTTTTACAAATTGATGGAGTTCGGTAGCACGTTGGCCAAATGGTCCCATTCCTGCTGCAATGCCATTAAACTCAATCACCTTTGCGCCATGTTGTCGATCGTCCATAAAATCGGTACGCATTAGTAATAATGGCTGACGAGCAGGTTGTTTAGGCAGCTCTGAAGTACCATGGGCTTGTAAGTGTAATTCCATTAAGCGTCCAAAGAAAGGATCTGCTTTTGCCATGTCGCTAAGGGAATCTCGCAAGAAGCTATGGTCTTCTGAAACATGACTCACCAGCTTAGCAATCAAGGGAGTCACCGCGCGCAAATGTTCATATACTGGGCGCTCTATTGTCATCGGTGCGATGCTAAATGGTACATGCCTTGCGGTATTATCAGCCTGACGAAATGCGACGCCGTGCATGATTTCCCACTCTAAGATATCTTCAATAACTTGCTGAGGTACAAGTTGATTTTTATTATGAACCTTAGTATCGATGTTGATTGTTTCTTTTTTCATGATGTTATTATTCCTAAAATTTGAATTATGACGTTGCGCTTGCCGAAGCCAAGCCTAACATGCTGTTTTTATGTTCATTTTCTTCTTGCTCTTTTTGTGCAAGGTATAAGTCTCGATAGTCGCCATCTTGTTCGATTAGCGCGAGGTGTGTACCGCTTTGTACTACTTTCCCACTGTTCATGACTAAGATTTGGTCTGCGTGTTGAATAGTTGATAAACGATGCGCAACGGAGATCACAGTGCTACCGTCTTGGATATTCTCAAGCGCTTGTTTGACGGTTTCTTCTGATTCACTGTCGATGTTTGCAGTGGCTTCATCGAGTAAGAATATTTTCGGATCATGTGAAATCGCACGCGCTAATGCTAATAGTTGTCTTTCACCTACTGAGAGTGATGCACCACCATTATTTTGCTGGTGATCAAATCCATCAGGTAAGCGGGTAATAAAGTGATCTGCTTTCACCATTTCGGCTGCGCTAATCGCTTTATCACGGCTATTTTTTACTACATTAGTACTCACTTTTTCTGTATTGAGAACATCATGAGATAAATTAATATTATCAATGATTGATCCACTAAATATGGTGGGATCTTGGGATACCAATGCGAACAATTGACGCAGTTGTGATTCAGGTAGTTTATGCAGGGGTTGGCCACCAATGAGAATGTCACCCTGTTGTTGTTGATAAAAGCGCATCAACAGATTGATCACCGAACTTTTTCCGCTGCCGGTATGACCCACAATCGCGGTAAATTCCCCGCCTTTTGCTGTAAAACTGACATCGTTAAGTACTCGTTTATCTGCTTCATAGCCCATGGTGACATGACGAAACTCAATATCATGACTGTCGTTAATTTTTACTGTTGGCATCGCTTGATGATGCATTTCAGACTCATCGTCTAGCAATTCAAAAATACGTGTCGAAGAGACAGTGGCAACCTGTAATTTGTGTAACTCCATGGATAACTGTCGAAAGGGGTCAAAGAAACGTTCAACGTAATTCAAAAATGCATATAACGTACCAATTTCAACAACCGTCGATAGTGATGCCTCTGCAAACCAGGCAACAATACCTGCTGCTGTCAACGTCGCAATCAAGCGTGTTAGTGGTAATAACATCAAGCTATCAATCGCAACTGACTTGCTACGGAAGTTAAACCAGCTTTGATTGTCTTTCTCAAACTTAGCGTGAAATGCCTTTTCTTGACGAAACGCTTGAATCAAGGCCATACCCTGCAACGATTCATTTATTTGTCCATTAATGTTACTCACTTGTACTCGAATACCATCAAACACTGACATCGAAATTTTTCGATACAGGTGCATGGTTATTAGCAAAATAGGGATCAATACTAAGCTGAGTAGCATCAAACGCCAGTCCAACAAAGCCATTGCGATGAAGATAGCAATGGTGCGTAATGCGCCTTGAATCACGGTTGGAATGGTCGATACGTACATATTTCGCAGTGACTCAGTGTCGTTAGTAATATACGAAACCAACTTGCCGGTCGATAACTTGTCAAAGGTCGCAATAGGGAAATTCAACACATGGCGAAATAACTGCTCTCGCACATCTTTGACCACTAGCAGTGCACCATGTTTAAAGGCAACTGCTTGTAAATATCCAAACACAGCACCCAGTACATAAAAAAGCATGACAAGGCCGATCAGGGTGAGTAGTTGTGGCCATTCAAACTGCTGAGGCACAATAACCTCATCGATCACTATTTTAGTCAACCACGGAATCGCCATTTCAGCACTCACCGCCAGTGCTAACATCAAAAATGCAAAGCCAAAACGGGCTTTGTGTGGCAATGAGAAGGTCAGTAAACGACGATAAAGTGTCTGTTTTTTCATTGATGTTGGCTTATTCATGGTGACTTACCTCAGATTCTGATTCATTGTAAGCAGTCTGCGGTTCATCCTGCGACACATTGTTTAATAACAGGTCTTTGCCCCCTAACTGACTTTGACGCTGATAAACCTTGGCATACCAACCTTGATTCTTGACCAACTCATGATGAGAGCCTCGCTCCTCTATCTGTCCATCATTTAATACTAAGATATGATCTGCTTCGATAAGGTTTGTTAGGCGCTGCGTGACCAGTAACATGGTTTTATGGGCATAGTGCGCCTTTAAGTTTCGACGAACTTGCACCTCTGTTTTCATATCTAGCGCACTGAATGGGTCATCCAATAATAGAATATCAGCGCTTGACAACAATGCTCTAGCCAGCGTTAAACGCTGTTTTTGGCCACCTGATAGATTATTCCCTCCTTCTCTAAGAGGGGTATCAAACCCTTCCGGCATCGCTTGAATTTCTGCTCGAATATCTGCCATCTCTGCGACATGCTCAATTTCATGTTGTGACGCATTGGGTTTGGCCAAGGCAATGTTCTCTGCGATAGTGCCTGAAAACAGATGTGGTTTTTGAGGTACCCAAGCCAATTTACTGCGCAATGCATCAAAGGTAAGGCTATCACTTGGCATACCTGAAAGATGAATGCTTGATGGCTTCTTAAGTTGAAATTGACGTAAAGCCAAGTGTAAAAGAGTGCTTTTTCCACTACCAGTAGGGCCTGTAATGCCAACTAGGCCAGCCGAGGGTAATTCAAATTTAATATTGTTAAGCACGTTGCGATTGGCTTTTGGATAGGCGAAATGATGAATGTCGAAAGACATATTTGCAGGCGCATCTTTTGGTAATGTTTTTTCGCCTTCGATCACTTCAATGTTTTCAGCAAATAATTTTTCTAGACGAAGCCATGATGTATTACCGCGTTGGAATACGTTAAATTGCCAACCAAACTGCAAAAATGGGCCAAGCAATTGAGCAAGGTATAGTGTGAATGTAGTGAACAATCCAACGGTAATATTGCCCTGTTCAATTAACCATGCTCCGTAACCTATTGAGATGACAAAAGACAACCCATACACCAGTTGTATGGTTGGCGTGAATGACGCATCTACTTTGGCAACACGGATGTTTGCTTCTACTGTGTCATCTAGTGTTTTTTCAAAACGCTTTTCTTGACGGCCAGAAATGCCGAGCGAACGAACCGCACGAATGCCTGAGACTGTTTCTCGTGTTTCTTCCGTTAAATCAGAAAACGCAGATTGTGCTGTGGCAAACGCATTATGCAGCTTCATACCATAACGGCGAGTGATCAGTACCAATAATGGAAAAGGAAGCAGGGCGACAGCAGTCAGTTCACCGCTAACAACAAAAATCATGCCTAAAATGACTGTCATGCCTGCTATAAAAGAGTCTACTAAGGTCATCACCCCCATGCCCATAGTTTCTTCGACTGCGTTTAGGTCATTGGTCGCATGCGCCATCAGATCACCGGTGCTACGGCGTGCATAGAATGCCGGTGATAAATGTAAAAACTTTTGAAATAACTCACTTCGAATCACTCGCGTGATCGCTATAGAAGCACCATAGAGTTGGCTTTGCCATACAAAGCGTAGGCCATACATTACAGCGCCCGAAACAATAATCCCAATGATGTGTATGATCATTGTTTGAGTATCGAATGTCCCTTCACTAATGCCGTCGACAATTTTGCCGATCAACCATGAAGGCACTAAATTGACCAAGGCAACGATTTGTAATGCTACAATAGCAATCAGGTAGTGCCGGCCAAACATTTTTAAGTAACCTTTTAATTTAAATAGAATATTCATAATTATTTAGCTTGCTCTATATTTTTCTGTAATAAGTGTGTCTGACTGTGAGCGATCACTTTGCGTTGGTAAAACACAATCAATCAAATTTTTTTGTGTTAAATAATCGTCAAAGCTCATTTCTTGCGCTAACTCTAGCTGTTCTTGTTCACATAAGGATTCGCTGACAAGCAATGTAAACTTAGCCATTTCATTCGCTGATAGGGGATTCGCTAAATGCTTTTGCATATGTTTTGCAGAAAGTCTTTTAGCAAGTACCGTAAAGCCTACTTTCTGTTGCTTCATGAGTGATAAAACCTTTGCTGATGGCGTTAATGAACTGTTGTAAAACTTTGCTTGTTCATGCATTACCGCTAACTCATAGCCCCCTTGACGAGATGAGCTATCCATACTTTTTGCCATTTTAGTTAACATGCTCATGAGTGGTTGAGCCAAATCAGTTATTGAAACGTCACCATCCATTGTTGGTAATATTAACCCTGGTTTTCTTCCTTGCGTCGCGACTAACTCTTGTCTTTCCATAATAAGCGTACTTTCCTGTTCACTCATCTCAGGGCTTGGTGTTAGTGCGCTGTGCAGTAAAAATAGATCAAGAAATTGGCTCTGTTGCTCATTGATACCTAAAGGCAATAAAGGATTATTATCTAAACTACGTAATTCTATGTACTGCACACCCTCGTTGCACATGGCAACTAAAGGGCGCATATGTGCATGAACAATTTTTGGACGAACTGAACCATACAATTCATTTTCAAGCTGAAGTACAGCGTCATTTAGCTGTTGGTGTTTAGCCAAATGGGTATATTGCTTACTTGGCTGCGTCAGCGCGTTACAAAGACCGGTTAGGTAATCTTGTTTGCTATTAAAACTCATCGGAAAATGAGATTGCTCGTTGTTACCATAACCCATATTACTCAAACGTAATGAGGTAGCCCAAGATAAGTAGTTTGTACTGTCGTCCCATTTATCCAATGCATGCCGTTTTTCTTGTAGGTAACTTTTGTCGAGTGCGGGTGAAGCACCAAATAGATAGGGA
Organism: Gammaproteobacteria bacterium AS21; assembly: GCA_038900335.1. Taxonomy (GTDB): domain Bacteria; phylum Pseudomonadota; class Gammaproteobacteria; order Pseudomonadales; family Balneatricaceae; genus Rs1. Next base: position 302,134 of record JBBMRB010000002.1, on the reverse strand, counting down.
ATAATCCAACCATTACGAAGCACATTACGTATCAATTGAAAATACCGTTCAGAAATAAAGTCTTCTAACGGTAACTTACTTTCTGTTTGTGTATGCAGTGCCTGCCAGAAACTATCTGGTAGCGAAAAGTTATAATGAATGCCTGAAATTAGCTGCATTCTTTTTCCATAACGATTTGCTAATCCTTCACGATAGCGAGTCTTCATCATACCCGCATTTGATGTACCGTAATTTGCGATAGCAATATCGTGGTCGCTAGGTAGGACTGGTGGCATGCTCGTCGCCCACATCAACTCTCCTTCATCTAGTTTTGAAGCAACAAAGTGATGTAGCGATGCTAATGATTTGAACATTTCATTTCTATCTGTCACTGCTGCGGTCACTAACTCCAACTGCGCTTCCGAAAAGTCAGTGGTAATGTACGGATGAGTTAATGCAGAGCCTAAAGATTTGGGATGTGGGCGACGAGAAAGCTCGTCACTCGCTGTCACTCTAACCATTTCGCGTTCAATACCACGGCGAATGTCTTGTAAGGTATCTTGCACATGATTGCTTGCTAAAAAGTCTAACAGTAGCTGATTATCGGGCGTATTGATTTTAAAATAGGTTGCTTGGTTGCTCATTTGTATTATCCACGAAAGTTTTGATTCACGTAGTTAAGACGCAGGAAAACTAAAAAAGACGCAAAGATCGCCTATTTTTTTAAATTAATTTAAATAGGAAAAAGGTGGGTCAGAGGAAAGAGACAATGTAGCTGTCGCAACTTCGCTCTCATTAGCATAAATAAAGCATTTCGTTTAATACAATGCTCAGCGTTTTCGTAGGGAAAATAGTTAAGATCAAGGCGCATTCATTAACTATTTTATAGGAGGATTAGTATAAGCACGTAGTTGGATTTAATCGTATTACCGAAACCATCATCACTGTCAGTAGTAACCATTCAGACTAGCTTCATTCACCGCTGTTTTTCTTAGCAAAATCTGCGCACGCTGGCTTAGGATGAAAATCAACGATACCTTCAGCGCCTGCTTCTATGTTGCAGCAATCCGTTAAAATATCTTTTAACTTTACCTTACCACGCTGGACTCGGCTTTTTGTGGCAGATAATGATAGCCCGAGTTGATCTGCTACCGCCTGTTGGGTTAATCCATCAAGCTCAGATAGAATCATGGGTTGGCGATATTTTTCTGGTAAACAGTCAAACATTGGGCGTAAACATTGGGCCATGGATTGCAAATTCACGATTTCAGAAGAGATCTCTTCTTCAACGTAGTCCTCAAGCAGCTCATCATGATTGGGTTGTGAGCGGTAAAAATCCATAATGGTATTATGCGTAATACGGTACAGCCAATTCTGTAATTTATCTTTTGTTTCAAGTTGTTCGATTTTTTGACTGGCTTTGATATACACATCTTGCAAAATATCATCAACAAGATCGAGATCACCTGTTTGCTTTATAATATAATTTTTCAATTGATCTTTATGTACTGACCATTCTGCTAACATTGGTATTCCTCAAATTACTGATGTCCACTTAATTGCCAATCATAGTGAACATCAGCTGTAACTTAAAGGTAAATCACACTCTTATTTTCATCCAACTTCCGGTTGAATTTCTCCTGAGAACTCTTTCCAAGCTACAAATCCACCTGCTAGGTTCTTTACTGAGCCGATACCCATCTCTGCTGCTAATTTTGCGGCATAGAGTGAGCGCAACCCACCAGCACAATAAAAAATAAAGGTTTTATCTTGTGCGAACACCGGATTATGCGCAGGGAATTCTGGGTCAATCAGAAATTCAAGCATGCCTCTTGGGCAAGTAAAAGTGCCCGGGATAACGCCGAGTTTTCGTCTTTCATCGGCTTCTCGCACATCAACAAAAACATAAGCATCATCGTTAAGTAGCGCTTTTGCTTGCTCAATTGAGATGTCTTCTACGGTTTGATATGCCTCTTCAGTGAGCGTTTTGATGTTTTTAGTCATTTTTTGCACCATGATTATTCTCTTATTTAAATTAACGAACTTTATTTAGCGACATTACCTGCCACATTCAAGGCATCCCATGTGCGCGAAAAGGGGGGAGCATAGGCAAAATCTAAATAGCCCAGTTGCTCGGTTGTAAATTTAGCGGTAATAGCAACCGCTAGGACATTAATGCGACTGACAGCGCCTTTTTTACCAATTATTTCGCCACCCAAAAGCACTTTAGTGCCTGGCTGATAGGTCAATTTCACTTTAATATCCTCTTGACCTGGGTAGTAATCGGTTTGATTTTTATCGTCTATTACTGACATACTCACATGTATATCGTGGTCATGAGCCATCTGCTCTGACATGCCGGTTCGGGCCAGTTCATAATCAAGCACTTTCAGTGATGACGAACCTAGAAAGCCCATCATGTGCGTCTCTTTTCCGGACAAGTAATCTGCCATCAACCGTGCCTGTTTATTGGCCGTTGTTGCCAAAGGCAGATAAACCGCTTTACCCAGTGTTAAGTGATTCACAACCGCACAGTCACCCACAGCAAAGATATGTGCATCTTCTGTCGCGCCATATTCATCGACTAACAATGCGCCATTAGCGGCTTTAGGTAGATCGAACCTGTCAGTATTAGGTTTGAATCCGAGTGATAAAACCACGATATCGGCTTCAACATCTCCCTTATTTGTTTGAATGATGTAACCACCATGATCTGCGTCTCGAATCGCCAACACGCTTGTATTTGTTTTTAAATCAGCGCCTGAGGTGCGAATTGCCTGTTCAACAACATCAACCATTTCAGGGCTGAATTGCTGGCTCATTATCTGTTGTTCACGCTCAATAATAGTGACGTGTTTACCAAGCCCATGGGCGGCATCAAATACCTCTAACCCGATGAAACCTGCACCAATGACTGCGATACGTTGTTTACTGCTATCTTTCAACGCGCGTTTAACTGCTATGCCATCTTCTTGGCTAGTTAACGTATACACAAATTCATCATTGTATTCACCAAAATTTGGCATGACTGGACGCGCACCTGTGGCAACGATCAAGCGATCGTAATCAATCGCACTTTCAATACCTTGTTGTCGGATCAGAACCTTCTTTTCGAGTCGATTAACCGATAACATTTCGGTGTTTATGCGAACATCTAATCCTGATGCTATCGCCTGCTCTGGGGTACGAGAAATCATTCGTTCGCTATCATCAAACATGCCTCCCACGAAATAAGGCAATCCGCAGGCACCAAAAGAGAGGTAATCACGTTTCTCTATCACTACTACGTCATCTAAAGGCTGGTTTCTTTGATATTTTGCGGCAAAACTCATTCCCGCAGCATTTCCGCCAATCACAACTATTTTCATCACTCTTTCCTAACAAAATACATTAACTGAGATAGGCAATAGATGGCGTACATTAACCATGCACAACTCTCTATTTAATAAATGTTAGTTTATCCTTGCACTGCAATTTCATCACTTTTATTGGAAGTGTTGGTCGTAGCGTATTGCTCGAGGTCTAAGGTCCCATTTTGCTTTGAGGTAAGTACACCCGACAACATTGATCCTGAAATATTAAGGGCTGTACGCGCCATATCAATCAAGGCTTCTATTGAAACAAGAATTGCGACAATGGTAATATCTAAGCCCATGATGGTGAGTACTGCAACTGCTGCAAAGGTAGCGCCACCACCGACGCCAGCTATACCAAACGAAGCAATAGCAATAACCACGATAAGTTGCAAAATAAAGCTAATATCGACAGGAATACCCATCACTTGTGCCGCCATAATGGCTAGCATTGCAGGGTAAATGCCGGCACATCCATTTTGGCCAATACTGGTTCCAAAGGTCGCCGACATATTCGCCGTTTCTTCATCAACACCTAGGCGTTGAGTTTGCGTATCAACATTTAACGGTATAGCCGCCATACTTGAACGAGAGCCGAAACCAAACACAAGCACAGGCCATATTTTTTTCATGAAAGTGATAGGCGATAAGCCAAATACCGACACCAATATAAAATGAATCACAAACATGACACCAATAGCTGTATAGCTTGCCATTAAAAATCGGCCCATTTCAGCGAGTGCAAATAAGTCGTTGGTCATCATAAACGAGGTCATTAACGCAAACACACCATAGGGCGTCAGCTTAAGAATTTCACGCACCATAGACAATACAACTTCCTTCGCTGAGTTAATGAAAGCGACAAAGGGCGCTGCTTTTTCAGGCTGACGTTTCTTTACTTGTAAAATGCTGTAACCGAGGAACATGCCAAACAATACCGTTGAGAGTGTCGATGTACGCTGCGACCCCGTGAGCATTTCAAATATGTTGGCAGGAATAATCGACAGTGCTAGACCAGAAAGCCCGGTACTTGCCATTGCATTCTGTGTAGCAAGTAGAGAGTCGCCTCGTGCTTCAATAGCACTGTTGGTGCCCACTATGTTCACTAATGCATTCGCATCAATACCAAACAGGTATATGCTTGCGATACCCACTACCGCGGAAATAGCCACGGTTACTATCAATATACCGATAATTTTAGGGGCTATCTTGGATAAGGCTCCGTCACCATCCACGTTCATAATTGAGGAAATCATGGCAACAAATACTAATGGGATCACTACCATTTGAAGTAGCTTGATATACCCTTTACCAAATAGCGATATAAGCTCAGCAAAGCCTGACGTTGCGACATTGTCTACGCCAAATATGCCTTGAATAACACCGCCGAATAACAAGCCTGCTGCCAGTGCGCTTAACACTCTAAAATTGAAGGATTGTTTCTGTTTTTTGAGTCTTGCCAGTAGCACGTAAAATCCGAAGAAAAGTACGCTTAAAATAATGAATGATATATTCATGGGAGTAGCCTCTTAATAAGTTATATTAGTAAGACGCCCTAGTAACCTAAAAGACGCAAAATAATTTTAAAAGACGTTTTTTGTAGATGGGGATATGGATAACTTAACTTCCCAACAACCTCATGACGTATTAATTTAATTAGCTTTAATTTTTTTGAAACAGAAGTGTATGTTAATCAATGTCAGGGGCTTAAAACTACAGGTGAGTATAAGAGGCTTTTAATGATGTTTTTTTGCCAGTAAGTTGTTAAGCCTTAGCGTGAACAAAGCCAGCAAAGCGGTCATAGTGTTTTTAACTCATAGGAACAGTCTTTTCGCAAAATACCTTGATTTTTGCTCTTTATAGTCGATAACACAAAATTATTTTTAATTTTTTGCATCTTTACATCATCAACCACGTCTTATTGTTTATAAACGACTTATTGACGAGGAACAAAAGATGCTACTTGATCAAAACATTAATAACACTGAAAACAACTTTATTCGTAACAGCTCATCTATGCTGAACAATATTTTCGGTACTGAAGATGTAACCCCTTTTTGGGTTGCTGACATGAATTTCACTATTGCACCTGCTATTACAGCTGAAATGAAAAGACTTGTAGATAGAAGTCAGTTTTCCTATGAATTCAATGCTAAAGCGGTATTTAACGCTATTTCTCAGTGGTATCAAAAAAGACACCAACTAACGTTAAACCCTGATAATTTTGTTCAGGTGACAGGCGTTTTAACAGGGATTGGTTTACTTATTCGTGAGTTAACTAATAAAGGTGATACTGTTCTGATTCAAACACCTGCTTATCATCAATTTCCTAAAGTCATCACTACGGCTGACCGACAAGTCATTAAAAGTCCTTTAAAAATTATTAACAGAAAATATGAGATGGATTTTGATGATTTGGAGCACAAGTTTAGCGATCCTAACACTAAAGTTATGGTGCTTTGTAACCCACATAGCCCTGTCGGACGAATATGAACAAAGCAAGAATTAGCATCACTATTAAATATTGCGGATAAACATGCCATCACTATTATTAGCGACGAAATTCATGCGGATATCATTTATTCAGGGCATAAATTTACGAGCTTAATGTCACTTGCTCCCGAAAAGCATGTTGCTTTGATTGGTTCGCCATCAAAAACCTTTGGCATGCAAAGCATATCTAATGGTTATATTTATACCGAAAATGAAAGTTTACAAAAAATATCCGTGCTCAGGTAGCATCTTTATATCAGGATCACGGTAGTGCATTTACTACCTTCGCTACTATCGCGGCCTATGAAAAAGGAGAAGAATGGTTTGATGAATTATTAGCTTACCTTCAAGGAAATCTGGAATGGATTAATCAGTTTATTGAAAAAGAACTACCTCAGGTATCAGCATTCCCAGTAGAGGGTACTTACCAAATATGGTTAGATTTTTCACAAACAGGACTTTCGGGAAATGAGTTAACTAAAACATTCGGTACTTCAGGGTTCGGCGCTGCACCTGGTAATTGGTTTGGTCAAGATGCGGAGCAATTTGCACGTATGAACTTTGCAGTGCCAATTTCTGATATCAAAAGTGCATTTGGACGATTAAAGATAGCAATAGAGCAACCAAAAGCTCTTGCAGAAAAACAGCATTGTGGCAGTAGTAACAGTTGTTGCTAGATTGTAATTAAAACGACAATACAAAAATTCACCTAACTATTTTTAAAGGATTTATATGCTTGATGGTAAAAAAGTGTTAATTACGGGCGGCTCTAGCGGTATAGGCTTTGCGACGGCAAAACTCATGATAGAGCTAGGGGCACAAGTTGCCATTACAGGTACAAATCAAGAAAAATTAACATTAGCTAGCAACCGTTTAGGCCAAGGCACTATTGCTATTGTGGCTGATGTGACAATAGCAAGTGACTTAGCTCGAATGCATGACGAATTAAAAATTGAATTTGGACAGCTAGATATTTTATTTGCTAATGCAGGTGTTGCTTTCGCAACACCGCTTGGAAAAACAGATGAGGATATGTATAACCTATTAATGGATGTTAATGTGAAGGGAGTATTCTTTTCTGTTCAGTCGGTATTGCCGTTAATGTCGGCAGGCGGTTCAATCATATTAAATACCTCTTGGCTGAATAAAGTGGGCACTCCAGGCAAAGCAATACTGTCAGCCTCTAAAGCGGCTGTAAGATCATTTGCTAGAGTATTATCCGCCGATCTTCTTGAACGTAAAATACGCGTTAATTGTGTCAGCCCAGGCTCTATTGAAACACCGCTACATCGCAGTCCCAATGAAACAGATGAACATTTTCGTGCTTATGCTGAACGAGTCGGCAAACAGGTACCTGTTGGGCGTATGGGAAAAGTAGAAGAGGTAGCCTCGGCAGTTTGTTTTCTTGCTAGTGATACTTCAAGTTACATGGTAGGTACAGAAATGATAGTCGATGGTGGTAGAGCTGAAATCTAAATGGATATAAGTTGGTAAATACCCCTTAATTTGGATATTTGCCATTTGTCTTAAAATATTTTAAGGCGTTAATCTACGAAGAACTTGTGTCGTTATTTAAACAGACTTCTTAATACGCCTTGCCTTGAGTGCTTTTGGGGCTAAAGTCAGCTACATTACCTTTTTCTATTTCAAAATCGCAATGCGTCATCATAACTTCACCTAATTGTTTACGTTCTCGTTGCACAAGATAAAGATAAACCAAGCATGATAGCTATGCTTTTTATTGTGGCTGAGTAATCTTGACCAAATTTTATAGATTATTAACTCGCTTGGGGGGGGGAGAACTACTTACCTGTAAGGTCCGCTATGTCGGAACTGCGGGCGTTAGTAAAACAAAATCCAATGTCAGCTAACCGTAAAATGATCTTAATTTATTAATCGAAAACCCAAGATAATTAAGTGATCACAGTAAATGTTATTTAATGATCGCTTTAGATGATCATGCCTGGCATTTTGGGTGTAATTGGGTGGCATAACTCATGTAATTACCCATAAAGGCAGGATTTGACATAAACCTGCCTTTAAGATAATAAATTAGCGCCTGGTTAAGTGATTTTTTCATCATCTCGAAGTGTTAGTACTTCAAAACCTGTGTGTGTCACTAAAATAGTATGCTCCCATTGAGCAGAAAGTTTCTTGTCTTTGGTAACGACTGTCCAACCATCTTTTTTGGTTTTTATTTTCTTTGAGCCTTGGTTGATCATTGGCTCTATAGTGAATGTCATTCCAGCTTCAAGCACTAGTCCGGTGTTAGGTTTGCCATAGTGCAGTACATTGGGCTCTTCATGCATTTGTGTACCGATACCATGGCCGCAATATTCACGAACGACACTATAACCGCAAGATTGAGCATGTTTTTGGATTGCGTGGCCTATATCACCCAGTGTTGCTTTTGGTTTTACTGCCTGAATGCCTTTGCACATAGCATCATAAGTCGTTTTGACCAAGCGTTTGGCTTGTGGACTAGTATCCGCAAAAGTATACATTTTACTGGAATCACTGATATAACCATTCTTCTCTAAGGTAATATCAACATTCAAAATATCTTTGCTTTTTAACTGATAGCTACTATTTGGAACACCATGGCACACTACGTCATTTACCGATGAGTTAAGTGAATACTGATAGCCATACTGGCCTTTACTAGCGGGGCGAGCATGTAATACATTAACAATATAACTTTCTACTTTAGTGTCTATCTCTAGTGTTGTCATCCCTTCACATATAAAATCATCAAGCATTTTAAATACTTGAGCTAAAAGCCTACCTGACTCCCTCATGAAATCAATTTGCTCATCAGTTTTTATCATTGATTTATTCATGTAAAAGTTCTGCGATAGTAAGCTGTTCTTTTATTAGCTGTTTTTTAATTATTTGATGGTAGGTTAATGTCGGATTTAACTCAGCCAGCATGCCTATCTTTATCCAAAACTCTGCTTGTGAATTTATCGATCGAGACATTACATTGCTCGATTTTCTAATTTCATCATGCAATTCGTCTGATATTTTAACTATTCCCATTATATGTACCATATATGATTTATATGCGAATCGTATATTACAGGAGCTTGGCTGTCAACATCGCGACAAGGGTAGTTTTTATGGCGAACAAAAGCGGCGCTGTGTTGCGCTTTTAATCAAACTGACAAAGCTCTGCTCTAGCCTAGTTTTAAAAGTGCCTGTCTTCTGTTGGTGTGCTGTCGTCTAAAAAAGGGCAGAGTTACCTTCAAATCCTAACTTTGACTAGCAGCCTAGGTTAAGTCTGATAGACTAAGGGGCATATATTCCCTGGGTATCGATAAGAATTTATTGTTTAATGATTTGATACTAATTTAACTAAATTGAAGTAAGACAGCGTAACTATGAAAGCATATAGCAGCATTGAAGAGCGAATCAAAATTTTAGAAGACGAAGTTTCGATACTAAACGAAGAAATTGAGGTGCTAAAAACACCGCCAACCAGTGACAATGAAAGAATTGTTTTAAAGTATATTGAAACTGGCAGCACTGGTAAAACAAAAGATTTTGTGCGCGCATTAGGCATTAAGTCAGCGCGTGGATTGTTCTCATCTGGTGATGTAAGCAGATTACTGAAAGAGGGCGCTGACGATATATCACCCGCATTATTAGCCATCGCTAATGCCTTAGCTAATGGTCACAATAAAAATGGACCTAGCAGATAAACTGAGACAAAGTTGGTATGTTTAATGAGGCTGTAGTGTGTAGCGGAGCGAAAACTAGCTATTGTTTTCGTTCCGTTTGAGGTGCTTGTTATGTGATTTTTTGATTTTTAATCTGAATAAACTGACTGGCAAAATCTTCAGCTAAATCACGGCTTTCAGTAATGGTAATACTCTCGTTATTATACTGCGCATTACTAGTCCAATTATATGAGCCATGAATCACCTTATTTAAGTCGATGATACAAAATTTATTGTGCATCAATTTTTTACCCCATCGGGAATTAGGTGATACTTTAATGTACTCTATTCCTTTCTGATCAAATGGAAGTCCATATTTTTTAGTAGTTTCGTCATCATTAACTATAATTCTGATATTTACGCCTGCAAAGTGTTTTATCCTTAGCTCATTTGCTAAGTCTTTATCTGTAAACCAAGCAACAGCAACCCAAATAGTAAATTTTGAATTTCTAATACTTTCTAGTATCTGGCTTTTTATTTCTTGAAAGTGAGCCTCTATAATAATTGGATCATCTAGAGCGTCACCACTTATTTTGTAAATATTAAATTCGTTTTTATCTAATACATATCCGTCATGCTTAATGATGTCACCAATTTGAAGAGCAACTTCGTCAGGTTTAGTCACTTTTCTGCTATCAGTGAGCGCTTCTACCAGAGCTTTAAAATGAGTAGTGCCATTAATTTTTTTTAAAGTTTCAAAGGCATATTCATTTCTAGACCAAGCATTAGGTAGACCACCATCATGATGAAGATACTCATCTTCCATACCGAATGAATTGAAGAACTTTATAAGCTCTGGTCCTGATAGGCGAGGTGTCGGTGCACCATCTCCAGTGACAAACTGCTTAAGTGCATTCAGTGTAAGGTCAGATACTTTCAACTTGAAATATTCTCCATTGTTCAAACTGAACGGCTGAGCAACTTGTTAGGTACGTTTGCGTGTGTAGGCACCATAGCTATCTTACCAACCAAATTAGAGGGTAACAGGCTAAAGCAATTACGAGGAGTGCAATGGCAATAATAAAACCAACTCCTAAAATATTTGATATAAGTCGTTTATCTGGGTCGAAAAATACCAGCCTTTCGTATTTTTGCTTTCTTGAGTTCAAAACTAACTTTTGAACTGATTGATAAATAATGATCCACGATGAAGCACTAAGTACGAAAAGTGCCACTTCAGTTTCTTTACCTAAACGCTCAAAGAACATTACCACATAAACCAATAAAGGAATCACAGCAAAGAAACCTATCCATACTAAAGCAGTTTTCATTAGTGGTATTTCATTAGGCTTAGGTGGTTTTGTCGTAATTCGCTCATACTCTCCAGAACCGGAACATTTTACGCAGTCTTTGTGGCTGTGATGACCTTAGCCATTGCAATAAGGACACTCCATAGTAATTCACCTAGTACCTAACGCTTCAAATAGGAGGCTTAAATGTTTGAGGCACGAAAAAAGTAAACTGTTTTTAGTTCTTCTTCATTGCCTTGTTAGCTTCTGGTTACTTAAAGAACGAATTCAGCCTCCTCATTATGATTTTGGATTACACTTCTTCGTGGGCATAAATGGTTCAAGTAAGTAATGAATTCTCTGTTTTCAAGAATACCAGCATAGAGTGCTGTTTTCCAATCCTTACTTCTTTCCGTTTCTGCGCGTTCATTAATCCGTTGCTGTAGTGCTTCCTCTATATTAAAATTTCGTGAAATCAGCATCCTTTTCCATTTTTTAACCTGTTATCTGGTAGTGCCTGTGCTTTTTTAAGAACTGCTGTGAGAGTCACAGTTAACAGCTATAGATGTATAGGCAGTAGGATTCTATTCATAACAACTGTCTGCTTTGCTCGTTTATTGCCTTGAAATATTCGATGTGAAAAGCAGTTATTGTCAATCATGAGTAGACGCTATCTTTAAGTAAAACTTAAGGATATACCTATAATATATCGTTATTAAATGGCTTTGTCATAAGTTATTCTTTAAGCAGTTAATAATAAAAATGAGGATCTAATATATGAATTTAAATCAAGTTGTTCAGTTAGGTGAGCACCCGATCACAGATCAAAAGTTTGGTGATCACTGCAAACAGCAGCTAGATCAATATGGTGCTTTGTCACTCGTTAATTTTTTATCTAATGAGGCGATTTCAGCGATTGTTGCACAGGGGAAAGAGAAACAACATCTCGCGTTTTACTCTAAAGATGATCATAACGTCTATCTAAAAAACACTGACCCGCAATTTGCGATGGATCATCCGCGCAACAGGCATGTTCGATCATCTAAAGGCTGTATTACAGATGATCAAATTTCAGCGGATTCGCCACTGCGTACGCTTTATGATTCAGCTGATTTTCGTCAGTTTTTAGCCCGTGTGTTAGGGCTGCAAGAGCTGCATAATTATGCAGACCCGCTATCATCTATTAACTTACACTATGCCAGTGAAGGGCAAGAGCTAGGCTGGCATTTTGATGAGTCATCTTTCGCTATTACCTTGTTATTACAAAGCCCTGAGCAAGGCGGTGTGTTTGAATACATTGAAGATATGCGAGATGCGGACCAAGGTGAAATGAATTATGCCGGCGTCGCTGAAGTGTTAGATAATAAGCGAGAAAGCAAAGTGATATCAGCAACAGCTGGTACATTAACGCTGTTTCGCGGGCGCAATGCTATGCATCGGGTGACACCTGTTGGCGGTAATACGACTCGTATGTTGGTGGTGCTCGCTTATAACTCAAAGGCTAATGTGGCGTTGTCAGAGTCTGCCCGCATGACGTTTTACGGACGCCTTTAAGCAGTAGCTTTAGATAGTGAGTTAGCACGCACTAGAGAAAAGTTTATAAAAGAGAGTAACTTGTTATACAACGCTTACTCTCTTTTTTATTATAACTCTTAAATTAATACCTCTAATTTATTCATATTAATGTGTTATTTGTCGCTGTCTAGTAGCTCTATCCAATGCTGTACAGGGATGCTAGATTTGGTTTGTAAATGTAGCTGGCAGCCAATGTTTGAGGTCACAATCCGCTCTGGCTCATCAACAGTGAGTGCTGTTAGTTTATTGCTCAATAGCTTTTGGCTCATTTGCGGCTGTAAAATTGAATAGGTACCTGCCGATCCACAGCACAGGTGCTTATCTTTGGTTTTACTTAGCTCAAACCCTGCACGTTGCAAAATCTGATCAACTGCATGGCCTTGTTTCATGGCGTGCTGCAAAGTACAGGGGCAGTGCACTGCGACTTTGCTAGAGCGTCGCTCGCCTGCAAGTTTAGTGAGATCCTCAGCTATTAGTATTTCGCTGATATCTTTAGTCATCTCGCTAATTTTTTTCGCTTTTTCGGCATAAGCTGTATCGTAACGAAGAACGTGGCCATAATCTTGAACCATCGCGCCACAGCCTGAGGCTGTCATGACGATGGCTTCAGCGCCGGCTTCTATAGCAGGCCACCAGGCATCGATATTGCGGCGCATGAAGTTTAGGCCCTCATCGTGAGCACTTAAGTGGTAACTCACCGCACCGCAGCAACCGGCGCTGGCCTCTTGTACTAATGTAATACCCAGCTTATCAAGCACCCGCGCAGCTGATAGATTAGTTTTGGGAGTAGCACTGGGTTGTGCACACCCTGCTAGTGCCAGCATCACTCTTGTATGGCGCTGCGCTGGCCATGGGCTGTTAGCGTGTTGTTTAGGTGGTACTTTAGCCTTGATTGCTTTAGGTAGTATAGGGCGCAATAGCTGGCCTGTTTTAAGCAATACTGAAAACCGATTAGGGTAGGGCAGTATTTTCCTTAAACTCCAGCGCATGATTTTTTGCTTAAATGGGCGCTCTAGTTTTTTTTCTACTTCAGCGCGGCCAAAATCGAGTAAATGCCCGTATTCCACACCTGAAGGGCAAGTGGTTTCACAGCTGCGACAGCTTAAACAGCGATCGAGATGAGTACGGGTTTTCTCAGTGACGGGCGCGCCTTCTAATAATTGTTTAATCAGATAAATACGACCGCGTGGGCCGTCGCGCTCATCATTGAGTTCTTGGTAAGTTGGGCAAGTCGCTGTACAAAAGCCACAGTGGACACAGCTGCGCAATATCGCTTGGGCATCGCGCCCTTCAGCTGATTCGCTATAAAGTGGAATAAGGTTCGTTTTCATAAGTTACCCATTTACATCCAGCTATAGAGCCGGCCTGGATTGATAATATGATCGGGATCAAAAGACGCTTTAATCCGCTTTTGGATGTTTTGCACTGTCATTGGCAAACGATGCATGACATCAGCACTGCGATCACCACCGCTATATAAGCTCACATGGCCACCTGCGTTAGCAGCGAGTGCCTGCATTTCATCAAGGTCTTGTACGCCTGCATACCAGCGTTGTGATCCACCCCAATCAATCAGGCTGTCGCTATCAAGTGATGGCATACTGGCAGCGCTATTAACTGAAAATCGCCATAGCGGTAAGCCGTTATTAAATATCGGGTGTTGCTGATGGCGCAAGCTATCCCAAAAGGCATCGGCATCAGTTAGCTCTTGTGTTTGCCATTGCTTAATAGTTGCCTCAACCGCTGAGCGGGCACCTGATAAGCGCACATATAAACGCCCCTGCAACCAACACATTGCAGAGATAGGCTTGGGTTTGCCTGCGAGCTCGTTGATAAAAGTAATCGCCTCAGATGCCGGCATATCCCACACTAAAGTGGCGGTTGATGCCGGTTTTGGCATGACTTTTAGGCTGATTTCAGTGATGACCCCTAACGAGCCCATAGCACCTGCTTGCAAGCGAGACACATCATAACCTGCGACATTTTTCATCACTTGGCCGCCAAATTTTAAGTGCTCACCTAAACCGTTGATGATGCGTACACCTAACACGTGATCACGTATCGAGCCGCCCCAAGGTCTAGCGGGGCCTGATAGGTTGCAGGCGAGTGTACCGCCGATAGTTGAGCTGGCAGAAAACACTGGTGGCTCAAACGCTAGCATTTGATTATTAGCAGCAAGTGCCTGTTCTATCTCGATTATTGTGGTGCCAGCACGGGCGGTTAAAACTAGCTCGACAGGCTGGTAGTTAATAATGCCGCTATGCTCGGCCGTATTCAGTAATTGACCCGTTGTTTGCCTTCCCATAAAGGCTTTAGTGTGACCACCGACGATAGTTAGTGGCCGTTTATTTGCACGGGCATCGAGCACTTGTTGTTGTAATTGTTCTGACAGATCAGCCATGGTTAGTCGTCTCCTGTGGCTTGATGGCGCGATACTCTTGGCAGCGATGTAAAATAGGAATGCCTTTGCCTGGGTTTAATGTGCCCGCAGGGTCAAAAGCATCTTTAATGGCGTTAAATTGCATTAGTTCTCGGTCATTAAATTGTACTGGCATCTGGCGAATTTTCTCGATGCCAACACCGTGCTCACCTGTGATACAGCCGCCGACTTCAACGCATAGCTCCAGTATTTTGCCGCCAAACTCTTCAGTTTTTTCAAATTCGCCTGCTATGTTCGCATCAAATAAAATCAGCGGGTGCAAATTGCCATCACCCGCGTGAAAAACATTGGCGACACGCAGTTGATAGTGATCAGACATACGTTGCATTTGGGTGAGTACGTGCGCTAGTTGACCGCGTGGAATAGTGCCATCCATGCAGTAGTAATCTGGTGATATACGACCGACAGCGGGGAACGCGCATTTTCGACCTTTCCATAATAGTTCGCGCTCAGCTTGAGTTTGTGATGTTCGCACTGAAGTTGCACCAAAAGAGTGGAACAGTTTTTCTACTTGTTCGATATGCTCTTGTACTTCCTCAGCAGTGCCATCAACTTCACACAGCAATAAAGCTTTGGCATCTTTAGGGTAGCCAGCTTTAGCGAAATCTTCAGCTGCTGTTATCGCGTAGGAGTCCATCATTTCTAGACCTGCGGGAATAATACCACCGGCAATAATACCACCGACCGAATCACCAGCTTGTTGCACGTTATCAAAACCGGCCATCACTACCTGTGCTTTTTCGGGAACAGCTAATAGTTTGACTTTAATTTCGGTGACTATCCCCAGTAACCCTTCTGAGCCTGTAATCAGCGCTAATAAATCTAAGCCACAACTATCTAAACCATCACTGCCTACGGTGATTTTATCGCCCTCGACAGTGAGCATTTCGATACTTAAAACATTGTGGACGGTTAGGCCATACTTGAGGCAGTGGACGCCGCCTGAGTTTTCGGCAATATTACCACCAATAGTACAGGCAATTTGTGAGGATGGATCGGGACCATAATATAAGCCATATTGTGCAGCGGCCTCGCTGATGGCTAAATTTCGAACCCCAGGTTGTAATCTAGCGGTGCGGGTGAGGGTATCTATTTCAATAATTTGGTTAAATTTTGCCAGTGATAACACCACACCTTGTGCATTGGGCATCGCGCCGGCGCAAAGGCCAGTGCCTGCGCCTCGTGCCACCACTGGGATGCTAAAACGATGGCAAATACGCATCACTTGTTGTACTTGCTCTATGGTATTAGGCAGTACTACGGCTAACGGCATTTCACAATACATAGAGAGGCCGTCGCACTCATAGGGCTTAAGCGTTTCTATATCATCAATGACATACTCGGCATCGATGAAAGCGCGAAACATGTGACATAACTCGTCTTTGCTAGGCTTATTATTTGATTCATTAGCTGCACCCATTCACTGTCTCCGTCAATCTGCTGTGTTAGCGTTGCAAATTACTGTTGTAAGTTACAGCTGCAAATTGTTGTTATAAATTGTTATTGTTATATGTTCAGTTCACGCTGGTTATTTTCTATAAAGCGCGAGGGTAAAACTGCGCAATCATTTGATACTAGGCAGCAAAGGCTGAGTAGTCCATTGCTTTTATAGCTGGTCCTACCAGTTTTTAATATCTGTCATAGACTTAATATTGCCAATGCTTCATATTAAATGCCCTTAGCGTTAATCGCGCTTATTTTAATAACTAAAATATCAACTGGTACTACCAGTTGTAAGCAGTAGAAAATAGATAACAACAGGTGAAAGTAGATATACATTATGCCACAAACCCAATCGATACCTATTTCGCGCTCAATCGCGCATCGCATAGAGCAGCTTATTCTCGATGGCAGCTTAGCACCTGAACAGAAGCTGCCATCTGAACGCCAATTAAGCAGCCAGCTTGGTGTCTCCCGCTCAATTATTCGTGAAGCACTGCGTGAGCTACAAGGACGCGCGGTGATAGAGACGCGCCATGGTCAAGGCTCATTTGTCGCTAAAATAGTGGCTGAGCCAGATGATAATAGCCCGCTACTTAAGCTGTTTTTTGGCCACTCTAGAACGTTGTATGATTTGTATGAAGTACGCGCACAGCTTGAAGGGCAGGCGGCAAATTTAGCGGCGCAACGCGCTAATGAGAAAGATTTATACGCAATAACCAAAGCGTTTAAGGCAATGGAAGTTGCCGACCCTTTAAAGAACGCATCCCTTGATCACGCCTTTCATCAAGCAATTGCCGAGGCCTCGCACAACCCCGTGTTAGTGCATGTGCTCAGTAGTTTAAATGAGTTGATATTTCATTCAGTACAAGCCTCTGTTGTTAATTTGAGCCATAGAGAAGCGTTTAAAAAACAATTAGATAAGCTGCATCGCCAAATATATCATGCGGTGATTAGCGGGCAGGGGGCATGGGCGCAAAAAGCGGCGATCGCCCACGTTGAGTATGTTAGTGACTCGCTACAACAAATTGAAAAAGAGGAGCACATAATTATTCGCACAGCGATGGATAAAAGCTGAACTAAACGGCAGGCTATCGGGCTTTCTGCCTTCGTTGCTGGTGTTTGTTCGCTCTATAATTACCCTTAGTCTTGGTAATAATCTTGGTAATATTTTTATCTTGATGAATTTAACATTTTACTGTCATTAAATATAACTATAGATTATTATTATTTTTTATCTATAGTCTATAGTTATGTTAAAGGGCTAATTGTTATGTCTAATAAAGTAATATTGATCATTCTTGACGGCTTAGAATACTCAGTTGGTGAGCAGTGCATGGGTTTTTTGCAAGCGTTGCGTGAGCAGCAACAGGCGACATTGTACAAACTACAATGTGAACTGCCCTCTATGTCTAGGCCGCTCTATGAAGCCATTTTGACCGGTGTCCCGCCAGTTGTTAGTGGTATTGTGCACAATGATATTCAGCGTTTATCGACTGAGCAAAGTGTGTTTAGTTTGGCAGCGGCGAATGGTTTGACAACAGCTGCAGCAGCTTATCATTGGTTTAGCGAACTCTATAACCAAAGCCCTTATAGTGCTAAGCGCGATCGTATGACTCAAGACCCAGCTAAGGCTATTCAATATGGCTGTTTCTATCATGAAAACCACTACCCTGATAATCACTTGTATGCAGATGCCAATTGGTTGATTAATCAGCATAAGCCTGATTTTTTACTGGTGCACCCAATGAATATTGATGATGCCGGGCATCGCAGTGGCTGGGATAGTGCAAAGTATCGTAACACTGCTCGCCATAGTGATGCAGCCTTATCAGAATATCTTCCTGATTGGCTGGCATTAGGTTATCAAATATTAGTGACTTCAGATCACGGTATGAATAATGATCAAAGCCACGGCGGTACTTTAGCGCAAGAGCGTATGGTGCCACTTTATGTACTGGGGCAGGCGTTTAGTCATGACAGCAGCGCTCGCCCTAAGCAGCTAGAAATTTGCGGTACTATTTGTCAGTTACTAGGTATAACAGCGGCCAATAAACCAGTAGCTAGTGGCTTATTATCGGCGGTTAAATAGATTATCTAACACTGAGTTTTGCCACTGACTAGCAGCCTTGGTTAGGTTGTTAGCATCTGACATATAAATTTTTGAAGCGATTTTATAAAGAAGCAGCTTTATAGTGAATGTCTTTAATGAGAATTAATTAGCATGGATATTACCCTTAGCGAGATTCGAAGCTTTAACGCTTTAGTTAAATTTGGCAGTTTCACCCAAGCAGCTAAACATTTAGGTGTTAGCCAGCCGGCAATTACTGCACAAGTCCGTCGCCTTGAAGCGCGCACTAATCAAGTACTGCTTGAGCGTCATCACAAAGAAATAAAGCCAACACAGCTTGGGCTAAAATTATATCATTTAAGTTGCGAATATATTAATTTGGACTCAGCAGTGGATGAGATTTTTAATGAGCAGCCCGGCGAGCAGTTTCAGCTGTGTATCGCCACGGCATCCCCTATTATTTTTATGCCTTTGATCGCCGCTTTTAGCGAGCGATATCCTGATGCCCAATTGCAGGTAATAACCGGCGCTACTGATTTTTGTCGCTCGGCGCTTATCAATAATGAAGCGGATATTGGGTTGTTCCCGATGTATGGCACGCAGCATAATTTTGAAAGTATGGCATTTCATCATCATTATTTAATGGCTATTGTGCACCCTAATCATCCATTAGCTAATGCACAAACCATAGATATAAAACAGCTCAGCGAAGAGTCAATTATTGCCCATAATTCTGATTCTTATACACAAAGATATGCAGATCAGATGTTTGCACAACAAGGTTTAACGCCTACCAGCACGATGACAATGGATATGTCAGAGCATATCTGTAACGCAGTCGCTCTAGGTTTAGGCGTAGGCTTTGGTTTAAGTGATGATATCCGAGAGGACAATAAGCGCTATCGCCTGGTTGCAATTGATGATGAAGACGGCGTGATAGAGCATGTCTCTTGGCTGCCTTTACACAGTAAAAAACGCGGTATAGCTGAATTTATCGCATTAGCTAAAACCCATAGCACGCTGGCAATTAGCAGTACTAATCATTAAAAACACCTTCTGCATTTAACTAAACCACTAACAATGCCCTGGCTAATAAAGATAGTGGATTTAAGTAAGTGTCAATTAAATAACCGCTGATAATAAATAGATATAATTTATTGTTATGGTGCGTTACTGCTTTGAGGCATCAATGACTTACACGGCTATATTACTCATTCTATTTTCAACGTTATTGCACGCTACTTGGAATATGTATAGCCGCAAGTTTCGTGTCTCCACCAGTTTGTTTTGTGTTGGTGGCTTCTTTGTCAGCTTATTGCTGTTGCCTTTTTATATTTATTATTATCAATTATTACCAGATGTCGATAGCAAAACGCTGCTGATTATTATGCTCAGTAGTGTGTTCCAAGCAGTCTATTTTTATGGCGTTGCTAATGCTTATCAAAATGGCAATTTATCGATAGCTTATCCTTTATTGCGCTCTATTCCCATTTTAATGGTGCTCGCTTATGTCGCACTATTTAGCGATATGACAAGCATTTCTATTGAAGCTATTGTCAGTGGTTTTTTGATTATCATTGGTTGTTTTTTTCTGCCGATGCAAAATTTAGGTGACTTTAAACTCGCTAATTATGCCAATAAAATGATGATTTTCGTATTACTCGCAGCTTTAGGTACAGCAGGGTATTCAGTACTGGACAGCATGGGCATGAAACGATTAACGGCTAGTTCAGCAAATACCAATATGTTCGCTATCTCTTTTAGTTATGTCTATATCCAGGTGTTTTTTACCAGCATCGCTTTAGCGACAATTTCAATAGCTAACAAAGGTAATAGGGGGGATTTTATAAAGGTGTTAAAAGAGCAAAAATACCTCTCTTTGAAGATTAATGTGATGGCAATGCTCTCTTACGCCCCTATTTTAGTGGCGATGACACTGGTTACAAATGTCACTTATGTTGTCGCTTTTCGCCAAGCCAGTATCCCGATTGCTTTTTTCCTAGGCTTGATACTATTGCGTGAAGTCAGTTATCCCATTCGCTGGTTAGCTATCGCACTCATCGTCAGCGGGCTTATTATGAATGCACTGCATTAGGGGCAATGTTAGCGTGATGATACTTGCGGTTTTATCAAGTTTGCAATTTTAAGTCGAAAGTATAGATGGTGGTTAGGGTTTGTATGGTCCGTGCAAAAATAATGGCGCTGAACTATCAGCCTAGTGAATCAATAGGCTTAATCAATACATTAAATTGCCATTTTTAGTGTCAGCTGGAATCGTTTGAATAGAGTCCCAGTGCTCGACAATTTTGCCGTGCTCATCAAAGCGGAAAAAATCCATCGTGACATACTCATCACCATCTGGCCAAGTTTGGTGAGTGTGCAGCGCTACTAGATCGCCTTCTGCTATGGCTCTGACAAATTCAATTTTCTTACCCGGGTAATCTCTGGCCATTGCTGTGAAATAATCAATAAATGCCTGCTTACCATCAGCGACTAACGGATTGTGCTGAATATATTCAGCACCAACATACTGTGCGACCGCTTTGACAGGGTCACCTAAGTAAGCTGTTTTGTAGAAGGCTATGGCGCTGTCTTTATTAGTTGCTAGTTTTTCAGTTTTGGCAGCTCTCATTATTATGACCTCACGAAGTACTCGTTTTAATCAGTTTACAAAATTCAAAGCATTATCAATTAGTTAAGATATTGAGAATACCTTCGCATTTGTTTTTTTCAAATAATATAAGATCGATATATTACTTGAGCTTGAACTGTATAAACAAGTCCGACCACACTAATTCGTTAGTTAGCTGCCTCATTCAGTGACAGCGGCTTTATTATCAATAGATTGTATTAAGGGTAGCCAGTAATAATATTTATTTTTTATTGTCCCACGTTTTATGGATAGATATTGATAAAATAGGCAGCGACGATAACTATCTTAATTGTCGATGCTCATCTGATGATTTTCAAGCAATCCTATGGTGACATTATCATGCATCATTAACTGGAAATCAGCACTGGCAATAGAGATTGTGTTATCAGTATTGGCTTCATGGGTATTGCCCTGTATATCGTTAATACTAAGGAACTGGTTAAAGTATTGATCTAAATGATTTTCATCGTCTTGCTCTGCCTGTATTAAACTATTAAGGTCTATGCTGTTTGGTTGGCCTTGAGTATAAGCAAGCCAAACGTCATCGATAGTATGTTTGTTGTCTAATGCATCTAACCAAAGAGCGCGCAGTGCTGTGATGTTACCTTGACTGTTCTCCATCACTTGCGATGGGTTAACTTCAATCGAGCTAACACCTTTATCAAGGAGAGTAAAAAGCTCATTGGCTTGTGATATACCGTCTTCGTTTATGTCTTGCCAAATATGCAACTCTTGATAGATATCGTCTTTATCATCAATGATACCGTCTAAGTTTTGGTCAAATTCACGCAGTGCTGCAAATCCATCCTCCGCCTTTTCACCATTGCTTTTGATTGTGTGTTCACCAAATAGCTCACTGGCGTCATTAATTAGGCCATCTTGATTGATATCTCGTACCAGAAAGCCATCATCACCTGACGCCCAGCCAGTTTTATCTTGTATGCCATCGGCATCTATATCAAATATTATGCCTGCAGATAGAGGAAGTGTTTCAACACCATCATTATCGAGATCCAGGATGAGTGGCGTAGATAATGTGCGCTCTACTACACTAAACTCAATAATTTCTTCATAGGATCGATTGTTTGCATTGGTCATTTTAATACGCACGCTGTAGCTTTCTTGCGTGGGAACGTTAGGATTATCAATTAAAATTAATTGATCATTATTTAAGCCACCAATACGCAAAGCGGTATTATCATCATCACCTATGCCATCAACAATTGAATAGTGCCAAGTTGTGTTGTCATCATCAGCCGTTAAATTCGCAACTGTGGTGTTATCACCGCTATTTTCATAGATTGTTAGTGGTTTAAATTGCTGGAATTTAAAATCTGTAATGCCTTGGCTTGTCGTAAAAGGAGCACCAACAAATGCATATTCAGCGTTTAAATTAGCAGAGTTTAGGGCACGATAAACGACAGAGCCGTTTTTTAGGTAAGTAACCTCTGCAGTGTCTTTATCGATATTAATAGCAAATACATCTGATGCTGTATAAGCACCTAGAGCGAAAACCACATTAGTATTCTCATAAATATAAGCCGCACTTGTGCTAGATAAATGTATGCCATAATCAATAATGTTAGCCGAAGTGGTATTGTTTTCGCCTGGGGTGTTTAAACCCCATACACCTGCATCAGCTGTACCTGCCGCTTTAAATTCGACGTAGGCACCATCGCTTGCGATAGTCGTTTGCTCTGTTTCAATAATGGTATTCCAACCGCTAGGGCCAGTTTTGATGATGACGCCTTCATTAGAAATATCGACGTCGTTTGTTTCTCCACTAAACACGAGAGCCATAAATGAGGGCTCTACATCCTGCCCATTAGCGTCTTTTAATAACAATTGAACTGCATTAGGATCAGATCTTACAGAAAAGTTAATGACCTTTTCAAAACTGGCTCCTTGATTATCAGTTACTTGTACTCTAATCGAAAAAGAGTCTTGGACTAAGCTATTCGGGTTAGCGATAAATATCAGCTCATTATTATTGATTCCGCCAATGCTAATTGCGCTATTATCATTATCCCCAGTGCCCGATACGAGTGAATAACTCCAAGACTGGCTGTCTGGGTCATCAGTGATTAAGGTGGCAATAGATTGCTGAGGACCTATATTTTCATAGACGCTAAGGTGATCAAAAGAGAGAGTGATATCCGTTATACCAGTGTTTTCATTATAAGGTGCTGCTGCGAAGCTAAATGTATCTGTTAAGTCTGCGTTGGTGGCTGATGTATAAAAAATAGCGCCATTTTTGAGATAAGTAACGCTACCATTTACTTCGTTGATATTAATACTAAACAAGTCGTAAACAGTGAAAGCACCATAAGTCGCTATAAAAATGCCTTTTTCATAAACATTAATCACCCCATTGTCTAATGAGATCGCATAATCTATTACTTCGTAAGAGTGAGTAACATGATCAGTTGCTTTAAGTAACAAAGTGCTTAAACCAAACATACCGTTGTTTAAGACGTTTGAGTCAGTAATGGCTTTAAATGCAACGCTTACGCCATCAGATGCCAGTGCTTGTTCTTTAGACATTACTAGTGCGTTCGCGTCACTAGCATCAACTTTGAGAAGTGTTCCTTGAGTTGATACATCGATGTTATCTACCTCACCGATATAAGCATCTTTAATTGAAAGTGCGATGGGTGGGGTGTTTTCAAGCACCTTAAATTCAATGATTTCCTCATAACTATTATTATGATTATCGGTAACGCTAACGCGCACGCTATAATTTTCTTGCTGTGAAATGTCTGGGTTGTTAATAAGAATAATTTCGTTGTTATTAATACCTCCTAAGAAGACGGCAGTATTGTCATCATCGCCCACACCTGATACCAGTAAGTATGTCCAAGTGTTACTATCTTCATCATCAACATCTAGTACTGCGACCGTTTTATTAGTGCCTTCGTTCTCGTAAATTATTGGCTCAAGGCTACCAAACTGTAGATTACTGATACCTATCCCTGGTGAATAAGGAGTACCCGTGAAAAGGTATTGTGCATTTAAATCGGCTAGGTTCGTTGATGTATAAAAAACGCTGTCATTTTTCATATAAGTGACGCTACCCGAATCTTTATCTAGATTCACCGTAAAAGTATCTGCTGCAGAATAAGTTAAAAACGCACCTTTATTAACACTGTTTTCAAAAATATAAAGGGTGCCTTCCAGCAAATAAATAGCATAATCGATAACATCATAAGATCTTGCTGTGGCTGCTTGTTCTGATATATTTAGCCCCCACATACCGGCATTTCCAGAGCCTTGTGCTGAAAAACTTACCTGTACACCTTTATTTGCCATTACTGCGTTTTCAGATTTTACTGTTGTATCCCAGCCTAACGATGTTGTTTTTAAAATGGCCCCAGGGCTAGATAAGTCAACTTCATCGGTTTCGCCAATAATGGCTGGTATTGGTAGTAAATGCTGACCTCGTTGTGCTGAGTTGTTAACAATAATATCTATTGGAGCGCTATTTTTGATAACAACAAAAGTTATCACTTCTTCGTAGCTTTTTTGATGGTTATTGCTCACCTTAACCCGAATACTGTAGTTTTCTTGGTTCGCTATTTTGGGATTTGCAAGTAGGATAATTTCGTTGTTGTTATTGCCGCCAATAATGACAGCATTGTTATCATAATCACCACCGCCTGTAGCTAGAGAGTATGTCCAAGTGCTACTATCTTCATCTTCAATATCCAAAAAAACAACGGTTTGGTGGGATCCCTCATCCTCAAAAATAGTCGGCTCAAGGCTACCAAATTTTAAACTCCCAATACCTATGCCTTGAGAATACGGTGTCCCAGTGAAAGTATACTCCGCATTTAAATCAGCTAGGTTACTTGAGGTGTAAAATACGGAACCATTTTTCAAGTACGTCACGATTCCGGTGTGTTTATCGATATTGACTGCAAGGATATCGGTTGCAAAATAGCTAGCAAAAGCACCTTTATCAATACTGTTTTCAAAAATACGAATAGAGCCGTTTAATAAATAAACAGCATAATCTATCACGTCATAAGACCTTGCTGCTGCAGATTGTCCTGATACGTTTAATCCCCACATACCCGCGTTGCCAGTACCTATCGAAGAAAACTCTACCTGCACACCTTTGCTGGCTAACACGCTATTTGCAGAGCTAACAGTTGTAGACCAACCCAAAGCTGCTGTTTTAACAATATCACCAGCTATTGAAATATTTACTTCACTTATTTCGCCGATAATTTCAGGTATAAACAATGAGGTAGCAGTGATAATATCTGTCGGTGCTGTTGCTTCTATAACGTTAAATTGAATGACTTCTTCATAACTTTTATGATGATTATCAGTGACGCGGATACGCACACTATAGCTTTGCTGATTTGCTAGGTCAGGGTTTGCAATCAAAATAAGCTCATTGCTATTGGTACCTGCAATGACCACTGCGGCGTTATCAGTATCGCCATCACCGGCCACTAATGTATAAGTCCAAGCAGTACTATCTGGATCATCGACATTGAGAATAGCGACCGCTTTATTCTCTCCCTTATTTTCGTATAAAGTTAATGTATCTTGATTGGAAAATGTCAGGTTGCTAATGCCAGCCCCAACGGTGAAGGGGGCTCCAGTGAAAGTATATGTCGTGTTGATATCAGCAGTAACAGAGGAAGTAAAAAATATGAAGTCATTTTTAAGATAGGTTACTTGGCCGGTTATTTTATCCATTTCAATCGAAAAAACATCACTAGTGCTATAAGGCGTGCTACCTCCTTTGCTAATACCGTTTTCATAAACAGATACTGAACTACCTGAAAAATAAATAGCATAATCGATGACATCGTAAGAGCGAGAGGTGTATGCTTGCTCTGCGGTATTAATTCCCCACATACCGCCATTACCGCTACCTTCAGCTTGAAACGTCACTTTTACACCGCTACTTCCTAATACCGTATTGTTAGAGCTAACGGTGGTTGTCCAGGTGTCACTAGCAGCGCTTTTTAGGATGGTGCCTGCGCTTGTAAGGTCAACGTCACTAATATCACCCTTAATTGTCGGAATCTGGAAAATAACAGCATTGTCACCACTTGCATTGATAGCTTGTATAGCGATAGGTGTCGCATTTTCAATGACGTTGAACTCGATAACTTCGATGCGGCTGTTTTGGTGATCATCGCTGACGCTGACGCGTACTGAATAATGTGCTTTGACAGCAAAAGATGGGTCAGCAAGCAGGATTATTTCATTATTATTTATACCGCCAATAGCGACAGCGGCATTGTCGTCATCACCATCACCGCTGACTAACGTATAAGTCCAAGAGTTGCTGTCAGTATCGTTGACATCTAGTTTTGCTATAGTTTGGTTGGCCCCTGCATTTTCATAAACGCTTACTACTGCTTGGTTACCAAATAGCAAATTAGCAATACCGATACCTCTGGTAAAAGGTGCCCCGGTGAAATTATATTCTGCATTAAGATCTGCGATCTGGGTAGAGGTATGAAAAACGGTGTCGTTTTTTAAATAGGAAACTAAGCCCGTGTCTTTATTGAGTTGAATAGACAGGGTGTCCGTTAGGGCATAAGACTCAGAAACACCAGCACCTGAACCGTTTTCATAAATGAGTATAGAGCCATTATTTAAGTAAATTGCATAATCAATAACCTCAAAAGATCTCGCTGTCCCAGTTTCTCCAGCTATATTGAGACCCCACATGCCAGCATTACCTGTACCTTGTGGCTGGAATTGAACTACTACACCTTTACTTGCCAATACCGTATTGGCAGAGATAATAGTGGTTCCCCAGTTCGCCGATCCTGAGTGTAGGATAGTCCCTGAGGTTGTTAAATCAACTTCACTGATTTCGCCTGCTATCTCTGGCGTTGTAATTGGTGAAGTGAGTATGTCTAAATTATCTTTAACCAATAAATCTGAAGGCGCCAGATTATCAGTGATTGAAAAATATACTGCTTGTTCATAAGTATTGGCGTATTCATCAGTAACTTTAATACGAATGCTATAATTTGTTTGGGTGGCTTTAATCGGATTGGCTGCAAGGATAATTTCATTATTATTAACACCCCCGATAATAACAGCAGCGTTATCGGTATCTCCATCGCCATTAACTAAAGAGTATGTCCACGTACGGCTATCAGCATCATTGACACCAATCGTTGCTATCTTCTGGTTTACACCGACATTTTCATAAATAGCGACAGCATCCTTACTACCAAATTGAAGGTGAGAAATACCGATACCTTTTTTCAAAGGTGCACCAATAAAACTGTATTCACTATTTAAATCAGCAATATGGTTAGATACGTAAAATACCTCACCATTTTTTAAATAAGAGACTATGCCAGAATCTTTATTTAAGTCGATAGATAAAACATCAGCATCGGTATACACCAAAGAGGTACCAGTGTTTGAGCCATTTTCAAAAATCAGGATGGAGCCATTAGATAAATAAATGGCGTAATCAATAACGTTGTAAGAGGGGGGTTGTTGCCGTCTGACCTGAGATATTTAGCCCCCACATCCCAGCATTTCCAGAACCCAACGATTGAAACTCAACAGATACTCCTTTACTGGCTAATACGCTGTTGGCAGAGGTAATCGTTGTCCCCCAATTAGATTGCCCTGTTTGTAAAATAGTGCCAGGCGTCGATAGGTCAACTTCATCAGTTTCGCCGCTGATAGTAGGCGTCGCCATAAAGTTAGAAAACAGATTTGAACTACCTTGCACAGTCAAAGAATCCGGTGCGACATTAATAGAGACAGGAATCTGTTTACTCGTGATACCACCTTCGTTATCGACGACAACAAGAGTGAGGGTATCTGTGAGGTTATTATCATTAGAAGTATAAAGAATATTGCCTGTTAGGCTATCTATTGTGGCAGTGCCGTGTAGGGCGCTAATAGTACTGGCAGAGTAATTTATACCCTCATCGTCTGACACTTTAGCCACTATGTGCGTAAGTTGATGGGCAGTGCTGATAACGGCATGATTATTATCAACATCAAATAAAGTAAATTCAGCTAATTCGTTTACATTGGTAACATCAATAGTGAACACTTTCTTTTCTTGAGTGCCATCCTCTGAAGTTGCGGTAATTTCTATCGTGTATTTGATTACAGTTTCGAAGTCTAGAATACCTGCAAGGCTAACAACTCCTGTCAGATTATTTATCTCAAATAAGTCATTGGGATTAACGCTCAAGTTGTAATATACAGCATCATTATCGGTGGCTGAAGCGGTAATACCAACAGTTGTGCCAATGAGTGAATTTTCTAAAATACGATTAGCATTTAAATCCATGTCACTAATCATGCTGATAGGCTCGTTTACTAGCAAAGTAGCTGAACCGATAAGCAGATTATTGGTTAATAAATCAGATGATTCAATACGCGGGTTGTTGAATTGGTCTCTATTGCTATTCTCAGTATTATTATCATTGAAGCTGAACAGTTGAGGAGTTACTTCGCTAGCCAAACGCCTGACATAGCCGTTTTCATTTTGGTCATTGACACGATACGCATTATAAAAACGCGCGCCATTAGAGGGCTCAACTGGTGGCGATATCTCTTGCTTATCACTCTGAAAATCATTAATGCCCGCCGTGAAATCAGCAGAACCGCCTGCACCAGTGACTTGTAGGTTATTAATGAAATTGATTGAGTCATTTTCAACGGGCGGTTTTATCTCTCCATTATCTAAGGTAATAGTTAAACCATTAGTCGTCGTAATGTTAGACCCGTACTGGTTGGTAGTGAGAATGTCATCATCATAAATGAAATCACCAGGTCGTAAGGTGCGTTCACCATTAATAGCGCTGACAGCCTTAACAACACCAGTGACTGTTTGGACAGTCGCTATGTGATTGGGCATCGGTTTCCTTCAAATTATTATTTTTATTATTTATTAAGTGAGATTAAAAAATCCTCACAAAAGGGTCCAAGATATTTTCTAAATAGACATTAGCCTTAAATCAGCTTGCTAAGAATAATTCCTAGATTTTGTGCGGCTATTATTTGAAAAAAATGAAGAGTTATGCAATGTTTTCTGCTTTAAAAATGCAGTTTCTATCAAAAACCAAGAGATAGCAGTAATTAATTCAATGTATTAGCGGTTGAATTTGTGGTTTTTTAGTGTTTTTTTTGATCAGATTTTAGAAGAGGCTCTAGTAATATGTTAAAAATCAATGATAATAACGTTTAAACTTATCTTGGATGTAAAAGAGTAAACACATAGTTTTTAGTGGATAAATAGCGAGACAAAAATTAGTTTTTAGTCATACACGAGCACGAAAATTCCCTATCATTTCGCGTATATGAAATTAAAACTCTCTCTATTTCCCTTACAAAACATACAGTATTTTATGCTTTCTATGCCGCTACATAACTAGAGTGCTTAGCAGAGGTTTTTTTGATATCGTGCCAAAGCATAGGGGCGACCACTAAAGTGATTAGCACATTGGATAAAGGCAGTGCTAACCAGACGCCATTGATACCTAGCCACTGTGGTAAAAAGTATAAAAATGGCAGCTGTACTGCGATATTACCAATAGAAATTGCTAGTGCTTTTGTGCCTTGATTGACCGACATAAAATAAACGGAGGCGACAAATAAGAAGCCATCGAGAAACAAAGCTAATAGGTGTAAGCGCAGGGCTTTGACAGTTTGTGCTGCTAATGTTGGGTCATCGCTACTGAATAAGTTGATGAAAAAATCGGGGAAAATATTGAGTATCACTACAATAGCAACCCCTGAATAAATGACTGCTTTGAGTGCTAAAATCAATGTGGCTTTTACTTTTTGTGCCTCTTTGGCGCCATAATAAAAGCTAACAGGTGGTTGCATACCATTGGCAATACCCTCTGCGGTTACATAATATATATTGGCAATATAGCCAATAATAGCGAAGGCTGCGACGCTGACAGGGGAGCCATAGGCCATTAATAATTTATTATGCAAGGCGATTATTAAACTAAAATAGAGGAACATAAATAAGCTAGAGGCGCCTAGATTAATGATTTTAATCAGCTCTTTAATGTTAAATGTTAGTTTACTTGCGCTCAGTTTTGTCGCTGATTTTGCTGAAAAGAAATAAGCTATGCCAATAATTGTGACTAGCGCTTGCGAAGCAACCGTGGCAATAGCGGCGCCTTGCAGCCCTAGTGAGTAAACACCTATTAAAAGATAATCGAGAAAAACGTTAAGTACTGCACCAAATATCATTAAAGTGGTGGCAAAAATAGGGCTGTTATCATTGCGAATTAACATCGGAATCACCGCCGCCGCAATGGCAAAAACAGCTCCCCACATGAAGATATTGATATAGTCAATACTAAACAACAAGGTATCGCCTAGTGCTCCTTGTGCCGCTAATAACCAGTGAGCGAAGGCGAAAATCGATAGGGTAGAAATCAGCGCGAGGATGATAATCAGCCATAGGCTATTAACCAGTATAGAGCGTACTCTTTGAGTATTACCTTGGCCGCGATAAATAGACATTAAACTGCCACCGCCCATGCCTACCATCAGTCCAAAGCCGATGATGACGCCAATAATAGGCATCGTCATATTGATGGCTGCTAAGCCTTCAAAGCCGATATAGTGGCCAACAAAAATACCATCAATTACTTGATACAAACCATTGGCCAACATAGCGGCAATCGATGGAATAGCATAGCGCCAGAACACTTTAGTAATGGATTCGTTACCCGCTATGACCGGTTGTGGCGCGAGTGTGCTTTGTGTTGACAACACTTCTTTTTCGTTATTCATTGCATGCTCTATTTTGTGATACTAATCAGTTCTAGTATGCATTATGCTACTTATATAGATTGATGAAAGTTGTTATCCATCCGTTTTTCGGATATATAAAAGTATAAGGGGCATCGATGAACTGGACATTAGATCAACTAGAAGCTTTTGTAACATCAGTAAAGCAGGGCTCTTTTTCTGCGGGGGCACGTAAATTAGGCAAAGCGCAATCGCGTGTCAGTAGCGCTATTGCCAATTTAGAAGCGGATCTTGGTTTTGAATTGTTTGATCGCAGTGCTCGCTTGCCAGTATTAACGGTATTAGGGGAGGAGATGCTAGTTGAGGCGCAGGCGGTGTTATCCCAGTGCCAGCGTTTACAGGCGCGCGCTATAATAGGTAGTAATGGTGAAGAGTTGGCATTAACACTCGCGGTAGATGAGGCGGTGCCCATTTTAAGTTTAGAATCATTTTTTTGTGATGTTAGCCTGCGCTTTCCATTACTGAAACTGACTATTATTAATGGCTCTCAAGATGATATTGCACGTTGGATTGAAGATAAAACGGCAGATTTAGGGGTGTTATTTCATTTAAAACCGCTCAGTGAGCATTTAGAGCTAGCGATTATCGGCCAATTTAATCATGCACTGGTGGTTAGCGTTAATCACCCACTGACGAACACGCCGATTCCCACTTACGCTCAGCTTAACCAATACCGTCAATTAGTGATTCGCAACCGCTTAGGCGGGGCGCCTGAGAAAGCTATTTCAGTACAGCATTGGTATGTTGATAGTTATTACCACATTACAGGCTTAGTTAGTCGTGGTATTGGCTGGGCGTTGGTGCCAGAACACATTGCTAATGATCAGTGGAATCATGGAAAGCTGGTGGAATTATCTACTGAGCATATACCGGATTCACTGGTGGTGGAAATGGGTATTGTCAAGCGCCTTGACCAAGGGAAGGGGCCTATTATGAGCTGGATGTATGATGCCATTAAAGATATTTTTAAAGGCAGTTAGCGTCTAGCTGATTGGGTTTAGATATTATTAAAAACAGGATGGGAGAGTAAAAATTAACTTAATCAGCATGCCTGGTCGCTAATATCACCGACGAATTGGTACGGAGCACACCATCAACCGTTGCAATATCGGAGAGCATTGCATCGAGTTTCTCTAAGGTTTTAGCTTTTATAACAGCGATTAGATCATACTCACCGCTAATAGAATGAACTTGTGTGACATAATGCGTTTTCAATAGCTCTGACCTTACTTGCAGTGCCTTTTGTTGCTCTGTGGCTATCGATACATGAGCCGAGACAAAGTTATTATAATAACTATCACCTAGCTCTAAAGTGTAGCCTTTAATGACACCTATGCGCTCAAGTTTCTCAATGCGTACCTGCACGGTGGATCGCGAAATATTGAGTGTTCTAGCAATATCTGAAATACTGGCACGAACATCTTTTTTTAAAACACTGAGGAGCTTTTCTTCTGCTACTGTGATCATGCTAACGCCTTAGTTTTTTATATAGAATTATCATATTGTAAAAAAATATACGTTAAATTGATAATTATGCTGCTTAAATTTGACAGTTTTTTGCCAGATAATAGCCTATATCTTCACAACAGCCTTTAAATGAAAATCATTTTTTGCCAGTACTCGCAATATGACTGTAGCAATATTCATGTGCGGGTGTTGTATTAACGATGATTTTGATGCATCACAATAGATAGCTACAACACGACAATAAAGGGGTTTTTATGATAATTATTCGACCTATCGCGCTAGATGATTTTGACGCATTGCATCAAATAGCCATTGATTCTGGTAATGGCTTCACCTCTTTTCCTGATGATCGCCAAGTGCTGCTAGAAAAAATCGAACACTCGTTGCGCTCATTTGCTGATAACGTGACAGAGCCTGGTGCGCAAAATTATTTGTTCGTTATGCAAGATCTTAGTCATGGTGACGTGATTGGCACCAGCGGGATTGTCGCCGCTGTTGGCCAACAAACACCATTATACCATCATCGTATTGAGCCTTGTGTGCTGGCATCTGCAGGCCTTGATCGTCGTAAAGATTTGCAAACCTTGACCTTAGGCACTGATTTAGTAAACAGTACCGAAATATGCTCACTGTATTTACAAGAGAGCTACCGAGTGAATGGTAATGGCCGCGCCTTATCGCGTTTTCGCTTTTTGTTTATGGCCGCCAATGCGCATCGGTTCTCAACACGTATTATGGCAGAAATGCGTGGCTATGCTGATGATCAAGGGCTATCACCATTTTGGTCTTGGTTTGAGCAGCATTTTTGTGATCTTAGCTTTGCTATCACCAACCACTATATTGGTATAGGTGATATGAGGTTCGCCAGTGAGTTAATGCCCAAACATCCGCTTTATATCAGCCTTATGTCTGAAAGTGCCCAACAGGCAATTAATAAAGTACACCCTGATACTATACCGGCATTGGCTCTGTTAGAAAAAGAGGGCTTTAGCTATGGTGAATACATCGGTGTTAATGATGCGGGGCCTGCACTTATCTGCCCGCTGCAACAAATAAAAGCGGTGATGGCGAGTGAGCTTAGACAAGTGCTAATAACAGATAGTGAAAGTCAGCAGAGCTATCTTGCATGTAATCATAAATTGGCAGATTTTAGAGCCGCTCAAGTCAATGCGGTTATAGACAAAAATCATGTATTAATCAGCCAGGCACAAGCAACTGCTCTAAAAGTAAGTGCGGGCGATTGGCTCACGTTAGTGGGTAATTGATCCGCTGTTAATACGATTGATTAAAGACCTAATCATTAGATAAATTTATAAACACGATATAAGGATTAAGCAATGTACGATCCCCTACATGATAAATCACCGGGTTGCGATGAGCAGTATCCCAATAGTTATTGGGCTGATGTCGCAGGGGCTGCGCCTGAAGATGACGGCCAACTCAATCAAGATATAGATGTCGATGTTGTCATCATAGGGGCCGGCTACACTGGGTTATCGTGTGCGTTACATCTTGCACGCGAACACGGTATTAAAGCGACAGTGCTAGAAGCCAACAAAAGTGCTTGGGGGGCGAGCGGTCGAAACGGTGGTTTTATTTTAAAATCTTCGGGGAGAAAACCTTATGCCAGCATGCAAAAGCAGTGGGGCGAGGAGGTGATGCGCGGTATCTATGATGAGATGTGTGCAGGTGTAGATACCGTTAAGAGTTTGATAAGTGAGGGTATTGATTGCGATCAACAAGAGGCGGGTTATATCCGTGTTGCGCATAAGCCAAGCATGTTTAAAGAGCTAATCAGCGCTGCTAAATTACAGCAACAAATGTTTGGCTATGATGTGCAAATATTATCAAGAGCTGATTTGCATCAGCAGTATATGGCTGACCAAAACGCCCATGGAGCGATACGCTATCAAGATGGTTTTGGTATTAACCCTTTAAAACTCGCTTGGGGTTATCAGCGTTTAGTACGTGCTGAAGGTGTTAAAATACATTGTGCATCGCCTGTTGAAAGCTGGCGTGAAGAGGGTTCAACTCAAGTATTACAGACACCTAATGGCATTGTGAAAGCTAAAAAAGTGATTATTGCCACTAACGGCTATACACCTAAAGGTTTTCATCAGCTGGTTCAAAACAGAACACTACCCGTTTTATCACAAGTGATCGTGACTCAAGTGCTAACGCCTGAGCAATTGGCTGCGTGTAATTTCTTAACCAGTAATGTCATTATGGATACGCGAGCGTTGAAGTACTATTATCGTAAATTGCCAGATAATAGGATTTTGTTTGGTGGTCGCGGTGCTATAACTGGTAAAGGAGCTGAAGATCCTTATTATTCTCAGCGTTTATTAGCGGTATTAAAAACTAACTTCCCCGCGCTAGCTGATATTAACTATGATTATTCTTGGTCTGGCTGGCTAAGTATGGCGCTTGATGACTTGCCGCACATTTATCAAAATGAGCAACACAACGTTTTTTACTCAATGGGTTATTGTGGCAGTGGTGTCTCGTTCTCGGTACAGGCGGGCAAAAGGCTAGCGCAAAAGGTTGCGGGGCAGCAAACACCTAATTTGCCATTATATCAAAAGGCGTTACCTAAATTTCCGTTGGCACCTTTTAGACGCGTTGGCCAATGGGGGTATTTTCAATACGGTAAAGTGAAAGATAACTGGTTTTAACTGAATATTGCCCGCTATCAATGAGTGAATAACAATGATAGAACTCACTTAAACTCCTCTTTTAGAGGGGCTGTTTAGGTGAGTGATTTAGTAACAGGATATGACGAACTTATTGAAGATATCAATTTAAATGAAGTGCTAACAGCAGCTAACTCAATTTTATTTACTTTGTTTGTTGAACTTTCCTAGACTCTTAATGTGTTATATTGTAATTTTAATTTAACATAAAAATATGAATTTATTAAAGATATTCAAGTTTTTAGTGGTTATTTCAAATGTTAAAAGTAACCGTTTTGTATAAGTACAGTAGGACGTATTGTTAAGTTTCCTTTATGAAATTGCTTGAGCGAGCTGCAGGTCACGTAGCTTTCAAGGTGGTTCTCGCCTGTTATCTAAGTAAGGGGGCGTAGTAGTTAACGAGGTATACTGGTAGTGATGAAAATTAGTCTTGTATTATTTTTTTCGTTGTTGATCGCAAACCCATTAAAAGCAGAGCCTATTCGAATTTTAACGGAGCATTTTCCTCCTTATAACTTTGAAGTAGATAACCAGGCTCAAGGGTTAGCTACTGAGGTAGTGCAGGCTGTATTACAGCAATTAAAGCTTGATGTTGATATTGAGTTTTACCCTTGGGCGCGTGCTTATGAGCTCGCACAAACTGAAAAAAACATTCTTATCTACTCGATAGCTAGAATCCCCGAGCGCGAAAATTTATTTCAATGGGTAGGTACTATCGCCTCGTATAAAACGTCACTGTATAAGCTTAAAGCAAACAAAGAGATCAAAGTTAATACTCTTGAGCAAGCAAAGCAGTATGAAATTGGCTTGTCATTAAACGACGTTATCGTGACTTATTTACAAAGGCATCAATTTCCTTCACTTAAAACTCTCTCTACCGGATTGCTTAATATCCGTATGCTAGCTAATGATCGTATTGATTTAATTGCTTACGATGAAGCTTCGTTTTCTTATGCTCTACAAGAAGAGGGAGTAGAGGATGCATTATTTGAGAAAGTTTATACCCTTGATGAATTATCTGATCAGCTGTACATGGCGTTTAGCCCACGTTCTGATAAGGCACTTGTCAAAGCATTTGCAGATGCCCTGCAAGTAATTAAAGCGAATGGAAGCTATGAGCAAATACAGAAAAAATATATCAATATTAAGTGAATAGGTAACTATTAAAGTTTTTATATATGATTAATAAACATGGCAGGCAGTTTCAGAGAAAGGTGTTATGAGGCAATATATTAGAAAAAGTAATCGTATTGCAAAACGCTTAATTATTGGTGTGGTGCTTTTTAGTACGGTTTTGACGCTGCTAACAACCTCTATACAGCTGTATTTAGACTATCGGCATTCCCTAGCTTCGATAGATGAAAGTTTTTATGAAATAGAAGTCAGTAGTTTACCAACAATAATTAATAATGTTTGGGTTGTCGATAACGATCAAATACAAGTACAGCTAGATAGTTTAGAGAAGCTACAAAATATAGAGTATTTAGCAATATTAATTAGTGATCAGCTACGCTGGCAAGCCGGTAATGCTAAACAAAGTAGTGTTATAGAGCGGCGTTTTTTACTGGAATATGAATATAGAGGTAAGCTAGAAAACATCGGTACCTTGCTAGTACAAGCGGATTTAAACGAAGTCTATCAGCAATTGTTCGACAAAATACTTATTATTTTAGTGACGAATGCCCTGAAAACATTTTTAGTGGCCGCTTTCATTATTTTATTCTTCCATTTTTTAGTCTCACGTCACTTATACCGGCTACTGGAAAGTTTTCAAAACTTTAAGCCTTATACTGCCAATATACCACTGGTTTATAATCGCCCACAAAAATCAGCAGCTAAGCCTGATGAGCTTGATTTACTCGCCTTAGCTTTTAATCAATTACAAGAAAACACCAGTGACTCATATCAAAAGTTAGCTAACGAGAAAGAAAAACTGCATATCACTTTAAACTCAATTATTGATGGCGTGATTGTTTGTGATGCCAATTGTAAAGTGGAACTTGTCAATCCTGTAGCACAGTCTTTAATTGGATGGAAAAATAATAAAGCGCTTGGACAGCACGTAGCAGAAGTATTTAATGTTGTGCATGAACAGACGCGCGAACCGATAGCTGATTTAGTCCAAAAAGCGGTTGTCTCAGGCACTGTTCAATACAGTAACGAGCCGTCGTTATTAATAAACCTTAATGGTAGTGAGAAAGCGATCAAATACACAGCGGCACCTATTATTGGGGCTAATGGTGAAATTTTAGGATCTATATTAGTTTTTCACGATGTCACCAGTTCCAGAAAATTAAATCAAGAGCTGATGTGGAATGCTAGTCACGACCCGCTCACGCGATTACCTAATCGACGTGAGTTTGAGAGACAGCTAAGTCATGCAATCCCTAAGGATGCTAGTGAGGTTGCTGCTCACATTATTTTGTTTATCGATTTAGATCAATTTAAAATCGTCAATGATAGTTGCGGGCACGCAGCAGGTGATGAGTTACTGCGACAGTTAACCGCCTTACTAGAGCTGCAGATTAGAAGAAATGATTTGTTAGCTCGATTAGGGGGTGATGAATTCGGTGTGATATTACATGATTGCTCTACAGAGAAAGGTTTACAAATAGCTGAGAAAATAAGGAAGGTTACTGAGAATTTTCGCTTTATATGGAACGATACATCGTTTCGAATCGGTGCCTCTATTGGTGCGGTTTGTATTCGCGAGCGAGATTCGGTTAAAAACTATATCCACCATGCTGATACCGCA
Organism: Gammaproteobacteria bacterium AS21; assembly: GCA_038900335.1. Lineage (GTDB taxonomy): Bacteria > Pseudomonadota > Gammaproteobacteria > Pseudomonadales > Balneatricaceae > Rs1. Next base: position 264,481 of record JBBMRB010000002.1, on the reverse strand, counting down.
TGCTATGAAGCGAAGGCGAGAGGCAGAAACCGGATTCACCTTTATAATCGAGAAGACGGCGTTGTCAAAGATGCTGAGTTAGAGTGGGTTACCCGCATCTTACAAGCGATAGATAAAAATCAATTTGAGCTCTATGTACAGCCCATTATCAGTGGACAATCTTTAGTTATAAACCATTATGAAATTTTAATTAGGATGGTGGTGGATAATAAGATTATTTATCCCAATGAGTTTATCCCTCCTGCTGAGCGATATGGCATCATGTCAAAGATCGATAGATGGGTGATTAGCCACACTTTTCAGTGGTTAAAGCAACATAGTGATGATGTGCCTAAAGTGGCGATTAACTTGTCAGGTTCCTGCTTAGGGGATATAGAATTTTCCCAATTTGTCGCCGATCAATTTGATGATGGCCTAGTACAAGGGCAGCAAGTGTGTTTTGAAATCACAGAGACAGCGGCCATTGCAAATATATCACAAGCGCTATCTTTGATTAATAACCTGAAAGAATTGGGCTGTAGTTTTGCCCTTGATGATTTTGGTAGCGGCCTCTCATCATTTGCTTATTTAAAAAACTTCCCTGTGGATTACCTTAAAATAGATGGCTCCTTCGTGCGCGATATGGTTGATGATCCTATCGATCAAGCGATGGTTCAAGCCATTCATCAAGTAGGTAAGGTTATGAATATTAAAACAATTGCAGAGTATGTAGAAAACGATGCTATAATTACAGCGTGTCAGAGTATCGGTATTAACTACCTACAAGGTTATGGTGTTGGTAAGCCGGTCCCTATCACCTCGTTAGTTTTTGATAACAAACACAGCTGCCCTCATATAGAGTCTGACATCTAGCTAAACTGTCGATCGTGTACCGTTTCTAAAGAGGCGCTAAATGTGATGGTTATAAACTAGATAGCTATTAATGAGTCAGTTATCAACTAGCGATGATAGTGAATAAAGGACTATTAAAAGATAGTAATAATATGATTAGAAACCATCCAAGCTTATCTTCAATGGTTTCATTGGTTTCAATGGTTTCATTGGTTTCAATGGTTTCAATGAGTCGATAATATTGGCGCTCTTTATATTATCTAAGGCATTATTTTAACGAATGCAGGCCAAACATATTGCCCTCGCAATCGACTACCACCGATATAAACCCGTACTCACCAATGGAATATTTTGATTTCTCGATTTTTCCCCCGCAAGATATCACTCTAGACTCCTCTAAAGCACAGTTATCGCATGAAAAGTACACCAGCACACTGTTTTGGCCGACCGCAAAACCTGCCATTTGCACTAAGGCGCCAGTCGCACCGTATCTACTCATATCAGCAGGAAATGCTTTCATAACAGTGCTTGAGTCACTGGGGTCACCTAGGTCGCTCAATTGCACATTGAAAACGGACTCATAAAATTGTTGGGCTCTTTTCATATCTGACACATAAATTTCGAACCAAGCTACAGGATTATTCATAGAATTTTCTCCAGTATGATTATTAAAATTACGCATATTTAATCCATTATCAACCCTAATGCATGTAATGCCAAGTTGTCATGATGTTAACAGCCCCATTGCAAGGGCGCTGATTAAATCTGTCAGCATGTACTATTCAAGAATGCTTTTCGGTCAAAAAATGATCAATAAGTCTATGGATATTAATAATTTATGACTTTTATTGCGGGTTTCATTAAAGCTATCATGACGAGTACCGATAACCTTTAATTGTAGTTGTTATTTATCATTGAGAGATAAATTATTGCGCGCAGTGCTAATGATAAGTAACAAGCAGTGCACAGAGCTTGATGTTGTGTTGCAGATAATAAGTTTTGATAGCAGGTTTTTTACTTTACGATTGGTTTAACTTAATTAGAGATAACTGATAGATATGAGAATACAAACGCGAATTATTATTATAGTGAGTATTGCCTTACTATTGTTAATTGCTGTATCGACTGTGATTAATATTTATAACATGCATGAGACGGCGAGTGAGCGTGTTGAGGCTGTTGAGCTACCTGCGGCACTAGGTGAAATTAGCGGGGGTATTACCAGTGAAATATTACCGGCGGTTATTGTCTCTAAATCTTTAGTTCACAGTAACTATATACAAGATTGGTTAAATGACGGTGAAAGTGCAACCTCTCTTAATGCATTTAGTGATTACTTGGCAAAAGTAAAAAGCTCTAACTCCGCATTGGCTGTGTTTTTAGTATCCGAGCAGACAAAGAATTTTTATTTTGATAAAGGTATTTTAAAAACCATTAGCCCATCGAGCGAAAAAGACAGTTGGTATTATAACTTCATTAAAAGTGGCAAAGAATTTGAGCTCAATATCGATACCGATGAGACTAGTGGTACAGTCTCTGTTTTTGTTAATTATCGTATTGAAGATAACGGCAAGCTGTTAGGTGTCGGTGGTATTGGTATTGCCCTGGATGCAATTGTTGGGATTATTGGTGAATATCGTATTGGCGATACAGGTACGGTGTTTTTAGCTGATAGCTCAGGTGTGATAAAGGTTCATAGCGATAAAAGCTTGTTAGGTAAGGGCTTTGCGAAGTCTTACGGACTTGAATCACAAGTTGAGCAAGACCTGATCAGCGGTAATAATATATCCCATACCGCTTATTCAAACATTAGTAATATGGACATGATTTTCTCATCGACTAAGTTAGCGCTGGTGGATTGGGTACTAGTGGCGCAAATATCTGAAAATGATCTTTACAGTGGTATCAATAAAGCGCTTAAAAATGGCACCTTAATTAGTATTGCTGTTGCCGTGCTGTTTTTGCTGATTATGACACTTGTCATCCGCAGTTTCTTTAAGCCTATTAATATTGTGGCAAAGGCATTGGTTGATATCGGCCAAGGTGATCAAGATTTAAGACAGCGAATTGACTATAAAGAAAATAACGAAGTCGGCCAGCTAGCTGAAGGCTTTAATAATTTTGTTGAAAAAATCGAGCACGTTGTGCGCTCAGCCAATGTTATTAACCATGAGCTAGATAAGAAAGTTGATCACGCGACACATAAGTTGTCACAGACGGTGGTCTGGGCCAAAGATCAAGAGGTAATGACAGAGCAAGTGACTGTTGCTATTACCGAAATGGAAGCGACCTCAACAGAGATCGCCGGCAACGCAAGCGATGCTGCAACATCAACAGAAAAAGTTAGCCAAGGTGCTGAACACGGTGCGGATGTTATAAAGCAAGCGATAGCGACGATTGCCGATATGTCTGCAACGATAGAAAACACCAGCGGCACAATTACTGAGCTAGCTAAGGATGTGAGTGCGATTTCTCAGGTAGTGGGTGTGATTCAAGGGATATCAGAGCAAATTAATTTGCTTGCTCTTAATGCTGCGATTGAGGCGGCACGTGCTGGTGAATACGGAAGGGGTTTTGCTGTTGTTGCCGATGAAGTTCGCTCGCTTTCACAGCGTACACAGCAATCGACAGAGGAGATTATTTCCACCATTGCCCGTCTTGAGAAAGGCTCTAATAATGCAGTACAAGCTATTGATAAGAGCATCAAGTCAACGCAATTAAGCACCGATAAAATTACTCAGGCAGGGCACGAGTTTAACCAAATTACTCAGGCTGTATTATCAATGAGTGGTATGAACCTGCAAATAGCGACGGCGACTAATGAGCAAACACTGGTAACGGCGGATGTTAATCATCATATGTTATCTATTGCTGAAATATCGAAAAAATCAACGTCTTCAAGTAGCGATAACGTTGAGCGCTTTGCTGAAATTAAAGAAAAACTACAAGATTTATCATCAATTTTAAGCCAGTTCAAAACTACAGATAAATAACAGATAAATAGTAGCTGCTTTGAGCAATCTAATAGGTTGCTCATGCTTTTTATTAGAGTTTTAAACGTGTTATCAAGTGCGCCCTTAACAAACACAGAGTGTATTGTCAGCTGTTAATGACTAACGGTTTTAGATAAAACATTAATCACAATGACCCCTGTTAAAATGAATAACATGCCAATAATGGCTGCTATATCTGGTATTTGTTTATATATAATGGCGCTTATCGTGGTAATTAAAACAATCCCCATACCCGCCCAAATAGCATATGCGATACCGATCGGGATGCTTTTAAGTACTAATGCTAGAAAATAAAAAGACACAGCATAGCCAATCACACAGATGGTACTGGCAACGGGGTGAGAAAAACCAGCTGATGCCTTAAGTGCCAATGTCGCTATCACTTCTGCGCTAATCGCGATCGCTAAAAACCAGTAGCCCATGTAAACCCTTCTAAAATAAATATTATTGTGATGCGTTAAATATAGCGCTATATATCAGCTGCGCTGCAGCTGATATTGTACTATTTTTTATCTCATGAGCTAATTTAAAAAGACGATTGAAGCTGCGCCTAGGAAAACAAAAAAACCAACCACATCAGTGACAGTTGTTAATATCACAGAGCCTGCCAGCGCTGGATCAATTTTTAGTCTATTTAAGGTCATCGGAATAATTAAGCCAAACAGAGCGGCAACAAACATGTTGACGATTAAGGCCATGGCTAAAATAGCTGATAACCAGGCATCGTTAAACCAATAACCGGTAATGATGGCAACGACGATAGCCCATAGCACACCATTGATAACAGACACCCTTAGCTCTTTGTTCCTCAGTGCCTTGTAGTTACCTTGAACTAGTGTGCCAGTTGCTAAGCCTCGAATTGCCAAGGTGAGCGTTTGGCTACCTGTAATGCCGCCCATGCTAGCGACGATAGGCATTAGTATTGCCAGGGCCACGACTTCAGATACAACTTTATCAAACACACCGATAATAATTGAAGCCATAAAGGCCGTGATTAAATTGATACCTAACCAAGTAGCACGTCGCTTTGCACTGATGATAGTCGGTGCAAATAAATCCTCATCGTTCACTTTACCAAGGTGTGCAATTTGCGCTTCAAAGTGGCTTTGAAAAATATTGAGAGCATCGCTGATAGAGATACGACCAAGTAGCAGGTTATTATCCGTGATGATAGGTAGCATACTGCGCTTGCTGGTCTTTATTGTCGTAGATGCCTCAAGTAATGAGGTGGTGCCTTGGATTGCAAGCTCATTAACAATCAGTGATCTTATTGAATCATTAGCTGTCGCAGTTAAAATGGTGTTAATTTCAACCAGGCCTTGATAAAAGCCTTTGTCGTCAATAACAATCAGTGAGTCGGTGTATTGTGGTAATCCGGACGCGGTTATATCACTGATAATAGCTTGCATGTCATCATCTAGTTTTATGGTGTAGACATCAGGATTTGCATAGCGCCCTATTTGATCCGTAGCGTAGCTTTGAGAAATAGTAACACTTTGTACGATAGCAGATGAAAGCTTGCGTATAACAGAGGATGCCTTTTTTTCAGGCAGCGAGTTAATGATTTCAATTGCCTCAGCACCGGTGGCGGTGTTGAGGGCAAATTCAAGGTTTTTGTCAGTGAGAACATTGATCAGTTCGACTCTTGAGCTGGTGTGCATTTGTGCCAAAATACTACTTTTTAGATCGGCTTTTATGCGCGGCCACACAATAAGTCGTTGCTCATTGGTTGATGATTCGAGCAATAGTGCCCAAGTTTGCACGCTATAATTTTCGCTGCATGCTGGCATCACAAAAGGTGATACGCTATACGCTGCGAAAAACGGTGAAAAATCTAAATCATTATGTTCTTGAACTGCCATATCATGACTCGCTTATATCTTCAGATTCAGTACATTGTTTTTTGTTAAGTTGCCATAATGTAAAGTAGTCATTGATCAGTTTCTTTTCTATTGATTTTGCTTGCTCAGTAGGGCAAAAAATAGAAATAGTCGCTTTGGTTCTACCTAAATCAGTGGTGGTGAATTCTATATCAGGATCAGGGCCGAAAATTTTCACATCTAGTCGGTTTTCAATTAAACCATTGTAGCGCTCGGCGACATCGTTAAACTCTTCGCAGTATTTTCGTGCTTTTTCTAGCATTTCTTGTTCGATAACAAACGGGTTAAAACCACTGTCATTTTTAACAATATGAAAAGAGTGATTAACATAGCGTCGCATAAAATTTAGGTTTTTAATCGGTTGTGTCATTAACTGTGAGTTTGGAATGAATACCGTTTTACCGGTATAGCTATAATCCTCGGCACCGACCTCTAAAAGAGTCACTTTCATCCAATCTGTCGCGGTGACTTCACCGGTATAGTTTGATGTTTGTATCCAATCACCAATACGAAAGGGCTTAGTGCTAGAAAGGTAGATAAAACCGATCACACATTGGATAAGCTCTCTTGTGGCTAACACAATAGCGACCACAAACGCGGCGATAGAAAATGCAAAATGTTGTAATTCTTTACCCCACATTACAAAGATAATCACCACTACCATTAAGTTAATGATATTGCGTACCGTGTTAATAACGACGCGATTATCTTTGTTTTCTTTATATTGACGGTCTTTTAAGTAGCGCACCAGCAGCATTTTTATCACGATACTGGTGATAATAAGTGCAACGGTCAGTATTTTCTTATCAAGTAAAAATTCAAGCATTGTTTGCATCCGAAAGGGAGGTCCTTTGTATTGTTAATTTGCCATCAATATGGATATCGCGTTGCGGGTAGGCGATAACGATATTGTTTTGTGCTAGTAATTCATCTAAGCGAAAGCGGATATTACTAGCCACTGATCTCAAACCGCCTTCGACTTGTGAGTTTATCCAAAAGTAGACTTCAAAAATTAGCGCGTTATCACCAAACTCTTGAAAGAAAACAACAGTTTTAGGATCCTGTAATACTTCAGGTTGATCTTTTGTTGCCTGCATTATCAATTCTGATACTTGTTTACAAGGGCTACCATAGGCTACGCCTACACTGACAGCGCCTCGCACCATATGATCGCGCAGGGTCCAATTAATAACAGTGTTTTCTAATAGTTTGCTGTTTGGGACCAGTAGATGAACGCCATCAACACGGCGAATCCTGGTGGATCGCGTGTTGATTTCTTCAACTATCCCCTTGGTGTTTTCAACTTCTAAAAAATCACCAATACGGATTGGTTTTTCACCGATGAGTATCCAGCCACTAATGAAGTTGTTAATAATATTTTGTGCACCAAAACCAAAACCAATCGCAATCGCACCTGATAAAAAGGCAAAGGCGGTAATGGGTATTTTTAGCAGCGATAAGGTGGTCAGAAAGATAACCACTGTGGCGACAATAAATAGACCTCTCTCAATAACTTGAATGACATTGGGGTCCTTTTTTTTGTTTTTTAACTTACTGGCGACACTACCGATGAAGAATTTAGTGACAGTAAAGCTAAACAACAGCCATGTAGGAACGATTAGGATATCAAAAGTGGTAAATTGATGTCCGTTAATATCAATAATGACGGTATTAAGTAAATCCATTAATGTGCTCATAATGTATCCTTATTGTTTTAATTGTGACGCTAAAAACACCTTCGCCGGATCAATATAAAATTTATCAGCTAACGCTTCTCTGCCCAATAACATTAAGTATGTCATATCTGAGCGATCTGTTAAGGTGATTTTAATAGGCCAGCTCAAATCACCCAGTGTCGCTTGAGTTTTAATAACAAAGCGCTGTTCGCTGACGCCATTTGACGATTTAACTTTACGTATATCGTTAATCAGTGCTTTACAATGCACTAGGCAGTTAACATCGTGGGTATCAGGATGAATATCAAACGATACACCAGGTTTGCCTTCAATAACAATTTGCTTAAGATTATCAACATGCAACGATGATGTCTGTGCGCCGGTATCGACACGGACATTAAGGTTGTCTATTTGAAATTCAGGCAAAGACATACATTCTAATCTGCCTATAATCATTTTGTCGTTATTCATATATACATTTCCCGATCGATAGTCGACGTCAGTTCATCGTGTGCGTTTCCTATCTGTTCTACGATATCATCGTTATCTTCTTTAAAGAAAGCAATGTGATACATCGCTTCACCTTCTTGCACTAGCGGAATATTTTGTTTGCCAATAATGATACCGTCATGAGTGGAGCGTAATTTTTCAATGACATCACCGTATGGGCTACCTATTTCGGCCAAAATTTGATCTTTTGCTACTTGATCACCTAAGTCGAACTTATGGCTGACAATACCACTGGCGTTAGCGCGAACCCAGCCGCTGTTTTTAGCAATAAATGGATGGGCTGCAGCTTTTCGGCTGCGACTTTTATTGATCATCCCTAAATGCCTTAATACATTTAAAATACCCTTCATGCCAGCGCGAATAGAAAACTCATCAAAGCGCAGTGCTTCTCCCGCTTCATAAACTAACACCTTAGTGCCATTGTTATTAGCGGAGGAGCGTAGTGATCCATCCAGAATATTGGCATTAATGATCACTGGTGCAGCAAAGGCAATGGCGAGCTCTTTTGTCGTCGCATCGCCCATATCGCCTCGAATTTGCGGCAAGTTAGAGCGATGTATCGCCCCTGTATGCAAATCGATGCCATAGTCGCAGTGCTTTACTATTTCTTTCAAAAATATATTTGCCACACGACTGGCAAGGGACCCTTTAGACGAGCCAGGAAAGCTGCGGTTTAAATCACGTCTATCGGGCATGTATCTACTTTGATTGACCACACCGTAGACATTGACCATAGGCACAGCAATCAAAGTACCCGCAGTCACTTTCAATTTTTTGCTAGATATTAAGCGGCGAATAATTTCAATACCATTGAGCTCATCACCGTGTATAGCAGCACTGACAAAGATAGTTGGGCCTGGTTTTTTACCGCGTACGATATACACCGGCAAGGATATTTCAGTGTCGGTGTATAATTTTGCAACCGGTAGTTCTATCTTTTTAGTTTCGCCGGCAAGAATAGTGTACTCGCCTATTTTTAATGCTGTCATAACTAACCTTTACCACGTGTTTTAGTCACGCTGATACGAGATTTATCTGCGTTTTGCTCTGTGCTTTTTTCAATAAACTCAATGATTTTAGCCGCTACATCTAGGCCTGTTGCTTTCTCAATCCCTTCTAAGCCAGGGGATGAGTTAACTTCCATCACCATTGGGCCGTTTTGTGAGCGCAGTAAATCAACACCACATAAGTTTAAGCCCATTATTTTAGCTGCGTTTACCGCAGTATCACGCTCAGCTTTGCTTAGTTTTACCACTTCTGCACTGCCACCACGATGTAGGTTTGAGCGAAACTCGCCCTCAGCACCTTGACGCTTCATCGCTGCTACCACTTTGCCGCCAATGACTAAACAGCGAATATCCGCACCACCTGCTTCTTTAATAAACTCTTGTACTAAAATATTAGCTTTAACGCCCATGAAAGCTTCGATGATACTTTCAGCAGCTTTCGCTGTATCGGCTAATACCACGCCAATACCTTGTGTGCCTTCTAACAATTTAATAACTAGAGGTGCACCACCCACGTTTTTAATTAAATCTTTAATATTATCAGGACGGCTAGCAAAACCTGTTCTAGGTAGGCCAATGCCTTTGCGTGATAATAGTTGCATTGAGCGCAGTTTATCGCGAGAACGACTGATAGCAACGGATTCATTAATGTTAAAAGTACCCATCATTTCAAACTGGCGAACCACAGCGGTACCATAATAAGTAATAGAAGCACCAATACGTGGGATCACAGCATCGTAAATTGGTAGCTCTTCACCGTGATAACGTACAGTGGGTCTACTGCTGGTAATGTCCATGTAGCAGTGTAGTGTGTCGATAACGTCGACTTCGTGGCCACGTGCTTTGCCAGCTTCGACTAAACGTTTGGTTGAGTAAAGAGATGAGTTACGTGATAAAACGGCAATTTTCATAATAAATGTCCTTGGTAAGTTAATAACGCAAATATAAAGAAAAACACGAAACAAATAAAATGAATTAATTTGCATTGTTTGATAAAATATTTCGATTGGTTGAGAGGTAAGGTATGAAAATAGAATTATTGAAAACTTTTTTAGAGGTAAGCCAGACGTTACATTTTCGTATTGCCTCTGAAAATTTATTTATTACACAGTCGGCAGTCAGTGCCCGTATCAAACAATTGGAAGAAGAGCTGGGTGTGTTGTTATTTGATCGCAGCCAAAAACACATGAAACTGACAGCAGAAGGGCATAGGCTCATTAAATATGCCAATGAAATGATCTTGATGTGGAAGAAGGTGAAGCAAGATATTGGTATTGCTGACTCTGATATGACCCAGTTGTTCGTCGGATCAATGATGTCAATTTGGGATATCGTATTGCAGGATTGGCTGCAGAAAATTCATCGTAACCTTGACGATGTTAGTTTGTTTACGAATACTCATTCACCGATTGAACTAAGAAAACATGTTTTGAATCGGCTGGTCGATTTAGCATTTTTATTTGAGCCTCCGTTTATTGAAGAGCTGATGACGCAAAAAGTGACCTCAGTACCATTACACTTAGTAAGTACTGATAAACACGCGACATTGGAGCAGCTAGAAAATATGGTGATGGTGGATTATGGCGATGCTATTAACTCAGAGTTTATGCGCGATTTTGGTGAGTTAACAACGGCTCGTCATTTTATGAGCCAGCCCCGCTTAGCGCTTAATTTTATTATAGAAGCCGGCGGCTGCGCATTCTTACCAAGGCAGATGTGTTTTGAATATATGTGTAAAAATAAGCTGTTTGTAGTGGATGGAGCGCCGACCTATTCGCGTGATATTTACGCTGTGTATTTAGCAAAGAGTCATAAGTCTGAAATTATTAACCATGCACTGCAGCTGTTTCCTTATGTGGCTTAGGGGACAGCTAGCAGGGCAGTAGGAGTATCAAAACCGTAACTAGTTACCAGGCTGCATGCCTTTTAGTAGTAAACCAAAAATATCTGCGCCGGTGATGATTCTTTTGTTATCACCCCAGATTAACAGCACGTCGCGCTCTATCGCGCCATCGAATGATTTATCAATAGATTCACTGGCTTTCATTCTGATAATTGCATTATTGAGCATCGTGTTTTCATCAGTAATAATGGTTGGACGATGACAGAACAGGTAGGGATCAAAATTTTCAGTTTCAAAAAAGACAGATCTTAATAATCCATCGGCATCCACGACTAACAAGGGCTCTTGCTGCTCATTTGTTAATACCACCCAGCGATGACCGGAGCGATTTAGCTGTTTAAGAAACTCGCTCTCTTGCGGGTTAATTATTTGCGGTATGATCGGTAAATCCATTTTTGTTGGCAGTGTTATAATCGAATCCGGGTCTATGAATTCACCTTCTTGTGATACTGAAATTTTATCCAGTTTAAAAAAGTTTAACGCCCCAATGCCTTCGACATGGTTAATATCAGTCTCTTCAGCTTCAATATGCTTACGGATAATACTGCTCAGCTCGCTTTCAGCTAAGTAAGTGATACCTTCTTTGCCTAACCAAGTGTCTAATATTATTGCGCTTGGTTTGGCAACAGGGTAAAACAGTATTTGATAGAAACGAATAACAGGGGTTAACATGCTGCCCATTTTTAAAGCGTTACGTGAAAAATAAGCTTGTGGCGTTATTTCACCGATGACCGTAATGGCGACAGTTGAAAATAGAAAAGAGCTTATGCCCGCTAATGCAGAGTCAGACAGTAGTGTTAATAATACGTTGATGCCGACATTGCCCCACAAAATTGTCGCGAGTAAAAAGTTAGAATCACTTCGCAATGCAAGAACTTTTACTGCGGCTGCGTTGCCTTTTGTCGATTCAACTTCAAGTTGTAAACGGCTGAGCGAAAACAAAGCAATATTTAAACCGGAAAATATGGCGGATTGAGAAATACAAATAATAATTCCAATCCATAACAGTATATCTAAAGACATTTTTTCACCTGTGGTTGTTTAAAACAGCGTGAATCAACAAGATTCACAGATATGTGTAGAATATATAATAATCAATCATTAATAAAATTTTAAATTTTGTTTTGTTTGATTAAAAAAATTGATCAAGCTGTGTTTTATTTTTTACTATGGATTTTTCATAAGTTGGTATATAAGGCTACTTTAATGGTGATTGACTTCAGTTCACCGCAAATAAAGGGACGAACATGATTAAATGTATGTTGTTAAAGAAGAATGAAGAGACACAATATGGTGATGAATCACTCATCGAGATTTGGCGTACTGTTCCCGGCTATTATTTATGGATCGACATTGACTCACACGATTTAGAAGAAGAGCGAAAGTTATTAAAGAGCTTAAAGTGTCACTCCCTAGCGATTACAGATGTTCAGCGAGATCGGCACCCGCCTAAAATTGAGTTGTTTGATAATTATATCTTTATGTTGTATCGCGGTATTTTTGAACCTAAAAGTGATCTGTTGTTTGATCATTTACAAATAGGCATGTTTGTCGGCCAAGATATCTTAATCACAAGGCACCCTAGAAGCTCTATATCCATTAATAATTTATTTAATGCTGAGGGTGAAAAGCATTTAAAACGTAGCCCAATCACCCTAGCACTTCGTATATTTCATTATAGCTGTGGTATTTATCTACAAAAACTGTTTGAATTTGAAGAGAAACTAGAAGCAATAGAAGATGCTTTTCAAGTCGGTGGTGACGATAAAATGATGCAAGAAATTACCTTGTATCGCTCCCGGTTAATTAAGTTAAAAAGAACATTCAGTTACCACGGCAATATAGGTGCTGAGCTGAAAATATTAGTGACTGATGAAACGTCAATTATAGGTGAGGCAGAACTGCATTCAGTGACCGATGTGCATGAGCGAATTGAGCGTTTGCTGAGTTTATCGCAAATGCATTACGATATTTGCAGTGATTTAATCAATGGTTACTTGTCGATCACTTCTCATCAGCTAAACGCGACGATGCAGGTGTTGACAGTGATTACCGCTATCTTCATTCCGCTAGGGTTTTTAGCAGGGGTGTATGGGATGAACTTTGAATATATACCTGAGTTAAAAGTGAGCAACGGATATTTCTATTTGCTTGGCTTTATGGGGATAATCTCAACAAGTTTGATTGTTGTGTTTAAAAGAAAAGGCTGGCTTTAAGTTTGATTGCTTATTTGCTGATCGTCAATAAGCAGTATTGATGAACTTATGCGAGAAATACTAGTCATTTATAAATGCACTTGCAATAAAATGAGTGCTTGCTAGTTAATGGCTAAGTGCTGATTGCGCACGGCTTTAATAATTAGAATTACCCTGGACGTTTATTTGCCTAGCCGTGTTCTTCAAAGGTAGGCCTGATCCAATAATCGGAGAATATAATGACAATTAAAAATACTGAAAATACATTGGCATCGCAAATCCCACAAGAAGCCTTTGATTGGTACGATGAATACGCCCATGGTGATATTGATAGACGTACTTTCTTGAAGAGGCTATCAGCTATTGGTTTAACTGCAGCAGCGGTTAGCGGTGGTTTAATCCCAAATTATGCTTTAGCAGAACAGGTGTCATTTAACGATGGTGATATAACAGCAAGTTATGAGCTGTACCCATCCCCTGGTGCGTTTGGAGAAGGCCGTGGTTATTTAGTTACCCCTAAAGATGTGCAGCCAAATACACCAGCGGTATTGGTTGTTCACGAAAACAGAGGGCTTAATCCGTACATTGAAGATGTCGCACGTAGACTAGCTAAGCAAGGCTTTATCGCTTTCGCACCTGATATTCTCTACTCATTAGGCGGTTATCCAGGTAATGATGATGAAGGGCGTGACATGCAAAAATCCCTTGATAAAGTCAAGGTCGAATTAGACTTTATTAATGCGGCTAAATTTTTGAAAGCACATGAGTTAACTAGTGATAAATTAGGCGTGGTTGGTTTTTGCTTTGGCGGTTATATTAGTAATATGTTGGCCGCGCGTGAACCTGAACTTATTAATGCTGGTGTACCTTTTTATGGCACCCCTGCCAAAGAAGAGTTCATTAAGAATATCAAAGCACCACTAATGCTCCAGTTTGGAGAGTTAGATCAGCGTGTTAATGCGACTTGGCCAGCATATGAAGAGCAGCTAAAAGCAATCAGTGCCGATTATCAAGCATTTGTTTATAAAGGCGTTAATCACGGTTTTCACAATGACTCAACGGCAAGGTACAGTGAAAAAGAAGCAGAGCAAGCATGGACTCGTACTATTGAGTTTTTCAAAGGTCATCTAGCTTAATATTATTATGAGTAACCAGTATTTAGCTGGTTACTCTATTTTTTCCGTTAATTCACTTCTTTTTTGTAGGCCTTGCAAGTAACGATATTAAGCCTATGAGTAGCGAACGCTATTGATCTAGTGATGCTGTTAAGCATCATCGGCTATTAATCATTTTTAGTCTGCATTTCTTTCATGACCCAGCGTTTAAATACTTCCATACCGTAGCTTAGTGTACGATCTTTTTGATAGACCAAATAGAAAGAGCGTTGGATATGTAGCGGTAAATCAAAAGGGATAATTAGATTACCTGATTCAAGCTCAGGGCCAAGTAAAGTAGGGTCCCCAAGAGCTATTCCTAAGCGCTCAGCCGCTGCTGCGTTTGTCAGCATGCTATTAGAAAGTCGCAAGCCGTGGCTGCTATCTTTAAGGCTAACACCTGCAAGCTCAAGCCACTGGCCCCACTCAGGCATTCGTTTGCTCACATGTATTAGTGAATGAAAGCGTAAATCTTTAGGCCCAGATAGCGGCTTTTCAGCGGTGACGATATCAGGGCTACAAATAGGCACTAAGTAGATGTCTTTTAGAAAGTGAACCTGTACATCAGGCCAGTCACCAGTGCCAAAATAGATCGCCATATCGGTGCTGCTTTTGTCAAAATCTATCAAGCCCATAGAGGCGTTAATTTGCAATTCAATATCAGGATATAGCGCTTGAAACTGACCTAGGCGCGGCATCATCCAACGCGTTAGAAAATGCGGTGTCATTGATATGGTAATCGTATGAGTTTCAGAACTGTCTTTGAGCTCTTCAGTCGCCTGTGCTATTTGAATTAATGCCTGCTTGATGGTGAATAAATATTTTTCACCAGCACTGGTTAATTGCGCCTTTCGTTTCATGCGTTTAAAAAGCTCAACACCTAAATAACTCTCTAGGTTTTTAATTTGATGGCTGATGGCTGACGCTGTGACAGATAGCTCTTGCGCGGCATCAGCAAAGCTACCTTTGCGAGCCGCTGCCTCAAAACTGCGTAAAGTATTTAATGGGGGTAAACGTATCATAATATCGACTGCTGAATTATTTTCATCATTGTGTTGAATTTTGATCCTTTGTGCAAGTGACAATAGCCGTTTAAAATACACTCAATCAATTAACAAATGCAAGTGTTCAAGCAGCGACCGACTAGTAGTAGATAAAATACTAAGTTTCGTTACTCAAAATAGACACATAACGAGCAAAAGGAAAATATCATGTCATTCGAATATAATGCTGAAACTGTTGTAACTCAAACTGGCGAAATAGATGTCGCTTATTACAGACAAGAAGCTGCTCGCATGCGCAGCGAAGAAGTTTTTTCAATTTACAAAGCATTGCTAAGCGCAGTGAAAAAAATGATTGGTTCACAAACTCAGCTAAATCAAAATGCTGCAAATATGTTTTTAGCGGATAAAATGGCTAAATAAAGCCTGTTGATTTATTTATAATCAACACTGTATTTGCAAAACTAGTTTAAGCTAGTTGTTGTAAATACGGTAAAAACCAATATACTGTATATAAAAACAGTAATTGGTTTTTAACATGAGAAAAATTATTCATTGCGATTGTGATTGCTTTTATGCAGCCGTTGAAATGCGTGATGACCCTTCTTTAAAGAACATCCCTATTGCCATCGGTGGTCGTGCTGATCGACGCGGTGTTATAGCGACCTGTAATTACCCAGCGCGCGAATTTGGTATTCACTCGGCCATGTCGACAGCGCAAGCGTTAAAGCGCTGCCCGCAATTACGTTTAATCCCTGGCAATATGCAAAAATATAAAGATGTCTCTACTCAAATCTTTAGCATTTATCGCGAAATAACTGATCTTATCGAGCCTCTATCACTTGATGAAGCTTTTTTAGATGTCAGCCAAGCAAATTTTGAAACGAGCAGTGCCACAAGAATCGCACAGTATTTGCGAGCAAAAGTTGAAAGTGAAGTCGGTATTACTATTTCAGCAGGTGTTGCGCCTAATAAGTTCTTAGCAAAAATAGCGAGTGATTGGCATAAGCCCAATGGCTTAAAAGTTATTACGCCTCAAGAAGTACAAGGTTTTGTTGAAAAGCTAGCAGTAAAAAAAATTCATGGGGTCGGTAAAAAAACCAATGAAAAGATGTTGTCGCTAGGTATTCAAACTTGTCAGGATATTAGAGCGAAGGGGTTAATTTTTTTAGAGCAGCATTTTGGAATCTTCGGTCAGCGTTTATTTGAGCTTAGCCAGGGTATTGATCATCGACCGGTTAATAATGAGCGTGATACTAAATCAATCAGTGTAGAGCACACTTTCGCACAAGATATTCAAGATGCTCAGCATTGTCTTGAGCACATGCCCGGCTTAATAGCAGAGCTAGATAAGCGCTATTTGCGCATGTCACAACAGAGAAAGGTGACAGGGTTGTTGGTGAAACTAAAGTTTCATGACTTTAGCCAAACCACGGTTGAGCAACAGGCGAGTATTGGCGAGACTTTTTTATATCAAGATTTATTAATGAAAGCATTCGCTAGAGGTAATAAGCCGGTTAGGTTAATTGGTATCGGTTATCGTTTAGCGCCAATTCAAGAGCAAGATTTTCAGCAGCTAGCACTGAGCTTGTGATATTTAGTCAGTATTGCCAGTGAGCTATATCATTAGTTTTGCAGAAAGTAATAGTAATGAGCGTTTTTTAGCGACGCTTATGCATTAATCCCAATGTTTTTTTAAGCGATTGCCTGATCTGCTACTATAGTCGTAAGCAATTTGATAGAATAATGCCCATTTTTTTCATCGGGACGTTCCGATGAATTAGCTTAAGGATTTACCCTCAATGTTCCAAATGCTTATTTCTAAATCTCAGAGTATGAAAAACGATGTACTCTCTGGTTTGACCGTGGCCTTAGCTTTAGTTCCCGAAGCTGTCGCCTTTGCTTTCGTTGCAGGTGTTGAGCCATTAGTTGGTTTGTACGCTGCATTTATGGTCGGCTTAATCACCGCGTTAATCGGTGGTCGTCCTGGTATGATTTCAGGTGCCACTGGTGCACTCGCTGTTGTGATGGTGGCTTTAGTCGCTGATCACGGGGTTGAGTACTTATTCGCTACCGTCGTATTGATGGGTGTGTTGCAGATACTTGCCGGTGTCTTTCGTTTAGGTAAGTTTATTAGAATTGTCCCTCATCCAGTTATGCTCGGCTTTGTTAATGGCTTGGCGATTGTTATCTTCTTATCGCAAATCCCGATGCTGCAATCAGATACACCCGATGGTAAATGGGGATGGATGTCTGGTAACTGGTTAGAGGGCTCTACACTGTGGATTATGTTGGGCTTAATCGCTTTAACAATGGCGATTATTCGCTTTTTACCCATGCTTACCAATGCTATTCCCTCTGCATTAGCAGCCATTTTGGTTGTTAGTTTACTAGTGATCGGCCTTGATTTAGACGCTTTAACGGTTGTTGATTTCCTACAGCAGAAAACCGGCTCACTAGATGCAACTATCGCCGGTGGTTTACCAGTATTTCATATTCCTACGGTGCCATTAAACCTAGATACACTGATTATCATTTTCCCATATGCACTTATTCTAGCGATGATAGGTTTAATTGAATCGTTATTAACGTTGACCTTAATCGATGAAATGACCAATACACGTGGTCGTAGTAATAAAGAATGTGTCGGCCAAGGTGTTGCCAACGTAGCCACTGGTTTCTTTGGTGGTATGGGTGGTTGTGCGATGATTGGTCAAAGTATGATCAACATTAACTCAGGTGGTCGTACTAGAATCTCAGGTGTTGCAGCTGCTTTATTCTTATTGGCATTTATTCTATTTGGTTCAGCGTATATAGAAATGATCCCGATTGCTGCGCTAGTCGGTGTAATGTTTATGGTGGTGCTGGGTACGTTTGAATGGTCTAGTTTTAGATTGTTAGGGCGCATACCATTGGGCGATACAGTTGTCGGTATTTCTGTGGCAGTGGTTACCGTGTTTACTGATTTGGCAATAGCGGTTGTGGTTGGTGTGATTATGTCGGCACTAATGTTTGCCTGGCGCCATGCTAAACATGTTGAAATGGAAACAAAAGAAGAAGGTGATGTTAAAGTTTACCTGCCACGTGGACCATTATTTTTCGCATCAGCAAAGAGCTTTAAAGATAACTTCTCACCATTGACAGACCCTAGTGAAGTGATTATTGATTTTAAAGATGCACGTGTTGTCGATCACTCAGGTATTGAGGCTATTGATGCTATTGCAGATAAATATGTTGCTGCGGGTACCAAATTACATCTGCGTCATTTAAGTAGTGAATGTATTGCGTTACTTGAAAAATCGGGCTCTTTAGTCGAAGAAAATGAGAAGGAAGACCCTAAATACAGAGTCGCTGATGACAGTTTAGCTTAACCAAGCTTTACCAATACTAACAGCGCTTTAATAAAGCGCTGTCTCCCAGACCATGTTTGCTATCACTATGAGCAATAAAACCTTTATTGCTCATTCTTTTCCCCTAGCTCTATCCCTTATCGGCCCGATTAATGTCGCTATGTTTGTTTACGCTCTGCAGATACTCAGAGGGAGACAGTGTTGTCCATTTACGAAAGGCTCTAGTGAATGAGCGCGACTCGCTAAAACCTAATAGACGAGCAATTTGCGCAATGGGCATGTTTTGACTATTTAATTTGTCGATAGCAATATTACGTCTAATCTCATCTTTAATCTGTGGGTAAGATGTGTTCTCTAGCTTGAGTTTGCGCCTTAGTGTTTGCGAGCTTATTTTAAATTCAGCGGCAAGGCTTTCAAGTGCTGGGCAGATTAACTGTTGGCCTGATTGGTAAATCAATCGGCTTTTAATCTTAGCTTTATAACTGATTTCATTACCGGGAATAGCAATAAGATCAGCGGGTGAGTTCTTTAAAAAGATAGTTAAATCTTGTTGGCTGCGAGTAGGTGCTAAATTGAGGTAGCGCTTATTGAAGCTGAATTTTAATTGTGGCTGATTAAAGCTCAAGCGACATTCAAACGCATTTTTAAGCTCGTTATAATGTTTAGGCTGGCTGTAGGGGAAGGTGACTTGGTTAAGTATGATCTTTTCACCAATGATCCAGCTGGCAAAGCGATGCCAGATCACTAGCCAAAACTCTTGGAAAAAATTATCGATATCTAATTGCGCTTGTGCAAACTTAAATTCAATTTCAACGTAGTGACCATGATCATTTAGTGACATTTGAATATCGTCAGTAAATAAATTATAAAAATGTAACCCCTGCTCCAACACCTCTTGTAATGTTTGCTGTGTTAAGGCGTAACGTGACATTAGTGCGAATACTCCCGGTTTACAGCGCTTCGCTGTGCAGCCCATAAACTCATCATTGAGCAATGCCCAAGTGTATTTTACAAGAAACGTTATTTTGTCGCTGGCCACTCTTTGGCTTTTATCTAAAGGGCTATAGTCACTAAAGATAGCATTGTCTGTCAGCTCGAGATCTTGTAGCAATTTATTTGTATCAATATTCTGCCTTTGCAGACAGCGCACAATAGATTGGGCGTAATGTAGGTCAACAGTTGCCATGATTTTCTCACCGATTGGACGATTAATATTGCTAGTAATCTATTGTAATAAAATGTGATCTAAAAGGTAAGTAAATGTCATTTTATATCAGCTGCAAGTTGATTATAGTAAGGGTAATTAAAAATAAGAGAGAATAAATTATGTCTGAACTGCAAGATTCAATTGTTATCGTTGGCGCTGCAAGAACTGCAATCGGTGGTTTACAAGGTGCACTAAGCTCAGTAAGTGCTGCTCAACTTGGTGGTGTTGCTATTAAAGAGGCGCTTGAGCGTGCCACATTAAGCGGCCAAGATATTGATGAGGTCGTCATGGGTTGTGTGCTAGCGGCGGGTCAGGGCCAGGCACCGGCTAGGCAGGCAGCTTTAGCGGCGGGTTTACACCTAGATGCGAATTGCACAACGATTAATAAAATGTGTGGTTCGGGCATGAAGTCAGTGATGTTTTGCCATGATCAAATTAAAGCTGGCAGCGCCAATATTATGGTGGCAGGCGGTATGGAAAACATGAGCCAGGCACCTTATTTATTGCCTAAGGCACGTGCTGGTATGCGTATGGGGCATGGCCAAGTATTGGACTCTATGTTTTTAGATGGTTTAGAAAACGCTTACGATGGCAAGCTGATGGGCGTGTTTGCACAGCAAAGCGCCGATGATTTTAATATCAGCCGCGAGGCGATGGATGCTTTCGCGATTGAGTCATTAACACGTGCGAAACTAGCGATAGAAAGCCAGAAATTTGCCAGCGAAATAGTACCTGTTAGTGTCAAAGGCCGTCATGGCGATACTACTGTAGATCAAGATGAGCAACCGTTTAACGCAAAAATAGAAAAAATAGCTCAGCTTAAGCCCGCATTTAAAAAAGATGGCAGTGTCACTGCTGCTAACTCAAGCTCTATTTCTGATGGCGCTGCAGCGCTTATTTTGATGAGAGAAAGTGAAGCAATTGTTAAAGGACTGCCTATTCTTGCCAGAATAGTAGGTCATAGCAGCCATGCCCAAGAGCCAGCAGAGTTTACTATTGCACCGGTATCGGCAATTAAAAAATTATTAGATAAAGTGAGCTGGCATTCACAAGAC
The DNA here is from genome assembly GCA_038900335.1 of Gammaproteobacteria bacterium AS21. GTDB lineage: Bacteria > Pseudomonadota > Gammaproteobacteria > Pseudomonadales > Balneatricaceae > Rs1. The sequence goes on along the minus strand of JBBMRB010000002.1, from coordinate 243,698 downwards.
GTTGATCTTTATGAGATCAATGAAGCATTTGCAGTCGTCACTATGATCGCAATGCAAGAGCTTAATCTGGATCATAATAAAGTTAACATCAATGGTGGGGCCTGTGCATTAGGCCACCCTATTGGTTGCTCAGGTGCGCGTATCTTAGTGTCTTTGATCTATGCATTAAAAGCGCAAAATAAAACGAAAGGTGTCGCTTCACTGTGTATTGGTGGTGGTGAGGCAACGGCTGTCGCGATTGAGTTAGTTTAATTATCGTGCACAAACTATTTAACTTTAATCGTATTTGTTGGAGCCTTTATGGATATTAGCCTGAATGAAGATCAAATGATGATCAAGGATATGGCCAGTAAGTTTGCTGCTAGTGAGCTTGCGCCTATCGCTGCCAAGTTAGATGAAGAGGGCGATCGCGGCGCATTTTTGGCAAACTTAAAAAAAATGGCCGAGCTTGGCTTCATGGGCTTAAACGTTGATGCTGACTTTGGTGGGGTAGAAGCTGGAACCGTTGCTTTTAGTTTGGCGATAACTGAGATAGCTCGAGCGTGTGCGGCGACAGCAGTGACTATGTCAGTGACGAACATGGTGGCTGAAGTGATTCAGTGTATCGCCTCAGAGCAACAAAAATCCTATTATTTACCTAAAATTTGCTCTGGAGAATATTCTGCTGCTGCCTTTTGCTTAACAGAGACGACCGCCGGTTCAGACCCTGCCAATATGAAGACAACGGCGGTGCTTGAAGATGGGCAGTGGCTGCTTAATGGCGCCAAGCAATTTATCACCAGTGCAGAGTATGCAGGGGTGATGGTTGTTTGGGCTGTCACAGATACCAGTGCTGCTAAAGGCAAGGGGATCTCTTGCTTTTTAGTTGAGCAAAACACACCGGGTATGAGTATCTCTAAAGCTGAGCATAAAATGGGTCAAAAGGCTTCCGTCACCAATGAAGTGTTGTTTGATCAGTGTCGTATTGCTGAACACGCCTTAATGGGTGAGCTTAATGGTGGTTTTAAAATTGCAGTTGCAGAGTTAGCAGGCGGGCGTATCGGTATTGGCTCATTGGCATTAGGGATTGGTTTGGCGGCGATGGATTATGCGCGCGATTATATAGTTCAGCGCCAGCAGTTTGGCCAAGCACTGGCTAAGTTTCAAGGCCTGCAGTGGATGATGAGCGATGCTTATACTAATTTGGAAGCTGCTAGATTACTGTTGATGAGCGCTGCTGACAGTAAGGAAAAAGGGCTGCCTTTTGCTAAAGCTGCGTCTATGGCTAAATTGTTTAGTTCTGAAAAAGCGAATGAGGCCTGTTATAGCGCTCTACAGATGTTAGGTGGTTATGGCTACATTAGAGAGTACCCGCTTGAGCGCTACGCTCGCGATGTTCGTATTACGTCAATTTACGAGGGCACTAGTGAGATTCAGCGCGTGATTATTGCTAGAGAGCTACTAAAAGAGCTGAATTAGATTTGCTGATTTGTATTTATAGATGCTGATATCTGTTAAGTCGGTTATAGGCATGTTTATAGATTAAATAGATAAGTTGCAGTTAAGATAAAAGCATATAAATGACGGAAATAAAATGGATATTAAAAACAAAGTAGTTGTCGTAACAGGCGGGGCATCTGGCCTAGGCTTGGTTACTAGTCAAAGATTGTCAGGCCTTGGTGCTAAAATAGTTATTTTCGATCTCAATGAAGAGGAAGGTAATCGCCAGGCAAGTGCATTGAATGATGCTATCTTTGTCAAAGTAGATGTTACTAGCGAGGATTCGGTCAGTGCCGGTATTGCGCGTGCGATGGCAAAGTATTCAGCGATTGATGTCTGTATTAATTGCGCAGGTATTGCCCCAGGTGGTAAAACTGTGGGACGAAATGGCGCACTGGCATTAACTAAGTTTGCTCAAGCTATTAATATTAATTTAATAGGCACATTTAACGTGTTACGTTTAGCCGCAGAGCAAATGGCTAACAACGAAGTAGATGAGCATGGCCAGCGCGGCGTGATTATAAATACTGCGTCAGTCGCCGCATTTGATGGCCAAATGGGGCAGGCAGCTTACAGTGCTAGTAAAGCAGGTGTTGTTGGTATGACATTGCCGATAGCGCGTGATTTAGCGAGCATTGGTGTACGTAATATGACGATAGCGCCGGGTATCTTTGATACTCCTATGATGCAGGCAATGTCTGATGAGGTTAGAGAGCCGTTAATTAATTTGGTGCAAAATCCAAAGCGTTTCGGCGACCCTGTTGAGTTTGCCAAAATGGTAGAGCACATCATTGATAATAACTATCTAAATGGCGAAGTTATTCGTTTAGATGGCGCCTTGAGAATGAATGCCAGATAAGTATTTTATAGAATTAAAGCTGTTAACAAATTGAGTTGCAGTTTATTGAAAGTGATTACAAAGCAAAATATAGTTCTCTATTGCATTAGGCATTAGGGCTAATAGTACAATTTTTAATGGATTGGGTGGTTTATGAAAGTATTAGTAACGGTCAAGCGTGTTATTGACTACAACGTAAAAGTTAGAGTTAAGTCAGATAACAGTAATGTTGATTTAAATAACGTTAAAATGGCAATGAACCCATTCTGTGAAATAGCGGTAGAGGAGGCAATTCGCTTAAAAGAAGCAGGTATTGCAACAGAGGTTGTCGCTGTATCACTAGGTGTTAAAGCATGCCAAGAGCAGTTGAGAACGGCATTGGCACTCGGTGCTGATAGAGCGATACATGTTGAATCTGAGCAAGAGCTTGAATCGTTAAATGTTGCTAAATTGTTAGCAAAAGTGGTTGAGCAAGAGCAACCTGGTCTCGTTATCTTAGGTAAGCAAGCAATTGATACGGATAATAACCAAACAGGTCAAATGTTGGCTGCTCTAACAGGCATGGCGCAAGGTACCTTCGCATCGAAAATTGAAATTAATGGCGATAAAGCATTAGTCACTCGTGAAGTAGATGGCGGTTTACAGACAGTTGAGCTGAATATGCCGGTCATCGCCACCACTGATTTACGCTTGAACGAGCCTCGCTATGCCTCGCTACCAAACATCATGAAAGCAAAGCGCAAGCCATTAGAAGTGAAAACAGTAGAGGAGCTAGGTGTGACCTTAAAAGAGCACACTAAGATTGTTTCTGTATCACCACCACCAGAGCGCCAAGGTGGAATTAAAGTCGCTGATGTCGCTGAATTGGTTGATAAGCTAAAAAATGAAGCAAAGGTTATTTAATTCATTCGCTATTTGAATTAAGTGCGTTGATATCGCCGTTATATGATGATGTTACATTGGCGATAACAGATAAATACAGTAGTAATAAAAAAGTGATGTGGGGTTTAACAACCTAGCATGACAATTTTTGTTAAAGATAGAGAGTAATTTTATGTCTATATTAGTGATAGCAGAACACGATAATGAAACGCTTAAGAGTGCGACATTAAATACAGTGACAGCGGCATTAGCGATTGGCGCTGATGTTGATGTTTTAGTGGCAGGTCACAATTGTGACGGCGTGGCGCAACAAGCGGCGAAAATAGCTGGAGTAAAGAATGTGTTGGTGGCGGATAATGCGCTTTACGCTAACCAGTTAGCTGAAAATATGCGTGCGTTAATTGTGGAATTAGCACAAGGTAGAACGCATATCCTAGCACCGGCGAGTACCTCGGGTAAAAATATTATGCCAGGCGTTGCTGCATTGTTAGATGTGGCGCAAATTTCTGAAATTATCAGCGTGCAAAGCGCCGATGTTTTTGAGCGTCCTATTTATGCTGGTAATGCGATCGCTAAAGTCGAGTCTTTTGATGCGATTAAAGTATTAACTGTACGTACCACTGCATTTGATGAAGCGGCACTAACAGGCTCAGCAGCGCTGCAAGTTGTCGATAATGTTTGTGATGATGGTAAGTCTCAGTTTATTGGCGAAACGGTTGTAGAGTCAGAGCGCCCAGAATTAACCTCAGCTAAAATTATTATTTCAGGCGGACGCGGTATGGGTAATGGCGAGAACTTTAGCTTGCTTGAAGCTGTTGCCGATAAGTTAGGTGCAGCCGTTGGTGCATCAAGAGCTGCTGTAGATGCAGGCTTTGTCTCCAATGATATGCAAGTTGGGCAAACGGGTAAAATTGTAGCGCCTGATTTGTACATTGCTGTTGGTATTTCTGGTGCAATTCAGCATTTAGCAGGTATGAAAGACTCTAAAGTCATTGTCGCGATTAACAAAGATGAAGAGGCGCCAATTTTCTCTATCGCTGATTATGGCCTCGTCGCTGATTTGTTTGATGTCGTACCACAGCTAGAAGCTAGCCTATAAGCATTAATTAAAATGTATGGTATAGCACTGCTGAATAAGTAAATAGCTAACGAATACCATATTACCTCGCGCTACTTTATGCATGCTTTGCATAGTGTGTAGTAGTGCGCGGTATTTATCCTTCCTCTATTTAAGTCTTTTTAATATCTTCGTTGTATGTCCATCTGTCTAGTCACTTAATTGGCTCTGGCTCTTTGCTATTAGTGTAAGTTTTTATTGCTTTTCTAAACACGCTATCGGGGAGAGTAAAAAGTGTTGTCTTTTAGCTAAGCTATTATAGCGCCGTTATACGATGAAATTATGTCAACTGTCATTGATAACTACTTTGATAGCGACTATAAAATCACATTCAAATGTTCATTTTTGTTTGTTTGTTTTCGTTTTGGTCTTTTTGTTTTCACTTTAGTCATGTATATTAGCTTTATATAAAGATATTATTAATATCCAATTTTTAAAGCTTGAGAGGCTTTGTTGTGAATAAACAATCAGTAGAGAATAATCAGTATGATTTAGTGGTCATTGGCGGTGGTATCAACGGTACTGGTATTGCTGCGGATGCAGCGGGGCGTGGTTTAAGTGTCCTATTGTGTGAAATGAATGATCTAGCTAGCGCGACTTCATCTTGGAGTAGCAAACTAATTCATGGTGGTTTACGCTACTTAGAATATTATGAGTTCCGCTTGGTAAAAGAGGCATTGGCAGAGCGTGAAGTGTTATTAGGTAATGCGCCACACTTGATTGCACCACTGCGCTTTCAATTACCTCACAGGCCTCATCTGCGTCCTGCTTGGATGATTAGAGCGGGTTTGTTTTTATATGACAACCTGGCGAAAAGAGCAACGTTAGCAAAATCTAAAAGTATTAAATTTTTAGCTGATAGTCCGTTAAAAGCCACGATGACTAAAGGTTTTGAGTACTCAGATGCGCAAGTAGATGATTCTCGATTAGTGGTTTGTAATGCACTAATGGCGCAGCAAAAAGGTGCTGATATTCGCGTCAGAACCAAGTGTGTCTCGCTTAAGCGAATAGATAATGGCTGGCATATTGTGTTGCAAAGTGCTGATGGCGAGCAACAAGATATTTATGCTAAAGCGGTCGCTAATGCAGCGGGTCCTTGGGTTGCTAGCTTGTTTGATGAAGCGACACAGCTTAAATCACCGAAAAGTATTCGCTTGGTTAAAGGTAGTCATATTATCGTACCGCGTATTCACGATGGTGCTCATGCCTATATTTTACAAAATGAAGACGGCCGTATCGTGTTCGTTATTCCCTATGAAGATAATTTTTCATTAATAGGAACGACAGATGTAGAGTACATTGGTGATCCAAGTAAAGTTGCTATCGATCAAGATGAAACTAATTACCTAATTGAAATTACGAATAATCACTTTAAAACGCAAATTAGCGAAAGTGACATTGTAAGAACGTATTCAGGTGTGCGCCCGCTACTTAATGATGAATCTGATAGTGCGCAAGCGGTCACCAGAGATTACACTTTTGAAGTGCAAACAGAGCAAGATAAGTATCCGTTGCTTTCCGTGTTTGGCGGTAAAATAACGACTTATCGTAAGCTGTCAGAAGCAGCAGTTAATAAGCTTTGTGATTACTTCCCACATGCAACAGGCGCTTGGACCAAAAAAGTAGCGCTTCCAGGTGGTGAGTTTGAATCACGCGCTGAGCTAGGCGCTGAATTACAGGCAGATTATGCTTGGTTGCCAGCGCCTTTAGTTAAGCGTTATGTTAGAAGTTATGGCACTTTATGTCGCCAGTTCTTGCAAAATAAAACATCACTAGCAGATTTAGGGCAGCATTTTGGCGCTGATTTTTATGCTGCTGAAGTTGAGTATTTAATAGGCAGTGAATGGGCTTACTCGTTAGATGATGTGATTTGGCGTCGCAGCAAAATTGGCATGTATTTAAGTGCACAGCAGTTAACTGAGCTTAATAGCTTTATTGAAGCGCAGCGATTGAATCAATAATATATTCAAAGGGGCTGGCATAGTAAGGTGTCTCTTTACACAGTTTGTTTTTGGTGGCCCTAATATTCGCTGTTGAATATTGAGGCCATTTTTTTTGCCAAATAATAGTAAGCTCGTGAACCTGGCGGTTACTAAAGGTCTTTAAAAAGCGCCATAAAACGATTATCTATATAATTTTTCCAGTGCCATAGCCATTTTGCGCTCAGGCTAAATACTCCTCTACTGGCAATTGCCGCTTTGTCTCCCGTTGCTAATAAACTTAAGAATTGGCGTTGCGGTATATGGGCTTTTAATGGCTTATTGACAATAGCATGGCGTAAATTGTGAAATAATATCGGCGCTTGCCTGACTGCAAATACTCCCGCTTTGGGTCTAGGGTGGCTAATTTGTGTGGCAACATCGCCCGCTGCAAACACGCAGGGATCAGAGGTGGATTGTAAATAATTGTTGATAGCAATAAAGCCTAGGTTGTCGGTCGCTAAATTTGCATCCTTAGGCCATTGCGGTGCGCTCGCTCGTGTACACCATAATACTTGGTCTATATTAATAAGCTGATTGTTGGTGCTCAATAATTGATCGGCACTGACTTTAGCGACTGAAAAATTTAAATGCACATTAATCTGCCTTTTTTTGCAAATTGCTAAAGCTTGTTTTTGTACTGCTTTATTATGGCCATTTAAAGGGCTCTGCCCAGATATAACCCAGTGAAAGTTATGGCTAACAACCGCTGCGCCTGCTGTATTTTGCTTACTTAGTGTGGTGCGCCAAATATGTTCAATAGCGGTGATTAGCTCAAAACCGCCAGCACCCGCACCGACTAAAGCGATATCTAAAGGCTGCGTTGCCTGTAACATGCTCTGTTTAAGCTCTAACCATTTTTTATAGAACACAGAAATGGGCTTAACAGGTGTGGCGTAAGCTAGCGCTCCAGGTGTTTGTTGGATGTTTGGTGTTGAGCCGGTATTAATTGATACAATATCATAATCTATAGTGTGTTGATCAGTGGTCAATACCTGTTTGTTGTTGGTGTCTATTGTGCTGATACTGGTACAAATAAATTCAATTTTTGCCCATTTACATAGTGCTGCTAGATCAATATGGGTTTGCTCATGGCTGTAATGGCCACTAATTAAGCCTGGTAGCATGCCTGAATAAGGCGTATCTTTAGCGTTAGATATCAGTGTTAATTTAACATCTTTTAATGGTTTTTCTGCCCACATTTTAATCACTAAAGCATGAGTGTGACCACCGCCAATTAATAGCAGCTGTTTTGGTTTGTTTTGTGCTGTTGGCATATTAAAATTACATCTAAGGTGAAAGGGTAAATAGTGCTCTTAAGCGTTATGTTATCAATACATAGGCGCTAATAGTATGAGTTTATGTGCAGGTTATGGTTCCCAATAATGATGATTATGCTGATAAGTGCTAATTTATAAACTATGGTCGTGTTGGTAATAGCTGGCTAGTATCATAAATCAATGGATATTTAATGGCTGCTTTGCTCTAATAGCGCGATAATTGATTAAGGTTGAGTGAATATGTACAGCGAAGAAGATATAAGACGTTTAACATGGCAGAGCCGTCGAGGGATGTTAGAATTAGATGTGCTTTTCGTGCCTTTTATGGAGCAGGCGTTTCGAGATTTAAGTGATCAGCAAAAAGATACTTTTGTTAAGTTATTGGCCTGTGAAGATCAAGACCTGTTTGTATGGTTGATGAGGCGTGCTAAGGCTGAAGATGCTGAGCTACAAGCGATGGTTGAGTTGATTCTCAGTCGTGTTCAGCCCGCTTAATATTATCATTAAACCATCTGCTATTGAGCGGTGGTTTTATGTTGGTGTCCATTTATTGGCATTGCTGGCTATTAGTTATGCTGCAATTGCTATCTACTACCAGCTTTTGTTAGCCGCGTTAGTTAGTGCTAGTGCTGTTTATGACTATGTGCGCAGCAAAGCGGTGATACGTCTGTTTTGGGAGGTCGATCAGCAAATAGTAAAGGTGGCCTTCCATGATGGAGCGTTCGAGTTATGCGCATCGATTAGTGAGCTATATTTAGTATTTGGTATTTTATATTTGCGCTTGAACAGGGAAAATAAGCCGGCAATTAGCGTATTTATTTTCCCTGATAGTGTCGATAAAAAAAATTATCGGCGTTTAAAGGTAGCCGCAACATGGGGACGCCTACCTTAAGTCTTGTTACCTTTGTAATAGATTCTGCTGTGTATCATTTAACGGCCATTGATAGTTAATAGGTGTCAAGATGGTATCGCGCGCTTGTGGTGCAAGCTCTGGATAATCTAGTGTAAAGTGTAAGCCTCTGCTTTCTTTGCGTAACATTGCCGATTGGATAATTAGCTCGGCGACCAGCGATAAATTTCGTAACTCTAGTAAGTCTTTGCTGATTTTGTAGTTACTATAATATTCATTGATCTCATCTTGCAGTAAATCAGAGCGGTGTTTAGCGCGTTGTAAGCGTTTATCTGTTCTTACGATGCCTACATAGTCCCACATAAAACGGCGTAATTCATCCCAGTTGTGAGCAATAATAACATCTTCATCACTGTCAGTGACCTGTGATTCATCCCAGTTTGGAATATCGGGGAATTGATAATCCTCTGTCAGCGTTTCTTTAATATCTAACGCGCAAGCTGAGGCAAACACAATACACTCAAGTAATGAGTTAGATGCCAGGCGATTGGCGCCGTGTAAGCCAGTAAATGCCGTTTCGCCAATAGCGTGTAAGCCTTTGATATCAGTTCGTCCTTTAATATCACTCATCACGCCACCGCAGGTATAGTGTGCAGCTGGTACCACAGGGATTGGCTGCTTGCAAATGTCGATACCTAATTCTTTACAGCGCTGATAAATAGTCGGGAAGTGACTTTTGATAAAATCGTCATCGCGATGAGAGATGTCCAAGTATAAGCAGTCAGCACCTAGGCGCTTCATTTCGTGATCTATTGCCCTTGCGACGATGTCCCTAGGGGCTAGCTCCTTTCTGCTATCAAACTTGTGCATAAAAGGTTTACCATTAGGTAGTAATAATTTGCCGCCTTCACCGCGTACCGCCTCACTAATAAGAAAAGATTTAGCTTGCGGGTGGTATAGGCATGTCGGGTGAAATTGATTGAATTCTAAATTGGCTACCCTGCAGCCTGCACGCCAGGCCATTGCTATCCCATCGCCACTAGCACCATCTGAATTACTGGTATAAAGATAGGACTTTGAGGCGCCACCGGTCGCTAAAATCGTTTTTTTAGCCTTAAATGCACAGGTGTCACCACTGGCGCTATTTAACACATAGGCGCCTAAGCAGCGATCCCCAGGTAGGCCCAGTTTAGTTGTAGTGATTAAATCGATCGCCATGCTGTTTTCAAACAGGCTAATAGAAGGCTCTTCTTTTACTTTGGCAATGAGTGTCTGTAATATCGCTTTACCGGTTGAGTCCGCTGCATGAATAATGCGGCGATGGCTGTGGCCGCCTTCCTTAGTAAGGTGTAACTGACCATTTTCTTTGCTAAATGGCACTCCTTGTTCGATCAGCCATTCAATCGACTCTTTACCATGCTCTACAGTGAAATTAACAGCATCATCGTGCGATAAATGACTGCCGGCGGTGAAGGTGTCTTCAGCGTGGTTCTTGGCAATGTCGTATTCATCAATAACAGCGGCAACGCCTCCTTGTGCCAACCAAGTTGAGCCACTTGTTAAGCTGCCTTTGCTAAGCACGGCAATGCTTGCATGTTTACACAGTTTAAGGGCTAGTGTGAGGCCGGCGGCGCCGCTGCCTATAATAAGAATGTCATATTGATGCTGTATTTTCATAATAATTAACTACTGATAGCTTGATGTGTTGTTATTTTAAATGTGCTAAGGGCCTAAGATTTAACGACTTAATGTTTTAAAAAGCGAGAGAAAGTTAAAAAATAGTGTAAAAAACCACAAAGCATTAGCATTATAAATAGCATTTGAATCATTTGCAGGCTATGTAGTCATACACAATGTGTGACTTGTTTATGTCAATTGTTGGTGGTCACGATTTTTAGTAAGTATCGCCAATAAAAATATTTAATAATTATTTGAACTAATCACTCAGTATTTGCTCATATATAACAGTACCTGTTAGCGAAAGTTTTTAAGACAGGCCAGTAAGCATGCATCAAGCGAGCAAAGTGTAGCGCCAGCTTGATATGATTTTTAGTCACACTTACGTTATTAATGCTAGTGCCGTCGTTTTTTGTGACAGTTGCTATTGTTGAAATATTGATTCGTAAGTACGTAATCGGCTTAATAGCTAAATATAAACAGCGTCCAAGGTTTGTTGATTGTATTTAGATTATGTATGCAGAGAATTAAGGGATATTAGTGTCAGGCGAAAATAATGCTGAGATAGATAAGCAGCTGGTTAAAAGAGTTCAAGAGGGTGATAAGCGAGCGTTTGATATGTTGGTTAGTAAATATCAACATAAAATAGTCGCGCTTATTGGTCGTTATGTCTATGACCAAGACGAAGCTTTGGATATATCGCAAGAAGCTTTTATAAAAGCGTATCGAGCGCTACCTCGCTTTAGAGGAGACAGTGCTTTTTATACTTGGTTGTACAGAATCGCTATTAATACTGCCAAAAACCATCTGGTCTCAAGAGGGCGTAGGCCTCCTGATGTTGACGTCGATGTTGGTGATGCGCAGTATTTTGAAGGTGAAAATAAGTTACATGATCTCGCTAGCCCTGAGAGTAACCTGATCAGAGGCGAGATTGATGAAGTGATTAAGCGCGTGCTAGATCAGCTCCCAGTTGATTTGCGTGTTGCTTTAACACTGCGTGAGTTTGAAGATATGAGCTATGAAGATATTTCGGTGATAATGGATTGCCCAGTCGGGACTGTTAGGTCGAGAATTTTTAGAGCGCGAGAGGCGATTGATAAAGAAGTATCACCGTTCATGCTTTAAAAAAGAAGTTTTGAGAAGTAGATTGACAACAACAGACTGTGAAAGCTGGCGATGCTTTATAGAGAAGTAATAAGTAATCGTTAGTCAAAAATAATAAATTGATGAGAGAGGTTTAGCTGCTCTCATAATATATCCGCTAGGAGAATATAAACGATGCCTGAAATGCATGATAAATCACTTGAATCTATATCGGCGATGATGGATGGGGAAGTAGAAGGTTTTGTTCTGCGCCGTGCAATAGAGCGCACAGCAAGCGATACTGAGCTTAAAGATAAATGGCACCGCTACCATCTAGCACAAGATATAATGCAGTCAAGGGATGTAGAGTTATCTGTAAAAGGTAAAAAAATCGATTTAGTGGCAAGCGTTAGCGCGGCTCTTGAAGATGAACCTGTTTATAGCTCTGCGAATATCGAAAAATCGGAACAAAAGATTGCTAGCGTTCAAACTAAGCAAGCTAATACTTGGTGGAAACCTGTCGCAAGTATGGCTGTTGCAGCCTCGGTAACTGCTGTTGTGTTATTGGGCTCTGGGCAATTTACTACAAGTCCCGTTGATAGCTCAGTTAATACCTTTGCCTCTGCGCAAAGTGTTGATGATGCTATGCCGGCAAGTCGTTTTGGCAATCAGTTATCCACTGTTTCAGCTACTGCTAGGGATGCACAGCCTAATTCATTGCGCGCTGCGCATGGAATGGAGCAATATATTCAAACTCACAATGATCTTGCTTATAGTGGTGAAGGCCAGTGGCAAGTTAACTGGATGCCAGAAGGCTTTGCTAAAGTTAAAGAGAGCATTACTCGTGGCGCCGAAGTTTTACTTTATCAAAAAGGTGAATCTACTATCTCAATTAACATTGAGTCGATAGGTACCCAGGCTTCTACTCATGGTGTGTTAAGCGCTAATGATCTGTTAGCTTATGGCGTTAATGTGAATGACAAGTTTGTTACAGTTGTCGGTAAGTTGTCAGCGCAAGATGCTGCAAAAATAGCAGCCTCGGTAAGTGTTAAAGAAAGTAAATAAAACGACCTAGTGTCTAGTTATCTATTGTAGGTAGCTTCTATTCGATTAAGTGCGACCTTGTTTGCTGTATAAAATAATGGTCGTCTTCGCTATAAAAGGATCAGTGGTTAGGTGTTTAATGTGATTAAATGCTTAGCACTTGTTCTTGTTTCTTATGTCAAAATCAATTATTTGTTTAAAAACTATTGTTTATTTGCAGCAGCGTCTCAATTAAGTTTAAGTGAGAGTGTTTGTATAGTGTAGAAATAAAATCTTTTAATACTTTATTTGGGTTATGCTTTTTTTGTCTGTTTTTATTAAAAATATGCTAGAAAAATGTAACAAAAAAATAATTACTTTGTCTTATTAAAGAGCGATGATGATTGAAGAGAAAGCGGTAGTTGTCGGTATTGCTGGCAATAGTGTGGTAGTTGAAGCGAGTCGCAATTCTGCCTGCGGTCAATGCGCCTCTAAAAGTGGTTGCGGGCAAAGCTCTGTTGCGCAATGGGCTGCATCCAAAATGGTCAATATAAGCGTTGAAAATCCACATGAAATATCTGTCAATATTGGTGATGATGTGATTGTCGGTATTAACGAGCAGAGCTTTTTAAAGGCTTCGTTATTATTGTATTTAGTGCCATTGTTGATAATGTTTGCGGTCGGTTTTTTGATGACATCACTAGGTTTTGTTGAGCCAATGGTGATTTTAAGCTCGTTTATTGCTTTGTTGTGTGGCTTTTATCTCATAAAAATATATACGCGAAGATTGGCAAAAGATTCAGCCTATCAGCTGACCTTGCTTAGCGTTAGTTAATTGTGATTTTTAATAGAATAAGTTGTTCTATAAATTGAAATTTGAAGGTGTTAAATGAATAAACAATATTTATATAATATGGATTTTATGAGCGTTAATGTGCAGTTTCCAGTATTGAAAACGGTGCTGTCCATGTTGTTTTTTGTAATCGCTTTGCTCGTGCCACAAGCTGCCATGGCGCAATTGCCAAATTTTAAGGACTTGGTAAAGGATAATTCGCCGGCAGTCGTTAATATTGCGACAATACAAAAGAAAAAAGAATTTTCGGCCTTTGGTTTTAAAGGCCCTAACGGCCAGGATATCCCTGAAATATTCAGACCATTTTTGCCCTCGCCCAATGAGCCTTCTGCACCAGAGGGTCAAGAGAAGCCACAGTCACTAGGTTCTGGCTTTGTTATCAGTAAAGATGGCTATGTGCTAACTAACCACCATGTTATTAAAGATGCTGAAAAGGTATTTGTACGCTTAAGTGATAGACGAGAGCTCGAGGCAAAGGTAATAGGCTCTGATGAGCGCTCAGATGTGGCGTTATTGAAAATAGAGGCTGTTAATTTGCCTGTGGTAAAAATAGGTCAATCTGAAGAGTTAGAGCAAGGTGAGTGGGTGCTGGCGATAGGGTCTCCTTTTGGTTTTGATCATTCAGTGACGGCCGGTATTGTCAGTGCGACGGGGCGAGCATTGCGCAGTGAGACTTATGTGCCTTTCATTCAAACAGATGTGGCGATCAATCCTGGTAACTCAGGTGGCCCTCTGTTTAATTTAAAAGGCGAAGTTGTTGGTATTAACTCGCAAATATACACAAGATCAGGCGGTTTTATGGGTTTGTCTTTTGCTATCCCTATTGATATCGCGATGAATGTTGTCGATCAACTAAAAGAGAATGGTATTGTTAGTCGTGGCTGGTTAGGCGTTATTATTCAAGAAGTCAGTAAGGATTTGGCAGAATCATTCGGCTTGAAAAAAGCAGAGGGTGCACTTGTTGCTAAAGTATTACCGGCAAGCCCTGCATTAGCTGGAGGGCTTCAAGAAGGTGATATCATTTTGAAGTTTGAGGGAAGCCCTATTGTGTTGTCTGCAGATTTGCCTCATAAAGTGGGCGTGGTTTTACCCGGTAAAAAAGCGACACTACAAATTGTACGTGCTGGTAAAGTGATGGATTTATCGATGGTGATAGGTGCGCTACCGACGGAGAAAAGTTTGGCTGGGCAATCTGCTAATCAGGCACAGCCAGAAAACGCTGATAACCCGCTTAATATGGTGTTAGAAGATCTTTCTAGTGAGCATAAAGAACGCTTTAATGTCACTGGCGGCGTGTTGGTGAAACAAATAGAAGAGGGCGTTGGTGCAAGAGCGGGTGTTATCCCTGGCGATGTCATTACGATGCTACATGGTCAGCGCATTCAATCAATTTCTCATCTGTTAAGTGTGATTAAAGATGCACCTAAAAACAAAGCGTTACCTATGCGTATTGTTAGAAGAGGCAGCCCTTTGTTTGTACCAATAAAACTAGAAGAATAATAGTTATGGTTAGAGCAGATGCTAACGCCGCTTAGTATTTGCTCTAATAAAGCAGCTTTCTAGTTAAAGCAACTATCTAGTTAAAGTAACTATCTAGTTAAAGTAACTATCGCACGTAAACAACTATCACGTTGCTGTCTAATAATATAAGATACCTCCCTTTTATTAATGGCGACTTTCACTTAATCTGTAGCGTAAATATTGAAATTTAAGCACCTCTTAATGTCTTTTTATAAAGTTTTATTATGAGCTGTTAAATATATTTAATGTGTCTATGGTATTTGATAGCCTGTTATTAATCATAATTTTAACTAAAGTTTAGTCTGAGATACCATTTGTGAGCAACCTAGATCATATTAGAAACTTCTCCATTATTGCCCATATAGATCATGGCAAGTCGACATTGTCAGATCGTTTTATTCAACACTGTGGAGGGCTGTCTGATCGTGAAATGGAGGCTCAAGTGCTTGATTCAATGGATATTGAAAGAGAGCGTGGGATCACCATAAAGGCACAGAGTGTTACTCTAAATTATCCAGCGAAAGATGGTAATATTTATCAGTTAAACTTTATAGACACTCCTGGTCACGTCGATTTTTCATATGAAGTATCTAGGTCGCTAGCAGCATGTGAAGGTGCTCTATTAGTTGTTGATGCAGCACAAGGTGTTGAAGCTCAATCCGTTGCTAACTGCTATACTGCTCTAGAGCAGGGTTTAGAAGTATTACCAGTACTTAATAAGATGGATTTACCGCAAGCAGATCCTGAAAGAGTACAGGAAGAAATCGAAGAAGTGATTGGCATTGATGCGACAGATGTCGTGATGTGTTCAGCTAAAAGCGGTTTAGGTATAGAAGATGTTTTAGAGGCATTAGTAAAAAACATTCCACCACCTGAAGGCGATCTTGACGGTGATTTACAAGCATTGATTATAGATTCTTGGTTTGATCCATACTTAGGAGTCGTCTCCTTAGTGCGTGTTAAAAACGGCACAATACGTAAAAAAGATAAAATCTATATTAAAACGACAGGCCAGAACCACTTGGTTGATGCAGTGGGTATCTTTACACCAAAGCGTCATCAAACTGATTCATTAAAAGCTGGCGAAGTAGGTTATATCGTTGCCGGCATTAAAGATATTCACGGTGCGCCAGTTGGCGACACAATTACTCATCTGAAAACTAAAGATGTTGATGCCCTAGCTGGTTTCAAAAAGGTACAGCCACAAGTTTATGCTGGTTTGTTCCCAACAAGTTCAGATGATTATGATGATTTTCGTGAGGCGCTAGACAAATTACGCCTTAATGATGCCTCTTTGTTTTTCGAGCCAGAAAGTTCAGATGCTTTAGGTTTTGGTTTTCGCTGCGGCTTTTTAGGCATGCTGCATATGGAGATTATTCAGGAGCGTTTAGAGCGTGAATATGATCTAGATCTGATTACAACCGCGCCAACTGTAATTTATGAAGTAGAGCTCAATAATGGTGATGTTATTGAGATAGATAGCCCATCAAAACTGCCGGATCCTGCTAGAGTTCGCGGTATGAATGAGCCTATTGTAAAAGCAAGTATTTTAGTGCCTCAAGAATACCTAGGCCCTGTGATCGGCTTGTGTGTTGAAAAGCGTGGCATCCAAAAGCATATGCTATATGTCGGTAAACAAGTGCAAGTTAACTATGAGTTGCCAATGGCTGAGGTGGTACTCGACTTCTTTGATCGTCTTAAATCAGTGAGTAGAGGTTATGCCTCTTTAGAATATAATTTTATACGTTTTGAGCCTGCGCAACTGGTACGTATGGATATCCTCATTAATGGCGATAAAGTAGATGCTTTGTCTATTATTTTGCATAAATCGAATGCGCAATATCGCGGTCGTATTTTATGTGACAAAATGAAAGAGCTAATTCCTCGTCAAATGTTTGATGTTGCTATACAGGCGGCGTTAGGTGGGAAAATCATCGCTCGTACCACAGTCAAAGCACTGCGTAAAAACGTTATAGCCAAGTGTTATGGCGGTGATGTCAGCCGTAAGAAGAAGCTCCTTCAAAAGCAGAAGGATGGTAAAAAACGGATGAAGCAAGTAGGTAATGTTGAAATACCTCAAGAAGCTTTCCTTGCCGTATTGAAAATTGATAACTAGTAAATTTAAAGGTGTTAAATGAATTTTGATTTTGCATGGGTGCTCGTAGGCTTAACATTTTTAACGGGTATCGGCTGGTGTGTTGATAAGGCTTGGTTCGCTAAAGATCGTAATAATAGAGTAGCTGCTGCTAATAAAGCATCGGCGCAAGAGCTATCAGATGATCAGTTAAAAGCGATTGAAAACTTACCGATGTGGGCTGATTTATCCCGCTCTATGTTTCCTGTACTCGCTTTTGTGTTAGTTTTAAGATCTTTTATCGTTGAGCCGTTTCAAATTCCGTCTGGGTCAATGATTCCAACGTTGAAAATTGGTGACTTTATTTTAGTTAATAAATTCAGCTATGGTTTGCGCTTACCGATTATTGGTACCAAGATTGTACCAATAGCAGATCCTCAACGCGGTGATGTGTTCGTTTTTAAATTTCCTGAAAACCCAAGTATCAATTATATAAAGCGGCTTGTCGGTTTGCCTGGAGATACGATTAAATATCGTAATAAAATATTATATGTAAATGGTGTGGCTCAGCCACAAACCTTTATCGCTGATCTAGGGAGAAGTGATCTTCTCACTGAGAACTTATCAGGGGTAGAGCATGAAATTCATAACATGCCTAACACGTTAGGCCCAGAAGGTGAGTGGGTAGTGCCGCAAGGACACTACTTTGCCATGGGTGATAACCGTGATGGTAGTAGCGATAGTCGTATTTGGGGTTATGTACCTGAAAAGCTGTTAGTTGGTAAAGCTTTTGCCGTGTGGATGTTCTGGAATGAGTTTTTAAGTATTCCCGATATCACACAAGCGCGTATGATTAAGTAATTAACTATTAGAATAAGATGAAGTTAGAACATTGATAATTCAATCACCAGACGTTTTAATGCGTCGCATTAAATATCAGTTTAAAGATGCTAGCCTTTGTGAGCTTGCACT
Source organism: Gammaproteobacteria bacterium AS21 (assembly GCA_038900335.1). Lineage (GTDB taxonomy): Bacteria > Pseudomonadota > Gammaproteobacteria > Pseudomonadales > Balneatricaceae > Rs1. The sequence continues at coordinate 226,070 of JBBMRB010000002.1, read as the reverse complement.
GACGCACAGAAGCTGCGGCAAAAACAACAATGAAAGATTAGAGTTCCTTGGGGATTCTATCGTCAATTTTGTTATTGCCGAGGATCTTTTTAAACGCTTTCCCAAAGCAAAAGAAGGTCAGCTTAGCCGCTTAAGGGCACAAATGGTTAAAGGCAAGACGCTTGCTGAAATTGCTCGCGACATGAATATGGGTGACTATTTACGCTTGGGCTCAGGTGAGCTTAAAAGTGGAGGTTATCGTCGTGATTCTATCTTGGCAGACTCTGTCGAGTCTTTGATTGGTGCTATTTATTTAGATTCTGATATGGATACTGTGCGAAGCCATATATTGCAATGGTTTGATTCAAGGCTAAATGCTCTGAGTTTAGAGCAAACCATGAAGGACTCTAAAACCCGTTTACAAGAGTATTTGCAAAGTCAGCGTTTAGCGCTACCTGAATATCACTTAGAGCATGTAGAAGGTGATGCACATGATCAAACCTTTTATATTAAGTGTATTATATCTGAGTTAACTCAGGCGACTAAAGGTGTTGCCAGCAGTCGTCGCCAAGCGGAACAAGAAGCAGCAAAAGCAGCATTAGATGAGCTAATTATATTAGGGGCAAAATTATGAGTGACAACTTGGTTGACAGTTTTTTTGCCGCTAAAGGTCAGTTAAATCAAAAGTGCGGCTTCGTTGCTATTGTCGGTCGCCCTAATATGGGTAAGTCGACGTTAATGAATAAGATCCTCGGTCAAAAGCTGAGTATAACGTCGAAAAAACCGCAAACAACACGTCATCAAATTTTTGGTATTAAAACCGAAGGAGATAGGCAGGTTGTTTATGTCGATACTCCAGGTTTACATAAAGAAAAAGATATTGCTCTTAACCGCTACATGAATAGGGCCGCTTCTGAAGCATTGCGCGGTGTTGATCTTGTTGTTTTTATGATCGATAGAACAGCGTGGACTGAAGAAGATCAAATTGTTTTAGATAAAGTAAAGTTCTGTGAATGCCCGGTTATCTTGGTGATTAACAAAGTTGATCAGTTAAATGATAAAAGTGAATTACTGCCACAGCTTGAAAAAGTCTCTAGCAAAATGACGTTCGCTGACATCATGCCAATTTCTGCTAAATCTGGCACTAATGTCGATAAGCTTGAAGATTTGATCAATAGTTATATGCCTGATGGCGAGCATCATTTCCCTGAAGACCAAATTACGGATAAAAGCGGTCGTTTCATGGTTGCTGAGATTGTGCGTGAAAAAGTAATGCGCAATGTTGGTGATGAAGTACCTTATGGTGCGACAGTTGAAATAGAAGAGTTTCAGCGCGATAGTGAGCTATTAACTATTAGTGCCTTGATTCTGGTTGAAAGAGAAGGGCAAAAACGTATCTTAATTGGTGATAAGGGCGATCGTATGAAAACGATAGGCCGCGACGCTCGTCTAGATATTGAGAGCCTATACGAAAGTAAAGTGATGCTCAAATTATGGGTTAAAGTACGTCGTGGCTGGGCTGATGATGAGCGAGCGCTACGTAGTTTAGGATATGATTTAGACAAGTAAGTTGTAGTGCGGGGTAAGGTTTGAATTATCGTGTAGAGAAGCAAGCCGCCTACGTTTTACATACTAGGCCTTATCGAGACACTAGCGCCCTCGTTGATTTTTTTAGTTTGGAGCATGGTATTGTGACAGCAGTGTGTCGCGGAGTACGCAGGCCCCATTCTAAAATGCGTGCTATTTTACAGCCTTTCACGCCTGTGCAAATATCTTGGCAGGGGCGCAATGAGTTAAAAACCTTAACTGTTGCCGAAAGTACTGGGCATTTAGGCGCTATTTCTGGTAATGCTTTGATTTGTGGCTTATATGCTAACGAGCTATTACACAAATTGTTAGCCACGCACGACCCTCATCCTAAACTCTTTGTTTACTATCAGTACCTACTTAACTCCTTAGTCTTGCAAGATATTGAAATTCCATTGCGAATATTTGAGCGCAAACTGTTTTTAGAGTTAGGCTATAATATAGATCTTAGTCATATAGATGCAAATACAACTTATTATTTCGACGGCGAACAACTTGTAATCAAAAAAGTAGTCACTATAAATAGTAGCGATCAATCGGCTATGTTCTATGGTGCTGACTTATTGGCGATTAAAGAGGATGATTATGACACGCTAAGTGCGCGCAGAGCCGCTAAACGCTTCATGCGATTGCAAATTGATCATCTATTAGCTGGAAGAGAGCTCAAAACAAGAGAGTTATTAAGGCCAAGGTCTCGAGTAGATAAAAGTGATTGAGCGCCCAATAATATTGTTAAATAAGCCAAAATTTATTAATGAGATGATAGATGATTAAAGGTATTGGCACTGATTTACTTAAAATTGAGCGAGTGGAAAAGGCGCTTGCTCGCAGCGATAAATTTGCACGGCGCATTTTAACGGATCAAGAGTATGCTGACTTTGACAAAAGCACGCAACCTGCGCGGTTTGTAGCGAAAAAATTTGCCGCAAAAGAAGCGATTGTTAAAGCGTTAGGCACAGGTATTGGTAATGGTGTTGGCTGGCAGCATATCAATATTAGCAAAGATGCGTTAGGCAAGCCTTTAGTGGCGCTTAGCGATGGCGCTTTAGAGCGAGCAAAGCTGTTAGGTGCGACACATTACTTTTTATCATACAGTGATGAAAAAGAATATATAGTGGCAATGGCCGTTATTGAATAATGTGTTTTGGTATAGATGTAAGCTTGCATTAAGTTGTATTAGTGCATACTTTTCAAATAAATAGGTTCGAATATGACTGAGCAATTCCCAACAATAGCGGATTATATCGGCAATACACCCCTGGTTAGGTTGCAGCGTTTAGCTGTGCCTAACAACAATATCATCCTCTGTAAGCTTGAAGGTAATAATCCGGCAGGTTCTGTGAAAGATCGCCCTGCACTTTCGATGATAGAAAAAGCTGAAAAGCGTGGTCATATCAAACCAGGCGACACCATAATAGAGGCGACATCAGGTAACACCGGTATCGCTTTGGCGATGGCTGCTGCGATCAAAGGCTATAAGATGGTGCTGATTATGCCTAATAATATGAGCTCAGAGCGCAAGGCATCTATGAGTGCCTACGGTGCTACCTTAATTGAGGTGAGTTCAGAACAAGGCATGGAATATGCTAGAGATCTAGCACAGCAGATGAGTGATAGAGGAGAAGGTATTGTTCTCGATCAATTCTCTAATGCTGACAACCCGATGGCTCATTATGAGGCAACAGGCCCTGAAATATGGCAGCAAAGTCGGGGGCTGATTACTCATTTTGTCAGCTCAATGGGCACGACAGGTACTATTATGGGCACGTCAGCCTTTTTAAAAGAGCAAAACAAAGACATCCAAATTGTTGGCTTACAGCCTGCTGATGGCGCTTCTATTCCCGGTATTCGTCGCTGGCCTAAAGCGTATTTGCCAAAAATATTTGATGAAACTAAAGTCGATCAAATTATTGATATTAAGCAAAATGATGCAGAGCGAGTAATGAAGCAGTTGGCATCGCAAGAAGGTATTTTTTGTGGCGTCTCATCAGGTGGTGCAGTAGCCGGTGCGCTTGAGCTTGCAAATAGCGTAGAAAATGCAGTGATCGTTTGTATCATTTGTGATCGCGGAGATCGTTATTTGTCTACCGGTGTTTTTAATTAGAATTCAATTATAAAAAAAATAATCACGTTTAATAAAACAAGGAGTGGCGATTAGCCATGGTAAAAGTAAGAGATGACAATCCGGTGCGCGAAGATGGCACAGTAGATATAGCTCTTTGGATTGAAATGATCCAAGAACAAGTGACTATCGAGAATGTTGATAAACTTTACCAGGCTTGTGAATTAGCCAGAGACACTTATGAAGCGCATAAAGACGTAGAAGATGACTGGAAAAGCCATGGTAATGGCTGCTTTTTGATCGGTCTGGAAATGGCGCAAATACTTTCTGAATTACAACAGGATGAAGAAAGTATTATTTCTGCGGTACTTTATCGCTGTGTCAGAGAGAATAAATTACAGTTAAGTGCGGTTAAAAAACAATTTGGCGACAATGTTGCCAAATGTATTGATGGCGTCTCGCAAATGGCTGCTATAGGCAGTCGTATTAATCCTCGTATCAGTGATGCTGTACTAGGTTCAGAAGCGCCACAAGTCGATACAGTGCGTAAAATGCTGGTTGCTATGATTGATGATGTGCGTGTCGCATTGATCAAAATAGCAGAGCGTACCTGCGCAATACGCAGTGTAAAAAATGCAGATAGGAAAAAGCGTTATTTAGTTGCCAGAGAAGTGTTCGATATTTATGCGCCACTCGCCCATCGCTTAGGTATTGGTCATATTAAATGGGAGCTCGAAGATTTATCGTTTCGCTATTTAAAGCCTAATGATTATAAGACCATCGCTAAAATGTTAGATGGCAAGCGTATTGAACGCCAGCAATTTATTGATACTGCGGTTGATACTGTCTATGAGAAACTTAAAGAGCAAGGCATAGAATCTGACGTAAAAGGGCGCGCTAAACACATTTATAGTATTTGGCGCAAAATGCAGCGCAAGAATATCGAATTCTCCCAAGTTTATGATATGCGAGCTGTGCGGGTGTTGGTGCCTAATGTGCGCGATTGTTACGCCGCATTAGGTTTAGTACACGGGATCTGGCGCAATATTCCCCATGAGTTCGATGATTACATTGCCTCTCCTAAACCCAATGGCTATCGCTCGTTACACACGGCCGTGTTTGGGCCAGAAAGTAAAGTATTGGAAATTCAAATACGAACGCATGAAATGCATGAAGAGGCAGAGCTAGGGGTTTGTGCTCACCATGTCTATAAAGGTACAGATGCCGGTAGTGCCAGCGATTCTTATGAAGATAAAATTACTTGGTTAAGACAAGTATTAGAATGGCATGAAGACCTTGGTGAAGCAGAGGGGCTAGGGGAAATACTGCGCTCAGATGTGGTACAAGATAGGCTTTATTTATTTACCCCTGATGGTCATGTTATCGATATGGCAAACGACTCCACGCCGATTGATTTTGCCTATAGAGTACACACCGAAATAGGGCACCGCTGTCGAGGCGCAAAAGTTAATGGTCGTATCGTGCCGTTAAATAAGCAGTTGCAAACAGGTGATCAAGTTGAAATATTAACAGGCTCAGAGCAGCGGCCACGTCGTGATTGGCTAAATGCGAATTTAGGCTATGTCAATACCTCAAAAGCCAGAGCAAAAGTCGCTCATTGGTTTAAATTGCAAGATAAAGACAAAAATATCCTCGCTGGCCGTCATATTATCGACCGTGAATTTACCCGTCTTGCTATTAATAGTAATGAAGTGGATATTAAAGCAGCGGCTAAACAAATTAACTTCAACCAAGTTGATGATATGTACGCAGCGTTAGGTGCTGGAGATATCCGATTATCTCAAATTCTAAATGCGGCGCAATCACAGCTTACTGATAGTAGCGTTGATGATCAATTACCGCTAGCGCTGAGCAGTGGAGTTAAATCTTATATCAGTACAGTTGATAGCGCTGATATCAGTATTTTGGGTGTTGGTAATTTATTAACAACTATGGCTTCGTGTTGTCAGCCTGTGCCAGGTGATTTAATTAGCGGTTATATTACACAGGGACGAGGTGTCTCAATACATCGTGATGACTGTATAAACTTGCATAACTTAAAGGCAAATGAAGCGGTGCGTGTAGTGCCTGTAGAATGGGGTGAAAAAGGAGAAAAAACCTTCCCTGTTGACGTTGCTATTATGGCTTATGATAGATCGGGTTTATTACGAGATTTGATGAACGTTTTTGCCAACGAGCACTGTAATGTGATTTCAGCAAATACCCGAACTGATGTCCAAAATAGTACTGCAGAGTTCTTTTTCACGGTTGAAATTTCGCGCTTAGAGCGCTTAGGTCGCTTAATGGATAAAATTAATCAAGTACCTAATGTCATTAATGTGCAGCGAAAACGTAACATTAAGGTGTCATGAGAGCATGAGTGACTCCTATAATCTTGATGATTTAAAGTATTTAATGAAGCGTCTGCGTGAGCCTGAGTTTGGATGCCCTTGGGATATTAAACAGAATTTTAATACTATCATTCCCTATACCATTGAAGAGTGTTATGAGGTGATTGATGCGATAGAAAACCAACAGTGGCAGCATCTAAGCGTAGAGTTAGGCGATTTATTGTTCCAAATTATTTTTTATAGTGAAATGGCTGATGAGCAGTGCTTATTTAACCTTGATCAGGTTGTTGATCAATTAGTTAAAAAGTTAATCGCTCGCCATCCGCATGTCTTCCCTGATCAGCAGTTACATGCTAGATGCTTAATTAAGCCTAGCGATCAGCAAATTGCCGCAAGTTGGGAAACTATAAAGCAGCAAGAGCGAGAGCAACAAGGGCAGCTAGATCAGCGACAGGCAAAAGTGTTAGATGATATACCCAGAGCATTACCGGCGTTATCACGAGCGCAAAAAATGCAAAAGCGCGCTGCTCACGTTGGTTTTGATTGGGCTGATTTAACGCCAGTTATTGCTAAAATAGAAGAGGAGCTGGCAGAGCTTAAAGAGGCATTGCAAGGTGGTAATATCGATGAAATTAGAGATGAGATGGGCGATGTTTTGTTTTCTCAAGTGAACTTGGCAAGACATTTAAATGTTAATGCTGAGCAAGCGTTGCGAGCCACTAATGAAAAGTTTACTCGCCGCTTTAATTTTGTTGAAGAGCAGGTGGTAAAAAGTGAACAAGATTGGTCACAATACTCGCTTGATAGCTTAGAGCAATTTTGGCTAGATGCTAAAAAAGCAGGATTATGAATAGAAAACAATCAGTTTGATTGTCGCGAATCAAAATATAAAGTAAAAAAGGTTGAGTCCGACTAAACTTTGCATTACCCTCGATCGCCTTGCTAATTTTTGATTGCGCTGTAGATCGCGCGTTGTGCTACTTTTGTACTATGGCAATAAAAAATAAACTAAGTATGCTTAGATACATTAAAAACGAACTTATATTAGTTTGCCTTATTCGTCCGTGTTAGTTTTTCATAATATTGTGTTTGGATGATTGTTAGGTAAATAAGCCAACAGAACTCAGTTTGTGATTTTACATAATGCCATCAGCTCATTATCAGGCTGTACATATAGGCAAAGAAAAGAATTTATTAAGATAATATGGAGTTAATCCTCAATGCGTATAATCCTTCTAGGCGCCCCTGGTGCAGGTAAAGGTACACAAGCTCAGTTTATTACTGAAAAGTATAATATTCCGCAAATATCAACAGGTGATATGTTACGTGCAGCAGTGAAAGCCGCTACTGCATTAGGAATTGAAGCGAAGAAAGTCATGGATGCCGGTCAGTTAATTTCAGATGAAATTATTATTGGTTTGGTAAAAGAGCGAATTACACAAGCTGATTGTGTTAATGGTTTTTTACTTGATGGCTTTCCACGTACTATCCCACAGGCAGATGCGTTAAAAACTGCAGGTGTTGACATTGATGCTGTTGTTGAAATTGACGTGGCTGATGAGGAAATTATCAAGCGAATGAGCGGTCGTAGAATGCATCCTGCATCTGGTCGTACTTACCACACTATTTACAACCCACCTAAAGTTGAAGGTGTGGATGATGAAAGTGGTGAAGAGCTTATTCAACGTGAAGATGATTTACCAGAAACCGTAGCAAAACGTTTAAGTGTATATCATGATCAAACTGCGCCTTTAATCGGTTATTATAAAGATTGGAAAGCGCAAGATACAGCAAATGCACCAGCTTACGTTTATGTAGCAGGTGTTGGTACAGTCAGCGACATTAAAGAAAAAGTATTTAATGGTTTAACGGCTAGCTAAGTATTATAATAGATGATAAGAAGCCGCCTAGTGCGGCTTTTTTTGTTATTGAACTAATCATTTTAAAAGATAGGAATAGGGGAAAAAATTGAACTGTGATGTGCTTTTTGGTTTTCACGCAGTGAAGACAACGTTAAAATTTGATGCTGTACGAGCGCAAAAGTTGATGATTATCGCTGATAGGAAAGACGAGCGAATTGGCCAAGTGATAGAAATGGCGCAGGCACATAATATCAGCATTGAACGTTGTAATCGTAAAGTGTTGGATGAGTTGACCAAGAAAGCGGCGCATCAAGGTGTTGCCCTTGTTTGTGAGCCAATCAAAGCTAAGGATGAATCTTACTTAGATGCCTTACTTGATCAGCTAGCTGTGGATGATCAAGAACCTGCTTTTCTGTTAGTGTTAGATGGTGTGACTGACCCGCATAATTTAGGGGCATGTATACGTACAGCTGATGCCGCCGGTGTGCACGCTGTTATTGCACCAAAGAATAATTCAGCACCGTTGAACTCTACGGTCGCTAAGGTTGCCTGTGGTGCTGCTGATGTCGTTCCTTATATCCAGGTGACTAACCTGGCCAGAACCTTGCAGCAAATTCAACAGCGTGGCGTGTGGATTGCAGGAACTTCTGGGCAGGCGACACAAGATGTTTACCAGGCGAGCTTGTCAGGTCCATTAGCGATTGTGATGGGAGCAGAAGGTAAAGGAATGCGCCGTTTAACGACTGAGAACTGTGATTTTTTGTTGAAGATACCAATGGTTGGTGAAGTCAGTAGTTTAAATGTGTCAGTTGCCACAGGTGTTTGTCTGTATGAGGCTTTAAGACAGCGTCGTCAATCATAACCCGACTAAAGCTTAGTAATGATGCTTGATGATAAAGAAAGGGCACTGAGCTGCCCTCTGTGGTATTTGTTACAGTTTTTTGCCACCAAGCATGTGTAGATGAATATGATAGACAATTTGGCCGGCATCGCCATTACAGTTAAATACGGTACGGTATCCGTTTTCTGCAATACCCACTTCTTTCGCTAGTGAGCTCGCTGTTTTAACGAGTTTACCCACCAATTCTGTATCTTCTATAGCAATATCATTTAATGTACTAATATGTTTTTTAGGTATTACTAAAAAATGAAATGGTGCCTGTGGATTAATATCATCAAAGGCGATAATTTCATCGTCTTCATAGCGAATAGTCGCTGGGATTTCACGGTTGATAATTTTACAAAAAAGGCAATCCATATGTATCTCACTTGTGGTGGTTAGCTATTGAGCTGATTATGCTGCATTCTAAGCATAGGTGCAAAGGGTGCATAAAACTTTATTACACACAGCACAGCTTAAAATTTATTTTTTGCGATCTCGCTGGTGTTAAGGGCTGCTTTCGCTTGCCTCTTGCGCACATGCAAAAAGATCATACCGAGTAACAAGCCCCAAAAAGGTGAGCCTATTGAAAAAAAACTGACCCCGCTAACGGTTATTAGTAAAGTCAATAGAGCTGCTTCTCTATCCTGTTCTGCTGATAGTGCTGCATTTAAACTATTTGCTAGCGTGTTAAGTAAGGCGAGGCCTGCAATGGTAATCAGTAAGGCTTTTGGCGCGACTAAAAACAAGCTAACGACGGTTGCTCCAAATAAACCGATAATGAGATAAAAAATACCGGTGGCGATTCCTGCGATATAGCGTGTATTTTTATTGGAATCAACCTCTTCAGTACAACAAATAGCAGCAGTAATGGCAGCAAGATTATAGCTAAAACCACCCATAGCGCCTAACAAGGCTGTTGTTAAGCCTGTCACTATCAGTGAAGGTGATACAGGTGGATTATAACCAGCGGCTTGTAAGGTCGCTATGCCCGGTACGTTTTGCGATGTCATGGTGACAATAAACAAAGGGATAGAGATGCTGATAAAGGCACTTAGCGTAAAATCAGGGCTAATCCAAACAGGCTTAGCTAGAGCTAACTCTATCGGTTGATCAATAAACAATCCCTGTTGCCAGCTAAAGAGAATACCGATGAGAAATACTATAGCAATGGTATAATTTTTAAGTACCGGTTTGGCAAATAAATAACTTAAAAGCATCAGTAGCACCAAGCTAAACTCTTGTTGTAAAGCTTGAAATGTTGCAGAGCAAACTTGAAATAAAATACCAGCGAGCATGGCATTGGCAATAGAGTTAGGGATAAAGCGTTGAATCATGGCAAACCAGCCCGTTAACCCGCACGCTAAAATAAGTAAACCGGTTAAAATAAAGCCAGCTACTGCTTGCTCCATACTCACACCCATTAATGATGTTGCTAAAAGGGCGGCGCCAGGTGTTGACCACGCTGTAATAACGGGCATTTTATAGGCACTAGATAGAATAATGGATGTAAATCCCATGCCGCAACCTAGTACTAGCATCCAGCTATTAAGCTGATCTTGGTTAGCGTTTAACGCGTTTGCTGCTTGCAAAATAATAGCAACACTACTGGTATAGCCAACAAGTACTGCGATAAAACCTGCTGAGATATGGCTGAGCTTTATATTTAACAATTAATTTAACTCCATGTTTAGGTATTGCCATGTAGATCATGCTTTCGTGCGTTATAATAGATCAAAGTATCTTATCATCGTGCGTTATAGCGTACAAGTGTTGGGTAAAAAAATGCTACAGACGATTATTTCAAATAATTTACGACAATTAAGAAAAGAGCGAGCTTGGAGTTTGAGTCAAGCGGCGATAGAGACTGGCGTGAGTAAAGCGATGCTAGGACAAATTGAAAGAGAAGAGTCTAGCCCGACTATCGTTACACTATGGCGCATAGCGAAAGGCTTTAAAATTTCAATGTCATCACTTATTGAAAGGCCGTTAGTTGCTAGCAACAATGTACAGCGCAGGGTTAAAGCCGCATTGGTTTTTGACAATATAGAATTTAAAGTGTTGTTTTCATATGATCCGTTATTAGGCAGTGAAATGTTTGAGCATATATTACAGCCCAATAAGACACACTTATCACAAGCGCATGGGTTTGGTGTGCAAGAAGATATTATTGTAATACAAGGGCAAATGGATATGCTGGTTGATGGGCGCTGGCTGCCTTTAAAAAAAGGTGATGTGCTGAGGTTTTCAGCGGATAAGCCTCATGGGTATCGCAACTTAAGCACTAAGAAAACGGTGTTTCACAATATAATACACTACCCTAGGCAAGCGCTTTAAAATGATTGTTCAAGCTGCGCTAAAATTAAGATTTAATTAAACTGAACTTTATTAAAAATTAACGGTTATATTGTTAATATAAAATTATTATGGGCACTGTTTTTTAAGTAGAATAGTGCGATTGACATTGAATCTAGGCTAACTTTTTTAAGCTTAATTCATTAACAGCAAAGGTATCTATGCGTATTCTTCCACTAGCGTTATTTTCTTTTTTTCTAGCACACACAGGAGTGGCGCATTCCGTTTCTAACTATGGTGTTTCTAAGGGCAATGAGGAGTTGCTTCTTAAAGGGTTTGAGGCAATAGCTGAACACAAGTTTGATCTGGCTATAGAGCAAATAAAGCAGCTTGTTACTATTCGCCCGGACTTTAGATTGGCGCAATTAGTTTATGCTGATTTATTAAGCGCACAGGTCAACCCAGTTTCAAGAATAGGTAGTAGCTTTACCGAATCAGAACAAAAGAAAGTCACCGGCTTAATTGAAGAGGCGAAAGCGCGTATTAGATTAAGAAAAGAAAAGCCTGCTGACAATTTTATTCCAAAAGATATTGTGATGCTTAGTGATAAGCAAAAATATGTCCTTGTCCAAGATATGCGCTTGTCTCGGTTGTTTTTGTTTGAAAACAGAGAGGGAGTACCACATTTAATAAAAGACTATTATGCCTCGCACGGACAGGGCGGTACGGACAAAAGAAAACAAGGAGACAAAAAGTCTCCAGTGGGTGTCTATTTTACCACAGGGCGCCTGCTTGATGAGAACCTACCGCAGCGCTACGGTGCCGGTGCATTGCCCTTAAACTATCCCAATGCGTGGGATTATCGTAATAATCGTACAGGCAATGGTATTTGGCTGCACGGCTCACCAGTGGACACTTATAGCCGCCCGCCACTGGCCAGCTTGGGGTGTCTTTCTTTGACGAATCCTGACTTTCAAGAAGTCGACGAGCTTATTAGAAATGGTACGCCAATGATTTTAGGCGTCGATTTACAGTGGATATCAGCTGATGCTTGGAAAAAACAGCAAGAGACAATGGTTGCGCTGGTTAAAAATTGGGAAAGTGATTGGGAAAGCTTAGACCATCAGCGTTATATTAAAAACTATTCAAAAAGTTTTAGTGATGGCACTATCGATTATCAGAAATTTACCGACCATAAAAAACGTGTTAATGGCGCTAAAACGTTTATCGATATAGACTTAAACGATCTTAATATATTTACTTACCCTGATACACAGCTAATGGTCGTCTCTTTTGATCAGCAATATAAATCTAGTAATTACAATGGGTCTGGTTTAAAAAGACAGTATTGGCAAAAAGAAGCAGAGTCTTGGAAGATCGCCTATGAAGGAGCTCCTTCTCAAGGGATTCCTTAGAGAGGTTATTTGAGTGTTGGCTAAGTGATAGTTAGTTTTAGCGCGATAGGTACATGCTAGTGTCATCGAGTTTATAGGGCTATTAAGATAAAAATATTCAATTTATGCTATGTTAATGTGTCGCAGGCACGATCAAATGTATATCAATTAAGGTTAATATTTTGCAGTATAGAACGCCTAGCCAACAAAGTTATGTAAGAACTGATTTTACTTTAAAGTATTTGAGCTTAGAGCAAGCGTTGCACAAAAGTGCGTTCTTTAAGGTGATGGGTTCGCAATCGCCTGTTTTTATTAGAAGCTGGATTGATTATACCGCTAATAATGGGGTGCTTGTTTTGCCTTGGGTTGGTGGTAATCTTGAGCAGATACAGTTAGCTTATTTCTCTAAAAATGAGCTTGGCGATGTAAAGCCAGCAGAATTCTCAGAGTTCATTGACCAACTAGCCTCGCCTGTTGTTATTGCCGTTGATTTTTTAGCCGTCGATAGCGTAGCGTTTGTCGCATTAATTAAGCACGTTAAAAAATATAATGAGGCCCGCGAGGCCGCTCAAAATAATGTTGAATCAGTTAAAGCAATAGCGCAGAGTAATCATTTACAGCGCTTGAGTGTCGTCATTTATATTGAGGATGAATCGGCTCTTAATTCAGCTCATCAGTCAGCATTAGCAGATTTTAAAGCATCGCTCTTAGTTGGTCAGGCTGCCACTAAAATTGTTAAGGGCACCGACAGAGGTAATGCTAAAAAAATTATTGCTCTACCTGTTATTATTGGTGCGTGTGTGGTTTTATGGCTAAATCAAGCCAGCATAGCGAGTGTGTTTGCTCCTAAAGCAGTGTCGCAGCCTCAAAGTGATGAGAGTAAAACAAGGGCATCGGTTTTAAGTGATACAGCGTCAGCAGCACTTGCAAGCACTCGTGCAAAACCAGAGCACGCGCCAGCATTGTTGGTTATAAATGATGAAGGCATCAGCGCTAAAACAGAGGCTGTAAAGTCATCGTTAAATGATACAGATCCTGTAGCGATAGCAGGCGATAAAGATTTAAATAGCTCACTATTAAGTTCAGTCACCAGTACTGTTGAGGTAACAGAAAACACTCAGCTATCGAAGCAGATGAGTGAAGAAAACGTGATGCCCACGCCGCCCGTAATTGACAGCAGTGATTTAGTTGGTGTTGAAAGTACTGATCAGCCTAGCGTCGAGGCTTTGCAAAGTCTTGAATTGGCAGATGAAGCTGTTGTGGCCAGTGAACAGCAGGGCTCTGCTGATACAGGTATGAGCGATGAGCACAATATCACGGCGTTAGTTGACGCTTGGATCAATGGCTGGCAACAACAAGACTTCACAGTGTATAGCGAAAGCTATTCTAGTAATTATTCGGCTAGGCGAGGAATGTCTCATCAAAAATGGCTTGAGTGGCGCAAAGCGCGCATTGAAAAACCTAAGTGGATTAAGCTCTCTCGTTCTGAGTTAGATATTGTCCTAGATAAAAACAATAGCGCGTCTTTTAGTGTGGCTTTTACTTTAGATTACTCATCGCCAAATTATAAAGATAAAACCTTGAAAAAATTAAGTGTTAATAATATTGATGGCGACTTTAAAATAGTGGCAGAAGAGAATCTAAAAGTAACTAGGGTTAAATAAACTAGCTGATTTATAGTCTTTGATGCTGGGTAAGCTAGGTGTTATTGATTGTTAAAAAGGGGTTAAAAATGCCAATCACTTGTTCTAATGTGATTGGCATTGTTATCAAATATTTCTTTCTTTACTAATTAACCATTTAGAGCCAGATCTAACTAACGTTAAGCGTTTATTCGTTTGATCTTTATAAGTGTTCGCCTGATATTTCTGAAGGAAGGTTACTTCCACTGTATTGCTATCAATTTGCTTACTTTTTATATTAGCTAGCTGTATTTTTATAAACGATGGTTTTGTCAGTCTTTGTGTACGAGTGTTGCGCCATTGTTTATGAGATACATTTGATTTTGGCTGGTAACCTTTAATATATGAGGCTAAATAAGCACTAACGTTTTGGGATGACCAAGCTTGGCTCCAGCTATTAACTGCTTTGACGGCGATTAATGAACTGCTCCCAGGTGCTTTGCCTGTTTTAGTATTATTGTTGTCTGTTCTAACAATGCTCTTAATTTCAGTGCTATTTGATTGTTGTGGTTTGATAGCCAGCTTGGCTATTTCAACAGGCGGCTCTTCTGGTTCTAGATCAGGCAGCGCTAAAGGAATGTTTTTTGTCGCTTTGCTAATAATTTCAGGCTTTTGCTCTATAGCGGCTACCGTTTGTTTAGCTTGTTCGGTTTTGTTGGCTGTTGCGGTGGCTGTTAAGTCAACGGTATTGCTAAGTGCGGTCCCAGGTAAATTTTTATTAGTTAGTGCCTTTGTCGTACCAGAGCTGGCAACCGCTGTGCTTAAGCTAGAATTACTTAGAGCTGGCAAGCTAGGTGCTGAGGTGCGTCTTAACACCACTAATTGTGGTGTTAATTTTTTATCGGAATCTAAATCCAGCGCTCTGTTGTAAGCAAGAGAGGCAACGGATGAGTACACTTCTCGTAAATTTTCATTTACTTGCGCATAACTTGGATGAGTTGAAAACGCTAATAGTAACGTCTCTATCGCTTTGCCGTAATCACCGTTATCTGAATAGATAACAGCCAGGTTGTTATAGAGCTCTGGTGATGTTGGGTGACGGGAAATAGAGTTTCTTAATAATGCTTCCGCTTCTTTTAGCTGGCCCATTCTGGAAAGCACTAAACCTTTGGTTAGTTCCGCTTCTAGGCTATTTGGATTGTTTGCAATGAAGGAGTTAATAGCAGCCATCGCCTCGCGGTGATTGTTGTTTTGCGAAAGCGCTTCAATTCTGATTAGCTCTGGGTTAGTCGCAGCAGGGTTTCTAACAAGCATGGCGCTTTGTGATACATCGGGTGTGCTATTTGTACCCAGGGCATCAGGGTTTTCTTTAATGGTTTTTAACCAAGATTTGATGTCTGATAATTTGGAATTCATCCAAGCTTCAGTGTTTGGATTATCAACAGTGGCTTGTCTTATTGGATCGCTTTGCTGCTCGCTCGGTTGGCAGCTAAAATCACTGGATGCGCCGCCATTTTTACAAAAATTTTGGCTGCTGTTAACAGTATCTAATTTATTTGCGCTACAACCTGTTGCAATGATTGTTGTAACAAGAACGGCCAATTTAGTTCGTTTTAAATCCATGGAGAGTACGTCAAATCCGAAAATTAATGTCAATTAAATATAAAGTATGAATCTTTAACTAGATGCACTAACTTGAAGAGTTATCGGCATCACCTTATATAACGTATTTCTTGCAATGTTAAATAATATCTGGCTCGAATCTCAGTGTAAAGAACAAGTAGATAATCAGGAGAATAGATTGTTATTTTATGAGGATTTATTAGATAAATCAGAGTGATTAGGCAATGATTTATCTAATAGTTATGTTGCTAAGGTTTTGTCTTAGTTCTCCCGTGCTATTGCACGATAGCCAATGTCAGTGCGATAAAACGCGCCTTTCCATTGGATATTAGCCACACCTTGATAAGCATTTTTTTGTGCCTGAGTAACATTCTCGCCTAACGCTGCAACGCAAAGTACACGACCACCGGCAGTGACTACTTGGCCATCAACTTTACTGGTGCCAGCATGGAATACTTTCAAGTCATCGCTGTTGTTTTGCTCAATGTTAATGGTATCGCCTTTAGCATAGCTATCAGGATAGCCACCAGCGGCCATAACAATGCCGACAGCAGGGCGTGGATCCCATTCAATATTGACTGACTCAAAGTCTCTAGCAAGCGCTGCTTGGCACAAATCAACAATACTGGTTTTTAAACGCAGCATGATGGGTTGTGTCTCTGGGTCACCAAAGCGGCAATTAAATTCAATTACTTTAGGTAGCCCTTGCTCATCAATCATTAAACCGGCATATAGAAAACCTGTGTATTCATTGCCTTCTGCTTTCATGCCTTGTACGGTCGGCATAATAACTTGTTGCATAATACGTTGATGGATTTGCTCATCGACAACAGGGGCTGGTGAATATGCGCCCATGCCGCCAGTGTTTGGTCCAAGATCGCCATTGCCAACACGCTTGTGATCTTGGCTGGTAGCCATTGGCAGTACGTTGTCGCCATCGACCATTACGATGAAAGAAGCTTCTTCACCTTCCAAAAACTCTTCGATGACAACACGAGAGCCAGCATCGCCAAATTTATTGCCAGCGAGCATATCTTTAACTGCATCTTGTGCTTCAGCTAAGCTCATGGCAACAATAACACCTTTGCCTGCAGCAAGTCCGTCAGCTTTAATGACAATCGGTGCGCCCACTTTTTCTAAATAGGCAAGAGCGGGTTCTATTTCAGTAAAGTTAGCGTAATCGGCAGTTGGGATGTTATTGCGCTCTAAAAAGTCTTTGCTAAAAGCTTTAGAGCCTTCTAGTTGAGCGGCGGCGGCAGTTGGACCAAAGATCGCTAAATCAGCGGCTCTAAAATCATCGACTATTCCCGCGACTAGTGGTGCTTCAGGGCCTACAATAGTGAGTGCTATGTTGTTCTCTTTAGCGAAGGCAATGAGTGCACTGCTGTCGCTGATATCCAGCGCAACGTTGTGCATTTTTGCTTCATCAGCAGTGCCGCCGTTTCCTGGTGCGACAAAGACATTAGTCACATTATTATCTTTTGCAGCAGACCATGCTAGAGCATGCTCTCTACCACCAGAACCTATTACTAGAATATTCATGTTTTCTCCATACTGGGCTTATACGGCCCAGAAGATAGCTTAATAATTAGTGTCTGAAGTGTCTCATACCAGTGAAGACCATTGCCATGCCCGCTTTGTCAGCAGCGGCGATGACTTCGTCGTCTCTCATTGATCCACCAGGTTGAATTACTGCACTGATACCTGCTTGGGCAGCGGCTTCTATACCATCGCTAAATGGGAAGAAAGCGTCAGAAGCCATGACAGAACCCGCTACTTGTAGGCCTTCATCTGCCGCTTTAATATTGGCAACCTTAGCGCTGTATACACGGCTCATTTGGCCTGCGCCAATACCGATGCTTTGACCATTTTTAGCATAGACAATAGCATTAGACTTAACAAATTTTGCAATTTTCCAGCAAAATAATAAGTCTTTAAATTGATCAGCAGTTGGTTTTACCTGAGTAACAATTTTAAGATCGCTCTCAGTGATCACGCCTAAATCGCGATCTTGTACTAATAGCCCACCATTCACTCTTTTGTAATCTAATCCTGCAATAGTTGTGCTGCTAAATTCGCCGCACACTAGTACTCTGACATTAGCTTTGCTAGCCAGTACTGCCTGTGCTTCATCTTCAATGCTTGGTGCAATGATAACTTCAACAAATTGGCGTTCAATGATCGCGCTTGCTGTTTTTGCATCTAATGGGCGGTTGAAAGCAATAATACCGCCAAACGCCGATGTAGGGTCAGTCGCATAAGCAAGATTGTAAGCTTCAAAAAGGTTGTCAGCTATTGCAACGCCGCAAGGGTTGGCGTGTTTCACGATAACACAAGCAGCTTGGTCAAATGATTTAACGCACTCAAGTGCTGCATCGGTATCGGCAACATTGTTGTATGATAGCGCTTTACCTTGTAATTGCTTAGCAGTGCTAACACTGGCTTCAGCAGGGTTGCTCTCAACATAAAAAGCCGAGCGCTGATGGCTGTTTTCACCGTAACGCATATCTTGAGCTTTAATAAACTGGCTGTTGAATGTGCGAGGGAAAGCTTGGCTGTCTACACTGTCCGTTGCGTTATCAGCTTTAGTAGGTCCTTCAATAACAGCGCCTAGGTAGTTGGCAATCATGCCATCATAAGCAGCTGTATGCTCGAACGCTTGTACGGCAAGATCAAAGCGATCGGTGATCGTTAGGCCCTGGTTTGCTGACAGTTGCTGTAAAATGTGCGAATAGCTGCTCGCGTTGACGACAATCGCTACATCTTTATGGTTTTTAGCGGCTGAACGTACCATGGTTGGTCCGCCAATATCGATGTTTTCAATAGCCATTGGCAAGGTACAGTCATCGCGTTCAATTGTTTGTTTGAACGGGTATAAATTGACAACTACCATGTCAATCGGGTTGATGTCATGTTTTGCCATGATGTCATCATCTTGGCCTCTGCGCGCTAATATACCGCCGTGAATTTTTGGGTGTAGCGTTTTCACTCTGCCATCCATCATTTCAGGAAAACCAGTGTAGTCAGATACTTCAATAGCCGGAATTTTATTATCTACAAGCAGTTTGAAAGTACCGCCTGTCGATAGTATTTCAACGCCTTGTTCAACAAGTGCTGCTGCGAATTCAACGATTCCAGTTTTATCTGAAACACTAATAAGTGCTCTTTTAATTGGCGTATAAGTTTGCGTAGTCATTTTTTGACATGATCTCTAGGTAGTGGGAGAAAGGTTTAAAAAAATGCTGGAGTAAGAGGTATGGGTAAAACAGAGAGGTAAGAGTGCAGGGCGGTTATCGATTAAGCTTAAAAAATCGGTTAAATTGATACTCGTAATGCACATTCTCTATACTCTACTCGTGTTGGTGTTATTAATTGAGGCGACTGGTATATCACTGTGATACATAAACGCCTCAATTAATAGTGTCATGAATTAAAGTAAATCGTATTCTTTTAGCTTTTTGCGTAAAGTGCCACGGTTCAAGCCAAGCAATTCAGACGCTTTTGTTTGGTTGTCTTTAGTATAGGCCATCACTGTTTCTAACAGAGGGGCTTCAATTTCAGCTAGCACCATTTTATAAACATCGGTGACTGGCTGGCCATCGAGTTGTCTAAAATAGTTGTTCATTGATGTTTCAACGCTATCTCTCAAGGTTTGGCCTTGGGTTATCGTTGCGTTTTCGGTCGGTGCGAAATTGTTTTGCAGGTTTTCTATTGAGTTCACGTGACTATGTATCCGATGTTAATGTTAAGCGGCAGAATGCGTTAGCTGAGCGTCTAAAAAGTATTGCTCTATAGCTATCAATTGTTGCTCCTGGGTTTCAAACTTGTTAAAACAGGTTCGAAATTTTGTACTTTCCTTGATTGACTGTAGATACCAGCCTACATGTTTACGTGCGATACGTACGCCTAAATAATCCCCGTAGAAATTATATAGAGCATGTAAGTGGTTAATCAGTATTTCTTTTACCTCATCTATCTCAATAGCCGGTAGATGACGCTTATGAGTGAGGTAGTATTCTATTTCTCTAAATATCCAAGGGCGTCCCTGTGCTCCTCGTCCTAACATCACAGCATCCGCTTTAGTATACTCTAAAACTTGCTGTGCTTTTTCAGCGCTATCTATATCACCATTAGCAAATAATGGGATATCGATGACATTGCGGATATCAGCTATTGTTTGATATTCCACTTCGCCTTTAAAACGACAAGCTCTGGTTCTTCCATGTACCGCTAGTGCTGAAATGCCAATATCTTCCGCCATTTTCGCAATGCTTAGTGCGTTAATGTTCTCTTTATCCCAACCTGTACGTATTTTAAGGGTAACAGGAACATCTACTTCATTGACAACAGCGGTTAATATCTCTCTAACCAACTTTTCATCTTTGAGTAATGCTGATCCCGCAGCCTTATTACAGACCTTTTTAGCTGGGCAGCCCATGTTGATATCGATGATTTGTGCGCCACGCTCGACGTTCATTTTAGCAGCGTGTGCCATCATCTGAGCGTCGCCACCAGCAATTTGTACTGACCTTGGCTCTATCTCGGTATCATGGGTGAGACGAAAACTCGATTTGCGTGATTTCCATAGCGTCGTATCACTAGTAACCATTTCTGAAATCACTAGCCCTGCACCAAGTTGTTTGCATAGACGCCTAAAAGGTTGATCAGTGATACCGGCCATAGGGGCAAGTATAACTTTACTGTCTATGATATATGGACCAACTTGAAACATGTGTCGCCTTTAAAGGTTTAATTTCTTATTACCCGTTTGAGTAATAAAAAAATGTTGCTCACAGAAATTAAGGAGGGGAATTCTACACATTTTGACTAGAAATCACACCGTTTATTTGGCTGTTTTTTAATCTATTTGTCTTGACTATTTTTTGAATATAACTTTAGAGCCTTTAAATACGTGTGTTTCAGCTCTGTGTCGTTATTCATTGTGCTTTTATAATGGTAACATGCTGACATAAAGCCAAATCTAGCTTGGCTTTATGTCGAACTGTTCGAGGACTAAATTAACGATCGTTTTTTCTAGTGCCAGATATTCTGATCCAGCCTTCATCTTCAACAGCATCTTGTAAGTCAAACCAAGGTGAGTAGGCGTCAATAATGTCTTGTTCTTGATTGGCTAATAAGCCAGATAGTACCATTAAACCTGAGCTCTTTACTCTGTCTTTTAATACCGGTGCTAATTCGACTAAAGGCCCTGATAAAATATTGGCCACTAGTACATCGCTTTTAAAATCTGGTGCGTCTTCAGGAAGGTAGCTAGCTAAACGGCTATTCGCTAAATTGTTGCGCTCAAGATTGGTTTGGGTTGCTTGCAATGCTTGAGTATCTATATCGACAGCTAGCACAGATTGTGCACCTAGCAGTAGAGCTGCAACGCCTAATATTCCCGAGCCACAGCCATAATCGGTCACTGTTTTGTGATCTAGTTCAATACTGTCTAACCAGCGTAAGCACAGAGCGGTGGTTGGGTGCGTGCCGGTACCAAAAGCAAGGCCTGGGTCGAGCATTAAATTAACTGCCTGTGGCTGTGGCGGCTCGCACCAACTTGGGCAAACCCAAAGTCTGTGGCCAAATTGCATTGGTTTATAAGACTTCATCCATTCTCTTTCCCAATCTTTATCTTCTAAGATTTCAAACACTATGTTGGGAAAGTTTTCATTTGCTGCCTGATCATTAAAGGCGATACGCAGGTAATCTTCAATAATTGCAATATCATTATCGGCATCAAACAAACCGCTGACGGTGGTGTTCTGCCACAGTGGCGTTGTGCCTAATTCAGGTTCATAAATAGGTTGGTCTTGCGTGTCTTGGTAAGTAACCGAGAGAGCGCCGCTGGCTAATAGCAAGTCTTCGAATAATTCTGCGAGTTCTGGTTTGATTTGCAGGTTTGCTTGTACCCAAGGCATAGAGGTTCCTTATTAGAGGATATTGTGAATGACTAACATTGTCGCTAGCGTTAAAACAGCAGATTTTACGCGAACAAGACAGCTAATGCACCTATCCATCACTGTTACTTCACATATCATACAACGATAAAACCATAATAAAACGGCCGCTTTGGTGTTTTCACAAAACTAAGTGTCCTGTCATCTGTGCAATTAATAAAAATCAACCGGTAAGTAAAAGCTTAAATCGTATTGCTCGTTGTCGTTTAAAAAGTGATTTTTTCGATACTCTACAAAAGAGGGTGTCGTCATGGCGTTAATAGAACTGCTAGGTAACCATTGTTCTAACACTTTGCTAATGGAGGGCAGTAGTTCGCCATATTTTCCTGAAAACTCAAATTGAGCATACAGCCCACCAGGAATCGTCATAGAATTAACGATACCTCTTTTGTTAAGTAATTGGGCTATTTCTATACACGCGACATAGTGGCATTTTTCTAATGGCGTTTGAGCTGGGTTTGAATGGTGTAGGCCTAATTGTATATTGGCTTCTAAAGCGTGAGTTAGCGCCCATGAATGCAAGATTTGCCATGTTTTCTTGATAGACCTGTCATACCCTAGATGCCTAATGTAGGCGACATGGCGCGCTTTAAGTTGAACAAATTTAACATCGGGTAATGGCGTGTCAGATAGCCTTTTGTAGGCTGCAGCAATCTCAGGGTTGGATAAGTATGGCGGCTTTTTTTTAGATATTTTATCGGTACGCCATGAACCAGGTGTAATATTAAATTGTTTTTTGAACGCTTGATTAAAAGAGGATAACGATTGAAACCCACATTTTTGGGCGATTTCAATAATGGCAGTATCAGGGGAAAACATTAATTGATTTGCTGCAATCTCCAAGCGAGTATTACGGACATAACGATTTACGCTCTCACCAACAATGGCGATAAATAAACGATGAAAATGTTGTTCAGAATATCGTGCAATGTTAGCTAATTTGGTGGCGCTCAGATCTCTGTTTATATCTGCATGAATATAGTGGAGAACATCATTAATTCTGCTTCTTTGTTGAGTATTGGGCATGTTTAGTCTGATTAATGGCTGATAAAAACATAAATATAGCATATATCAACAAATAAATGAGTTTGATTCAACAAACACATAGTCGTTTATCACGATAACCTTAGCGAAAATTAAATAATAAGGTCTTGTTATGTTATCTACCTCAGCGTCACAATCAATTAAACCCTCATATATAAGGGAAATACTTAAAGCGGCAAGCGAAGAAAGTGTGATTTCATTTGCCGGCGGTTTACCGGATGAGTCAAGTTTTCCGATGGAGCTAATGGCACCAGCATTTAAAGAGTTGCAAGAAAAGCCGCAGCTTTTTCAGTACTCGCAAACCATAGGTTACGCCCCTTTGCTTGATAAATTAAAAGAAGATTACCAAGTCTCATCGAAAAATAATTTAATGGTAACGAGTGGTTCCCAGCAAGGTTTAGATTTAATTACTAGAGCCTTTATTAAAGCAGGGGATAAAATTCTTGTCGAATCACCATGCTATTTAGGTGCTCTACAAGTATTTGAGCTAGCGAAAGCGGATATATTAACGGTTGATCGGGTAAATGGTGAGTTAGATTTTGCACAAATGGAAGCTGTTTTTTTAGCGCATGATATCACGTGCTTTTATTTCGTTGCTGATTTTCAAAACCCTACTGGGGTTTGTTACAGCAGGCAAGAGCGAGAAAAAATAGCGTCACTTTGTCGGCAATTTAATGTAACAATAGTCGAAGATGCGCCCTATAGAGAGTTGCGATTTGAAGGTGAAAGTTTACCTTTGGTATCCTCATATTACCCGGAAAACGCAATTGTTTTACGCTCATTTTCTAAGGTGGTAAGCCCGGGACTGCGCTTAGCAACACTTGAGGCGAGTCAATCTATTATTGATACCTTGGTAAAAATAAAGCAAATAACAGATTTGCATTCAAATGTACCGTCTCAGTTTGTTGTTTTACAGCTATTAAATAACCCACTATTTTTGATACATCAGCAGCGAGTTAAAGCTATTTATCAAAAAAAGAAATCTTTGATGATTAAACAGCTGTTAATGGCATTAACAGATAGCGTTACTGTTAATAATGTTGAAGGCGGAATGTTTTTGTGGGTTCATATTGAATCTAAAAACAAACTCAATATGCTTGCACTGGCGCAAGATTCCTTAGCGCAGGCAGTGGCAGTGGTGCCAGGGGAAGTATTTAATTCAAATACTGATAAATACCAACCGAATTTGCGGTTGAATTTTAGTCATGCTAGTGAAAGTGAAATTATAAAGGGAGTTGAAATTTTAGCTAAAGTGATCAACTCTTATATTCAAGGTTAAAAAATACACCCTGTTTTAGAGCTTAAAATAGGGTGTGCTGTCTTGGCAGGCACGCTAGGCTTTTTGCATTTCTTTTGGTAAGAGCTTAATCGCAGTGACTATTGATGCGCATTTGTAGCTTAAGGTCATCGCACTGTATTAAATTTCTAGTATAATCACAGCGAAGATAACACGTTTGTAAATAAAAAATATCTAGCGGGCAAAAAATGACTGAAACTGATAATGCAAGAAGTAACTATGTTAAAAGCCCGTGTGTCGGGCTTTGTTGTTTAGATAATAAAGATTTATGTATTGCCTGTCGTCGCTCTGGTATGGAGATCGCTCAGTGGGGTGTGTATACAAACGATGAAAAGCGTGAGGTTCTTATGCTGGTGGAGCAGCGTTATAAAGATGAGTCGGCTTAATGCACATTTATGAGCAGACAGCGTCACTAAAGGAGTTTTTGCAATTAGAGCGTAGTGCTTTTAGTGCGTGGCCTGCTCTTGAACAGTATCAATTTTTAGATATTATTGTTCGCTCATCACAAGGTTATACTAAACGCGCGAACTCTGCTAATGTGCTAACCATTGCGCCTCACGAGTACTTAATGGTCTTAGCTCATGTTGAAGAATATTTTAAGCGACGCTCCTTACCTAGTATTTTTAGAATTCCCCTGTTTGAATCACAGCTTAGCTATCAGCAGATTCTGGATTTTGATGATCATTTACAGCAGCAAGGCTATGCGTATCAAGATAAATCATTAGTCTACCAAAAACAGTTAAAAGCACCTGTACAGCTAGCCGACTATCAAACGATAACAGCACATTATGCGCTGCTCAATTTAGAGCAGTGGTTGGCGGCATTTTGCCAGTTTAAATATGGACAACGAGTCGATAAAAACAGCCATGTTGAGCCGCATTTAGCAATATTAAAGCGAATAAAGACTAGAGTGATTCCCGCGGTATTATTAGTTGATAACCAGATAGTTTGCTGTGCTCTAGGTGTTGTCGATGGTGATGTTATTGGATTTTTTGATGTTATAACTAAGCCTGATCAGCGTGGCAAAGGCTATGCGCAGCAGCTGATAACAAAAATGCTGAATGATGCATCCACTGAGCATATAAAAAAGAGTTACTTGCAGGTTGTAGCTGATAACACAGCAGCACTTGGTTTGTATGAAAAGCTTGGGTTTACTCTAAGTTATCAGTATTGGTATCGGGTGAAGGAAATATAAAAAGCACAGGGCTTATTGCCAGCTCTGCACTTTAACGTTAGTTATTGAGTTTAATCAACAACCATCAGCATACGGTACTCATCATAGGCAAATTGATCAGTCATACCACTAATGTAGTCTTGAATTAAGCGACAACGATAATAGTACTCGTGGCTCTCAAAGCGATCAGCTGCTAAATTGGCAATCGCGGATTTATAAGCACTTAAATGTTTTTCAGGTAGCTTTTTTAATAAATGTTTGGCAATTAACGGCGCGTCTTTAGTTTGCTCAATGACCTTGGCAAAAGTCTTGTGATCTAAAGATAACAGTGGTTTGTAGCACTCCAGTAAGCCGCTGATAATGCGAAAGCCTTGCAACTCAAGCTGTTCGACTTCTTTGTGGCAAAATACATGGGAAATTGCGATACGTTTTAATGTCGTGGTAATCGCATGGTATTGGCTGTGATCTTCAAGTAATGCGTTATCAAAGGTGCCGTGATAGATATCGCCAATATTATCAATAAACTGTTTGGCTGCGTGCTTAACTAGAGGGTGTGATAATTTAACTCTTAGCGTAATAAAATAGCTTTGCGGTTTGCTGGATGATTTTTGCGCTGCCGCAATTGTTTTGCGCATATTTTCTAGGGCAGTGTTGATAGTGTTGGCATCGAGTGAATAGTTGTTACTATTGAGTACCTGACGGTAAGTGTCTTGCAATAAACTACTAAGAGTATCAGTTGTAATTAAACCTTTCTCAACGGCATCTTCAATATCGGCTAAGCAGTAAGAAATATCATCGGCGGCTTCCATAATATAGGAAAGGGGGTGTCTGCAGCCTAGCTCAATCGCTAATGAGTCACAAAGCTGATTAACATAAGCGGTTTCACTGTAGTAGTAACCCACTTTTTTCATTAAATAGCGTTTATCAGTGGGGATATCCGCTTTGTTCATAGTCCCTGGGCGAGTGTATTTTAAAATACTGGCCGCTTGGCTATAAGTTAGGTTTAAATTAAGTAATGTATGAATCAATCGAATAGCTTGTGCGTTACCTTCAAAGTTTTTTAAATCGACAGCGAGCTCTGCACAGTGATCAAAAACAGAGCGCTGTGCAGAGGTGTTGGCTTTTATTGCTAAGGCATCTAGATTTTCAGTAAACCATTGGTTGATCGCATGCTCGCCAAAGTGACCAAAAGGTGGGTTGCCAATATCGTGCATTAAACACGACATTTCAACGATGGATTCGATACAGCGATCAAGTTTGGTTAAGCCATAATCTGCAAGTTGTTGCTCACTTAGCTGGTCAAATATGGTTTGTACAATAAAGCGGCCCACTTGCTGAACTTCCATTGAGTGGGTTAAGCGGCTTCTTACAGCAGCGTTTTTTTCGAGTGGGAAAACCTGGGTTTTTTGTTGTAATCGCCTGATAGCAGCGCTGTTTATAATACGTCCGCGATCGCTCTCAAAACTTCGCTGTAATTGACGTGCATCTCTATTTGCTCTTTTGTCACTCTTATCGTGCGGTCTTTGCGTGTGGATTTTAGTGTAAAACTGTAGAGACATTGTCATTTTACTCTTGCTATCAATCAGGCGAGTTGTGGGTTAAAACTCGCTTGATTGGCTAAGGGTATTAAGATTAATAGCGATAGTGTTCAGCTCAATAAGGCGATGCTTATTCCATACCAATCGAGAACATGCTGTCTAAATCAAACTTAGAGAATGCCTTGAAAGCGATCATCGTTTGGGTTGCTGTGATTTGCTCGATTTTGCCGATTTCAGTAGAGACTAAATTAGCCAGCTCATCGTTACTCTCTGTGCGAATAATCGCTACAATATCATAAGCACCGGCCACAGAGTAAACTTCAGTTACCCCTGTCATTGCTGCTAGTTTTTCACCGACAAAACTTGCTTGTCCACGCTCTACATTCATTAAAACAATGGTAGAAACCATAACGTTATCCTTATCTTTAAACGGTTGTTTTGCATGATTATGACCTAGCTGTGCAGGAAATTAAACTTAAATTACCTCGCTTCATGCTTATCTTTATAATAATAAGGAGTGTTATAGGTTTTGGCTGTGTGTTGTGGATATATTGGTTAGCAATTGTCTAAATTATAGACACAGCTGCTATTGCTTAAATTATGGCTTAAACCGTGCTCGAACAAGAGAAAATAAGATTGTCTTTTTTTGAGATAAGTTGGCTTTATATGCAATGTTTTGACGTGAATGGATAAGTTACGTGTCAGGGCTTGCTCTAGTATGAGTGAAAAATAATTATGTCTTTTTGATCTGATCGCCCTGAATTTACTCGGCTCGGGCATAATTTTATCACAATGTAATACTCTGGAGAGTTATTCATGTCTAAATTTCCTAAAAGTGCGAAGGTCGTTATTATCGGCCAAGGCGGAATTGTTGGTGCCTCAGTGGTTCACCATCTGATCGAGCGTGGTTGGGATAACATTGTCGGTATTGATAAGTCAGCTATCCCAACCGATATTGGCTCTACTGCACATGCTTCAGATTTTTGTTTTAATACTGCCCATGATCAAATGACTATTTTTACCACTAAATATAGTATTGATTTCTATGAAAAAATGGGGCGTTACGAGCGCATTGGTGGTGTCGAAGTTGCCAGAAAGGGCGATGATGAGCGCATGGATGAGCTAAAGCGTCGAGTGACATCAGGTAAGGCGTTTGGTAATAACGTCAGCATGATCAGCACCGCACAGGCGAAGGAAAAATTCCCATTACTCGAAGAAGATGTGATTCAAGGTGCACTTTGGGATCCGGATGCGGGGCTAGTTATACCACGCTCGCAAACAGTAGCAGGGGAGCTTGTAGAGGCCGCTATTGAAACCGGTAAATTACAAACATTTGCCAATACCTCTTGCACTGGTTTAAAAATTGAAGAGGGTCGTATTAAAGGTGTAGAGACCGAGCGCGGCTATATTGAAGCGGATCATGTGGTGGTCTGTGCTGGTTTGTGGGGTCGTTTAATAGCGGCGATGGCAGGGGAAGATTTACCTGTTATGCCGGTTGATCATCCATTAACATTCTTCAAACAGTTTGATGAATTTGCCAACACCGGTAAAGAAATTGGCTACCCACTACTGCGAGATCAAGGCAACTCGGCTTATCTGCGCGATACAGGGGATCCAAAATCAGCGGAAGGCGGGCAGTTAGAGTGGGGCTACTATGAAGAGAAAGAGCCGCGCATGTGTCATCCGCGTGATATTTTAGAGAAAGAGCACGCGCGTCTTTCGCCATCACAGCGTGATTTAGATATAGAAGAAGTGATTGATCCATTAGAGCGTGCAATCGAGTTAACACCTATCTTAGGTGAGCTAGGTTATGATGATAAGTATTCATTTAACGGTTTACTACAAGTAACCGCTGATGGCGGCCCATCAATTGGTGAGTCTGCTAATGTGCGAGGCTTGTGGTATGGCGTATCAGTTTGGGTGAAAGATGGCCCTGGCACCGGTAAAGTCATTGCCGATTGGATGACAGATGGTCGCACTGAATTTGATCACAGCAGTATCGATGTGGCTCGTGCTTACCCGTTTCAGTGTGAAGAGCAATATATTCACGATCGCTGCTATGAATCGGCGTTTAAAATATATAACCCGCCAGTGCACAATCGTGAGCCCTACACCGCAGCACGTGGTAAGTTTCGCAGCCCGTTTTGGGAGCGTGAAAACGAGTTGGGTGGCTACTTTATGGAAATATCTGGCTGGGAGCGTGCCCACGGTTATGCCAGTAACGAACACTTATTAGAGCAGTACGCTGATAAAGTACCGCATCGTGAAGCAGAATGGGACAGTCGTCATTTCTTCCGCGTATCTAATGCTGAGCATTTAAAAATGTCTGAAGATGTCGGCATGATTAACTTGTCTCACTTTGCTATTATCGATGTCACAGGCCCTGATGCCGCAGCCTTAATGGAATTTACCTGTGTCGCTAAAGTTGCGGGTGATACACCAGTAGGCAAAGGTGTCTACACCCATTTCCTCGATGCTGTCGGCGGTGTTCGCGCCGATTTAACGGTATTGCGTCTAGGTGAAAACCACTTCAGAGTGATTGATGGCGCCGATGCAGGGCATCGTGATCTGGTGTGGATAAAACGCATGGCGCAAGATCATGGCTATGATGCACAAGTGACTAACCAAACAAGCAATTATGGTTGCCTAGGTGTTTGGGGGCCAAATGCACGTACTACCTTAGAAAAAATAGTAGATGATCCTGAGTCAATCAGTTTAGAAAACTACCCATTTGCCGCTGTTAAAGATATTGTGATTAATGGCGTTAAATATATGGGCTTTCGTATTTCATATGTCGGTGAACAAGGTTGGGAAATTCACTTTGAAATGAAAGATGGTCTTGCTCTGTGGGATGCGCTATATGCTCAAGGTGTAACGCCTGTTGGTATCGAAACTTATGCTAATAGCCGTCGTTTAGAGAAGAGCTTGCGCTTGCAAAATGCTGACATACTCACTGAATACAACTTACTAGAAGTCGATCTGGCGCGCCCAATAGTGAAAAAAGCAGATTTCTTTGGTAAAGATGCATTACTAGAGCAGCGTGCACTTGAGCACCAACCCGCTTACTTGTGCACCTTAACGATGAATGACAATATCGACTCTAACGGAGTCGCTCGCTACCCAGTGGGTAACTGTCCTATTATGGATAGCGCAACAGGTGAGGCGTTGATCGATTCCAAAGGTCGTCGCTCATACACTACCAGTATCGTTTTTGGCCCAAGTATTGGTAAAAACATTGCCCTAGGTTATCTGCCTTATGAGTACTGCGAGCAAGGCCGTCAGCTAGTGATTGAATACTTTGGTGATACCTATCCTGTCACCGTTGAAGCGGTAGGTTATGGCGCGCTGTACGATCCTGGTAATGGCAAGCCTAGATCATAGTAGCGAGCGTTACTATTTAAAAGCCGATGACAGTGATGTCATCGGCTTTTTTGTTACTACTACTGTTGTGTTGTAAATGTGTGCTCTAGCGAAATGTGTTTAAACATTCAGGCTGTTGTATTAGCTCAGTAACGATTGTGTTAGTGCATGGTATCTGTCTTCTAAGCCGTCAATGACATTAAAGTGATGCTTGCCTTGCTCCTCTACTATATCTGTTGTAATTTCAAAACTTTTCCAGATATCCGCTAGTATTCTGTTTTGCCTGATAAACTCAGGGCGCTCACAAGCGCCAACCCAGCAGGTTAAAGGTGCTAAGTGATTGGGAGTATTTAACGCCGGGCTGCATTGTTGCGCTAACAGTGGTGTTAATTGTAGTTGCTCATTCATTTTATTTTTTAACAGTGGCCGCAAATCATGCAGCCCAGAGATTGACACGGTTTTGACTATCCTGCTTTGCGTCGCTTTATTAAGCGCGCTGCTATCACACAACATACTACTAACAAGGTGACCACCTGCGGAGTGTCCGGATAAGCGAATATCACCTGTTATATGACTGGCGACATGCTCAATCGCCTGTGCGACATCAGCGATAAGCGTTGTTATCTCTGCCTGCGGGCACAAAGTATAAGAGGGCATCGCTACAATAAAGCCTGCATCTAAGCAGCCTTTAGCTAAGTGAGACCAGCTGTTTTTGTCAAAATCTAGCCAGTAGCCGCCGTGCACAAAAAAGACGATACCTTTAGCCGCTGCTAAGTGTGGTAGGGTTTGGTTTTGTATATTCGCGGTGATGTTCTGCTCGATATTGTCCGGCAAAAATAGATCGAGCAGGTTTCTCGCTTTATCGGCGT
Source organism: Gammaproteobacteria bacterium AS21 (assembly GCA_038900335.1). Taxonomy (GTDB): domain Bacteria; phylum Pseudomonadota; class Gammaproteobacteria; order Pseudomonadales; family Balneatricaceae; genus Rs1. The sequence continues at coordinate 195,173 of JBBMRB010000002.1, read as the reverse complement.
AGCGAATATCGAGTATTGCTCGATTATTTTCACTGAGCTGGTGGCGAAATAGACTGCTTTTTTCCTGCCAGCGTGCAACATAGCTGCCAGCATCTTCGATGAAATTACCATTTTCGTATGCACTATCCCAATCATTAATAGGATAGTGGTTTTGCTCATTATTGATTGTCATTATGTAAACGCCTGTATGCCTGTTTGTGCTCTGCCTAATATAAGGGCATGGATATCATGAGTGCCCTCATAATTATTGACTGCTTCTAAATTAATTAAGTGCCTGATTACCGCGTATTCATCACTGATACCATTGTCGCCATGTATATTTCTCGCATTTTAGCGATATCTAATGCCTTAGCGCAATTATTACGTTTAAGCATAGAAATAAGTTCAGCGCTTACTTGGCCTGTATCCATCAGCCAACCCATTCACCGCTTGCCGTTTAGGTAAATATTTTTCTCGTTGCGTTTCGCTGCCATAAGCGTGAATGGGATGCATAACTAAGGAAGGCTGGATGCTCATGGCAGAGCGATAACCTGAATCTACTCGCTCGACTTCGCGTGCGATTAGAGCGTAGGATACATAAGAGAGACCAGCACAGCCGTATTCATGACCAATGGTTAAACCTAGCATGCCAAGCTCATTCATGATAACTCAATGAATTTAATTAAGAAAATAAATATAGTGTCGCTAAATAGAGAAATTTGCAAGAGTGCTTTAGGGGATGCTTTAGGAGGCTTTAGGAGCTGCTTTTAGTAGCTATACAATAGTTTAGTGCTCAGCACATTAGGTGCGAAAGCGTTAGGGCTAATTAATAGCAACTAATAGCAATTAAGAGAGCGCGTCATTTAAGCTCAATGTTAAATGACGCGCTCTATGCTAGCTTATATCGAATAAGTGCTCACTAGGGTGGCAGCTTAGGATATATGAGCAATTAGTTTATGGGCGCTAAGCTCAGAGCTGGCAGGGTTTTGACCGCTAATAAATAAACCGTCTTGAACGACAAAACTAGCCCAATCATCGCCTTTGCTATAATTAGCGCCACGATTTTTGATTTCATCTTCTAATAAGAACGGGACTATATCGCTCAGTTGTACGGCATTTTCTTCGCTGTTGCTAAACCCGGTAATGTTTTTGCCTTTAATTGCGAATTCGCCTTGCTCGTTTTTGATATTGAGCAATACAGTTGCAGCGTGACAAACACTGGCTACTGGCTTGTTGTCTGCTAAAAACTGTTCAATTAATGTGATTGATTGCGCATTGTCAGTCAAATCCCAAAGAGGTCCGTGCCCGCCTGGGTAGAACACCGCATCATAATCAGCAGCATCGATAGTGCTAAGCTGCTTGGTTGCTGCAAATATTGATTGAGTCGCTGTGTCATCATCAAAACGTTTTGTGAACTGCGTTTGAAAATCAGCTAATTCACTCTTAGGATCAATAGGTGGTTGCCCGCCTAGAGGTGATGCTAAAGTGACGTTAAAACCGGCATCGATAAATGTGTAATACGGTGCTGCAAACTCTTCTATCCACAATCCCGTTTTATCATCCGTGTTACCTAATTTATCATGAGATGTCAAAACCATTAAAATTTTCTTAGACATAATGCGCTCCTTAATTTGATCTTAATAGTGTTACAGCGGTTTTATTACACCATTGTGTCGCGCTGTTTCATAATATGATCTGTTGTTTAGTATGAAGCTATAATATCTGTTTTATTATTTTATACAATGCAGATAATATCTAATACATTGTTTCAATTATTGATACAATATAAAATAATTTACGACTGGTACATAGGGTATTGACCCGCTTGTAAAAGAATAGGTATGAGATGAATTCGTTCGAGCAATTAAAGAGTATGGTAGTGTTTGCGCAGGTTGTAGAGCAGGGGAATTTAAGCCTTGCCGCTAAGCATATCGGTTTATCGCGAGCGGTGGTTAGCTATCATTTAAAGAAGCTGGAAGCGCATTTAGGCGTTAAACTGCTCAATAGGTCAACGCGCTCGATTATGCTCACCCAGGAGGGGAAAAATTATTATCAGCGCTGTCGGGTGATTACCGAGCAGGCAAATGCTGCTAATGAATATATTGAAACATTAAAAAATGAGCCTGTGGGGCTGTTGAAAGTTACTTGCCCAGTCAATGTTGGGCTACACACGATAGTGCCGGCATTGAATGAATTTTTGACGATGTACCCTAAAATCGAGCTCGATATCAATTTGACTGACGATGTCGTCAATATACTAAAAGAAGGTGTTGATCTCGCCATTCGCGGGGCACCTTTAGTTGATACCGCTTTGCAGGCAAAAAAACTAGCGACTTTAGCCACATGTCTGTGTGGCTCGCCTGAGTATTTTAGGCTACATGGGCGGCCGACGACGGTGCAAGAGTTAGCGCAACACCAATGGGTTATTTATCAATTGGCAGCACGCAACTTAGTGATCACTAAGGCTAATAAGCAATTTAATATCCCATTGAAAGGCAATATTAGTACCAATAACTCAGCGGCGAGAACTGCCTTTGTTGAAGGTGGGCATGGTTTAGGGCGTATACCTAGTTATGATGCGAGTGCCAAGATACAAGCCGGCACTTTAGAGGTAGTGATGGCAGATTATCAACTCAATGACATTGAGGTATATGGGGTGTTTTTACCAGGCTCTGCCAATACTAAACGTATGAGGCTATTGATTGATTTTTTAAGTAGCTATTTTCAGCGTCAACAAAACATTCAAATTTAGCGCTGATCAATTGCTATAACAATAATAGTTTTAACTCATCAACTCGGTGTTTATTTGCCCCTAAATCACTGCGCCCCACGCGAGAGGATGAGCGAAAGTGTAGTAGGTTATCATCGGTGATTCTCAGCTCTAAGTCATCGATAAAACCAAATACAGCGGAGCTAAAAGTCGCGGCGATATAATGCTCATCCGCCGTTACTATCGTGCCGCCAATGCTTTGTACTGCCGCTTTTGCCTTGAGCAAAAAAGCAGTTTTATCGATACTAAAAGCCAGTGGTTCTACTGTATGCGATACCCCGTCAATGGTTTCACTAACAACGCAGTTTTCAGGATTTATGCAAGCTTGTAACTGGCCGTTTTTCAGGCCTTGCGCCTGGCCTTTTTTAGAGATAAAGCTTAAAATAATAAAGGCAATAACAACGATGATAGCGACAGCAATAGCGATAAAAAGCAGTTTCTTCATTGATTTAATCCATTGAATAAAAGTGTTTGACAAGTTTGATGCGCGAGCTCTTTAAATTTTAATGCCTTGCTTACTCTCATATTACTGAGTTTTAAATTAATTACCAAGCACTGATTTCGCCTTATTGATATTTAGGTTGTCGGCATTACTAATGCTTAGCAAAACTCTGAGGGTCCTTGTTTTTACTGCCTTTAACCCCATAAAATACAGCTCTAGTGAGGTTTTAGATAAGTTCCCCTCATCCAAAACACTATTTATTAAGTATATAGGTGTAGACTTTACTAACGTGATTGCAAAGTTATCTGCCACGTAAGTAAAATATAGATAATAAGTTTATGCACAATTGAGGTATATGATGAGTACTTATAAAAAAACGGAGCAGGCGATTGCGGCACTAACAAGTGAGCAGTATCATGTGACCCAGCAAAGCGGCACTGAACGCCCAGGTACTGGTGAGTATTTAAATAATAAGGCGGTTGGTATTTATGTTGATATTGTCTCGGGCGAGCCTTTATTTGCCTCAGCAGATAAATATGAATCTGGCTGTGGTTGGCCTAGTTTTACCAAGCCAATCGAGCCCGCTAATGTTGAAGAACTCAAAGACAGTGCTCATGGTATGATTCGCACCGAAGTGCGCTCTCGCTATGGCGATAGTCATTTAGGCCACGTGTTTACAGATGGCCCCGCTGATGCTGGTGGGTTAAGGTACTGTATTAACAGTGCATCGTTAAAGTTTATAGAGCGTGATGATATGCAAGCTACAGGTTATGGCGAGTATTTATCACAAGTAGAAGAGGTGAAGTGATGTCAGTTGAAGTAGCGACGTTAGCAGGTGGTTGTTTTTGGGGAATGCAGGACTTAATTCGCAAGCTTGATGGCGTGCAATCAACACGAGTGGGCTATTCAGGTGGTGATGTCGATAATGCGACTTATCGCAATCACGGCACTCATGCAGAGGCGATAGAAATCACATTTGATAATGACGTCATTAGTTATCGAAAAATACTTGAATTCTTTTTCCAGATCCATGATCCAAGTACATTAATGCGTCAAGGTAATGATTTAGGTAGCTCTTATCGCTCAGCTATTTATTTTCACAGTGAATCGCAACAACAGATGGCAATAACAACAATAGCTGATGTCAACGCATCGGGCTTGTGGCCAGGCCCCGCTGTTACCGAAGTTGAGGAAGTTGGCAGTTTTTGGCAAGCAGAACCTGAGCATCAAGATTACCTGCAGCGTTTGCCAGAGGGGTATACATGCCACTTTGCACGCCCAGATTGGGTTCTACCTAGTCGCTAAAAGTTAGTTTCCTTCAAGCTAGGTTTAAAGTCGAACTAAGCAGAGCCAACGCTAGTAATCATGCTAGTGTAAAAATAGTCTAATAAATTGAGAATAAGTAATGAGTGAGCAAGTATTTAATTCGGGTTTAAATTTTGATAACAGTTACGCTCAACAGTTAGATGGCTTTTCTGTGTCCTGCTTAGGGGACAAAGCGCGTGAGCCTAAGCTGCTGGCGCTAAATAAAGATTTAGCACAGCAGATAGGCTTAGATGCGCACTTAATTAATGGTGAGCAACAGCAGTCATTGGCTGCGATGCTATCTGGCGGTACTATGCCAGAAGGTGCTCAGCCCATTGCGCAAGCGTATGCAGGGCATCAATTTGGTGGCTTTAGCCCGCAATTAGGTGATGGCCGTGCTGTGTTGCTAGGTGAGGTAATTACACCAGGGCAACAGCGTTTTGATATTCAATTAAAAGGTTCTGGGCGTACGGTTTTTTCACGCTCAGGCGATGGTAAATCAGCATTGGGCCCAGTGCTCAGAGAATACTTAGTGGCAGAGGCTATGCACGCCTTAGCAGTGCCGACAACACGGGCGTTAGCGATGGTCAGTACCGGTGAGACAGTCATGCGCCAGCAAGCATTACCAGGGGCTGTGTTAACCAGAGTGGCGGCTAGTCATATACGTATCGGTACGTTTCAGTTTTTTTCTGCACGAGATGATTATGATGCACTGAAAAAACTCGCTGATTATGCGATAGAACGTCATTACAAAGAGCTACAAGGTACTGCTAATGCGTATCTTGAATTGTTAACTGCAGTGTGTGATAAACAGGCTTATTTAATAGCGAAGTGGATGAATATTGGTTTTGTCCATGGTGTGATGAATACTGATAATATGACCATCAGTGGCGAGACTATTGATTATGGTCCATGTGCATTTATGGATGGTTTTGACCCAAGTATCGTCTATAGCTCTATTGATCATCAAGGGCGATATGCTTATCAGAACCAACCGACGATGGCGCTGTGGAATTTGGCGCGCTTTGCCGAAACCCTATTGCCATTACTCGATGAAGATGGTGACACTGCAATCGCTCTAGCAACTGATGCGGTGACAGGATTTGATCAGCGGTATCACAATTACTGGTTAACAGGCATGCGCGCAAAAATGGGCATAGACAACGAAGAGGAAGCTGATCTTGAGCTAGCCAATGAGCTGTTAGCGATTATGGCTGAGCATAAAGTTGATTATACTCAACTCTTTAGAGCACTTGTTGAATTGGTGCAAGGTAACCCAGAACCTGCAAGAGTATTGTTTAGTGATGGTAAAAGGTTCTATATTTGGCAAGTGCAATGGGCGCAGCGTCTATCTCGTAACAAGGAGGCTGTATATAGCAATTTAGACAAGATGCGCAGAGCTAACCCAGTTTATATTCCGCGTAATCATTTAGTTGAAAATGCCATTTCTCAGGCGCAGGATCATGATGATATGACAGCGTTTAACGAGTTGTTAGCGTTGGTGACTAACCCTTTTATGGAGGTTGATGGAAAAGAAGCTTATGAGCAGGCGGCACCTGCAGATTTTGGGCATTATAAAACATTTTGCGGAACCTAAAAGCAGGGCGTAATTAATGCCTGATAAATAGCAAAAAAGAGGGTGTGATGATGTCTTTGTTTTTGCTTTTAACTTACACTTAAAAACAAAGTCACCGCCCAGTTAGCGGGCATTATTACAAGAGAGAGTTGTGTGGAAAACCTGGGAGTTGTAAATTATTTAGCCTATTTAGTTGGTGTCGTGCTCATTATTTTACTGCCCGGTCCCAACTCTTTATATGTACTGTCTTTAGCTGCTCAGCAAGGTAAAAAGCTAGGCTGGGCTGCGGTTGCTGGTGTTTTTATTGGCGATAGTTTATTGATTTTGGCAACGGCATTAGGTGCCATTACCCTACTTAATACTTACCCTGCTTTATTTATGATTATAAAGTACGCAGGGGCAGCGTATTTAACTTACATGGGTATTAAACTGATTTATGGTGCCTATTTAACGTGGATTAGCCGTCATGAAAATGAATTAGATCAGGTTAAAACGGTAAAAAAAGCATCGTCTGTTAGAGCGTTTCAAAAAGCACTATTAGTTAGTTTGCTAAATCCTAAAGCGATTATCTTTTTATTATCCTTCTTCGTACAATTTGTTGATCCGTTATATGATCAACCTGTCATTCCATTCTTTATATTGGCCGCGACTCTACAGCTCTTCAGTTTGTTGTATCTGGCGACCCTGATTTATGCAGGCACTAAATTAGCTGATGCCTTTCGCTCACGTAAAAAAATTAGTGCATTATCCGGTGGCGGCGTCGGGGCAGCATTTGTAGCATTTGCTGTCAAATTAGCCTTAGCTAGTGCCCAATAACTGATCATCAAAACACATCAAACTATGTTAGCGCAAAAGCACACCGCTAGTTAATACTAATGCTGTGTGCTTTATCTGCTCATTAATTTGCTATTGCGGCGCATTGGATAGCATAACTGGTTCTATTCGCTTGGTTGCTACAGTAGATTGGCTGTGCAAGTTGCGTTGATTTTACGAGCAGCGGTTTATCGCTGGTGGAATAAGAGTATGTTGCAAATATCATTAACATAGCTAACGTGATAGCTAGGTTTTTAAATAACCATTTTTGCCAGCTCAGTGCATCGTTTTGCTTATCTTTTGGTGATAAAGTTGATTGCTCTGTAAGGTTAGGTTTAGTTAAGTATTTATCTTCGTTTCTATATAGTGACTTCATTTTCTAATACCTCTTCTTTCGTTAGTTATCGTTATATCTTAGTTTGTAGTGCTATTTTTAATGAATTAAGTGCTGTTAACAAACGATAAAAACGCCATTCACATAAGTAAAACTTATCTAAATTTTGTGGTGATGATTGCTTCTATATGCTCATGCGCAGTGAAAACACTAGCGCAAAAGCCTTCAGCAAAAAAAGAAAAAGTATGACCTTAGATTAAAAAATGATCGTATCGGTTTGCGTGCTAAGTATGGTGACAGTGAGGGAAGAGAAGGGATGAGAAGAGAAGAGAAGCTAGTAATTTATGTGAGTCAATCACTAGCTTCAATCTGCTCTAGCAGATTAAGAATACTAATCGTGCTGCCATTGTAAATCATCTTTATTTGGATGCTCAGCGAGTTGGCCAAAAAGCCAGAGACAGAAGTCTTTAGTTTTTGGCCTGATATCCTGAGGTGGTAATACTAGATAAATGCCACATTGAGCTTCTAGTTCAAAAGGGTGAATTTGTACTAGGGCACCGGATGCGATGTGCTCATCTAAATGCGTGTTTAAGCCAAACATAATACCCATGCCATTAAGAGTCATATCCAGTGCCATCGTCGTATTATCAGCTTCAAAATTAGACATCACCCGCGCATCTTCAATACCTTGTTCTTCAAACCAAGTATTCCAAGTCTCTAAATAGCCCATTGTCGATATTAAAGGTTGGGTCATTAACTGCATTAAACTGGGGTTATTGCCCAGCTTCTCGGCAAATTGTGCGCTGGCAACCACCATCCATCGCTCTTTGATAATGCGCTGGACACTACCTGAATAATTACTATAGCCATGGCAGATTTCTAGATCGACGCCCTCAATGGACTCACTGTCATGCCAGATAATGGTTTGTAAACGCAGCCTATACTGTGGGTGCTTAGTAGCGAAATCTGCCAGCCTTGGTACCAGCCAGCGTTGCGCAAACGATGTACCGCAACGTATTTGGATAAAAGGCTGGTGAGTGGTGTCAAACAGTTCTTGGGTACTGATTTGTACCTTGCTAAAAGCTTCACTAACAACAGGTAAGTAGGCACGCGCTAAATCGGTAAGGTTCATTTTTCTTGATTTTCGGGTGAATAGTGAAGCGCCTAAGTAGTCTTCTAATAATTTGACCTGTTGGCTGACAGCCCCTTGAGTGACATGTAGTTCTTGAGCCGCTTTGGTTAAGCTAGCAAGGCGAGCGGTTGCTTCAAAGGCACGTAGTGCATTGAGCGGTGGTAGCGGTTTTTTTGGGCGTTGCATAATAATCGATGACCATTAAAATAAAGATAAGTGTATATTTGCACACTATCATAATATTAGTTTTTCTTAATGAAAGGAATACTTTGATAATATGTTATAGTAGCTGGCAAAGAGAGAAAAGAAGCGATTTTGTCGTATTGTCCTAATAAAGCAGAGATTTTAGTTGTTTTTTTATGATTGCTTTCAGGCTGCTTGGTTTTTTTGGCATGTTTATGACGTTTTTTTTGAGACGTTGCTTTAGTTTTTCTAAAGATAGTCCATTGAAATTCTAGCTTCCAGTTACTCTTCTTTTTTGTCATTATTAAAAAGATATCAAATAGCTATATTTTTTATAGCTCTAATAATAATATTTCTGAGGTTGATTATGTCGAATGATTTAGAACAGTTGGTTTCCCATGCAAAGAATGGTCAATTAAACCGCCGGGATTTTATGCGTCGAGCAGCAGCCTTAGGTATGGCTGTGCCATTGGCTGGATCGCTTTTTAGCCACAATCTTATGGCCGCTCAGACCCCTAAAAAAGGTGGGCATATCATTGCTGCACTTAATGGTGGTAGCTCCACTGATTCACTAGACCCTGCTTTAAATACCTCACAAGTTGCCTTTAGTTTCCTGCGCACTTGGGGTGAGAATTTAGTCGGTATTTCACCAACCGGTGAAGCGATTCCTTATTTGGCAACGTCTTGGGAGCCATCTAATGGTGCGAAAACTTGGACGTTTACATTGCGCAAAGGCGTACAGTTTCATAACGGTAAAGAGTTAGATGCTAACGATGTTGTTAAAACACTAGAGCGACATTCAGGTGAAGATACTAAATCTGGCGCGCTGGGTATCATGCGTGATATCGCCTCCATTAAAGAACTTGATGGTAAAGTAGTGATTGAGCTTAACGGCGGTAACGCTGATTTACCTTACTTATTATCAGATTACCATTTAGCTATTCAGCCTAATGGCGGTTACGATGATCCTAATGCCGGTATTGGTACAGGCCCTTATCGTGTCACTGTTAATGAGCCAGGTATTCGCCATGTAGGTGAAAAATTCGAGAACCATTGGAACGATGAAGTAGGCCACGCAGATAGCGTTGAAATTCGTGTGTTGAATGATCAAACTGCTCGTATGTCAGCATTGCAATCAGGTGCGGTACATCTGGCTAACCAAGTGTCACCAAAAACAGCTAAACTGCTAGCTCGTTTACCAGGTGTTGATGTGGTTAATACCTCAGGTAAAGGCCACTACCCATTCTTAATGCATGCTGATACGGCACCGTTTGATAATCTTGATTTACGTTTAGCGCTTAAATATGCGATTGATCGTGAAGATATGGTTGAACGTGTATTACAAGGTTATGGTTCTGTCGGTAATGATTACCCAATCAACTCAGCTTACGATTTGTTTAATTCAGAGATCGAGCAACGTGTTTACGATCCTGAAAAAGCTGCGTATCACTATAAAAAATCTGGTCACTCTGGGCCGATTATTTTACGCTCATCTGACGCGGCGTTCTCCAATGCTATCGATGCAGCACTGCTGTTTAGCCAGCAGGCGGCGAAAGCAGGTATTGATATTAAAGTACAGCGTGAGCCCGCTGATGGTTACTGGTCTAATGTCTGGAATAAACAACCGTTTAGCACCTCTTATTGGAATGGTCGAAGTACTCAAGATCAGATGTATGCAGTGGCTTATAAGTCGACAGCAGATTGGAATGATACCAAGTGGGCACGCCCTGAGTTTGACGCATTACTATCACAGGCACGTATAGAGACTGATCGCGCTCAGCGTAAAGATATCTACACCGATATGTCGATGATGGTACGTGATGATGGCGGCGCTATTATTCCAATGTTTAATGACTTCATTGATGCTAAGTCAACTAAATTAGCTGGTTTCATCGAAGATCCATCATCAGAGCAGTCTAACGGCTATGCGCTTATTCGCTGCTGGTTAGCGTAAATATGGCGCTAGGCAACGATTCTCTGTCTACATTAGTGGCTAAGCGCTTAGCGCTTGGCCTACTATTGTTACTCGCGATCTCGGTAGTTATATTTGCCGGTACCGAGATGCTACCCGGAGATGTAGCACAAAGTATTTTAGGCCAATCTGCCACACCTGAAGCGCTGGCAAACTTGCGCACTGAAATGGGTTTAGATCGCCCAGCCATAGCACGTTACTTCAACTGGTTATTTAATATATTACAAGGTGATTTAGGTACGTCTTTAAGTAGTGGCCGTGATATTAGTACAATGATAGGCGATCGCTTAAATAACACTCTGTTTCTGGCATCCTTTGCTGCATTAGTTTCAGTGCCGCTGGCGATTTTCCTCGGTATGATTGCCGTTCACTATCGCGATGGTATTGTCGATAAATTGATTTCTATTACCACGATCACGACGATTTCTCTACCTGAGTTTTTTATTGGTTACCTGCTTATCCTATTTGTCGCTGTACAGTTAAATTGGTTACCTTCAAGTTCACTTATTTATCAAGGGATGCCAATAGGCGAAAAGCTGACAGCCATTGCTCTACCTTGTATTACCTTGGTGTTGGTCGTTTTGGCGCACATGATGCGTATGACTCGCGCTGCTATCCTCAATGTAATGTCTAGCGCTTATATTGAAACTGCTCAACTTAAAGGTTTGAGCCCATTTAAAATAATTTTCCGTCATGCATTACCTAATGCTGTATCACCTATTATCACTGTAGTTGTTATCAACCTTGCTTATTTGGTAGTCGGTGTGGTGGTGGTTGAGATTATTTTCGTCTATCCAGGCATGGGGCAGTTGTTAGTGGATCATGTAACAAACCGTGATGTACCTGTCGTTCAGGCAACGGGACTGATTTTTGCGGCTATTTATATTTTACTGAATATGTTTGCCGATATCATGGCGATTATATCCAACCCTAGGTTGAGACATCCTAAATAGTAATTAGATGTGTTGAACAGCACAAATAACAACTATATGACAAAGGCTACTACACAAATGAATAATAAATTGATGCACAGTATCGTGTCTCATCTTTCGTGGGGGGCGCGTATTGGACTATTATGTTTAATCATTTTTGCGCTTTCCGCTATTTTTGCCCCCTGGGTATCACCTTACGGCCAAGATGAGATTGTCGGTGATGTTTGGGAGTCGATGTCTGGCCAGTTTTGGCTGGGTACCGACCAGTTAGGTCGTGATATATTGTCACGTTTAATTCACGGTGCGCGCAATACCTTCTTCATTGCAGGAGCTGCGACATTGCTGTCTTTCTTTATGGGGACGTTTTTTGGTTTCTTAGCCGCGGTTTCAGGTGGTAAAGCTGATCAGTTATTGAGTCGTACTAACGATTTGATGATGGCAATACCGACCCTTATTTTTGCACTTGTTGTGCTATCTGTACTGCCGGCAAGTATGGGGATTTTGATTGTGGTGATGGGTGTGCTTGACTCAACGCGCGTCTTTCGTTTATCACGTGCTGTTGCGGTTGATATTGTGGTGATGGACTTTGTTGAAGCAGCGCGATTGCGCGGTGAAAACACGATGTGGATTATCTTTCGTGAAATATTGCCAAATGCACTCTCACCACTGTTTGCCGAATTTGGGCTGCGTTTTGCCTTTGCGGTGCTTTTCCTTAGTACGCTAAGCTTCTTAGGTCTAGGTATACAGCCTCCCGATGCGGATTGGGGCAGTATGGTAAAAGAAAACAAAGACGGTATCGTATTTGGTATCCCCGCTGCGCTGATACCGGCGGCGGCGATTGCGATATTAACGATCAGTATTAATCTAGTTGTAGACTCTGTCTTGAGCCGTACCAGTAGTTTGAAAGGGGGCAGATAATGTCAAATCAACCATTTCTTCAAGTCAAAGGCTTGTGTATTAGTGCGCAAGTTAGTACAACAGGTAGTAAAAAGAAAAATATTACACTGGTTAAAGATGTGTCATTTGATCTTGAACGCGGCAAGGTTTTAGGTTTAATTGGTGAATCTGGCGCGGGTAAATCAACGATTGGTTTGGTCGCTATGGCCTATGCTCGCTCTGGTTGTAAGATCAGCGGCGGTCAAGTGTTGGTCGATGGCGTTGATATCTTAAAGCACAGCCATAAACAAATTCGTAATGTGCGTGGCGCTCGTGTTGCCTATGTTGCCCAATCTGCGGCAGCGGCGTTTAATCCTGCTCACAGATTAGGTGATCAAGTAATAGAGGCAGCGCTTGAACACAAATTAATGAGTCGTGAAGATGCATTGGCTTATGCTGATCAGCTATACGCTAAATTGGGTTTGCCTGATCCTGAAAATTTTGGTCAGCGTTACCCCCATCAAGTATCCGGTGGTCAGCTACAGCGTGCGATGACAGTGATGGCTTTATGTGCAAAGCCTGATTTAATTGTGTTTGATGAGCCGACAACCGCCTTAGATGTAACCACTCAAATAGAAGTGTTAGCGACTATTAAGCAAGCGATTAATGATACAGGCACAGCGGCTTTGTATATCACCCATGATTTGGCAGTGGTGGCACAAATAGCTGATGATATTATGGTATTACAACAAGGTGAAATGATTGAATACGGCAGTGCCGATCACATTATTAATCACCCTAAAGAGAGCTATACCGCTGATTTAGTGTCTGTAAGATCACACGAGAAAGAGGAGAAGCCTGACCCTGACAGTGCGGCTATTTTGTCTGTGAGTAACATAGATGCTGCATATGATGGGCACAACAAGATCCTTAAAGATGTCAGCTTGCATTTACATGCAGGACAGACTCTGTCTATCGTTGGTGAATCGGGTTCTGGCAAGTCTACTCTTGCTAGGGTGATTACCGGTTTATTACCGCCAATGGCCGGTGAGACTATTTTTGATGGTGAAACATTGCCAAGTAAATTGAAGTCGCGAACCAAAGAGCAGCTACGACAATTGCAGATGGTTTACCAAATGGCTGATGTGGCGATGAATCCTCGCCATACTATAGGCCAAATTATTGGTCGTCCGATTGAATTTTATTTCGGTGTCAGTGGCGCTGAAAAACGCCAAAAAGTGATTGATTTGCTCGATCAAATTGAGCTTGGTGAAAAGTATATTGATCGCTATCCTGCTGAGCTCTCCGGCGGTCAAAAACAGCGTGTGTGTATTGCTCGCGCATTGGCAGCTAAACCTAAATTAATTATTTGTGATGAAGTAACCTCGGCGCTAGATCCGTTAGTTGCTGAAGGCATTTTACAATTGTTATCAAGGTTGCAAGAAAAGCATGATATCGCCTATTTGTTTATAACTCATGATTTGGCTACGGTGCGGGCAATTTCTGACAGTATAGCCGTCATGTATCAAGGATCTTTAGTACGTTTTGGTAAGAAGTCAGAAGTGCTGTCACCACCGTTTGATGATTATACAGAAATGTTACTGTCATCAGTTCCGAGTATGGAGCTTGGGTGGTTGGAGCGCACATTAGCATCACGAAAAATGCAGGCAGCTGATCATTAGTTGTCGATAAAAACGCCAGTAATAGTTAGCCGCTGGCGTAACATGATTTTTTAACAAGATAGCAAAAATCAATTAGCGCACTGAGCGCTATTTTTTTAGCTTCAATATAGCTCTATCGCAAGCCAGAATGATAAGGATAATTAATGAGTGTAGTGAGCGCAATCCTGTTTGATAAAGATGGAACGTTAATCGATTTTTCAGCATCTTGGCTGCCTGCTATTCATCAAGCAGCACATCAGTTTGCAAAGGGTAATAGCAGCGATATCGCTAAATTATTAGCGGTGTCAGGGTTTGATCAAGCCAGTGGTAAAGTGCTCAGTGGCTCGTTACTGGCAGCGGCGAGTAATCAGGAAATTGCCGAGTGTTGGGCTGATACGCTCAATATTACGCTCAATGAGCAATTAGTGGCGCAAATGCAGGCCACCTTTGCCTATCACAATGCCAACAGTAGTGTGCCAGTCACAGACTTAAATGTACTGTTTAAAGAATTGAAAAGCTTAGGTATTAAAATAGGCGTGGCGACCAGTGATTCACAGCAAGGGGCTGAGGCAACACTAGGTGCTGCTGGTGTGTTAGAGCTGATGGATTTTGTCAGTGGTTTTGATTCAGGTTATGGCGTAAAGCCACAAGCGGGTATGGTCGATGCTTTTTGTCAGCAACATCAATTGGATAAAGAGTGCCTTATGGTGGTCGGTGATAACACTCACGATTTACACATGGCGCGCAATGCGAAGGCAAAATATGCGGTAGGAGTGCTCACCGGTACCAGTAATAAAGAAGAACTGGCTCAAGCGGATTATGTGCTGGATAGCATTGCCGATATCCCCGCTTTATTGAAAACATTAAACTAGTTTGAGAAAAGAGTAATGAATAAACTTATTTTAATCATGATAGATGGCGTTAGTAGTTCTAAATTTAATCAGATCCGTCATCAATTACCGCATTTAGATCGTTTGGCAAAAGAGGGCACACAGGTGCAGGCGCTGACGCCTGAAATTTGTGGAACGTCTTTTCCAGGTCGTACTTCAATGATTGTCGGTAGACCTGCAAGTGAGCACGGTATTTACGGCAATAAAATATGGGACGGTAAGGTGTTTCGCTGGTCGAATCCTTATGATGTGCGCACTGAGACGATTGCCTCGCTGACTAAGTTAGCAGGTGGTGACGTGGTCAATATGGGCTACGGCATGGTACGCCCAGAAGATTGTGATGTGTATGTAAGCCCTTGGTGGGTCGGTGATGTAATGAGCCGTGCGCGCGATAACGAACCACACCCTGCCAATGATCTTTGGACAATGAAAAATAAAGAGCTTGACCCTAAAAAACGTTTACAAAGTGTTGGCTTAGCGGCGGATGATATTGTCGACCCTGCATCCAATAAAGCCCAAACTTTAGATTTAGGCACCTTAGCGGATTATCAATTAATAGAAATGGCAGCTGATTTGATAGAACACGATCGTGCGCCTAATTTGCTGATGTTAGAGGTGGCGGTAACGGATTACTATTTACACCAATATGGCTCAGAACATCCACTGACTGAACTTTCACTGCGCAATGCTGATGCACAAGTAGGTACATTGATCGAGCGTCTACGCAAAGCAGGCAAGCTAGATCAATATAATTTTGCCATCATGAGCGATCACGGCCATCATTTAATGGCTGATGCGATTCACTGCGATGTGCTACTGCCAGAGGGTACACGCTGGTCTAGTGAAGGAGGTATGCTATTAATAGCGCCTACAAGTGTCGAGCAAGCTGTTGATGTCACAGCTAAACTTCTTGCTCAAGGATTAGAGCAATACCCCGATGATTTCTTACCTGATGATATGAAAGATACGCTCTTGGCTTTTACGAGTGCTCAAGGGCAATATATTAGTTTTGAAGCCGATCTTAAAAATACAGGTAAGATTAGAGGGATTTCTAAATACCAATCTAATCATGGTATGCGACCTGGCACACTGGAAGATTATCGTTTTTGTTTGTTTTCAGGCCCAGATGTACCACAGCAAGTTGTACCATTCGCCCAGGCAATTCAAGTAGCGCCGAGCATGGCAAAAATATTAGGTGTCAGCACGCCTTGGCAAGCACAGTCGATTATTTAACTAGGTTAATGAGGCCTATTAGGTAGTTAAGTTGGATCATTAAATGATAAAGATGCTATAAGCAAGTCTGTGATGCTGAAAAAGTAGTTGCAAGAGCAGCTACTTTTTAATCTTTTGAGTTAACAAACTCAGTGCTACTACCATCATTATGTAAATCTATAATTTGCTTAGGTGATGAGTCCTCATTCAATTCCAAATAGCCTAACCCCGATTTTTCAACGAGTAATCGTTTACCATGATTTATTGGGCGTCGATAACTGACTTTCATATCTCTGCGTTTAGTAAAGAAATTAAGTGGCGAATACTGGGCATAAAGATAACGGTTGATGTGATCGAGAATTTTAATTAATAGCGAGGGGAATTGGTTTTTTATACCACTGGAGGTGATCTGCCATATTTTAGGTGAGCTATTGCGAAATCTTAATTGAATCTCATAGACGAAAGAGTAATGCACATCGCCGGAGAGAATAACGAAGTGCTTAGGTGTTTTAGGATGCCTAAAAATATTTAAAATGGTGTTAGCAGAGCCAGGGTGCGCCATCCAGTTTTCAGCATCAACCGCTAATGATTGACCAAGCATGGTAGCCACTCTTTGGATAGATTCAATAAGTTTTACACCGAAAATAGGTGCAGGGGAAATTAAAATAATAGCTTCTTGTCCAATCAGTTGTTGCTGTAAATGGCACAGCGATTCCCAATCCATTAATCCTGAGGGCTTTGCTAAGTTACTTTGTGAGCGCCAGCGCTGAGTTCGACAATCTAGTACTATTATTTTAGGCTGTGTATTGATTTGATAATGCCATTGGTTAAAATCCAGTAGCGTGTCAATAAATTCATCTTGATGTTTGCTGTCAGGTTGGTGCTGATAATGGTTTGCTTTCGTTAAAAATGATTCATCAAAGCTCTCAGGGTTGTTGCCCCAACCTTGAAACAGCCAATAACTGAACAGTGCATTGCCAATAATACGCTTTGCTAGTGGGTTTTGATAAGCTGTCAGCTCCCACTGTGCGGTTAGGTTCCAGTCATCTGTGACATCATGATCATCAAAAATCATATGGCAGCAGATATTAGCTAATAGCCTTTGTACCTTATCTAAACCTGCAGAAAATTGGCGAATAGCTGCTAGCTCTTTGCTCTGCAACTTTGCGTGTTGAGCAACGACAGGCATGTCGTCTAAGTCAATCTCTTGCCATAACTGCTTAGACCATACCAGTAAATACATGGCATTAACTTCGGCTAAACTAATTAAGTGATTATGCACGTGGGCACTGGTAAATATATGGTTGTGAGTGTTCTTGCGCCAGTATTTGCTAGTTTGTGTTAAAGGTAGTAGCGCTTGGCGCTCATAGTAATTTGTTTTTTCACCCAAAATACTGGCTGCTTCTGCAAGCTCATTTGATGGTAAAAACTCATCGTTGAGGCCAAGTATATCGACAACTTTTCTAATGGCGTAAAGCATAGGGCCTGCCACATGATCAGCATAAATTTGATCACCGCTCATTATCAACATAGACGGGCGCTGTTCGGTATCGCTCAAAGTGTTTGCAAGTTTAGTATCACCAGCAAGAAGCGAGTCATCACTACTGTGGTGAGGGTTGCGACAGGAGCCATGTAATAAGTTATTGAGTGTTTTTTTGATGATAAAGCTACACCTATTTTGATGTGGGTAGCATATATTAGGCATCATTTGTTGTAGCGTTTGGGCCTCGCTGTTACCGCTCTCTAGTATTAGATCGTATTCAATAACAGTATCTATTGGTAGCTGATGATCAATATTAAGTAAATGAATGACAGCGTTAGTGCCAATTTTGAAATGACTAACTGATGTGTCAGATAAAGGCATGTCAATTAGCTTTTGATCATTGGCAAAACATTGAAAGGAGCCTGTGCAGGGTTGATGGCTTAGCCACCAAAGCACCAGCTGCTTGTCATCTAATTTTCTAAGAATAGGGCCACAAATAATACGGTTCATTTAATCTCTTTATGTCGTGATACAGTGCTATCAATATAAGTCCATTAATACAGTTACTATTAATCATAGTAAAAATATTATGACTGATAGCCTAACAAAAAATTCCCTATTTTTAAGTTGTGTAAATTAGGTTGTTATCTAAAGTTTGTTTTGTCATCGCCACCGTTCTGATGAAGTAAAATGATGTACTTTAGGTATAACTTATTAGTGATGGTAAATTATTGATCTTTCGTCAAATATGTTCACATATACGATATTAACCTGCTATATTGCAAGGGTGTAGGGGGTTTTTCTGGATTTATATTATAAATACAAAAAAGAGTGCTGTGGCTACTTTTGGATGGATAGTGTGAGTGGAAAAACAGCTAATAAATTCATAGAATAGTAAATTATTTCACTGTCTCTGTGATGTTGAAAGGACAAGAATATGTCAGGTTTTAGTTTTGAAAATTTAAGCAGTTTTACGTCTAATGTGATGCAGTTTATTTCTTTTACATTTATTGTTTTAGTGTTTTTAGGATTGTTGCTCGTACTTTATTTCTATATTGCCGATATAACGCAAACAAAACAGGCGATACGTCGAAATTACCCTGTTATCGGTCGCTTTCGCTATTTTTTTGAACATATTGGAGAGTTCTTCCGTCAGTATTTTTTTGCACTAGATAGAGAAGAGTTACCGTTTAACAGAGCCCAGCGCGCTTGGGTGTATCGTGCGGCAAAGAACGTTGATGCCACTGTTGCATTTGGCTCAACGAGACCATTAAACTCACCGGGTGAAGTACTGTTTCTTAACTGCCTGTTTCCGACATTAACTGAAGATGCGGTGCCACCAACACAGGTTGTTATCGGAGAGGGCGTTGCTCGGTTCCCCTATACAACGTCATCGTTCTTTAATATATCAGGTATGAGCTTTGGTGCTCTATCAATACCTGCAATTAGTGCGTTATCAAAAGGTGCTAAGAAAGCTGGGATATGGATGAATACAGGCGAGGGCAGTTTATCCGAATTCCATCTTAAAGGTGGTTGCGATATTGTTTTTCAAATAGGCACAGCTAAGTACGGCGTCAGTGATGAGCAGGGTAATCTTAGTAATGAGCGCCTAAAAGTTATAGCAGCTCACCCAGAAGTTAAAATGTTTGAAATTAAAATGAGTCAAGGTGCCAAACCTGGTAAAGGCGGTATCTTACCGGCTGAGAAGGTGACGGCGATCATTGCTAAAACTCGTAATATACCAGAGGGTGTCGCTTCAATTAGCCCTAATGGTCACCCTGAAATTAGCAGCGTCGAAGACTTGCTAGACATGGTGCACACAGTACGGGAAGTGACAGGTAAGCCAGTCGGTTTTAAAGTCGTAATTGGCAGTAGTGGCTGGATAGATAGCCTGTGTAAGGCAATACATCTAAGAGGTATTGACAGCGCTCCAGATTTTATCACTATTGATAGTGCCGATGGAGGTACAGGTGCTGCTCCGCAAAGCTTAATTGATTATGTGGGTCTTCCCATTAAACGCTCACTACCTTTAGTCGTTGATAAACTAATGGATTATAACTTACGTAAGCGCGTGAAAGTGATTTGCTCAGGTAAGCTTATTAACCCTGCTGATGTGGCATGGGCACTGTGTATGGGGGCGGATTTTATTACCTCTGCGCGCGGTTTTATGTTTAGCTTAGGTTGTATTCAAGCACTGCAGTGTAATAAAAATACTTGTCCAACCGGTATTACAACCCACAATACAGACTTACAAAAGGGTTTAGATATTGCCGATAAGAGTGAGCGGGTTTATCAGTTCGCTAAAAATATGATGTATGATGTTGGCACTATTGCGCATTCTTGTGGTGTGAATGAGCCGAGAAAATTGACCAGAGATCATACTCAAATTATTAATGAGCAGGGAATACCGGTGGAGATGCAGCAAGTTTTCCCTATTCATGCATCATTGGCTGAATATGCTGATAAAGTCAGCTAACTGAGCTAGATTATGTGATATTGCAACATCAACCAGATAATTGGTTGATGTTGGCTCTAGCGACTAGCGGATAAGTTCGCCACCAAAAGCGGTTAATAATTGTGGCAGTAAGCGTTGTAGTTCAAGTGTTAGTCTTGATGTATCGGAATCTAGTCGCGCTAATGGATCTTCTGAATCCTCTTCATTAAGCTCTGTTGATAATTGATCGCTTGGTTTAAAGCGTTTAATAGAAAGGTCTTCGTGTAGCATAAAGCTCAAAGTTTCATCCCACTCAAGTGCTAATTTACTCACTTGTTTACCCGCTTCAAGATGCATCGTGATTTCTTCACACTGCAGCTCTTGTCCCTTCACTTTAATGGTCGCGCCTTCACCACCTTGATCTTTAAGCTCGCACTCTTCTAAACACTTAAATTCAGGCACTAAGTTCTCTTGTAATAACCATTGCGACATCATGACACCCGGTGAGTGATTAACATCAGGTAGTTTTACAGGCAGTGATCCCAAGCTGTTTCGCAGCAAGTTTAGTATCTCTTCTGCCTTTGAGTAGCTTGAGCTATCAATTGCGATAAAGTTGTGTTGCGGTACGATAAGTGCGCTCGTTTGGCTATATTTGCTAAATGCTCTTGGCAGTAAATCAAGAATGATTTCATCTTTTAATGTCAGTTGTTCTTTGCGATAGACTTTGCGGCTTTCTTGATTTTCAATGACAGCAATTTTTTCTTTTAATTGCTGATTAACGACCGAACCAGGTACTAGTTTATCTTCTTTTTGCGCAGTGATTAAAAATGCACCAGAGCTGGTGAATACATTTTTTTCTTGCATGTTTGGGTGAGGTGAAACCCAGCCATAGCGCGATAGCTCTTGGCTTTTACAAGGTGTAAACAAATGTTCAGTAAAAGCTTCTTCCAGCTGCTCTGCTGTATAGTTTAGGGTTTCTGTTAATCGATAAAAAATAATATTTTTAAACCACATACACAACATGTCCTTTAATTAGTTAGCAATAGCGGGCAGCTATTGTATTGATATTAGCCCTTGAGATAAAGCGCAATAATATGTTGAGCGACTATCGCTGCATTTTTACTGGCGCTATCTAGAAATTTAACAAAGTCATTACTGATATTGCCATCACTGTGCAATTTATCAGATACGGTTTTAGCGATAATGAAAGGTGTATTGTACTGCTTTGCAATACTGGCGATAGCCGATGCCTCCATATCTACAAGTAATGCTCCCTGACACTGTTTGTGAATCTGCTGCTTTCTAGTGGCGTTGCCAACAAATTCAATGCCTGAGGCGATGATAGAATGGTATATAGTAATCGTTTGCTCATTTAAATGATCTAAAGATAGTGAGCTTGGTAGCGATATTAAAACAGGGTCATAATTTTCAGCGCTGTGCTCATCGAGAATTAACTCACCAGGCTTCATTAAAAAGCGCCCTTGATCAAGAGATGAGCAATAATCATGCTGTATCACTTGGTTCGATACGACCATATCACCTATATTTAAATCACAATGCAAAGCGCCGCCAACACCGAGTAACACAATTTGATCAATTGCGCTGCGCTCTAAAATCAACGCTAATTTAGTACCAGCATTAACATTGCCCATGCCAGATAGACAGACGAAAACATTGTGTTGTGCATAGCTGTAGTGATAGCACTGTAATGACAGTTTTTCACTAACCGTTATAATTTTGTAGCCCTGACCTAGCTGTTCTAATAGCGCATTTTGCTCTTGCTCTAGTGCGCAAATAAATAATAAGTTACTCATAAAGGGACTCGGCTTTGCAATGAAATGATAGTTTGGCTCAGATATATTTATCTATTATGTTACATAACTCATTAACCCGCGCCACGGTAAACTATAGCAGCCAATCATAATAATAATGACACCGCATACCTGCTGGCTAATAGGTTTACTGAGTAATGTTTTTAATTGTGCAGATAATAAACTGGTCGTCATCATCGAAGGTAGAGTACCTAAACCAAAAGCGAACATTAGTAGCGCGCTTTGGGTGCTATTGTGAGCAGCGCTACTCCATATCAAGGTGCTGTAAACTAAACCGCAAGGTAGCCACCCCCAAAAGAAGCCTAACATCATGGCTTGTTTTAAATTTTTAACGGGCAGTAACTTACTGGCGGCGGGGCTAATTAGGCGCCAAAATTTATGGCCTATAGCCTCTATTTTAGTGAGGCCGCGCCACCATTGAGCAATATATAAGCCCATCGAAATTAGCATTAGGGCGGCGACAGTGCGTGCGATAACTTCAAGTTGGACATAGCGTGTTAGAAAATCCAGAGTGCCTAAAATAGCGCCCGCCAAGGCGTAGCTACTAATGCGACCGATATTATAAAGAAGTAGTGAGGCTACTTTATTGTTTTGTCCAGACAGAGCGACACTTGAGGCAATACCGCCACACATGCCAATGCAATGCGCACTGCCAAGGATGCCAAGGAAGAAGGCGCTGGCTAGATTGAGGCTATCAAACATAGTAGGCTAGGATTTGGAGTGGTGTTTTTTTACATCATCAGGCACTAAGTCTTCATCGTCTTCAAAAAGAATTTTATGTGCAGGCGATTCCAAATCATCATATTGGCCGTTGTTGACACTCCAAAAAAAGAAGGCGATAGCACCGAAAAAAAAGAATACTGAAATCGCGAGTAAGAAAGGTAAAATTTCCATTAAAACACCTATATTCTTTTAGTTAATCACATGCTGATTGGACGAATGCGCTGCTGCTTTAACAGCGATACTTTTTGTGTTTGTACTGCTCTTTGCTAAGCGCAGTGCATTTGTTACTACGATTAATGAGCTTAGAGACATCCCTATTGCTGCAGCATAAGGTGGAATTAAGCCAAAAGCTGCTAGCGGTAAGGCCAGCATATTATAGCTGAAAGCCCAAAAAATGTTTTGTTTAATAATCTTTTTCGTCTTGCGAGCAAGTACTACGGCATCGCTAATTACTTTGAGCTCACTGCTTGTTAACACTGCATCGGCATGAGTTTTTGCAAGGTCGGAGGCGCTGCCCATGGCAATTGATGTTTGTGCGCCCGCTAAAACGGGTAAGTCATTAATGCCATCACCAATCATAACCACGTTGGCGTTATCGTGTCTTAATTGATTAATGTAGTTTATTTTATCCTCAGGGCTGGCTCCACTGCTGATATGTTCAATAGCTAATTGCTGCGCTACCTCTTGGACATTGCTAGAGCTATCACCAGTAAGCATATGGACATTAAACCCCATGCTTTTTAATTGTTGAATACAGTGAACACTATCTACTCGTAAACTGTCTGTGATGAGAAACCAAGCGATCACTTGTTGATCGTTACACAGTAAAATCCAGTGTCCTACATCAGGAGGCGAGTCGGTATTGACGGCACTGCTAGTTGCTGGCGAATCAATATTAGTCGCAGGGTTTAATGCGCTTTTAGTTAAAGGCGTTGTCAGTATCTGACTAGAGAAAGCAGGTTTGCCAATGCGATAAATGACACCATTGACAGAGCCTTGAATACCTTGGCCTAAAGTGATCTCAATATCGCTAGCACTTTCTTTTAAGTAGTGTTTGAACGCTTTAGCGATCGGATGCTCTGAGTTAGCCTCTAATGCCGCAGCAATTTCTAGTGCTTGTTGCTCGCTATCAGTCGCTATTGTTTGCTCAATTGACAGGTTTCCTTGAGTTAATGTGCCTGTTTTATCAAACACAAAATCAGTAGCGCTGGCGAGGTTTTCTAGCACATGAGAGCGGGTGATAAGTAAGCCTGATTGTCGTAAGGTGCCTGTCGCTGTTGTCAAGGCGGTCGGTGTTGCTAATGAAAGCGCACAAGGGCAGGTAACTACTAATACTGATAGAGTAATCCAAAAGGCTTGAGAAGGATCAATATACCACCAACTAATACTGACGATAACCGCGGAAATAAGGACACAGGCGACAAAGTAGCTGGCGACTTTATCTGCAAGGATCGCGACTTTAGGTTTGCCCTCACTGGCGCGCTCAAGCAAGCGGACAATGGCAGAGAGCTGCGTTTGATCACCGACACTGGTGACTTTAACCTGAATCGGGTTTTCAACGTTTAAGGTGCCAGCAATAACATTATCATCACAGTTTCGACGCTTTGGTAGGTATTCGCCGGTCAGTGCTGACTCATCGATACTGGAGTAGCCGCTGATGATAATACCATCAGCAGGTAGGGTGTGGCCTGGTTTAATCAGTATAATATCGCCAACATTTAGCTCACTTGCCGGTATTAACTGTTCATTAATCTTGCCATTTTCATCTGTTGTCAGCCTGGTGCATGCTTCTGGTAATAAGTTTTGCAAAGCATTGCCAGCGCGTCCAGTACGATGTCTTGCCTGCATTTCTAAGAAACGGCCGAACAATAAAAAGAAGGTGAACATGGAAACAGAGTCAAAATAGATTTCACCTTGATGCGTAATAGTCGCCCAGGCACTGGCGATAAAGGCGCCACCAATAGCGATTGATACTGGCACATCCATGCTTAATTGTAAGGTTTTGATATCGCGAATAGCAGCTTTAAAAAACGGTTGCGCCGAATAGAATAAAATAGGGGTGCAAATGATTAGGCTGATCCAGCGCAGCCATTGTTCCGTGCTATTTTCTATGCCACTAAAGTGGCCGAAATAAAGTGCGATCGCTAAAGTTGTCACCTGCATCATACCGACACCTGCTATACCTAAGCGGCGCATAGCTTTTTTATGCTCCTTAGCCAGCAACTGCTCTTCAACATCAGCGCGATAAGGATGCCCTTGATAACCAATATAGTGTATTTGGGCTAGAATAGCGCTGAGTTGAATTTTGTCGTTATCCCAACTTATACGTGCGCGATGATTAGTCATATTGAGACTAAATTTAATAATACCTTGTTGTTTACCTAAATGTTTTTCAAGTAACCAGACACAGGCAGCGCAAGTAATACCTTCAATAACCAAAGTGGCTTCTTTAATACCGTCGGGGTTTAAAGTAACAAATTGTTGCTGAATGTTGTCAGTGTTATATAGCGCGAGCTCATCTGGTATGATGGCAGCGCGATCACGGCTTAAGCTACCCGCTTTTTGATCGTCAATATTGCGATGCTTATAATAATTATCTAAGCCACTGGCTAAAATCATTTCTGCCACGGCAACGCAACCAAGGCAGCACATTTTTCTAGGCTTACCTTCAATGGTTACCTTAAAATCTGCAAAATTTGGAACATCTAATAAGCAGTGAAAGCACTGGTTATCGTTAACATCAAAAGGTGTCATTTTACTGCGGTTTCTCAGCCTTTAGCTCAATAGTTACTTGCTCATAAGGTGGTGTGATTTCAGTGCTTAAGCGCCAGTTATCGTCTTTGGGAGCAAGCATTAAATAATGCTTACCATTAAGTGGTGCCGATAAAGAACCTAGGTAAAATGCTTCACCAGAGACTTGACGTAGACTTGCGTTAATATCATATTTTTGATGAGTAGGGGAGACAAAATCAAGGCTTAACATTTCAGGTAATTGAGTAATGTCACCAGATAACTTAACAGATAGATCACCTGTAACATTATCAATAAATACGCTGGCTGCAAGTTTGTTATCGTAAGCCTGTTGTTTTTTGCTCGGATCGCTATAGTAGCCTCTAGCCATGCGGTAGTAGTCATCTTTAACAATGCCATCAGATGAAACAATGGAAACTACTAAAAAAGTAGTACCTGCAATGACTGTTGCAACTAAAGGTATTAGTGCGATTAATAACCAAGGTTGTTTATACCAAGGATCATTTGCATACTGTTCTTGAGTTTTCATTAGCTACTTGTTTTTTCCGTTATAGATGAGTTTAAAAACTAGTTAAACATAGGTTAATTTCTGGCTATTTTAACGTATGTTTAACCTATGTACGATCATAGCGACTGCAAAAGGTTCACTATCTGTCAATAATAAATATGGACAGCTTAGCAGCCTAAAGTGGTGTTAATACTCTAGGCTGTTTAATGCTAATATTTTGGAGATATAAATTTACTATCGACCTCTATTGTTAAATCAGATGAGCCACTGGTTGTTAACATAAAGGTAATCGTTGTTTTGTTAGCTGATATGTTTTTGGTATTTGCCCTGACCCGAATAGGGTAGTTAGCAGTATTGCCCGCATCGATACTAAGATTCTCAGGGTTTATTATTTCTAAATCTTTAATGCCCTGAACCGAAATATTATAGTCAAAATGTTGGTTGCTCTTATTGGTTATTTTAAGAGTATAAATATTGGCAATAAGCTGATCCGATACTTCGACGTATAATTGCCCGCGGTCTCTTTTAACACTAAGCTCAATTGGTGATCGATCAATAATGACATAACTAAAATATCCAACCATTGCCAGTACTAGAACGAAATATGCAATGAGCTTCGGGCGAATAAATTTTGTTTTCCCACCTGCTAAATTAGTCTCGGTAGTGTACTTGATTAACCCTTTTTCAGAGCCTATGCGGGTCATTATATCATCGCAGGCATCAATGCAGGCACCGCAAGCAACGCATTCTATTTGTAAACCGTCTCTAATATCTATGCCGGTAGGGCAAACGTTAACGCAGTGGTTGCAATCAATGCAATCACCTAAGCCCTCTGCTTTAGTATTAGTTTTTCTGCTGCGCTTGCCCCGGTTTTCACCACGTTTTTCGTCATAGGAAATAACCAGTGTATCAGAGTCAAACATAACACTTTGAAAGCGAGCATAAGGGCACATATAAATACACACTTGCTCACGTAGCCAGCCCGCATTGCCATAAGTTGCAACAGTGATGAAGCCAACCCACCAAAACTCCCAAGGCCCTAGTGTTAAGTGTAATAAACTGTCTATTAATTCGCGAATAGGGGTGAAATAACCCATAAAGGCAACAGCCGTTAATAGCGATATAATAATCCACAGCGAGTGTTTAGCTGTCTTTCGTATAAGCAAAGAGCGAGTCATTGCTTTTTTGTCTTGTCTCATGCGTTGATTGCGATCACCTTCAGTGATTCGCTCTGCCCACATAAATAACCAGGTCCACAAAAACTGTGGGCACGCATAACCGCACCATAATCGACCGGCAAAAACGGTGACGACAAATAAAACAAAGGCTAAAATAATAAGTAATAGCGAGAGTAGAATAAAATCTTGAGGCCAAAAAGTCGCGCCAAATACGTGAAACTGACGACTAGGTAGGTCAAATAATATGGCTTGTCTGTCACCCCATTCTAACCACGATGTGCCATAGAAAAGAATGAGCATCATAGCACCAGAGATAAGCCTTAAGTTTTTATACAACCCCTTATAAAATTTAGCGTATATGTGCTGGCGTTTCTCATATAAATCATATACTTCAACTTTATTGCGGTTGCTGTCAGTCACATCATTAAGCGGTATTTTATCCATGATAGTACCTGTTATTAAACTGCTCTTATCGATTGAAAACACGTCAGTGTTTAAAAAATATTGTCATTTTAAATATTGTATTAATAGCGCTTTTTTAGAGCGTTACAATCAATATATTATTATTAGGAAGGGCGTAAATTTATACGTCATTTGTGTTATGTGGCCAAAAAAAAGCGTCATAACAATTTTATGTTATAACGCTTTTTTATCAAGTAATCAGATCTTACTTGTTTTTGTTAGATAAGCTATAAACGTAACCTGCGATTAGGTTAATTTTATCTTCGCTTAATAGGTCTTTATGCGCGGGCATCATACCAGCACGACCGGTACGAATAGTATGAGCAACTCTTTCAAATGAGCCACCGTACAGCCATGTGCTATCTGTTAAGTTCGGTGCGCCTAAAGCGTGCATACCAGTACCTTCAGCAGTATGACAAGCAATGCACAGTGCCTGGAACTGCGGAGTAGCTCTAGCAATTGCCTCGCTATCTAAGCCTTCAACACCAGATAGGTTAAGAACATAGCTTGCCATGTCTCTAACGCCAGCCTCACCTAGAACTGCTCCCCATGCTGGCATAGCACCGATTCGTCCATTAATGATAGTCTGCTTAATCGTTTCTGCTTCGCCGCCATACAACCAGTCGTTGTCAGTTAGGTTGGGAAAACCATAAGCGCCTTGCGCTGCGCTACCATGACAAACAGAGCAGTTGTTAGCAAACATACGTTGGCCCATTAATAAGCCTTCGCTGTTTTCTTCTTTAAGCAAATCGCTAACAGGTAGCTGAGCATATTTAGCAAACAGTGGTGCGTAGGTATCTTCTGCGTGCTGCATCTCCTCTTGCCACTCTCCCGTTGATGTCCAGTTTAAATACCCTTTGTAGTTTCCTAAACCTGGGTATAAAGCAAGATATCCTAGAGAAAAAATAACAGTACCAATGAATAGTTGGAACCACCAACGAGGTAGAGGATTGTCTAGCTCGGCGATTCCGTCAAATTCATGACCTGTTGTTTCTTGTGTGGCATCTTTATATTTTTCACCCTTTCTTATTGATAGTAAAAGGGCAGTACAGCCGAAAATAACGGCTAATGTAATGATGGATATCCAAGCACTCCAAAAAGGGCTCATGGTGTTTCTCTCCTGTCATTGTCTACGGCTTGACGTTCAGATGGCGTAGTGTCTTCTTCAAACGGTAAATTAGCAGCCCTGTCAAAATCCTTTTTATTACTAGGTAGTAATACCCAGATAAAAAGACCTATAAACGTTGCTAGCATAATAACCGGGATATAAGGGCCGTAAACTTCGTAACTCACAATAAATTACCGTTTGTTGTTATAAACTGAATGCTTTTTACCTAGCGACTGCAAGTAGGCGATTAATGCTTCAATCTCATACTTACCTGAAACCTCGTCTTGCGCACCATCAATCATTTCTTGAGTGTAAGGTACACCAAACTTAGTAAATAGCTCCAATTTCGCCTTGGTATCTTTACCTGAAACTTTGTCTTTAAATAACCAAGGGTAGCTTGGCATTTTAGACTCGGGAACAACATCGCGTGGGTTGTATAAATGAGCTCTGTGCCAATCATCTGAATAGCGACCGCCGACACGTGCCAAATCAGGACCAGTACGCTTAGAGCCCCAAAGGAATGGGTGTTCCCATACAAACTCATTCGCTGTAGAGAAATGACCATAGCGCTCTGTTTCAGCTCTAAATGGGCGAATCATTTGTGAGTGGCATACATGGCAGCCCTCGCGAATGTATATATCACGACCTTCCATTTCAAGAGGAGTGTAAGGCTTAAGGCCTTCAATCGGCTTAGTTGTTGATACTTGAAAGAATAATGGGACTATTTCTGCCAAGCCGCCACCACTGATTACCAAAATAATCAGTAGCGCCATTAAACCAACGTGTTTTTCAATCTTTTCGTGCTTAATCATTGTTGTCGGTTCCTTAAGCTGTTTGTAATTCAGGTTGTTTAGCAGTGTTTTCTTTGCTGCGAACAGTTGCCCAAACATTGAAAGCCATTACCAGCATGCCCGCGACCCAAAGAGTACCGCCTAACCAGCGAACAAAGTAACCTGGGTGGCTTGCTTCTAACGCGTCTACAAAGCTGTAAGCTAATGTGCCGTCAGAGTTAACTGCTCTCCACATTAAGCCTTGTAAAATACCGTTAACCCACATCGCGCAGATGTAGAATACAGTACCTGCTGTCGCTAGCCAGAAATGTACATTGATTAACTTAGTGCTGTACATTGCAGGTTTGCCAAAAACTTTCGGAATCATATGGTAGGTAGAACCGATAGAAATCATTGCAACCCAGCCTAGAGCACCAGCATGTACGTGACCGATAGTCCAATCCGTAAAGTGGGATAGTGCATTGACGGTTTTAATCGCCATCATAGGGCCTTCAAATGTCGACATACCATAAAATGATAAAGAGACAACTAGGAAGCGCAAAATAGGGTCTGTACGCAGTTTGTGCCACGCACCAGATAGTGTCATCATGCCGTTAATCATACCGCCCCAAGAAGGTGCTAATAAGATAATAGACATAACCATCGCTACAGACTGAGTCCAATCTGGTAGCGCTGTATAATGTAGGTGGTGACCACCTGCCCATATATAAGTCGCTATCAATGCCCAAAAATGCACAATTGATAAACGGTACGAGTAGATTGGGCGTCCAGATTGCTTAGGTACAAAATAGTACATCATGCCTAAGAAACCAGCTGTTAGGAAGAATCCTACTGCGTTGTGTCCATACCACCATTGCACCATGGCATCAATTGCACCAGGGTATACTGAGTATGATTTCCAAAATGAAATTGGAACCGCCGCACTGTTAACAATATGTAACACAGCAACAACAATAATAAACGCCATAAAGAACCAGTTACCAACATAGATATGAGATACCTTGCGCTGATGAACTGTACCGACAAAGACAATCAGATACGCTATCCAGACTAAGGCTAATAATATATCTATTGGCCATTCTAGTTCGGCATATTCTTTAGTAGATGTTAGGCCCATTGGTAGAGTAATAGCAGCTAATACAATAACTAATTGCCAACCCCAAAAAGTAAAGGGGACTAACCAGCCACCAAACAGCGTTGTCTGGCATGTTCTTTGTACCACGTAATAAGAGGTAGCAAATAAAGCACTACCACCAAACGCGAATATTACGGCATTGGTATGTAGGGGTCGTAAGCGACCAAAACTTAACCATGCTGTGTCGAAATTTAATTGTGGCCAAACCAATTGTGCTGCAATGAAAACACCGGCGGACATGCCGACGATTCCCCATATGACAGTCATAATTGAAAATTGACGCACGATTTGATAATTGTAACTAGGGTGTGCGGTATTAGTGCTCATTTAATGATCTCATCAATAATCGTTATAAAAAATTATTATTAAGCTAATTATCTTGGAATAGCCCTATTTTTTCAATGACATTGTGACAACTAATCAACAAATATGACTATTTTTAAAAAAAAAGTGTCATGAATCAGTAACTGCAAAATGAATTTACTGTTTTTGCGATAAAGCTTGTGTTTTTAACGGTAATTTGTTTGTTAGTATTAATGGTTGAAAAAGAAAGAAAAAACTTAGTTTTCATGAGTTTCTTATATAAAAAGTGGATAAGCATCTTCTCTATGTGTTGATACTAAATAATTTTGTAATCATACGCTCGACAGCTAATACAAAAATAGGGCTTAATATCCTTTTATAGCAATTTAGGTGGTAATTAATGGAGTTTATAATCGATGGAGAAGGGTGTCGGGGAGTGATAGTTTTTGCCCATGGCTCGTCGATAGCGATGGATCATCAGTACATGCAAGATATCACTGAAAAGTTAGTGGCTATTGGTTTGAAGGTTGTTCGTTTTGAGTTTCCCTATATGGCGTCTAGAAGAGTGACTGGTAAAAAAGGTTTTCCTAATCAATTGCCTGTTCTAATCAATGCCTTTCACGATGTTATCGCACAGGTAAGAGCAACTGTATTAAAACCCTCTCAGCCTTTGTATTTAGCAGGTAAATCTCTCGGTGGCAGAGTCGCCTCCCATCTCTATATAGAAGCGGGTTTTGATGGCCTGTTTGTGTTTGGTTATCCTTTTCATCCGGCGAAGGATAATACCGTGTTGCGCACTGCGCATTTGTTTGAGGTAACAGCAGATATGCATATATTTCAAGGTGAGCGAGACAAGCTTGGTAATAAAGAAGAGGTGACAGCTTATCAGTTGAATAAAAATATACAGCTACACTGGCTAGCTGATGGTGATCATGACTTGGTGCCTAGAGTACGTTCTGGCTTTAGTAAAGAGCAGCACATGAGTGATGTAATTAAGAAAATAGAGCAAGTGTTACTGTAGCTTTTTGGGATGTGTATATAAAAAGCATACTAACTTTTATAATCATTGCTGATCTACATTGCTGATTTGCAATGTCTTATGAATGACTAATAAAGAGTTTTTAAATACAGTTGGTGGGCGGTTAAAATCTAAAGCTGATCAATTTATAAGCGCAGTTTCGCGTTAAAAATAGGTATTTATCTAATGTTTACGATTTAATTGGAAAATAGTTTGCTGATTTAGTTAAGTTTTGTAGCTGTAGACTTTCTCTTGTCGGTTAAATTTGCGACAATACTGGCGCCGTATAGCTAGGTTAAGAAATAGGTTTTATTATGCTGGAATCAGATATCGATGCTGTATTAGATACTCAAGGTTTGTATTGTCCTGAGCCTGTTATGTTATTGCATAATAAAGTTCAGGATATGGCTGTTGGTGATTTATTATTGGTTAAGGCCTCTGATCCGTCCACAGTTCGTGATATTCCTAAGTTTTGTCTGTTTTTAGGACATGAGTTGATCAGCCAAGATGAAAGCGAGCAGGTATATCGGTACTTTATTCGTAAAGGTAGTAATGAATAGTTTGCTTATTCCATTTTTACCATTATAAATTCATAGTAGTTATTATAGTGGCAAATATTCTATGTTAGTATGCAGATGTTGTTTCAGCATCTAGTTATGCTTGATGATTGAATTATTAGCTATATAAAATTAAGCAATACTTGAGAGTTATATTGTGACACAAGAAGTAATTAAAAATGAAAGTTCAGAGCCGAAAAGCTCAACTCAAAGCAAAAACAAAGCTAAAAATAGAGCAAGTAACCAAGCTGCTCTGTCTCTTTTAATAGAATTGTATCCTCAGTCATTTAGTCGTACGAATATTCGTCCTCTTAAAATAGGTATACAGGATGATTTGATCGCTGATGAAAAATTGGCTAAGAATAAAATCAAAAGAGCTTTAGCTTCTTATGTTCGTGCACCTAATTACTTTAGAGCTATGAAATTAGATGTTGACCGTATTGATTTAGCAGGCGTTAGCGCTGGTAAAGTATCAGAAAGCGAAGCTGAGTATGCGAAAACACAATTGAAAGAATTCCATCAAAGACGTAGAGATAATCAACGCCTTGTTGAAGAAGACAAGAAGGAAAAAGAGAGCCAGCAGCGTATTAGCAGTAAGTTAGAAATGCTATTAGCTAAAAAAGGCTAAATTCTTGTGGTATTAAGAGCAGCGCTTTATGTGCTGCTTTTTTTTGTCTTTTTATTATCAATAGTTAGCTATTGGTAAAAAGAAAAGCTATGTATGGGTGTTTTAGCGGTGTCGAATGTGGGGGTATAAATACCAGGCCTGTCAGTATGATGACTGCAAGGCCTGCTTTGTGGTCTATGATTCTAGGTTTTTAGGCTGGCCGTGAATAAAGCCTTGCGTTGCTATTATGCCAAGTTTACCTAGTTGTTCGATTTGGCTGTTGTCCTCAATTCTTTCAGCATAGCAAGGGATGCCTAAGCTACTCGCTGCAGTCACCAAGCTTGCTAAGAAGAATCTGTCTTCGGCGTTGTCGTTAATTTCTTTACACAAAGATCCGTCGATTTTAATATAGTTTGGATGTAATTTGTAAAGGTAGTTAAACCCTTTTGGATGGGCGCCAAAGTTATCAACACCAAAGCCAATATTATGCTGTTGTAGGCGCTGCTTTACTGCCACTGTTTTGTCAATGTTACTTAGAATAGAAGATTCGTTTACTTCTATGCTCAGTTTGTTGTCAAGTGCTTTACCTTTTATCGTGGTGCTGATCCAGCGCTCAAAATCAGCTGCTAGTAAGGTTTCAAAACTAACGTTAACGGCAATGGGCTCACTTTCTCGGTGGTTGTTTAGATAGGCAATGGCGTGTTCAATCACTGCTTTATCTAGGGTAGTGATTAAGCCTTGTTCTTGCACAATGCTAATAAATTTGACAGCCGCAGTCGGTTCACCTGATTGGCTAAGTATTCTCACAAGCAGCTCTTTTTGGTCTACTTTCTCGGTTTTAATGTTAATGATTGCCTGGTACTGCAGATAAAGTTTTTTGTCGGTAATTGTCGATATAACGTGCTCGCTCCAGCTGTCGGAGTCGGTTTCTTGCGAGTTTGGTGATAGCGTTTTATAGACGCATACTTGTTCTGTATCAGCAGCTTCGCTAAGTGCTTTGGTAGCTATGTCAATAATTTGCGCAGCCGTTGTGTCCTCCTTAGAGAAAACCACAGCTAAATTTAAGACTGAGCTTTGTGCGTCTAAAATATGATAAGTCGTTAAAGTGCTCTGGTATTGTTCTATTAACTCACTTACTTCATGTTTAATAATGCCTTCATTGGGCGAGGGTATCAATAATACTAAGTCCGAGTCAGAGGCGCGCCCTATAATACTGCCAATATATTTATTGGCTATGTTTTGTAATTTGTCAGCAAGCTCTCTAATGAAGTTATCGGCTTGTTGCTGGCCGATAGATTGCTGTAGCTGTTCAATGTCGTGAACACGCAGATAAACTAAGCTACAGGGTCCTTCGTCATCCCTGAAGTCTAGTTTGTCGCTAAGTTGTGCACTGATTGCCCTGCTATTAGCAAGGCCTGTTATATCGTCAATATATGCCGTTTTTCTAAGTTCTTCTATATTTTTACTTTGCTCATCGAACATGGTTTGTACGCGTGCAATCATGCTGTTCATGGTGATTACAACACTACGTAACTCTTTGGTTTTAGGTAGTTTACTGATTTTTATGTACTGTCTGTTACTCAGGGCGTTAGCTTGGTTCTCAATAGCCTGAAGAGGGCGCAGAATGACGCGTATCAGTGTGCTTAAGAAAACCACACAAATAAGAGAAAGTGTAATAAACCAAATAAGAGTGGTTTGTGTGCCTTGCCAAAGTTTTTCGTAGGCGTAGCCTGCTCTACTTTTCACTACTATAAAACCAACTTTTGCCCAGGAGTGGGTCACTTCAATTCGTATGTTTGGGGTATCAAATGCAATTAGCTTTACAAACCAATTTGGTACTTCATCTGATATTTCAGGTGAGCGCAAGGCGGTAAACAAATCTTCATCATCAATATTTGTTACTTGTATTTTTTCGTAAAAGCCGCTGTCAAAGATCGCATTTACAATGGTTTCTATACCAGCAGTATCTTGTTCTGCTATATATGGCGCCATGTATAGGCCTAAGTGGGTAGCTGTATCGTTACTATGTGATTCTAATTGGCTTAATAACATAGATTTTGAGCTATCTGACATAATGTAGATTGTGCCAGACACCAAACCAATCAGCACAGCAAAGACTGCAGCTATTATTTGGTTTAACAAAGACATGTTGATCTCCTAAAGATTAAAACAATATTCATTGAGTTTTTAATTTGTTTTGTAATTTTACCCAGGGGCCTAGTTTGTCTGAGCTGCCGACGAGATTGGCGCGACGGCCTTTTTTCGATATCCAGAGGTTGTCACCATTGAAGCTGTATACGTGTAACAAGTCTTTTCTTTTAGACGCTTTTTTTATTTGCGGTATTAAGTTATCTAAAATGACTGGTTCAGCTTTAGGCGTTGAGTAATAAGTGAGCACCATATGTGCCTGATTATAATCAAGGGCTTTAACATAAGCGATACTCATTTTTGCTATATCTACACCTAGTGCTTTTAAGGTGTAATATTTGGCAATGGTAAAATCTTCGCAGTCTCCGCCATTAGTGACCAAGAATTCTACAGGCGTTGCCCAGTAGTCTTTTTGTTGCCAATGTTGAATGTCATCTAAAAATCTGACTTTATTAAAAAAATCATTTACCTTGCTTAGCTTGTCTTGCTCTGAATCGTTTTTTAAATCTGATATAAGTTTCTGCCAGCGCTTTAAGCGAAGCTCAGCTCTTTTTCCGTATTTTTGCCCCATCTGTTTAATAAAGGCATCACTCAAGTTAACTCCCGGCTCACTTTTCACCATCACAGAGATAGACAATACACTAATGGTTAGGACAGCAAGAAAAGCTAGATTTAGCCTAGCGTTAGCCGTCTTGCTGCCATTAAAGGTTCGTGTGTTGCTATGCACTAAGCTTTCCTTGCGTTTATGGTGGGGTATTATTTTTCAATATTTTGAATAAATGATACGTTAATTATAAATTTTTTGTGATCAAGTTCTTAAAAATTTGCTAAAAAATCATCTGACTCAGTGAATAAAACCGAAGTTGATGCAGCGCTGAATTCTTTTAATGATTCTAGCTGAGTATTTTTAAAAGTCATAAAAAATAGCGATATAATGCTAAATGTAAAAAAATTGATTAGCTTTATGATGCTGTTTCTTGTCCAGTGTTCGTTTTTATTTGTTGATTTTGCTGCTTTCTTTTAAATTATCTAGGTATTTTTGTTGAATATTGCATTATCAACCATTTTAGATCTAAATAAAGGTATTATATGCATTCTCCTATGACTAATAAGAAAGAAATTATCTATGAAAACATTCGTTTTA
Organism: Gammaproteobacteria bacterium AS21; assembly: GCA_038900335.1. GTDB lineage: Bacteria > Pseudomonadota > Gammaproteobacteria > Pseudomonadales > Balneatricaceae > Rs1. The sequence continues at coordinate 158,914 of JBBMRB010000002.1, read as the reverse complement.
TACAGTACAGAGCATTGTCATTTATGCGAGCTAGCCGAGCAGGTTTTGGTGCAGACACTTGATGTAACTAAACATCAAGTTGAGGTTGAAGATATAGCTAATAATGATCTGCTGTTAGCACGCTACGGTATTCGCATTCCCGTGTTGATGGATTTGCATTCTAAAGCTGAGTTGCAATGGCCTTTTGATAATGAATCAGTACAAAAGTTTATAGAGTAATCATTTCAGTACGTAATATTATATACAGAATAGGTGTCTAGCGTTTGCGGTCGTCGTGTTCGTAATATGATTAACACTTTGTTGGCGTAAGTGTGCTATAAATTGTGCGATATGTATTAAGTTCGCTGGTTGATTTTTGCTTTTTTTAGCTTTACCTGAGAGCGTTCGCGGTGTTAAATAGGGTGCGTCGGTTTCTATTAGTAATTTATCATCAGGTATGGTTTTCACTAGAGATTGTAATTCTATGCCTCGCCTTTCATCGCAAACCCACCCTGTAATACCGATATGAAAATTGAGTTCTAAATAACTTTCTAGGGCTTTTGTGTCGCCAGTGAAACAGTGAACAACTGCACCGCTTAAGTCTTTGTGGTTGTTTTTAAGTATTGAATATTGTTCTTTAAAAGCATCTCTCTCATGTAAAAATAGTGGCTTTTGGGTAGTGATAGCCAGTTCGATTTGTTTTTCAAAAGCACTGATTTGCTGGTCTTGGCTGGAGAAGTTACGATTAAAATCTAGCCCTGTTTCGCCGATAGCGACTACTTTTTCATGAGCAGCTAAGCTGGTAATTGCTGCAAAAGAGTCTGCATTAAGGCTGCTCGCATCATGTGGGTGTATGCCAGCAGTGCAGTACATATTGCTAAAGCGCTCACATAGCCCTATTGCTTTTTTAGTGTGCTCAAGGTTAGTGCCGGTTATTATTAACGCTTTGATACCTGCCGTCACAGCATTGCTAATAATCTCTTGATAATCATTATCAAAGCGTTTGTTAGTGAGGTTGACGCCTATATCAATCATTTTTATACCGTGCGTTTTAAGATGAAAAAAGTGAGTGCTAGGGTTGTAAGGGAAGTTGCACCTAAGCTTGTCGTTGCTTAGGTGCTAAATGAGACAGCTAGCTTTGGTTTAGCGTTAGTTTTGCCGTGTCTTTCTTATTAAACATGACAGCCTTTTTGCCTTCAAGTAAGTCATATATAGCAGAGTAAGTTAAGACATTTTGTACATAGCCTCTCGTCTCATTAAACGGAATGGTTTCAATCCATATGTCTAACGGTAGTTTTCCTCTAGATTTTAACCAGCGATCAACTCTGTGTGGGCCTGCATTATAGCCTGCACTTGCATAGGCTTTACTGCCAAATTTTCCTAGCATTTCGCTTAAGTAAGCTGTGCCTAAAGAAATGTTGGTAGTAGGGTCGAATAAATCATCTTTATCTTTGTAATCAATATCATATTTCTTTGCTGTCTGTTTAGCCGTCGCTGGCATTAGCTGCATGAAGCCCCTGGCACCTGCTGAGGACTTGGCGTGTTGATTGTAAGCACTTTCCTGTCTTGCAATGGCAACGGGCCAAGTCTCGCCAATTTTTCTTTCATTACCTAATTTTGCAAATAACTTATTTTCTGATCGAGGAAAACGCATGCCTAGCTCATCCCAAGCTTTAAATTTGGCTGCTATGCGAATGCCTTGGATATGCCAGCCCCACTGGCTAGCAATATATCCCATGGCAATGTTCTGCTCATTTGTCAGCTGTTTTCTCAGTGAGTTCCACTCTTGGTAAGCGCTTGAGGTATAGCCTAATTGCACAAATTCAGCCATTCGCTGTACACTGGGCATTTTTAATAAGCTGGTATGTGTTTTGTTGTCAATTTCAGTGGATTTATCGTTTAATTGCAATGGCTTGTCTGATAGATGGGCTGCAATGAAGCTATAAAAATCACGTTCGTTAATTATTTTGTCATAATTTGCTTGGTATTTCTTAGGATTAGATTTTTGTTTAGCGGTCTCTAGCCAATATACCCATCTGTTTTCTTGTTGCAGCTCGCTAGGCATTTTTTTAATAAGTTTAACGACGTTTTTCCAGTCTTGGCTAATCAGTGCCTGTCTTACTTTCCATTCGCTGACTTCGTTATGTTGATAAGCTGGATCAATTTTTTGCAATATAGAGAGTGCTTTTGGGTTGTAATAGGTGTTCTTGGCAAATTTGTTGCCAAAGTAAACATTTAAATATTCTTTTTGTTCGTCAGAAAAGCTAAAACGCTCTCTATCGCGCAACCAAGTACTTAGTGCTAAATCACCTTTTTTAATCGCTAGCTTTCTTATGGCGTATGCCGCTAAATCTGCATTGTGCAAGGTTGATTTGCTTAATGTTTTTTTGTCGCTGATAGAGGAGACATCTTTTTGTAATGTCCAAAATAAATTCAGCGATTGCAGCTGGTTTTCTTTAGTTACTTTTTTCTGTAAGTGTTTGGCAAGAGCATAATTTTTCTTGTTAATTGCTTTCCAGCTTCTATCAAAAGCGATGTTGGAAGTCAGCTTTCCATTCTTTTGCCAGTAAGCAAATACAGGATCACAAGATTTTGGCTGCGAATAGCTTACATTCCAAACGTCTGCAATGTCAGCTAAAACCTGTTTCCCTTTACCCGTGTTAATTTGTGCCTGTAGCATATAGCATTGATAATAAGCACTAGTTAATGGCTGTTTGTTATAGGTAGATATATACGTTTTCCACTTTTTTTGGTTTGCTAGTTTTTGTAAATAAGAGCCTAGTGCTTTTTTAGCTAGTGGCGTGTTAGCGTGCTTTTCGATGAATTTAAATACATCTTTTTCGCTTGTGTTATAAATATCACGTCTGATTTGTTTTAATTGCAAATAGGGATATAGGCTATAGTTTTCAAGTTTTTTCGTTAGGTTGTCAGCCGTTTTAGCATCTTTTTTATCAAAAGCAGTCACTGCTTGCTTATAAAGTGTTTGCTGTGCTGTTAGCTGTGTAGGCGCAGCAGCGGTTACGGATGAAGAGAGGCTGAGTGTCGCTATAAAAAAGGCCGAAGTTATTGAAGGTATTAATGGTTTTGAAAAATAGTAACCGTTCACTGTGTCATATCCTATGTTGTGAAATAAATAATGCGTCATGATAATGATGAAATATTAAACAATGCCTATTGCGAAGTAGAATCAAACCTTGACGATATATAAAAGATAGCATAGGCGCAATGGCTATTCATTGATAATGCATTAATAAATACAAGTGTTTAGTGCTCAAGTTGCAAATTTTGCTCGCTCGGTATTGCCGGTATATATTGGCTTTTCGCCTGTTCTCATCGGTTTTTTACTGTCCATTTGATGTTTTATGGCCCATTTGTACTGCTGTTAAACTTTAGAGCTATACAGAATCGGAAAAGCGCTGCAATTAAACCTTTGCTGAGGTAGAATTGCTGGCGAATTAGATGTTGCTATTTGATCCTCTTATTAACGTTAAGTTGTCGGTTATATTTATATAATGATAACCGCATCAAGCGAGCTGCTTTGCGTTTAGATTTGCCGTGATTATTTTAGTTCACATACATTGTCCTTATTTTTATCAGAGATTTTTCATGCCCTTAATTAGATTAGAGAAAGCAAGTGTTGCTTTTGGTTCTAGACCGTTATTAGAAAAAGTTGATTTTTTAATTGATCCAGGTGAGAGGGTCGGTTTAGTGGGTTTAAATGGTGCTGGCAAGTCTACTTTGATGAAAGTTATTACCAAAGATGTTCATCTTGATGGCGGTGAAGTGTGGATTGACCCCAGTTGTAAAATATCAGTACTTAACCAAATATTACCAGCGGCGGATGAGCGTAGTGTCTGGGATGTTGTTGCACAAGGGCTAAGTGAAGCTGTTGCACTGAGAAAAGAATACGATTCTATTGTTGATTTTAGTGACAATGCCAGCCTTAAAAAATTAGAAACGCTGCAAGTTAAGTTAGAAGCTGTTGATGGCTGGATGCTTGAGCAAAAAGTAGAGCGAGTATTAACTAAGCTAAAGCTGGATGGCAATGCATTAATGAGCTCACTCTCCGGTGGTTGGCGCCGCAGAGCGGCGTTAGGGGCTGCGTTAGTAACAGAGCCTGATTTGTTGTTATTGGATGAGCCAACTAACCATCTTGATATCACGACCATTGAATGGTTAGAAAAACAGCTGTTAGATTTTAAAGGCGGCCTGTTATTTGTATCCCATGATAGATCAATGGTTAATTCACTAGCAACCAGAATAGTAGAGCTTGATAGAGGTATATTGACTTCATTTGTCGGTAACTATGAGCGTTATGTTGAGCAGAAAGACATCTTGCTTGAGCAAGAATCACGCAACAACGCCTTGTTTGATAAACGCTTAGCAGAAGAAGAAGTGTGGATTAGACAGGGAATAAAAGCGAGACGTACCCGTAATGAAGGGCGAGTACGTGCACTAGAAAGCTTAAGAAATGAGAGAACAAACCGCCTTGATAGGCAAGGTAAAGCTAAATTCAGTTTTGAAGAGGCATCAAAGTCAGGGAAGTTAGTTGCTTCTTTAGAGGGCGTTAATTTAAGTTACGGTGATAAGAAAGTCATCTGTAATTTAGATTTAGATGTGCAGCGCGGTGATAGAATTGGTCTGATAGGCCCTAATGGTGCAGGTAAGAGTTCACTGTTAAAACTGATTTTGGGTGAAGAGCAGGCTGATAGCGGTAAAATTGTGTTGGGAACTAAGGTCGAAGTCGCATACTTTGACCAATTGAGAGGGCAGTTAGAGCCTGAGAAGTCAGTGGTCGATAATATTGCTGGCGGTCGTGAAATGATCGAAATAAACGGTAAAAACCGCCATATTATCAGTTATTTAAATGATTTCTTGTTTGCGCCTGAGCGCGCTAGAACGCCAGTTAAGGCTTTATCAGGTGGTGAGTGTAACCGTGTATTGCTTGCTAAGTTGTTCAGTTTGCCTGCCAATGTATTGGTACTAGATGAGCCAACCAATGATTTAGATGTTGAGACTTTGGAGTTGCTAGAGGAAATATTATTAGAGTTTAATGGCACAGTGTTGCTAGTAAGCCATGATAGAGCGTTTCTAGATAATGTCGTAACTAGCTCTTTAGTGTTTGAAGGTGAGGGGCAAATCAATGCCTATGTTGGTGGCTACAAAGACTGGTTGCGTCAAAGACCTGTTGAGAGGGCATCGACAAAAGCACCTGCTCTGGCATCAGATAAAAAGGCCGCTAAAGTTGAGAAGCCTGCAAAGAAAAAATTGAGTTATAAGCTACAGCAAGAGTTAGATCAAATGCCTAAGCGTTTAGAGACTGCTGAGCAGGAGCTTGAAAAACTGCAGGAGCAGACATCTAGTGCCGATTTTTACCAAGGCGAAAGCAAGCAAGTGGCAACAACACTTGAGCAGTTAGCAGCAGCTGAAATGGCAATAGAGGAAATAATGGAGCGCTGGGTAGAGCTAGAAGGTTAATAGTCTGATTGGCGAATAATGAACAACACTAAGCAGTGCTGTTCATTGTCTGTCATGTTACTCAGATGGTTCTGCGTAAACACGTACCGCTAGCACATCACAAGGTGCGCCATGTAATACGCTGTTAGCGGTAGAGCCTAATAGTAAAGCAAGTCCGTGTCTGCCATGGCTGCCTACGACGATCAAATCACAAGATTTCTCCATTGCAACTCGATGTATTTCAGACTCAGTGTGGCCTGTTATCACCAGCTGTTCTGCAACAGGGTAATCTAATTTTTCGCAGAAATCGGCTAAGTTTTTTGTCGCATGTTCTGACAATTGATCTTGAGTCGTCGACAAGTCCATAGGAACATCGCCGCCATAGGCAAAGCTAAGAGGCTCTATTACGTGGATAACAGTTAGTTCCGCATTGTTGTTAATCGCTACATTGTGTGTTTTGTCAATGAGTTGAGCAGATTCATCAGAAAGATCAACTGCCAATAAAATTCTAGGATAAACTACCATAATGATCTACCTGCTTGTTAGTGAATGTTATTAAATACTAACATAGCAAATGTGAGTCATGAAGCGTTATATGAATACGACAAAAAAATAGTGATAAATATTGTTTTAGCGCATAAATAATGTAAAAAAGCTGATTAATATCAATTATTTTAATCAGCCATCATTACTTTCAACATTGATTTAAAGTGAGATCGGTTTTATGGAATATTTAATTATTGGTTTTGTAGTGCTATCTATCATGGGCTCTGTGATGTGGGTGATGCCAACCAAAAGAGATCGCATGTTGGCAGCGCTGCGCATGCAGGCAAAACAACAGGGCTTTCAAGTACAGTTAACAAGACTGACTTATCCGCGTGAGCATGGCGAAGTCGAGCCTAGAGTCGTGTCTAGCGTCGCTTATCGTCTGCTAAGAGGGAAGATTGGTGCGCAACAACATACTGATTGGAAAAGCTGGCGTATCGTAAGGTGTGAGAGCAATTCAAGTGAAGGTTTGTGTGCAGGCTGGGGTTGGGGGTTAGGTGAGCGCACAATGACTACAGTACAGCTAGATAAAATCAACAGCATATTACAAGCGATGCCTAACGATGTTGTAGGCGTTGAATCAACACCTATTCATGTTTCGGTATTTTGGGCTGAAAAAAATGAGCAGGAGCTGGATTCTATTAAACTAGCGTTAAAAGATATGATTACTAAAACTATTTGATTTGAGGAATACCCGTGAACACTGCAATCCCTAAAGAGTTTAAAAAAGGTTTATATCGCCATTATAAGGGTAATGAATATACGGTTGAGGATATCGTTATTCATTCAGAGACGCAGCAATGGCTAGTCTTATATAGGCCTTGTTATGGCGAGCAGTTGCTCTGGGTAAGGCCTTTTGACATGTTTTATGAAAAAGTAACGAATCCTGAAGGTGTGCTAGTCGATCGTTTTGCATTAATAGAAGTTATCTAACTCTTCGTCAATAGGGTCACTGTATTTCTCTTTTAGTGGCTCTATTTCTAAGACCATACGTTGAATCTCATCTAGACGGTCCTGTTTAAGAGCCTGCGAGACATGTGCTCTAAAGAGAATAGCTTTTGCATGCTTTAGGTGTGAGAGGGCAGTTAAGCTGTCTGCAGAGCCTATGACCCGCTTAGCTTGTGTGGTGTGCGCATCTACAACATTTCTTATGTTTAACCAGTACAGCTCACTCATATAGCTTTTGCCCAGCTTCATGTTGATGTTGCGCGTTTTGACCATTTGCTTCACGAGACGCTCGGTGTAAGTGATATATATCTGTATGCGTTTGAGTTCTCGATCGTTATGTAAATGGATGTCAGTCGGCGTTGTGCTATCGGTGACTTCCTTCTTTTTGTTGATTTGATTCATAATGTCTGAATCAGGCGCCAGGGTACTGATTTCTTCAATTTGTAACGTGACATGTTGATTGAGCTTTTCGATTATTTCAGGTTTGCAGCTCGCTTCTTTTAGTGCTTTCATCGCCTCTATTGTTCTAGTTGCCTGCTCATTTAACCATATCAAGCGCTCTTCTTTATTATTAATATCCTGTTCGCGGTTAGTTAAAAAATAATTGAGTGAAATTGCGAATACACCAACGCATATAATTGCAATAATGTAACCAATATTTTCTATTAATAGAATATCCATAATTAATTGATTAAGTACTGGTAGATAGTAGTACTTAATGAGTGCTCCAGCAGTATAAGATTGATAAACAATTGAGTGATTATAATAGAATAAATCTAAGTTTGGGAAGGTAAGTATTTTTAAATATCATAATAGTTTCATAAAGCACACTAAAAATTCATTTGTTGATATTTAAGTCTATCTATTTATCAAAAAAAGCTATTTTTTGGTAAATAGTGACGAAAAATGGTGCGCGAGCTTGACCCTAACGCTATTAGCACTTATATATGCACCAATGTTATAACCGATCTAAAGTAGGAAAATTAAACCGATGGGAAAGTCGCTCGTTATTGTAGAGTCCCCTGCTAAAGCTAAAACAATCAATAAATATTTAGGCAACCAGTTTATTGTAAAGTCTAGTGTTGGGCACATAAGAGATCTTCCTACCAGTGGAAGCGCCTCTAAAACAGATCCTAAAGCGCGAGCTAAACAAGCTGCGCTGACTCGTAAAATGTCGCCTGAAGATAAGGTGGTTTATAAAGCTAAAAAAGCAAAAACTCAACTTGTTGCACGCATGGGTATAGACCCTGATCAAGATTGGCGAGCTGAGTATCAAGTACTACCTGGTAAAGAAAAAGTAGTTGATGAGCTTAAAAGATTGGCAAAAGATGCTGACACTATCTATCTAGCGACCGATTTGGATAGAGAAGGGGAGGCTATCGCCTGGCATTTAAGAGAGACAATAGGGGGTGATGATGATCGCTATTGTCGTGTTGTTTTTAACGAAATTACGAAAAAAGCAATTCAAGAAGCATTTGAAAAACCATCTGAGCTGGATATACACCGTGTTAATGCCCAGCAAGCTAGACGTTTTCTAGATAGGGTTGTTGGCTATATGCTATCACCTCTTCTTTGGGAGAAAGTAGCGCGTGGGCTTTCTGCTGGTCGAGTGCAATCCGTTGCCGTTAAGCTAGTTGTTGACCGTGAAAAAGAAATAAGAGCTTTTATCCCCGAAGAGTTTTGGGAAATGGCAGCTAAGACCGCTTGTGCCGATAAAACAGAAATTTCTTTTCAAGTCGCTAAGTACCAAGATAAAAATTATAGACCTGACAATAAAGAAGAGACTTACGCACACAAAGATATTTTAGAATCAGCTGAGTTTAAAGTTGTAAAGCGTGAAGATCGTGACACGAGCAGTAAGCCATCAGCTCCTTTTATAACGTCAACCTTGCAGCAATCTGCCAGTACGCGTTTAGGTTTTGGTGTTAAGAAAACAATGATGATGGCGCAGCGCTTGTATGAAGCTGGCTATATCACTTATATGCGTACAGACTCAACTAACTTAAGTGGCGATGCAGTAGCCGCTTGTAGAGAGTATATACTTGAAAGTTACGGTAAGAAATATTTGCCAGAAGAAGCGAAGAGTTATTCAAGCAAAGAGGGCGCACAAGAGGCTCATGAAGCGATTCGCCCTTCAGATGTGAATATCGAGTCAACTAAGTTAGTGGCTATGGAGCGTGACGCTGAGCGCCTGTATGAGCTGATTCGTCGTCGCTTCTTGGCATGCCAAATGATGCCAGCTTTATATACTAGTTCAAGAATAACGGTAAAAGCAGATGAGTTTGAGCTGCAAACTAAGGGACGCATTCTGCGTTTTGATGGCTATACCCGTGTAATGACGGGTAAAGATGAAGATATTATCTTACCGGATGTGAAATCAGGTGAAATCCTCACTCTTTTAGAGCTTGAGCCAAAACAGCACTTTACTAAGCCGACAGCAAGATTTACGGAAGCAAGCTTAGTTAAAGAGTTAGAGAAAAAAGGTATTGGTAGGCCTTCGACATACGCCTCTATTATTTCAACGATACAAGATCGTGGTTATGTAGAAGCGCAAAATAAGCGTTTTTATGCCTGTAAAATGGGCGATATTGTTGTTGAGAGACTCACTGAAAACTTTGCAGATCTAATGGATTATAGCTTTACTGCTAGAATGGAAACGGCCTTAGATGATGTCGCCCATGGCAGTAAAGAGTGGAAGGCGCTATTAGATGAGTTTTATAGTGAATTCACTGAAAAGTTAGCAATCGCTTCAGGCGAAAACGGCATGCGTCCAAACGAGCCGACACTGACTGATATAGAATGTAAAGTTTGTTCTAGAGCAATGACCATCCGTACCGGCACCACCGGCGTCTTTCTAGGGTGCTCTGGTTATGCTTTGCCACCTAAAGAGCGCTGCAAAGAGACTGTCAACTTAACATCAGGTGATGAAGTTGTCAGTATTGATGGTGATGACGAAGAAGAATCAAGAATTTTGATGAATAAGCGTCGTTGTGGTATTTGTGACAGCGCAATGGATAGTTATTTAGTTGATACAAATAGAAAACTACATGTTTGTGGTAATAACCCAGACTGTTCAGGTTTTGAAGTCGAGTTTGGTGAGTATCGCATTAAAGGTTATGAAGGGCCTGTACTTGAATGTGATAAATGCTCAAACGAAATGCAGCTTAAAACCGGGCGTTTTGGCAAGTTCTTTGGCTGTACTAATGAAGAGTGTAAAAATACGCGTAAATTATTGCGAAATGGTGAGGCGGCTCCCCCTAAAATGGATCCGGTTCCTATGCCAGAGCTTGAATGTGAAAAAGTAGAAGATACTTACATTTTACGTGATGGTGCCTCAGGTTTGTTTTTAGCTGCTAGTAAATTTCCTAGAAATAGAGAAACGAGAGCACCTAAAGTGCACGAGATTTTAGCGCATCAAGCTGCTATAGACCCTAAATATGAGTTTTTATTTAGCGCTCCTGTTAAAGATAATGTGGGTAATGATACGATTATTCGCTATTCTCGTAAGACAAAAGAGCAATACGTAATGACTGAGGTCGACGGTAAGGCCAGTGGTTGGAAAGCTTTTTATACTGGTAGCCGCTGGGATATAGAGATCCCTAAGCCTAAAAAAGTCGCCGCTAAAAAAACAGAGGCTACAAAAACTGCGACTAAGAAAGCTGCGGCCAAGAAATAACACGCTCAGTGGCGTAGATCATTAGTGTGCATGAACAGGTTAAGCCATAGTGTTTAACCTGTTCTGTCTTTTTTGTTCATATTCATTATTTTGCGGTTAGAGCTTTAGCTGGCAAACTATCAAATAAAACTTAATATAATCAAAAATTAAATAAGAATACGACATTGAACATACATCAGATAGGTCTGACCAATCAAAAGATAAATGCTGTCAAACTACAGCTTGAGCAATTGGTTATCATTGCAGGATCAGTTGAAAATACTAATGTATTACAAAGTGTTTATCATCAGGCATTATACTTTCATTTAATTTTAGTTTATAGGGCATTTTTAGCTGAAGTATCTAGTGATCATGCTATTGAAGCTGTCGTTAGTTTTAATGAGCTACAGCAAAAACTTACTGGCAAAGGTGTGGTTTGTCAGTACACGACACTACTCGCTGAGCTAGAGCGGGCACAGGGGTGGTTGAGTTGGCTATTAACCTCGTATCAGCGGTGTTTAGAGTTTGAAGATATAAAAAATAAGCACAATGATATTTGTGCTGCTACACTTGAAAATAAGATAACAATAACCAATATAGAAACAGTAACCCAAGAACAGCACTTTCAATTGTGTTACGATAATTTACAAGCAATCATTCTGCAGTACCGACAATTAATGCAGGAATGGTAAACTTAATAATATATTAAGGATGTCTATGAAAGATTCTAAAGTCACAGCATTAGAGATTGTTCAACTGCCTAACGATGAGTTCGTTGTGCGTAAAGCTGGTAACGAATCTGCGTTATTGACGATAAATATAAGTGAAGAGTTCAAAGAAAAACTCGATGGCCTGCAAATAGACTTAGCAAGTAAAATGTTGATAGCGGGCATTGAATACTTGTCTGAATCAAACCAAGTTGAAGCTGCTAGGTTAGAATCCAAAACTCAAGTAATACATTGACACGCGCCAAGCAATTTTGTTAGTTTATTCTAATTTTCAAATATTTAAATTATTAAAGTTATAAAGCGCTAGCTTTGTTAAGATGGTCTTTTTCTAATTAAAATACCATGGCTCGCGCCTTTTTGCGCTGAGCGTTGTAAGTGTGCAAACTCAAGCTCTGAAAGGCTTTCTCCCCAGCTTATTACCGCATGGCATGTGCCGGCACTGAGTGCTTTAGTTGCTATGTTTAGTGCTGAATGCTGTTCATCAGGGTATAGCAGCATAACTTTATCTAAGGCGATACCTGCTTGTTGTAATAGTTGTCTCGGCAGTGGTTTAGGTGGCGAAACCCAGGCAAACCAGCGATCATCTTTACTTAAGGCAGCAAGTAATGGTAGCAGCATTGTTAAGCTGGCCTCTTCCTCATCGCTGGTTATAATCTCTGTCAATTTGCCCAACAAGCTGTTTTTAGGTGCCGCTGACAATGCTTTGCTATGATTAATATCAGCATTTGAGTTATCGTTTGGGTGCACGCTATGGCTAGTTTGTGAAAAAGATGGCTCTATAACAGATAATTGATCATTGTTAAGCGTGTTGGTTTTTATAAAGTGGTTATTCATTGACGTTGCTACCCGATGTTGGTTAATCGCGCTAACATGCTCATCTGCTGTATTGGTAATCATGGCTCGCCGCCTTGGCGAATAACACCGACTCCAAGTCCTTCAATAGAAATTTCTTGCTCTGCAAGGTCGATAACAATTGGAGAAAACTCTTCGTTTTCAGCAATAAGATAAATAATATTACCTTCGCGTTTATAGCGTTTAACAGTCACTTCATCGTCAATTCTAGCGACGACTATTTGGCCATCACGTGCTTCTTTGCATTGGTGTACAGCCAGCAAGTCGCCATCCATAATACCAATGTCTTTCATGCTAGTGCCCTGTACTCTTAACAAGTAGTCAGCGCTTGGGCTGAAAAAGCTAGAGGAAATAGTGCAGTGCTCTTCTATATGTTCTTGTGCGAGAATAGGTGAGCCCGCTGCGACTCTACCTATAATAGGTAGACCAAGCTCTTGCTGCTCAAGCATTGGTATTCTAATACCTCTAGATGTGCCGGCAATAATTTCAATGGCACCTTTTTTGGCCAGTGCTTTTAAGTGTTCTTCAGCAGCATTAGTGGATTTGAAGCCAAGAGATCTGGCGATGTCAGCTCTGGTTGGCGGGTAGCCCGTTTCTTCTATGTGGCTTTTTATGCAGTTGAATACATCTGTTTGTCGCTTGGTAAGTTTTGCGGTATTCAGCATAGTCTTTATCCTTATCTGATTTTTTATACAGTACTTGGATTATATACAGTATTTCTTCTCTGTAAAGCTTTTTTCTGTTTATATATTCAGTGTTTTGTTACTATACTGATATTATAAATCGCCCATAATTTTTGTTTCTACTGGACTTTGCAGAGTGCTAAATACCGCTTTAAAAAATGTTATCCAAACTAGTTATCGACAATTCCTTGAACATAGGGATCTTAAGCCTCGTTCCGGTCAAAAGCAGATGATAGCCCATGTCGCTAGAACGTTAGGGGGAATAGAATCTGATCACAATAATGAAAGGACTTCTAATAATCATGTCTGCATTATTGAGGCGGGTACAGGTACCGGTAAAACAATGGCCTATTTGCTATCTGCCATACCCATTGCAAAAGAGATGGGTTGTAAGCTGGTGCTCTCAACAGCGACTGTCGCTTTACAAGAGCAATTAATACATAAGGATTTACCAGAGCTCAATGAGATTACTAATTGGTCAACTAATTACATATTAGCAAAAGGGCGAGGGCGTTATTTTTGTACGGCTCAAGCTCAAAAGTTCTTAGACAACCAAGATGATATGGGCCAGATGGCGCTTTATGAAGATGAGCAGGTGTTTAAGCTAGATGAGAAAACAGTGTCTTTTTATCGCACCATAATGTCATCATTTTCCAGCGGTCAATGGGATGGCGATAGGGATTCGCTAAAAACTGAAATGAGTGAAGATGTATGGAGGCCTTTGACCAGTGATCATGTGCGTTGTACTAACAGGCACTGTGACCATTTTAATAATTGTCCTTTTTACAAAGCCAGAGATGCGTTAGATAAAGCGCAGGTAATAGTGGCTAACCATGATTTAGTGTTGGCAGATCTTTCGCTTGGCGGTGGTGCTATTTTGCCTGAGCCTAGCAATACTATTTATATTTTTGATGAGGCGCATCATTTAGGCCAAAAAACAACGGGACATTTTGCCTACAGCGCACGTCTTAAAGCGTCTATAAAATGGTTGAAATCAAGCGTTCGACAACTAGATCAGCTAATAGAGGAGACAGATAGGCACCCAAGCATTGTGCAATATGTTGATCGTATGGAGTTTCCGCGTAGGGACTTAGAGCAATCACTAGAGCAATGGTTACAATTGGTGAGAACGACGTTTACAGCACAGCAGCCTGATCGTGATCGCATGCGTTTTCCCAATGGCTTAATACCAGAAAATTTAATGGTGATAGCGGCAAGTGTGGCGGCAAGTGCTGAAAAGTGGGCGCTTAAAGCAGAGCAAATAGTCGATGTGTTAAAAGAGGCGTTAGATGGATCTGTTGCAGAAATTGATAGGGCAGTAGCAGAGCGTTGGTACCCAGTTATGGGCGGGATGTGGTCAAGAGGGCAGTCTATATATTGGTTGAGTAAAAGCTATGCTAGTTTAGATAATCCCAATACTACACCCACAGCGCGTTGGGTAAATGCGTTGGATACTTTAGATGGGATGGATTTTGAGTGTAGAAGCTGTCCTGTGTCAGCTGCAGATACTTTAAAAGAGCATCTTTGGCAAAACTGCTTTGGTGCAGTACTTACATCGGCAACTATAACAGCTCTAGGTAGTTTTGATCGTGCTTTGAACGATTTAGGTTTACCTGCTGATACTTTGTGTGCACAATTACCTAGCCCTTTTGATTATGCTAATGCTGCAAGCTTAGTCATTCCCGCTATGACAACTGATCCGAGTAATCCTCAAGAACACACCAATGAAATCATAAAGTATTTAAATAAACAGCTTCCCGATGTAAAAGCGGGATTGGTATTATTTAGTTCTTGGCGACAGATGGACAGCGTGATCGAGGCGTTATCAGCATCACTGCATGATAATGTGTTAGCGCAAGGTAAACTGAGTAAAAACGAAATATTGCGCCAGCATAAGTTAAAAATTGATGAAGGTAAAAAAAGCGTGATTTTTGGCTTGGCTTCATTTTCAGAAGGTGTAGATTTACCGGGTGATTACTTAACTCAGGTTATTATTACAAAACTTCCTTTTTCAGTGCCGGATGATCCGGTAGATGCCACCATGTCAGAGTGGATCGAAAACGGAGGTGGCAATGCTTTTATGCAGTGGACAGTGCCTGCCACTTCAATGCGATTGACACAGGCGGTAGGCCGTTTGTTGCGCTCAGAAAGTGATACAGGGCAAGTAATATTGTTAGATCGTCGCGCGGTAACAAAACGTTATGGGCGCCAACTACTAGATGCTTTACCGCCATTTAAGCGTGAGATTGAACGCTAGTTATACGGGTCGGTAAATATATAATTGATGAGAATTAAAACAACTGTGAATAATACAAATAATAATACTTGGCAACCAAAAGATTTTGTCGTAGAAAAAATTACTGACAAGCAAAGGTTTCATGATTTTTCCTTACCAGATGAGTTAATGCATGGCATTGCTGATTTAGGTTTTGAATATTGCACTCCAATTCAAGCTGCTACTATTGAGCATGCTTTAAAAGGCCGAGACATCATCGGCAAAGCGCAGACAGGTACCGGTAAAACCGCTTCTTTTTTAGTGGGTATTATTACCGACTTATTGGACTTTCCCTACACCCATAAACGTAAAAAAGCTGAGCCAAGGGCTTTAATTATAGCGCCGACACGTGAGCTAGCTTTACAAATCGCATCTGATGCCCAGCAGCTATGTGCCTATACTACATTGCACGTTGTTTCTATGGTTGGTGGTATGGACTACTCAAAACAAAGACAACAGCTCGCTGTAGCCCCCGTTGATATTATGGTAGCAACACCTGGTAGATTAATTGATTTTGTTAGATCAAAAGAAATCGATCTAGGTAATGTTGAAATGTTGGTGCTCGATGAAGCGGATCGCATGTTAAGCATGGGCTTTATTCCCGATGTGCGTACTATTATTCGCAATACGCCTAAAAAGGGTGAAGAGCGCCAAACGCTACTTTATAGTGCGACATTTACTGATGAAGTGATGAATCTTGCGAGTCAATGGACAGATGATCCGGTGATTGTTGAGATAGAGTCTGATCGTAAGACCACTGATACAGTTAGTCAGCAGGTCTTTTTAGTAGAAAAACGTGATAAATATAAACTGCTTCGTAATTACATTGCCCAAAACGAAGTTGAGAGAGTGATCGTGTTCTGTAATAGGCGCCATCAAACACGTGAATTAGCAGAGAAATTGAAAAAAGATAACGTTAAAGCTGCGTTGATGTCCGGAGAAATTCCACAACACAAGCGTGTTAAAACCCTAGATGACTTCAAAAAAGGTAGAATTCAAGTGTTAGTCGCGACCGATGTCGCAGGGCGTGGTATTCATATTGATGGCGTTAGTCATGTGGTTAATTATCATTTGCCT
This sequence comes from Gammaproteobacteria bacterium AS21, assembly GCA_038900335.1. GTDB lineage: Bacteria > Pseudomonadota > Gammaproteobacteria > Pseudomonadales > Balneatricaceae > Rs1. Next base: position 142,714 of record JBBMRB010000002.1, on the reverse strand, counting down.
GAAGATGCTGATGATTATGTTCATCGTATCGGGCGTACAGGAAGAGCAGGTACAACCGGTATTTCGATTTGTTTTGCCTGTGAAGACGATTCATTTATGATTCCTGAAATAGAAAGTGAGACAGGGGTAAAGCTTAATTGTATACACCCGAGTGAAGAGCTCTTAGCTGAAATATAATTTGATCTAGTGGCAGGTAAATGAGCAAAAAGCTGTTAAAAATAGCGGTTCTTGGCGGTGGTAGTTTTGGTACCGTGATCGCTAATATTAGTGCCGAAAAGGGTCACGATGTTCGCCAGTGGATGCGCAGTGAAGACAGTGCACATGAAGTGAATACTGATCATTTAAATAGCCGTTATCTACCAGGTTATAAACTAGCATCAACACTGGTTGCCTATACGGATATGGCTAGCGCGCTCAAAGAAGTAGATATTGTTTTTGTTTCTATTCCCAGTAAAAGTGTGCGTCTTGTTGTGGCAAAAGCTGCGCCTTATTTGCCCAAGAAAGTAAAAATAGTAAGCACCACAAAGGGGATAGAAAGCGATACATTTAAAATGATGAGCCAAGTCATTAGCGATGAATTGCCTGATCTGCAAGTTGGAGTGCTCAGTGGTCCAAACTTTGCTAAAGAGCTAGCGCAAAAACAGTTAACGGCGACAGTCATTGCCAGTAAGCATGAAGGTTTAAGAACGCAAATTCAGCAGCTGTTACACCGTCAATATTTTAGAATATATGCCAGTGATGACATATACGGTGTGGAGCTTGGTGGTGTACTTAAAAATATATATGCCATTGCCTCTGGAATGAGTGAAGCGATGGGCATGGGCGAGAATACCCGCAGTATGCTGCTCACTAGAGCGCTTGCTGAAATGGGTAGATTTGCCGTGAGCATGGGTGCTAACCCTCTTACTTTTTTAGGTTTGGCAGGCGTTGGCGATCTTGTCGCTACCTGTACATCTTCGTTAAGTCGTAACTATCGAGTAGGTTTTGCTTTAGGACGAGGTCAGAATCTTGAACAGGCAGTAGCTGAGTTAGGGCAAGTTGCTGAGGGCGTTAATACTGTCAAGCTAGTAAGAGATAAAGCACTAGAGCTAAATGTTTATATGCCATTAGTAGAAGGGCTTTATGATGTTATTTATCAAGGAGCTGCACCTAGGAAATTGGCAAAGAGCATGATGTTAAGCCAGCAAGGCTCTGATGTAGAGTTCGTATTACCTGTTGATAACAGTACTTTTTAACCATCTTTTAGATTAGTTATTTATTATAATGCTGTCTTATTGGGCAGCATGCCTCTTTTTTATATAGTCCCCTTCTTTTGTTTATATCACTGTATTACTTTGTTTTTTCTATCTTTTAAGTGTTTAAATGCTTAACTCTTTTACTGTTAAATACAGTTTTGCTAGTCTTTAGTGAGCAGCAATCATAGAATCGTCATTTAACTATTTATAATAAGGTATGCAGATGTTTTTTTTGATGCGCCACGCCCAGGCAAGTTGGCAGGCAGCAAGTGACTTTGAGAGGCCGTTAACAGCGCAAGGTGTCGAATCGATTGAACAATTATTAGCAAAGCATGGCGCTGCGCTCACGCAGGTGAGCAAGATTGTCTGTAGCCCTTATCTGCGCACGCGACAAACGGCGCAAATAGTGGCAGATTACTTAGCAGTAGAGACACTGCTAATAGAGCCTAATATTACCCCGGATAATAGCGTAAATGAGGCTGTTAAAGCATTAGAGTCGCACTGGTGTGATAATTTGCTGGTAATCACACACCAGCCTTTAATAGGAGATCTGGTGTGCTTTCTTGAGTACGGTGATATGGGTTTGTCAGAGCCTGTTGATGTCGGTGCTATTTACTCTTATCAACTGGCGTGGCCTGGCTTTGGTTGCGCTCAGCGAAAGTCGTTATTTGTTGGCTAAACTGGCTAATAGGGACATTATTTTTAATTTCTAAATAACGCTGTTGTATGGTCGCTGTTTTTGGGTACATTTTAGCCGCTTTCGACATTAGAGCTAATGCTTTATCACTCGCCTCTAAATGGCGATAAGCTAAGGCTAGATTGTTTATTAAGCCAGGGTCTGGGCGAGTCGTTATATAAGGCTCTGCCCATTGAATAAACTGTTGTGTTGCCGTGGTATTGCCTGTGGCTATATCATGATATAAAAAGCCAGTAAATTCGAATTGTAATGCTAAGCTTTGGAAATACATATTGTTTTTGGCTGTTGTTAATGAGCTTAATGGCACATTTTTGTAAAACATAATACGTGTGATACCCGCAAGGGATGCCAAAGTGTGAATTAAAAATGCGATTAACAATGCGCTGATAACAACGGTGCTGACACTGATCAGTTTTTTAAGTGCATGTGATAGTTGTGTTTTTTTCTCAATTGTTTGATGGTTATGTATTAAAAATAAAATTGTAATCCAAACAAACCAAAGTGCAGAAGATAAATAAAATGGTAGCTCTACTTGAGTGTGAAAACTAATCGGAAATAGCAGTGCTAAATATGTAAATCCACGTTTTATGCCAAGCGAGAAAAGGGCAAGCAGTGTTGCTATTAAGGCGATTAAAATACCAATTAATGAAACAATCCCCCCTTCTATCAGCCATATCAGTAACTCATTATGCGGATGAGAAAAGCGCTGAGCACCGAGTTTGTCACTGTCAGGGTAGTCGATTTTTGCCTCTTGAAATACCTGTTCAAATGAGCCTAAACCGTGGCCTAACAGTGGCTTTTGTTTAAAAATCTGCCAGGATAAATCATAGATATATGTTCTAGCGTGCTGTCTTTGAGTATCTAGTTTGGTTTCGTATTTAGCAAAACCCTTTGATAAATTAGCACCGGCACAAATACCAAGTATGAACGCGGCAATTAATGTCATGCTCAGCGCTTTGTTAAGCTTAAATTGTGAATACCTAGCATAAATTATTAAAGGCATTGATACCGAAAAGGCGACTAGTGTCGTTCTAGAACTAATCGCAAGTAATACCGCTGTTGTTGCAAAAACAGTCACTACTAATGATATCTTTAACAATAAATTTTTGCTTGCAATACCAGCGCAAGATGCCAGGTAAAGAGCAACAAAAAAACTTGTCGTTAAGTAAGTGGCATTAATATTAATTTGTTGAAATAGGCTAATGGGTGAGTTATCTGCTGAGTTTGGAATTAAGCGACTAATTTGCCAGCCCATCACCTGAGTATAAGTGATAAAACTGTGTAAAATGGCGGAAAAACAAATGCCATATAAAATATTATTAATGGTTCGCCTCGATAGTTTGAATTGAAAAAGTGCAATTAAAAACAAATAGCCGCCCAGTACAAAACCTATTTTTATTAACCACTCAACTGGTTTAGTGGAATCTATAATAAAGCCGCTGATAATAATGCCCAAAGGCAGTGCAGCTATGTATAGCCAGTATTTAGGCAGCACAATCGTGTTTTTAATAATAATTTGAAAAACACCTGAGCAAATAACTACAATGGCACAAATCCAAGTCCAGCTGTTATAGGGTATTAATAAACCTTCACCGCCTGGGCTGACTTGGGAGTAAAATGTAGACGCAATTAAAGTGCTGGATATTAATAAGCCAAAAAGAAGTGACTGTTTAGATTGTGCTGTTATCATTGAAAATAGAGCCTTAGTAGAAAAGTTGCAGCTAGCGATTATACTATAGATGATTAATTTTAATATGATGCTACTATTCGTCAATAGAAGCTATTGAATTGATTTAAAAATAAAATAAAAGCCAAATTTGAAATGGCATAGATGTAAACGATAGGTGTCAGCTTGGATAATACACGAGAGTTTTTTTTAGAAATAAATGATTTAGAAATTGGCGTCATAGAATACGGTAACAGTGACAACCCAACCCTCATAGCACTGCACGGCTGGTTAGATAACGCTGCAAGCTTTGCGTTATTAGCAGAACAATTACCTCATTATCATATTATCGCGATAGATTTAGTAGGCCACGGCCACTCCTCACATAGAGGTGCTAATCAGCCTTATTACATCTGGGATAATGTGATGGATTTATATTTGATTTTACAAGCGCTCAACATAGAAAAAGCCGATTTACTAGGACATTCAATGGGGGCGAGTATCGCGATGCTATTTGCGGCTTGTTTTGCAGAAAAAGTCGATAAACTAATTATGATTGAAGGATTGGCGCCACTAAGCTACCCAGCAGATAAACTTCCCGCGTTAATGGCTGAGGCAATACAAGATAGAGCCAAGTTTATTGGCAAAGCGAATCTAGGGCATGCTAAAGATAAAAAAGCGCGGCGTTTAAAAAGTTTTGAGCTATTGGTAAAGGCGCGAATGAACAGCATTTTTTCAGTGACTGAGCAAGCGGCGAAGCTATTAGTTGCTCGCGGTGCTAAGTTGGTCGATGAAAGCTATCATTGGCGCAGTGATGCTGCCTTGATGTTGCCTTCAATTCAACGTATGAGTGAAGAGCAAATTATCGCTTTTTTAAAATCACTAAAGACAGATACTTATGTTTACTTAGGCGATAGCGGTCTTAGTAATGATAAATGGCAAGAGTTTTTAAACCATATCGATTGTAAGCAAGTACAAGTATTTTCTGGGAACCATCACTTGCATATGCAGCCACAAGGTGCTCAACTGATTGCACAAGATATAGATCGCATCTATACTCGATGAATACTAAGATTTAATTTTTAGTATTGAAAGGCCTAAAAATCGTTATATTGCTTACTTTTTTGCAGTGCTTAGGGAGATACTCAGATTGATATATTTAATATCTGAATCTATCTTTGCAAAGGTTGCGTATAAACAAATGAGAGACGATATATTAAGTGATAATTTAATATAATCGTCAATATAACCAAAAAAATAGGAACCTATTATGTCAAAACAAAATTTAGCAGCTGCAACAGCAATTACAGGTATTCTTGCATTAGGTGCAGCAATGATCTCAACACCGGCAGTCGCTGCTAGTAAAGAAAAATGTTATGGCGTAGCTGCAGCAGGTCAAAACGATTGTGCAACGAATACTAGCTCATGTGCAGGTACTTCTAAAACTGATGCTCAAGGTGATGCTTTCATCGCAATCCCTACAGGTTTATGCGAAAAAATCACTGGCGGTAGCTTAACTCCTAAGGCTTAATCATCGGTTTAGGTAAAGTTCATTACACCTAAATGTAACCTGTGTTGGGTTTAGGTGTATTCATATTTATAGGGTATTTTTAATTGGGTTTATTAACAAACTCATATAAAAATATATTTATAAAATACGGCCTTTCTTTTTTCTAATTACCATCCCCTCAATATTTTATCTTCTTCACTAATACACTCAGATAAAACTGTGTCTATTATCAGTTACGCCATATCAGATATTTTTATTAGGCGATGGCTTAAAAGCACTGGTTATTCTTATTCATGGCGTTAATATGAATGATGATGATTTAAGTTTAGCTACAATCATATATATTTTGAAATGTTTTGAATCTATATAAAATAACGAGACGTATAGTAAAGCGAGAAAGATAATCTCAGGTAATACAATAATTTAATACAACATAAGTTAAATAGGAATTATATATGTCAACTAAAAATCTAGCAGCAGCAACGGCAATTACAGGTATTATCGCATTAGGCGCAACAATGATTTCAGCACCAGCAGTAGCGGCCAGCAAAGAGAAATGTTATGGCGTTGCAGCGGCAGGTCAAAATGATTGTGCAACTAATACAAGCTCATGTGCAGGTACTTCTAAAACAGATAACCAAGGTGATGCATTCATTGCTATCCCAACCGGCTTATGTGGAAAGCTCACTGGCGGCAGCTTAACACCTAAAGCTTAATTATTTATACGCATGCCTTAAGTTGTCTCTAATATTATTAGAGAAGAAATTATTACGAGTTCATTAGTTCTAATTTTCTTGTAAGTATCTATGCTTTGAATTGAGCATCAAATTAAGGTTAGAACTGCGAGTACCTAGGTTTAGATTCGCATATTTAGATTTAGGTATTCGGGTTATACTGCATAAGCTGTTTGCGATTAAACGAGAATATTATGGCTATTTCATCATCTAATACAGTTGAAAAAATGCATTCTAATATTGAACAATATGCGATCGGTATTGGCTTAAGAGCAGCGCATCATCAGCAAATATTAGCCGACAAGCCAGCGGTTGATTGGCTAGAGGTGCACAGTGAAAATTTCTTTAGCGCACACTCAGCACAAAGACAATATTTAGATGAAGTGGCAGATAACTATGCACTGAGTTTTCATGGCATTGGTTTATCTCTAGGTTCTAGTGATCCAATTAACAAACAACATCTATTGTTAATGAAAGATCTTATTGATACTTATCAGCCGGCACTGATTTCAGAGCACGTTAGTTGGAGTTCGCTAAATTCACGTTATTTTAACGATTTACTGCCTGTCCCATACACTGATGAAAGTCTCAATTTGTTTGCCGATAGATTAAATCAAGTTCAAGATTTTTTAGGTCGCCAGCTGCTAGTTGAGAACCCTACCACGTATTTGTCATTTGATCACAGTACGATGCCTGAATGGGAGTTTTTAAATAAAATACAGCAAAAATGCCAATCGGGATTATTACTAGACTTAAACAATATTTATGTTAATAGCGTCAATTTAGGATTGAATGCGCTCGATTACTTAAAACACATTGATATTGATGCAGTACAAGAAATCCACCTTGCAGGCTTTACTAGAAAGCAGCTTGAAAATGGTGAGATTTTAATAGATACCCACGGTAGTGCAGTGTCAGAGCCTGTTTGGGATTTGTTTCGTTATTTACGTCAATATTGTGCTGCACCTGCGTTAATTGAATGGGATTCAAATATCCCACAGTTATCTGTATTACTTGAACAGGTCGATAGAGCCAGAGCAGAGCAGTTAACACACTCTAGCCAAGTGGCAAAATCATTGGTTGAGCAAACCAAGGTTACAGCATGACATTAGCGCAATTACAGGCAGCATTCGCCAAATACTTATTACATGAATCAATCGAGCTAGATGATTTAGGTATCAGTGGCCCTTTTAGTAATAAAGAGCTGATGCAGCTATATAGAAATAATTTTTATATCAGCATCAGTGAGTATTTAAAAGCGTGTTTTCCAACGGTGATGAAGCTTGTGGGCACTGAGTTTTTTGAGCAGTTAGCAAAAGCCTTTATCATCGAAAAACCTTTACAACAGGCCAGTATAGAGTTGTACGGCAGTGACTTTCCTGAGTATATAAAGCACTGCAAACAAGCTGAGTCAGTACCTTATCTAGCAGATATTGCTCTGTTGGATTGGTCGTACGATAGATCTAAAACAGTGTTTGATTTTGCGCTGTTTCCGTTTGAAAAATTGACCAGCTTAACCGATGAAGAACAAATGAATATTAGTTTTTCACTAGTAGCTAATACCGTGTTAATTAAATCTAAATATCCGGCATTTTCGATATGGAATGGTGTGCAAACGGGTGAGTTAGAAGGTATAGATTTGCAACACGGCGAGTACATTATTGTGCACCCTGAGCAAAACCAAGGAGCGAAATGTTATTTACTGACACAACAGCAATATGATGTGTTAGCCGCTATTGGGCAAGGTAAGGCCTTGCATGAATTAGCAAGCTTAGAGAACTTCCAGCAAGAGCTGGGTTTATTTATTGAAAAGACCGTCATTAACAATTTTATATTAGAAGGTGAATCATGATTGAAAAAGTATTAGCAATGTATGACTGTGCTGTAGCACTGGCTGCAAAATGGATAGAGCCTTTGGTGCTGTTATTAGTACGCGTAATACCGGCAATAGCCTTTTTTAAAGCAGGGCAGACTAAGATCGCCAGCTGGGATAGCACGCTGTATTTATTTGAAGAAGAATATCAGGTGCCTTTTTTACCATTTGAGTTAGCTGCTTATCTAGGTACGGCTGCTGAGTTGATTTTACCACCGCTCATTTTATTGGGTTTGTTTACAAGGGTTACAGGGTTGGCATTATTTGTATTTAATATCATTGCTGTTATCTCTTACCCAGTAATATGGGGAGGAGGGTTCTATGATCACCAATTGTGGGGCATGATGATGTTAGTAAGTGTAATGTGGGGGCCTGGTCGTTTGTCAATTGATCACTATCTGCGTGCTCATTTCGCAAAATAAGTTGTGGAAAACACTTAAGTATTACAGTAAAAAGTAACACTTTTGTTGGATTTTGAGAATGATAACAATGGTGTTATCTTGTTTTTTAGGTAAAAACAGGGCTACTGCTTTCTTCGCTGGTAATTTTATATTAATGTGTACGTCCTTTTCGGCCAAATTTTTATAGGATTACCACAATTTATGTCATTTATAAGTGGCAATAGCGTAGATAAGCAGCCTCTATTAGAAAAATATTTACTTGAGTGTGCAGCGGGTAAACATACAGCACTTAAAAAGCTTTATGACTTATGTTCAGCGAATCTATACAGCGTTGCTTTACGTATATTAAAAGATAGGGAGCTTTCTGAAGATTGTTTACAGCAAGTATTTTATAAGGTTTGGAATAACGCAGGCTCATATGATTCATCTAAAGCTAAAGCGCAAACCTGGCTCAATACTATTACCCGTAATCAAGCATTAGATATCTTGAGAAAGAACAAACATAATGATCAACATGATACGGATGATGCGTTAACTTATATTGCAGATGATGCTCCTTCGCAGGAAGAAAATGTTGCATTAGGTCAAGATAGTGCTGCAATGCATAAATGTTTGAAAGAGCTTCCAGAACAGCAAAAAGTATATTTAGAGATGGCCTTCTTTGAAGGTCTAACTCACCAAGCTTTATCTGACAGAACAGGTACTTCGTTAGGTACAGTAAAGACTTGGATTAGGCGTGGATTGGAGAGGTTACGAAAATGCATGAATACGATTTAAGTGACATAGAGCAGCGAGATCAAGCCGCTGCTGAATATGTATTAGGTATTCTTACAGCACAAGATAAAGCGCGGGTTGAAGCTTTGATGGCCGTTAGCCATGATATGCAAAAAGAAATAGAATCTTGGCGCGAACATCTAGATGTGTTTAATAGGAATTTAACACCTATTAAGCCGCCAGCTAATATATGGAAAAATATAAATAAAGAAACTAAGCCTGAAAAAAACATATGGTCTTGGCGCTCTTTAGCAGGTTTTTCTCTAGCGCTGATGTTAAGTGTTGGTCTTTTTTTACAATGGCCACAACAGGGTAAAATTTATAGCGTACCTTTGATCGCCAACGAGAATCAGCAACCCGGTTGGGTGATGAATACATCAATGAGTAAACAACAGCTGGTTGTCGAGTCGAAATACCCTGTTGATATGCCAGAAAACACTTATTATGAATTGTGGTTGATGGAAAAAGGACATGAACCGATGTCATTAGGTTTTTTACCGGCGAGTGGTAAAAGGGTGATTCCTTTTGAGAAATCATGGGCCGATAGAATACTTGATTGTGAAATTTTGGTGACGATGGAAGGGCCTAAAGGTGCGCCAGATGGCTACAATATGGGACCCGTTTCAGATCAAGCGAAATGGAAACAAGTGTCTTTTTAATCATGCTTTAATATAGGAATACTCTCGAGGTGATTTTTATTGACTACGAGAGTATTTTATCTCGTTAGCCACTCCTCGATTGTCGTCTGACAGATCACTCTAAATTACTGATTTAAATAGCCAATGACCAAAAAATTGGCTTTTTATATTCAGATTTATATATGGCACTTTAGCCTGAATATTCTTTAAAACCTTGAACTTGATCGCAAATAGCGGCAAATAACACATTTGCCTCGTCACAGCTTCCAATCGCATGTAACGCACCGTGTACTAATCCTTTAATCTCTATGTACTGTGCCGATACACCCTGTTCTTGTAAGGATTGACTGTAAAGGCGTGCATCATCGACTAAAGGATCAAACTGAGCGGCTAAAATAACAGCTTGTGGTAGTGCGGCTAAGGATGTGGCTTGCAATGGGAAAATAGCTGGATTATTACTTGTTTGATAGCAATGAGGAATATAGTTTTGTAGGCAAAATGCCATGGACTGTGCCGATAACAGTGGTGCGTCACAAAACTGCTGATGGGAAGACAGACTTAATGGTGGTGCTAGTGCTGGGTAGATTAATATTTGAGCTAGTGCACAAGTTAATTGATTATCGCGAGCGCGTAACGTTAGTGCCGCCATTAAATTAGCCCCGGCACTGTCACCTAATAATAGCGGCCTAATGCCTTGTTGTATTAGCGCTTGATAGACAGCGTAACAATCATTGAGCCCAGCCGGAAAGGGATGTTCTGGTGATAGGCGATAATCAATGCTGATAACACAGACTTGACAGTGCTTAGCAATAGCGGCACAAAAACTGTCATGACTATTTAAACTGCCAAGGTACCAACCGCCGCCATGCGCATAAAAAACCGTTGTATTAACATCACCTTTAGGCTGGTAGCGACGTGTGTTAACACCGTTGAGCAGCTGATCACTAATGATTAGTGATGTTGCTTGCTCCTTAGCGAAACTCGCTGTCATAGTGTTATAGGCTTGGCGCTGTGCTGCAATCCCTTGATTGATAACACTATCAGGAAAAAAGCTGTCACAGCGCTCTACAAAGCGTTGCATGCTAGGGCTTAATGGGTATTTGTTAATCATATCTATTGCCGATGCGAAAAATTAATAATCAAGCAGCGTTTTTTTACACTGCTCTTTAATGTTATCAAAGTTAGCGCGGCAGTATTTTTTTAATGGCGTTACCGGCTCCTTCTGGTAAATCTAATTGCTGGTGGTGATCATAGATCTTAGCTAGTTTTTCTTCAATAGCAGGGCTAGTCGGACAGCTCTTAGCAAGGTTTAAATCGACGTGCAGCAGCATATGCTCACCTGTGGCGAGTAGCGCGCCTGTTTTAGGCTGATATAAACGATGAAAAACATGTAATTTCTTCGCATCATATGACATTAACAGTGTGGTGACTTCTAAAGGCTCGTTGAGTTTTACTTCATCTAAATGTCTAATATGAGTCTCTACCGTAAAGTAGCTTTGGCCGTTATTGACATAATCACCATCAGCGCCAATGAAAGACATAAAGTTATCGGTAGCTAAGCTCATTACCTGTAAATAATTTGATTCATTCATATGACCGTTATAGTCAATCCATGCAGGTAATACTTTGCCTTGATACATAGACAGCGCTTGGCTAAAGTCTTCATTAACTACCGTGCTTGCCTGTTGTTTCTCTAATTGTTGAATAAGGTATTGATCATGCTCTAAGAGCATCTCGCCAACCCCCCAATTAGCCTCTTTTTGCACGCGCATAATACCGACTAAATTTTTATCGCGTATTCTCTCCAGCTCGCGAATCGTATGCATTCCCGATTGTTCATCTGATTGCTGTGCTATTTTTTGAATCAACTCATCAGTGAGTTCAGGAACATCCATCAATTTAGTCCAAGGCCATGATAACGCGGGGCCAAATTGTGCAATAAAATGAGCCATTCCCGCTTCACCGCCAGCAATACGATAGGTCTCAAATAAGCCCATTTGCGCCCAGCGCAAGCCAAAACCAAAGCGAATTGCATCATCTATTTCTGCGGTAGTCGCGATATCATCTTTAATTAACCACAGGCCTTCACGCCACACAGCCTCTAGTAGCCTGTCGGCAATATGAGCATCAATTTCTTTGCGCACTAACAATGCTTTCATGCCGATAGAGCTGAGTAGTTGTTGAGCGTTATCAATGTCTGTTTTACTGCTAGCAGCGCTTGGCACTAATTCGACTAAAGGCACTAAATAAACAGGGTTAAATGGGTGCGCAACCATGATTTGTTTAGGGTTAATAGCGTTTTCTTGTAGTTCACTAGGCTTAAAACCTGATGTAGATGAGCCTATTATTGCATTGCTTTGACAATATTTTTGTATTTGACGATAGACATCATGCTTGAGTGTTAAACGCTCAGGGACGCTTTCTTGAATCCACTGTGCATCACACACTGCTTGCTCTAGTGAATCACAGAAAATCAACTGACCTTCTTCAGGCATAGCGACATCAGCCAGTGCGGGTAATGAGCTGCGAGCATTATCGAGCACCTCAGTTATTTTGCGTTTAGCATCCGCTGCCGGGTCAAATATTTTTACATCCCAGCCGTGCAATAGAAACCTTGCAACCCAACCACCACCGATAACACCACCGCCGATACATGCCGCTATTTTATTCATTTATATTCTCGTATTAACAATCAATTTAAGAAGAGATACCTTTAAAATGGTAGATTTGCGATAACGGTATCTCGCATTATTACATTTAGCTTATCGCCTAAATTATTACTGGGCTGCTAATGGCGCTCTTTTAACAAGCTGCATTTTTTCACGTACTTGTGCGGGAGTCATTAAGGTGCCACCCATATTAGTAACCAGCGTTGCCGCTTTCTCTACCAGTTGTGCATTGGTTGCTAGCTGGCCTTTACTTAGCCATAAATTATCTTCTAAGCCGACACGGATATTACCGCCTGCAAGTACGGCGGCCATGGTATAAGGCATTTGGTTACGACCGATAGAGAACGCTGAGAATGTCCATGATTGCGGAATGTTATTAACCATTGCCATTAGTGTATTCAAATCATCGGGCGCACCCCATGGGATGCCCATACACAATTGCACCATGACAGGGTCTTTAATGATCTCTTCTTTAACCAGTTGCTTTGCTAGCCATAAGTGGCCGGTGTCAAATACTTCTATTTCAGGTCTGACGCCCATATCTGTCATCATTTTCCCCATCGCTCGCAGCATGCCTGGCGTGTTGGTCATAACGTAATCTGCTTCAGCAAAGTTCATGGTGCCGCAATCTAGCGTCGCGATTTCCGGTAGGCACTGGCGTATATGTTCGACCCTTTCCTCAGCGCCGACCATATCAGTTGCTGCCTCATTAAGAGGGAACGGTGCTTGTGGGCTGCCAAAGACGATATCACCGCCCATACCCGCAGTTAAATTTAATACCATATCAACTTCTGATTCGCGGACTCGCTCAGTCAGCTCTCTATACAATTCAATATCACGACTAGGCGCGCCAGTAATAGGGTCACGAACATGACAATGCACTACTGCAGCACCCGCTTTCGCCGCGTCAATACAGCTCTCGGCTATTTGCTTAGGAGAGCGCGGTACATGAGGAGACCGATCTTGTGAGCTACCTGAGCCGGTGACTGCGCAAGTAATAAATGGGTTGTTGTTAACTTGTAATGTCATATTAAGTATCCGATGTCATAAGAGGTTAGCAATTACTAGAGGCATATTAATTATAGCTTCTGCCAGCACTGCCAACTGATAATAGTGTATTAAAGCGATAGCGATATAATGGCATGTAACCATTGCTATTAATTTACATTTAGCGCATAGTTTTTTGATAATTAGCGCAATATCTATCAATGAGTCCTCATCATGAGTCTTTTTTCAGCCAATGTAGCATCACTTAATGTGGTTATTTTATTGCTACCACAATCATCACTAATGTCACTAGCAGCAATGTTAGATACTATGCGTGCGACTAATCGAATATCCAGAGGAGAATTATTTCACTGGAAAATAGCGAGCATAGATGGTGCGCCAGTTAAGCTCAGTTGCGGTTATCACATTCAACCAGATGTTAGTTTTAATGATGATTTAAGTGGTGATTTACTCGTTTGTATTGCCGCTTTTAGTCATCATAAATATATGGATCAGCAAAATTTATTACGTTTTAAAAAGTTGGCCACAAAGTTTGACTATATTGGCGGTGTGGAATCGGGAAGCTGGATTCTTGCCAGGGCAGGTTTTTTACATAATAGACATGCCACGACGCACTGGGAAGATCTCGAGGATTTTCGCAATGCCTACCCTGGGATACATATAAGGCCTGATAGGTACATTATCGATGGCAAATACTTTACGACAGGGGGAGCAGCGCCCACAATTGATTTATTTATGCATTTAGTTAAATCGCGATATGGACCTACTTTAGCCTTAGAAGTAGCGAGTGTTTTTATCTATAACGGCGATCGACACGGGCAGACACCACAGCCTTTAGTTTCACTAGGTATCAGGCAGCAAGAGCAGCCTAGAATGAGTGCAGCTGTGAGATTAATGGAAGAATATATCGACAACCCATTAAGCAACCAAGACATTGCACACAGGTTAAAAATATCAAAGCGAACACTGGAATCATTGTTTCGTAAACAATTAGCAACAAGCCCACAAGCTTATTATAAAAGGTTGCGCCTGCAATCTGCAAAGCGGCTAGTATTAGGCAGTGATCACAATATGCAGGAAATCGCCATTCGTTGTGGCTTTAACTCGCTAGCGGCTTTTTCAAGAGAGTTTAAACGCTTTTTTAAACTGAGCCCAATCAAGTACAAAAAGCAAGTATCTGACAAAGCGAGCGATCAAAAACTTACTTAAATACACACACCAGCTAAGTGATAGATCAGCAAGCACAGCGCTTTGGTATGAGCTTAGTTGATACTGTTTTTAGTTATTACTTGTCTATCATCAGATGATCACTATATACTGTATATAAATACAGTTAATGGTGGTGGTATGTTAAAATTTATTCCTTTACGTGCACAAGCAGGCATCACCGGTTTTGAAAGTCCAGCCGCGCAGTATCAACAGTTAGGGTTGAATTTAGATCAATTATTAATAGATCATCCAGAGGCGACCTATATCGGTTATGCAGAAGGGGAATCGATGACGGGTGTTGGTATTTATAGTGGCGATTTATTAATCATATCCAGAGCCGAAACAGTGCGTAATAACGATGTCATAGTAGCCAATTTGAACGGGGATTTTATCTGTAAAGTGGTTGATAAGAACAATAGACGCTTGTTATCACCGACACCAGGTTATCGGCCCTATTGTTTAAGCCCTGATGATGTATTTGAAATAGAGGGGGTTTGCATTCGCTCTATCCGTTTGCATCGTCCATTAATGAAAAATTTATGATATTGGCGACCTAAAGCCACCCTATTGATTGGTAATACTTCTATTTAAAATAAAACAGTGAAGGTTTTATTATGTATGCTCTTTGTGATGTCAGCTCAATGTATGCGAGCTGCGAAAAAGTATTCGACCCCAAGATAAGAAAGAAACCGGTAATTGTTCTTACCAACAATGATGGTTGTGTTTGCGCTGTCTGTCCTGTCGCTAAAAAAATGGGCATAGTGAAAATGTTTGCCCCTTATTATCAAGTAAAAGAGCAACTGGCAGCGATTGGTGCTGTTATTCGCTCTAGTAATTATGAGTTGTATGCAGATTTAAGTAACAAAATGATGGATGTCTGTGCAACATTTGCACCTGATATTCATGTCTACTCGATCGATGAATGCTTTTTAAGTTATAACAAAGTTGACAACTACTTACCTAAAGAGGGCTGGAACGAGCACGCTTTAGCAATACGCAAGGCAGTGTGGCGCAACGTTCGCTTGCCAATCGGCGTTGGTATAGGTAAAACGCCAACCTTAGCTAAGGCTGCTAACCACGCTGCCAAGAAACTGCCTGGCTTTGCTGGTGTGGCCGTGATCGATTCAGATAAGATGCGCTATCGTGTGTTATCACAAATGAAGGTGATTGATGTCTGGGGCGTTGGCAGGCGAACAGCTACCAAGCTAAATCAACACGGTGTAATAACCGCTTGGCAACTTGCCAATCTTAATGCAGCATGGGTCGGCAAGACGTTCTCGGTATTGCTTGAGCGCACAGTCGACGAGTTAAATGGCACTGTGAGGTTCAGTTGGGATGATATCCGCCCGCCAAAGCAAGAAATATACAGCACGCGCAGTTTTGGTCAGCGTATCGACAACAAGGCAGAGCTTTTGCAAGCCCTTGCTTTTCATGCGCAAATAGCCGCAAAAAAATTACGTAAACAACACAGTTTAGCGCGCTATTTGTCAGTATTTGCTGCCAGTTCGGCTCATGACGAGCACGGCTATTACCGCCAATCAATACAGCATGCCTTTACTAGCGCGACCAATGATAGTGGTACAATTGTTGCTGCATGCACCGCGAGTGCTGAGCGTATTTATCGTCAAGGGGTACGTTTTTATCGCTGTGGTGTTGGTTTGTACGATTTAATTGATCAAGCGCATTATCAAGAGGATTTATTTACCCCACTAGATAGTCGTTTTGAGCTAATGCAATGTATCGATAATGTTAACGATAAATTTGGTACTGATGCGGTATTTATTGCCAGACGTGGCAACACAACAGCATTTGATATGCGCCGCCAGTTCTTATCGCCACAATACACTACACGTTGGCGAGACTTGCCGAGAATAAAATGCTGTTAGTATTGATTGCTCAAGGCAGATCAAAGCAGCTAAATGTGTTGGGTTGTATGTTATTACTGTCATCCACAGTGAATGTCAAAAACCTACTAGAGCACTCATTCGTTTGCCAAGGTGCGCAGCTAGTAACAGAGACTGTACAAGTCTGTTTAAAACAGCCATAACTTAGCGAGTTTATTTTGCTCGTTGAGTTCAACTCCAGTAACGATGCAATAGTAGCGCCCACTGTTTTCACAGGTTTGCCTGCACAGGCATAGTTATCATTTGTAATAGCAGTGTCTGCATACTGTAGTAAGCTTTGCAACAACTGTTGGTTATCAGAGCTTGCTTGAGGATGAGTGTAAAAGTAAACCCAGCTGAGTGCTGTGCCTACCATGAGGCCGAGCACTAAGATGATCAAATATATTGTTTTTTTAAATCTATTTTACATCACAAAAAGTACTCAATTATTGATACTTGTATCGTACCTTTATTTTTAACACGTGTATTCATCGTAAGCTCACTTATCATTTGTTAAATAGCTGCTTTTATTGCTATTTTTCCTCTAGGTTGTCGGTGGAAAATATGGCATTGTTACTATCTAATTTAATGATGATTGATCAGGTTTAGCTGATCAAAGTAAGAGTGTTAGATAACATCATTGGCAAATGAGACGATTCAATTAATATAACAGTGGCAGGAGTGTGCAGTGAAAATAGCGATACTAGATGATTATCAAGACAGTGTTAGGTACTTAGCCTGTTTTGCACTATTAGCAGAGCATGATGTTATTGTATTAAACGAAAGTTTAACGCAGCAAGCGTTAGTTGAAAAATTGCAAGATGTACAAGCGCTGGTCTTGATTCGTGAGAGAACAGTGATAACAGAATCACTATTAGCGCAATTGCCGCAGTTAAAACTGATTAGCCAAACCGGTAAAATTAGTAATCACATAGACCCTATACTGTGCCAGAAATACGCAGTTGATATTGCCCAGGGGATAGGAAGCCCTGTGGCACCTGCTGAGCTATGTTGGACTTTGATCATGGCTGCTTCACGCAATATTGCAGCTTATGCGCATGCTTTGCAGCAGGGGCAATGGCAACAATCAGGCGCTCTTGGGTTGGGGCGCACCTTGAACGGATTAACATTGGCGATATGGGGCTACGGTAAAATAGGTAAACGTATAGCTCAATATGCGCAAGCATTTGCAATGGACGTCATCGTTTGGGGTAGTGAAGAGTCAAGACAAGCGGCAGTTAAGGATGGTTTTCGGGCAGCTTCGTCAAAATCCGAGTTTTTTCAGCAGGCGGATATAATATCGCTTCATCTGCGCTTAAATGCGGTGACTAAAGGCTGCGTGACAACAGCAGACTTGCAGCAACTTAAAGATGACGCCCTAATAGTAAATACCAGTCGTGCTGAATTAATTGAATCAGGTGCGCTTTATGCACAGCTGACAAAGCGTCGCAGTATTAGGGCGGCAATTGATGTCTATGAAAATGAGCCTGGTAATACTAGTAATGAGCCGCTCATAGCATTGGACAATGTGCTCGCTTTACCGCATATCGGTTATGTTGAACAAAATAGCTATGAGATGTATTTTAAAATAGCGTTTGAAAATGTAATTGCTTATGCCCAAGGCTCGCCTAAAAACTTAATGCATTAAATTATAGGCTTATCATCGATATTTGTCACACTTTAGTCCAAACTGTTATATAAATATCTAATATAAAAAATAATTGCATTAAAACTAACCGTAATAGATTACTATCCTAAGCCTATTTTTTTAATAGGTTGCAATAGCTTTTAAATAACTCATAACGCAGACCCGTTATCATTAGTGCAAAATGCACACAAAAAAGGAGAAAAAATGCATACCTTGATCAACATTCTTGGTGCTGTATCATTATTACTATTTGGTATGGAGATTGTTAAACAAGGAGTTATTGGAGCATTTGATCACAATCTAAAACGCTTTATTAGCCGTTTTACCCGTAATAAAACGTCGGCTTTTACTGTGGGTGTCGGCATCACTTCTATATTACAAAGTAGTACCGCCACAGCGTTATTAATATCCTCGTTTGCCAGCAGAAACTTAATAGCAGGTGCTCCAGCACTGGCTGTAATGCTAGGTGCTGATATTGGCACAACGCTGGTAGCACAAGTACTTTCTTTTGATTTGAGCTGGTTGTCACCGGCATTAATACTTGTAGGTATTATTACTCATCGAAGGGGTAGTACCGAGGCGTTTAAGCATATAGGTATGTCGCTCATTGGCCTGGGCTTAATGTTACTGTCGTTAAAGCTAATAGGCTCTTCAACCATACCGCTGCGTGAAGCGACCATCTTACAAGAGTTATTTCATGCCTTAGAAGATGAGCGAATCTTTGCCTTATTGCTGATTATTTTATTAACTTGGATTAGTCATTCGAGTATCGCCATGATATTGCTGATCATGTCTCTTGCGGCCAGTGAAATCATCTCACCGCAACTGGGATTAGTGTTGGTACTAGGTGCTAATATTGGCGGCACGATACCTGCTGTGATAGCGACTTTAAATAAAGGCCCGCAAGCGCGTCGTATCACCATGAGTAATTGTTGTTTTAAAGTGCTTTCATGCCTTGTGGTGTTACCATTTATAGACGTTATTTCTAATTTACTGACAACCTACGATACCACTAACTTAGCGCGTCAAATTGTTGATTTTCATACGGCGTTCAATGTGGCAATTGCCATTGTGTTTTTACCGTTAACAGGGAAAATGCACGCCCACGCTTGTCGATTAATTCCCGATCCTGTTAAGCCTGCCAGAGTTAATGAAGCGCGCTACTTAAATGAAAAGCTAATTAGCACACCAGCAATGGCAATTGATTGCGCGATGCGTGAAACGATGCACATGGCTGAAGTGGTATACACCATGATAGGTAATTGCCTGCCTGCGCTATATTCAGAGAGCTCAGCGCCTAGTCGTGAGTTGATGAGTATGGAGAGATCTGTGGACATGCTACATACCGAAATCTCTAGGTATGTTACCAAGCTAGGTAGTCAAAACCTAAAAAATGAGCAGTTATTGCAAACCAATCGCATACTCGCTTTCTCGCTCAATTTAGAACATGCGGCGGATATTACAGAAAACATCGCAGAAATGACGCAAAAGAAAGTGCAAGATAATGTCAAACTGTCAGATGATGGCTTGGCAGATATCATTAACATACATGAGACATTACTCAGTAATGTACATTTGGCGATGCGTATATTTACTAGTCAAGATGTTGATTTGGTTCATAAATTATTAAAAGGTAAACGCCAAGTTAAAAAAATGACAGAGCAGGCCAGCCAAGATCACTTAAGACGCCTACAAGAAGGCAACGGTGATAGTAATATGTTGCACTTAGATATTATAAGAGAGCTTAACCGTATTAATTGGCATGTTAGCTCGGTAGCTTACCCGCTATTAGAAATTGAACGTAAAAAAGATTTAGTGGCAGATAAAAACTAGAAAAACAGCCATTAACACAATAATAGACCCTGTCATGCCTAGCATGGCAGGGTTTTTATTTAGAATATTATAAAATCAATTAACGCAACCTAAGCGTTTGAAAACAATATCATTGTTTTTTAAGCTCGGTAATTGAAAATTAACGAGCTGGCTCATCTCTTCTACACTTGTTTGTTTCGAACAATAATCATCTTTTCTGCCTGAACTTTGATTCATTACAAAGTTGGCACTGTTCCCCGATGTATCATAAATGACTTTAAAGTAAGCCGCCGGTACTTGATGGCTTTCATCAGCATCAGGTAAAGAGGGCATTGCTTGATTGAATAAAGGGCCTGTAATAACAAATAAAGAGCTTTTGTAACTAGTAGCAGAGCGCACGGCGGCTTCTAAGTTTTTCCACGGTCCTTGATTTAAATCTTTATGTTGTGGCGTAATATTGCTTAAATAATTTAGCTCTGACCAGTAGCGAGAACCTGCAAAAGAGGCGAGAGGAGCTTGATGGCCTCTATCCGCTTTTAGCTGACTACTATTAGCGCCTTTATAATCTTCTTTTTCTAACGTGCGATCACTACTTAATAAAGGATCACTACTCCAGGTACGACCCGGTGTCGTGCCAAAATTAGTCGGAGTGACTTCATAGGCAACCCAATCAGCAAATTTTGTATTGGGATTGTTAGATAATGCATAGAGGTGAGCGAACACTAAATCATTATCTTCAGGGTTAGTAGGACAGCCAGCAGGGCAGTGTACAGATAGCACTTGTGCGCTAGCGGGTGATAAAAGAGCAGCTGGTGATAGCAGCAAAGTAGAGACAACCGTTAACTTAAATAACAACTTCATATTTAAACCTTACAACACTTAAACTTATAGCAGGCTAATTTAACAACCTATACCAGTTAGATCAATAGCTAAAATAGCGTAAATAATTGATAGTTAAGATAATGACTTTTAAAGAGATTGTTGCAAGATCTTGCTTGCAGGGGACTTAAAGAAGTGCTTAAAGAAGTGCTTAAAGATATTAGTGAAAGCATAGTGACAAACACGACTAAAATATAGATTAAAGGTGAGCTGTTATCGTTAGTTAAAGTAGCTCCCAAAGCAGTATCACTAAAGCTTTGGGAGGTAAAAGAGCTACTTAGCTCTCATCTGCTAGCATAGCTTGTTTTATTTGCTCGATCACTCGGCTTGGTAAGCGTTTTAAATGAATGGTATTGGTTTGCTCATCAAACTCAATATCTTTACCAGAGCCCGCTGTCCCCAGCGACTTTTTAGAGAAATCTAATGACCAATTGTCCGCTTTCGCTTTTACCTTGGTAATCGCTGTTAAGGTATGGTTATGAGGTTGGAACTCTTGGGATACACTGTATTCATTGCCATTGGCGAACTTGCTAAAGGTGCCAGTGATTTCTTCAGCACGATCATTGGGAACGTGGCTGTTAAGAATTTGTTCGACATCACTTAAGTTAGCACTTTGCTTATCGCTGCGTTGAGCACTGAGATAGCTGACCACATCCTCAACTACTTGCTCTTTTTTATCTGTCATCCCATTAGTACTGCAAAAATCTTGTGCGGCGCGAATAAGCTCACTTGTTGATTTTTTTGATGGTACCACATCAGTACAGCCAAACGCGTTAGCAAAAAAAGCAGCATCAGCTTTGTCTTTACCGCCCATAAAGCTTAAGTAGCTATCTTTTTGCAGACCATAAGAGCTGATGTTGATTTTAGCCGCTTGATGCAGTTTACCTAAATCAACTTCACGCACTTCTGTTGGGTTAAGGTCTTCATTAAAAGAAATCCCTGTGCGATTACGCACAAGGCCAACCAGTAAATATTCGAATTTACCATCGGCGAACTGGGAAAAAATAACATAGCCATCACTAGCAGACTCTGCAGATACTTTGCTCATCGCCATAGCCAGTTGATCAATGCCGACATCGGCCAAACTTAAAAAATCATCTGCTGTTTGCTCGCTAGCAACATAGTCTTCAAATGCTTTGATAAAAACGCGGCCATCATCGTTTTCATTGTTGAATGCACCATGGGTCAGCGTAGCGCGTCTGGCTAACGCATTATTAAGTGAGCTGACAGTTTCTTGGGCAAAAGGGTTGTCGACGTTACATGAGCCGCCTAAATCACTAATAAAAGGGTGTTGGCCATCTTTAACTTGTAGTTCACGAATAACTAAATTTTTTAATTCCACGCTGATTCTCTCATGTTGCTATCTAATCAATGTCAGTATTTTAGAGACTAGCATATGAACAGCAAGTTATATTGACAGCTAAAGGGATAAAAAATATATGAGCTGTGAGTATCATTAGTTGCAGGCTTATCTAAGTAAAACGAAATAATGATTAACTGGAGCTTGGTTAGATTAAATAAAGATTTTTCAATTGAAATGTCGCATAATTAGCCGCGAAAAATTCAAAGGTTAATTGTTATCGACGCTTCAGTTATTCAAACAATAGATGCTAGAGCTAGGGTGATCGGCGCCATTGGCTTTGCGCTGGTTGTGGTATCTTGTTCTCAAAGCTATGCGCTGTTATCCGCGCTTGCCATCGCTTTCGTTATGGCTTTTTTGGCGCGTCTTAATGTTAAAAAAACAGCTAAAAAATTACTTATATTAAATACATTCGTTCTTTATTTGCTGATTTTTTTACCCTTTAGTGTGCCTGCAGATCAATATTTTCTTGAGATTTTCTCATTGCAGGCAAGCCTTGAAGGCTTAGTTCAGGCATTAAATATTGGCTTTAGTGCCAATGCCGTGGTGTTAATGCTGTTCTCTTTAGTGTCAAATTTATCCTCAAGTGCGCTAGGTTGTGCGTTGCAGTGGTTTCGTGTGCCAGCAAAACTGATACAGTTATTACAATTTACGCTGCGATACTTATCAGTGATAGAGGAAGAGTTTAATCGGTTACGCCGCGCTATGCGTGCCAGAGCCTTCGTGATGTCTTTTAATATGCATACTTGGAAATCAATAGCCTACTTAATTGCGATGATGCTAATTCGCTCGATCAATCGCGCGCAACGTATTTTAAATGCGATGAAATGTCGTGGTTATCAAGGAGAGTTAGTTAACTATCATCAACTGAAGTGGCGCCCAATAGACAGTTTGTTCGTGTTAGTTATCACTGTTATTTGTTGTCTAATTATTAGTTTTAATCACTACCTAGGATAAGAGATGAAGCCATTATTACAAGTGAGCAATGTCAGCCATCATTTTACGACACGTGGCTGTGTATTAGATAATGTATCCTTTGCATTACACCCAGGTGACAAACTGGCATTAATGGGAGCTAATGGTGCAGGCAAAACAACATTGTTCCATTTGTTAGTTGGCTTGCAAAAATGCCAGAGTGGTGAAATTTCAGGTATGGGCAGTGAATTAACAACAGAGCAAGATTTTGTCGCAATACGCAAGCAGGTAGGGTTAGTTTTTCAAGACCCAGATGATCAGTTGTTTTGCCCTAGCGTGTTAGAAGATATTATGTTTGGCCCTTTAAATCAGGGCTTGAGTATTGCAAAAGCAAAAGCGCTGGCAGTCGAAATGCTAGAGCAATTACAGCTAGCGCACTTACAAGAGCGTATAGCATCTGAGCTCTCAGGCGGTGAAAAGCGAATGGTCACCTTGGCATCGGTGTTAGTAATGCAGCCTAAAGTGCTATTACTCGATGAGCCAAGCAATGCACTAGATAGCGAGGCAAAAGCGCAATTGTTAGCATTTTTGCAGCGTTTAGAGCAGGCCATGATCGTTATCTCACACGACATACCGTTTATTGAGGCGCTGACTAATGGTAAGTTGTTGCTGCAAAAAGGCGAGCTAACTAAAGTTAATTAGCGCTATTGGCAATCTAACTGAAAATCCTATCCAGCTTATAACCATAAATTAATACTCTTAAGCGAAAATTGCTTTCACACTCAAGAGTATTAAGCTGTCATGAAAATCTAATCATAACCCTAAGTTCACAACCGGTAGCTGTTTGGCATCTTTGAAGCTGGTTTTAGCGAAGCAGACGAATAGGCGGTCATTATCTACTTTTAAACTTTTTAGATGCGTTTGTACCATTTTAATTCGGCTCGTTGCTAGCTCTTGTACTTTGTTGTTCACAAGGTTATCTAGTGCTTTATCATCTAGTGGTGTACCTGCATAGGCTTCAATAACACTAGGGCGAAGTAGCTCTTTATCCTGTGCGACACCTGTTGCGCAAATGTTGAGTTTAAGGCGCTGACGCTCATCCATCATGCTTGCTATTTTTTGTAAATAGCCTTTCATTTCGTTATTGATAACATCTTTGCCAGGCTCAAATGCCACCGGCGCTAAGTTAATAAAGCTGCCTGAATTTTTAGCATCTATTGCGCTGTTAGCAATAGTGATTAAAGCGCCGTAAGGTTGAATAGCCTTAGATAAAATACCAAAGGCTGCTTGTTTAAGGCCTTTTTTCGCTAGAATACTTAATACACTTGAATAGCCAAAGTTAGGGTCATTAATATCACCTGTGATAGGTACCGACAGCTCTATCTTACCGTCATCACTCTCTAGTACAGATATCGCAATATCTAAAGGCATACTTAAAGAGCTGTTAGTTTTTTGTGTGGCAGCCGTACCGGCAGAGCGCACTGCAAGCTTTTGGATACTGATGTTGTTTTTACCAGAGAGGGCGTTTTTATTAATTTTACCACTGCTGTTAATAGTGAATTTACCACTTTCTAAAAAGTAACCGGAGAATTTGCCAGCATAAGGGCTAATCACCGGCATCGACAAGCTTTTTAAATTAAGGTCCCAGTCGCCTGATTTTTCATTGGCGAAAGGCGTTATTTTGCCTAATAGAGAAAGGTTGGCTGAATCATTGATAATTGCGTTAAGATCAAAAGATAACGGTGTTGAATTGGCATTTTTACTGGCAGAGTTTAGTGAGCTAAGGCTTAATTTTTGAATGTTTAATTGACTAGTGAACCAAGGGTCGACACTTTTATCTTCGATATTAATATGGTTGTTGCCCGTTAAGGTGATTTTAGCAATAGCGTAATTAAAAGGACTGCTCGCTGCCGTTTTTGTCGATTTACTAGCGCTAGATTTTCCATCAGAGAAAGACGCCGATAGTTGATCTATTAAGGTAACACTCCCTGATTGCGCCACATGCGCTAAAGTGTTTGAACCATTTAAGTTAACGCTGTTAATCGTTAAGTTATTGTTATTTTTAAGCTGTAACTTATCAATAGTTATTTTTTTAACTTGGCTCAATGTACCGTTGCTTTTATTGCTAGCAACCTTTAGCTCGTTAATTGCTAACTTATCAACGGATTGCGTTAATAGTGAATAAAAGCCATTACTTAAATTTAAGCTTTTGAACGCAGCAATTGTTAAAGCCGTTTTTTTATTACTCAATAAAAAATCAGAGGCGCTTAATTGCACGTTATTAATCACAGGCTGGGTTGCACTCATCTCTTTCATCGATGCGGAAAGTTTTAATGAGCCATTCTTAACGGATAGATTATTAGCTAAAGCAATATTCAGAGCAGAAGCCGACAATGTGCTATTCGCTGTGATTTTAGGGTCTTTAGCTAAATTAGTAACATTGATAGGGCCGCTTAGTGCTAATGCTTGGCTGGTAAGGTTGATATTAGGCTCTGTTACACTAACGCCGCTCAGTGACAGTGCAGGGGAGGCGCTAAAGCTTACGGGTGTATTGTTGCTAAGTGCTAAGGTAATAGGGGCATTGTTATTTAACGACAATAGTTGGATATTGGATTTTAGTTGCCCTATGTTGGCAGTGAGTTTCTTTAATGTTAGTTTTTGCGCTGAACTATTGATGGTTAAAGAGCTTTTATCTTGGTTTAGCTCAAATGGTGTTTTGCCTGCAGTTAAAGCAAGATCATCAATGGTAATCAAGTTACCTGCTTGTTTAAAGTGCAAACCTGCAAGTGTGATATTTTCTGATACGCTCAGTTGCTCTAGAGCGCCTTCTTTTAATTTAGCTGTCAAATCGCCATGCCAATTAAAGCTGGCAAGTTTAAGTAGCGGTTGATCATTTTGAGCGACTGCTAGCTGTTTTAAATCGAGTTTGCCATTTGCTTTAGCTGTGGTGACCTGTGCATCTGCTAAATCAATAGTGCCGGTGCCATTCCAAGAAAACTCATCAAACTGTACATCCTGCGTTTTATCTTTGAATTTTAAAGTAGAAACTTTTAACGCGCTGCTGTGTTTGATATTACCGCTAAGGTTATTTAAATCGATATCAGCTTTGATGCTGACATCAACTAAAGCAGAAAGTCCTGGAATCATAGGTTGAGTGATTGATTCAATAGCAAAATCAGTCAGAGCAATGTTAACTGTCGATGTTTTGTGTTCAGGTAGTGGAGTTGCCGTGGTATTAATCGTTAACGGCGAACCGTTTAAAGCACCTTTTAAATACAATGTTGTTTTAGCATTTTCATCCCATTGATAAAAATCAGCTATTTTTGCATTTTCAAGGATCAGTTGTTGTGAGTGCGGTTGTACCTGAGCATTAAATTGTAAGTCTGTTATCGCAACTTCTTTAATACCCACTAGCCATGGGCTAGCTGTCGGCTGTGGCTCTTCATCTTTTTGATCGCTTTTAAATTGATTGATATCGATAGGGCCAACAAAAAACTCGTCTTTCGTTTGCTTGATGCCTGAGTGCAGGCCGAATAAGTTGATTTTCTCAATAAGCACACGCTGATCTAGCAGCGCTTGATAATCTACTTTGACACTTAATTGATCAATGTTGAGCGCTGGTGTGCCTTCTTTTGTAGCGATTAACTGATGTATCAATACTTCGCCGCTTAGCCACTTAATATCTATCGATTTAAGTTTAGGCGCATTGACACCCTGTTTGTGCAACCAGATTAATGCCTGCTCTTTGATGAGGTAGGGTAGCGAATGAATTGCTAAAGCAATGATGACAATGAACGATAAAAAATAACGCATTTTTAAGGTATTCCTATAAGGATGCTTACAAATAACTCAGGCTAATAATTTAGCCTATTTAGCGACTGAAAAACAGTCACAAATAGCTCGCTGGTGAATATAGCAAAAAATCAATATTATGGACCGAGCTATACTGCTAGGGTATTAATATAGTATAAGATAATTGTTTACCAAGAAGGTTCCCAGCTTAATGATAGCTGTATCAAATGTTAACAAAGTGTATAAACAAGGGCTAGGGTTATCAAGTAGATAGCTCAAAAATAGGTATAACTATGAATAATGTTTTCAGTTTACAAGATGATGCCAACCTCATAACAAAATTAAACGCAATTGTTGGTGAAATACAGGTGCTAACAGGAAAAGATGTCCAATCTCGCACTGTCAGTTGGGGTGAAGAGGTGCCTTGTGAAAGCTTAGTCATCGCTAGGCCTGAAAATACTGAGCAGGTAAGTCAATTGGTAAAACTAGCTAACCAAGAGGGGCGAAAAATAGTCGTGCACGGCGGCCGTACGGGTTTAGTGGGAGCGCTGCAAGAAGCGCAGGGTACAATAGCGATATCATTGGAGCGTTTACAACAAGTCGAGCCTGTCGATTTAAAAAACCGTTCAGTCGTTGTAGGCGCTGGCGTCACGCTTGAGAACGTACAGAATATAGCGGCTGAAAACGCACTGTTTTTCGCCTTAGATATAGGCTCTCGTGGCAGTGCCACCATTGGCGGAACTATTTCGACTAATGCTGGTGGTTTAAATGTCATTCGCTTTGGCATGATGCGCGAGCAAGTACTCGGCTTAGAAGTGGTCACGGGTGATGGTGAAATTATCAATATGATGCACAGCTTAATTAAAAATAATGCCGGTTATGATTTAAAGCATTTGTTTATTGGGGCAGAGGGCACCCTAGGTATTGTGACGCGAGCAACATTGCGCTTGCGTTTTAAAGCGCCACAACACAATACCGCTTTTTTAGCGTTACCAGATTTAGACACCGCGCTTAATTTATTACATTCATTAGAAAATGAGCTGACAGGTCAGGTCAGCGCGTTTGAGGTAATGTGGCCTGAGTTTTATCAGCGCGTCACCAGTAAATTGGCAGATAGCTCATTACCTTTAGCAAAAGGCTATCCTTTGTATGTGTTACTAGAGTCACTTTCAAGTGGGGATCATGATAAAGACAGATTTCTGTCCGCTTTAGAGAAACACTTAGAAAATGAGCAAGTGCTTGATGCCGTTATTGCTAATTCTGAGCGTGAGAGTAATAATTTTTGGGCGCTGCGTGAAGATATAGAGGCTTTGATGAGTGGCGGCCCGACTGCGCACTTTGATTTGGCGTTAAGCTCATCCGATATTAGCTCTTATCTTGGCGATGTTATTACCAATGTTTTAGCATTAAAGCCAAATGCAGTGATTATGCCATTTGGGCATCTAGGTGATAACAACTTGCATCTGTCAATTAATTTGCCAGATGGGCACGTCAGTGAGTTAGCGGTGGTGAAGGAGGCGGTTTACCATAGTTTGAAAAACTATAAGGGCTCTGTGTCGGCTGAACACGGTATTGGCACGCAAAAGAAAGATTACTTAGCGCTCAGTAAAAATGACTCTGAAATTACGATGATGAAATTATTAAAGGCAACGTTAGATCCCAATAATACCATTAACAGTAACTTGATGTTTAAATGAGTAATGAACGCGAAGGAATTTAGGTATACAAAGAGGGGCACAAAAATTCTAGATAGACAGGCTGCTAATAAAGCAATAAATGTGTAAGAAAAGGAGTCTAAAAAGACAGTACAGTGCTAATGCTAGCACTGTACTGTCGATGTGTGATTTATGAGAAAATCAAATATTCAGGGAATATTAACACCAGTAATAACACGGCTATTTGAATAAAGATGAATGGAATAACACCTTTGTAAATAGTGGTTGTTTTTAATGACGGCGGGGCGACCCCTTTTAAATAAAATAGACTAAAGCCGAAAGGCGGTGTCAAAAAGGAGGTCTGTAAATTCATTGAAATTAAGATAGCGAACCAAATTAGATCAATATCTAATGCGATTGCTACGGGTGTCAAAATAGGCACCACTAAGAACGCGATTTCAATAAAATCAATAAAGAAGCCAAGTATTAAAATTGCAGCCATTGCAATGATGATAAATGTCCACTTCTCACCTGGTAACTCTAGGAAAAACTCTTCAATCAAATATTCACTATCTGAATAACTAAAGACCATTGAGAACGCGGTAGCGCCGATGAGTACAGCAAAGATCATCGATGTCACTTTCACCGTCTCTTTAGATATTTCATTAATGCCTTTAAATGAAAAGCCACCGTAGAACACGGATAAAATAATAGCGCCAATAGCACCAATAGAGGCAGATTCTGTCGGTGTTGCTACACCGCTAAAGATAGAGCCTAATACCGTGAAGATTAGTAGTAATGGCGGAACGACGTCTTTACCTGCTTGGATAAGTAATTCGCGTTTGCTCTGCTCTATTTTGATCGGTGGGCAGAACTCAGGTTTAAATTTACCTAAGATTAAAATATAGGCAGCATAACAGAGAATTAACAAGAAACCAGGGACAACAGCGGCTTTAAATAAACTGCCAACTGG
The DNA here is from genome assembly GCA_038900335.1 of Gammaproteobacteria bacterium AS21. Classification (GTDB taxonomy): domain Bacteria; phylum Pseudomonadota; class Gammaproteobacteria; order Pseudomonadales; family Balneatricaceae; genus Rs1. The sequence goes on along the minus strand of JBBMRB010000002.1, from coordinate 113,383 downwards.
TACCCCCATAACATCACCTAAGATAATCAAGATGATAGATGGTGGGATAATTTGCCCTAAGGTGCCCGCTGCACAAATAACACCAGCAGCAGTTGGCTGGTGGTAGTTGTTTTTAAGCATCACAGGTAACGAGATAACGCCCATAGCAACAACGCTTGCGCCAACCACACCGGTAGATGCGGCCAGTAGTGCGCCAACAACAATGGTAGATATGGCAATACCGCCTGGGATGGCGCCAAATAATTTAGCTGATGATTCAAGTAAGCGCTCAGCCAAGCCGGTTTTTTGCAACACAATGCCCATAAAAACGAACATCGGTATCGCCATTAAAATCGTGCTCTGCATAATGCTCATAATACGATAAGGCATAAATGAGAACAGTTCAGGGCCTAGTACGATAACGCCAACTAATACCGAAATACCGGCGAAAGTAAAGGCGACACTGTAGCCGATGAACAGGCAAACTAAAGCGATAGCAAATAAAATAATACCAATCATAATGTCGCTCCATTCGCTTTGTCGTCAGTATTTTTTAGCGCAATTAAATTATTAGCAGTGACATAAAAAATACATAGCAACAAGAATATTGATGATAGCGGGATAACTGAGCGAATAATCCAGCGATTAGGTAAGCCACCTGGATCAGGGCTTCCCTCACCCATAGTGTAAGCTTCTGCCGTATATCCCCAGCCGAAATAGAGAATAATAAGGGTGATGGGGGTGGCGAAAAATAATGCGCCTAAAATATTGATAATAAGTTGCGATTTTTGAGTCATCGCCTCGTAAAAAATATCAACACGTACGTGGCCGTCCTCTTTAAAGGTATAGCCAATACCTAACATAAACATAGCGGCAAATAGATGCCATTCTAGTTCTTGCATGCCAATACTGACATCGTTGAAAAAATAGCGCATTACCACGTCATAAAAAACGTTAAGCACCATTAAGATCATGAGTAAGCTACAAAAAAGCCCGACTAAGTCGATGAATTTTCCTAGTAATTTAAGAGTTGAGTTCATAAAAATCTCACAAAAAAGGCCTAAATTAGGCCTTTTTAAATATTGCTGTTATCAAGGCTTACTGTGTAAGCTCTGATAACAATGACTTACTGTTATTTAGTACCAAAGCTATTTAGATAAGCGCGGTCAGAGATATCTGTCCAAGCGCGGGCATCTTTTTGGTAGTTCTTTAACGATTCTAGTATTTCAGCACTTAGCTCGTCTTTGCTAGCAAACTCATCTAATAAAGATTGGTTAGCATCGCTAATTGCAGTCATTACTTCTTCAGGGAAAGTACGAATTTGTACGTTAGGGTACTCAGTTAAAATTTTCGCAAGGTTGATGCTGCTTTCATGCGTTGACTGAGTGTACATATCGTAAGATGCTGTTTTCATTGCAATCGTTAAGATTTTTTGAAGATCTTTTGGTAGGGCATCGTAAGCTTTTTGGTTTACCATGAACTGAAGTTCAGTGGCAGGCTCGTGCCAACCTGTGTAGTAGTAAGGTGCAATTTTATGAAAGCCCATACGTAAATCTAATGATGGTCCAACCCATTCAAGTGCATCGATAGTGTTGCGCTCAAGTGCCGTGTAAAGCTCACCTGGTGGAATGTTCGTTGGTGATGCGCCCAATTTAGCAAGTACTTCACCTGCGAAACCTGGGATACGCATTTTCAGGCCTTTCAAATCTTCTAAGCTATTGATTTCTTTTTTGAACCAACCACCCATTTGATTACCAGTATTACCACCTGGAAAAGACATGATACCGTACTTGTCATAAACTTTTTGCATTAGCTCCATACCGCCGCCATGGTAGAACCAAGCATATTGCTCAGGGCTAGTCATGCCAAAAGGAAGTGTGGTGAAGAACAAAGTGTTGATGTCTTTGCCTTTCCAGTAGTAAGAGGCAGAGTGGCCCATTTGATACTGGCCATTTTTAACGAAGTCAAACACACCAAACGGTGCTTTGTGTTTATTCGCTGAATCGATACGAATGGTGAAGCGCCCATCGGACATTTCATTTACCATTCTTGCCATGTTTTTTGATGCATCACCAAAAACAGGGAAGTTAGGACCCCAAGTTTCTGCTAATTTCCAGCGAACTTTTTCGCCAGCGGCGTTTGCTACATTAGCAAAACCGATACTAGAAATGCCTAAACCGATAACGACGGCGGCTTTTAATAACGTTTTTTTCATTATTGTTATCCTTATTGAGAAATGGTGTTTACAACCTCTAAACAGAGCGCTCTAATAATAGGGAGTTAGAAAAAATGAGGAAGTCGTAGCAATACCTAAATTGACTAGGTAGTTATACCTAGGTGTTGTTCGGTTTTTTTGAGGTTTAACAGTTTTTCTTTTTAATTATTTTTGTTTTAGAGCTAGGCGGTAGCAATGAATTCCCCTTTACGATTTTTGTATTTAACAGTCATAGTGCAAGTGCTATTGACGTCAGTCATTACTTATTATTTGGTGACAGATGAGTACCGTAAACTCTCTAGTGAAAGCCTTAAAACATTAGAGAGTTTTTTCTATCAACAAAAGAAACAAGAGTTAAAAAACTATACTGCGCTAGCAACCGCCGCTGTAAAGCATCTATCGCTAACAGGTGAGGCGAATAGTCAGCTGCAAAAAGATAAGGTGGCGGATATTTTAAACCTCATGCTTTATGATGGTGATGATGGCTACTTTTTTATCTATGACGAAACTGGCACCAATATAAGTCATCCTAAAGAGTCGTTTCGCGTCGGTAAGAATTGGTGGGAGCTAGAAAATAGAGGGGAAAAAATCATTCAAATATTGATCAAAAATGCACAGGCAGGAGGCGATTTTTATCAATATCATTGGTCTAAGCCTTCTAGTGGTGTGCTATCTGAAAAAATGAGTTACTCAATTTATTTAGAAGATTTAAATTGGATGTTAGGTACCGGGATATATCTTGATGATGTTAATAATCAGCTGAAAAAGCTACAATTAGAAATAGATCAACATATATCTAAAACCAAACAGATTATCCTTGTCGTCGCCTTGTCATCATTAGCTTTATTGTTTTTATTTGGCACCTACATATACTTTAAACAAAAACGAAAAAACGATATTACTATTAACAAACTAGGCCAGAGAATTATTAATTTGCAAGAAGAAGAGCGTCGTCATATCTCCCGTAATTTGCACGATGGTATCGTACAAATATTGATTTCCATAAAGTACTCATTAGAAGCGACGGGGCTGCTGTTAAAAAAGCAACAACAACAAAAGCCTAAATCTTTGTTACAGGCGGAACAAAATTTAAGTACTGCTATCCAAGAAATTAGAAGAATATCACATCACCTTCACCCACGGGTGTTAGATGAGTTAGGCCTATCTTCAGCAATTGATGCACTGGCAAAAGAATTTAGTGAGCGCACGGGTTTACAGGTTAAAATAATTACCCCTGCGGTGCGAAAAATTTTACCTGATAATATTAGCTCTTCATTGTATCGTATGGTGCAAGAGAGCCTGACAAATATAGAAAAGCATGCCCAGGCCAGCAATGTGAAAATTGAAATGACACTGGAGAGGAAGTGGCTGACGCTAAAGGTAGCAGATGACGGTGTTGGCTTTAAAACGCGTAAGCAATTAAGAGAGAAAGACTTTGGTATAGGTTTGCGCAACCTAGCTGAGCGCATTGAATATCACAACGGTCACTTTACTTACTCTTCATCTACTGCTGGGACAATCATTGTGGCGCAAATACCGACGGTTGGCTTCGCTAGCTATTTTAATAGTACCAGCAGTGGCTTTGAACAAAACCAAGCAAAATTAAATATGACAGACTCATCAGAAGGCAAGTTATGAATAATAATGACACTATCACAGTGTTACTGGTCGATGACCATCCGATGGTACAAGACGGTTTAAGCAGTTGTTTGTCATACTATGATGACATTAGTATTATCGGTGCCAGCCAGACTGGAGAGGATGCTATTAAAGAGGCAAAAAATTTGCAGCCAGATGTTGTGTTGATGGATATCAGTATGCCGGGGATGAACGGCATTGATGCAACAGAGTTGCTGTGCGAGCAGTTACCGGCCACCAAAGTATTAATCTTTAGTATGCATGACAGTATTGAGTTTGTGACTAATGCAGTGCAGGCAGGCGCTAGCGGTTATATATTAAAAGATACCACATCAGAGGAAGTGTATTACGCGATTAAAGCGGTACACAGTGGTAAAACGCACTTTAGTAGCTCGATCGCCAAAGTGTTAATTGAGACACCAACCCCTGTTGAAGGGATTAAGCTGACGACGCGAGAGCAGGTGGTTTTAGCGTATATCGCTAAAGGTTATTCTAGTAAAGAGGTCGCGCGCCAATTAAGCATTAGTGTGAGAACCGTTGAAGCACATAGACGCAATATAAAAACCAAGTTAAAAATAGACTCACTCGCAGAGCTGATACACTACGCGATTAGCCATGCATTGATAGAAAACCCTGCAGATTAAAACTGTACAGTAAGTTTAAATAAAGTGAGCTTATTTTAGCCTTAAATAAGGCTTTGGCTATTCAACAAAATTATCGATCTGTAATTGCATCATCAATAAGGCATCGCGAATATCATGCATGGCAGGGCCTAGGATGGCATCATTGATCGCATCGCTATTGCCGTATAATAGCCATTGATCATCAGCAGGTGGTAGTAAGTGGTCTAAGCTTTCATCTTTATACAAGACATCTTCTATTTTAAGCACTGTGTTATTGTCAGTAGGGTGCAGGGTATCAGCATTTGAGCTAGTGGCTAAATTTGCTTCTAGTAATGCGTCGATGTTTTGAGGATCTAGTAAGAGGGCTAAAAACTCATCAGGATCAATGTTGGTGGTCTCGTTAACGAGAGGCTTAGCCTTTGGTTGGGATATGATATTGACAGGGATGCTGCCGCTGTCATCTAAAATGGCACGGTATAAGTAGCCCTGCTCAGTATCAGCCTTAACAGCAATAGCTTTCTTTGCGCTATTAATGGCCTGCTTTAATGCATTGTTTGTCAGCGTATCCATCACTTGAGTATAAACCCGATTTCACCTGTTGATCAATCTTCATGTTGTGATGAAACTAATTAACTCAGCGAACAGCTTTTCAGCAGAGTTAGCGCTTTGCTAAATGCTTTGATTTCGATAAAATAGCGCTCAAGCTCAGGTATAATCAATGCTGCGGTTTTTTTATGATTGTTTTTTTATACAGACGGCGGTTTTTGTGCAGCGCAGTATTAAAGCGGTGATTACTGTAAGCTATGGGCTGAGCCTATTTTTTACTTGTCACTTGTACGCACGCTGAGGTACATTGTAGCGAAATAAGGTGCCACTGCTATTTTACGTGGATAATCGGGAAGTATGGTGTGTTATTCCTTCGCTGCCCCCGCAACGGTAATGAGTGCAATTGACTCTAGCCCGGAGACCGGCCTTATCTACATCTCTATATAGCACGGTGGGTGCTAAAACGCGGATATATTCATGTCAAAAATGTTAGCTGACTTTCCTTTTTGTGCAGTGCAAGGTCAGGATTTATTTAAAAAAGCACTTCTTTTAAATGCCGTTAATCCAGCGATTGGCGGTGTCTTAGTGGCTGGCCCTAAAGGCAGCGCTAAATCTACCTTAGCTCGCTCCCTTGCTGCTATTATGCCGCAAACACCTGCTAATACTCGTGCGCCCTTTGTGACACTACCTCTAGGCAGCAGTATCGAGATGTTAACAGGGACACTCAACTTAGAAGAAATTCTCAACAACAAACAGATGAAGTTCTCAGCCGGTATCTTAAGTAAAGCTGATGGCGGTGTGCTCTATGTCGATGAAGTAAATTTGCTCCCCGATCATTTAGTCGATCAACTGCTTGATGTGGCGGCCAGCGGCGTTAACCGTATTGAACGTGATGGTATTAGCCATAGCCATGCTAGTGAATTCTCACTAATAGGCACTATGAATCCAGATGAGGGTGAGTTGCGTGGCCAGTTAAAAGATCGCTTTGGTTTAATGGTTGAGTTAGCAGCCAGTATGAGCCTAATGCAACGTGTGCAAATCGTCAAAAGCCGTGAGGCGTTTGATCAAGACCCACAAAGTTTCTCAGCTAAATACGAGAGTGAGCAACGCATTTTAATCGATCAAATCAACAGTGCAAGATCTAAACTCAAAGGCATTAGCTGTAGTGATGAGCTGCGTTTAGATATCGCCAAGCGCTGTGATCAGGCAGGTGTTGAAGGCGTACGCGCTGATATAGTGATGTATCGAGCTGCTCTTGCTCATGCCGCTTTGCGTGATGCAAATGAAATAACATTAGCCGATATAGAGGCGGTAGCTGAGCTAGTGTTAGTACACAGAAGAACGATCGCTAGTGAACACTCATCAAATGATCCAAAAGGTGACTTAAAAGATGACTCAAAAGATGACTCAAAAGATGACTCAAAAGATGACTCAAAAGATGACTCAAAAGACGAGCCAGATCAAGAGTCTGGATCAGAGCACAAAACAAACTCAGACGTTAAACGTTCAGCTAATGAGGGCAATACCTCAAGTGATAAAAATAAGCTAAACCATAACCCTCCCTTTAAAAGACCCAAACCCAAAAATGCTGATAATGCTGAGCAAGATCAAAAGCAAGAAAGTGATTGGGGGGCGATGAAAGATAACGCTGATCAGCAACAAACAGCGCTAGCAGAGGCTATTTCTGATCATGTTATGCAGCACTTAGAGCAGTGCTTTATTGAGCAAGGCAGGCACTTGAGTACAAAAAAACAAGTAGTCAATACTCAAGGGCAGGCTAAGCAGCACAGCTCGCTAGAGAGCGGCTTGCAAAACAGTGGCGAAACAAAGCGCAATATCCACAATAATGCAGGGCGAGCGAGTATTGCTTGGTTTGCAACTATCGCAAAGAGCGCTGGGCAGTGGCCGCAACTTGATGTGCAATATCATCAAGGGGTGAAAACAAACAGTACTTTGCATTTAGTGTTACTCGATACATCAGCATCCACTTTGTTAGAGCATTTAAGTGCAAAGGCTAAAGCCTGTGTCGATGCTATTTCCAAAAAAGCCTATTTAGCGCGTGAGCCGTTACATGTACTTGGTTTTGGCAATGATAAAATACAGCCATTATCGCTAAATCAGCGAGCACCAAAAGAGCTGACATCATTGTTATCAAAGGTCGAGATTGCAGGTGGTACACCGCTTAGGGCGGTATTGCTAAATGCCCAAAAAATTATTGCTAAAGCAATTAAAAACAAAACCTTAAATGGTATATCTCAGCTGCGTTGTTATTTGATCACCGATGGGCGCAGCCGTGCTCAGGTAGCTGACTTAAAACTCAATGTGCCCACTGTTTTAATTGACACTGAGAGCAGTGTTGTTAAGCGTGGCAGAGGCCGTAATATAGCTGAGCAACTGGGCGCGAGCTACTTTTTGTTAGCGCATTAATCGCCGATGATTAATTGTACTGATAACCTTAAGCTAAAAATGACAAGTTAATCACATACCGCCAAATACTGACATCTGTATAGCGACAAAGTAGTACTGAGTGATTAGTTAAAACGATAAGGATGATATAAATGAAAACACATCAACAAAAAATGGCTGCCAAAAAAGCAGTGATTGATAAGCGCATAGCAAAAGCGACACAAGAGCGTGGTGTGTTGATTTTATTAGAAGGCCCAGGCAAAGGTAAAAGTAGTTCAGCAATGGGCACAATGGCCAGAAGTGTCGGCCACGGTAAGCGCTGCGCGGTGATACAGTTTATAAAAGGCCGTTTGCAAACAGGTGAATATCTGTTTTTTAAAGATCATCCACACATCGATTGGCACGTAATGGGTCACGGCTTTACCTGGGAGACGCAAGACAAAACGCAAGATATCGCCGCCGCTGAAAAAGCGTGGCAGCTAGCGCAAACCTTACTCGCTGATGAGCGTTATGACATGCTAGTGTTCGATGAGATGAGCTATATGTTTAAATACGATTACTTGAGTTTAGAGCCTGTCATCAAAGCCTTGCAGAACAGACCTAAGATGCAAACGGTGATGATTACCGGGCGGGTAATGCCTGTTGATCTTAAAGAGATTGCCGATACTATCAGTTTTATCAAAGATGAAAAGCACGCCTTTAGACAGGGCGTTAAAGCACAAGCTGGGATAGAGTTTTAATGACGATTGCACAAATGAATGGCATAAATAAAGTCGATGTTCAGCTTAATAATGAGCCGCAAGTTTCAGCCAGTTGCGCTGCGCTATTTATAGCAGCACCTGCCTCAGGGCAAGGCAAAACGACAGTGACAGCGGCGTTGGCGCGCTTGTTTACTAAGCAGGGCAAAAAGGTCCAAGTATTTAAAACAGGACCTGATTATTTAGACCCGCAAATTTTGAGTCAGGCATCAGGTGTTGCCACTGCGCAATTAGATTTATGGATGGCAGGTGAGCAATATTGCCAGCAGATGTTATTTGCAGCGGCGCAAGTCAATGATTTGATTTTAATTGAAGGGGCGATGGGCTTATTTGATGGCGAGCCATCAAGTGCTGATTTGGCAGCAAAGTTTAATGTGCCAATTGCTATCGTGATGGATGTTAAGGGCATGGCACAAACCGCTGCTGCTGTTGCCTTAGGCCTTGCGAATTATAGAGATGATTACCAGTGTGCCGGTTTAATTGCCAACAACTGTAGCTCACAGCGCCACGCACAACTGATACGCGATGCCCTAAACGGACAGTTACCGTTACTGGCGTGTTTGGCGAAAGAGCCGGAAATAGCATTACCAGAGCGCCATTTAGGGCTGGTCCAAGCGAGCGAAGTAGCTGATGAACTAGAAGTGCGTTTTGAAAGGGGCTGCCAGTGGTTAGCAGATGGCGTACAAAGAGCGCAAGATCAAGACAGTGCAGCGACAGATGTGGCTGATTTGCTGACACTGCCAGCACAAGTGCATTTTAAGAGTGCGCCTGTGCATCAAAAAATAGCGCCTTTACTAAGCAATAAAACGATAGCCATTGCCAAAGATGCCGCCTTTAGTTTTATCTACCAAGCCAATATTGATGTGTTAACTCAGCTGGGGGCGAAAGTTGTCTATTTCTCGCCACTTAGCGATACCGTGATTCCAAGTGCTGATGCGCTGTGGCTACCTGGTGGTTACCCTGAACTGCACTGTGCGCAGTTATCGGACAATACCCAGATGAAAGCTCAAATTCAACAGTTTCAAGAGCTAGCTAAACCTATATTAGCGGAGTGTGGTGGCTTTTTGTATTGCCTTAGCGGCCTAACCGATTTAGATGATAACTACTACCCAATGGCAAATATCTTAACGGGTGAAGGTGCTATGCGCGGTAAAAGAGGCTGTCAGGGTATGCAAACAGCGATGTTGCCCGAGGGCGAGGTTAGAGGCCACGCCCACCACCGCTCACGCAGTTCGGCTACTAATGCACCGATAGGTTTTGGTCGCAGACAGCGCCACAGTGCACCGGGAGAGGGTATTTATCGAGAAGGCAATTTAACAGCCAGTTACCTGCATTTATATTTTGCCTCTAACCCTGAGGTAATTGCCAAGCTATTTACGGGTGATTTAAAGCCAGCGGATCAACAGTTTTTACAAAATTGGTTAGAAAACGGCGTTATCCAAACAAATTAAATGAGTGAATGTAGTCGCTATGTGGCAAGAAACCAGTGAAACAGTCAAGCCTTTACGCAGCGGTCTAACCACCGGAAGCTGTGCTACCGCTTGCTGCGTGGCCGCTTGTCGAGCACTGTTTGCCAACGAGCAACCTAGTGTTGTCGAGATTACTTTACCGAGAAAACAAGTCGTTGAAATGCCAATTAAAGGCTATCAGCCGCTGGCTAAGGCTGGTATGGATCAAGTATCTGGCTATCGCGTCGAGATTGTGAAAGACGCTGGCGATGATCCAGATGCTACCCATGGTGCAACACTATTTGTTGAGCTGCGCTTAATAGACAAGGCCCCTTTATCAAGAGCTGATGACACAGCGCTGCCTAATATTGTGTTTAAAGCGGGCTCAGGTGTCGGTACTGTCACCAAAACAGGTTTAGTGTTGGCCATAGGTGAGCCGGCGATTAATCCAGTACCGCGCAAAATGATGACAGAACACTTGATTAACTATGCACAAGTCTATGGTTATCAAGGTGATTTTGAGGTGTCTATCGGGGTAGTTAACGGCCAGCAAATTGCTAAAAAGACGATGAACTCACGCTTGGGTATTATCGGCGGTCTATCCATATTAGGCACTACAGGTATCGTCAGGCCCTATTCTTGTGCTGCTTATATCGCCTCGATACGACAGGGTATTGATGTCGCTGCCAGTAATGGCATTAGTCATATAGGGGCATCGACCGGCAGCAGCTCAGAGGCGGCAATTAGAGAAAAGTATCACTTTAGTGAAACTGCGCTGATTGAAATGGGTGATTTTGTCGGAGCGCTACTAAAGCACTTAAAACAAAAGCACAGAGATGACTGTGGTGTCAGTAAGCTCAGTATTTGTGGCGGCTTTGGCAAAATGACCAAGCTTGCCCAGGGTGCACTGGATTTAAACAGTCGTAAAAGTAGTATCGATTTTCAATTTTTACAACGCTGTGTGCAACAGCTATTAGCACAGAGCGTAGAGCCGATGTCACAACCTGCGCAGCAGTCATTGCTTGAGCAAGTATTGAATGCAAATACCAGCGTACAAGTGCTCAATTTAGCAAATGATGCAGGCTTACCGATGGCAGATTACATAAGCTACCTAGCCTGTGTGCAAGCACGCAGTGTGTTATTAGATGCTCAGGCGGCTAGCGCTGATCAGCAAGGCATCAGGGTTGATATCAAAGTTGATATCAAAGTTGATATCAAAGTTGATATCAGGGTTGAGGTGTTTTCGATTGATAGAAAAGGCGTGATCGTCGGTAGTTGTGCGCCTTTCTGGCAACAAGCTAAAGATGACGGCGCCAATAGTAAGCAACATAAGGGCGAGCAATCATCGTGAAATTGTTATTACTGGGCGGCACCTCTGATGCCAGGCGATTGGCAAAACCGCTAATAGACCAAGGTATTGAAGTGGTCTACTCAGTGGCAGGTTTAGTCAGAATGCCCGATTTAGATTGCCAAGTTATCAGTGGTGGCTTTAGCGACAAAGGCGGTTTACAGCACTATTTAATGGCGCAGCAAATAGCAGCAGTGCTCGATGCCACTCACCCTTATGCTGTGAATATCAGCGCGAGTGCTGTAGCTGCGTGCCGAGCGCTGGGGTTAAACTATTGGCGCTTTGATCGCCCGCCATGGTCGGCACAAGCTGATGATCATTGGATTAATGTTAATGATTGGCAGCAGTTGTTAGCTGCCTGTAAAGGTTTTAAAAAGCCCTTTTTAACACTGGGCCAAGTGGCGCAACAATCATTAGATAGCATCGCACAACATAGCGAGCAAGTACTTTATAGAACAGCTGTTAGCGGGGCGAGTACACTGGCTGATAACGTGCTATGGCACAAAGCGATCGGGCCTTTTAACGAACAAAGTGAGATTGCATTATTTAAGCAGCACGATATTGATGTCTTAGTTAGTAAAAATGCCGGTGGCCAAGCAACACAGGCAAAGCTTGGTGCAGCGCGTGCGTTAAAGATACCGGTCATTATGTTTGCAAGGCCTAGCGTTAATGGTGTGAATGGTGTGATATCTGCAAGTGCAAGTGCAAGTGATAGCAACACCAGTGGCACTGCTTTTAACCATCTGCTATTTAACGATATAGAACAAACAATGACGGCAATAGCCCAGTTTTATCAATCTGTTAAAAGATCACATTAGAGAATAGACATTGAAATACGATTACATTCAAGACCCGCAGCAAATTGAACAAAACAGCTTTAAACAGATTCGCCAACTGACGGATTTATCAGGCTTATCAATTGAGCAGCAACAAGTGGTGATGCGCGTTGTACACAGCGTTGGTATACCGGCTATCGCGGCGCAGGTGAGGTTTAGCAGCAATGCCTGTGCAGCGGGTATTGCGGCGCTGCAACAAAATGCAGATATTCTATGTGATGTCGAAATGGTCAAACAGGGGCTGACCAAGCGGATGCTCAGCAAAGAGCCGTTATGTTTTCTCAATAATCAGCATGTTGCGCAACTAGCCAAAGAAAAAGCTGAAACGCGCACCATGGCGGCATTAAATGAATGGCTGCCGTATCTGGCGGGTAGTGTGGTGGTGATAGCTAATGCACCGACCGCACTATTTAGATTACTTGAATTAATAGCTGAACACGATGTAAAGCCTGCGCTCATTATTGCGATGCCGGTAGGCTTTGTCGGTGCCGCTGAATCTAAACAGGCACTGTGGGATGATCATCAGGCATTAGGAGTTGAGTGTATTACCTTATTAGGCCGCGAAGGTGGCAGCGCCGTCACCGCTGCTACGTGCAATGCATTATTGCGCTGTATTCGCGGTGAATACTATTAATCGCCTTCAACAAACAGAGATAGCTATGCAAGATATCAACATATCCATCGTCGGGCTGGGCGCTTGTGAAGCCGCTCAATTAAGTGACAGCGCCATGTCAGTACTGCTCAGTGCACAGTTGGTGTTGGGCTCTGAAAGGCAGCTAAAAGTGGTGCGTCACTTGCTCAACGATCAGCAGATAACGCCTTTTTTACCTAAGTTAGATGTACTGCAAAAAGTGTTAACCCAATATTATCAGCAAGGTGTGCAAGCGGTGGTGATTCTCGCCTCTGGCGATCCACTTTACTACGGCATAGGTACTTGGTTTAGCCGCCATTATGCACCTCAGCAGCTGTCGTTTTACCCGGCGATATCGAGTATGCAAGAGGTTTGCCATCGCCTAGGTTTGACCTTGCAAGATACGCAAGTGTTAAGTTTACACGGCCGAGCTGTGGCTAAACTGCGCAGCCAATTGCGCGAGGATCACACCTTATTGATACTCACTGATCAGCAGAGCACGCCGCAAATTCTAGCGAATGAGCTAGTGAATGCAGGTTATCACGAGGCGCAAATTATTGTCTGTGAGTCGATTGGTTATCGCTATGAAAACATAGAGCGCTTTGATGTTAAAAACTTAGTACGCAACCCCAAACAATTCGATGCACTGCATATCAGTGTCATTGAAACGGGCAAGTCGAATAAGGCACTGCCGCAGTTTCCAGGTTTTGCCAACCATCACTTTTTGACAGATGGCGATAGTAGCCGCGCAATGATCACCAAAGTTGAAGTGCGTTTGGCAGTGCTGTCATTACTAGCACCTAAAGCGGGCGATGTGATTTATGATATAGGCGCAGGCTGTGGCAGTGTCAGTGTTGAGCTGGGTTATTGGTGTGAGCGAGCAAAAATAATTGCCATTGAGAAAAACGCCGAGCGCTTTGAGTACCTACAGAAAAATCAGCAAAAATTTGGTTTAGTCAGCAATCTGCAGCTAGTACATGGCCAGGCACCGCAGGTATTAGATGGGCTTGCAAAAGCGAATAAAATATTTATCGGTGGCAGTGATGGTAACTTAATACCATTGTTAGAGCAGCAGTGGGATGCATTAGAGCACGAGGGAAAAATAGTGGCTACAGCAGTGCTTGAGGAAACCAAACAGCAATTGATGGCATTTCTCAAGCAGCGCAATATAAAAGGAGACAGCCAGTCAACTACTCAGCAAATAGCTGTCAGTCACGGCGAATACTTAGCGGGCAAGTTGATTTATAGACCGGCTTTACCTGTCTCTATTTTTAGCTTTACTAAAACTAACCTTAATAAAGCGATAGCAGCTAGTGCAAAGGATATTAAGTAATGGCAACTTTATATGGCGTAGGTGTAGGCCCAGGTGATCCATTACTACTGACTTTAAAAGCCTATCAGTTAATATCAACGGCGCCCAATGTCAGCTATTTAGCCAATGAACAAGGTCGCTCACAAGCGGCGCATATAGCGCGCCAGGCGTTTGCCAATGTTAGCTGTGAGCAGCAACATATAGCTATACCGATGCCGATGAGTACTGATCGCACCTTGGCTAATAAGGCATATGATGAAGGGGCGTTGCAAATCGCTAAGCAATTGGACAGCGGTCAAGACGTTGTTTTCTTGTGTGAGGGCGACCCGTTATTTTTTGGCTCTTTTAGCTATTTGTTAGAGCGCTTAGCGGCGCAGTATACTATTGAAATTGTGCCAGGTGTCTCCTCCGTTCACGCAGGCGCTGCAGCGCTACAGCTACCATTAACGCTACAGCGTGAATCGTTTGCTATTGTCAGTGGTCGTCACAGCGATGAGCAGATTCACAGTGCGCTGTTATCTCACGATTCATTGGTCATTATGAAAGCCGGTATTGCCAGGCCACGTATTCTTGCTCTGCTCGCACAAACTAACAGATTAGAGCACGCCAATTATATTGAATATATCTCTCGTGATAATCAGTTAATTGAGCGTGATGTTAGCCAGTTAGCACATAGCCAAGGGCCTTATTTTTCACTGTTTGTGATTACCAAAAAAAGGTTTGAGCACGCCCTTAATATGCCAACACAGAACACGGCTGTTGAAAATGCTCAATAAACACTTAACGATTATCAGTTTAACAGATGCAGGGTGTGCGCAGGCTAAGCGCTTGCAAAGCTTATTTATCGACACGGCTTTGTCTATTACCTTAATGCATAAGCCTGTGCCTTTTAAAGAGCAGGTGCAGGGCGCGTTTAAACAGCAGCACGATAAAACGAATGCGAGCCAACAGCAGCACTGTCTGATTTTTATTTGTGCGAGCGGCATTGTTATTCGCTCCCTAGCACCCGTGTTAGATAGTAAGCACAATGACCCTGCTGTTATTGTGCTTGATGATGCCGCGAAATTTGTGATCCCATTGTTATCTGGGCACGAGGGCGGGGCGAATGATATGGCGTCAATAATCGCCAGTAAGCTAAACGCACAGCTAGTATTAACTACTGCAAATGCTTATTTACAGCCTTATTACACGGTGGGTATGGGTTGTGAAAGAGGTTGCTCAGTGCAGAGCTTATTAGCCTTGTTAGAGCAGTGCTTAGCACAGGCAGGTTTAGATATATCACAGATTAGCAGTATCGCCAGTATTGATATCAAGCATGATGAAGTTGGCCTAATAGCACTCGCTAAGCAGCTGAATTTACCTTTTCAGTGCTTTAGCGTCGATACATTGCGCACGGTAGAAACTCAGTTACAAACCCCCTCTGAGTATGTGTACAACACCGTTGGTGTTTATGGCGTGGCAGAATCAGCAGCATTGGTCAGCGCGCTAGAGAGAGTTGATAATACAGTTAATAGTACTGATGCCATTGCTAGAACTAATGCCATCGATAGTACTGAGCAAATTAATAAAGGCAGTAATAGCAGTGAGCTGGTGTTAGCAAAGCAAAAGTCAAAAGTAGCGACCTGTGCCATTGCCAGAAGCTATCGCTAAAATTTGTAATTATAACTTGTAGTTAGAGCTTATAGCTCAAAATACAGCAAGGCTACATATTAATCATCACGGGAAAAACGAGCTAGACAATGAAAAAATTATTCATAGTAGGAACCGGCCCAGGTAATTTAGATTTACTCACACCTAAGGCAGCACAGGCAATAGCGGCCAGTACTGAGTTAGTGGCCTATGGCTTATACATTGATTTGCTCGGTGAGATAGCGCTGGGCAAAACACGTCATGATCTAGCATTAGGTGAAGAAATTAATCGTGCTAGGTTAGCACTAGATTTGGCGAGCGATAACAAAGCGACGGCATTAGTCTCTAGTGGTGATATAGGTATTTATGCGATGGCAACCTTGGTGTTTGAACTGCTTGATCGTCAGTTACAGGGTTTGGAAAACAGCCCACAGTGGTTAGATGTTGATATTGAAGTGATTCCAGGCATCAGCGCCATGCAAGCAGGTGCCAGTGCAGTAGGTGCCATGCTAGGTCACGATTTTTGTACTATCAGCTTGTCGGATTTGCTGACGCCTTGGCAAACGATTAAAAAGCGTATTGAGTGTGCAGCTGCAGCTGATTTTGTGGTCTCTTTTTATAACCCGGTATCAAAAAAACGTGATTGGCAGCTCAACACTGCCCGCGATATTTTACTGACCGGGCGTGCTGCTAATACACCGGTAATGATAGGGCGACAACTGACCCGTGATGAGCAAAATATTCGTATTATTGAACTGCAGGACTTAGATGCTAAAGACGTTGACATGTTTACCATGGTAAGCGTTGGCAACAGTGAGTCACGCCATATTATCAATGGTAGTAAAGAGTGGGTTTATACGCCGCGCGGCTACAGTAAAAAGCTGGTTTAAATTATTGTTGTATTAAGTGTTGTATTAAGTGTTATCTCAATAGTTGCATCAATAAGCTCGATCGATAGAGGATTAAAAAATGACAGTGTATTTTATAGGCGCAGGCCCAGGTGATCCGGAGTTATTAACCCTAAAGGGGCTGCGTATATTAAAGTCGTGCCCCATCGTTCTATATGCAGGGTCTTTAATTCCGCGTGAAGTACTACAAGAAGTAGAGCACAGCGCTGAGAAAATTATAGATACAGCGACCATTAACCTAGATGAAATGGAGCAGTGTTTTGTAGAGGCTCACAGCGCCGGCCAGGATGTTGCACGTCTGCAATGTGGTGACCCTTCATTATATGGTGCGATAGGTGAGCAAATAAGACGCTTAGAAAAGCTCGGCATTGATTACCAAATCATTCCAGGGGTCAGTGCTGTGGCAGCATCTGCCGCTTATTTAGGTAAAGAGCTAACACTCTCTGGTGTATCGCAAACCATTATTTTTACCCGATACGAAGGTAAAACACCTTTCCCTGAGCGTGAGCGCCTACCGCAATTAGCGCAAAGTGGAGCGACGTTAGCGATTCATCTAGGGGTGAGTTACATGAAGAAAATAGTCGAGGAGTTAATCCCTCACTACGGTGCTGATTGCCCTGTGGCTGTGTGTTATAAAAGCTCCTGGCCTGATCAAGATAAAGTGCTAGGCACCTTGGCAGATATTGCCGATAAAGTTGCGGCTAAAGGCTATAAATTAACGGCTCTCATACTGGTAGGGCGCGTGCTTGATACTGATCAATTTGATGATTCGCATTTATATAATCAAGCCAAACCTAATATTTTTCGCAAGCGCAAAGGGGTGATCGAAAACCTTGAAGAACTTGTTGAAAAAACGCAAATAAATCACCTTTGATACAAATTAACGATTAGTTACCAACTAATAATGGGATACCACAGATGAAACTTAATAAGATACCGACCACTATTGTTACCGGTTTTCTTGGTAGCGGTAAAACAACACTGCTATCAAACGTATTAAAGCAAGCGGCGGGTAAACGCATTGCCGTTATCGTCAATGAATTTGGCGAGTTAGATATCGACTCTGAACTATTACGCAGCTGCCCATTGGAGTGTGAAGATGACAGTGCCACCTTAGTTGAAGGCAAAAACGGTATCTATGAGCTGGCCAATGGCTGTATTTGCTGCACTGTTGAAGAAGAGTTCCTACCGGTAATGCAAGAGCTAGTAGCAAGACGTGATGATATCGATCACATATTGATAGAAACGTCAGGCCTTGCGCTACCTAAGCCCTTAGTACAAGCCTTTAATTGGCCGGGTATTAAAGAGCATTGCACGGTTGATGCTGTGATTACCGTCGTTGATGGCCCGGCGATTGCCGCTGGTCGTTTTGCTAGCGATGAAGATAAAGTACAGGCGCAGCGTTTAGCAGATGAGAGCTTAGATCATGATCCAAGCTTGCAAGAGTTGCTTGATGATCAATTAAGCGCCGCCGATTTGGTAGTGATCAGTAAAAACGATTTGTTAGATGCACAGCAGCGTGAGCGGGTAAATAGCATAGTTAGCAAGCGTTTAGATAGCAGTGTCAAAACGTTATATATTGATAATGGCGATGCCTCACTAGATGCTATTTTTGGTATCGAAGCGGCGACTGAAAATCATATTAATCATGTTCACAATCATCACGATGCCCATCACGAGCACGGCCATGAGCATAGCCATGCAGAAGATCATTTTGATTCTTTTGTTATCAGCCTAGGTTTAGTGGATAGTGAAAAGTTGCAGGCAGTATTGCAACAGCTGATCACAACCCACAATATTTATCGTGCTAAGGGTTTTGCAGCGCTACCTAATAAGCCAATGCGCCAAGTGATTCAAGCGGTGGGCAGCCGATTAAATGTTCACTTTGATCGCCTGTGGTTAGCAGATGAAAATAAAGCGACGCAGCTAGTGTTTATCGGTAAAAATTTAGTACAAGCGGATATCGAGCAAGCATTGCAAAGCGCAGCGGTTTAAACCGCTCGATAATCACGTTAAGTCACAGTAACTAGGAATAGAAAATGCATTTATTGGCTGCAAAACCCGGTGGTTTTGTCGATGAAGAAGGGATTATTGATCTAGAGCAAAGTCCTGCGGATATTATTTTTTTAAGTGCGGCTGATAGTCAGCTAGCCGCATTATCTGCAGGGTTGCAAGTCAGTGATTTAAGCCGTGAAAAAAATGCACCTAGTATCCGCATTGCCAATTGGTTACAACTATTAAAGCCTGCGGCTTTTGACTTATATGAAGATAAGGTTTTGTCGAAAGCGCAGCTGATAGTCGTCTCTTTGTTAGGTGGACGTAATTATTGGCCTTATGGTTTTGAAAGGCTCACTGCTTGGGCGCAGCAATCAAATGCGCAAAATAAGCGCACTTTAATATTGGTGCCAGGTGATGATAGCGATGATCAAGAGCTATTAAATGCCAGTAATGTTACTAGTGAAGAGAGCTTTCGCGTCTGGCGTTTTTTACGCGAAGGCGGACGTGCCAATGCGAGCCAACTGTTACATTTTTTAGCGGCGCAATACTTTGATGTAAAGTTTAACTGGCGTGAGCCAAAAGCATTGCCACGCGCTCAGCTTTATATGCCTAACAGTGAGTATAACCAAGCAAGTTTTGAGCAGTGGCAACAAGCCTGGGATGACGATACTGCACAGCAAAGAGAGCGAGATAAACAAGGCGTCGAATCCCTAGGCGCTGAATCTTTAGGCGTCGAATCCCTAGGCGCTGAATCCCTAGGCGCTGAATCACTAGGTGTGGTCGCAGTCATTTTTTATCGCAGTCACTTACAATCCGCGAATACGACAATGTTTGATCAACTGATTGAGCAGCTGCGTAAAGCGCATTTAAAGCCGCTGCCTATCGCTATCGCCTCATTGAAAGATGAGGAGTCGCTAGCTTTAGTCAATAGTTTGCTAACCAGAGCAGATGCCAAGCTGATCCTAAACACCACAGGTTTTGCCAGTAACCGCTCACAAGCGCCGCAGTTATCATCGCAACCGACGCTATTTAACTCACCTTTCACACTGCCTATTCCCGTTTTACAATGTGTATTATCAAGCAGTACTTTAGAAGATTGGCAGAGCTTTTCTCAAGGTCTACGCGCTCGTGATGTGGCGATGCAAGTTGCGCTTCCCGAACTGGATGGGCGCATTTTGACACGCGCTATTAGCTTTAAAACCAGCAGTCATCGTGATGATTTAGCGCAAATTGATGTGGTGCGCTACCAAATTCATCAACAGCGCGCGCAGTTTGTTATTGCACTGGCGAAAAAATACCTAGCACTTAGTGCCAAAGATAACGCTGATAAATCGGTGGCGTTAATCTTGGCAAATTACCCGACAAAAGATGGTCGTATCGGTAATGGTGTCGGTTTAGATACGCCAAACTCTACGGTGAATATTCTAAAGACGCTGGTCAGTGCCGGTTATGATCTAGGCCCAGATGCATTGCCTGAACACGGCAATGCCTTAATTGAAAAGTTGCTAGAAACAGTGACTAATAACCCCAATACCGTGCACTTTTTAGGTTGTTGGCAAAGCTTAGCGCTCAGTGATTATAAAGCGCAATTTGCCAAACTACCTAAACAAAGCCAGCGTGCCATCACAGAGCGTTGGGGGGAGGTTGAGCAAGATCACAAATTTCGTGATGGGCGCATAATGATTGCCGGTATTCGTCTAGGCAAAACCTTTATAGGCATTCAGCCGGCGCGTGGTTATAACCTTGATTTATTGGCCAATTATCACGACCCTGATTTAGTACCTCCGCACAGCTACCTAGCCTTTTATTTCTGGTTGCGCCATATTTATCAAGTAGATGCGATCATACATGTGGGTAAACACGGTAATTTAGAGTGGCTGCCAGGTAAAGGCTTGGCACTATCAGCGCAGTGCTGGCCAGATATCGTGCTTGGGCCGATGCCGCACTTTTATCCTTTTATTGTCAATGATCCTGGGGAGGGCGCACAGGCTAAACGTCGTACCCAAGCCGTTATTATCGATCACTTAATGCCACCGATGTCGCGTGCTGAAACCTACGGTGAAATGGCTGAACTAGAAGCACTAGTTGATGAATATTATCAGGCGATGGGGATGGATCAGCGCCGTGAAAACTGGTTGCGCGAGCAAATTTTGTTAAAAGTTAAGCACACTCACTTATTAGAAGAGTTAGCTGTGGCAAATACCTGCACGCGACAAGAATCGCAAACTGAGCATGAAAACGAAGTACTCAACCAGCTAGATACCTATTTGTGCGATATCAAAGAGGCGCAAATTCGTCACGGCCTGCATATTTTAGGTGCGCTGCCAGCTGCCAGTAAATTGGTAGATACACTGGTTGCACTATTGCGCTTACCGAGAGGCAATGGAGCGGATAATGCCAGTATCAATGATCATGGCCTATTGCACAATATGGCGATAGACCTTGAACTCAAAGTTGATGGCCAGTGGTTTGATCCAAGCGCTGCTACAACGCAGCCATGGCAAGGGCTGCGCCCTGATTGGTTAGTGCAAGTCAGTGACAGCCATTGGCGCAGCCAAGCGGATACTCGTGAGCGTTTAGAATTGTTAGCGATTGATTTATTACAACGCTATGTTATTGATCAGCAAGATATAGATCAGCTGGTGGCGTATCCGCGAATCCACAGCCAGCTGCTGTATTGTAAAAATGTGATCAAAGCCGCGCTGGTGCGCTCTGTTGAGCAAGAATTATCAGCCTTAACGAAAGGCTTAGCAGGGCAGTTTATTGAGCCTGGCCCAAGTGGCGCGCCTACTAGAGGGCGCTTAGATACACTGCCAACGGGGCGTAATTTTTTCTCTTTAGATAATCGCTCAGTGCCCTCAGCGGCCGCTTGGGCACTGGGGCAAAAATCAGCGCAGGCCTTGATCGATCGCCACTTACAAGAACACGGTGATTACCCAAAACAACTGGGTTTATCCGTTTGGGGCACGGCCACTATGCGCACTGGCGGTGATGATATAGCACAGGCGTTTGCCTTAATGGGCGTGAGGCCCGTATGGGCACCGGGCTCTCAGCGCGTGGTTGATATAGAGGTGATCCCTTGCATGTTATTAGGGCGGCCAAGAGTGGATGTTACCTTGCGCGTATCGGGCTTTTTTCGCGATGCATTTGCCAATGTAATGAAGCTTTATGATAGTGCGGTACAGGCTATTATATTGATGGATGATCCAGGTGATGGCAATGTGATTGCACGCAATGTTGAAAATCGACAGCGTGAGCTAATCGCAGCCGGTGTTAGCGTTGAAGAGGCGGCGCGCCAGGCAAGCTTTCGTGTCTTTGGCTCTAAACCCGGTGCCTATGGTGCCGGTTTGCAAGGGTTAATTGATGAGCGCTGTTGGCAGAAAACTAGTGATTTATCCGATGCCTACTTAAACTGGGGAGGTTATGCCTACACCAATAGTGACAGTGATGGTGAGCAGGCTATCGATGCGTTTGCTCATCAACTATCGACTATCGATGTGGTGCTGCATAATCAGGATAATCGTGAACACGATATCTTGGACTCTGATGATTATTATCAGTTTCAAGGGGGCATGACTAACGCCGTGACCGAGTTATCAGCCAATGCACCTAAAGTGTATTTATCTGATCATTCCAATCCTGAAAAGCCGATAGTGCGCACGTTAAAAGAAGAGCTTAACCGAGTGATTCGCTCACGCGTTTTAAACCCTAAATGGATTAACGCGATGCGTGAACATGGCTACAAAGGCGCTTTTGAGATGACCGCCAGCGTCGATTATATGTTTGCCTATGATGCGACCACCAATTTGATTGATGATTATCAATACAAAAAAGTCGCCGACACCTTGTTGTTTGATGCACAAAACCAACAGTTTTTACAAGATAATAACCCCCAGGCGTTAGAAGAAATGGCGGAGCGGTTGTTAGAGGCAACACAGCGTGGCATGTGGCAACAGCCGCAAGGTTATGACGACAAACTACAAGACTTACTACTAAAATTAGATGAGCAACAAGAACAGGGGATACGTTAGTGCCAATAAGTACGATAAACGTGCGCTCAAAACGCTTACACAGTTTTAAAAACCCGCACAGTTTAATGATCCAAGGCACGACCTCTGATGCCGGTAAAAGTGTGTTAGTGACCGCAATTTGTCGCATTCTAGCGCGCCATAACGTTGCTGTGGCGCCGTTTAAATCACAAAACATGGCACTTAACAGTGCGGTTACAGCAGAGGGCGGTGAAATAGGGCGTGCCCAAGCGGTCCAGGCGCAAGGGGCCAATATAGCTCCCAGTATTTTGATGAACCCAGTACTTCTTAAACCTAATTCAGATGTCGGCTCGCAAGTGATCGTTAATGGCCAGTCCATCGGCAATATGAAAGCACGTGAGTACCATGAGTTTAAACCGCAGTTATTACAACAGGTAATTACCACGTATCAACGCTTACAGCAGTTGTATCCGGTAACGATTATTGAAGGGGCGGGCTCGCCCGCTGAAATTAATCTCAGAGAGCACGATATTGCGAATATGGGCTTTGCCCAGGCGATTGATTGCCCTGTATTAATTGTTGCTGATATTGATCGCGGTGGGGTCTTCGCCCATCTTTATGGCACCTATGCTCTATTGAGTGAGACAGAGCAGCAGCGAGTGGTTGGCTTTATTATTAATCGTTTTCGCGGCGATGTCAGCTTGCTGCAATCAGGGCTTGATTGGTTAGAGCAAAAGACATCGGTGCCAACCTTAGCGGTCATTCCCTATATCAGTAATTTACACATAGAATCAGAAGATGCTGTGGCGCAAGTACAACAAAAAGGCGAGGCTAAGTTATTTAAAATAGTAGTGCCTTTATACCCAAGGGCGAGTAATCATACGGATTTTGATGTGCTTCGCCTAAATCCGCTCATTGACTGCCAATTTGTTAGGGACGCTAGCTTATTTAGCGGTGCCGATTTGATTATTTTGCCCGGCAGTAAAAATGTCAGTAATGATCTGCAGTGGCTCAAAGATAATGGCTGGGCGCAGATTATTGAGCGCCACTTGCGCTTTGCCGGCAAGGTGATGGGTATTTGTGGAGGCTATCAAATGCTGGGAGAGAAAATACACGACCCGCTCGGTATTGAAAATACAGCAACAGATAAAGGCGCTAGCTCTATTGCGGGTTTAGGCTTGTTAAAGATAGAGACGACACTAGCGCAAACAAAAACACTAACTAATGCCCGTGGTAGCAGTGTGTTAACAGGTACTGAACTACACGGCTATGAAATACACGCAGGTATTAGTCGCGGCGAAGATTTACAACGTCCTTGGTTCAAATTGCACAGTCAAACAAACAGTAAAACAAACAGCCGACAGCAAAATGACGATAGTACTGAATATTATGATGGCGCAATCAATGCATGCGATAGTATTCGCGGCACTTATTTGCACGGTGTGTTTGAAGGTGATCAGATACGCGCTGAAATTTTAAGCTGGGCGGGGATGGCGCAGCTTAAGCCATTTAACTATGTTGAATTTAGAGAGCAGCAAATATCGCGCCTAGCTGATGAAGTTGAAACGGTATTACCATTTGCAACCCTTACCAATATTTTACAGCTAGATCGTTTAAACGATAGTGCTTTAGCACAACCAAACAGTAATGCTAATACAGCTAATTTAAGTAAAAACAGTGAGTTAAATAATGTTCTTTAGTTTTTTAGTTGTATTGCTAGCACTGCTGCTTGATTATAAATTTGCGGAATTATCTAAGCATCATCCGCTAGTGTACTACGGTAACTTCGTCTCTTTTTTAGAAAAGCGTTTTAATCATCCAGGCACTAGTGCTGACAATATCGCTAGCCCGAAAGCAATCAATAAGATGATATTGCTAAAAGGCATTATCGCTTGGCTATTAGCTGTGCTACCGCTGGTCTATTTAAGTTATTTAGTGGACACTTATTTACAGCAAACAGCGCTGTTGGCAGGTATCGGGCACTACCTTTTTGCCAGTGTGGTACTGTATATAGCGATAGGTTGGCGTAGTTTAAATGCCCATGCGATGGCGATCGTTCTACCATTAAAAAAAGCATCGCTAAAACAAGGGGATATAAAACAAGCACGCATCGCATTAAGTTATATTGTCAGCAGAGATACCAAGCAGTTAAATGAAACTCAAATAAGTAATGCCGCCACCGAATCAGTACTAGAAAATGGCAGCGATGCCATTTTTGCTGCAATATTTTGGTTTTTAATATTAGGCGTACCCGGGGTCGTATTATATCGCTGTGCCAATACCTTAGATGCCATGTGGGGTTATAAAAATCCGCGCTATTTAAGTTTTGGCTGGATGGCCGCACGCAGTGATGATGTACTCAATTATTTACCAGCGAGGCTAACTGCTTATAGCTATGCCCTGCTTGGCTGTACTGTCAGCGCATTAGAGTGCGCTAAAGCCCAAGGCGTTAATTGGAAAAGCCCAAATGCAGGTCCGGTAATGGCAGCTGGTGCCGGTGCGATTAGAGTGCGTTTAGGTGGTGGCTCCTTTTATCATGGCCAATGGCAGGATAGACCTGTTTTAGGCAAGCTAGATGATAAGCTGGCCACTTGTTTTTCGATACAAGCCGCTTGTTTATTGGTCGATCGGGTGGTGATGTTATGGCTATTGGCAATCTTGGTATTGGCGGTATTAATATGAGTGTGTTGGATCAAGAGGCTATGGATCAAAGCGCAGCAGTGCAAGCGGGCACTGAAAGTACCAAAAGCAGTATGCGTTTTGAGCACGGTGGTGACCTGGTACAGGCCAGCGCGCATTTTTCTATTGCGCTAGAGCATTGGCTAGATCTATCAACAGGCTTGAGCCCCTATAGCTATCCAGCACAGGGGATACCTGCCTGGGCATTTGAGCACCTACCGTATTTGCAACCCCAGTTTATCAAGGCCAGTGCCACATATTATGGCGCTGAGCAGGGAATCCCTTGCATAGGCTCGCAAATGCTTATCCAAACACTGCCTTATTGTGTGGCTAACTATCCAGTGTTATTGCCAGATATTGGCTATAACGAGCATCGCAAAAGCTGGGCTAAAGCGGGTTTTGATTTGTCGTTTTATCCAGCCCTTGATGCAGAAAAAATGCAATCTTCGATCGATCAAACGCTGTTAGAAAACCCGCGACAGCATTTGGTGATTATTAACCCGAACAACCCAACGGGTGTATTGATAGAACCCGCGCAGTTAATTACTTGGGCTAAGCAGTTAGATAGCGGTTGCTACTTAGTTATCGATGAAGCATTTATTGATTTATGGCCGCAATACTCGGTGTTATCAAGGTGCTGGCCTGACAATATATTGGTATTAAGATCGTTTGGTAAGTTTTTTGGCTTAGCAGGCATTCGTATCGGTTTTGCTTTTTGCCAAGGCCTATTAAAAGCAAAGCTGATTGATAAATTGGGTTTGTGGATGATCAATGGCCCCGCTCAATATTTGGCAGCTAAAGCGATGTTAGATGAGCGCTGGCAGCACGATGCTCGTAAAAAAATACACAGTGCAGCTAAGGGTATGCAGCAACAGTTTCACGTGTTATTAGATTTTATTTATGAAAGCTTAAACATTGAACAGCCTTGGTTTAGTCATCAGCCTTTGTTTAGTAGTTATAAAATGCCGCAATCTATCGCTTATAAAATACAGTACCACTTTGCCCAAGCGGGTATTTTATTAAGAGTGATAGAGCTAGCGAAACAGCCTGAACTAAAACAGCGAGTAAACAAAGAGCCTGAAGCGATCTTGCGTATAGGTGTGATAGCCAGTGAAAACAGTGCGGCTCTAATGCGAATTGATCAATGTATAAAAGGTTTTTTACAGCAAGATATAGAGTTAGAGAGTTAATCTGATTTTTAAAAAAAATTGTTAATTATTTACTTTAGCAGCCAGCGAACAGCGCTTTAAAGCAGTTAATAAAAAGGAAAACGAGTAATGAGTACACAAGAGAGCACAACACAGCGAAAAATAGGCATCATGATTTGTGGTCATGGCAGTCGTGATAAAGATGCAGAGCGAGAGTTTTCACGCGTCGCAGCAGGGTTAACAAAACGCTTTGTTGGCGTACCTATTGAATACGGTTTTCTTGAGTTTTCAGCGCCTAATATTCACATGGGTTTAAATAAACTCGTGGCGCAGGGCGTTGAGGATATTTACGCTGTACCAGGCATGTTATTTGCAGCGACACATGCACGTAACGATATTCCCAGTGTACTTAAGAATTATGAAAAAAAGTTACAGCAACAATCCACTAATGGCCAGCAGGTACGCATTCACTATGGTAGTGAATTAGGCTTACACCCTGCGATGATAGAGGCGTTTCAAACACGTATTTATCAAGCGATGCAAATGGATTGTACAGCACCACCTAAAAGCATACACGATACTATGCTGGTGGTCGTTGGCCGCGGTACCTCTGATACGCTAGCAAATGCAGAGGCGGCAAAGCTGACCCGTATTGTTAATGAAAATATGGGCTTTGGCTGGGCTGATACGGTGTATTCCGGTGTGACTTACCCATCAGTCGGCGCAGGCCTTGAGCAGTTGATAAAACTAGGTTTTAAAAAAATAGTTATCGCGCCTTATTTCTTGTTCACTGGCCGTTTAATTAAGCGAATTTATGCCTATATCGATCAATTAGCTGCTACTTATCCTGATGTTGAGTTCGTTAAAACACCGTATTTGAATGATCATCAAAAAGTAATAGATGCCTTTGAAGTGCGTCTGCGTGAAATTATGGATGATCAAACAGCTAATGCTAGTGAGAGCCTAATGGCCTCTTTTGAGCGGCGCTTAGCCGCCGGTGAAGTTGAAATACATCACCATCATGCTGAATTTGTCGATCCTGAAGAAGGATTAAACGCTAGTGACGATCACGATCACGATCACGATCACAGTCATTCACACGGCCACTCACATGATCATTCGCACGATCATAGCCATGCACATGGTCACTCACACGGCATTTATAAGCATATCGATCATCCGTTGGGGCCAAGAACGATGATAGGCGATAATCTGTGTTGTTGCTTTATGAGCCAGTTCCCGCAATCAGTACTTGATGAAGAGTCTAAAAAGGTGGCGTTACAAATTGATGTGCACGCTCAAAAGGCTAATCAATGATAGAGTTCTACCTGGGTGGTAGCCGCTCTGGTAAGTCAAAACTAGCAGAGCAGGCGGCAGTGCAATCACAACTTGATGTTAGCTATATTGCGACAGCGACAGCGGGCGATCAGGGGATGATTGCGCGTATAGCAAAACATCAACAACAACGCCCTCAACAGTGGCAATTAATCGAAGAGCCATTGCACTTAGCCGATGCGCTCATTTCTAGAGATGGCGCGCAGCACTGCTTGCTAGTTGACTGCTTAACACTGTGGTTGAGTAATTGTTTATACGGTTATGATAATGCCAGCCAACAGCAAGCTGGACTGGCTTTTTATCAAGATCAGAAGCAGCGATTATTAGAGGCTCTTAGCACGTTATCTGCCAGTGTTATTTTCGTTAGTAACGAAACTAATATGGGGGTTATCCCGATGGCTGAAATGAGCCGCGAGTTTTGTGACCAAGCAGGGTTATTGCATCAAGAAATAGCGGCTATTAGCGATAAAGTGACGTTCGCTGTGGCGGGCCTCAGTCATGTATTAAAAGCACCGCCATCACCAGATGCTTAAAACAAAAGGATACCACTCATGACAACCTGGATAAATGATCCAATAAAAGCAGTTGATGAGCAGGCAAAACAGACAGCCATTGCGCGCCAGCAACAATTGACTAAACCATTAGGTGCACTAGGTCAGCTAGAGACGATTGCGATTAATTTAGCGGCAATGCAGGGGCGCGCTCCTTGTATTAAACAGCCTAATATTTGTGTTTTTGCCGCAGATCATGGCATTGCAGCCAGCGGTGTGTCTGCTTTTCCTCAGGAGGTGACAGCGCAAATGGTGGCTAATTTTGCCAATGGTGGCGCGGCTATCAGTGTGCTGGCGAAAGCGTTAAATGCGCCGTTTAATATTGTTAATTTAGGCACGCTGAGCCGAACTGACTTTGGCGGTGTTGATAATGAAATTATCGCAGCGGGCACGCGCAATATGCTTAATGAGCGTGCGATGAGCGCGCAACAGTGTGCTGATGCGATGAATGTTGGCCGTAAATATGTGTTATTGGCAAAGCAGCGAGGCTGTGATTTATTTATTGGCGGTGAAATGGGTATCGGCAATACCAGCTCTGCAACGGCAATAGCCGCAGTAGTTAGTGGCTATTCAGTCGCACAGTTAACCGGTGCAGGTACCGGCTTAGATCAAGCGGGAATTACCAATAAGGTGCACATTATTGAGCAAGTACTAGCTAAGCATCAGCTTGATTGCCCTGTTGATCAGCCATCTGCCTTGGCATTGTTACAAACGTTAGGTGGTTTTGAAATAGCGGCTTTAGTGGGTAGCTACCTGTGTGCAGCGCAATCTGGTATCACTATTTTAGTAGATGGTTTTATCTGTACGGCTGCGGCAATGGTTACTATCGTGATAGCGCCACAGAGTAAACAGTGGATGATTTTCTCTCATAGTTCTGCTGAGTCAGGGCATGAGTTGATGCTCAAACACTTACAAGTAACGGCTGTTCTCGATTTGCAGTTGCGCTTAGGTGAGGGTAGTGGCGCTGCGCTTTGTGTGCCTTTAATACAAATGGCTTGCCAGTTACACAATCAAATGGCGACATTTGCACAGGCTGCTGTCGCCGGTAAAGTTAGTAATGAGCGTGATAATGAGCAACTATGAACGCTGATTTTTTGCGCCACGGCGAGACCACAGCGGGCAGTTGCTACATCGGCAGTAGTGATGTGTTACTGACAGAGCTAGGCTATCAGCAGATGCAAGCGAGTATTGATAATGCCTTGCAACTTGCTATTAATGACGCTTTAACTGGGCAACCAACAGCTTTGCCTTGGGATGTCGTTATCAGCTCGCCTTTACAGCGCTGCGCTATTTTTTCCGCCTCATTAGCAGAAAAATTAGGGGTTACTCATTATTTAGAGGCGGATCTTAGAGAGTTCCACTTTGGTGATTGGGAGCACAAAACGGCATTACAGGTAATGGCTCAGTACCCGGGAGAATTAGAGAATTTTTGGTCTAATCCGCAAACATACTCCCCTAGTGGTGGTGAGTTGCTAGCACATTTTACCATGCGGGTGGATAGTGCGATCAATGGCTTAAAAACCCAGTTTACTGGTAAAAAAATGTTGGTTATTTGCCACGGCGGTGTGATGCGCTACCTATTAAGTAAAGCGAGTGGCAACGGTGCTGATAAAATTTTAACCTATCCGGTAAAACATGGCGAATTAGTGAGTTTAAATCTTGAGCTATTATAAAAGTGCATTGGTGGCATTACAGTTTTTAACCCAAATACCCGTTGTGTTTAAACAATACCCGGATGATCGCACGGTGGCAGGCTCGTTGATCTTTTATCCTTGGGTGGGGTTATTGATTGGTGGCTGTTTAGCCTTAGTTGCTGTTATTTTTTCCTCCTTTTGGCCGACTTTGCCTAGCTTTTTTAGTGCCGCTTTTATCCTCAGTATTTGGGTGCTACTAACGGGAGCTTTACATTTGGATGGTCTTGCTGATACATGTGATGCTTGGCTAGGGGGAATTGGTAGTAAAGAGCGAACTTTAGCGATTATGAAAGACCCGTGTAGCGGGCCAATTGCCGTCGTTGTGTTATTTTGCACGCTATTACTAAAATTTAGTGCCATCGTGAGTATAATAGAGGCTGATTGTCTTATTGTGTTATTACTTGCACCTATGATTGCGCGCTCAGTATTACCTGCCTTATTACTATACACTCCCTATGTTCGCGAGCAAGGTATTGCACAGGTGCTTAAACAGTATGCGCCTAAAACCAGGGTATTAATCAGTAGTGTATTGGCTTTAGTTATAGCTAGTGCAATGGGTTATGTACTGGTAGGGCTAATCGCTATTGCGGTGACAATACTGATTAGGAATATGACGCTAAAGCGGTTGTCTGGTTTAACAGGGGATATTGCTGGGGCGTGTATTGAAATTGTAGAGAGCGTTGTCATTATCGCTTTAGTTTTTGCTGTTTATTAATATGAGATATTAACATGAGTTTACCAAAGTACGTTTTTACTGACACTGATGAGTTCGGTGACATGGCTGTTATTGATGATGGCAAACACCGCATACTATCCTTTGGTGCAGGGGATGAGCAAAGTGTGCAGTTAAGGGATCAGCCTGAGGTTCTAAAGCACGCCTATACTCAGGCAATGTTATTATCATTGTTATTTTGTCAGCCTAAGCGAGTGCTCATTTTAGGCTTAGGTGCAGGCTCACTGTATTGTGCACTACATCATCAAGTACCTGGTGTGCGTATCCATGCTGTTGAGCTACGCCAGAAAGTCATTGATATTGCTATACGTTATTTTAGATTACCGAGTAGCAAAAAATTAACGCTCAGTTGCTCAGATGCTCTAGTGTATTTGCAGCAACCCGTCGTCAAAAAGGTCGATTTAATACTTACGGACTTATACGATGCTTACGGTATGATGCAAACTCAAATCAGTGATGAATATGTTTTGTTATGCTCAAAGCAGCTAAAAGCCGATGGTTGGCTTGTTTTTAATTGCTGGGGAAATAGTGATGATCACCCTGAATTATTTGATAAATTAGCCAAGTCGTTTGCGGATGTGCGCAGTTGTGAATCAGGCGATGGCAACCTAGTTATTTTTGCAGGTAAGCAAAAAGATACCAAAGCACACTCGCAATTAAAAACACTCGCCGCTAAATTAGGCACTAGCTTAGGTTTTGATTTACAGCGGTTTATGACGAAATTGCAATAGTTTTGTAGCGAGTACCGCGATATATTGCTAGTGTGATGAATAAATGATCACTGTGCTCTATATCGCTTTATGGGTCATGTCGGTCTTAAAAGCTCGCTCTAAAAATGAGTGATAAAACTGCAAAGTATAGTGGTACTCAATTAACACCTTAACCAGTATTACTAGGATTAATTATTTACTTGTGATTAATCCTATTATTATTTTGAGGGTTGTATCATGTTAAAAATAGTTATTGTTGGAGGAGGTGCAGGAGGACTTGAGCTAGCTGCTAAGCTTGGTTCTAGTTTAGGTAAAAAATCTACAGCTGATATAATTTTAGTTGATCAAAACAGATCACATATCTGGAAACCTCTACTACATGAAGTAGCCACAGGCACACTTGACTCTAGTATTGATGGTGTGGTCTATCACGCTCATGCGGCGAAACATCATTATCAATTCTGCCTAGGCCGTTTTGTCAGTGTCGATAAAGACGCCCAGTTTATTACTCTTAGTGCTACCTTCACTGATGAGGGCTTACAAATATTAGCGCAACGTGAAATAAGCTATGACATTTTAGTGCTCGCTGTCGGTAGTCAAAGCAATGATTTTGCCACCCCTGGTGTACAGGAGAACTGCCATTTTCTCGATTCGCCCGTGCAAGCTGAAAGGTTTCATCATGCATTGTTAAATCAGTTTTTAAGAATTAATCAAAGCGATTCTAAAACAGAGCACCTTGATATTGCCATTGTTGGCGCGGGTGCGACAGGTGTTGAACTCTCGGCAGAGCTGCTCAATGTTAGCTCACTGGTTAAAGCCTATAATATGCCCAATATGAGCAATGACAAATTAAAGGTCACCTTGATAGAGGCAGGCCCACGTATTTTGTCCGCCTTACCAGAGCGTATTTCTAATGCTGCTAAAAAAGAGTTACTGCATTTAGGTGTCGATGTTAAAGAGAGTACGCGCATACAAGAGGCGACAGTGGCTGGTTATATGACAAGCGACAATGAGCTAATCGCTGCTGATTTAATGATTTGGGCCGCTGGTATTAAGGTGCCTGATTATATTAAAGATTTGAATTTATTTGAGCTTAATCATCTCAATCAGATATTAGTTAAACCCAATTTACAATCAAGTGTTAGCGACAGTATTTATGTATTGGGCGATTGCTGTGGTTTTCAAAATGACGATGGCTCTTGGGTGCCGCCTAGGGCGCAATCAGCTCATCAAATGGCCGATACAGTGCGCTTTAATATTCAAGCGGCACTTAAAGGCAAAGCACTTAAAGATTATCAATATAAAGACCATGGCTCGCTAGTGAGTTTAAGTCGTTTTGGCGCGGTTGGTAATCTAATGGGTAACCTAACAAGAAGATCAATGTTTATTGAAGGTCACATTGCTCGCATTATGTATGTATCACTGTATCGTATGCACCAAATTGCCATTCACGGTTGGGCAAAGGCAATACTCGTTATTGTGGTTGAAAAAATAGCGAAGGTGGTACGCCCTAAAATGAAATTACACTAATTGTAGCTAAACAATGAGTTATTAAAATAGCTTAATAACTCATTGTTAGGTATTAATTAACCGCGCTAAAAAGAGCATGGGTTATTTTGAGGAGAGTAAATGATGTTCCTATTTATTTCGGATCATTTTTATCAATCATAATAGTGAAAGTGGTACCTAAGCCCAACTTGCTCTCAAGTAAAAGCCTCCCCCCTAATTTATCCTCGACCAGCTCTTTACAAATATGTAGGCCAAGCCCAGTACCGCCATCATTTACTTTAGTGGTATAAAATTTATCAAAGGCATGCTCTAAGGTACTACTATCCATGCCGATGCCGTTATCACGGTAGATTATTTGTAGAACATCATCAATATAGTGGGCTTTTATCTCAATTTTTCCTTGAGAGTTATCCTCAAACGCATGCATTAAGGTGTTATTGACGAAATTAATGAATATTTGCGAGAGTACGCCAGGTACGCTTGTAATCATAATGTCATCAGCAATACTGAGAGAGACTTGATGAGTATATTTTTTCAATTTAGGACGTAGCGTCAGTAATATATCGTTAATATAGTGTAATAAATTGAATGTTATGCGCTGGCTAATCAGCTGATCTACCGATACGCGTTTAAAACTAAACAGTATATTAGTCGCAAGCTCTATATTTGATTTACTCATATCAAGCGTTTTTTTCGATTTAAGTATGTGCTCTTCTAGTGATTTTTTTGATAATTGCGCGTTAAAATATAATTGATGTATTTGTTGGTTTTGCTCAATTAAGTAATCGATTAACAATTGAATGTTACTTAAAGGAGTAGCGACTTCATGGATCACTTCTGCCACGATATTACCTAGCTCAGTCATTTCATGTAACTCATCAAGTTGCTTTTGAAATGTAAGTTGTTGAAGGCGCATGTGTACACACACAATACGATTGAGTAGCATTTTACTGTGGATTGGTTTGGTAATAACATCATAAGCTCCCGTTGAGAAATAACGATCGACATGCACAATTGAGGATTGCTCTATGATGAATATAACAGAGATACCTTTCACTGATTGTATAAACTGTGTCAGCTTTTCGGTGTTTTCTGAGGCAGGATTTATATTTAATAAGATGACATCGACAGCCAGTTTTTTTAATAATCTGAGTGCTTGCTCACTATCACCAACAATAGATATTAAATACTCAGTTGGTTTTAACTGTGCTGATATTTGATGATGATCAGTAGGATCATCACTAACAATTAATATAGAAAAATCGCTTTTTATACTCGACATCCATTGTCACCTTTAAAAATTCATAAGTTAAAGCTACTGATTTTTAGTAAGTGTTGTCTCCTCAATAATTTGAATAAATAACATGTTTTAAATAAAGATATCTTTCATTAATTGTGAATTTATGAATAATAGCTTAATAATATAACAGTGTGTCTAATTTACTATACTTTCTATTTAATTTAAATGATTTAGTGGTAGATGATGTTTTTTTATAAATTCCATTTAATTTAACTGTCTTCAAAAACAGACACAAATTAAGGCGGCAGCTGATTGAAGACAATCAAAATTATCTAGAGAATCGCTTAGATTAATCGCTTATTTACAATAAATCGCTGTTTTAAGCGTATCAATATAAGGTATGAAATGTTGAAGGTAATTGGCTTATAAACTTTAAAACCCAGCGTATATGTGGCTTAGCGCTAAAAGTTACTATGAAAAACCAGATCGTTATTTAACAAAGTAGAGTGGTTGATAGCTAAATATAAAAACTAGGATTTTAGCCAGTCGTAATTATTTTTAGCATGAAGTAGACTACGCAAAATTTATATACAGTTAATACTGTACTCAAGGATGAGTGATATGCAAAAGCAAGTAGGAATGTACTTTAGTGTTAGTGTCACAGGTACTCGCACCGAACTTTTTTCGGTTTATAGTTTTACACTGCAAGAATCGCTTTCAAGCCCTTTCAGGCTAGAGCTTAATCTATTTAGTAATGATAGTGATATTGATGCACAATCTATTATAGAGCAGCCCTTAATATTAAAAATATGGCAAGATGGCGTGCTACAACGTGTCATTCATAGTGTTGCCTATGAGCTAGAAATTAAAGAGACGGGTTTTAGGCGCACTAGCTATCAAATTATTGCTCAGCCGAGCATGCAACGTTTAGCGTGGCGACAAAATGCTCGTATATTCCAGTCAAAAACTGTTGAGCAAATCGTTGTTTTTTTGTTAGAAGACTTAGGCGTTGTCGATTACTCATTCAATTTAAAACGCTCCTTAAAAGAGCGTGAGTACTGCGTACAATACTGTGAATCTAATTTAGAGTTTATGCAGCGTATCTTAGCGGAAGAGGGGATAAGTTATTATTTTAGTCATCAACAAGACAAACATACCATTTGTTTCGTTGATGATAGTCAATCACACCCTTCATTACCCGATGATTCACCCATCCCATTTAATGCCTCATCTGGCGGCTTAGGAGAAGTGAATATATTGACAGGGAGCCGTGAGCCTTGGATTTTTGAATTTAGCTCAAGGGTGCGCACAGGTGCATCGTTCGTTACTATGCGTGATCGTTTCTATAAAAACCCGCAATATAACTATGAGCATAAAAGTATTGGTCGCGATTTAAATGGCCAACGTCATTATGAACACTACCAATACCCAGGGCGCTACAAAGAAGGTGACAGCGGTAAAGCTTTTACTGAACATCGTTTAGCATACCTGCGCCGTGATACCCAAGTAGGTGTGGGTAAAAGTAATCAGCCATGCTTACAAATGGGCCACTTTTTTGTATTGTCTGACCATAGCAACAGCAAATTCAACAAAGCATGGTTAGCGACTAGTATTACCCATACTGGCGTACAAGCCCAAGTACTTCAAGAAGAAGCGGGTGATGGCGGCACAACCTATCACAATACATTCAATGTAATACCTGCAGGTCATCAATGGCGCCCTGAACCAGTAGCAAAACCGCAAGTGTTAGGACCGCAGATTGCAACAGTAACGGGCCCTGCAGGCGAAGAGATTTACGTTGATGATAAAAGCCGAGTGTGCGTACAGTTCCCTTGGGATAGGTACGGCTCAAGTGATGATCACAGCTCGTGCTTTATTCGCGTATCGCAACAGTGGAGTGGTGTTAACGGTAGCTATGGCGCTATCGCTATACCAAGAATAGGTACAGAAGTGATTGTCTCCTATTTAGAGGGTGACATGGATCAACCCATTATCACCGGACGCACCTATAACGCCCAGAATATGCCGCCTAATGTGTTGGCCTCTAATAAAACCAAGACCACATTTAAAACTAAATCGCATAAATCTGCCGGCTTTAATGAGCTGACTTTTGATGATGCGACCAGTAATGAATTGATTTATCGCCATGCACAAAAAAATGAAGACATTCAAATAAATAACGATAAAACTCAAAACATCGGGCACGATGAAAGCCATAGCGTTGCTCATAACCGCACCCGCTATGTCGGTAATGACGAGGCGATTACCGTAGAGCAAGATGTCCGCTATAAGGTCAATCGTGATCAGTTTGAAACCATAGAAAAGAACCTAGTGACTAAAGTGAATAATAGTTGGACAGAAGATATTCACTTTAAACACATACAGCATGTCGGTGAAGATAAAACAACCAACGTTGATGGTAAGTATAAGGTAGAGGTGCTAGGCGGGATTTTATCTAATACTGACAAACACGAAATAATGGGCAGTAAAGAAGTCGTGATTACCGGTGGTAACTCCCGCATCACACTAGCTAAAGGTGAAGTGACTATTGAATCTGCAAAAATAAACCTAGTCGGCAGTGTCAGTATTGGCGGTAGCGGCTCAGCAAGTGTACCTTCACTAATTGGAGATAAAACTCAAGGGGGGCCTATGTCTGAAGAGTGCCCATTGAAGGATAACGCCTAAACTTTAGGGCTTAAATGATTAATAGCGGTGTTACTAACTGATCATGTAATTAGTCAATAAAACAGGGAATGTAATGACATATATTATTCGCCAAGGCGATCCGACCACCACAGGTGGCACAGTTACGCAAGGGCATACACTACTAGAAGTCTATGGTAAGCCCGCGACATTAGAGGGCATGGTTGCCACTTGCCCTGCCTGTAAAAAAGGCAGTGGGCCAATACAAACGGCGAGTAAACGTAGTTTAGAGGTACAGGGTGTGTTGGTCATTATTCATGGTGACATAGTGCAATGTGGTTGCCCCCCTGGGGCTAATAAAGTGGTAGCGACCCAGTTTAAAGCAACGGCAACAGCTTAAATAGGCTAAATTAAACCTGCTGCACCTAAAGGAATAGGGAAGTACGAAGCACATGGATAAGCAACATATTTACATTTTAAACTGTGAGGCACTTAAACACGGTCAGGACATTGATCGGCGCTATGAAATACAAGTAGCCGTTTATTTAAAAAGCCATCAGCATTTAGATGAACTCATCAATAAAACTCTCAAAGCAGCTGGCTACTTATTTATGTATTCAGGTGAAGCTAAGCCTATTATTAAACATTTAGAGCAGGCAAGTGTTTATGATCAGCAAGCAATTTTACTCTCACAAGAAATCAGCGTAAAAAATCCCATTGCCTATCGGCTGATACGCGAAATTATCGATGAAAGTCAAATTAAAACCGCGGCTGATTTTTTACATATTGAACACCTAGACAATATTGAGCCGTTAGGTCGTCAAGTGGTTGTCATCGATAAAAAGACGGTGCCTGATTCACTATCAACCCCACTGTTTGCTTCATCTCTACCATCTTTCGATGAATCGCAAACACCGCTTTTTAGTACGTTAAAAATAGCAGAACACCAAGATGATTCAGCAACCAATGAAAAGGCGTTAAAAACCTACGCCGTACTAGATGCCAGTAAACTTGACGTCTTTGATGGCGAGCACTTTATTGATGGGCTTGCTATTAAATCTTTGTATACCGGTAAAACAGCGCGCCTGTATAAACGATTGGCACCCTATATCGTTGAGCTAAAAGCGGATCACGACTTTACTAGGCGTCTGTTCACCCAAGCTGAAAATGATCAACAACAACCTTGGTATCTCTATCAGCAAAGCGCTGGCATATACATCCGCTCAACTCACTCACTCGAGAAAATATGGGAACACCTACGCAAATTAACCCGTATCTGGAACCCGCGCAGCGAAACTTGGCTGCAGTTTCGTTTTTATGAGCCCTATTGGTTGCAAAATATACTCTGTTGTATGACTCCGGCTGAACTGAGCCGTTTTTGGGGGAATATCTTTGATCAAATTATTGTCGTCAAACCCTTACAAAAACAAGCCAGCATTATTAGGGTTAAAGCGTCATTGAGTGATGTAAAGGCGACTAAAATTGAAATGACAGAGCGATATGAGCAGGCGTTAGGGGCAATAAAGCAGCAGCGATATATCACTAATATATTAGCGGTATGTAAAACAGATTTGGCGGAATACTCACCCGTTGACTCTAGCAAAGAACAAAATTATATGAATGATTTAGTGGGTCAAGCGAAAAACTTAGGTTTTAAGGGCGAAAAAGAAGTGGCTTATTTTATGATGAGTGCTTGGCTTACGCAAAAACAGTACCCGCAATGGTTAAAAGAAAAAGTAGCAGTACTAAAAGGAGAGAGAAGCTCGTTAGAAGTGGGTTTAAATTTGTTTGAAGATGCGTGCAAGCTAACAGGGATGAAAATATGATTTTGACAGATCAACCAAAACAATCCAGTAACATTAAACAGCTGCTGGAAAGTACTTCAAACAATACGGCGTTAGAAAATATAATCGCTCCTTGTGATAAGGCAGTCAGGCCCATATTCCCGGTACGTTTTTCGTTTTCGCCTGAAAAGCTCATAGATTTAGCGAGTAATAAAGCTCAGCCTTGTATTGCGGAAAAAACTTTAGCTAACCCAGGTGAAGGTTATGAGCTTAGAAGGATAAGACAAGGTTTTGTTTACATTTTGGCAGAAACGAAGTTTCACGATGAAGAAACAACTGATGAGGATGCTATTTGGCAAATCTTTCGCTATGAAACGGCAAGAGATGATGAGAATTCCAGCAATGCTCGAGACGATACAGAATTTTTTTACGGAGAACACCAGCGGTTTTACAAGTATAAATGGATAGATGGATCTGTTAGAGGTCGCTGGCAGGCCTTAAAAGATAGAATATATCCTTTTGCTTTTGTTTCAAAAGATACATCCAAAGTACATATTGCCTATAGCGAAGAGCGTTGGCCTTCATGGTTTTTTGAACGCGCAAGTGTCGATAAAGGCTTTCGCGCTAAGCTAATGCAAGGTGTCGATTTGTTGGCACCAGAGACGGATTATAGCTGCCCGCTTGAAGAACTAGAAAATAAAGTTGAAGACTTTAAACCTGATCTAAAAGACAGAATAGGCAGTTATTACATTAACTCGCAAACCGGTATCAAGCAAGAGCCTGTTAGCAATGTATTTAATTGTCGACATAGTCGAGAAAATGGGCGAATTATAGCAGTGCACGACCAGCTAGGAAAATTACTCGACATCAACCAGCAACTAACTAATGCAAACCAGTTACAGACAAAGCACGCAGAAGAAGTGCTTTATCCATTTACTATAGCAAAAGCCATCGAGCGAGTTAAAGAAGATGTAGATGAAAGCTGGAGTTGGTTTAAGGAATTGATTCAAAGGGAACACCCTATTAACGGTGATGAATATTCAAAATTCTTAAAGGAAGAAAGGAGCAGAGTTGATGAAGTAGATAATTTATTAAAAGCCTTTAGTGCAACGCTTAATCATCAACATATAGGCGATTATTATACGCAAATAGAACTCGCCGAAAACGGCTTAAGTACACAAATAAGCAGTAAAGAAGATTTAGAACGCCTTGAATATATGTCGTTTTTAAGTGCCCGTACGTTGCGTAGTATTGGTTGTACAGATGCAGGTGGTGAGTACCTATTGGCAACATGGGATAACAAGCCTAAAGGGGAGAGTAAGCTTGGGGAGGTCTTGCGCAAAAGTGCTGGGCTTTGGGCCAAAGTTAAAAAGTCATTAATCGAAAGCTCCCTGCGAAGCCAGTATGCATTTGATGTATTAATCCAAAGCAGCTTTACTCAATTGGCCATGATTGAGGTGAACACACCACATAGTATAGGGATGTCGGCTATACAGAACGTAACTAATATAAGCAGCATCACTGAGCGGCCAGTAGCAATAGATAATATCATAGGCGTACTCGACGGCAGTATTGACTTGGACACTATTGATTTGAGTGTTAGTCACAGTAGCACGACTGTTAGCAGTGTATATATGGGGGGAGAGTTTTCCACAGGCAGCTCTGTAACAGTCACGTTAGACTTACCGCACGTAGAAATAGACCATGCTGTTTTACCCGCAGCAGGCTTTCAAAGCGCAGCGCGAGGGGCTTACTACCCTATGTTGGCAGTTGAAGGCGTGAGCGGTTTTTTAAACGTGTTAAGTGTGTATACCTTAATTAGTAAAAAAGATGAAGTATCAAAATCACGCACAATGTTAGGTAGAATTTCGGATAATTTTTATCTTAATCTCACTCTCAGTTTAACAGAAGCACTGAGTGCGGCCAAAACCGTTGCAACTGTTGCCACAAGGGCAGGCTCGCTGCAAAGTATGACCTCAGCGATGTATCAAGAGCTCTACACCAGTTTGCGCACAAGCGGCCAGGCCAGTACAGCGGTCACTGACGCATATGCCAATAATGCAACCAGCCGATCGGTCAAAATAATTGATAAAGCAGGTAAAATAGCAGGGGCAGTAGGTATTTTATTGTCAGGATTTAAAGCTTACGACGGCTATAAAAGCGATGATCAAGCCAAATTATTAGGCAATAGCTTCTTAATGGTCAGCGGCTTGCTCGGCCTTTTTATGACGACAGGTGTCGGCTTTGCCCTTGTTATTTTACTACTGATTGTCGGTGCTGTCATAGAAATTTTTGGTGCACGTTCGGACCTTGAAAAATGGGTGGCAGAGAGCTTTTGGGGAACGTCGGATAATTATTGGGGCGTAGAACGTGAAACTACAAAAAAACAAATAGAGGCAGCTGGTGAACTAGAATTTAATAAAAAAATGCAAGACGACTTTAAACAAGAAGTTACAGACCTTGAAAATATTTTTTTGGGATTTTCTATTAGTGATGGTCAGTATCGTGATTATAAATTTGAAATCAGCTTGCCAAGGTTAAATGAAAGCCCTTTTAACTTGCGCGTGGATGTTGAACTAGTTTACGTAGAAAAATCGAAGGAAGGTGCATGGTACAGCACCTTCGGTATTAATGTGATAAAAACAAAGGTACTTTCTGATTTAAAGCATGTCATCGACTATGACAAATGTAAAGTGACGGTTGAATTTGAAAGCGCGCTGCCACAGAACATGATAAGCATAGAAAAAATTACTGTGCTGGTGGACTACGATAGGCCAGCGGCGACTAAGTTTAAGAATTTAAGCAAGAAAAAGAGATATATAATCGTGCAAAAGATTATAAAAATACATATAGGTGGTCGGTACAATGAAAGCGGAATCGTTGTTAGTAAACTCAGTTAAAACAGAGCAAACAGAGTCTGTTGATGTAAAGCGTTATCATTATGGCTTGAATAAATTCAATTTTATGTTAGCGGGCGGTGCTTTATTTTTGGTGTTAGTGGCAAGCTATATCCTCGGGGATTTTTCTACTTTTGTTCCAAAAACTTTAGATTATGAAAATAGAACAAAAGAGAGGTATCAAGAAATAGTAGATTTGTACAAGAGAAGAAATAAAGCTTATAGTGAGACATATGATGAATATCATAATTACATGTATGAAAGACATTACAAGTCAGATTTAATCTTTGTCGGTGTCACACACACTATTTGGCTGATCCCTTTTATTATTTTTATCTTATGGCGACAGCCTTGTCCAGTGCGTTTCGATCGAGAAAAACAACTCGTTTATACTTGGCATAGGGGTAAGCTGTACAGTGCTTCGCTCGCTCAGCTAAAAGTGAGATTCCCGCGCAGCCACTATTTGGCGCCAACCAATCATTTCGGGCCGCTCGAAATCAGCCTCTATGCGAAAAATGGCACAAAAGAGAAGCGCTTTAGGTTAGGTGGTTACTTTTCAGAACAGCATCAAAATAGTACTTTAATGAGATGGCTCAACCAATTTATGCGCTATCAAGTCGAAAACGACTTATTTTAC
This sequence comes from Gammaproteobacteria bacterium AS21, assembly GCA_038900335.1. Classification (GTDB taxonomy): domain Bacteria; phylum Pseudomonadota; class Gammaproteobacteria; order Pseudomonadales; family Balneatricaceae; genus Rs1. The sequence continues at coordinate 71,559 of JBBMRB010000002.1, read as the reverse complement.
AGCGCTGACAACCAATGGCTAAAAAACACTTGGGTAGAAAAATCACTGTTTCCAATAAAACAGCTACCAGAGGACAAAGTGCTGACAGCGCTAGCAGACACAGCAAGCTAGCTTAGGTATTTATTTATAGGTACAGCTTGTCAATGTACAACATTATTAGTACAACATTATTTTCACGGAAGAAAAAATTAAATGATTCACAACCAAGCACTCAATACATCCATACAAGAGCACGACCCAGACAGTGTCGATATAAAACGTTTTGACTATGGCAGGCAGCGCTTTAATACTTATCTTCTGGGCTTTATCTTACTAGGGGCCATTATTGGTAGCCATGTATTAGGCAATGGGACTGCATATTTGACTGAAAAATTGAATTATAATGAGCGTCTTACGAATCACTACAATAAACTGAAACGTTCATATACATATAGGGGTGAGGTGCTCGATGAATCTTATGATGAATTTTTCGAGTATATGTATAACAAGTATTATAAAAATCAATTACGTTTTCTAGCGCTAGCTCACAGCGCGTGGTTAATGCCGTTTATCGTGCTCTGTTTTTGGCGTGCGCCTATCCCTATTCGCTACAATAGAAAAAAACAGCTTATCTATACTTGGCATTGGGGTAAGTTTTATAGTGCAACACCTGATCAGTTAGCCAGTGCTGATGTACAAGAGGATCTTTATGCAACATCGAGTTTATCGGGCCCTTTAGAAATTAGTTTATTTACTGAAGGTCGCAAAAAAGCCAAGCGCTTTAGGTTAGGCGCATATACTGCTTATATAGGACAAAACAGTGATTTAAAGGAGTGGTTAAATAACTATATGAACCACCGAGAACCTTCCGAGTATTATCGGAAACAACAAAACAAATTTTTTGAAAAGTGCCCGCGTGCGCCGAAAAAATTCCCCGAGCGTAAAACAGAGGATATGCTAGATAATCTTTAATAGACAGTCGCTAGGGGAGAGTAGACGATATTAATAGATAGCATCGTGTTCGGCTATCTAGGTTTAACCTAAATAAGAATATAAGTAGTTAATAAAATGAGAATGGATTCATTGTTAGTAAATTCAGTAAAACACAGTATGTCGATACGTAACATTATTTTCACGGAAGAAAAAATTAAATGATTCACAACCAAGCACTCAATACATCCATACAAGAGCACGACGCAGACAGTGTCGATATAAAACGTTTTGACTATGGCAGACAGCGCTTTAATACCTATCTTCTGGGCTTTATCTTACTAGGGGCGATTATTGGCAGCCATGTGTTTGGTAATGCGACTGCATATTTGACTGAAAAATTGAATTATAATGAGCGTATTACGAATCAATATAATCATTGGAAAATTGTATATGAGAGTATAGGCAAGGTATACAAAAGATCTTATGATGAATACTTTGAGTCACTTTACAATAGCTATTTTAAAAATCAATTACGTTTTCTAGCGCTAGCCCACACCGCGTGGTTAATGCCGTTTATCGTGCTCTGTTTTTGGCGTGCGCCTATCCCTATTCGCTACAATAGAAAAAAACAGCTTATCTATACTTGGCATTGGGGTAAGTTTTATAGTGCAACACCTGATCAGTTAGCCAGTGCTGATGTACAAGAGGATCTTTATGCAACATCGAGTTTATCGGGCCCTTTAGAAATTAGTTTATTTACTAAAGGTCGCAAAAAAGCCAAGCGCTTTAGGTTGGGCGCATATACTGCTTATATAGGACAAAACAGTGATTTAAAGGAGTGGTTAAATAACTATATGAACCACCGAGAGCCTTCCGAGTATTACCGTAAACAACAAAACACATTTTTTGAAAAGTGCCCGCGCGCGCCGAAAAAATTCCCCGAGCGTAAAACAGAGGATATGCTAGATAATCTATAATAGACAGTAACTAGGGGAAAGTAGGCAATATTAATAAACAGCATAGTGATTAGCTACCTAAGTGTAATTAATACAAAGATGTCACTAGTCAATACAAGGATAAGTAGTTAGTAAAATGGAAATGGAATCGTTGTTAGTAAACTCAGTTAAAACAGAGCAAACAGAGTCTGTTGATGTAAAGCGTTATCATTATGGCTTGAATAAATTCAATTTTATGTTAGCGGGCGGTGCTTTATTTTTGGTGTTAGTGGCAAGCTATATCCTCGGGGATTTTTCTACTTTTGTTCCAAAAACTTTAGATTATGAAAATAGAACACAGGAGAGGTATCAAGAAACAGTGGATTTATACAAGAGAATAAATAAAGACTTGGTTCAGTCATATGATGAATTTTATAATTACATGTATGAAAGACATTACAAGTCAGATTTAATCTTTGTCGGTGTTACGCACACTATTTGGCTGATCCCTTTTATTATTTTTGTTTTCTGGCGACAGCCCTGTCCTGTGCGTTTCGATCGAGAAAAACAACTCGTTTACACTTTGCATAGGGGTAAGCTGTACAGTGCCTCGCTCGCTCAGCTAAAAGTGAGATTCCCGCGCAGTTATTACTTGGCGCCAACCAATCATTTCGGGCCGCTCGAAATCAGCCTCTATGGGAAAAACGGCAAAAAAGAGAAGCGCTTTAGGTTAGGTGGTTATTTTTCAGAACAGCATCAAAATGGCACGTTAATGGGTTGGCTCAACCAATTTATGCGCCATCAAGTCGAAAACGACTTGTTTTACAGCGCCAATAAGCAATGGTTAAAAAACACTTGGGTAGAAAAATCACTGTTCCAAATCAAACAGCTACCAGAGGACAAAGTGCTGAGAGCACTAGCAGGTAAAGCAAACTGATTTGGATGTTATATGGAGGTTGACCTGTATTATCAGTCAACTGACATAAAGTGAGGTTTTATCATTAAAAATGAATATAGATGGTCGTTCGCGATGCTAGCTGGCTAACAGGGACTTGGCGTGTTCGTGTACCTGCAAGAAACGGCATTTGGGAACTTTGAAATGAAGCGTATATCGGTTGTGATTTAGAGTAAAGTAAAAACAGAGTTGTTCATAAGCCATGCTCGACTGATAAAAATCTGTGGTTATTGCAGAGCGATAAAGACTAGCGATATAAACATAATTAAAATTATATGAATTTTGAAACAATTCATATTTAGTGCGGTCACAGCATTATAACGTAGGTATTTTTCCTATAAAATAGTAATTATATATAATCTAAAGGATCTCATTTTGACATCGACAATCAATACACCGAATACTTCTTTACTAGCTAGATTGCTGAATCATCCGCAAGCGCCGTTTTTTCTGTTATCTTGTTTGTTAGGGGCAGTGATGGGAGTGGTTTTTATTATTTTTCAGCCTATGTTTGGGATGGATACTTTAACAAGTAGGCATGCAGGCGCTTATCAAAAACTGGGTGGTTTAGGTGCAACATTGGCTATCGTAATTGCTTGGTTTGCCCACACTTTAGTGTCTGTGTTTTATGGGGTGCTAAGCGGTATTGTGGTATTTAAATATAATAGAATAGAGTTAATTGCGTTATATACGTTAATGTTTACTTGGGTTACAACAATAATTGCACCACCTGCAAATGCTATGATTGTACAGTTAGTGTCTTTTCAGCATATTAATTTTACTGCTCTGCCTGCTTTGAATTTTAGTTTTGATGTGAAGTTTGTGCTGCATTTGATCTTCTTTGCTGTGATTAGTGCCGTGTTATATATATATAAAAAGAACAGCAAATAATCATATTAAAAAATGATGTGATCATACCTTCGATATTGCATACTTTATTAGCGTAGTAATCTTTAGATGAGCACTTATTAATAAGTGCTCATTATACTAACTAACGTGTTACTTAAAAAAACCGTTGTGCATAACAGTACAAGGGCTGTTATGTTAAAGCATTTTCTTAATGTCTTATAATAGCGCTCTGCTAAGTTTGTTGACTTATAATTTTTCGTACACTTTATCTCTCTATCAAAGTTGGAAGTATCATGGCAAAATTTCTATTTGTTATGGCTATCTATATTTAAGTTTGCCTCGCTGTTTTTGAGCATCAATATAAAGGCAAATAAAAAGCAGAATGCGTTGTTTTTGTTAAGATTTGATTAGAGTTCGTTTTTTATTTATGTTCTAATGCTGGCCATGTTTAAACCATTTTCTATATATGTCGGGTTGCGATATACCGCAGCTAAGCGCAATAATAATTTTATCTCTTTTATCTCTCTAGTCTCAATGTTGGGACTTATGTTGGGAGTAGCGGCGTTAATTGTCGTTTTATCTGTGATGAACGGTTTTGATCGTGAGTTACGCGGTCGAATACTGGGCATGGTACCTCATGCCACAATCACCGGTTATAACGCAACCATTACAGATTGGCACACAATAGCTGCTAAAATTGCTGAAGATGAGCGAGTGATCGCCAGCGCACCTTTTATAAAAGCTCAAGGCATGTTGACTAATAAAGGAGCTGTTAAACCTGCTTTTGTGCAAGGTGTTGATCCCGATGCTGAAAAAAGCGTGTCTATTGTTACTGACAATATTAAAGATGGTCGTTGGGATGCGCTTAAAGCGGGTGAATTTAACATTATATTAGGTGATTTGTTAGCGCAGCAGTTGGGGCTACAACTCGGCGATAAAGTTACTTTATTACTACCTGAAGCATCCGTTAGTATTGCAGGTATTACCCCAAGATTAAAGCGCTTTACTTTAGCAGGTACTTTTTCTGTTGGTGCTGAGTTAGATAGCTCTCTTGGTTATATCCATATCGCAGATGCGGCAAAAATAAAACGTATGGCAGGGGTTGAAGGCGTTAGATTAACGTTTAAAGATCTTTTTAAAGCGCCACATGCTGTTCGTGATATTGCTGTTAAGCTCGATGGGATTTATCAGATATCTGATTGGACCCGTACTCAAGGCAATTTATTTCAGGCCATTCAAATGGAGAAAAGAATGGTGGGTTTGCTATTGTTCTTAATCGTATTTGTCGCCGCATTTAATATTGTATCGACACTGGTTATGGTGGTTACAGACAAAAAAACAGATATTGCGATTTTACGTACGCTTGGTGCAACGCAAGGTTTGATTATGCGGATTTTTATTGTGCAAGGTACAGTCATTGGTGTATTAGGTACATTCTTAGGTGCTATTTTGGGTATTTCATTAGCGCTAACGATCAGTGATGTGGTTGTTTTCTTTGAAAAGTTGTTTGGGATACAAGTATTGAGCCCAGATGTCTACTTTATTAGTTACCTACCTTCCCAGCTTATCTGGGGGGATGTTTTGATTATTATCAGTGTCGCTTTATCAATCAGTTTTTTTGCTACTATTTACCCCGCTTATAAAGCGTCAAGAACTCAACCTGCAGAGGCTTTACGCTATGACTGATGTGCTGGTATGTGAAGATGTTTGGCGTACCTTTAGTGAAGCAGGTGCTAATTTAGATATTCTAAAGGGTATTACATTTGCTATTAAAAAAGGTGAGCGTGTTGCTATTATGGGCTCTTCTGGCTCAGGTAAAACGACACTGCTCAATACCATTGGCGGCTTAGAGTCGCCAACATCGGGAAAAGTGATTATCGCCGGGCAGTTGATTTATGCAACCAGTGAGCGAAAACGTACTAAATTACGTAATCAAAATTTAGGTTTTGTCTATCAGTTTCATCATTTGTTGCCAGAGTTTAGTGCGTTGGAAAATGTCGCTATGCCGCTGTTATTAGCAGGGATGGCTAAGCAGCAGGTCATTGCAAAGTCAACGCAGCTTTTAACGTCGGTAGGTTTAGAGCATCGTATTCATCACAAACCGGCTAAGTTAAGTGGTGGCGAGAGACAGCGTGTTGCTATTGCCAGGGCGTTAGTGACTCAGCCGAGCTGTGTGTTGATGGATGAGCCTACGGGTAATCTTGATAGCCAAACAGGCTTAGAAATACAGCAGTTGATTGACCGCTTAAATACAGAGCATAATATATCTTTTGTGATAGTCACGCACGATGAAAAATTAGCGAGTAGAATGGATCGTACCTTAATACTTAAAGATGGTCAGATGTCTGCTAAGATTGAGAGTGTGACTGAGCAGCTTTAAACTAGCGTATTTTATTTTCTTCTTTGGTGGGCAAGCTGTTTTATTGCCACTTTAAGATGTTCTAATGCCGTTCTCAATAACACCTGAGAATGCGCCCTTAACTATATTGAGCTACGTTATTATTCAATGATGGTATAAACGTTAAGTTTTTTACGTTTGTGTCTTATATCAATGCGTGTGTATTTAATATATTTTATAAAACAGCTCTGTTGATTATTTTGAGTTGTCGTCGCTTTTATCTCTCTTGGTCAAGCGTCGATTTTTCCAGCTGTTCTTTACATTCCATACCCATAATATGTTAACTAAAAGGTAGGCGCTAATCGAGAAAATGGTAGCGCAAACTAATGATCCTGTTATTAGCGGCCACCATATTGACGCTAATTCAGCGATAATATATTGGTAGCCAAATACCATTGAGTCATCAATGGGTTTAGTCCCCAAAATATGAGTGCCTACTTTGTAAGTGAAGTAGAAAATGGGGGGGATAGTAATAGGGTTCGTTATCCATACTAAACCAACAGATACGATTAAATTTGAACGTATTAAAATCGCAAGCATAGCCGCAACTAACATTTGCATCGGGATAGGTAAAAAGGCACAAAAGATCCCGACTAAAAAGCCTTTTGAGACAGATTTTCTATTCAATTGCCAAAGGGGTGGATGATTCAGGTATTTACTGAGCCATTTTAGATAAGGATTGCTCCTCAATTTTTGCTCACTTGGCATGTATTTTTTAATAAATTTACGGGGCATTTAGCTAAGCTTCAAATAACACAATTATTATATTATGCACACGAACTGTTTTTTAGCTAGCTAATTTACCTAACTAATAAAGATAGTCGACAGCCGAGTTTAAGTACGCTAGTTCATTATAGTGCAGCTGAAAAAGTCAATTTTTATTTTATTAATTGAGTCTATAAGTATGCCGTTTTATTTTCCTATCTTTATTATCTCAGCTATTGTTGTCAGCCAGTTACCTAGTTTGATAGGGATTGAACTCGTCAGTTTATGTGCGGTTTTTGCTGCAGCTATCATATGTATACAATTTTTTTTAAGCGCAAAAAATACTAAATTTTTGGCTGTATTGGTGACGCGAGGACTATGTTCTTTTGTTATATTCTTCGCTATTAATACTGTGCATGGTCATTATTTATTAAGTAAACAATTTGATGATCAGCTACTGGCAAGAAAATGCCAAGTGCTCGGTGTGGTGACAGGGATCGTTAGTATCGATGCGAGCAGAGCAAAATTTAATTTAGCAGTGTCGGATGCCCAGTGTAACAATACAAGAGTGGGGTTAGCTAACATTGCGCTGTCTATATATTATCCTAAAATCAAAGTGGTAGCAGGTGATCGGCTCACATTAGATGTTAAGTTAAAAACACCGCGTTCACTATACAGTGTTGGGGCGTTTGATACTGGGCTGTGGGCGTTAAATAATAATATTAGTGGTGTTGGCTATGTACGAAAAGTGGTTAAAGTTGAGCCGCGTTTTTCTTATCTTTATGGGGTAAGAGGTCGCATCAGTGAGTGGCTAAATCAATTGCCGATTAGTGAGCAAAGCAAAGCGACATTGCAGGCATTAGTGTTAGGCAACAAGTCGCAATTTAACGATCAGCAGTGGCAGCAGATGCGCCATAGCGGCACTGTACATCTGTTCGTGGTCAGTGGTTTACATATTGGCTTGATGGTCGTCATTGGTTGGTGGTTGTTCTTCGTTATACGTATTCTTTTTACCAAGTTACATTACCCTTATTCACTGCTTTATTTACCGGATATTGGGGCACTAATACTCAGTTTTAATTACATGTTATTAGCAGGCGCTGGCCTGTCGACACAGCGAGCATGGTTAATGGCTTTTGTGTTGATTTTTGGACGTTTCTTAAGTAGCTCTGTCAGTGTCTGGCAGCGTTGGTGGTTCGCTTTAACCGCGGTTGTTTTACTGCAGCCCTTAAGTGTTGTTGAACCAGGTCTGTGGCTGTCATTTTCAGCGGTTGCTAGCTTGATTCTATTACAACATTATCGCGCAAAAAATTATAAGTGGCGAGTCATTATTAAAAGTCAGCTATGGGTATGGTTAGCATTATTACCGGTATTGTTATTGTTTTTTCAACAAATGTCCTTTATATCACCGCTGGTCAATCTCTTCGCTATTAGTTTAATGAGTATGATCTTGATGGTTTTACCAGTCGCTTTGGTTTTTAGTTATTTAGATTGGCATTTTTTACTCAGTGGCCTGGCATTTGTTATCGATTGGTTCTGGCGTGTTCTTAATCAAATAGATGGTTTTGCTAGTAACTTTGTGGTGGCGGTCGATAACGTGTCAACTTTTGTCATTGTTGTTGTCGCGTTAGCTTGTCTTAGTTTGATGCTGCCTAGTAGGCGAAGAATAAAAGTTATTAGTTTATGTGTGTGGAGCCTTGTTTTCTATCCTGCAAATTTGAATGTGCTCAATGCTCCGCATTTTCAGCTTACAGTATTTAATGTAGGCCAGGGTTTGGCTGTATATGCCAGTACAGCAAAACATCGATTACTTTTTGATACAGGCGCAGGTTTTGGTGGTTTTAACTATTTTGATGCTGTAGTAAAGCCTTACCTAGCAAAGCATTCAGTGAAAAATATAGACCTGCTAACGATCAGCCATGTTGATAATGATCACAGTGGCGGGCTCAAGGCCGCTCAGAGCTTGTTGCAAATAGATAGATTAGATAGTGATATAGGTGAGCAGGTTAAAATAGGCCCTAACAAGTGTATTAGCGGCAGAGTTTGGCAATGGGATGGCGTGTCATTCAAATATCGCCAGCGCGTGACATTAGACAACACTAATACAAATAATACATCGTGTGTCTTAGAGTTGACGAATCAGTTTTGTAAAATATTGATTATGGCCGATGCTGAAAAAGAAATAGAACTCACATTATTGCCAACACAGCAGCCTGCTTTATCGACTGTCTTGATCGTTGGCCATCACGGCAGCAATACCTCAACGAGTCATGCCTTTTTGCAATCGCAACCTTTTGATTACGCCGTCATTAGCAATGGCTATCAAAATAGATATGGACACCCTCATCACGCGGTATTAGCTAGGCTTGAAAAACAAAACATTGCTGTCTATAGGACTGATTTACAAGGCTCTATCAATATAACATCAACTCATCAAGGCTGTGATATCAGTAGCTATCGTGACACGGCTAAGCGTTATTGGTGGTAATTAATTTTTTTGTGGTTTTTTTTGCTTTAAGTAGGCTAAAGTAGTTTAAAATCATTATACTATTGGTCATTGTAAGGTTGCTTAATACAGTTTTAAAGGGGATGTCTGTGTTAGAAGTTTTAATGTCTGGGGGCTGGTTAATGCTCCCACTTGTCGTGTGTTCTGTATTATCTTTAGCCATTAGTTTAGAGCGAGGTCTGAGTTTAAGAAAAAGCGCGGTAATGCCTAAAGATTTGTTATCGAGCGTGTTGTTATGGATGGAAAGTGACCAGCTCAATGCTGAGCGTATGAAAGAGATCAAAGAGTCAAGCTCGCTCGGTGCCATTATTGTTTCTGGTTTGTTAAAGGCTTCGTTATCTAGGCAGCGAATGCAAGAAAGTATTCAAGAGAGCGCGACAGGTGTTGTTCATGATTTAGAGCGTAATTTGTCCGCACTAGGCACTATAGCAGCAATAGCGCCACTGTTAGGATTGTTAGGCACCGTTATTGGTATGATTAAGGTGTTTACCGCTATTATGCTAGATGGCAGCGGTAATACAACGGTATTAGCAGGTGGAATTTCAGAGGCATTAATTACCACCGCTGTCGGGATGGGTATCGCTATACCGACGTTGATCTGTCATCGCTATTTTCATCGTAAAGTTGATACGTTAGTCGTTGAAATGGAGCAAGAAGCCATTCACTTAGTCGATCGTTTCCATGGCCAAGAAGGCGTTTAAAACAATGAAATTTCAGCGCAGGGCAAGAGAAGATATTGATTTAAATTTGATGCCTTTAATCGATGTTATTTTTTTATTACTTATCTTCTTTATGGTAACCACGACATTTACTAAAGACTCACGCCTAGGTTTGAGCTTGCCTAAATCAGAAATAGGCCAGCAAGTGACTAAAAGACAGCATGTTGAAGTGATCATCGATGCTGATGGGGTTTATAAAGTTAATGATAAACCTTTAATAGATAATGATATAGCCTCTTTAAAAGCAGCGCTAAGCGAAGTGCTCAATAATGCATTAGAGTCTGCTAAAAATATTGAGACTAGCGAAAAAAATGAGGTGACTCCCAGCTTAACCATTACCGCTGATGCCCAAACAGCTCACCAATATGTTGTGACAGCAATGGATGTGGCAGGGCAATTAGGCTTTAGTAAGTTAAGCATTACAACCTTAAAAGAAGAGTAAGATATAGGTGATACTCAATAAAAGCTGGTATCAGAGTAAAGCTACTTGGACACTGCTATTGTGGCCGCTCGAGCTGCTATTTAGATTAATAACTTACATTAATAAGAGTAAGCAGAGCAAAGTCCAATGGCAGGCACCGTGCCCGCTGATTATTGTTGGTAATATCAGTGTCGGTGGTACCGGTAAAAGTCCATTAACGATTGCGTTGATAGAGTATTATAGTGCACAGGGGTTTAAGGTAGGTGTCGTTAGTCGCGGTTATGGGGCAAAACGTGAGGTGTTTCCCTATCAAGTGCGAGCAAATGATAGTCCTAGTCAAGCAGCTGATGAGCCTTTAATGATTGTGCAGCGCACAGGCGTTAATTTAGTTATTGATCCTAACCGTGTTAGAGCGTGCCAGTATTTGTTGGCAAATAATGAGTGTGACCTTATTATTAGCGATGATGGATTACAGCATTATAAAATGGCTCGTGATATTGAAATTGCAGTCGTTGATGCCAGCAGAGGATTAGGTAATGGCCACTGTTTGCCAGTTGGGCCATTAAGAGAGCCTGCGAGCAGGTTAAACAGCGTCGATTTTGTGATAAAAAATGGTGAAGGGCACTTTAAGGCGCCCCACAGTATGCATTTAGCTGTTACTGGTTGGTATCGTGTCAAAGATAATCAATTTTTTAGTTTGCAGCAATTTAACGCACAGGTTTTAAAGCCTAGTGCTGGTGTTCATGCGATTGCAGGTATTGGTAATCCCGCAAGGTTTTTTTCAAGCTTAGAGGCGATGTCTATCGATGCGAAGCCTCATGTGTTTGCTGATCACTATCAGTACAGCGCTGATGATTTTTGCTTTGCTGAGGATGATATTATCTGTATGACCGAGAAAGATGCGGTAAAATGTAAAGCGTTCGCGCCAGATAATAGTTATTACTTAAAAGTATCGGCTGAGTTAGATCAGCGTTTTATTGATTCATTATCAGCGAAAATTAACACGGTCATTGATCAAAAGAATGTATTAAAAAAAGCGCTGTAGAATGAACATTTGTTTAGCTGGCGCTAATTATCAAGCCTAATTTAAAAGAGAGCATAATATGGACAAGAAATTACTCGACATATTGGTTTGTCCAGTATCAAAAGCACCGGTGGTATGGGATCAACAAAAAAACGAATTAATTTGTAGAACCAGCGGTTTGGCATACCCCGTTCGCGATGGCATTCCGGTGATGCTAGAGACACAAGCTAGAACATTAAATGCAGATGAAAGGTTGGCTAAGTAATGGAGTTTACTGTCATTATTCCAGCACGTTACGCCTCGTCACGCTTTCCTGGGAAAATGTTAGCTGATATCCAAGGTAAGCCGATGATCCAGCACGTTTATGATAGATCTCGCTTATCTAACGCTAAACAAGTGGTTATCGCGACAGATGATGAGCGTATTGCATCAGTTGCTAGAGACTTTGGGGCTCATGTTTGCCTTACCAAAGACTCTCATCCATCCGGTACTGATAGATTGCAAGAAGTCGTGTCCATGTTAGGTTTAGCGGATACTGAAATCGTCGTCAATGTACAAGGGGATGAGCCATTAATTCCGCCAAGCTTGATTAATCAAGTGGCGAGCAATTTAGCCGGGCAGAGTGTTGCAAGTATAGCGACATTAAGCGAAAAAATAACAGAGATAGAGACTTTGCTGAACCCTGGTAATGTCAAAGTACTCGCCGATATAAATAATTTGGCAATGTACTTTAGTCGTGCGCCGATCCCGTGGCCACGTGATGCCTTTGCAAATACGCAGCCAAACGTGTTGCCGGATAACTTTTCATGGCAGCGTCATATCGGAATCTATGCTTATAAAGTGTCTTTGTTAAATAAATATGTCAACTGGGCTCCTGCTAAAATAGAGGAAACAGAGTGTCTAGAGCAACTTAGGGCAATGTGGTACGGGGAGCGAATTCATGTTGATGAAGCTGTTGAGTCATCAGCTGCCGGTATAGATACCCCTGAAGACTTGCACAAACTTATTCAATATTTATCTTCTATACACTAATGTTTAAATAGAGCCGAGCAGCAATTATGCTGCTTGGCTGTTTATATTAGCTCTTTTTTTTGAGCTCATCAGCGTGACAAAGCGGCCATTATTAGATGAGCTATCTAATTTTAATAAATCATAAGCCGCTGCATCTATCAGTAAAGAGCCTTGTGCTGATAACTTTCCTTTCGCCATAATTAAACAAAAGTTTTGTAAAGAACTGTTTGATATATAATAAGTTTCATCGCTTTGTTGTATATCGTTTGATACTTCTATTTTGCTTACTTGGCTATCTTTTATGGTTTTAATCTCTGACAGTTTTGCGTCGACAGATGGGCCGCCATCAAATAAATCGATATAACCATTATGCTTAAAGCCTTCTTTTTCTAACATCCGCAAGGCCGGTGCTGAGGATTCGTTAGCAATACTTAATACTTCTTTTGCGCTTAGTGGTAGCAAATCAGTATAAATAGGATGCTTAGGCATAAGCTCTGTGATGAAATCAGAGCCTTTAGTCGCCGCTACAGTCACTGCTTGTTGAAAGCTCATGTCAAAGAAGTGGCTACCTAGGCCCTGCCATAATGGGGATTGCCCTGATTTATCTAACCAGCCTCGCAGTTCAGCCATGACCGTATCAGAAAATCGCTCTTGAGCATCAGCCATTAACAAGTAGCGAGAGCGTGCCAACATTTGGCCAACACCAGGTAGGCGATATTGAGGCAGTAAAAATAGTGAGCCAACTTCAGTGGCACCTTTGTAATGCTCTACTAGCGTCAGCGTTTCACTACTCTTGGTTGTTTTTAAGCTATTACTTTGCTGAATTGTTGTTGAGCGCTGATAAGAATAAAAAGGTTGGCTAAGGCCTAACCCGGTATAAATGGCAGTTGTGCCCGCAATTTTTTGATTTGTACTATCAACCAATACCATAAAGTAGCATGATTGTGCAGCAGGGGTTTTGCGAGTGAAAGCTTGCTCGGAAAGTTGTAATTTTTTTTGCCAGCTTTTTTTACAATTAGGCATTGATGTCATGCCATCGCCAACACTAGAGGATATAGCGAGTAGCTCATCTAAGTCTGACATCTTGCTTGGGCGAATAAATAACATGGCTGCTCCTGTATCAGCATATGCTGACTAAATTAGCACTGGCATTGTTTATAATGATGCTTTGCTAGTAATATAAGTAATCACTATATTTTAATGGATATTGAACAAAATGAGCTCTTTAAATGGATACATATTTATAAATATAATTCGTATTATTTAGTATTTGCCGAATTATATTCTGTTATTAATTGAGTCTGTACAGATCAGCTGTTTGAGCTGTGCTTAGCTGTTTTTTTAGTTTATATTTATATAATTCATTAGTTTAAAGAAGTTTACTTAGAATTTTATATTTTATGATGTTTTTTCGTCGTAATAAATCGGACATAATAATGCGCTTAGATAAAATAAATCGAAAGATTCTTTCGTTACTGCAAGATAACGCTAAAATCACCAATCAAGAGTTGGCAGTGAAAGTGAACTTATCGCCAAGTTCGTGCTTAAATAGAGTGAAGAAGTTAGAACAAGAGGGCATTATTGGTCCGTATCTTGGTGTCGTTAATCTGGAAAAAGCGTGCCGCAGTGTGATGGCGATTTTAACGGTTAAGTTGCATGATCAAAGTACTGACGGTTTTCAAAGCTTTTACCAATGCGCAAAACAGATCAGTGAAGTTGTTGAGTGTTATACTGTATCTGGTAGCTTTGATTTGTTTTTGCGGGTAGCCGCTGCTGATATGGTCAGATTCAATCAAATTGTCGATCAATTACTCAATATACTGCCCGGTATGGTTAACCTCAGTAGTCACATAGTATTAAGCACTGATAAGCCCTTTAGAGGCTTTGCTTTAGATACTTTATTAGAGCATTAAATTAAATGCTGATGATAGGAGCAAGCTGATTAAATTTTTAATAAGAATAGCTGTGATGATTATGTCGCTATTTGTTGTTATCGGGCTGCTGTTACAAATAGACGATGAGCGCGCATCGCCACTAACAGCTATCATCGATGCCACTGAGCTACCAAGTGAGAGCGATGCTTATTTGTATTTGTTGGCTATTGATAGCGCAGATAATAATAAATTGATTGAGCAGGGACGAGCGATTCTACAAAAGGCGCAGCAACTAGGTGCTAATCAAACGCTAAACAATACCGCATTACAGGCTTTAGCACCGGCTAGTGAAAATACTAAATTAGCACTAGTGGCTAATGAGCTATTGTGTGCTTACTCACAAAGCAGTTGTTTAGCGTATATTTTTAATAATATTGATAAAATACCCTCTGTTTTACAAAGCTCTGAATTAATTATAGAGCGTTATCAGACGTATCTAAGTTTTAACGATTTTAAAACTCTGAGTGAGCCACTGTTATCACAGAGCATACCGCCTTATCAATTTATGATAAGAGCTGCGCGTTTGATCAATTTAAAGCAGCTACTAGCGGTTTCAGCCGCAGAACAAGCGATAGCCGTGCAGGCCTTATATGATCATCATAGTGCACTTCGCGCACAGCTTATATTGCAAGATACCTTGCTAGGCAAGATGGTTATATTAAGTTTGCTCTCTGAAAATATAGATTTTCTATCATTGTTATCAGCACAATTTAAAGTCACTGTCAAAGAGCCGTTGCCAGCGTTAACGATACAAGAGCGCAGTCTGCGATCTGGTTTTAATCGTGAAATAAAAATGATGTCCAACATGTTGGAAGCTCTCGATGGGGCACCGGATATTTTTAAACAGCAGGGCGTTGATGCGGTCAGCGTGCCCTCTTGGTTGACCCATATACTGTTTAAAAAGAATATGACGTTAAATGAGAGTTATAAGTTGTTAGATTATTACGCTATGTTATCTGAAATGTCGGTGGCTAAATTTGAAGATGAAATGCTCAAAAACCAATTAAAACCTACGATAGAAGAGCACTGGTTAAGAAACCCTATTGGCAGTATATTAAATCAGATAGCGACGCCAGATTATTCATATTATATTAGTCATTTTTGGGATATGGATAATAAAATACGGCTTTATAATATGCATATCAATCAGCCAGTGACCACAGCGGCAATGGCCCCATTGAATAATGTTTATCGACATGCAGAGCAAGCTGAAGCCTATTTTATGGATACTAACACTCGCTGGTGTTTCGTTAGTCCCTATCAGCAACAAGCTAAATATAACTGTCTAGCTGTCGATGTGATTAGCAAGCAATAAAATAGGCAGAACCCATTTAAAGCGCTCTGCTGTTTTTATCAATTGAAGTTTTTTCTGTAAAGGGCTAATTAATATCAGTATTAATTGATAATGCTGGCTATGACTTGATTAAAACCGCGGCCAAAACTTTTTTCTGTTATCCAGGTCGGCAGATGTGTTAGTTTTGCTAGGCTGTGTTGAATGTTAGCGACCCCGACACTGTTAGGGAAGAATTCAAACATGCTTTCATCGTTGAGTGAATCGCCAATAAACAGCACTTGCTCTTTCATTTGTTGCTCAGTTAAGGAAAACTCTGTAGCAAGCATATGACAGGCCATGATTTTTTTGTTGTAATCACCTATCCAAGCATTGACATGAATCGAGCTAGCCTTTGCATTGGCACCACCTTGATGAAAGGTATCGAGTATAGTGTTGATCTGATCGCTACTAATGCCTGATATGTCCTGATTGTAATCAATCGCCACATCGACTAAACGATAAGCTTGATCTTTTGCCAAATTAACCTCAGGTACCGCTTTAATAGCTTTTTTTGCGAGAGCGAGTAGCTTTTGATGATTTTGTGCACGCTCTTGCTGGCCTTGCCAAAAGTGATAATCAATGTTGCCTTGATTGGATTTTTTTAAATAGAAACCGCCGTTTTCACCAATCACTGCTTGGCATGGCCATAACCTAGCAAAAGAGTCACACCAGCCTGCACAGCCACCAGTAATAGGAATAAATACGATACCTTGATCGACTAGTTGATGGATAGCATTGTAGGTTTGTGGCAGTAATTGTCCATTGGTAGTGATAGTGTCATCGACATCACTGAGTACAAATTTGATATTTTTAATGCTTGCCGGTAATGGCTTAACTTTATTATTGTGGCTATTACTGATTAAGTTGTTAAGCTGATCCATTGCTATTGAGCCTTTATGTTGATTTATTGGCATTATCACAGCTGACAATGTCAATATTGAATTCCAGAAGCTTGTTGCCAATGTGTGAAGGAGGGTGTTGATCGGTAAAAAATCTGTCGATGGCGGTGAATGCTGACACTTTAGAAAAAGCTTTTTTATTCCATTTGCTGTCATCAGCAGCTAGTAGTTTATGTTCGCTATTATTTAAAATACTTTTAGTAATGGCGACATTGTCCATATCAAAATCCATTAAGCCTCTATCAATATCTAATGAGCCGACGCTGACAATAGCAAAATCCGTATAGTGGCTGTTAAAGAAAGATACCGCTTGATCCCCAACCAAGTCTTGATCTAATGGTCTTAGTTTACCGCCGCTGACCAGTACTTGGGCATCACTGACTTGATAGAAAATACTGGCCACATTTAAATTGTTGGTGATGATTTTTAAGCCTTTTTTTAGCAGTAATTGACTGGCAATAGCTTCCACCGTCGTACCTATTCCCAGAGCAATAGAAGCATTGTCTGGGATGGTGCTGGCTATGCTCTGGGCGATACACTGTTTGGCTTGGGCATTGATCACCCTGCGATTGCCAAAAGATAAGTTTTCAGCGCTGGGTAATTGGCCCACTCCACCATGGTGGCGCCGGGCTAGGCCTAGATCACATAATTGTGTGATGTCGCGTCTAATCGTCTGCGCCGCCATGTCAAAGTGCTGTGATAAAGACTCTACGCTAACGAATTCTTTACCAATCACTTGCGTTAAAATGGATCTTTGGCGATCGTTTAATTTCAAGCCTTTCTCTCGGTATATTGTGCAGTGAGCGCGCTTAATTTACGGTTTGTTGCATCATTTAACTTATCGTTAAATCGTTGCGGATAATCAGTAAAGATAGCGTCTATTCCCCAGTCCCAATGCTCTTCTACTAGCGCAGGGTCGTTTGCTGTATAGCAATAGACAGCGTAATCGTGCTCCTTTAGAGCGCTGACTTGCTGTTGCGTTAAAGGCTTGTAATAACAATGACAACTAACGGCATTAATGCTTTGCATTTGCTCTAACCAATTATCAGGTATGGCCTCATATAATTTTCCCAGCTTAAGATGGGGGTTAGTCTCGTAGCAATAAGCCAATGCTTCTTGATCAAAGCTAGAGATAATGAGTTTGTCAAAGTCCTGCCAGTGCTCGTTCAAATAATTTAACACCGGGGCAACGACTGTCTGAGCAGAGTTTTGATAGAGCTTAAACTCAAGATTAAGACCGAGGCCTAAAGCTTGAATATGATCAATAGCCTGCTCGATGGTTGCCATTTTCTCGCCAGCGTATTGTGGGGAAAACCAAGAGCCACAATCTAGTGTCTGTATCGACTCTTTAGTATGAGTGCTCATGGCGCCAGCACCATCAGAGCAGCGATCGACACTGTTATCATGCCACATCACTATTGAGCCATCACTTAAAGCAATCGCATCAATTTCTACCCATTGTATACCCGCTTTAGCAGCGAGAGATATCGCTGCTAAAGTGTTTTCAGGCGCAAGGCTAGATAAGCCTCTGTGCGCAATTATTTTTGATTCAATCATCGTTAAACTCGTTCTCAGTACACGCGTTGTTGTGTTTGTTTGTCAAAGAAGTAAAGTTTTTGTGGGTCTATAATCATTTCTCGACTATCGCCTATTTTTACATCTATATAACTGTCGCATTGGATCACAATCGGTTCCTCGATACTATCGCAATTGATGTAAAGTAGTAAATTGGCACCGAGCTTTTCGATCATAGCGACTGTGCCTTTAAAAGTATCTTGACCTTGTGTTAAGAAATGCTCAGGTCTAATGCCTAATACTAACTGGCCGCGCTGGGTAACATGCTCGGGCGTTGCAATGCTTTGATCACCGATATTGATATGGCTGTCAGTAATTTCACAGTCGATAAAGTTCATCGCAGGTGAGCCTATAAAACCTGCTACAAATTGGTTTTTAGGATCGTCGTAAATGTCCATAGGCGTCCCAATTTGAGCGGCAACACCGTCTTTTAACACCACGAGTCTATCAGCCATAGTCATAGCTTCTACTTGATCGTGAGTGACATAAATAGTCGTGACGCCCAATTTATGTTGCAATGATTTAATCTGCATCCGCATTTGCACACGTAGTTTTGCGTCTAGGTTTGATAGTGGCTCATCAAACAGAAATACTTTAGGGTTGCGCACAATGGCACGACCCATAGCGACACGCTGGCGTTGGCCGCCTGATAAATGACTAGGGCGTCTGTGTAAATAATCTTTAATTTGCAGTAATTGAGCGACATCTTGCACGCGACGATCTATCTCGTCTTTGTGCAGCTTCATCAGCTTCAAACCGTAAGCCATATTGTCGTACACCGACATATGTGGATAGAGCGCATAGTTTTGAAATACCATTGATATGCCTCTATCTTTAGGCTCTAAATTATTAACAACTTGGCCATCAATGCTTATTTCGCCCTCACTGATGCTCTCTAAACCAGCAACCATTCTTAGTAGCGTTGATTTTCCGCAACCTGATGGGCCGACTAATACGATGAATTCACCATCATTGATGTCGATATCAACACCGTGGATAACTTGCGTGTTTTGGTACGACTTTTTCAGTTGTTGGATATTGATTGTTGACATTTTATTTCTCCGAATCCGTCAGACCTTTAACAAAAATCTTCTGCATGAAAATAACGACTAATACTGGGGGTAACATGGCGACTAAAGCAGTCATCATAATAAGGTGCCATTGTGGCTCGCCTTCGGCGGCTTCTAGCATTTGTTTTATACTCATTACTACAGTGTACATATCAGGGTCTGTAGTAATGAGTAGTGGCCATAGGTATTGGTTCCAGCCGAAAATAAACAAGATAACAAAGAGCGCGGCGATGTTTGTTCTAGACATTGGAATAACAACATCAAAGAAAAAGCGCATCGGGCCGGCGCCATCAATTCTCGATGCTTCCATTAGCTCATCAGGGATGGTTAAAAACGTTTGTCTAAACATAAAGGTAGCAGTTGCCGATGCAATCAAAGGCACACTTAAACCCCAGTATGTATCTAACATGCCAAAATTCGCTATCACTTCATAGGTTGGTAGTATTCTGACTTCAACAGGTAGCATTAAAGTAATAAATATTAACCAAAAGAAAAACATGCGAAAGCGAAATTTAAAATAAACAATGGCAAAAGCGGAAATAACTGAAATTGTGATTTTACCAACTGAAATCATTAACGCCATTATCAGGCTATTAAAGAGTGATAAATGTATTGGCGCACCAAAATTATTACCGCTAAATAATGTCTTTAAATTGATCCAAAAATAATCTCCTGGTAATAAAGGCAACGGAGCTTGCGTTAATCTGGTGGCCTCATGGGTTGCGGCAACTATCATCACCCAGATAGGGAAGACAATTAAAGCCACGCCAATAAGTAGTATAGTGTGGCTAACAAAGGTGGTTATAGGTCTGTTTTCTATCATTAGTATTCTACCTTGCGCTCTATATATTTAAATTGAACTACCGTTAGAATAATAACGATAAATAAGAGCACGACTGATTGCGCTGCTGAGCCGCCTAAATCTAACCCGACAAAACCATCATTAAATACTTTATAAACCAGGATTTCAGTCGAGTTACCAGGGCCGCCTGAGGTGATAGCGTGAATAATGCCGAAAGTATCAAAGAAGGCATACGTCACATTCACGACGAGTAAAAAGAATGTGGTTGGTGAAATTAGCGGGAAGATAATGGTTAAAAAACGATGAACAGGACCTGCGCCATCAATGGCCGCCGCTTCAATAAGTGATTTAGGAATAGAGTGCATTGCAGCAATAAAGAATAAAAAGTTATAGCTGATTTGTTTCCATGCAGCAGCAATAATAACTAATGTCATTGCCTGGGAGCTATTGAGCTTATGGTTCCAATCTACACCGACGAAGTCTAATAGATAAGCAATAATGCCTAATGTCGGATTAAATAAGAATAGCCATAAAGTACCGGCCAGAACGGGAGCAACGGCATAGGGGATAATCAGTAGTGTACGATAACTGCCTGAGCCTCGTATGACTCGATCCGCTAATGCGGCTAAGAATAAAGAAGTGCCCATTGATAATACTGCGACAGCGATGGAGAAAAAAGCAGTGCGGCCAAAGGAGTCTAAATAACTTTCGCTATGGTATAGCTCGATAAAGTTATCAAACCAAACAAACTCAGAAGATAACCCGAAGGCATCTTCTAATAAAAAAGACTGATAGAGCGCCTGCATAGCGGGCCAAATAAAAAATAATAGCGTTATTATTATTTGTGGAGCTACTAATAAATAAGGCAAATACGATGTGTTGTAGTGGACACGTTTATGCATTGTAATACCTGATATGCAACAATATCTTGATTGTGCTGATACTGTTTAGTGTGGCTGGAAACTTGAGTAAAAAACAATAGGTCGCCCTAAATGAGCGACCTATATTTACAACAAATAATTACTTGTTAGCTTTTTCGAATTTGCGAAGTAATTTATTTGATTCTTTAACAGCGTCATCCATTGCTTCTTCTGCTGTTTTAGAGCCATCCCAGATTTTTTCCATTTCCGCATTGATGATATCGCGAACTTGGACGAAATTACCGAAGCGAATACCTCTAGAATTTTCTGTAGGCGTATTCAAACTCAGCTGTTTAATCGCTGTTTCAGTACCAGGGTTTTTCTCATAAAAACCTTGCTCTTTACTAAGCTCATAAGCCGCTGTGGTAATAGGTACGTAACCGGTAGCTTGATGCCACCACGCTTGTACTTCAGCAGTAGACAAATACTGCATGAATTTTGCTACACCTTTATAATCTTCTTTTTCATGGCCTTTAAGTGTCCATAAAGTGGCGCCACCAATAATAGAGTTTTGCGGTGCTGTTGTTACATTGCTATCAAAAGGCATCATCGTTTGTGCGTAATCAAACTTAGCTTGGCTAACCATAGAGCCGTAATAAGCTGAAGAGTTGATCCACATGCCACAGCTGCCACCGGTAAACATTTCTAAGCTTTCACCGCGACGACCACCGTATGCAAAACTACCATCTTTTTGCATATCAGATAGGCGTTGTAAATTAGCGCTGACGTGCTTGTTGTTAAAAGTAAGTTCTGTATCTAAGCCCGCATAACCATTTTGCTTAGTGCCTAGTGGGATGTTGTTCCAAGCGCTGTAGTTTTCGATTAAGCCCCAAGACTGATAACCCACAGCAATACCACATTTCATACCGCTATCAACAAGTTTCTTCGCGCTGCTTTGCACTTCGTCCCAAGTTGTCGGTACGCTGTCGATGCCAGCGGCTTTGAATGCGTCTTTGTTGTACCATAAAACAGGTGTAGAGCTGTTAAACGGCATTGATAGCAATTCACCTTCAGGTGTTTGGTAATAAGAGATAACAGCGGGTAAGTAACTTGATTTATCTAATGCAACACCTGCATCATTCATCACTTGTTCAACAGGATAAACAGCGCCTTTAGCTGCCATCATAGTCGCTGTGCCTACTTCGAACACCTGTACAATATGAGGCTGTTTTTTTGCTCTAAAGGCAGCGATAGCAGCCGTCATTGTTTCAGTGTAGTTACCTTTGTAAATAGCATTAACTTTGTAATCACTTTGTGAGGCATTAAAATCATCGGCTATTTTGTTAACTAACTCAGTGTTCGTACCGCCCATAGCATGCCACCAATTTACTTCCACAGCCGCTTGTGCTGCGGATGATAGGAAAGCAGCAGTAATGGATGCAGCGATAATGGATTTTTTCAACATTGGATATCTCCTTTAAAAAGCTATTGTTAGCAATTTATTATTTATTTTTGTCAAGCATAAGCTGTTGTTCAGCTAGTTAACTTTAAAAGATTAAATATCTTAAAAACGAAGCCTAGTTTGCGTTAAATAAAAATTTTGCTTACTTAACGAAGAGTAGACTAATTTGATTGTGTGACATTTTGGTGACACAAATATGACACTAATATGATATTACCCCACTTTTTCTTATTAAAGCAATATGAGCGAATGAAAATAATCAAACAATATAGTTTTAATAAAATCGATCAAACGAACATATCAATGATCATTCGAACATTTTATGTGTTTTGAATACAATTGTTTGTACTGATTTTAAAATTATGTTTGCTGCTAAGGAAAAGCGGGGAGTGCTAAATAATAGCTGAGATCAAAACTGAGAGTGATAGATTAAATATCAGTCAATCACTGGGTGCTTATTTATTGAGCTTATAGGCGCAGATAAGCCCGACAACTAAGCCGAATAAATGACTTTCCCATGAGATATAACTCGTTGTCGGTAATACCCCTAATACTAAGGTGCCATAAGTGATGCCAACAAAAAGGGAGATTAACATGAGCTTTGCTTTTTTTGCCATAAAACCGGCAAGGAGCAAATAGCCAAAATAACCATATATTAAGCCACTAGCGCCTATGTGGTTTGCGTTTCTGCCAAAGAGCCACACTAATAAGCCGGTTGCGACAATACAGATGAGCGTTACTTGAATATAACGTTTAGTGCCATGTTGTAATAGCAAGAAGCTAAATAGGGCAAAAGGGACTATGTTAGATAAAAAATGCACTAAGCTACCATGTAAAAATACAGAGCTAACAATACCCATTAGACCGTTGATATTTCTAGGAATCAGGCCGTAGTGGTTCAGAGCCCTTGCCGATAATGTGTTAATTACTTCTATTAAAGCTAATAGTAAGCATAGGGTGATGACTAATTTTAATTGTTTTTTAAAAGGCAGTGATTGGTTCTGAGCAGTCATCAGTATAAATACCTATAAAATAATGTGTGGTAAAAAACGAGATAAATCTTGGGTTATTTTATTGGTATCTTCCCTTACTGAAATCCCGGCTGGTTGATCATTAACTAGCCAAGAGCCTATGAGGGTAAAATTATCACCAAAAGCAGGAAGAGGGTGGTAAGCCTGATAAATATAGCCTTCTTGTCCATAAGGGCCAGGTGATGCGTAGGTTTCTACACCATCGATATGAATACTGATATTAGCGCCCTCTCTGGCAAAAATAGGTTTTTTTACATAGTTTTGAAGGTTGCTTAAGTGCAGCTCATCTTCAAAGAAGCTCGCTAAAAGATTTGGGTGATTAGGATACATTTTCCACAGCATAGGTAATAATGCTTTGTTAGATAAAATAGACTTCCAAGGCGGTTCTATCCACGTAGTGCCCGATGTTGAAAGCGCACTTGCATATTTTTCACGCAGCATGAATTCCCAGGGGTAGAGCTTGAACATCCAGGTTATTTTTTGATGCTCTAAGTCAGTGAAACAGTTATCAGCAGAGAGGCCGATATCTTCAACATAAATAAAAGCGCAGTTGATGCCCGCAGCGCTAGCGCAGTCTTCTAAATATTGGACAGTGCCTCGGTCTTCATCGGTGTCTTTGCAGCAACAAAAATACAAGGTTTCA
Organism: Gammaproteobacteria bacterium AS21; assembly: GCA_038900335.1. Classification (GTDB taxonomy): domain Bacteria; phylum Pseudomonadota; class Gammaproteobacteria; order Pseudomonadales; family Balneatricaceae; genus Rs1. The sequence goes on along the minus strand of JBBMRB010000002.1, from coordinate 47,515 downwards.
CCAAAATGACTCAGTTTAAGTGTGGCAAACCGGTTAATAAGCTTTTCTTGTAAAGAGTTAAATTGATCAGATTGCCTGCTTAACTTACCGCCATTGACTTGATCTTCTAACCACAGCCATTGCCAAAACCCGGTTTCATATAGGCTAGTTGGCGTGTCAGCATTGTTTTCATAGAGTTTAGCGTGACCACTACCGCCATACACTAAGTCCATTCGAGAGTATAAAGAGGGCTCTTTATTAAGCCATGAATCTTTTATAAACTGCCAGTGTTCACCAGGGATTTGAAATTTTTCTAACCACTGTTGGTCTGATACCACTTTATCAACGACACTAAGACACATTTGATGTAGCTCTTTAGTGGGCGCTTCTATATCTTGCTCAATTTGGTGTAAATTAAATTGATAAAATGCAGATTCGTCCCAGTAGGCTTCTCCATGCATGGTATGAAAATTGAAACCATATTCTCTTGCGCTATCTTGCCAAGAAGGTCTTTGTGTAATGATAGATCTAAACAATTTATCCGCCCCAGCTGCCGCGAGATGATTTGCCGCTAAAGTTTGATTTGGCCGCGATGGTTGAACCAAACCCGCCTCTAGACATTGTGCGCTTAACAGCAGGTTTTGCTTTGAACGCATCATTATTCACTTTTATTTGACGACTAAAAACATTGCCATATAAAGTGCCATCCGTAGAAACCCAATTATTATAGGCAGGGGATCTTCTAGAATATGAGGTGTATAAAGGAGCAGAGCGCGAGACTTGATTGAGTATAGAGCTAAACATAAAGCCCGAGATAAAAGGCATAAAGTAGCTTTGATTGTTAGAAGATGGATATGCACCGCAGTTGTTAGCGCCAAAATCAGTAATACAGGCAGCCATTGAGCTGTATTTAGGTCCGGATTGCGCCGCTTTGTTAACCGCTTCCTTGTAGGCGAGTTCGCATTCGCTGACTTGGCTGGGGTGGCTGGCGGCGCACTGGTCAGCGTCATGGTAAATTTTTACTTTTTGAGTGTCATCACTACAACCGATAAGGGAGCCTGCTGTGACAGCCACTACTAGCGGTTTGAATGCAAATGGCTTTGCTGCCTTTCGCATGGATAACAAGTCAATATGTTTGGTACGTTTCATGGTCCGCTCCGCCTAGTAAGTCATGCAAGCTGCATTTAATAAACCAACTGCGATTGAAGTGCCACCTAGTACAATACCTGCTGATATTTCATTATCATTGATACGTTGCACAATTTTTGGCATAAAGATAAAGCGAACCATGGCGAAGGCAATCGTTTGTGCGATAAGAGCAATGACTCCCCAAACAATAAAATCAATCAAAGAATGTGAGTTAGATGCAGCGCTTGCCAATGCCAGAGCAAAACCAATAACCGCACCCATAAAGCCAATCGCGGCGGCTGTGTTTTGGTTTTCTTTTACCAGCTTCCATTCATCTTGCGGGGTTATAAGCGTATATATAAATTTAAAAGATAACAGTAATAAAATTGATATCGCAAAGTAGCTAGCAAAGTCAGCCAAACCCAGTAATGAAGCTTGTATAGCCTGCATAAGTAATATTCCTTTTCGTGTTAATTAATAGTGTTTGTTAGCCTATGATATTGACATCTGCGGGCTGTAAATCAAAGCCTGTCATTTTAACTAGGCAGCGATCAGCCCGATTATCGATAATTTTTTCTTCACCACTGAGCATAGCGTATTCAAAAAAATTCTCTTTGATTTTACGCTCATAAAGCATGCAAAATTGATCGGTATGGGAAATGGATCCCTCGCTACTATAGGTCTTCTCTGTCATAGCAACCGGAGCCGCTATTTTTTGGCTGGCATTTTCCCAGACCGGTTCAAATTGACAGTCTTCTAAAGTAAGGCTTGCTTGGCTAATGGTTGCGTCTAAAATGCTGTCCCATTGCGCTTGTGAACTGATACTTTGCGTCTCATAGAAATACCATAACTTCACATCACTAATGTGATTCTCAGACATGCCACCTTCTAATAAGACTTGAATAAAAGCGTCATCATCAGTGTAATAACGTAAAACAGTGGTGGTATCGTCTAGCGCGACGACACCAACAGCTTGTATTAAATGCGTTGTCGCAGCGCCTTGTATAATTAAATCAGGTTCTATTAATCGCATTTTTAAAGCATCCAACTCAAATGCACCACCTGATCGCAATCCCATGATTTCTGGTGGTGTATCTTTGATGTTAGCTTCTTTGTTTTTAGAGAAAAAGTTTTTAAACATAACCTCAATCCTTAATTAGATGCTGTATGCCAATTAATATCTTTTATACGTTTTGATGCAATATAGTACAAGGTGCTGTTAGATGGCACAGTAGCGCTCAGTTGCGGGTTTAATTCAATGGCAGAGCTTTGTGGTGTCATTATGCCAATCAGTGTCGCTTGATGTTGATGTTTAAATGTATGAAACAGTGTCGCAAAATCAATGTCTTTACTATCAGTATAAGCGATAGAGTATTGTGTCATACCATGATTTGAATCAAGCAGTTGTTGATGTAAAAGGCTAGAGCCTGGGTCCATCGCTGATTTTGCCAACATCTCGACAGCGACTGAGGGCATACACTCGACGTTAGGGCAGTGATCTTTCAGTAAAAAGCCAAGTTGCTCGTCTTTGAAGTAGGCCATAATATGGGCATTCGGATTTTGCTTAGAACAAAAAAGCGCAGTGGTCATCGTAATATCATCTTCCGGGTTATCGATAATAATGCAGGCGGCTTTTTTGATACAGGCGCGATCCATGTCGGCTTCATTACTAAAGCTAGATGTTCTTACAAAACCAATGCTCTGGGGCATCGGGTTGTCTATATTTGCTCGCACGCAAAGTGCTATCTTTTGTTCGGGTACTACTCCTTGTGTCTCTTTTAACAAAAGGCGAACAAGTTGTAGTGTGCGATTATCATTCCAGCCGATGATTAAAATATGGTTTTCATAATCCAGTGCTTTCAAACCTAACATTCCTTTTTTCCAGTGGTATGAGATAAATGCTGCAATTCGTCCGATCACTAAGCCGAAAATGCTTAAGCCCAATGGAATGACAAATAAAGCGGTTGCGTATTTACCTGCGGTAGTCGTAGGGGAGAAATCACCATAACCAACGGTGGAGGCGGTGACCATAATCCAATATAAAAAATTGGCGTTTTGGGTAATATCTGTTTCGCCACACAGTGTTAGGATAGCCCAGCTAAGTACCATATAAATGGCGATAGCAAAGAAAATACTTTGCCATCGCAAATCTATAAAATACCTGACAACTATCTTGCGGATTCTATTGATCGGTGTCATTGTTTATTTTTTACCGAGAATCCTTGCCAGTTCATCATCTGCAGATGAAGTGCTGCCAGTAATACCTGCACTTTGTAAACGTTGTGCAAGTTGATCACCAGATTCATCGGCAGCAAGCTCTGATGCCGCTTCCATTTCTGCTTGGCGTTGAGTCTGCTTTTGTTGGATGCGAGAGAGTGATTCAGCGGCAGTTTTCATTTTACCGTTAGCACCTAAGTGCCTTGATGACACTGCAACTTGTGCTTTTTGTACTGATTCAGTTGCCTTGACCATATCAACTTGTTGTTCCATACGGCGCAAATTGTTTTTCGCTTGGCTAATATTTGTTTTTAGCGTTGTCTCAGATTTTGAAAATTGATCAACGTACTGTTGCTCAGATTCCATTTGGCCTCTCAACTCAACCACTTTTTGTGCACAATCTAATGCTAATGCCTGATCGCCTTTTTGGCTGGCCGCTGCTGCATGGCCTTCATATTCACTAGTTGATTGTTGCAAACTGGCTACTTTTTGTTGTGCTAATTTACGTTTCGCCATGATCTGAGTTAATGAGTGATCAGAGCTTCTCAGCTCTTGCTTAGCTTCGCGAATCTCTTGGTCTAAAATACGCAATGCTTGGCTGTCTGCAACAGTTTCTGCCGCTTCATTAACGCCGCCTTTAACAGCTGTTACTAGTCTTTTCCATACGCTCATGGTGGTACCTCTTTACTTTAAATAGTCTTCGTAGGCATCTAGAAATGCAGCGACATTGTCAAACAATGTTTCTACTTCAATAATGATGCTAGCTTCTTTAGATTGTGATGATAATGCACCAAAGGCCATATAATAATCTTCATTTTCAACAGTGGTAATACCAATAGTCGTTAATGGAAACATTTGATGTGTTTTCAATATATGCTCGTTTAGCCCGACAGTGTTTGCCACTGCGCTAGTCGCGAACAATATTGACTCGACTACAATTTGTGCGCCGCTGACTGCAATGTATGCATCTAGGCCGTCTTCATTGGTGATAAACAAGCAGTCATTTTCGCTGTGAACTACCCAGTTATCCTGCTTGTTTAGCGACTCTTCGATAGTTGAAAGGTCCCAAGTCATGTGCTTCTCTCCTAAAGTATTTAGCCAAGACACTAGACGTGTGCTGACAGAGCTTATAATATATAACAAATACGATCTGTAAAGTAAAAATAACTATTTTTCGTAATTTATTTTATTTTTTTGTAACTTATATTTTACAAAAATAATAATCTTTAATGTTTAAAGGTACCTTTAATGGCTGATTTAAATGAAAATATTGACTACCGTGAACTTATTAGTCGACTGATAAAATCTGAAATGTCAAAACGTAAAATTAGATACGAAGATTTGAGTGTGTTACTAGCAGATCTAGGTACTGTTCAGACAAGTGCTAACCTAAGGAATAAAATTAATCGAGGAATTATGGGCGCAGATTTGTTTATACAATTAATTATTGTCTTAAATGTAAAACAAATCGACAGAGAATCCGTTCTCGAAATTGCTGCTAATTTAAAAACTCATTAATTAAAGGATACCTGCAAGTGACGTTATCCAATAATAGTGATTTTATTTCCTGTAGAGCTAGCGATTACCAATGAGCTAAAATATACAACATTCTAAACAAGAAATCGCGAGTTAAGTGTGAACTTTACACATTAATAAACTCGCGATTTACAAGATGGTTTTGTTGTCTAGCTTTGCTCGCCAAAAGGGTCATCAATAGAGTGTGAAGGCTGGGTAAACCACTTGGGCCCTTTAGAGGTCATATAAAAATGATCTTCTAAGCGAATACCGTATTCATCGGGAATAACCAGCATTGGCTCGTTAGAAAAGCACATCCCTTCTTCTAGTGGTGTCATATCAGCTCTGTTTAGATAGGGCCATTCATGTATATCTAAACCGATACCGTGACCGGTGCGATGAGGGCAACCGGGTGTTTCATAATCTGGGCCTAAGCCACTAGCTGCTAGGAAGTCCCTTGCGGCAATATCAATATTTGCACAAGGTGAATTTAAAACAGCGGCGTCAAAGGCGACTTGCTGAGCCGTTTTTTCTATCGCCCAATAGTGACGTTGTTGCTCGCTTGGTTCGCCAAATACATAGCTGCGGGTAATGTCAGAAATATAATTGCCAATCACACAGCCTGTATCAATCAGTACCATGTCATTTTTTTCCAATATTTTTGTCTCCTTTACGCCATGAGGGAAAGATGAATCTACGCCAAACAGCACGATACAAAAATAAGAGCCTTTAGCGGCGCCAAGTTTAATGTGGGCATCATTAATAAAGGTTGTGACTTCTGCAGTTGTGATGCCTTCTCTTAAAATTTTAGCGGTACTTTGTTGAACAATCAAAGTGATGTCTTTTGCTTTTTGCATTAAGGCAAGTTCATTCGCCGATTTTATTGCTCTACAACCGCCAGTAACTGTTTTTGCACTAGTTAAAGTATATGGTTTTGCACATTGGTTAATGCCATCAACGATAAAGAAAGGGGTTGATTCATCAATACCAATATTACCTTCACTTACCCCAAGGGTCTTTAATGTCTGGCAAAATAAAGTATAAGGGCTTTCATGTTCCTGCCAGGGGGCAATGTCGCCATCGATACCCATGAATTTTAAAATGGTACCTTGTTCAAAAAAAGGCGCTATATAAACAAGCTGGCCAGCGGCGGTTAGTATTGCTCCCACCATTCGCTCACTGGCGTGCCATCTGGTACCTGTAAAATAAAATAAATTGGTCCCAGCGTTCAAGTAAATAGCCGCTAAATTATTACGGTGCATAAGTTGCTGTGCTTTACTGATACGCGCCTTATACTCTCGATCAGAAATAGGTTGTATATCTAAACATTGGTTGGTTAATTTTGCTAATTCCTGCTGTGCGTTAGAGCCGCCGACACCGATAGTCAAATTATTTCTCCACTTCAAATTGGTCATATTAAGATAGCTGTACTTTAACAACAATTAGCTAGAGCTTAATCATTTTTGTCATACATCAGCTGCATTTTATTAATAATTGTAAATATTTTGCAATTATCTGCAGATTTAGCCGTCAGTTTACCCTGTAGTGTTAGTTAGATGGGTCTGAGTGATATTGATGTTAACGTAGAATAAACCAAATACTGTAGAATAGTGAAAAACCGCGCTGTTGTGATTAATAGCGTTTCAACATGTAAAATATAAAAAGCACAGAGGTGTTATGCAATATATAGAATCTTTTTTTGGGGTTATTAACGATTTGACTTGGGGCTGGTCATTAATCCCTATCCTAGTGGTGTTAGGCTTATTTATTACAGTGGCGACAGGTTTTGTCCAAATAGAATATTTTAAACGTATGTTTAGAGTATTGTCGGCAAAAAATCAATCGCCAGATCCTGATGCAATATCCGGGCGCGCTGCATTGCTATTGTCAGTGGGGGGGCGTGTTGGCGGTGGTAATATTGCAGGTGTTGCCGTGGCGATTAGTTTGGGAGGTCCAGGTGCTGTCTTTTGGATGTGGGCTATTGCTTTAGTCGGTATGGCAACGAGTTTAGTTGAGTGCTCATTAGCGCAGCTATACAAATACAAAGATACTGACGGTACCTTCCGCGGTGGTCCTGCGTCTTATATTCTACGCGGTTTAGGTGAGCAATATCGCTGGTTAGCGGTGGTCTATGCCGTGTGTTTAATCGCTGCTTTTGCTATTGGTTTTAATGCCTTTCAGGGTAATACAGTAGCAGGTGCTGCGCTAGATAGCCTGGGTATAGAGCGTATTTGGACGGGTGTGCTATTAACAGTTATTGCTGGTTTTATTGTGTTTGGCGGTATTAAACGCATCGCTAAAGCCACTGATATTGTCGTACCTATTATGGCGATCAGTTATTTGGTTATGGCTATATTTATCATTGCCATTAATATCGGTGATGTACCAGCAGTGCTTATTAGTATCTTCAAAAACGCATTTGGGCTAGAAGAAGCCGTGGGCGGTGGTATGGGTGCTGCATTAGCTCAAGGCTTAAAGCGTGGCTTGTTCTCAAATGAGGCTGGCCTAGGTTCTGCTCCTAATGTTGCTGCAACAGCAGATGTTCGCCACCCTGTGAGTCAAGGTATTACGCAATCGCTATCAGTGTTTATTGATACAATGATTATTTGTACATGTACTGCGTTGGTTATACTACTGGGTGACGTTTATGTCCCGGGTGCGCAAGGTGTTGATGGCATTGTTTTAACTCAGCAAACACTGGTCGCTCATTTAGGTACTTGGACACAATATTTCTTAACGGCTGCAATATTGTTATTTGCTTTTAGCTCTATCATTTATAATTACTACTTAGGTGAGAACGCACTGCAAATTTTAACTCGCAGCCCAATGTCATTAAACGTATTGCGAGTTGTGGTCATGGCTGTTGTTTTCCTAGGGGCGGTGGCACCTGGTGCCACCTTTATATTCTTCTTCTCAGATCCTTTAATGGGAATATTGGCTCTAGTCAACTTATTGGCATTGATGATGTTGTTCCCAACAGCACTTCGTTTAATTACTGATTTTAGAAAACAGCTAAAAAATGGTGTTGATCGTCCGGTATTAGCAGCTGATGATTTTAAAGATCTTGATATAGATAAAGAAATTTGGGGTAAAGACTATAAATAGTATTACCTGCTAGTAATAACAAGAGGTGTGTAAAGCGCCTCTTGTTGTTTATAATAGCTTCATTAAAACTTAGATGTATTTAATTAAGGCTGTTAGCTATTGCTAATATTGGCTATCAAGTGGTGAATAGCTATAGCGTGTGAGCCTAGAAGTAGCAACAATGAGTTTAAGCTAGTAGGCAGTATTGTAACAGGGGAGATATCTTCCCACGCTAAGCAAATGAGTCGTTAAAGTATTCAGCGCGTTTTATTGCTAAACGGCGATATCCATGAGTTCAGATTTAATCACTCTTTTCGCTTCACAGGTACATTTCCCGCATTGGTTGCCCACACAGATTGATTTATTTAAATCACGCAAAGATCTAACACCCTGTTTAACATGAGCTTTTATTTGCTTATCAGTGACAGCATTACAAATACAAATATACATAAGTGACCATACATCATAGGTTATAAAACAGTAAGCTTAATAATAATGATTCTTGTTATAATTACAACAAGTATTTGTATATATATGTTTATGTACAATAGTGCATGGAAAACGAAATGATAGGGATTATCATTAAATAACATATTGAAATTAAACAGGAAAATATTATATTTATGACCCTTGGTATGCTATTTTTAGACAAATGATATTATTGCTATAAATGAGGAACGTCCTAATGCAGGGTGATAAAGAGGTTTTAGGCCAACTAAATAAGGTGTTAACACTGAAGTTAACATCGATAAACCAATATTTTTTACATGCAAGAATGTATAAAAATTGGGGATTAGAGCTATTAAATAACCGCTCATATAAAAAGTCCATAAAAGATATGAAGCAGTCAGATGATTTGATTGAGCGTATTTTATTTTTACAGGGCCTGCCTAATTTACAGCATTTAGAGCGTTTGCGAATTGGCGAAGAAACGACTGAGATGCTTGCTTGTGATTTAGTACTACAAAATGATTTGATGCAGATACTTCGTACAGCTATCGCCTTGTGTGAGCAAAAGCAAGATTATGTGACGCGAGATTTATTGCAAGCTCTATTGCACTATGAAGAAGATCACTTGGATTGGATAGAAGCACAACAATATTTAATTGCTGAAATCGGCATTCAAAATTACCTACAATCGCAGATAGGAGAATAGTTATGAAAGGTAGTGCAATTGTAATTGAACAGCTCAATATACTATTGGCAAGTGAGCTGGCAGCAATGGATCAATATTTTATTCACTCTTGTATGTATGATGACTGGGGCTTAGGCAAATTGCAGGCCAGAATTGCCCATGAATTTGATGATGAAAAAGGGCATGCGCAATTATTAATAGAGCGTATTTTGTTTTTAGAAGGGCGCCCAGATATGGTAACAAGAGAGCCAATTAATGTCGGTACGGATGTGCCTTCTATGTTGCAAAGTGATTTAGATATTGAATATGCAGTTGTAACATCATTAAAGAAAGCGATAGCAATCTGTGAAACAGAACAGGATTATCAAACGCGAGAAATTTTAGAAAAATTACTTGATGATACTGAAGAAGATCATGCTTACTGGTTAGAAAAGCAGTTAGGTTTAATAAACCGTATTGGCCTGCAGAACTACTTACAATCTCAAATGTAAATATTAAAAATATTGTTAGTGGCGAGTTTTACTCGCCTTTTTTATCTTCTAAAATTAAAAAAATGTAATTAACGCAATTTAATATTGAAAACATTTACTTTTTTTATATCTAATAGTTTTGGTTTTTGTTTTTTTCATGTTTTTTTGATCTATGAGAAAGTTGCTTTTTGTTATTTTTGCTGCTTTCTAACTATTTGGTTAATAACGGTTGTTACTAATTGTTTAGGTCGCGATAAATTGAAAAAAATATGTTATCTAGCAGGTGGTTAAGTACTTTTCAAATGAAGTGGTAGTATACTTTTCGCCGCTAGAAAAGGGGTTTTTAGGTTATAAATAATACAATTAAAAACTAGAAAATTACCTGTTTTTTACTGAACCCATAAAAAACACTGTTATTACTGATTTTATCAAACTTAATTTTGCTATAAGGGCGCTTGACAGAAAAAATATCTCATGCAGAATAAAGATTGATTTAAAAAATCAAAAAATAATAGTGGCTAAAAAACTATTGACGATGGATTGAAATTATTCTAATAGTATTAAATAGCTTATTTAAGGGGAAATCATGAAGAAAAGCATTATAGCTGCATCAATACTTGCCAGTGGTGTTATCGTATCTGGGCAGGCAATGGCGGCTAAAACATTCGTTTATTGTTCTGAAGGAAGTCCTGAAGGTTTCGATGCGGCGCTCTATACATCGGGCACTACTTTTGACGCATCATCAAAGCCAATGTTTGATGGCCTTGTTAATTTTAAAACAGGCACAACTGAAGTTTTACCAGGGGTTGCAGAAAGCTGGATTGTCTCTGAAGATGGAAAAGAAATAACATTTAAGCTTCGTACAGGTGTTAAGTTTCATAGTACAAAAGCCTTCACTCCTACGCGTGATTTAAACGCTGATGACATCATCTTTACCTTTACGCGTCAAATGGATACCGAGAATCCATTTTATAAGCATGCCAATGGTAAATTTGAATATTTCACAGCAATGGATATGGGTAATTTAATAAAAGAAATCGTCAAAGTTGATGATATGACAGTTAAATTTGTTTTAGATCACGCAGAAGCGCCGATCATGGCAAATTTAGCGATGGACTTTGCATCTATTCAATCTGCCGAATATGCTGACAAACTAGTTAAAGACAATAACCTAGGTGATTTAAACCAAAACCCAATTGGTACCGGACCTTTTCAGTTCGTTGGTTATAAAAAAGACGCTGTTATTCGCTATGCTAACAATAAACAATATTGGGGCGAGAAAGCAAAAATCGATAATTTGATTTTCGCTATCACGACAGATGCCTCTGTGCGTTTACAAAAAATGAAAGCAGGTGAGTGTCATGCAATGCCATATCCAAATCCTGCTGACCTTGACGATATCAAAAAAGATGAAAGCATTACTTTAATGCAGCAAGAAGGTTTGAACGTCGGTTATCTGGCTTATAATACAGAGAAAGAAAAATTTAAAGATGCGCGTGTTCGTAAAGCACTGAACTATGCTATGAACAAAGAGGCGATCAAAGAAGTGGTCTTTAACGGTTACGCAACCGTTGCTAAAAATCCGATTCCGCCAACTATCTGGTCTTATGACAATTCAACAGTTGATGACAGTTATGATGTTGATAAAGCAAAAGCTTTATTAAAAGAAGCGGGTGTTTCTGGTTTCAAAACCAATATCTGGGCAATGCCGGTACAGCGTCCATATAATCCTGATGCTCGTAAAATGGCCGAGTTGATTCAATCAGATTGGGCTAAAATTGGTGTTGAAGCTGAAATCGTGACATTTGAATGGGGCGAGTACCTAAAGCGTTCTAAAGCAGGCGAACATGATACAGTATTGCTAGGTTGGACTGGTGATAATGGTGACCCGGATAACTTCTTGCGAGTACTTTTAGGCTGTAGTGCTAAGGATAACGGCACTAACCGTGCGAGATGGTGTGATGATGAGTTTGAAGCGCAATTACAAGAGGCTTTAATCACAACAGACCCAGCATTGCGTTCAGCGGCTTATGAAAAAGCCCAGCAGATATTCAAAAAAGAAGCGCCTTGGGCAACAATTGCTCACAGTACGGTGTTTATGCCGGTCAGTGCTAAAGTCACTGGTTACACGATTGATCCTTTAGGTGGTCATCATTTCCACAATGTTGATTTAAAATAATCATTAATCGGCAATCTTAAGATCGACAACAAACCGGCATCAGCCGGTTTGTTTTTCTTTGTATTACGATTTTTATCTGTTTTCCCTTATAGGAACAAACAATGCTAAGTTTTTTACTCCGACGTCTGTTGGTTTTAATACCTACTTATATAGGTATCACCTTAACGGCTTTTATTTTTATTCATATTATACCTGGTGACCCTATTTTGGTAATGGCAGGTGAGCGCGGCTTGCCTGAAGAAAAATACCAAGAATTAATGCAGGCTTTCGGTTTTGATCAGCCGCTTTGGAAGCAGTATGTTGATTATGTTGTCCAATTAGTGCAAGGCGATTTCGGTAAGTCTTTCGTTACCGGGCGGCCAGTGTTAGATGAGTTTTTTGAGTTGTTTCCGGCAACTGTTGAACTGTCATTTTTTGCCCTTTTTTTTGCTATTATTATCGGTATCCCTTGTGGGATCATCGCAGCCGTTAAGCGTGGATCTGTATTTGATCATTCTTTAATGACAATATCCTTAACGGGTTTTTCTATGCCTATTTTTTGGTGGGCACTGTTACTTATTATTTTCTTTTCAGGATATTTAGGATGGACGCCAGTGTCTGGGCGCATATCAGTGCTGTATTTCTTTGATACACCGACAGGCTTTATGTTAATAGATAGCTGGTTATCAGATGAAGAAGGTGCGTTTAGTTCTGCTTTATCTCATCTTATTTTGCCAGCGATTGCACTGGGCACTATTCCAATGGCAACATTTGCTAGACAAAGTAGATCTGCAATGTTGGAAACGCTGGGAGAGGACTATATTAAAACGGCTAGAGCTAAGGGTTTGAGTTCTTTTCGGGTAGTGGTTGTACACGGATTTAGGAATGCACTTATTCCTATCGTCACGGTTATTGGGTTATCTGTTGGTACCTTGTTAGGCGGCGCAATTTTAACGGAGTCTATCTTCTCATGGCCTGGTATTGGTAAATGGATGGTTGATAGTATCTTTAGACGAGATTATGCCGTAGTACAAGGTGGTCTGATTTTAATAGCCACTATGGTTATCATAGTGAATTTAAGTGTCGATATTTTGTACGGTATTATCGATCCACGTATCCGTAAGAAAGGGCATTAAAATGAGCGTTGAGATAAATACTACCACAGCGACTAATCAGTCTGCTTTCGTGGCTGTGCTTGCAAGCTTTTGGTTTGAATTTAAACAAAATAAAGGGGCATTGTATGGTCTGATTTTTATAGCAATTTTAGCATTTGTTGCTATATTTGCCGATTTTATCGCACCATATTCGCCTATCGAACAATATAGAGATGTTTTGAAAATGCCACCAGTGTGGGTTGATGGCGGTTCTTGGCAGTATGTTTTTGGTACTGATGCGTTGGGTCGAGATCAATTGTCACGCATGATATATGGCTCAAGATATTCTTTCTATATCGGCTTTATCGTTATTTTCTTTTGTTTAACTGTCGGTGTTACTCTGGGGTTGATTGCCGCGTTTAGTAAGGGGCTTGTCGATAATATCATTATGCGTTTAATGGATATTATTTTGGCATTCCCAAGTTTATTACTCGCACTGGCTTTGGTGGCTATTTTTGGGCCATCACTAGAAAATGCGATGATAGCCATTGCGATCGTTTTTATTCCTCATTTTGTTCGCTTAACTAGAGCACAGGCTTTGTCTGAGTTGGGTAAAGATTATGTATCATCAAGTAAAACAATGGGCGCTTCGACGTTCCGATTGATGTTTATTAATGTATTACCCAATTGTATGGCGCCAATTATTGTTCAGGCGACAATGAGTTTTTCATCGGCAATATTAGATGCTGCAGCACTGGGCTTTTTAGGTATGGGTGCGCAACCGCCAACACCTGAATGGGGCACTATGTTAGCCGACAGTCGTCAGTATATTCAATCAGACCCATGGTTGATGGCAATTCCCGGTTTAGCTATCTTGTTTACAGTGTTATCAATTAACTTAATTGGTGATGGTTTACGCGATGCTCTTGATCCTAAAATGAAAAAGTCGAAGGCATAAGGACGTAACATGAATGATATTACAAACAGCTGTGCTAAAGAGCTGCCTATTTTAACGGTAAAAGACTTAACTATTAGTTTACCTGCTCGAGCTGATAGGCCTTATGCCGTTGAAAATGTGAGCTTTGAGCTATTCCCTGGTGAAATTCTATGCATTGTAGGTGAGTCAGGTTCAGGTAAGTCAATGTCCTCTAATGCGGTGATGGGCCTGCTACCTAAGCCTCACGTTAATGTGAGCCATGGCGAAATCTTATTTGAAGGCCTGGATTTAGCAGCGATAGATAATAAGACTATGCAGTCAATTCGCGGTGAAAAGATCGGCATGATTTTTCAAGAGCCGATGACGGCATTGAACCCTGTGATGAAAGTTTCAAAGCAGTTAGAAGAGGTGTTTAGAAGCCATCACTTGAAATTGTCGCGAACTCAAATCCAACAAAAAATCATTGAAATGCTCGACGATGTCGGCCTGCCCGATCCTAAAATAATCGGTAATAGTTACCCGTTTGAGCTATCCGGCGGTCAGCGTCAACGCGTTATGATTGCTATGGCACTAGCGTTAGAGCCGACTATTCTAATAGCAGATGAGCCAACTACGGCACTAGATGTAACGACACAAGCGCAGATCCTCAAGCTTATTGCTGATCTGCAAAAAAAGCGCAATATGGGTGTGATCTTTATTACTCATGATTTTGGCGTGGTTGCTGAAATTGCCGATCGCGTGATTGTCATGCAACTTGGTCAAATAGTAGAGCAAGGTAATGCTGATGATCTACTAAATAGACCGACTCACCCCTACACCAGAAAACTTATTGCTACTGTGCCTCATTTAGGGGCAGTGAAAAAAGTAGCAATTAGCTCAGATGTAGTGGTCTCAGTCAAAGGGTTGAATAAAACCTACGGCTCAGCTAAAAAAAGCTGGTTTGGCAAAGCTGGGCGAGTAGTACATGCTTCAAAAGATATTAATTTTGATATCCGAAAAGGTGAGACGCTGGGCTTAGTTGGAGAGTCGGGCTCAGGGAAATCGACAGTTGGACGCTGTATTATTAGATTGCATGAATCAGATAGCGGTGCTGTTGAGTTTCAAGGGCAGGATATTCTTAAACTATCTAATAGCGAAATGATGGATATTAGGCAGCATATACAAATGATTTTTCAGGACCCATATGCCTCTTTAAACCCAAGGCGAAAAATCGGCGATATTATCACAGAGGGGCCAACGATTCACGGCGTACCCAAAGCACAGTCGTGGAAAAAGGCGGAGGAGCTATTAGAGATAGTAGGCTTAGATAGCTATGCTTTAAAGCGCTACCCTCATGAGTTCTCTGGAGGGCAGAGACAGCGTATTGGTATTGCCAGAGCATTAGCAATGTCACCTAAGCTGTTAATCGCTGATGAGGCCGTGTCTGCTTTAGATGTGTCAGTACAAGCTCAGGTTCTTGAACTGTTAGATGATATTAAGCATAAAATGGATTTAGCGATGTTGTTCGTCACTCATGATCTAAGAGTTGCAGCACAGGTATGTGATAATATAGTGGTTATGAAATTAGGTGAAGTTGTAGAATACGGGCCCACCTATGATGTGTTTCATAACCCGCAGCATGAATATACAAAGAGCTTATTAGATGCGGTGCCTGGTAAAGAGTGGAAAGTGCCTAAGCTTGATATTAGCTAGTCAATAAATACTAAATCACAATAAGGTTTGATCGTTAAACCTTATTGTGATTGTTTATTCACAGCTTTAAATTATTGATTTAACAAGGTATAGAGGTGTTTGTTGTTTAATGATATTAAACGCTATTTTTTGTTTTCAGCCGGTTGCTTATCTTTATTTTTAGGCATCATAGGTATCTTTTTACCGTTGTTGCCAACCACTCCCTTTGTGTTGTTAGCTGTTACATGTTTAGCTAAATCTTCCCCTAAGTTACATCGATGGATAATTACTCATCCCTATTTTGGGCCAATCATTGTCAATTGGAATGAGCATCGCTGTTTAACAAAACAAGTTAAAATTAAAGCAACTTTCTTTATAGTGATAAGTTTTTCGTTATCTATCTTGTTTGTTAATAAAGCGATGGCATCTGTGTTTTTATTAGCGATGATGCTCTGTTTGTTAGTATTTATTTGGTCAAGAAAGGTGTGCAAGTAAAGGTGTTAAATTAAGATATGACAATAGTGCTACCTCATCGTGTTTTCGCTATAAAAATTTAATCATTGAAATGAGTTTTTTAAGCGCTCGTATTATAAAAATATTTATTAGTAGGGCACTTAGAGTGATAATTTAACTGCCCTAATTATAATTTCAGTGAGACCTAAGTTGTGTTAGTAAGTTAAAGAGCTCTTTTCCCTGCCAGTTATCTGTCTCAAATTCGTCTAATTGCTCTTTCATTTCTGCAAGTAATAGGTTGATGGCAGGGCTGTTAGCAGCCTTGGCAATATCATCAATATCTGTAAAGTGCTGCTCGTACCAAAAACAATTAGCCCAAGCTATTAAATGGTTATGGGCGCTAATAATATCGTTCTGTAGGCATGAGCGCCCAAGTGTTTGAAAGGAATTTAATTCAGCTTTAGCGTTAAATTCACCAGTACTGATAGAGGGTTCAATGCTTGCTCTGTCTTGTTGTTCTCTATCTCTTTCATCGTCATATTCATCTTCATCTTCATCTTGGCTCTGGATAGCGCTATCATCGCTGTCGAAGGCTTCTTGCTGTGTTTCTTTAAGGCGACGTGCTCTTCGCATATGAAAAAGCCATGCGCCACCGCTAATGACTAACAAGCTAACTAATAGCCATATGATCCAAGAGTTTTCGGTTTCTATTACCGTGATAATTGGCGCTACTTGATTATTCTGATTCTGTGCCTGTTCGCGCTCGATCGATGACTCGCCGTTTTCGCCTGCTTGTACATTAAATATTTTTTTATCGATACGACTGACTTGTTGGTTATCGTTAACAGTGTCCCACCAGTAGATGTCGATATTTTGCGATGTCAGTTCACCTCGCTCTAATAATTGCATGCTTTGGCGCTCAATACGGGTGCCTTCAATTCCGTTTTTATTCAATGTTTGTGATAGAGATACTTGTGAGTCAAGGATGTTGACGATTTCAGAATTTTCAGTAATGAGAGGGGGGAGCTGCTCTGCAAGTAATCCTTTTGCAGTTAAAGTCACCGTGCGCTCAATAATATCTCCCACTTTAAAGGGGCCATTTGTGTCCCATGTTTCAGTCAGTGTCAGTTGCGAGGCCGGCAACCAATATTTTGCATTCTCAAAATCCTGGCGCGTACGCACATTGATTTCTAAATTATTTGCCCTGACTTCTAATTGCGTGCCTTGCAATTGGGCACCTTGAAAAATAGGGCCTTCAATAATATAGCGCCCCATTTCTTGCGGGAAAATAGCGTATCGCAGCTCAAGTAATTGGTATTGCTTGCCACGTATTTCTACCTCAGTCAGTTCGCTCTCCTCTAATAGTGTCACTTCACCTTTGTCTAGTTTAGGTGGTGAAATAAGGTAACCTTGCTGTAAGGGGTGATCAGAGTAAAGATTTAAAGTGTAGGTGATAAGAGCGTTTTCATAGTTATCATCTTTATCTATTTGTGCATCTAAAATAATAGGTAGGTCAGTCACCGGTAGAAAACGTGTTTGATTATTACTTTTGATAAAAATACTGACACTTTGCGAACTCTCATCATTATAAGATAAGCTGGGTATGTCCAAGTGACCAGAAACACGTGCTCTTAGCTGTAATTGCCAGCGTACAATGCTTGTTCTTTTGCCTTCTGCATAACTATTGATCGTCATTTCTTTTTGGTCTAATAGTAAAAAATTAGCAGTTAAAGGGGATGTGTCAAGTAGTGACTGTGTTGGCTTGCTCGTCTCTATTGTTAAGACAATAGTGTCTCTAGGTGCGAATTGAGTGCGGTTAATACTGGTGCTTAACTGGGCGTATATTGTGCTTGATATCGGTAGCAGTATCAGTAAAGCGATAATCATTTTTAAAAAGTATTTAGGCATTATAAATTCACATTCGTTAAGCTGTTTTGGTTGGTAACATAAAAGTAATATGTTATGAATTATCATTGATGAATGGGGATTGTGCAATCATCAAGTAAAATTATTAAAATATAGTGAGAAAGAACAAAAAAGCGACGTTAGATGAGGACGATCTATAATCGCTCGTCTATAATCAAAATAATCTCCATAAAACATAAAAACCTTAAAGGATACGCAGAAGATGTCAAAGGAAATTGGAACAATCAAGGCTTCACTGCTCAACGAACTTAACGAAGAGCTAGATAACAAGCTTGCGCCTGAAAAGGCAAGTGCAGTAAAGCAGTTTGCTCACGCATACTATGCAGCAGCTTCCGATTCAGATATGGAAGCATGGCGTTTAGACGATTTATATGGCGCTACTTTAGAAAGTTGGCAGTTTATTCAATCTTATCAAGCAGAGGTGCCTTTAGTACGTGTTTATAACCCTCGCTTTGATGAGAGTGGCTGGCAGTCAACTCATACATTTATTGAAATTCTGCAAACAGATAAACCTTTTTTAGTTGATTCTCTAAGAATGGAGTTAAATCGTAGAAATTTAACAATTCATGCTATCAACAATACTGTGTTAACAACCTCTCGTGATGGTGATGGTAATTTCTTGTCAATTATCGATCGCAGCGATGAGGTGGCGGGATCAAATAGAGAGTCTTTAATCTCAGTAGAAGTTGATCGCCATTCTAACAAAGAGCAATTAGCAGATTTACGCTCAACAATATTAGATATTTTAAATGAAGTTGTCTCTGTCGTTAATGATTTTCCAGCGATGGTTGAGCACTGTGAAAAAGTCATTAAGAGCTTTGATGCACCGATAGCTAAATTAGCAAAAGATGAAGTAAGTGAAGCGAAAGAGTTTTTAGTTTGGCTAAAAGATCATTTTACTTTCTTAGGTTATGAAGAACTTAAGGTTGTTAAGAAAACAGGCAGCACAGAATTAGTCGCTGTAGAAAATACACAGCTAGGTCTGTTGAATATGGATAACAACGCCTATGCTGATAGAAGTATGTCAAAAGACATTACCGATGTGGTTAAAGCAGCGGGTATAGAGATCATTACTTTTTCTAAATCTACAGCTAAATCACGTATCCACAGACCTTCACACCCGGATTACATTAGCGTAAAACAATTTGATAAAGCGGGTAAGTGGATTGGTGAAATTCGCTTTTTAGGACAATACACGTCAGCTGTTTACAATAAGAGCTCAATGTTGATTCCTATTATTCGACGCAAAGTTGAATCTGTGATGGCTAGGTCTGAGCTGCCTTACAGTGGTCATAACTGGAAAGAGTTACTACAAATACTAGAGATACATCCGCGCGATGAGTTGTTTTTGACGCAAACAGATGAGTTGTTTGAAACCGCGATGGGTATTTTACAGATACATGAAAGACGCCAAATACGTATCTTTATTCGTAAAGATAGCAGTGAAAACTTCTACTCTTGTTTGGTCTACGCGCCGCGTGATATCTATAGCACTGCGTTTAGAATGAAAGTAGAGAATATTTTAAAAGAGACGTTAGGTTGTGATCAATCAGATTTCCATACTTATTTCTCTGAGTCCATATTAGCGCGTACACAATTTACCTTGCGTAGCTCTAAAGGCCATGTACATGCTAACACTGATCTTAAATCTATTGAAAAGCTAGTCGGTCTAGCATCACGCAGCTGGCAAGATGAGCTGCAGATTGCATTAATTGAAAAGTTAGGTGAAGAAAAAGGTCTACTAGCTTACAACAATATCGGTGTTAATTTCCCAGCGGGATATTGCGATACATTTAACCCGCGTACCGGTGTTGCTGATATCGGTTATATGAGCAAGCTAACTGAAGAAGATCCATTAGCTTTGAGTTTTTATAGGCACTTAGAAAACGAAGGTAATGAAGTTAATTTAACGCTTTATAACCTAGGTAAACCTCTGCCTTTATCAGATGTGTTACCAGTACTTGAGCATTTAGGGCTGCGTGTTATTGATGAACACCCGTTCCAGCTTAAAACTAATAATGGCAAAGTTTGGTTGCATGATTTCAATTTGGTCTACACCGCATCAGATAAGCTTGTAGTCAAAGATCATCGTGTTTCGTTCCAAGATGCGTTCCTGGCAATTTGGAATAACAAGGCGTCATCAGATAACTTCAACCGATTGGTACTAGGTGCTAAGTTAGGTTGGCGTGATGTTGTTTTATTACGTGCTTACGCCGCTTATATGAAGCAAATTCGTTTCCCTATTGGTACCGATGCGATTATATCGACATTGAATCAATATACCTCGATTGCTGAATTGTTAGTGAAGTTGTTCCATGCTTACTTTAATCCGTTAACGGCTTCAGCTGAAGATGCTAAAAAGATTGAAGCGCAATTAATTGAAAGTTTTGATGGTGTTTCAAGTTTAACGGACGATCGGGTATTAAGGCAGTATCTTGCTTTGATTAAAGGGACTATTCGTACTAACTTCTATCAAAAAGATGCTCAAGATAAGATTAAAACTTATGTAAGTTTTAAATTGGCGCCACAAAAAATCCCTGGTATCCCATTACCTGCACCACTATTTGAAATATTTGTATTCTCACCAAGAGTGCAAGGTGTTCATTTACGTGGCGGTAAAGTGGCTCGCGGCGGTTTGCGTTGGTCAGATCGCGCAGAAGATTTCAGAACAGAAGTGCTAGGCTTAGTAAAAGCACAGCAAGTTAAAAACGCTGTTATTGTACCGGTCGGTGCGAAAGGCGGTTTTGTTCCTCAGTATCTAAACGATTCAATGTCTCGTGAAGAGTTCTTAGCTGAGGGGATCGCATGTTATAAAATCTTCATCAGCGCCCTGCTCGATATTACCGATAATTTAGTTGATGGTAATGTGTCACCACCGCAAAATGTTGTTCGTCGCGATAAAGATGATCCTTACTTAGTGGTGGCAGCTGATAAAGGAACGGCGACGTTCTCTGACATTGCCAATGGCATTTCAGATGAATACAATTTCTGGCTAGGGGATGCGTTTGCATCAGGTGGCAGTGTAGGTTATGACCATAAAGGTATGGGCATTACTGCAAAAGGTGCTTGGGTTTCAGTTGAGCGTCATTTCCGGGAAATGGGTATTAATACGGCGAAGGACGAGTTTAG
Organism: Gammaproteobacteria bacterium AS21; assembly: GCA_038900335.1. Taxonomy (GTDB): domain Bacteria; phylum Pseudomonadota; class Gammaproteobacteria; order Pseudomonadales; family Balneatricaceae; genus Rs1. Next base: position 26,619 of record JBBMRB010000002.1, on the reverse strand, counting down.
CGTTATTGGTATTGGCGACATGGCTGGTGATGTATTTGGTAATGGTATGCTGTTATCGGATAAAATTTGCCTGTTAAGTGCATTTAATCACATGCATATCTTCATTGATCCTAAACCCGATACAGCGAAAAGCTTTGTTGAGCGTCAGCGTTTATTTGATTTACCTCGCTCTAGCTGGGCTGATTATGATAAAACGTTAATATCAAAAGGCGGGGGCTTGTTTGAGCGCAGCGCTAAATCTATTAAATTAACACCAGAAATCAAAGCGATGATTGGTGTTAAAGTTGCCAGCATGACGCCAACAGATTTAATCAATGCGCTATTAAAAGCAGAGGTTGATCTACTTTGGAATGGCGGTATAGGTACTTACATTAAAGCGTCAAGCGAATCACATGAAGATGTCGGTGATAAAGCAAATGATGTGTTGCGGGTCAATGGTAATGAGCTGCGCTGTAAAGTGATTGGCGAGGGCGGTAATTTAGGAACTACTCAGTTAGGCCGTGTTGAATACTGCTTAAATGGCGGTCGATCAAATACCGATTTTATTGATAATGCTGCTGGGGTTGATTGCTCTGACCATGAAGTTAACATCAAAATTCTATTAAAAGGTATTATGGATGATGGCGACTTAACGCAAAAACAGCGTAATAATTTACTGGCGTCAATGACTGATGAAGTAGGCCAGCTCGTACTATCTAATAACTATCGACAAGTACAGGCGATCAGTTTAGCTGAGCGTCAAACAGTTAAATCGATGGGTGAATATCGCCGCTTTACTAATAATTTAGAATCGCAGGGAAAATTAAACCGAGCGCTGGAGTTCTTACCAGTCGATGAGGTGATGATTGATCGTGCAGCGACAGGTGCGGGTCTGACACGACCTGAGTTATCAATATTGATCTCTTACGCAAAAGCAGATTTAAAAGAGTCGTTATTAAAGACCACTGTACCAGATGATACCTATGTATCTCGTGAGCTGACTACCTCTTTCCCTGTAGAGTTAGAAGCTAAATACTCAGTGCAAATGAAGAACCATCGCCTAAGCCGTGAGTTAGTGGCAACGCAAGTAGCGAATCATATTGTTAACTTTATGGGTATTAACTTTGTCGATAGATTGGTAGGTTCTACGGGTGCAGATGTCGGCACTATTGCCCGTGCTTACATATTAGTACGTGATATTTTCCAGGTCACAGAAATCTGGACTAAGATTGAAAAAATGGATTATGAGATAGCATCCGCAGTGCAATTAGATCTGATGCAAGAGCTTCAGCATTTAACGCGTCGCGCGACTCGCTGGTTTGTACGTAATCGTGTATCAGGACTTGATTGCCAAGTAGAATATGATCAATTCTCAGTATTAATTGAAACCGCTAAGAAAAATATGGATGAATTCTTAGTGGGCGAGCCGCTTGAACGCTGGCAGCAAACGTTTGATAAGTATGCAAAAATGGGGGTTAGCGATGAGCTAGCGGCCGATATTGCCCATACTCGTGGTTTGTATTCAGTGCTGGCTATTGGTGAAATCGCTAAATCAATGAATATTCCTGTTGAGCAAGTAGGGCGTGCTTACTTTAAAATAGGCAGCAAGCTGCAATTGGCCTGGTTTGCCCAGCAATTGAATGCACTGACAGTTGATAGTCATTGGCAGGGTCTTGCTAGAGAAGCATTTAGAGATGACTTAGAGTGGCAACATGGTCTAGTACTTCGCTCTGTTCTTCAAGAATTCAATAAAGGCGACAATATAATGCAAGTCGTTGAAAATTGGATGGAGAAAAATCAGTCGCTTACAGTTCGTTGGATAAATGTACTAGAAGAGCTTAGGCTGGCTGAAAAGCAAGACTATGCAATGTATATTGTTGCCGGTAAAGAGTTGGTTGATCTGGCTAAAAATACCAGTGAGAATCTCTAAAAGCTAGCTGATAAGTAACGTTAAAAACCCGCCTTGAGCGGGTTTTTTTATATAAAAAAGCTGATTAAAGTAGCCATTTTTCACAAAAGGTACTTGCGCTAGTTAGCCAAATAATGAAATAAACATAGTCGCTATAGCGCCAGTGCTGTAGAATCGCGCGCCTTGGCGTTAATTGAACGCTTTATTTAATAAAGAGATGTTAGACAATGATGAAAAGCTTTGCCGACCTTGGTTTATGCGAACCAATCCTAAAAGCAGTAGCTGAGAAAGGGTATAATACTCCGTCTCCAATACAAGAAAAAGCTATTCCTGCGGTGCTAGATAATGTAGATGTAATGGCCGCGGCGCAAACAGGGACAGGCAAAACAGCCGGTTTTACTTTACCGATATTGCATAAACTCGCTTTAGGAAATAAAGCTAAGCCCAATTGCGTGCGCGCATTAATTTTAACGCCAACGCGTGAATTAGCAGCACAGATTTCTGAGAACGTGGAAACCTATTCTAAATACTTACCATTAAACTCAACCGTGGTATTTGGTGGTGTCAAAATCAACCCGCAGATGCAAAAGTTGCGTCAAGGTGTTGATGTATTGGTGGCAACACCAGGGCGTTTGTTGGATTTATTTAGTCAAAATGCGATTAAATTTAATCAACTAGAAATATTAGTGTTAGATGAAGCTGACCGTATGCTTGATATGGGCTTTATTCATGACATAAAAAGGATATTAGCGGTACTACCGGCTAAACGCCAAAACTTGATGTTTTCTGCTACTTTCTCCTCTGATATAAGAGCGTTAGCGAAAAAATTAGTCAATAACCCGGTTGAGATTTCAGTCTCTGCACCCAATTCAGCAGTTAGAGCGGTTAAACAATCACTTTACGCGGTAGATAAAGGCCAAAAAGCGGCATTATTGATTCATTTGATAAAAGAGCATAATTGGTTTCAGGTGTTAGTGTTTACGCGCACTAAGCATGGTGCGAATAAGTTAACTAAACAGTTAGAAGCATCAAAAATTAGCGCTGCTGCTATCCATGGTAATAAAAGCCAAGGGGCTCGTACCAAGGCGCTTGCCGGATTTAAAGAGAGTAAAATACAAGTATTAGTTGCCACTGATATCGCGGCGCGTGGCATTGATATTGATCAATTGCCGCAAGTGGTCAATTTTGATTTGCCAAACGTGAGTGAAGACTATGTGCATCGTATAGGACGTACAGGTCGAGCTGGCGCAGAAGGTGAAGCAGTATCTTTAGTTAGTGCGGATGAATTTAAGCAGTTAAAAGATATTGAACGATTAATCAAAGAAGTGATTGAGCGTAAAGAAGTACCAGGTTTTGCTGCACTAAGTAAATTGCCGACAACACAGTTAGACACGCGTCCTTTTAAACCTAAAAAGCCGAAAAAGAATATTGCTGGCGCCGCCAATGATAAAGACGGTGCTAAACCTGCTAACAGTCGTCGTAGACCTCAAAGTAAAGGTAATGGCGCTAATCGCAGTGAAAGACCTGCTCAGGGGCGCTCTGCAAATTCTGCAGCTAAGCCTGTGGCAAATAGAACAGCAGTGCCTAGAAAACGTGCTAGTTCAGCTGCAAACTAGCTCTCTTTTAAAAGGGCTATAAACTGTTTCGCAGCATTAGAGAGCGTTCTATCGCGGTGATAAATATAGCCTAAATCACGGGTAATAGGTGCTTGATTGGTTTTGAGCACTTTAAGTGAGCTATCTAGCATACTGCTAGGTAGTAAACTCCAGCCCAAGCCGTTTACCACCATCATTTTTATAGTATCCAGGCTGGTCGTAGACATCGCAACATTGAGCATCAAGCCTTGTTCTGTAAAACGAGTCGCGGTGATCTGTCGAGTGAAAGTATGCTCATCGGGTAATATCGCTTGATGATTATTTAATTGCTTGAGTTCCACGTTATCAGCGCTCGCTAGTACGTGATCGGTTGCAACCACAAAATGCATTTCATCAGTCCATACTCTTTCCATGCAAATAGCCGGATCAGGTATTGGCGCAAGTGTAATTAAAGCGAGCTCTAAATGGCCTTTGAGTACCCCTTGATAAGCACTTTCTGACGCGCCAAAGCTTAGGTTGAGTTTCACCTGTGGGAATTTTAAGCTAAATTTTCTGAGAGTTTTTGGCAGGCGGTGTAAACCTATATGATGTGAAGAGTCTAGCGATAACCTGCCTGATACTTCGCCATCTAAATTATCAATGACGGTTTTAGCGTCATCAAGTGACATTAGAATTTTTTCAGCACACGGCAGCAGTGCCAGACCTGCACTCGTTAGAGTGACTTGGCGGCCAATACGATCAAATAATTTTTTATCTAGCTGTTGTTCTAGCAATGCAATTCTTTTACTCATTGCTGATTGGGTAATAAACAGCTTTTGCGCCGCTAGTGAAAAAGAGCCGCACTGAGCTACTGCGATAAAGGCTTGTAGTGTATTGTTATCCATTAGTAGAATACCTTGCTATTAAATCTGCTAGTCCTGTTGGGAATAGTTTACATAAAAAATATGAATTTGTGTTATTTAATTGATCAGCATAAAATACCCCTATAAAGTTATTGCCAAGATATTCAATGATAATGAATAGGCAATCAAAAAAATGACAAAAACCAGTGTAAGTAAGGAATCAACAAATGGCCGGTAAAACCTTATATGATAAATTATTCGATGCACATATCGTGCGCGAAACCGATGACGGCAGTGCGTTGCTATATATCGATCTGCAATTATTGCACGAGGTAACATCACCTCAAGCTTTTGAAGGTTTGCGTCTAGCGGGGCGTAAGCCCTGGCGCTTAGATGCTAATTTAGCAACACCAGATCACAATGTGCCAACGACTAAACGAGACGGTGGTGTTGATGAAATCGTTGATCCGATTTCGCGTATACAAGTTAAAACCTTAGATGAAAACTGTGATAGCTTTGGTATTTTAGAGTTTAAAATGAATGATATCCGCCAGGGTATTGTCCATGTTGTTGGCCCAGAGCAAGGTGCTACTTTACCTGGAGCAACGGTTGTTTGCGGTGATTCACATACAGCAACACATGGTGCGTTTGGCGCGTTAGCGCACGGTATCGGCACCTCTGAAGTTGAGCATGTATTAGCGACGCAGTGTTTGATTACCAGAAAAATGAAAAACATGCTTATCAAGGTTGATGGCAAGCTTGGTTTAGGTGTCACATCTAAAGATTTAGTGCTTCACATTATCGGTGTGTTAGGTACCGCTGGTGGTAATGGCCATGCTATTGAATTTGGTGGCTCAACCATGAAAAGTATTTCTATGGAAGGTCGAATGACTATTTGTAATATGGCAATTGAAGCTGGCGCGCGCGTCGGCTTAGTTGCTGTTGATCAAAATACCATTGATTATGTAGAAGGGCGCCCATTTGCTCCTAAAGGTGATATGTGGGAGCAGGCAGTGAGTGCTTGGGCTGATTTGCACTCTGATGCTGATGCTGTATTTGATACAGTCGTTGAAATTAAAGCTGAAGATGTATTGCCACAAGTGACTTGGGGAACATCGCCAGAGATGGTTGTCGCCATTAATGCTAAAGTGCCAAACCCTGCAAATGAGCCTAATCAAGTAAAAGTGGATGGTATTAACAGAGCACTTAAATATATGGGGCTAAAGGCAGATCAAGATATCACTTCTATTAAATTAGATCGTGTGTTCATTGGCTCGTGCACTAACTCGCGTATAGAAGATATGCGAGATGCTGCAAAAATAGCGAAAGGGCGCCACGTAGCGGCAAACGTTAAAGAAGCTATTGTAGTGCCTGGTTCTGGTTTGGTTAAAGCCCAAGCAGAGGCGGAGGGATTAGATAAAATATTTGAAGCGGCAGGCTTTCAATGGCGTGAGCCAGGTTGTTCTATGTGCCTTGCTATGAACCCTGATAAGTTGGCACCAGGAGAGCACTGTGCATCAACATCTAACCGTAACTTTGAGGGGCGCCAAGGTAATGGTGGTAGAACGCACTTGGTAAGTCCAGCCATGGCTGCAGCAGCGGCTGTTGTGGGGTCGTTTGTTGATGTTAGAGAGATGATGGAGGCATAATAATGAATAAATTTACTGTACACCAAGGTGTTGTTGCACCTTTAGATCGTGCCAATATTGACACGGATATGATTATCCCAAAGCAATTTTTAAAATCTATCAAGCGTTCAGGTTTTGGTGTTTATTTGTTTGATGAATTACGTTATTTAGATGAAGGTGTTGCGGATCAAGATTGCTCACAAAGACCATTAAATGAAGATTTTGTGTTAAACCAACCGCGTTATACTCAGTCCTCAGTATTGCTTTCTCGTGAGAATTTCGGTTGTGGCTCTTCAAGAGAACACGCACCTTGGGCATTAGAAGATTTCGGTTTTCGTGCTGTTATCGCACCTAGTTTTGCCGATATATTTTACAATAACTGCTTTAAAAACGGGCTGTTACCGGTTGTTTTAAGTGATCAAGCTGTAGATCAGCTGTTTAGTGAGTGCGCTCAATCAGCTGATTATCAATTGACGGTTAATTTAGAAGAGCAGGTTGTTGTTACGCCCACAGGTGAGCGTTTTAGCTTTGAAGTTGAATCATTTAGAAAACACTGCTTGCTCAATGGTTTAGATGATATCGATCTCACTTTACAAAGTGTTGATGATATTAAGGCATATGAGGATATCCGCAGGGAAAAAGCGCCTTGGATGTTCGGTGCAATTAAAGGTTAATTGACAGCAGTGTCTGTCCTATAAATTAATGAAATAACAGAGTTGGAATAGATAAATGTCTAAGAATGTACTTATTTTGCCGGGTGATGGCATTGGGCCTGAGATTTCTGCAGAAGTGGATAAGGTTTTAAACCTTGTTAATAAAAAGCACGGGTTAGGATTAGTTTTAGAGCAGGGTTTAGTAGGTGGTGCCGCAATTGATGCAGCAGGTAGTGCGTTTCCTGAAAAAACATGGCAGCAATGCCAAAGTGCTGATGCTATTTTGCTTGCTTGTGTTGGTGGCCCAAAATGGGATTCACTACCGCCGGCTGAGCGTCCTGAAATTGGCGGTCTGCTACAAATTCGCTCACGTTTGGAGCTGTTCGCTAACTTGCGACCTGCTATATTATATCCGCAATTAGCTGATGCATCATCGCTCAAACCTGAGTTGGTATCTGGTTTAGATATTTTAATTGTTAGAGAGCTAACAGGTGGAATTTACTTTGGTCAGCCACGTGGTATTCGCGTTAATGATAACGGTGTTCGCGAAGGCTTTAATACTTATGTTTACGATGAAAATGAAATCAGACGCATTGGTAAAGTAGCCTTTGAGACTGCGATGAAACGCAATAAGAAACTGTGTTCTGTCGATAAGGCCAATGTGCTTGAAGTTACCATGCTATGGCGTGAAATTATGGATGATATGAGCAAGGATTACCCAGAGGTAGAGCTCTCTCATATGTACGTTGATAACGCTGCGATGCAATTAATCCGTGAGCCTAAACAGTTTGATGTTATTGTAACTGGTAATATGTTTGGCGATATTTTATCAGATGCTGCAGCTATGCTAACAGGGTCTATCGGTATGTTGCCTTCGGCGTCGCTAGATATAAACGGTAAAGGAATGTATGAGCCATGTCACGGCTCTGCACCGGATATAGCTGGCAAAGGCATCGCCAATCCGTTAGCGATGATCTTATCTGCAGCTATGATGCTAAGGCACTCTTTATCAATGCCAGCGGTTGCTGATGAAATTGAGACAGCTGTCGAGTCTGTGCTTGATCAAGGCCTTCGCACGGCTGATATATACAGTGAGGGAACGACAAGAGTGTCAACCGAGCAAATGGGTGATGCAGTTGTTGCAGCATTAAGTGCTTAAATTTTGATGATGACAAAAAAGGCCTATTAAATAATAGGCCTTTTTTATGTCTGATCCTCGATTATAGCAAATTATTGGCTGTTATTTGTTGTTGCCAAATAGAGAGGGGCGAATAGAAGGTTGAGCCGGTGTTTCAAGCTCTGGTGCGATGAAGCTGGCTTTCGCTGTTTTACGTTTTGGCTTGTTGTTTGCTTTTTTGATACTGGCAGCTTTTTCGCTGATTAAGCGACCGTTCTCTAAATGAGGGATCGTTAGAAACTGAATTTGTTTGTTAATTAGCTCTTCAATCTCATGTAGGTAGTGCTTTTCATCGGGTGAGACAAAGGAAATTGCCTGTCCGGATTTTCCAGCCCTCGCTGTGCGGCCTATGCGGTGCACATAAGCTTCAGGTTGGTTAGGTAAATCAAAGTTAACCACACGTGGTAACGCTTCTATATCTAGTCCTCTTGCGGCAACATCGGTAGCGACTAGCACATCAAGTTGGTGTTCGCTAAATTGCAGTAAGGTGCTGATTCTGTCTTTTTGTAATTTGTCGCCATGTATCGCCTGTGCATTAATGCCTTGTGCTATTAATGCCTGGGCTACTTTATCGGCACGCCTTTTAGTGCGAGTAAAAACCAGCGTTTGTTGCCATTTTCCTTCGCTAATTAGAAAGTGCAGTAAGTCTTCTTTGTGCGAATTATCAACTTTATAAGCCACTTGCTGAACTTGTTTGGCGGCGCTGTTTTTAGGGGTGACCATGACCTTTTGTGGCTGCTTTAATAACTGCTCAGCCCACTGTGTGACTTTGTCATTAAAGGTGGCTGAAAAAAGCAGTGTTTGGCGTTTTTGCGGGGCAAAGCTCATGATTCTATTTATGTCGTGAATAAAGCCGAGATCAAGCATGCGATCTGCTTCATCAAACACTAAAATTTCTAGCTGCTTTAGTGATATCTTTTTTTGAATCAACATTTCAAGTAAGCGACCTGGGGTTGCCACTAAGATGTCTGCTCCGCGTTTAAGTTTTCTAATCTGATTATCAAAGCGCACACCGCCATAGATTGAAATGACGCGCATGTTTAGCTGATCACCATAACTGAGTGTTTTCTCTGCAACTTGTATTGCAAGCTCTCGGGTTGGTGTGAGTATTAATGCTCGAATAGGGTGGTAGTTGTCATCTACAGTGTGCCGTCTTAATAGTTCAATAATGGGTAAGGCAAAACCGGCGGTTTTACCGGTCCCCGTTTGTGCTTGGGCAAGTATATCTTTGCCCTGCAGAATAAGAGGAATTGCCTTTGCCTGAATATCAGTTGCCTGTTGATAGTTGAGCTGCTCTAAAGTGTATTGAAGCTCTGGGCAAAGCGCTAGCTGGCTAAAATCTGCCATGTAAATAGGCCTGTATTGACTAAAAGTTACTAAGAGTGACGCAGATTTATTGAAGATGAGTCATTGCTATAAAATTGACATCGGTTTGCGCTAAAAAAGCGCTGGAATCTGCATCTCTAAAGAAAACGTTTTATTGAATTAAGTTTTGCGGCGATAATGCCGCACTGTCAGCTATTTTATATTATTGGGCTTGTGAATAGTATCTTAGAAGCCAATAATCAAGCGCTAGCTAATGTTTGCCATGGATGCTTTAAAATTTCACGTTCATATAGCTTTTTACTTCAGCGATATGTGCCTCTAAATCATCAAGCATATAGGTTTGTTCTTGGCTTAGGCGTTGCTCTCTTCTAGCGAATGATAATTGGCGTTCAGCTGCACTGACTTGGCCTTTCAATAAAAAATATTCAATTCTTGAGACATGTGTTTGTGTTTGATTGCCAGCAAGTCCATAAGCTTCAGAGATTAAATACCATGCCTCAATGCTATCAGCTGCGTACTGAGTGACTTCTTTTAGTTGCTTAATGGCATCATTAGCTTGTCCTGCTGCTAGAAATGCTTGCGCGTAAAGTAGCTGTACTGCGATGTGCTTTGGGTAATTTTGGTTGAGTCTTTTTAAGCGGATCAAAGCCTCTTTAAGGTGTCTGCTGTCAATGTCAACTTCTGCTGCGCTCAATTGCACCAGCAGATGATTGCGCCAGGCTTTAGGCAGTGAGGAAAATAATTTTTTTGCCTCAGCGTATTGTTGAGAATTCGCTGCAACTAAAGCGAGTGTGAAAATGTTTTTGGCATTGTTAGAGTTTTGTGATTTTGATCTAAAATGGTTAATAGATAGCTTTCTCTTTTGTGCAAATTTTGCATCGAGTCTTGCTTGTATAATGTCAAAGTCTAGACTTGCTCGCCTGCCTTTTGAACTCCCTGTTTGTTCTGCTCTATTTCTGCTATCTGCAATGCGCGAGCTTGAAGTAGGGTGGGTCAATAAAAACTCAGGAGGAACAGAGCCTTGTAGTTTTTGTAAATCATAAAGTCTGCTGAACATTTTGGGCATGGCAAAGGCATCATAGCCAGAGTTGACTAAGTTCAACATACCTATCCTGTCTGCCTCTTGCTCGTTTCTCCTACTAAAAGCTAATGCTGATGATATTTGCGATGCCTGGCTCCCCGTTAGTACTGCAATGCCCGCTTGTGGGTTGGCAACGGAAACTAAGATACCTGCAAGTAATGAGGCCATTGAAAAAGGCGTGCTCAAGCGTTGTTGCTCAAGCTGTGCTGCAAAATGTCTTTGACTCAGGTGGGCAAGCTCATGGCTGATGACCGAGGCAAGTTCAGCTTCACTTTGAGCCGCTAATATAATACCGGAGTGAATGCCTAGCACTCCGCCAGGGGCTGCAAATGCATTAACACTTAAGTTGCCGATGACGATCGGTGAAATACGTTTGTCGCTTAGCTGGCTTGTGGTCACTAAGTCCCAAATTAAATCGTGAACATACGACTCTGTAATGGGGTCCTCAATACTGTCATTTGCATTGCGAATTTGCCTGATAATACGCTGGCCTAATTTGTACTCGGTATCTAGCGATACAATGGATGAGCTATAGTCTCCTAGAGAGGGTAATCCTGAGGCATTGGCTTGCGTAGAATAAGTGGCTAAATTAGAGCACAGTACAATTAAGCATGAGGCAGTGGCATTCTTAAATTGTTGCTTCATTAATTAATGACCTCTGTAAACGTAAATAAAGTAGATAGTAAAGGTTGATATTCAATACAATAAAATAATCGTGGTATGCATGCTTGCGCTTAATATATAGTCATTCGTCTATCGCGTGTTTAGTGTGATTTACTGTAATATAAATTGACCTAAGAAAAATATATAAGTTCGAATTTTACCTATAAACGGATGAAGTCAAAAAATGTATGATGATGACTACCAACTCTTTGCTAAGCGTGTCATCATCGCATCCTTAAATATAGCGGGTAATAATAGTGCTAGTTAATTGTAAAAACTAGGCTGCATAATAAATTTTAAAATATAACTATTTGCTAGTCGTGCATTTATATAATGCTAAGTAAGATACTGGTAATGAGTGTTAAATTGTAACCTATACTATTAAACAGATATAGGAAATTGAGTATTTATGTTTGATAACCACTTTGATCATTATTTAGATGCTTTGGCATATTCGTGTCCGATGCCATTATTAAAAACAAAGCAGGCGTTGCGTCATATGAACGTAGGTGAAGTGTTAAAAGTAGTGGCGAGTGATCCCGGTTCTGTTAGAGATTTTAATGCTTTTGTAAAGCATGGAAATCTAGAAATGTTAGCCATGTATGAATATGAAGATCAATATTTATATTATATACGTAAGAGCGCATAAGCCATTTAGAAATGAATGTTATTGTTCGATTATTCTAGGGTAAAGAGAGAATTAGATGAAGAGAGTTTTTTTAAAGTGGATAGAGCGTTATTTTTCTAATGAAGAAGCGTTATTGTTATTTATTATTTTAAGCGTATCACTAGTTGTTATTCTCACATTAGGCGGCCCGTTAGCACCTGTTTTTGCAGGGTTAATATTGGCCTTTTTAATGCAGGGTGCTGTCAGTTGGCTTAAACAGAAAAAATTTTCGCACTTAGTGTCAGTCAATATAGTCTTTACTTTATTCTTTAGTGCATTGTTGGCATTTGTGTTTATTGTAGTGCCTTTGGCTTGGAAGCAGTTAGCTAAATTTTTCAATGATCTGCCTTTTATTTTTCAACAGATACAATCAGCATTATTAGTGCTTCCAGAGCATTATCCAGAGATTGTTACCGTCTCTCAAATCAAACAAATTATCGCGCTAGCAACTAAAGAAATAGGCACGATGGGGCAGTGGATATTAACGTACTCATTTAATTCATTAGGCGATATGATTGCCTTGCTGATCTATTTTGTGTTGGTGCCTATATTGGTGTTCTTTTTCCTAAAAGACGGTAAAAGCTTAGTTAATTCTTGGACCTCAGTGCTTCCGCACAAGCGTGAGATGATGAATAAAGTCTGGTATGAAATGGATGTGCAAATAGCCAACTATATCAGAGGAAAAACAGTAGAAATTTTAATTGTTGGTGTTGTTACTTACTTCGGTTTTATTATCTTTGATTTAGATTATGCCGCACTGCTGGCTATTATGGTCGGGCTGTCAGTTTTAATCCCCTATATTGGCGCGGCATTAGTGACTATACCCGTTGCGATTATTGGTTTTTTTCAATTTGGCTGGGGTAATGAATTTTTATATGTGATGGTGGTTTATGGTGTTATCCAAGCATTAGATGGCAATGTTTTGGTGCCTTTGCTGTTTTCAGAAGCCGTTAATTTACACCCAATATCAATTATAATAGCAGTGTTGATTTTTGGCACATTATGGGGCTTTTGGGGAGTGTTCTTTGCCATTCCTCTAGCAACTTTGGTTAAAGCAATTATTAATGCGTGGCCAAAGCCACAAGAAGAAATTGAGTAGTCATTGATAATATTAACAGCATTAGATATTACTAAGGTGTTTTAGAGTGAAGCACCAATTGTATATGCCATGCTGTTCGTATCTTAATTATATTTACTCTATTTTCAATTACTTGCTGGCAAGTAAGTTAAGGTCGACATTATGTATGATTTTTTAATTAACAGCCCCGATTCCGATGAAGTAGAAGATGAGGGTGAAGTGTGGCCTATATTAATCGTAGATGATGAGCCTGCTGTTCATGCGATTACTCGGTTTTCTTTGGAAGATGAAATTTTCGAAGGTAAAGCGTTTTCATTCATATCGGCATATAGCGCTTTAGAAGCAAAAGAAATTTTAAAAGGGCGCACCGATATAGCATTAGTATTACTTGATGTCGTGATGGAAACAGACTCTGCGGGCTTAGATGTCGCGCACTGGATAAGAAAAGAGTTAAATAATAATTTAATACGCATTATTTTACGCACTGGGCAGCCTGGGCAAGCACCAGAGAAAACAGTCATTGTAGATTACGATATATTTGATTATAAAAACAAGACTGAGCTGACAGCACAAAAATTATTCTCCAGTGTTATATCAGGTTTGAGGTCTTATAAAGATGTATTGGCGTTAGCTAATCACAGCGAAGGTTTGAAAAAGGTTGTTGAATCTACAGCCAATTTATTTAAGCAACAATACGCAAACCAGTATGCATCGGGGGTTTTGATGCAATTGACGTCAGTGTTGTATCATAGTGCAGATTCTTTGCTGGTTAATCTGTGTGTCGATGCGGATGTGAGCCAAGAAGAGCGAGAAAAGTCCCAGCAAATTATAGCAGCAACGGGTCATTACCAAAAGCGTGTTGGTGAAAGCTATTTAAGTGTTGTTCCACAAGCGCTACAGCAACTTGCTTTGCAATCTGAGCAAACGATTTTTAAGTTACGAGAGGGGAATAGCATTATTTTTTCCTATAAATCACGTGATAACTATCGAACAATTTTGTATTTAAAGTATCAAACACTCGTCTTAGATGATGATATGAGTATGATTGAGTTGTTTGTGCAAAGTGTTGCTTTTGCACAAGAGAGGCTAAGGTTTTGGCAAGAGACAGAAGATAGTTTGAATGAAATTATTGCCGCTTTGAGTAAAACCTTTGAACAGCATGCCAAGAAAGGGGATAGCTACTTTACCGGTGTCACTAAGATAGCGGCGTTACTTGCAAAAAAACATGGCTTGATATTAAAAAGACAGGTAACGAAAGCTATTGATATCAAGTAAAATATGCTCTGTGTTGTGTTCGATAGAAAATTTTTCAGTTAAATGGTTAGCAGTAAAAATGAATAAAAGTTTATGTACCAATGTTGTCGCCATACTCGTCACTATATATGGTGTTGTACTAGATAATAATACTATTTATATGATAGGTATTTTTGCTCTATCTGGGGCGTTAACGAACTGGCTTGCTATCCACATGCTGTTTGAAAAAGTACCTGGCTTGTACGGTTCTGGTGTTATCCCTAATCGATTTGAAGAATTTAAAACAGCAATCAAAGCAATGATAATGGAGCAGTTTTTTTCATCTGCCAATCTCGCGTCTTTTATGAATGATGAGCAAATATCTAGTGATTTGAATTTAAAATCGCTAATATCTAAGGTCGATTTTGCTCCGACGTTTGATGGTTTAATTGAGGTTGTTCAACAGTCTTCCTTTGGAGTAATGCTTGAAATGGTTGGCGGAACAGCAACCCTTGAACCGATGAGGGAGCCGTTTGTGGAGAAAATACAACAGTCGATAATTGACACGACTGAGACAGCTGAATTTAAAGCGCTTTTAGCGCAGCAGTTGAAAAGCACGACAGGTATAGATGGCTTAGTGGCGAAGGTTGAAGTAATTTTAGATCAAAGGTTACAAGAGCTTACGCCGGTAATCGTTAAACAAATTGTACAAAATATGATAAAGCAGCACCTGGGGTGGTTAGTAATTTGGGGTGGTGTATTTGGCGGTATCATCGGTGGTATCGCTTCTATTATTAGCTGATGTCACTATCACTAAAGTAAATCAGCTTTTTTTAAAAAATTAAATGAGAGAATAATCGTGGTAGAAATAGGCAAAATGAACAGGTTGGAAGTCATCCGCGAAGCAGAGTTTGGCGTTTATTTAGAAGGCGGTAAATTAGGTGCGATACTATTACCTAAAGGTGAAGTGCCTGAGCATTGTAAAAAAGGCGACCATATTGATGTGTTTGTTTATCTGGACTCTGATGATTATGTTATTGCCAGTTACAAAAGACCCTTTATTCAAGTAGGTGAGTTTGCTGCTCTAATCGTAGCAGAAGTAAATGACACCGGTGCTTTTCTTGATTGGGGGCTACCTAAGCAACTGTTTGTACCCTATGCTGAGCAGCGCAAGACATTAGAGCCAGGCCAGCGTATTACTGTGAGAGCCTATCTTGATAACACCGATAGAATAGCGGCGTCGACTAAAATCGATAAGTTCTTACAAAAAGATTATTCAGATCTAAGTGTCGGCCAAGAAGTCTCGCTATTTATAGTAAGAAAAACAGATATCGGTTTTAGTGTCATTATTAATAATACCTTTTGGTCTGTTTTACATGCCGGTGATGTCTTTAAAACAGTGCGTCCAGGGCAGCGTCGCACCGGTTACATTAAGCGATTATTAGAGCATGATAAAATTGATGTGATGCTTGAAAAACCAGGTTTTGCCAAAGTTGATGCGATTAGCCAGCAGATCTTAGATGATTTGGCTGCTAATGGTGGTGTCAGTAAGCTGGGTGATAAGGCAAGACCTGAAGATATTTATCAGCATTTTGGTATCAGTAAAAAGTCTTATAAAATGGCGTTAGGTACATTGAAAAAAATGGGCAGAATAGATATTTTAGCCGATGGTATTGCTATTAAAGACGAATAGTAAATACTAAGAAACTACTGTTTGTTTTAAGTATAATCAGTGTGCTGAAATGCACTACCGTTAAATATTTCGAATAAAGTATTAATTGAAATTGTTAGAGCCAGCCAATATGAAAATGAATAATCTTAGAGATAAACTATCAATAGCAATGAAAAAACAGGCCTTCTTAAAGGTTGCTTTTTCACTGACAGCGGGTATGTTATCTGCTTTGATTTCGACGGCTAGCTCTGCTGAAAAAACGTTTAGCGGGCCATTATCTGTCGCTGAATTTCACCCATTGTGTCTGCCATTATTAAGAGACTGGCAAGCAGATGGTGGAGCGCTAAATATGCAACAGTGCGCGCTAAAATATAAAAAAATAGAGATATCAAAAACGGCTGAAGGGGCTTTCTTTTCCAAGAAAGCCGACAGTAAAAATGGCTATATTGCTTATAAACCGATAGGTACATTAGACAATGCCATTGAGCTGCTGCTGGTTTTTAATAAAGCGGAAGCTAACCCAATATCATCAATCTATTTTCTTGGGCGTATTCCCGGGGCTAAATTAACGCGCGATTTTTTAACTACGATCGAAGACGGTGGTGATCGCTGCCTTGGTGGTGTGCGTGATGCTCGCTTAGTTTCAGAATCTGAACTTGAGGTTGATGTTAATGCGACGGTCAATCACATTCTAACGTTTTTAGATGATGAGCAAAGTAATAATACGGCTAATATATCATTCAATGCTAATAGCTATCAGTCATTTGCTTGTGCTGGGACAATTACTAAAACGTATAATTTAGTCAGTAACGATATGCAATATAGCAAGGTGAGTTTTGCCCATGATGAATCGCGTAAAGTGGTTGATAAAGGCTCTCGTTGTTTTGAAAAATACGTTGCTGAAAATATACCCGTGCCACGTGTTCTCGATATGGAGCAATACCAAGAGTTTCTGCAAGACTATCAGCTGCACTGTAAGATTTAAGGCGATCGGATGCGTTTATTACATACATCGGATTGGCATATAGGCCGTACTTTTCATAATGCCGCACTACTTGAGGATCAAGCATATATTCTCAATCAAATTGTTGATATAGCCGTCGCCGAACAGGTTGATGTCATTATTGTCGCTGGCGATATTTATGACCGCTCCGTACCTCCAGCAACCGCTGTCACATTACTCAATGCTATTATTCAACGTATTATTAATGAGCATCATATTAAACTGATTATCATTTCAGGTAATCATGATAGTGCTCAGCGTCTAGCGTTTGCATCGCAGCAATTACAGCGAACAGGTTTATATATACTAGGTGAGCTTACCCAATACCTTGAGCCGGTGACATTAACGGATCAATACGGTGAAATAGATTTTTGGGGTATTCCTTATACAGACCCAGCGAGTGTTCGTAGTGAACTAGGTATTGATGTTAGCAGTCATGATGATGTCTTTAAAGTATTGTGTTCGAATGTTAAAGACAAGCAAAAAACTAAACGCAACATTATGATTAGCCATTGTTTCATTGATGGTGCAAGTGAGTCAGAATCTGAGCGGCCGCTTTCTATTGGCGGTGCTGATAGAGTATCTTGGCAGCATTTCGACGCATTTGATTATGTTGCTCTAGGTCATTTGCATGGGCGTCAATTTAAAGGCACAGAGTGTATTCGCTATAGCGGCTCGCCTTTGAAATATTCTTTTTCTGAAGAAAATCACATTAAATCAGTCACTGTAGTGGATGTGGATGAGAGTGGTATGCAGGCCATCAATCAAATAGTACTGCAACCGTTACGTAATCTGCGCAGTATTAATGGTGCTTTAAAAGATATTTTAGATAATGCACAGCAAGATAACGCGAAAGATGATTACCTGCTGATTAAGTTGACAGATACTCATGCCATTTTAGATGTGATGGGTAAGCTGCGTGAAGTCTACCCAAATATTCTTCATTTAGAGCGCCCAGGTTTAATGGCGAGAAAAGATAATGCAATTAAGCAACCAAGGCATGTCCACGCTAATGAACTAACAATGTTTAATGATTTTTTCTCACAAATGATGGATAGGCCGCTATCAGATGATGAAGCTGATTTGATCAAGATAACGATTGATGGGATACACCGCACAGAGGAATTAAATTGAGACCTTTAAAACTCATTATTAGTGCTTTTGGTCCCTTTAGAGATACTCAGAGCGTTGATTTCACTTTATTGGGTGAGCAGCCTTTATTTTTGATTAATGGTGTCACGGGTGCGGGAAAAACCACCATTCTCGATGCTATTTGCTTTGCATTATATGGTAAAACGACCGGTGATGAGCGTGAAGCAAGTCAAATGCGTAGCGATGGCGCCAGTGGTGACGTACTTACTTTTGTCGAATTTACTTTTAGCTTAAAAAATCAGTTTTACCGAGTCAGACGAGTGCCAGAGCAAGTGCGTCCAAAATCGGTTGGCGAAGGGGTTACTAAACAAGGTGCTCAAGCGCAATTGTGGTTAGTTGACTCAAGCGGCGCAGATATTAAAGTATTGGTTAGCCAAAAAGTCACCGATGCTAATAGAGAGATTGAGTCTTTAACTGGCCTAAATGCCGATCAGTTTCGCCAGGTGATGGTGTTGCCCCAAGGCCAATTTAGAAAACTACTCATGGCTGATTCAAAAGATAGGGAAGCTATCTTTAGCCAGTTGTTCTCGACCTCTATTTATAAAAGAATTGAAAATCAGTTAAAAGATCAAGCGTTGCTATTAAAGCGCGAAGTAGGTGACTTATCCCGTTTAAAAGATGGGATTCTGCAATCACATGCTCTTGAGAATGAAGCTCAACTATTAGAGCACATTAAGCTGTTAAGTGTGCAAGAGCAGCAAGCAAATGAGCATAATAAAGCGCTTAAAATTAAATTAGCTAAGCTTAATAATCAGCATGAGCAAGCTAAAAGTCTACACAAATCAGTAGAAAAATTAGCGTACTTAGAGCAACAGCAGCGCGAACTACAGCAGCAAAAAAATCATATAGCGTCTGTTAAACAGCAGCAATTAAGAGCGCAAGAAGCGCAAAAGATAACGCCTGCCTATCAAGATTATCGTGCAGTTACTGATAAAATTCCACAGGCACAAAAAGACTTAAATGAGCAGATGCAAGTGGTTGAGCACAGCTTTGTTAGGTTACAAGAGTGTGAAAAAGCGCAACAGATTTCGCCCGCGCTTAGAAAAAATCTAGATACTATAAAAGCAGATTTAATAGAGTTTAAGCGTTTTACGAGCGATGCAAAAGAACTGTGTCAGTTGCAAAAAAGCTTAGAGGTAGCGCTTGTAGAGCAAGAAACGGCAAAGAGACACACTGATAATGCAACTCAGAACATTACTAAGTTACAAACTGAAAAGAGCAGTATTATTGACAGTGTCAGTAAGATAAAAGAAGACATTGCTAAGTTAGCGGACCCAAGTGTTAATTTATTAGCGGCTACTCAAAAAATACAGCATTTGAGCGAAATAGCAGCGTTGCAGCAACAGCAGGCAGTATTGCGTGAGCAACAAGAAATATTAAAGTTAAATGGCACTAAAGTGCGTGCAAATAAAGATGCTGCGCATGAATTGGTGACACAGTTGCAGATGCAGTGGCATTTGTCACAGGCGCAAATACTCGCTCAGCAGCTAGTTGATTATCAGCCGTGTCCTGTGTGCGGCTCATTAGAGCATCCACAAAAAGCGATGAGTGAACAGCCGCTAGTCAGCTTAGATGATATCGAAAAAGCGCAAAAAAGTGCACACGAGTGGACTCATAAACTAGAGAGCGAGCGTGATCTTTACACTAAAAACATCGCTGAGTTTAAAGCATTAAAAGAGCAAGAAGAGCAGCGTAAAAGAGCGTTTCTTGCTGAAGATTCGCAGATCAAAACATCTATCACTTACTGGCAAGGTCTTGCTGATAAGGCGCAGGCGGATATTGCTTTACTAGGTGATTGTAAGAATAGGCTGCAGCAAGCTGAAAGGAAAATAGTACACTTAGATGGCTTGCATGAAGAGGCTAATATATTGCATCAACAAAGCCATAAGATGTTGATGGAATCAGATAAGAAGGTCGCTGTTATTAGTAGTGAGCTTGCCAAGTGTAGCGCTAACTTACCTCAGGCTTATCAGCGTGCGGGTGCGTTAGAGCAAGTGATACAGTCTCATGTTCAGTTACAGAAAAAAACAGAGCAGCAGCTGGAACAGCTAGCACAAGATTTTGTCAGTAGCGAAAAAAGCCACCAAGCTGCGGTGTTTAAAAATGAAGCTTTGATGCAGTTGCTAAAAGAGTTATCAGTACAATCAGCGAGCTTGTTGCTGGTGTGGCAAGAGGCGCTTGCCAGTAGCTTTTTTGAAGCTCAAATTGATTATCTACAAGCCGTGGTTAGCTTGGCGGATCAGCAAAAATTAGCGCTAGAAATTAGTGAGTTTGAGCTCAGGCGCGGTGAGATAGCCAGCGCCATTAAAACCCAGCAAGAAATGATAGGTGAGCAAAAGTTACCGCAACTGGCACTTTTGCAACAACAGCTAGTACAGCTGCAGGCTGATCAGCAAAAAGCTGAAGATCAATGGCTGACGATTGATAAGCAATTATCTCAATTTAAACACAGTGCGGCGCAAATTAATAAAGCGGCTCAAAAAAATCAAGCGTTAGAGGCGCGTTACGCAGTGGTTGGTACACTCAGTGATGTCGCTAATGGCCAAAGCGCTAATAAAGTCAGTTTACAACGTTTTGTGCTCAGCGCATTATTAGATGATGTGTTGATTGAAGCCAGTGCTCGCTTACAAATCATGAGTAAAGGCCGCTACCAATTATTGCGTAAAGAGGAGCGCGCTAAAGGTAACAAAGCATCGGGATTAGAGCTAGAAGTTGATGATGCCTACACCGGTAAAGTAAGGCCGGTCTCGACATTATCAGGTGGTGAAAGTTTTATGGCTGCTCTATCACTTGCTCTTGGAGTGTCTGGTGTAGTGCAAGCGCATGCCGGTGGTATCGTCTTAGATACTCTCTTTATTGATGAAGGCTTTGGCAGTTTAGATAGCGAAGCGTTAGATTTGGCTGTGCGAACCCTAGTTGATTTACAGCGCCATGGGCGAATGATTGGTGTGATATCCCATGTGAGTGAGCTCAAAGAGCAAATTAGTACTCGCATTGATATTATCAGTGATCAACAAGGCTCGCGTCTTGCATTGGTCTGCTAGCAATGCTCAACCAATTATCTATGCTTATTGCTGTCTGTAACGTTATTAAATAGCGCAGCAGCGCTTGAATTTTTTGCCACTATTGCATGGGCATGGCCCGTTTCGGCTGACTGCCTGTTTAGTATCGAGCGTTTTAGGGAACGTGCCATCGACATAATACCAGTATTGTTGATTGTCGATGGTCTTTTTTATAAAACGAGATTTTTCATGTAGTAGTTCCAGTTTTTGGTTGTCAAGATACCAGGCTTTAAACTCGACAAAGCTGGTGTCACTTTTATCTTGTTGACAAGCTTTTACTATCTCCAGTTTGCACCAAGCTAAAGCTGTTGTGGCTTTTATTTGTGCCCGTTCTTGTTCGGTGTCAGCTAGGTGGTAATGGCTTTGAATTAAAAAATCTATATTAGCGAGTACAAAGGCACTGTAACGTGCTCGCATTAGTTGTTCTGCTTGTGTTGCAGTTGCTTGGTCATTATGAACTGGGAGGCAGCAATCGTTATAAGTTTTAAATGAGCCACAAGGGCACGGTTGTGATGTTGAAAGCATAGTGTCTCTTTATTGGCGCATTTGTCGGGCTTGATTATATACAATCTTTTGCCATTACACGCTGTTTACTGGTGTCAGAGGATCATCGTTTGGCTATTTTCCTACAAACCTCTGCCACTATGCAAAAAAACATGGAATTTGGGGGGGATTGTTCTTAAAAATAGCTATTAAATCGTAGATTAATAATTATCATTAACGGATAATGTTCGATCCTTATTTTAGATGATTAAAATAAGTAGAGCCCATTCGGGGATTATTAACGATGGGTTACCTAAATAGTTGGATGGCGATATGTGCAGTCAGTATTAGGTAGCCTCAAACGTAAAGAGATTAACAATGAAACGTGTAGGTTTTGTCGGTTGGCGTGGAATGGTTGGTTCCGTGTTAATGCAGCGGATGTTAGATGAAGGCGATTTTGATCATATTGATGAGCCAGTCTTTTTTACCACATCACAAGTAGGTCAAGCAGGTCCGGATATTGGAAAAACGATTCCGACCTTAAAAGATGCGACTGATATTGATACGCTGAAAACCATGGACGCTATCGTTTCTTGTCAAGGCGGTGATTACACCAAAGCTGTTTACGCTCAATTACGCGATGCTGGCTGGCAGGGGTATTGGATTGATGCGGCCTCAACGCTGCGTATGGCTGATGAGAGTATTATTGTGCTTGATCCTGTTAATAGGAAAATTATCGACAAGGGTATCTCATCGGGTATTAAAACCTTTGCAGGGGGGAACTGTACGGTTTCTCTAATGTTGATGGCACTAGGTGGTTTGTTCAAAGAAGGCCATGTAGAGTGGTTGACATCGATGACTTACCAAGCAGCTTCTGGCGGTGGTGCTAAGCATATGCGTGAGCTGGTTAGCCAAATGGGTGTTATCCATGACAGTGTCGCCGATCAGCTAGATAGTGGTTCTGCAATACTGGCATTAGATGAGAAAGTTGCGCAAACGCTGCGCAGTGATCAAATGCCTATCGATCAATTTGGCGTGCCTTTAGCAGGTAGTTTAATTCCCTATATTGATGCTCAGCTAGATAATGGCCAGTCCAAAGAAGAGTGGAAAGGTTTTGTTGAGACCAATAAAATATTAGGTAAATTAGATAGACCTATTCCAATAGACGGTACTTGTGTGCGTATTGGCTCAATGCGTTGTCACTCACAAGCATTTACCATTAAGTTGAAAAAAGATATTCCGCTAAGTGAAATTGAAGACATGCTAGCACAAGCTAATGATTGGGTGAGTGTCGTGCCTAACAATAAAGCGGCGAGTATGGCTGATTTAACACCAGCTAAAGTCACAGGGACTTTAAATGTGCCTGTGGGTCGTTTGCGTAAAATGAATATTGGGCCACAGTATCTAAACGCATTCAGTGTAGGTGACCAGCTTCTTTGGGGAGCTGCTGAACCTTTGCGTAGAACACTGAGAATACTGTTAAAAGTATAGTTAAAAGTACAGTTAAATTAGCTATATACAAAAACATAATAGCCCGATTTATCGGGCTGTTTTATTAATAATGTCATAACCCCTGCCTTTTTTATTTGATTTTTTAAATGTCTATTGACAAGTGCTGGGTTAAATTGACTTGATGTAGTGCTGATCAACAGAGCTAGTAATGATAATGTATTGTTAATAGTGTGAGTGATACAGCCAGTAAAAAGGTGAATAATGGAAAGGTTTTTTGATGTTGCAGTGGTTGGTGCAACGGGTTTAGTTGGTGAAACAGTACTTTCAATTTTAGAAGAGCGTGAATTTCCAGTTGGCACTATGTATTTGCTGGCAAGTGAAAAATCAGTTGGCGTTAAAATTTCATTTAACGGTAAAAACATAGCGATTGAAAATGTTCAAGACTTCGATTTTTCGCAAGTTCAGATTGCTTGGTTTTGTGCCGGTAGTTTTGTATCAGAACAATATGCACCTATAGCAGCACAAAGTGGTTGTGTCGTTATTGATAATTCAAGCTTCTTTCGTAATGATTACGATGTGCCATTAGTTATCCCCGAAGTAAACCCTGATAGCATTATTAACTATAGCGCCCGTAATATTATAGCGAACCCAAACTGTTCGACAATACAGATGTTGTTGGCGCTCGCTCCAATTCATAGAGAGGTGGGGATTGAGCGCATCAACGTGGCTACTTACCAAGCAGTTTCTGGATCAGGTAAGGCCGGGCTTGAAGAGTTAGCTAAGCAGACAACATCGCTACTTAACGCCCGTGACGTTGAAGTTAGTGTCTATTCTCAGCAAATTGCCTTCAATGTGTTGCCACACATTGATGTGTTTGAAGAAAATGATTACACACGTGAAGAAATGAAAATGGTTTGGGAGACGCAAAAAATATTAGCGGATGAGACTATTGCCGTTAATGCAACATGTGTCAGGGTTCCTGTATTTCATGGGCACAGCGAAGCGCTACATATCGATACGCTAAGTTATATTAGTGCTGTACAAGTGAGAGAGTTATTACGTTTGGCACCAGGTGTTCAAGTTATTGATTCACCTAAGCAACAAGAATATGCCTCTGCAGTAACTAACGGCAGTGGTTCAGATTTAGTGTTTGTGAGTCGTGTTCGTGAAGATTTAGCAGGAAATAATGGTATAAATATGTGGGTGGTGGCCGATAACGGTCGTAAGGGAGCTGCATTGAATGCGGTACAAATAGGTGAGTTACTCATCCAGAATTATTTGTAATACACTATTATTAATATTATTTTTAAGTAAAACAAAGAACGATATCTATTTAATTGACCTATACTGGCTAAATGGGTATCTTCTTTACATAAAATTTTTGTAAGTTATTGATTTGTAGCTGCTGATTATTTTTTTAGTTAAGGAATGCTAATGAGAGGCCGCTCGATTAATAAAGTTTAAGCGCGATGCTAACAATCGCTCGCTGAGTTAATTCGTTTAAATATGCTAGCTTTTCTTTGCAATGGTGAAGATGGTTTGGCTATCAATACTACTGTTGATGTGTTCGATAAAACATGAGCCTCGTTATAAAATATATATCAGGCAATTTTTTTGTGTTGGTGGTCAGTTGTTAATAGCAATATTTCATGAAAATAAAGGGAAAATAGATGCTTGGTAAACTTGGTTCAACGATAGCAATTGCTAGTGCGTTCATTATAAGCAATGTCAATGCCTTAGGTTTAGGTGAAATTAACGTTAAGTCTGCTTTAAACGAGCCTCTACACGCTGAGATAGATATTTTCCAAGTTAAAAATTTAAGCCCTTTGCAAATTAAGTCTCGCATGGCTGATCTCAATGATTTTGCATTGTCTGGTTTGGCAACGCAGCGAGCGCTCTCAGATGTGCGTTTTCAAACACGCGTCAGAGCAAATGGGACTGGGCGTATTATACTGACATCAAAACTACCGGTTACAGAGCCTTTCATGAATTTTTTGGTTGAGGTTAACTGGCCTAGTGGGCGTTTAATTCGTGAATATACCTTGCTGCTCGACCCGCCTTCATATCAAACACAGCAAAACAATCGCAATTTCAATGTTAATAACGAACAAACTCAAACAGTGATAGCAGCGCCTGTTGCTAGAGCGACGACAGTACCTGCTAAGGCTAAAATACCAAGCAATATCTCTTTAAAGCAAGGGCAGTACTACATAAGTGCTAAGGATACACTTTGGGACATCGCTATTGCCAATCGTCCAAGTAAGCGTGTGACACCTCAGCAGATGATGGTGTTGATGCAGCGTAAAAACCCTGAAGCATTCCCTAATGGCAACATCAATGTGATGAAAGCGAATGTTGTCATTGATATTCCAAGCCAGGCTGAGATAGATGCGCTGAGCGTGAAAGATGCGCAGGTTGAGGTTGATAGACAGACAGGGTTGTGGCGCAGCGGAAATTTGCCAAGCATTACTGCTCAGCAAAGCCCAGAAACAACAGAAACTAAAGCAGCTATTGCTCAAGAAATTGAAAACTTAACTACCCCAGCTGATAGTAGCGGCGAAAGTGACGAAAGTGGCGATGCGACTAAAGCAGACGCGGATAAACCAGTAGTAGATGCGCCGCTTGAAAGTGAAAGTGGGCAGACAACACAGGCGAGCTCTGCGACGGCTGAGGAGGCATCAAAAGATACGGCTAGTGCAGCAACAGTTGCCGATCAAGAAAAAGGTATGCTCAATGTGCTCTCTGCTGAGGAAGAGGCACAGCAACGTGAATCAAAAGCGAAAGCAGATGCCTTAGCTATTGCCTCTAGTAAAGATGCCGAAAAAATAGCAGAGCTTTTAAGAAACAATGCTGAGCTAGACGTCAAGCTTGCGCTATCTCAAGAGTCTATGGATAAGTTAGAGCGAGATAATATTGAACTCAACAAGAAGTTAGCTGTTATTGCCAAGCAATTAGAAGATATTAACCGCTTAATCTCCCTAAAAGATGAGCAGTTAGCGGTGATGCAAGAAGAGTTTGAAATTGCAGAGCAAGATCAATTAGCCCAAGAGGATGAGCGCAGGCAGCAAGAACAGGATAAGAGTTGGTTAGATCGCTTGTTAGATAGTACGGTGGGCATGGTGGCTGCTGGTATTGGTTGGTTGTTGGCGATTGTTGCGGGTGTGTTGTTATTGCTAAGACGCAAGGACAAAGATCAAGATGAAATTGTCGACACTGAAAAATCTGAACCGACGGTCAGTTTACCTAATGAGGCAATTGAAGAAGAAATTAGCACCTTAGAAGAGCTAGATAGCTCGCCTGAAGTCGCTGCTGATGAAGATGATTTAGACTTAGATCTGGACCTTGATTTAGACATGGATATGGATTTAGATGAATCATTAGAAAGTGGCGCGCTAGATTTGCCGGAAGACGATGATGATCTCTCTGCTCAACTTGACGCCCAGCTTGAAGTTGAAGATGACGATCTTGAGCTTTTAGATGGCATTGATAGTTTAGAGTTTGACTTAGGTGAGGGCGATGATGATCTTGAGATCTCTCTTGATGAAGATGATCAGAATGAAGAGCTTGTTGTTAGCGCTGGCGAGGAAGCAAAAGAAGAAGCTGAGCAGCGTGCGCTTGCAGAATTTGCAGCGGCGATGGGAGAGCCTGACGAAAATACTGATGCAGAAGGTGATCTTGAGATAGAGTTAGCGGATGACGAAATTACTGCTGTTGACGATGAAATAGATGTTAGTGAGTTAACAGATGATGTCAATACATTAGATGAAATGTCAGATTTAGAAGAGCTTAATGATGAAGATGTTGAGCTAGAGGCTTTAGAAGAGACGCTAGACGAAAGCTTAGAAGAGACGTTAGAAGAGACGCTAGACGAAAGCTTAGATGAGACGTTAGAAGAGACGCTAGACGAAAGCTTAGAAGAGACGTTAGAAGAGACGCTAGACGAAAGCTTAGATGAGACGTTAGA
>JBBMRB010000001.1:0-491459 GCA_038900335.1 Gammaproteobacteria bacterium AS21 | reverse complement strand
CAAGGAACGCTCTCTGCAGCACTAGCATCAGGTGAAACACTGAATGTTATTCGCGACGCTGTGGTGATAGGTCAGGCGCTTGTCGATGATAGCGATCCGGCTAACATTAGCTGGACGTTTGATGACAGTGCACTAGAAGATGGCCGCGAGTACAGCTACCAAGTACAAGTGGTCGACGGATCTGGCAACCAAGGGCCGCTATCTAACGAATACACGATAATCGTCGATAGTAGCCCTCCAGCGCAAAATATATCGATTGACTTTATCACTGATGATGTTGAGCCGCAGGCGGGTGATTTTGAGTCAGGTAGTAGTACCAATGATGTGACACCTCTAATAAACGGTAGTATGGATCAAGGACTTGCTGCTGATGAGTACATAGTTGTTTATAGAGATGGTGTTGAATTAGGTCAGGCAGTGGTGGATAGTTCTGACCCTGACAATATTACTTGGAGCTTATTGGATGATATAGCGGGTAATACCTTAGAAGATGGTGAGAGTTATGTCTATACTGCCCGCGTGTTTGATGGGTCGGGTAACAGTGGTGATTTAAGTCCAGATTTTGAATTATCGGTTGATATGCAAGCCCCTGAAGCTCTTATCGTTGATTTGTCAGACAACTCTGATACTTTTCTTGATTTTTTCGGCACCCACATAGGTTCGAAAACTGATGATAAAACGCTAGATAAACAGTTAGAGTTCAATGGCCAATTATCTGCAGCAGATGCTGGTAGTGTGATTGTTTTTTATGCATATGCCACTCAGGCAAAAAAAGAAGCAGGGCAAATATCAGATACAGGTGAAGATCGTGTGTTGCTCGATGGCGTAGACAGTACGGCCTACAGTGCGACTAATCGATTCGTATTAGGCACTGCAACAGTTGAGGCTGATGGCAAGTATGTTATGCGTATGGAGGATACTGATGGAAGCCCATTATTATCATCTGCTAATGCTGTTTATAATGGTGTGTTAGTCGATCAATACTATTTACATGTTAATGCTATCGTTACAGACTTGGCGGGTAATGAAAGTGCAACATCGGCTGACTTAGATCTTACTATTGAAACGAAAGCGTGGAATAGTTTTACACGAGATCCATTAATCTTAGATCTAAACAATGATGGAACTTACACTAGCAGTATTAACAGGGGTGTTAAATTTGACCATGATGGAGATGGAGAAAAAGAGCATTCAGGTTGGGTTAGTGCAAACGATGGTTTCTTAGCGTTAGATTTAAATAACGATGGTGAGATTAATGACGGTAGTGAGTTATTTGGCAACGATACAGTACTAGGAGCATCTTCAGGGCTAGCTGGTGACGGTTTTGAAGCACTGGCGCAGTACGATAGTGACAATAATAATATTATTGACGCTAATGATGATGTTTATGATGATCTACGTGTTTGGATTGATCAAAATCAAAATGGTCAGAGCGATGATGGTGAGCTAAAAACATTATCTGAGCTTAATATTGAGTCGATTTCACTAGAGGCGACAGATACTGACGATGTCGATCATGGTAACGATATTATTAAAGCGGGCACTTTTGTACAAAATGGTGAAGTGAAAAGTATTGTTGATGCTGATTTAGCCTTAGGTCCAAATGGCGATGCGGTTTCTTTCATTGAATTGTTAGTTGATGATAAGAATATTTCTGCTGAAGAAATAGGCGACTCATCGACTGTGGATTCAACATTAAGAATTAAAGTTATTTTACCGTCTGAAATTACTAATGGTGAATATCTAATCATTGCTGTTAATGGCGCTGCCGGCACTTATAGTTTCACTCATCTGGTACAAGCTGCTGATAGTGAACAAGGTTTTGTTAACTTGTTTATTCCTAACGCTGCTATACAAACTGAAGGTGAGTTTGTTGACGGTGAGTATAGCTTATCATTGATTGTCAGTAACGACATGGGAGCGACTACGGTTTACCCAGGAGAAGAAGCCTTCAAGTTAAGTGTTGAGAGTGTCGATTTAGAAAATGCTTTATCTAATGATCAAATGAGCTTAGAAGTAGCGGCTGTTGATGAGCAAGATAACGATGATTCACAATCGACTAATTTATCTGCGCTTCTTGGCGATGATCTTGAATTTACTACGATTAATGATGAGGAGTTAACTCAAGAGCACAGTTTCAATCAAACGTTAGCTCAGCTAAATAATGATAATGTTGCGACCCTAGAAGATGCTGACAATACGGATCAAGATGCGATTACTGCATTGGATTTTGCCGATATTTTGGCGGAGGAAATTGATGTGGATATCAGTGCTCTTATCAGTGCTACTACATCGGTTGAAGGTGTCGAACAGCAAGATGTTGAGCTGGGAAATGTTGATAATACTGAGCATGATGCGCCAGAATTGATTCATGGTATTACCAGTGATGATACGGTTGCACAATTATTGGATAACACGTTAATTATCGATTAACAAAGTAAGTATCAATTTAAGATTATTAAGTTGATACTTTTAAAATTAGCAAGGTTTGTGGTTGATGCTTATCACCACAAACTTTGTTATAACTTAAATTATGATTAAGCTTCGCTTACTCTTTTGGCAAATTCGGTGTAGCCACCAATGTGTTCACTGCCAATAAAAATCTGCGGTACTGTTTCAACAGGTTTACCAACAGTTTTTTCTAAATCTGCTTTACTAATCCCTTCTTCGTGAATGTCCACATAGCGATGCTCTAAACCTTGTTGTTCACATAAATCTTTAGCTCGCACACAAAAACCACAGCCAGGTCGGCCAAAAATTGTTACACGTTCCATTTTAACTCCAGTGTTGTACTTCAAAAGCGCTATTTCATCATTAATTTTTAAACAATTCCAATAAATATAATTAATTGGGTGTATTAGTTTTTTATATTAGTGCGAAAACTATGTTATTAATACAAAACTATCTTCTATTCTAACTGTTTACAGCACTAAGCAGGTATGACATAACCTATGTCTATACGATAGATGCAATAAATATTAATTTTTAAGCATATGGGTCTTTAGATGAATCAATTGGCGTTGCACGTTTCTTTAGCTGGGTTTAATGAAAAGCAGGTTGCACAGTTCGCATCTATTATCAAGGATAGTTCTGTGGTGTTTCATCCTTGTGATATTAATAGCAGTGCAGATCAATTACCTAAAACACACTTACTTTTTATAACATTGCTAGATAATGTGCCTGAGGATAACGCTCAAGCAGATAATGTTGCAACGCTTGATTCAACTAAACAGAGCCTTGAAAATCAATTTATCAATAATATGAAAGTCAAGTCCCCCAACTGTGTTGTCTATTTATTAGCAGCGAGAGATAAGATGCTGGCATTATCGGCGCAACAATTAGATGTTTACCGGGATGTTGTCAGCTACCCAGATGATAACGTGTTTTTAAATAAACGGTTGAATTTAATCGTTAGTAATTCGATTGAAAATTTAAAGAAAGTTGTTAAAAAAACAAACTTGCAAAAAAGGCTTCACCAAAGTGATGTCGAATCATCTATGTTAAAAGCAAGTTTGTATGAATCTTATGAAAGTACTAAAGAGGCGAATAAACACCTAATACGGTTATTGTCTAACCAG
Organism: Gammaproteobacteria bacterium AS21; assembly: GCA_038900335.1. Taxonomy (GTDB): domain Bacteria; phylum Pseudomonadota; class Gammaproteobacteria; order Pseudomonadales; family Balneatricaceae; genus Rs1. The sequence continues at coordinate 487,881 of JBBMRB010000001.1, read as the reverse complement.
GTTTTTGCAAGGATGGGGCAAAGAGCAAGTGGGCGTAATCAACAACTGAATCTGTTATTAGTTGAGCTAAGTAAAGCATGTCTGTTAAATGAGCAAGAAACTCAAGATCTGATCAATGCATGGCATTTACGTAATGTAGGTAAAATGGGTTTTAATGATAAAATTCTACATACGCCCTACATCAAACTTTTTGCCGATGAGCAACGTATATTTAATACTCATCCTATATTGTCCCATGCTGCTTTGATGATAGTGCGGCCTTTGGATAAAGCTGCCGGCATTATTCTTGAGCATAAAGAGAAAATTGATGGCTCAGGTTACCCCAATGGCTTAAAGCAGGCAGATATAAAAATGTCTGCTCAAATACTATCCGTGATTAATGATTATACTGAATTGGTAGCGGGGCGTTTATCAGATAGACAATATAGTACAGTAGAGGCATTGGAGTATTTAGATCATTATGCAGCTGAAAAATATAATGATGATGTTGTTAATCATTTAAAGAGAATATTGCCGTTATTAAGCAATAAAGGGCAAGGCATGCATGATTTAATTGTTACTAGTGCTGAGCTTAAGCTGGGTATGCAATTGACTCGCGATCTAATTAGTAAAGAGGGTATTTTGCTGCTCAGTGAAGAGTTAGTTCTAGATAATGAGTCGATCCAAAGACTGAAAGAAATGGAATCGAATCTAAGTGAGAAATTTAAGATATTTATACGTAAAAAATAAACCATTTTTAGTGTGTTTTGCGTATAATTTACGATTTTTACTTACGCTATAAAATAGAGGCTAATAATTTAAAATTTAGATAGGGTATTGAATTAAATATCTTATTTAATAGCTATTGATTTCTATGCATAAGTATTTGCAACCAAAACTAAACCTGAGGCGAGCAAAATAAATGACTAATAGATTAGACGGTGCAGCATATGCCAAAAATTTACGTGTAGATTTGGCTGTACAAGTTGCCGATGTAAAAAAAATATCAGGCAAGGTGCCAGGTTTGACTGTTGTGTTAGTGGGTGATGACCCAGCAAGCCAAGTGTATGTTAGAAAAAAAGGTGAGCAAGCGAAAGAAGTGGGGATTATTTCCAATGAGTTCAAATTATCAGAGGATACGACACAGCAGACGCTATTAACACTAGTAGAAAAACTAAATAATGATGCGCATGTGCACGGTATCTTAATTCAATTGCCATTGCCTAAGCACATAGATGAAAAAACAGTGTTAAATGCAATCTCTCCCGATAAAGATGTCGATGGTTTTCACCCGGTTAATGTTGGGCGTTTATCAATAGGTGAAGAGAGCTTACTGCCTTGTACGCCCCATGGTAGCATCCATTTAATAAAACATGCATTAGGCCAAGACCTAACGGGTTTAAATGCCGTTGTTGTCGGGCGCTCTAATATTGTTGGTAAGCCTATGGCTGCATTGTTATTACAAGAAAGCTGTACGGTCACGGTTGTTCATTCGCGTACTAAAGATATTGAAGCTATTTGTTCTAAGGCAGATATTTTAGTGGCGGCGGTCGGGCGTCCTGAAATGATTAATGCATCTTGGATTAAGAGTGGAGCTTGTGTGATTGATGTTGGTATCAATAGAATTCAACGAGATGGCAAGAATAAACTAGTTGGCGATGTTGATTACGATAGTGCGTATCCGGTAGCGGGTTCTATTACTCCTGTACCAGGGGGTGTCGGTCCTATGACAATAGCAATGTTATTGGTCAATACCTTGACAGCATTTAAGCGTTTAGAAAATATATAAGCTATATAGCTCGTCAGTGGAGACTACTGGTTGGAGTTAATAATATACTGACCGGTAGTGAATAATAATGAAAGACGAAAATATTAAAGTTTTATTTGTGTGTTTGGGTAATATTTGCCGATCGCCTTCTGCGGAGGCGGTTTTTAGAAAATTAGTACACAATAATAATGCTCAACAGCTAATACGAATAGATTCAGCAGGCACTGCTAATTATCATGTCGGTGGTGCGCCTGATAGTAGGGCGACTTATTTTGCTAAAATCAGAGGTTATGATTTAACGAGCTTAAGAGCACGGCAAGTGAGCACTCAAGATTTTTTCGCGTTTGATTATATTATCGCGATGGATCAGCATAATTTAGATGAGCTTAAACTTATTATGCCAGAGCGTCATAATACGCATTTAGCATTAATGCTCGATTATTTAAGTGATCACAATGATCAGTCAGATGTGCCTGATCCCTACTATGGGGGCGATCAAGGTTTCAACAATGTTTTAGATTTATTGGAAGACTCTTGTCAGGGTCTACTTAACAGCATAATGAACACACATGCATCCCAGGCTATGAAGGAATGACATTGGCCATTTTTGAAATTGGAAAAAAATTAACGCACCTTAATTCATTTGGTTTTGATGCTGTTGCTGAAAAGTACATAAAAATTGCTAGCGAATCTCAGTTAGTCGATGTGATGAAGAGCATTAAAAGTGAGTCTTTAAGTTTTCAAGTGCTCTCTGGCGGTAGTAATTTGTTGATGGCTCCCATTGTGAGTGGTGTGACATTACATATGCAAATCAAAGGTAAATCAATCGTTTCGCAAACAGATGAGCATGTAACATTAAGGGTGTCAGGCGGTGAAAACTGGCATCAATTGGTTGCTTTTACTGTAGAAAATAATTGGCAAGGTATTGAAAATTTGGCACTTATTCCTGGTTTGGTCGGTGCTGCGCCAGTTCAAAATATAGGCGCATATGGTACTGAGTTTCAGGAGGTGGTTGTTCAGGTACGAGCATATGATACCAACAGCCATTGTTTTGTAGCGCTGGCTAATAGTCAGTGTGGCTTTTCATATAGAGATAGTATTTTTAAGCAACAACAAGGTGAGTTTATTATTACCTCTGTTGACATCAAGCTGAGCAAAAAGGTTGTGATCGAATATCGATATCAAGCATTAAAAGATTATTTTCTAGGAAAGAATATTGTCGATGTGTCGTTGCAGGACATTTATCAGGCCATATGTTTTATTAGAGCACAGAAATTGCCAGACCCTGATATTGTTCCAAACGCAGGTAGTTTTTTTAAAAATCCTTGTATCGCTAGAGAGCGCTTTAATGAGTTGAGAGCGCTTTATCCCGCTATTATTGGTTATGATGTCAGTGACAGTGAAGTGAAAGTAGCTGCAGGCTGGCTAATTGATAGCTGTGGCTGGAAGGGCTATTCAAAAGATGGCGTAGGTGTCTATGCTAAGCAAGCGCTGGTTTTAATACACACCAAAGGCTCGTCACTTGAGAGGTTGATGGCTTTAGCAGGTGAGATAAAGCACTCTATATTTGAAAAATATGGTATTGAGTTAGAAGTGGAGCCTCAGCCGTTTCCCAAAAAATCATAGGTTAGTTTTTGCTCTTAGGTGAAATGTGCCAAATCATTTTTCCTAAGATGTGCCTGGTTGGGATCTCGCCCATTTTAAGTGTAGAGAGGCTGTCTTGACCATCGCCTTTGAGTTGTACTGTGTTGTCGTGTATTGAGTGTATGCGCTTGATAATGTTATCAAATAGTTGATGATTGACGATAATGATATCATTAATGTGATACATTTTTTGCGGTAACTTAAGCGCCAGAATAAAATCACCATCATTTAGTGTCGGTGACATACTGTTGCCATGTATTTTTCTGAAATAGAGCATATTATTCATTAATGATTCGCTGTCGTGATAAGAGTCGATCACAACAGCGAATAAGCTAGTCTGTTATTAGCCTAGTTTAGGGTAAACAACAGATAGTGCAGGTGGGTAAGGGCAAGTAGCTGTGAATGTTGCTACGCCTTTAGTTTTCCAGAAGCTTTCAGCAAAAGCGTTTACTAGTGTTAGTAATTCTTCACCAGCAGCTCTGTCGATGCCTTGCTTACATTTAGAACCTGTTAGCATAATGTTGTGTACTAATTCGCTAGTACCAGGGCATGCTTCAAACTGAGCAGCTTTAAAGTAGTCGCCCCAGACGATGCGAACTTCTTGCTTTACTTTTTCAGCATGAATTTCTTTTTCAGTGACTAGGCGAACAAGTTTAGCTTGATCTGCCAGTGTAAGCTCTTTTGCGTCTAGTTCATTGATTTGATCAATAAAGCGAATAACTGTTAAAGCGGCTACTTGCATAGTGCTTGGGTCGTAGATTCCACAAGGGACATCACAATGTGCGCTAACAGACTTGAAGTTTAAAACAGAGTCTAGTTTTTTAGTAATTTGATGGATCATTTTATTGCCTCTAAATATTACACATTTACAATGATAACAACTTAAAAAAAAGTGTGTAGCTAATTGATAAGCAGTATTTAAAACACGTGGTTTGCATGATACATGAGTTTTTTGGCAAAGAATATTTTATAGCGCGAAATAACAAAAATAATAGCGATGAAAACAGTGAGTATTAGATAACTTTTACATTGTTTCGATTGTTATCTTTAGCTAAATACAATGCTTTATCTGCCCGGATAAAAATAGAGTTAGAATTATCACTTGGCTCTAAAGTACTAACTCCGAAGCTGCAGGTTAGGGTTTGGTCATCGTGTTTTAGATTATTGACAATAAGTGATCGCAGCTTTTCTGCTTTTATTGCCGCTTGAGTTTTTGTGGTATTAGGCAAGATGATGGCAAACTCTTCACCTCCCCATCTGGCGACAATATCGTAGTTTCTGACATTTACTGCTAGTAAGTTGGCTAGTTTTCTTAGAATTTCATCACCGACACTATGACCGTAGTTATCGTTGAAACTCTTAAATTTATCAATATCTAACAGAATAATACTGAGGGCGTAATCATACCTTGCTGCGCGACCAATTTCTTGGTTTAGTCTAGATTCGAAAACCCGGCGGTTAAATATGCCGGTGACAATGTCAAATGAGGCATTGTGTTCAACTTGTTTGAGCTTCTGTTCAAGTTTCTCATTGATAAGCTCTAGCTCTTTGGTGCGTTTAGCTACAAGTTGTTCTAAATTCCATTTGTCATTAATATCAGTATAGACACCCATCATGCGAGCAGGTTTGCCATCGCTGGTGTGTTCAACAATGGCACCTGAATCTTCTATCCACAAAAAACTGCCATCTGCTTTTTTACACCGATAGCGGATTTTGTACTCTGAGGTTTTTGCAGACAAATAATCATCCAGGCTTTGCAGTGCATTGGCTCTATCGTCAGGGTGGATAAAATTTTGCCATGATGTGATATTGTTTTGAAATTCACTATCAGCATAACCAAGCATTGTTAGCCAGGCAGCATGTCTGTCTATTCGTCCTGTCAATAGGTTCCAATCCCATATACCTTCTGATATTAAACCATAAATATAAGAGAGTGTTTTTTCGGCTGGATTATCCACTGGTGAACCTAATTATATGACTACTTAAAAAATGATCGGCAACACTACCACAAAGTCGTCGATATATAGAGTTTTATAATCAAATGCTTGTTTTAATTATGCTTATCGTTGTTTTTTGTCAGTGTTTATTAACATAAAAGTAGAGGGCTTAAGTTTTGGTTAACTTAGCTGTTTTTAATCGGTATTTTGTATTATTCAATGATTTTATTGATGAAGAGAGTATAGTTCTATTTTTAAAAACAACGTGCTAGATTGGTAATAGGCATTGTTTTAATTACAATTTAAGATTGTTAAGTGAAAATTAAAATTAACGTAAATAATATACATGAGGGTTTAAACAGCAATGCAATCTTTGATTGAATTTATCACCGCGAGCGCTTGGGATTTATTTGCTTTTATCTGGTTTATTTGCTGTTTCAAAGGCTATTTATATTACTCAAAAATAAAGAGTATTACGACGCCGTGTCTATCAAATGTGTTGCACAGTTACCGCTACCGCTGGATGTTACATATGATGGAGCGTGATGTAAGAATTGCTGATGAAGCGGCGATTGCTAACTTAGAGAGAAGTGTTTCTTTTTTTGCTTCCACCACCATCCTAATTATTGCCGGCCTGATTACCTTGTTAGGGGCGAGTGATGATGTCAGCAAAGTATTGTCCCACATACCTATTATTACTTCAGACGTTAACAGTTGGACATTTAAGATAATGCTGTTAATAGTGGTGTTTCTCTATGCGTTTTTTAAATTTACTTGGAGTTTGCGCCAATACAGTTTTTTCTCAGTGATGATCGGTAGTGCCCCAACGCCTGCTGATAAATGTAGCGATGACGCTAAGCATTTTCATGCTCAAAGTTTAGCGTTAATGTGCTCAAAAGCGGCTGGTAATTTTAATTTAGGGTTGCGTACCTACTATTTTTCGGTTTCGGTATTGGCTTGGTTTATTAGTGCACCTCTATTTATTTTTAGTGCCGCGTTTGTTGCTTTTATTCTCTATAGAAGGGAGTTTAGGTCTGAAACTTTGAAGAATTTAATGCTGAGCACGGCCAACACCGATCGCGAGAAAATAGACCATCTTGCAAATCGTACCCAAAATTTATAAAAAAGCAGGATTAAGCCAATATCACTATGTAATTGTAAACAGCTCAGTAAAAAATCGTATCATATACTGAAAAAACGACTTTAAGACTTGAAACTTTTGCCATCGCCCCCATTTCTGCATTCAAGTAGAGAGGGGATGCGATGAAGTACAGCCATTAACCTCTCTCTTCGTTTAATTAGATAATATGGATTTTTATGCCTTTAATGTGAGCTAAATTGAAGGTTTAAATCTGTGTTATTAATGATAAGTTTAAATTAGCAAGCCTATGGTATTAACAGCGATACGGTAGGTATGTTTTAAATGAAATGGCACTCGCCTATTTCTATAGTAAACAGGATAAGATACATGACAACTGAAACCCAGCAAGAAACGTTAGGCTTCCAAACAGAAGTTAAACAGTTACTAAACTTAATGATCAACTCTCTGTATTCTAATAAAGAAATTTTCTTACGAGAGTTAGTTTCAAACGCATCGGATGCTGCTGAAAAGCTTAGATACGAAGCGCTGGAAAATGGCGATTTATACGAAGGAAATGGCGATTTAAATATCCGCATTAGCTTCGATAAAGATGCAAGTACCGTTACGATTGAAGATAATGGTATTGGTATGACACGAGATGAAGTTGTCAGCCATCTAGGTACGATTGCCAATTCAGGAACGGCTAATTTCTTAGGTAAATTAACGGGCGATGAAACCAAAGACAGCCAGTTAATTGGCCAGTTTGGTGTCGGCTTCTATTCAGCGTTTATCGTTGCTAAATCCGTAGATGTTTTCACTCGTAAAGCCGGTGCTGATAAAAGCCAAGGCGTTCGTTGGAGCTCTGAGGGCGAAGGTGAGTTCACTTTAGCGACGCTTGAAAAAGAGACACGCGGTACGACAATTGTTCTTCACCTTAAAGAGGGCGAAGAAGAATTTGCAGATGCTAATCGCTTGCGTCATTTGATTCGCAAGTATTCAGATCACATTGCTCTGCCTGTTATCATGCAACAAGAAGCAACACCTGAAGTACCTTCAGCTGATGGTGAAGAAGCTGAGGCGAAAGAGCCTGAAGTATTAGGCGATGAAACCATTAACTCTGCCTCTGCATTGTGGACACGTAATAAATCAGATGTAACTGATGAAGATTACAACGAGTTCTACAAGCACCTTTCTAGCGATTATACAGATGCGTTAACTTGGAGCCATAACAGAGTTGAAGGCAAGCAAGAATATACCAGCCTGTTATATGTGCCGACTAATGCACCGCATGATTTATGGAACAGAGAAGCGCCACGTGGTTTGAAACTATACATTCAACGTGTCTTTATCATGGATCAAGTAGATGAGTTTCTGCCTTTATACCTAAGATTTATTAAAGGTGTGGTTGATTCAGCTAGTCTGTCATTAAACGTCTCTCGCGAGATTTTGCAAAAAGATCCTAATGCTGACAAATTGCGCGCAGCATTAACCAAGCGTTGTTTAGATATGCTTTCTAAGCTGAGCAAAAATGAAGATAAGTACCAGACTTTTTGGAAAGCATTCGGTAATGTGATTAAAGAAGGTCCAGCTGAAGATTTTGAAAACCGTGAAAAAATTATGAAGCTAATGCGTTTTGCATCAACTCATAATGATTCAGATGCACAGAGTGTTTCTTTAGCGAGTTACATTGAAAGAATGGGCGAGGGTCAAGAAAAAATCTACTATGTCACAGCAGAGAACTATAATACTGCGAAAAATAGCCCGCATTTAGAAATCTTCCGCAAGAAAGGTATTGAAGTGCTGTTGCTGACTGAGCGTATTGATGAGTGGATGATGAGTCACATCTTCGACTTCGATGGCAAATCTTTCCAAGATGTTACTAAAGGTGAATTAGACCTTGGTGATAAAGACAACGAAGAAGAGAAAAAAGCGCAAGAAGCGGCTGCTAAAGAAGCAGAGGGTTTAACTGAGCGTTTGAAAGAATGCTTAAGTGATAAAGTGTCTGAAGTACGAGTAACAAACCGTTTAACAGACTCTCCAGCTTGTCTTGTATTGAATGCCTATGATATGGGTGCTCAAATGAAAGCGATCATGGAAGCAGCTGGCCAAGCGGCTCCTGATGCCAAGCCAATTTTTGAAGTAAATGTTGAACATCCATTGATTCAAAAAATGGATAACGAAGCAGATGAAGATCGTTTCTCTGATTTGGCAAACATCATTTTTGATCAAGCAGACTTAGCGGCAGGCGGTCAGTTAAAAGACCCTGCAAACTATGTCGCTAGATTAAACAAGTTGTTGCTAGAGCTTAGTCAGTAAACAGCTCAGTTATTATTAGTATTCAAAATCCCTGCTTATTAGCGGGGATTTTTGTTTTTAAGCTATACTGTTTTAGTTTGTTGATGTTTATCATTTGATAAAACCTAAGTGTCTTTAGATAAGGAGTCATTATGAAGTGCCATGAAGTTGATTATGAAATAATAGGTCATGATATACAGCTAGTTGAGATAGAGCTCGATCCAGGTGAAACAGTAATTGCTGAAGCAGGTGCGATGACTTACATGGAGCAGGGTATTGATTTTTCAACTAAAATGGGCGATGGCTCAAGCCCTGATGAAGGCGTTATGTCTAAATTATTCTCAGCTGCAAAACGCAAGCTAACCGGCGAGTCTATATTTACCACTCACTTTACTAATGAAGGCGTGGGTAAAAAAAGAGCGGCCTTTGCAGCACCTTATCCTGGATCTATTCTAGCATTAAATATGAACGAGCTAGGCGGTAAGATAGTGTGTCAAAAAGATGCATTTCTCGCAGCGGCCTTAGGTACTAAAGTATCGATCACGTTTAATAAAAAACTAGGTGCCGGTTTTTTTGGTGGTGAAGGCTTTATCCTGCAAACATTAGAAGGTGATGGCATGGCATTTATCCATGCAGGTGGCACTTTGGTAGAGAAGAAGCTGACAGGGGAAACCTTGAGAGTCGATACTGGCTGCCTTGTTGGTTTCACTGAAGGCGTTGAATATGATATTGAGCGCGCTGGTAATTTGAAATCAATGCTGTTTGGTGGTGAAGGATTATTTTTAGCGACACTTTCAGGCCATGGCACTGTTTGGCTGCAAAGTATGCCGTTTTCTCGACTAGCTGATCGAGTGTTGCAGCATGCTCCTAAACATGGCGGCACTAATCAAGGGGAGAGTTAATAGCGACTGCACTTAACCTACCTTCCAGTTAATCTATACATGAATAATGGAAGGTAGTACCTGATGCGAATCTTTAATGAAAATTATAGTATCTAGTAACAACTAAATAACATACCAAAGCTCTGATGAGATCAAAACATAGCCAATATACTTAATCTATTAAGTTAATCGCGGTACTTTGTTTCACTGTTCGCAGTGAGACTGAGGTATGAAACTTTCGAATATTTAAATCTGTGTGCAGCACTCTTTCGACGAAGCTTTCATAGGCTTGAATGTCTCGGACATTAACGATCAGCATAAAATCATAACTGCCAGATATCTGAAAGCAATGAGTGACCTCATCAGCTAGGTTGATCGAATGCTTAAACGCTTGATAGATATCAGCTCTATCGCGCTCCATTTCGACATTAACTATCAGTGTCATTTTATTACCTGCTAGTTGGGCGTCGATAATAGAGACATCTGCAACAATGATACCGGCCCCACGCAAACGTTTAACCCGTTTTAGACAAGCAGGTGGTGATAAACCGACAATGCTCGCTAATTCTATATTAGCAATGCGATTACTTTGTTGTAGCTCTTTTAATATAGCCCTATCAATATTATCTATTTCCATTATGGTCTCACTAGTAGGCTAAAAATATTATATTTCTATATTATGCTTTTATTGTGTTAAAAATTTCTTAAATAAAGAAAATAAGAAATTTTGGTTTGTTAATTTTCGCAATAAGAAATATTTATTATATGGTTTTCGGTATCATATGGCGATTGTTTAGGTCAGATCAATACCTTAGCCTTTTTATTGTAATTGTTAGCCATGGAGCGCGTATGCGTAGAGTGACATTTTTTTTCACCGAGTTAGCTAGAGATATTTTTAATGTCACCTTTACCTTATTTAAAGTGATGATCCCTATTTTAATCGTTATTAAAGTACTGGAAGAGTTTGGGGCGATCATATTACTGAGTGAGTTTATCGCGCCGTTAATGCAAAGTGTGGGTTTACCAAGTTCCATGGGGTTAGTGTGGGCCACCACACTATTGACCAATATATACGGTGGTTTAATTGTGCTTGTCAGTTTAGACACCCAATTAAGTGTGGCGCAGGCATCAGTGCTAGGCAGCATGATGTTGTTGGCGCATTCTTTACCAATAGAGGCTGCTATTGCAAAAAAGGCCGGAGTGAGCCTGTGGATTACGTTACTAGTTCGTATTGGTGGTAGTTTGGTGCTTGCCTGGCTGTTGCATAATATATATCAAAGCAGTGGTGTACTAGCCCAACCTGCACAGATTCTGTGGACACCAGATACTCAGTACGATCCTAGTTATATGGCTTGGGCATTAGATCAGTTAGTAAATTTAGTGATGGTATTTGTGGTCATAGCGGTGTTGTTATTTAGCTTGAAAATTCTGAAGTTACTCGGTATTGAGAAGTTAATGGCGGTTGTGTTGCGCCCATTTTTGCGCCTACTCAATATAGGTGATGAGGCGATCAATTTAACAATTATCGGTATAACACTAGGTTTATCATTTGGCGGTGGTTTATTGATAAATGAAGCACGTAAAGGGCATATTAAAGCGAGGGATATCTTCACTGCTATTATGTTATTAAATTTACTGCACAGCTTGATAGAAGACACTTTACTGATTTTACTTATCGGTGCTGATTTTAATACAATATTTTGGGGCCGATTAGTGTTCTCTCTCGTTGTTGTTGCTTTGATCAATGGGCTATTAACAAGGTTAAGCTCACAGGCGTGTGAGCGATTTTTTTATAAGAATGTTGCACTATCAAAGGGTTGATTGATAGCTGGTTTTCAATGCTATCGCAGTGTCGATCGCTGCGATAATGCATGCGAATTAAAATAGAGGTCGACGCTCAAAAAGGTCATAGCCACCATTGATCATTGTTTTTAGGCTCGCTTGCAACAGTAACAGCCTGGCCAAAAATAGGAGTTAACAGCTCAATGTTTGATTGTATGCATAGTTGATGAATACGTATTAATGGCTCGTTCCAGGGGTGAAATGCTAAATTGAATGTTGCATTGTGTATGGGCACGAGTATTTTGCCTTGTAAATCAATAAAGCTTTGCAAGCTCTGCTCTGGCTGCATGTGCACATTAGGCCACTGTGAGTCATATGCTCCCGTCTCTACTAGGCAAACATCAAATGGGCCGTAGCGTTTACCTATTTCTCTAAAGCCTTCAAAATACCCGGAATCACCACTGTAAAATAGGCGCTGACCTTTAAACTCAACAATCCATGAACCCCACAGTGTCGTACTATTATCTTTAAACCAGCGCCCTGAATAGTGGTGTGCAGGTGAGAAAACTAATTTTACATTGTCGATAATCTGCTCTTGCCACCAATCAAATGTACTAATTTGACTTTGTCGTACACCCCAGCGCATCAGATCGCCTTCCACGCCTAAAGGCGCAAAAAACAGCTCGGTTTTATTGAGCAGGGCTTGAATAGAAGCTTTGTCTAAATGATCATAATGATTGTGAGAAATAATAACCCCTTTGATATTAGGCAGCTGCTTTATATCAATAGGTGATTGATGAAATCGTTTAGGGCCAAAAAAAGTAAAAGGGGAGGCGCGCGTGGAAAAAACTGGATCAATTAGCCAAAAATCAGCACCGAGTTTTAATAAGATCGTAGAGTGGCCTAACTTGAAGAAGTGAATAGAGTCATCATCAAGTAAGAATAAATCTACCTTGTTAATTTTCTTAACAGGAATTGAGGTTTTGGGTTTGCCATTAATATTTTTTTCAAATACCAGTCTTTTGAGATAGCCAAAAAAAGCAGCGTTTCCTTTTCTGACATGCTGTTTGCTATTGTGAAACTGACCATTTGTGAAATGCTTAGACGCTTTAAGGGATGTTAGATCATTAGGTAATTTAGCATTTAGCCAGTGAAAAAACATACGCCACCCTTGCTGCAAATTTAGTTGATAAATCAGGCTGATTAATAGTCTAGTTAATTAAGACGCCACAGTGAGCAAGAAGTTCAAACCAGATACGATAAAGAGTCTATAAATCAACCAATTAAATTTTCTAATAGCTTTATGGTATATGTTAGTTCTTTTTTATTACTTTAAAATTATTTAAAACAGCATATAATCTTATCAAAACCTACTTTTGAGTTATTAATAGCTAGTATTAGCTGGAGGCGATATGTTGAATCAACAAGAGAATACGTACAATAATGCAACAATTAACAATGCAGAGAACGTTGCTATTTGTATGATGCAAGATAATCAAACTGGCGCTAAAAAAGAGTTGAGACTGGTTGCGAATGATAAGAATACTAACTCCAAAGATGCGATCAATGATAACGTCGTTGCTCAAATAACGAGTTATGATTTTGTTGGTGTGGCAGGTTAAATCAGATCTGAGCCAGTGTATCAATGGCTGTTTAATTGTTATTAAATGGCCTTTATCATATGCGCTGCAGCGCTAGCTCCTCAATATATAAAATCTTATTGCCATCTTATTGCTAGCTATCAGTAAACTATAATTTAAATTCTGTTTTGCTAGAGTGAATCGACACTCTATATTTGTGCATTAATTCGCTATAAAAAATAGTGGCTAAATCGTTAATTTATCAAACACGACGATTTTAAACACCCTCCCTTATATTTAAATTTGCCAATTGTTATCATGTCATTAGTGTAGCTAGTGGTAGCCGTGATAAAGTGCTCGTTAGTTATATGTCTAACAATATAAAAGCATGATTAAGGATATCCCATGTCGATAGTGACTAAAGCACTGATGTTGATTACTATATTTGTTTCGCCTTATTTAATGGCTGCTGTGAATACGGTAAATGTCCCCCTTGAATTACAGCAATGGCAAGGTTGGGTTATTGATCAACACCCTGAGCTTAAGTGTAGTTTTAACTCTAAAGCCATAGCAAGACAATGCCAGTGGCACTCGCCATTAACCATTGATATAGCTAAAAACACTATCGTATTTTCCCAAGATGTTTTATTAGAAAAACAAGAGTGGATTATGCTGCCAGGTAGTACTGATAACTGGCCGCAACAATTGTTTGTCAATGGTCAAGCTAAAAGTGTGATGCGCTTTCAAAATTCACCTGCCTTATTGTTAGAGCCTGGGCAGTATGCCATTAAAGGATTAATAAATAGTAATAATAGAGCCTCTTCATTAACGCTGCCTAGCTCGACAACTTTTATCGATTTAACGATAGATGGCAAAGTGGTGAGCCGTCCCAATATCAACGGTAATAGATTATTATTAACGCGTGTCGAGCCAACACCGCTAAAAAGTGCTGATAGCGTCAAAGTGCAGGTCTATCGATTAATACGTGATGGTTATCCATTATTCCTTGAGACCCAATTAAATTTTAGTGTATCTGGCGAGCAGAGAGTTGAGCGCTTTGGCCAACTACTGCCAACAGGGTTTGAAATAACAGATATTAGATCAGCTTTAGCACTACACATTAAAGCTGACGGTAATATGCAAGTGCAGCTTAAACCTGGGCGCCATACTATGACGATTAAGGCGAGGTTAGTTGCAAACCAAAACCAGTTCACAGCACAGGCGAATGAAAACTGGCCTAAACAAGAGTTGTGGAGCTTTGCCCCTGATAGAAGCTATCGTATTGTCGATGTCCAAGGCAGTGTTATCGATAGTAGCCAAACCAATATGCCAAAAGCTTGGCAATCATTTAGTAGTTATTTAGTGACACCAGAGAAGGGGCTAAATTTAGTTGAAAGAAGCCGTGGAGATGAAAACCCTCAGCAACATAATCTTAGGCTAGATCGGTCACTATGGCTTAATTTTTCCGGAGATTATTTTACAACTCAAGAGAATATTCAAGGCAGTTTAGGGCATTTAGATAGACTAAGTGCCCAAGGCGATTATAAAGCGGGAAGGGTGAGTATTAATACGCAACCGGTTTTGATTACCAGTATTAATAATGACCAAGGTGTGGAGGTGTTACCAGGTGTTTTTAATTTACAGAGCGTGGGTGATATTAAATCGCGTGAGATTATTATTAACCCTTGGAATACGGATTTAAGCTCGGCTTCACTGCGTCTTAATCTGCCTCCAGGTTTTAGTGTTTTTTCAGTACAAGGTGCTGATAGTGTGACAAATGATTACTTATCTGATTGGAACCTGTGGGAAATCTTCATTGTAATTTTGTTTGTTGTGGTGCTATTTAAACAATACGGTATCGTGACTAGTATCGCTGGTTTGTTGTATGCATTAGTGACGCATAAAATCCAAGATGCGCCAAGTGTACTATTGTTATTAGCGATAGTTGGTTTCCATTTTGTGATTAATGTCTTACCTAAGAACCGTATTCGCTCGTTTAGCGTTAAGCTTTATCAACTAAGCCTAGTCGTTGTTGTGCTTAGTTTTTTACCATTTGCCGTACAGCAAGTGCGGTTGTCGATCTACCCGCAGCTGGAAAAATCTAACCGTATACAGGTTAATTCAAATACTAGAGAGCAGGTAATGTTTGATGATAGTAGTAATGAGTTGATGATGTCTGAAATGCAGTCTGCACCGTTGATGCTAGAAAAAAGTGCTAATAAACTAAGAGCAATGTCTTCATCTAAAGAAATCAGTCAAAAAGATAGTTATGTAGAATATGATACTAACTATCAAGAAAATGAGGTGATACAAACAGGTCCTGGTATGCCAAGCTGGCAGTGGAATTACGCAAATGTTAATTTAACTAGTCCCGTTGTTAGTGGTCAAAAAATTCAGATTATGATTATACCGCCTTGGTTAAATAGAATACTTCATCTGTTAAGTGTTTTGATGTTTGTGTTATTAGCTTGGCTGTTCTTTAAAGGTCAAAAAGGGCAGGATTTAGATAATGCTGATACGCCTGCTAATAAAATAGAGGTCGCTGCTACTAGTAACACAAGCGCTGCAAAATTAAGTGTCACTGTACTAGCGCTACTGATCTCTTTGAGTGTGCTGCAACCACAGCCTGCAATGGCGAGTTTTCCTGATCAGTCACTGCTTGATGAGTATTATCAGCGCCTGAGTGCGAAGGACATATGTTACCCAGATTGTGTTGCTATTAATCAATTGTTGGTGACAACAAGTGATCGAACAATAACCCTTAAAATGAAAGTATTTGCAATTAACCAATCGGCATTGCCTCTACCTATTAACTTGGCTGATCAATTAAATGTTAACATCAGTGTTGATGCGCAGTCGGTGAAGGCGTTGAGTCGTGAATCTCAACAAGCTGCATTATTATTAACAAAAGGCGAGCATGACATTCTCATCAGCATTGATGTGAGCGAGCTGTCGCAATTAAATTTAAGCTTTGCTAATAACCCGCAAATAACGCAAGTTTTTGGTGATGCCTGGCAAGTATCAGGTTTGGATAAAACCAATATTAATAATGCTCGATTACAATTTAGGAAAATAAAACCGCAGGCGCTGATTAATGACGAAAAGAGGCTAACTCCCGATCCAATCAAGCCTTTTGTCAAAGTTAGTAGAGTGTTTAACTTAGATTTAGAATGGCAAGTCACCACAACAGTCACCAGGATAGCACCTGTTAGCGGTGCAATGAATGTAGCAGTGACCTTACTTGATGGCGAGTCCGTGACGAGCCGTTCAATTAAAGTGAAAGATGGCTTGGCAAATGTTAGTTTTTCAAACTCTGCGCGTACGGTGTCGTGGACGTCTGATTTAAAGAAAGAGTCAAGCTTTACGTTGAAAGCCACTAATAGCCAAGAATATTATGAGCAGTGGCTATTAGTGCCTTCTCTAAAATGGCATTTGGATTACCAAGGTATAAAGCCTATTAAATCTGGCAATGCGCATTTAACGTGGCAGCCAGTAGCGAATGATAGCTTAACAGTCAACATGCAGCGCCCTGAGCCTATTGAAGGTAAAAGTGTGGCTATTGATCAGGCAAGTTTAAGCTTCACACCTGGGGACAGACAATCGAAATCGGCATTAGAGTTAAGCTTTAGGGCCAGTAAAGGTGGTGATTATGCGATCGAACTACCTGAGAGTGCCAGTATCACCAATGTGAGCTTAAACGGTGACGCTATTATTTATGTGCAAGAGAAAGGTAAATTATTACTGCCTATTTTACCGGGTACAAATACAGTGAAAATTGATTGGTTGCAGCTTGAGCCAATGGCATTTATGAGCCGTACTCCCGTTTTAGACATAGGTAGTGCATCTAATATCAGTATCGATTTTTCAGTTCCAAGAGATCGCTGGGTATTAGCGTTAAAAGGGCCATTAATAGGCCCTGCAGTATTATTCTGGGGTGTTTTAGTGGTGGTATTAGCGATCGGCTTTGTGCTGGGTCGCCAGCAATGGTCACCACTTAAAAGCTGGCAGTGGATGTTATTAGGTGCAGGTGTAACGACCAGCTTTTGGCCTATTACTTTGATTGTGGTTTTGTGGTTCGTTGTGTTGTCTAAACGTCATTTACTGGTTAATACTCAAACAAGTGCTCGACGCTATCAATTTATCCAAATGGCTATTGCACTACTTAGCCTTATTATGCTGTTGGCGCTAGTGCTAAGCGTAGCGAAAAGTTTGATGTTTGGTACACCTGATATGCAAGTGGTTGGCAATGGCTCTTACGCTAGTAGTTTACATTGGTACCAAGACACTGTTAGCTCGACACTACCGCAAGCGTTAGTGATTAGCGTGCCTATGTGGAGCTATCAATTACTGATGCTGCTCTGGTCTATATGGTTGTCTATTTCATTGATTGGCTGGTTAAAATGGGGTTGGGGTAAATACAGCGATCAAGGACTGTGGAAGTCACTACCTAAAAAGCAGAAAAAAGCTAAACAAAATAAAGACCAGAAAAACACGTGGCAAGTGACGAGTGATAGATCGCAAAGAGCTAGCTCAGATAAGGACAGCCCGGATAAGGATAGCTCAGATATGGATAGCTCAGATATGGAAAATTTAAAAAACGATAGCCCAGATAAAGATAGCTAAAGAAGACTATTCAAGTAGAAGCTAACCGTGTTAGCTTCTACTGATTTTGTTAGCTAATAAGCGTTTCATCTAAAGATTTGAGTTGATCAGCAAACCAGATTTTACGTGAAAATCTTGGGTTTTTAGATGACATATCAATTTTGTATGGGTTTTCTTCTTTGGTCAGTGGCAGGTCTAAAATTTTACCTAGTTCTTGAGCCAGCCACTTCTCAATTTTCAGAACAACTAGCTTCTTGCGTAGTCTACCCTGTACATCGCGGTTTAAAATAGTAGGCAATGTGTTTAATGTGAGTATTTCATCAATCGCTTGATTAGCCATACGCTCACGTCCTTCATCTGAGGCGTAAAAATGAGACACCGCAAAAATAGTACGATTTGGTGATACCTGCTGTAAAAATTGACAAGATTTAACAACAGTAGAACCAGTGCGGACCATATCGTCAAACAACACAATACTGCAATTTTCCAAACCATCGAAAGTATGCTCACTCTCTTTATGCAGTGTTATCGCAACCTTGTGCTCATCCATGCGCTCTTTATCTAATAATATAAACTTGGCTTTAGGTAGGTTAAGCGTTGTAAACATGCTCTTAACAAAGTCTCTCGCTCCCTTATCAGGCGCACATAGCACTAACCCTTCACCTTGAGGTCCGTAGGTGACAATGTTGGAGCTTAATAAGTAGTGAGCATAGATTTCATAGGGTATTAAATTATGGAAATTACCATCGAAAACCTCAGCAAAGATTTGTTGCACCGAATAAGAGTGATTGTGTACCGTTAACACTCGGTCAACACCTGAAAGCTTGAGCATTTGGGCATAGAGTTTTGCTGTAAAGGGCTGGCCATCGAATTTTTTTAAATCTTGCTCAGATCTTTCTGCAACTGTCTGTCCTAAATAATCGTGAGCTCCTCTATCTTGGGCGCTAAAAAACAGGTCGGGTTCAACTAAAATAACATTAACGGCGCCGTTTTCTTTTGCAGAGCGAGCAATGAAAAAGTTATGCATCGCTAGCTCTTGTCGACTTTTCACCAAACTACTGGTGCTGACGATAATGACGGTTTTTCCGGTTAATCTGCTGCCAATATTAGAAAAATCTAATTCATCAGAGATGAATCGTGGGCAGAATTCAGAGTTGGTAAACTCTTTCATCGAAATCAAATCGGCAATATCATGGTTTTGCCCTAACGCGTAGGCAACATCAATGGCAAAAGGGTTGTCAGATGAATTACCAACAACGACAAAGTCACTTGGAGAAGTAAATACAGGATTCATAAATAGGCTCGGATAATATGAGGGAGTATGACGAAATTATATCACTAGATTTAAGTGAGGCAGGTAAAAAAATAATGTTATAGGCTTAAACCTGTGTTTTATGTGGCTGTTAACATTGATAATTAGCTGTGCATTCATAATAGCTGTATAAAATATCAGAGCTGTGCTCATATTTTTATCGTTATATGATTAGGCTGATATCAAACTGTACGCCTTGATTTCTTTTGCTCTTGCAGTAAATAGCACCATGAAATGTCGTAGTGACTATATTAAAGACAATATTAAGTCCCAGACCACTGCCGCCATTTTCTCTGTTGGTTGTGAAGAACGGATCAAAAATCTTCGGTAGATCGTGATCATCAATACCAATGCCATCGTCTTTATAAATAATGTGTAATAATCTGTTTTTTAAACTAAAAGATAAACTGATGTCACCGAAAGGAACACCGTGATAAGCATGATCTAGTGAGTTCATAACTAGATTGGAAATGATTTGCGATAATGCCCCTACTGCTATGTTGATATTGATATCTTGTGGGCAGTTAACCGTTATTTTAATTCCTGTTTTGGCGGTGATAGGCGCTAAACTGGCTAAAATTTCATCCATATAAAGTTTTAGATTAATCGTTCTGCTTTCTTCACTTGATTGATCAACAGCGATTTGTTTAAAGCTACTAACTAATTCAGATGCTCTCTTTAAATTATTATGAATAAGAAGGCTGATCTCCTGGGCATTAGTTAAGTATTTCGTTAGTGATTTTTGGCTTAATTTATGATTTATAAATTGCTCATTAATTTTTGCGCTAACTTCTTGAAAATGAGTAATTCCTGTGAGGCTAATACCAACCGGTGTATTAATTTCATGTGCTACACCTGCCACTAGTGCACCTAAAGATGCCATTTTCTCAGATTCTACCAACTGTTTTTGAGCTTCTTTTAAATTGTTAATAGTGCTTTTTAATTCGATGTTAGAAAATTCTAGTTCTTGATTTTTAAGAGCATTTTGTTGCTCTAGCAGTGCTTTACTACTGATATCACGCCATACGATATGTATTAAGTTTTCTTTGTTGTAAGTGATATTTGTTAAGACAAGCTCGACCCATAAAGGAGTTGAATCTGATCTTGTTAAGACCCATTCAAAGCGTTCTTGGCCATTTCTGTAACAGTTTTTGAGATGGCGAAACGCTGCTTTTGAAGATGTTTCGCCACTTGGCTGTAATAAAGGAAAAAGTTGATCGGCAGATAATTGTAAAAATTGTTCTTTATCAGTGAAATTAAACATCGCTAAAAGTGCATTATTACAATTTATAAACTTACCTTTAGAGAACAGGCTAACACCATCACTGCTGTCAAAAAATAATGATTCATAAATCATTTTTTGTTCGATTAGCTCTTGGTTTAACGTCTGTAATTGCCTAGATCTGGCTTCAAGCTCAAGCTGTAATAGTTTTTTTTCGTTGATATTTCGGCAAACTAAATGCAGAACATTCAGGCTGTTAAACTCAATTTTAGTAATGGAAACTTCAATCCAAAATGCAGTGCCATTAAAGCTTTTACTTAGCCATTCAAAATTAACATGACCGTGTTTTTCACAATCATTAAAATATCGAGCAACCATGTTTTGTGATAACTCACCATTAGGTTGGTATGAGGGGGCGACACTTGCAATAGGCGTATTTAAAAAAGTATCCTTATCAGGATAGCCGAACAGCTCGACAGCTGAGTGATTTACATCCAAATATTTTTCATCTTTTAATAAGATGATCGACTCGGATATATCGTTAAATAAGGCGCCGAATTTTTTATTATTTTGGATCAATTCTAAATTGATAGCGGCCATACTCTGCTTATTCACGCGCTGCTTTTTTATATAAAAGCTGATCAGAATAAGAAAAAAAATAGTAATAAAAATATTTAGATAAAGATCGCTATTCTCAACCTTAGTTGTAGGGGCATCCAAAGCGCTCGCTAGCGCGGCAAAAGGGAATAGTACGACAACGTAAAACAGACTGTACCAATATTTCATATCACAACTGATGTTCCTGAAAGTGCTCTTTGTTAGAATTCAACTGAGTATAGTTCTAAATATGTAATTGAGTATATGTTTTATTAAAATAAATAAAAAACAACATATTAAGAAGAATTTAAACTAAATTTCTTAGCTTAAAGCGAGTCTAAACCGCCATTGCTGGTCGATGTCATTGGCCGCGATAGTAATATAAGAATATTCGCTGTAAATCGCTATCCTAAATTGTTATCATTCTCATTTTTGAAGAGGTTAATATGGCTAAGTGGTTGGTAAAGACAGAACCATCAGATTATTCAATTGATGATCTTCAAATCGAGCGGGTAACGCCTTGGAATGGTATTAGAAATTTTCAGGCCAGAAACTTTATTCGCGATCAAATGAGCGTAGGCGATGAAGTTTTTATTTATCATTCAAGTTGTACCAAAGTGGGTGTTGCAGGAATAGGACGAGTAGTTAGTGATAAATATGCTGATAAAGATCAGTTTGATAGTGGCAGTAAATATTATGATCAAAAGGCCAAGCGGGATGATCCAAAATGGTTTGTCGTCGATATTGAATTCGTTGCTAAAGCATCCACACTCTATCCATTAAAAATGATGAAACAGGCAGCTGAACTACAAGATTTCGCATTATTTAAGCAATCGCGCTTATCCGTTATGCCAGTGACTCAAGAGCAATGGCAGCATATATTTAATAAAATTCAGTGAGTTTTGTGTGATAGCAGCGCTTTGTTAGCTGCTGCCAGCTGAATGAGATAAATAGGTTTTCAAATTACATGTTAAATGATGTTATCAAAAAAAATGCTTGTAGTGCGCTGTTATTCGCACTCATTAGCTCTCACACAATAACGGCAATGGCAGCTGAGCAAACAAAAGTAGCGCTTAATGACTCAGTTAAGGCATCAGCACCGAGAGAGCATAGTAACGTTATCGCCTTTAATACATTGCAGTCTTTAGGTGCGGCATTGTATTTTGATGTTAATTTATCGATTAACCGCAATCAGTCTTGTGCCACTTGTCACAACCCTGCTAAAGCGTTTATCGATGATCGTGCGAATGCTCTTAACGGCGCCGTATCTATAGGCAGTGACGGTAAGTCTATTGGCGATCGCAATACGCCAACAGCCAGTTACGCTAGTTTTGCTCCTGATTTTTATCAAGATAAAGAGGGTGAGTATGTCGGTGGCATGTTTCACGATGGCCGTGCTGCTTCCTTAAAAGAACAAGCTGAGGGGCCACCATTAAACTTAGCTGAAATGGCAATGCCCTCAAAGCAAGATGTGTTAAATAGATTATTGGAAAACGAAGATTATATAGCGAGTTTTTCGATGTTATTTGATGAAAAGGTACTGACCCAAAGTGGTGATGCGTTTGCTGCGATGAGTGAGGCTATTGGTGCATTTGAGAAAACGCCTTTTTTCAGTTCTTTTGATTCCAAATATGATCGCTATTTAAAAGGCGAGTATCAATTTAACGATTTAGAAAAGTTAGGAGAAACTATTTTTTTCTCGCAACAATTTACCAATTGTAATCAATGTCATCAGCTCAAGCGTTTACCGGGTCAAGAGCGAGAAACGTTCAGTAATTATCAATATCATAATATTGGTGTGCCGATTAACAAAGCAGTGAGGTTGGCAGCAGGTAAAGGCGATGATTTTATTGATCATGGGCTACTTGCAAACCCGCTAGTGAATGATGTTAAACAAGACGGTAAATTTAAAGTGCCGACCCTTAGAAACGTTGCTGTTAGTGGGCCTTACATGCATAACGGCGTTTTTAGTGATTTGAAAACGGTGGTGCTTTTTTACGATAAATATAATAGTCGTAAAAAAATAAGACAGATAAATCCTGAAACAGGGGAGGTTTGGGCTGAGCCTGAAGTTGCACAAAACATAGCGCTAGATAAACTTACTATTGGTAAGGCACTGACAGATCAGCGCGTTGATGCCCTAGTCGCTTTTATGCAGACGCTAACAGATAGAAAGTATGAATACTTATTGCCGAAAACACACTGATCTGGCATTTTTGATAACAACTGATATCAGTATCAAATCATCAAACTTAAAGAGTAATTAATATGCGCTATGCAATTTATTGTGGTTCTAGTAAAGGCAGTGATGAGATTTTTGAAACAGCCACTATCTCTCTCGCTAATGAGATTGTAGCAAGAGATCACTGTATCGTCTATGGCGGTGCAACCGTGGGTCTAATGGGAGCGGTGGCTGATCAGGTAATGGCAGGTGGACAATCAGTGATTGGTGTTATGCCTAAAGCCCTGGTCAATAAAGAGCTACAGCATCCAGGGTTAACTCAGCTGCATATCGTTGATACTATGAGTGAGCGCAAAGAAAAAATGGCAGAGTTAGCCGATGCCTTTATCGCTATGCCAGGTGGTGTTGGGACACTAGAGGAAATATTTGAAGTTTGGACCGCAGGCCAGCTAGGCTATCACCATAAAGCGTGCGCTTTTTATAATGTTGCAGGTTATTATGATGAGTTATTAGCGTTTATTACAACGATGGTAAACAAAGGTTTTATGAGTAAAACCTTTGAGCAAGCATTGATTGTCAGCGATGATCCGATCCAGCTACTAGATCAAATAGCTAATTATAAAGCGCCGCGCAATAAGTGGGATTAAATTTTTTAGGTAAACTCTATAGCTGGTTAATAATAGCCCGAACACCGTTGGTGCGAGATGGGCTTAAAAACTGGCTTAATTTAACATCAGTTAAAAAATCATCGATATTAGTATTCGCCTGCTGCTGGCAGCAGAGCAACATAACAATTAAGCCTCGCATAATGGCAGCATCAGACCACAGCTGATAATAGATTTCTGTGTTATTTTGCTGTTTACGTAACCAGACTCCCGACTCGCACTGCTGCAATTTAAACTCATTATCAAGTAATTGAGGGTCGGGCGTTGCTAAATGCTGGCCTAAAGATAAGAGGTAGCTAAAGCGCTGCTGCCAAGTTTTTGCGCTTAGCAGCGCTTGGATAACCTCTTCAGCTTTCGGTAAGTGGGCTAAGCACAGCCATTGCTGTTCAATAAACTCAGAATTTGGGCTTATTTTCTGATCGCTCTGTTGATGGCGTTGCTCGGCTTGAGTCTCATTGTTTTCTGTTTTCAATAGCGTGATGACATGAGTAAGAGCGCTAATAAACGCGCTGATTTCCTCTTGCGTATTATAAAAGCTGATAGAGGCGCGAAGGGTGCCATCAATGTTTAAATGCTGCATTAATGGCATAGCACAGTGGTGACCACTGCGCACTGCAATACCGTGCTGATTTAATAATAAGGCAATATCTTGGTGATGAAGGCCTGCAACAGTCAATGAGACAATACCAACATTATTATCAATTGGTGAGATAACATTAACGCCTGTTATTGCTGAGCAGCCTTGATGTAAGCTTTTAAACAGCTCCTGTTCATGTCGTGCTAGAGCTTGCCTGTCTTGTTGTTGAAGATAATCAACAGCCTCTGCAAAAGCGATACTATCGGCAATAGCAGGGGTGCCTGCTTCAAACTTAAAAGGTAGAGTATTGAAATCAGTACCTGAAAAGCTTACTTTGTTAATCATTTCACCACCGCCTTGCCATGGCGGCATTCTCTCTAATATCTGCTCTTTACCCCAGAGTGCGCCGATACCTGTTGGACCGAAACATTTGTGGCCTGAGAAACAATAAAAATCACAGCCTATTGCCTGCACGTCGATATCGATATGAGCGATTGCTTGAGCGCCATCTATTAAAGTGAGCGCGCCTATGTTTTTGGCTTTGGCAATCAGCTCTTTAATAGGATGAATAATACCGGTGGCATTGGATACATGGCCTAAGGCAACCACTTTAGGGCGATGTTTAATTAATAGTCGCTGATAGGCGTGGATATCAATATTCAAATCATCGGTGAGCGGTATTTCAATGACTTTAGTGTCACAGTATTGGCTTACTAATTGCCAAGGTACAATATTGGCGTGGTGCTCACTTGTGCTGACGAGGATAGTATCGCCAGCATTTAGCCAATATTTAGCTAGCGATTGAGCAACTAAGTTGATTGCCTCTGTTGTACCCTTACACCAAATAAGTTCTTTATATGATGGCGCATTTATGAAATCAGCCAATGTTTGGCGTGCATTTTCATAATGGGTCGTAGCCAAGTTCGATAAGTGATGTGAACCGCGATGTACATTGGCATTAGTGAGTTTATAGCACTGCGATAATTTATCGATAACGGCCCTAGGCTTTTGAGTAGTCGCGGCGTTATCTAAATAAATTAACGCTTTGCCTTCAACTCGAAGTGACAGTATAGGGAAGTCTCGTCGAGCTCTGGCGACATTAAAAACAGAATCATTCATTATCAGTAGCGCTTTGCTCATTACCTGGTTTATCAGGGTGTCTAAGGTACTGACCGCCCCAGCGTGCGAACATCATTGCACTGATAAACAATATGACAATAACAATCGTGTTAAATAGCCCATACCAACGAGTCGCTAGCACGGTGGTGGCTGCTAGTACCGCTTCATTGAAGTATAAAATTAATAAAAAGCATAACCAGGCGTGGCCTCTTGGGTTTGCCTTTTGTATTACTTTTATGAAGGCTGCCAGTGGTAAAAAATGTAATAGCCAAATAACCCAAGGGTTGGCGGTATCGACAGGATGAATGAATAAGTACCAAGCAGTGACGCTGATAAGCAAGAGGAAGTAACACAGTGCTGCGATGACACGGCTGTATTTAACGCGCGACTTTAATACCGATAAAGGCGGTAAGGTTTTGGCTTTTAAACTCATATAATTATTTAGATACCAATGTGTTGATAAAATGTTATTTAGCGAATGTGCATTATAGGTATGTATTCTTATCGTAACTTTTTTGCCACTTTAGCAACGCGTTCACCGACAGTTTTACAAAGAGACAGCTCATTTGTATCTAGCTCATTAGCGTTGTCTTTACCTGCGACATGTGTTGCACCGTAAGGGGTACCCCCACTGGTGGTGTTTAGTAAAGGTGTGGCGCTATAAGGGATACCAGTAACAATCATACCGTGGTGCAGCAGCGGCAGCATCATTGACATTAACGTTGTTTCCTGGCCACCGTGTAATGATGAAGACGAGCAGAAAACAGCCGCTGGTTTATCAATTAGAGCCCCTGACATCCACAGAGTAGAGCTGTTATCAATAAAGTATTTTAAAGGGGAGGCCATATTACCAAAATAGCTAGGGCTGCCAAGTATCAAGCCTGAGCAGTTTTCAAGCTCTGTTAAGGTACAGTAAATATCACCTTGTTCAGGGATGCTAGGTGCACTAGCTTCACAGTTGCTTGATATATCTGCAACCGTGCGCAATAGCGCCTTCATACCAGTTAATTGGACACCGAGTGCTATCTGTTTGGCCATTTGCTCAACAGCGCCATGTCTTGAATAGTAGAGGATGAGTATATAGGGGTCAGTATTTGCCATAGCGGTGGTTATAAAATCTCAAGTATAGCTTCAGGTGGGCGACCGATACACGCTTTGCCATCATTAATTACGATAGGGCGTTCAATCAATTTAGGAGAGCTAATCATAGCGGCGATAATTTCATCTTCGCTTGAGTTTACGCTCAAATTATGTTCTTTGTATTCCGCTTCTTTTACTCGTAATAACTGATGCGCACTGATATTCAATGCTTTTAATATTGCTTTTAAATCAGCGCTAGATGGCGGCTGTTTGAGGTATTCAACAATGCTGGGTTCTATACCTTGTCGAGTCAGTATTTCAAGGGTTTGTCTTGATTTTGAACAGCGCGGATTATGATATATTTCAACTTTACTCACACTAAATACCTTTTTGATTTAAAATGACTATTGTACCTTGGAAAAACAAGAGGGCAATCAAAAAGGATAGATAGCGACTGCTCAGCGAGATTAAGGCTTGAAAAAAGGTATTGATGATAAGTATAAGCATCGTTTAGATAGCAAAGGATTAATCGCGTAAAAAAAATTGCTATACTTTTGCGATGGTCATTAGAGTTAACTGCGCAAATAACACAAGGAATTTATGAAAAAAATATATATAACTAACGCATTACATTTTTTAGCGACTCTAGCTCGTCAGTTTATTGCCAATGGCGGGGTCGTCAATGCATCAGCGCTGACTTATACCACCTTGTTTGCTGTGGTGCCGTTAATGACTGTTACCTATTCAGTGTTAGCGCTAGTACCAACGTTTCAAGGTGTAGGCGATTCAGTTCAAGGATGGATATTTTCTAATTTTGTACCTGCTACAGGGGAGGTAGTAAAAGGGTATTTAGCAGATTTTACTTCCCAGGCAAGAAGTTTAACCGCAGTGGGAGTCATCTTCTTATTTGTTACCTCAGTGATGATGATGAAAAACGTAGAATCTGCGTTCAATAGAATTTGGCGAGTAAAGTACTCTCGCAAAGGTGTTTCTAGTTTCTTGTTGTATTGGGCTATCTTAAGTTTAGGGCCAATTTTAATCGGCGTTGGTTTGCTGGTCTCCTCTTATTTAGCCTCTATCGCTATTGTATCTGAGGCCACAGCGTTAGTGGGTAAGGGCAATTTGTTGTCTTTATTACCGCTGTTTTTATCGATAGCCGCGTTTAGTTTACTATACTCAGCAGTACCTAATTGTACGGTGCCCTTTAAAAACGCCTTAATTGGTGCAGTAACCGTCGCCTTTTTGTTTGAAATAGCGAAGCGAGCGTTCGCGCTATTTGCAGTGCAGTTTCCATCGTACGAGCTTATTTATGGCGCTTTTGCAGCGGTGCCGTTGTTTTTAGCGTGGATCTTCATCACTTGGATAATTGTATTACTAGGTGCTGAGTTGACACGTTTATTAACGGTATATAATACGCGAGGCGCTGGTCACTTTGAGTCACATTTACATACCGTGATTGGTATTTTGAATAAACTTTGGCTTGCACAAAAAAAGGGGGAGACACTCAGCGCTGATGCTCTATTGGCAAGTGTTAAAGGGTTAGATCAAAAAAAATGGGATAAATATCAGTTGCTGATGCAAGAAAAGGGTTTAATTTGCTGTTCTGAGAAAGGTGATTTTCTATTGTGTCGTAATCTAGCAGAGCTGAGTGTTGGCCAATTACAGGATATGTTTAATTGGCCGGCTCCAAAACCTTCCCTGCAATTAAACACCGGCAGTGTAGAATTGTGGGTTGAAAAACTAGATGAAAAGCTTATTGTTGTCAGCCGCGAGCAAGAAAAAGCATTGAATATTCCTATAGATTATCTGTTTATAGATCAACAATCTAAGTAGTTATCTACTCACACCAGCGATAAATATTATTTTTATCGCTTTTTAAATCCATTTCAAATGCTGTTACGTAGAGTTAAATAGTGACTACCTGGAATATTTTTAATAGCTTTTGCCTCGTTGCCTTTAGTGCATAAACTGATGAGAAATAGCTGAGTCAGTTCGCACTTAATAATTTGGTGCTTTAGTTATGCTATTGAAATAATTTTTTATTATTGTAGTGCCACTACCTCTTCTTTAAATAGATATTTGGGTTCTTGCTGTGTCAGATACTTGTATTACTGGAAAAGAGCAAATAGCTCAGCTGCAATTAGGTGAATCACCGATCAAAGATGCGCCGCTTATTGCTTTGTTAAATGGGGAGTCTTGTATTCCTCAACACTACCTACGTTATCAACACGATCGTACCAGTGTCGAAAAAATAATTTTAGATATAGAGTACAGCGCTGATTATCCGATTTTTGTCGGTGAAAACCAACAGGGCATTTATATACAATTAGGCATTA
Source organism: Gammaproteobacteria bacterium AS21 (assembly GCA_038900335.1). Lineage (GTDB taxonomy): Bacteria > Pseudomonadota > Gammaproteobacteria > Pseudomonadales > Balneatricaceae > Rs1. The sequence goes on along the minus strand of JBBMRB010000001.1, from coordinate 459,242 downwards.
TCGGTGGTGATAATTATGCATCGTCAAAAAAAACGGCGACTAAAAAACTAGTTTATGGTCGCAAGTGGCGGGTAGAGCCCACACTGCCAACATCAGAGATAATCCAAACGGTTTTTCTGGCAATAAAAACAGCCAAAGAGCATGAAGTTAGGGAGTTGTTCCAGCTGACTGATCAGGGTAGCTTAACAACGCCATTTAATAATCATCATGATTTACCTGTGCTCGCTAGGGTGCAAAACATTTTCGCATGCTGCCCGTCTGAGATGGCAAGCACTCTTAATGAAGATCAATTACAGCAGGCGTTAGACAATATACGTTATGATAATGCATCTTTTGAATTGATTCATTGCGAAAAAAGACACCAGCAGCAGTGGTTGTTAGATATTAAATTGCTAGCAAGTGCTAACACGCAATTAATGGAATTAAAAGAGACACAGATTACCCTGACGATTTTATTAACAAGCCCGACTAAAAATATATTGTATCAACAGTTAATGAGCGAGCTTATTACACTGGCAAATACTCATATAGAGCAATATTTCTGTTATAAAGGTTTTAACCGTTTCTCAAAAGAGCACGATATTATGCTGATCGCCGAATTATCTTGTCAATTACGTAATAAAGGCTACTTAGAAAATAAAGATGAATTTGTCGATCAGTTTGTCGCCTCAAATTACGATACGGATAAAACCAGAGTGCCTAGCTTATACCAAGGCCCGCTATCGGATAAGATCAAGGAGTTGCTGCAAAGCTATCCGCATTTAGAAGGTTTTTTACCACAGGCTTTAAAAAGCCCCAGTCAATAAATTCAATAAAGGCAGTGTGGGTTTGAGGTAAATAATTATTGTTGAGATCAGTAGTGCTAACGCTAGAATAAAATAATATCTTAGGTTAGTCTTTGTTATTAAATGCAATCTAATTTAAGGATCAACAATGCCCAACGCTTATGTCAGTAGTTTGTCTATTTACCCACTCAAATCAAGTGCACCTATTGACCTGCAATCAGTGAACGTCTTAACGAGCGGGTTAGCAGGAGATAGACGTTTTATGCTGACGCAAATGGATGGTAAATTTATTACTGGGCGAACTCATCCAAAGGTCAGGCAAATACAATGTGAGTACCGCGATGATCAAATGATTTTAAGGCATCCATCGTGTGAGCCGTTAATTTTAGACAGTGCTAATTTCTCATCGCAATACTACGCCACTGCGGTTTGGGGAACTGAGTTTTTAGGACAAGGCTGTGGTTATCAAGCGGATCAGTGGGTATCTGCATTATTAGAAGAGCCTTTAAGAATTCTCTATTTTGGCGATAAATCAAATCGCTCAGTGGTCGGCTTTAAAGATACGCAACTGGGTTTTGCAGATGGTTACCCATTACTATTAACTAATGATCAATCGCTTGAGCATTTAAATCAGCGGTTAATTGCCCCTGTGAGCATGGCAAATTTTCGAGCGAATATTACATTTTCAGGTGTCGCTGCTTGGGCAGAAGATGAGTGGCACAAAATTCAAATTGGCGATGTTGTGTTTGAATTACCCAAGCCTTGTAGTCGTTGCATATTTACAACACTTGACCCGCATAGCACCACATTTGACAGTAATAAAGACCCACTCAAAACTCTGGCAAGCTATCGACAAGCAGTAGATGCTAAGGATGTGAACTTTGGTGAAAACATGGTTGCACTCAATGAAGGCGTGATTAACGTTGGCGATACCATAAAAGTGCTAGAGACCAAAGCTAAGCCGATTTACATTGATAATTGGCCTGCGAGTAATAAGCGGTTAACAAAGCAACTGGCAATCAGCAGTGATCAGTCTAAAAATAGTGCGCAGATGACTCTGAGATGCATCAACACCGTTCAAGAAACCAGTGATGTTAAAACCTTTGTTTTTAGTGCAGATCCTATACAACGTTTTACTTATCTGCCCGGTCAGTTTATTACAATCAATGCGCAAATTAACAATCAAACAATCAAACGTTGCTATACCTTATCATCAAGCCCATCAAAACCTGACACTATCAGCATTACGGTCAAGAGGGTTAAGGGTGGTGTCGTGTCAAACTGGTTGCACGATCACTTTGCAATAGGCTCCTCATTAACAGCGAGCGCAGCGGCGGGTGTATTTCATTTACACGGTGAAAATCGTGATAAATTATTATTGCTATCAGCGGGTTCTGGCATTACACCGATGCTGTCAATTGTTAGATACATCAATGATTTAGCATTAAATATTAATGTCCACTTTCATCACAGTGCTAAAACAGAAGCAGACTTTATAGGCTGTGCTGAGTTAATAGCAGCCGTTGAGAAAAATGATAAAATAACTTTGTCTGCCAATTACACTCGTATTCATACGGATCAACAAGTAGTGAATAAACATGAGCTGCTAGATTACAGTCTTGGGCATTTAAATAGCGAAGCTATTACTGGTCATTGCCCTGATTTTTTGAGTAGAGATGTCTTTGTTTGCGGACCTGAAGGTTTTATGGTTAAAACTAAAGATATGCTGTTAACAGCCGGTTTAAATATTGAACAGTATGACCAAGAGAGCTTTGTGATCGATAGCTCGTTAATCGAACCAGAAGCAGCGGATCAGCATTATAAAGTCACTTTTTTACTATCTGATATCGAGGTGGATGTTGCAGGTGATCAAACAATTTTAGAAGCGGCTGAGGCTGCTGGAATTTATCCAGATTATAGTTGTCTATCTGGAGTGTGTGGCAGTTGTACCAGTACACTTGTTGCAGGGAAGGTTCATGCACCCGATGCTTTAGCCATTGATGTCGATGATCCTGATAACACAGATTTTTTACCGTGTTGCAGCTACGCACGCTCGGACTTACAAGTTGAATTGTAAGTTAAATGATCAATTGCGCGTCACATTAATCAGAGAATATTATGAATAAACAATTAATGCCAAATAGTGACTTTCCAGAGATAGAGTTAACGCTGCTAGATGGCAGCGTTTATAAAATAGGCCAACAACAAGCATCGTGGGAGCTGTTCATTGTTTATCGTGGTAAGCACTGTCCGCGCTGTAAAACCTATTTAAATAAGCTGGAGAGCTTAAAACCGACATTAGAAAAGCTGAACATCAACGTCATTGTAGCTAGTGCAGATTCGCAAGAGCTAGCGCAAGCAGATGTCGATGAATTTAAATGGCAATTCCCAATGGCTTATGGTCTTAGCGTTGAGCAAATGAAAACACTTAATCTTTGGGTGTCAGCACGTGGCGATGGTCATCTGTACGCTGAACCTGGATTGTTTTTATTGAATGATCAGCAAAAAATTCAAATACTAAGCATGAGTAACGGCCCGGCTTGCAGACCTGATTTAGACGTTTTACTTGACGGTGTTAACGGCATTCAAACGAAAGGGTTTCCAGTATCAGGTACAGTCGATATTAATGGCTAGTTAAGATTCTTCTTGAGAAGAGTGTTAAACATATTGATGAGTGATTGGTTGTTAGAGCGTTTACTCGAGATCGATTGGTAAACGTTCTCATAGCCATATTGTTCAATAAACAAAGGCTTTAATTGCTCTTGTAAGCGCCATTGCTCAACGAGTTGCTGCGGTAAAAAGCCGAGGTAGTGGCCACTGAGTATTAATGACATTCTCGCTTCTTGATGATGAGCTTTACTGGCCATATGCCATTTCTTAACATCCACATGAGTTTCTTGTCCCGCCCTTAATCGAGGGGACTCTACAAAATCATATGTCAGTAACTCGTCGATGTTTAGCGAGTGGGTGTCCGCTGTAAATAATGGGTGTTTACCGGCGCAATAAAGCAGCATGGTTTCTTTAAATAAATCAATAGTGTGTAATTTTGGATAGGAGTGAAGCGGTACCGTAATACCGATATCTGCCTTGTTATCGGCAATAGCTCCGACAATGGTGTTCGATTCCATCACGCTGATTGTCATGTTGACATTAGGTGCGCTTTCCTTAAAGTCATCAATTGCTTTGACGATACAAAAGTCATTTATCCCTAAGGTGTGTTCAGCACAGATGATATGTAACTCACCTGCTAACAATTGATGAGAATCATTGATGGTGTTTCGAAACTTGTGGAGTGCATCGAGTAATTCAACGGATGCCTCATAAACTAAATGGCCTTGTTTGGTGACGACAAAACCTTTACGACCACGCTCACATAAGCGCATGTCCAATCGCTTTTCTAAATCTGATAAATAATTTGATATAGTTGAATTGGCTAAATTCAATTCAGCCTCCGCTGCAGTGACTCCTTGAGCATCGACTACTGCTTTGAAAATCCGCAACAATTTGATATCAATATCAGCAAGTTGGCCACTTAGAGCGACTTTTTTAAATCCCATAATGATCCTGAAAATTATCTAGAGAGAGACTGGCGGAGCGACAATATATTTACTATTGAATATCCAATTATAATACTCTTAAAAGCATTATATAAACAATAGTAAAAGTCGATTATAAAGGTGCCATTATTAGATCAAGAGTATATTCTTGATGGCCACTAAAATTTATATTTAAGTAGCTGTCTATCGAATTATCGATAGAGGTTACTGTTGTTGAGGAAGAACATGACAATACAATTGATTGATCAACTAACTGATCGCGCATTATTGAAAACACAGTCATATATTAATGGTCAATGGGTTGATGCTAACAACAATAGTACTTTTGATGTTGTTGACCCTGCTACTGAAGTTGTTATTGCCAGTGTCGCAAACTTAGGTGCTGAGCAAACACGTGCAGCGATAGAAAGTGCTGATAAAGCACAGCGCATCTGGCGTAAAGAGGCACCAAAAACCCGTTCGGATATTTTGGAGCGCTGGTACCAGTTGATTATCGCAAACACTGAAGATTTAGCGATTATCATGAGTGCTGAGCAAGGTAAATCATTGGTTGAGTCTCGTGGTGAGATTGGCTATAGCGCATCATTTATTAAATGGTTTGCTGAAGAGGGCAAACGCGTTTACGGTGACGTGATTGCATCACCACAAACAGATCGTCGCGGTATTGCTATTAAACAAGCAGTGGGTGTGGTTGCCGCAATTACGCCTTGGAATTTCCCAAGCGCAATGATTACTCGCAAAGCAGGTCCTGCACTAGCGGTTGGCTGCTCTATCGTTCTTAAACCGGCAGCAGAGACGCCGCTATCGGCGTTAGCATTGGCAGAGCTTGCAGAGCGAGCGGGAATACCAGCCGGCCTTTTCAATGTTGTTTGTGGTGATGATGCCATCGCTATTGGTGGTGAATTAACGGGAAACAAAATTGTTAAGAAACTAACTTTCACAGGATCTACACCGGTCGGTAAAATCCTGATGGCGCAGTGTGCAAATACTGTCAAACGTACCTCTATGGAATTAGGCGGTAATGCACCTGTTATCATTTTTGATGATGCGGATCTAGATATTGTAATGCCAGGCATCATGAGTGCTAAATTTCGTAACAGTGGCCAAACGTGCATCAGTGCTAATAGAATACTGGTACAAAAAGGCATTGCAGCAGAATTTACAAAGCGTTTAGCTGAGTCAGTTAAAGCATTTAATTTCGGCGCTTATAGTGATGCAAAGAGCACACATGGCCCTTTGATCACGGCAAAAGCTGCCAGCAACATTGATGCAAAAGTTCAAGATGCTGTCGCTAATGGTGCTAAATTAGTATGTGGCGGAAAATTAGCTGATACTAAAGGATATTTTTACCCAGCCACTATTTTAACTGGCTTAGATTCAAGCATGGCTATGTTCAAAGAGGAAATCTTTGGGCCAGTCGCTGCTATTTATGAATTTGAGACAGAAGAGCAAGCCGTTGATATGGCTAACGATACTGATTTTGGTTTAGCGTCATATGTCTATACTGAAAGCATGCGTCGCAGCTGGAGAGTCTCTGAGTCATTAGAATATGGCATGGTTGGCGTCAATGAGACAGCGATTAGCTCTGAAGTCATTCCATTTGGTGGCGTAAAAGAATCGGGCCAAGGCCGTGAAGGTTCTAAATACGGATTAGATGATTATTTAGAAATCAAATACATCTGCTTTGGCGCAATGAACAGAGATTAAGCTGTACTGTTTATTATAAAGAAGATAATTAATAACGCTAAATAGAGATTGCTATTTAGCGTCAACATGATTGAATTCAGTCTGTTGCCATTAGTGCAGCAGCTGTTAGGAACGTAAAAATGAACAATAAACAACTTCAGCAACGTAAAGTAAATGTGATCGCTCGCGGACAAGGTAATCTTTATCCTGTTTATGTAGAGAAAGCTAAAGGCTCTGAATTATGGGATGTTGAGGGTAATCGCTTTATCGATTTTGGCACGGGTATTGCCGTGTGTAATACCGGTCATAGCCATCCTAAAGTCGTTCAGGCTGCGAAAGATCAAATTGAAAAATTTAGCCATACTTGTGTCATGGTTAATCCGTATGAAGTTGCGGTTGAACTTGCTGAGAAACTAGTCGCAGTGGCGCCTGGTGATAGCGAAAAGAAAGCGATCTTTGTATCAACCGGTGCAGAAGCCGTTGAAAACTGCGTCAAAATTGCTCGTGCTTATACTGGACGTCGTGGTGTTATTGCATTTAATGGCGGTTTCCATGGCCGCACCAATTTGACGATGGCATTAACGGGTAAAATCACGCCGTACAAAAATTTGTTTGGCCCGTTCCCAAGCGATATTTTTCACGCACCATTCCCAATTGAATTGCATGATATTAGTATTAAGCAATCACTTAAAGCCCTTGAAAACTTATTTAAAGTGGATATCGCACCGAGTGATGTTGCTGCTATTATACTTGAGCCTGTTCAAGGTGAGGGCGGTTTTTATGCGGCGCCAAAAGAATTTTTAGTTGCTTTGCGTGCAATATGTGATGAGCACGGTATTGTATTAATCGCCGATGAAATCCAAACAGGTTTTGCTCGTACCGGCAAAATGTTCAGCTTTGAGCACTCAGGTGTAGAGCCAGATTTAATCACTATGGCAAAAGGTATCGCTGGTGGTTTCCCACTATCCGCTGTGGTTGGTAAATCAGCAATCATGGATGCTCCGTTGCCTGGTGGGCTAGGCGGTACTTATGGCGGTTCTCCAGTGGCATGTGCCGCGGCGCTGGCTGTTTTAGATATTATAGAAGAAGAGAAATTGGTTGATCGAGCTAACCATATTGGTCAGTTATTCAATCAGCGTCTGTCAGCACTAAAGGCACAGCATCCAACGCTAATTAGTGAAGTAAGAAATCAAGGTGCGATGATTGCATTGGAATTGATGGTTGATTCTGATCCAGAGCAAGGTAACGCCGAATTGACACAAGCTATTATAGCTGGCGCTGCTGAGCATGGTCTGATTTTACTGGCCTGTGGTTTCTATGCAAACGTTATTCGCTTCTTACCTGCTTTGACAATACCTGATGATATTGCCAATGAAGGTCTTGATGCTTTTGAAAAATTGTTCAACAGTGTTGCTAAATAACGATTAAAGTAGCCAATATATCGATCAAAAAAAGCCCTGTTTAGTTTATATCGCTTTACAGGGTTTTTTTACAAAAAAGTCACTGCTTTTAGCTGTGATCAATAAGCTAAATAAAGACTAAATAGTGACAAAAGAAGCGATCTTATCTAATTTTTTATCACTGATACCAGAAAATTTTAAAGATTTAATAGTAGAAAATAAATAGTCCTTACTGTGCCCGCTGACACCACTTGTAGTCGAAACTATTTTAGCGAGTTGCTCTGCACTTTTACCGCTGGTGTACTGTGGATGTGTTTTGTCGACTATAAATGTTAACGCATTGATGGTTTGGCTCTGTTTGTGGCGACAGCTCTTCATACTAACTTTCACTATTTTGGCCATATAAACTAAGGTCGGCAATTCTCTAGCGTATAAATACTGAGCAACATCTTGTTTACGTGAAGCACACACCCTAAATAATTTACCGGCGCAGCAACCCCCTTTATCGAGCCCTAAAACTAAACCTGGTTTTTCTCTGGTGCCTCTATGTAGCCATGACGATACGCAAAGTGAGCGATGGTAGCCATAAATCGTTGCATCTTGTTGCTCTAAAAAATCAAAATCAGGGCGCCACATTAAAGAGCCATAACCAAACACCCATAAATCACCCTCAGGTAATTCAGGTAATGACGCATCCTGATGAATAGTAAAAGGGGAGGATTCAAGTATTGCACTATCGCCACGCTCTTGCACGCTTTGAGTCACATTTGCTTGATTCTGGGAGCTTTCAAAGAATGTGGATTTCTTAGACGTTATTGACTGCTCGTTTTTTGCTGCTAAAGAAAGTGATTCCATATAAATAGTGGATGCCGTTGGCTGGTAGATGAAAAGTAATATTCAATTAATTATGTATTCTATGATTAACATTGTTAAAATAAAATGTAAAGAAATTAACAATGTAATCTAGCTGATGCAATATATTAACGAACACCAGCAAAGTACAATAATAAGGTAGGTAAGCTATGAAGAAGTATCCCTTCACTATCACCAATAAACGATTAATAACAGGCGCAGTGATCACATTGGCTTTGTTAGCGCACGATTACTTGTATGCTGCTAATAGTGTTAAGGCAGATAAAATAGTAGTGGCTCATCGCGGCGCTAGTGGTTATTTACCTGAGCACAGTATGGACTCAAAAGAGTTGGCTTTTAAAATGGGGGCCGATTATATAGAGCAGGATTTGGTGTTATCAAAAGATAATCAGTTGTTAGTGCTTCATGATTTATATTTAGATAATGTCACCGACGTTGCCGCTGTTTATCCATCTAGAGCGCGTGGAGATGGTCACTTTTATGCCATCGACTTTACCTATGATGAAATAAAAAAGCTTAGATTAACCGAGCGATTTAAAGTGGTAGATGGTAAACAAGTGGCTGTTTTTGCATCGCGAACACCCTTATGGCAAGGGCAGCACAAGGTGCATTTATTTGAGCAGGAGCTGGCACTGATTGCTAAGTTAAATGCTGAAAACGATAAAAATGTGGGTATATATACTGAGATTAAATCGCCAAGTTTTCATCGCAATGAAGGTAAAGATATTAGTAAAATTGTACTTGGCGCATTGAAAAAAGCAGGCTTTGATAAAAAAAGTTCAAACATTTACTTACAAAGTTTCGATGCGATAGAGCTAAAGCGCATCGATAGTGAACTACTGCCTAGCATGCAGATGGATCTAAAGTTGGTACAGCTAATAGCAATGACATCTTGGGGGCTAACGAAAGAGTACCATGCTAATAAAGTGAGTAATTATAGTTATGATTGGATGTTTGCCGCTGATGGCATGAGCAAGGTGGCTGAGTATGCAGATGGTGTCGGGCCTTTTAAGCGGATGCTGATCAGTAAAAAATCAACGGCAAATAAATTAGATATTACACCTCTATTATCTAGAGCCCACGCTGCCGGCCTAGTTGTTCATCCTTATACATTTCGTGCAGATGAGGGGCGAGTAGAGAAATACGCGAACAGCTTTGAAGATATGCTAGATATTTTCTATTTTAAACTAGGTGTTGATGGTGTGTTTACTGACTACCCGGATAAGGCAGTCAAGTTCTTAAAGAGCAAAGGCTATGATAATGGCGCGTCATCTTAAATGAGGTAGCTCAATACTAAACAGTGAAAGCGAACATAGATAATATATCACTACCTTTCTCTATTTTATTATAGCGATCACTAAATCCATGACATTGGTATTAGTAGGTCCTGTAATAAAGATATCCCCAGTGTTGCGAAGATAGCTGCCAGCGTCAGCTGTTAGTAGGGCTTGTTCGAGTGCTCTGATGTCATTGGCGCTATTGCCATCAATGATAGCGCCAGCTGCATCAGTAGGGCCATCACTGCCATCGGTACCAGCAACTAAAATAGTAATATCGTCACGATCTTTGATCTGTTGTGCCAGTAATAAGGCTAGGCTTTGGTTGCGCCCGCCACTGCCTGGATTGTCAGGTAAATTTACCGTTGGCTCACCACCAAAAATATAAACCCCTGGGCTTGCCGTCAATAACTGCGATGCGATGATAGGGGCTAATTGGGTTATGTTGAGATACATGTTTTCAGTATTGCTGATGACTTCAAAACCTAGCTCTTGCGCATAGCTAGCGCAAGCTTTACGCGCTACCTCATTGGTGCCTATCAGTGAAATATCACTATTAATACCTTCTGCCAAGTGCTTGGTATCACCAATACCCGAGCCTATAACGCAAATGTCATCACCTTGTACATCCGAGATAGCTAATACTTTGACTGAGCTGCCTTTAAAGTTAGCTAATAATTTGCCATCTTTGAGCAGTGACGTCTCTTTACGTTTCGCATTGATTTGGCCGATATCAAAACCAGAGCTGATCATCTGGTCTGTTAATTTTTGCCACTGCGCTAAATCCATATCCTCAGGCAATAACTCAGCAACAGCTGATGCACCACCTGAAACCAGTAATAATAATTTACTCATAGCTGGCATGTTATCGATAGTATCTAATAACACAGATCCAGCAATTAATGAGTTTTGATCAGGAATAGGGTGAGCGGCTTCAATCACTTGAACATGTTCATTATCATGCATGTTTTGCTGACAATGATGATATTTTGTTACCAACAACACACGGCAGTGAGTATCGATGCTAGCTAGCGCGCCTGAACACATACCACTAGCGGCTTTACCGATGCCAATGATCATATCAGGATGGTAGTCTGTTAGAGGTGCTAGTGCTCTTTTAGTGGCTTCAAAGCCTGAAACCGCTTTAACACTGGCATTAAACATAGCTGTTAATTGTTGTTTTGTGTTCATTGCTGCCCTCTATTTATGATAGGTGTTTTGTCATTGCTAATATTATTCATTAAATGCTATGCAGTGGCTTGTTTTCTACTCATTGTTAAAAGGCCCTTGCAAGCCCAATTCAGTAAGTAGGGTCGTATAAGCATTAGCATTTAACAAAAAATTAGCACCGTGCTCGCTCAATAATTGCTCTTGTTGTTGCTCTGTTGAGCTGGCCATGCGTTGCCAAAAATCTACTTGTACAGCGCTAGCGGCTTTTAATGCTTGTATCTGTGGCGCTGTTAAATTAGTAAAGTCGCTAGGCATAACTTTGCCAACACCTTTGACCGTTTTAGCGCCTGCATTGATATAACCTGCAGGCAGATCGCCAACTAAGTTAGTAACTGATCTGTCTAAAACCGCTTGCAGTATTTGATCGACAGCTTGTTTCGCGCCCTCTACTCTTGAGACATGCTCAGTATCAGCAGCGGCATGGGGTAAGAGTTGCATTTTACTAGAATGCTTATGATATATATTGTAATAGGGTAGCATGGGACCCGATAATTGATCAGTTGTCGGATCTTTAAAAATATCGGCGTCGATTGTGGCAAAGCGAATTTTACCATTGCTCAAAGCATTATCTAACGCGTTGATATCGACAACTTCACCACGGTCATAATTTATCAAAACTGAATTATGATTCATGGCTGAAAACACTTCATCGTTAATGATGTTTGCGTTTGTATAGCGCCCAGTGTCAGGATTTAAAGGACCTAGGCCTGTATGTGGGCTTAAAACATCAGCACCTTTTGCAGCTTCAATAATTGAATTTGCATACTCGAAGCCTTCTGATTCTATCCATTTTTGGTGGTTTTTCCTGGCATATATACAAACGTGCATACCAAAAGCTTTACCTAATTTAGCAACTTCTCGACCAATATTACCATAGCCAATCACGGCCAGTGTTTTGCCTTCTAATTTACTTGTTGGATATTTTTCGAGATCCTTACCAGTATCAAAATCACCTTGTATGACTAACTGATGCATTTGATCGACTGCAAGGTCTGGTAATACACTTAATAGCGCTTTAAATGCCGCTTGCGCAGTTGCCCTTGAGTTAAAGCTAGGAGTATTCATTAAAGGTGCCAGTGCACCAATGCCATTTCCTGCGCCCCAACTATTAGCGCCCATATTAGCTGTACCAGCGCCGATACGAACACCGCCAAAATTGAACACTGCATCACTAGGTATAAATGTGGCAGCAGCAATAACAGCATCAAATTGTGCAGAGCTCGTCTGTTCTAAAATTTCATCTGCTCTACTAAGCTGTGGCTGATAAAAAAAATGAACAGTATTACTTTGATAAGATGTTTCATCACAGATTTTTCCCAGATGAAACTCACATCCACGTGAGCGTATATAGGCCGCAACTTCGCTATAATCAGCCTGCCCTGATGCGTCAAATGTCATACCAATCAGGTCAATAATAAGAACTTTGTAATTAGCTTGAGGGCGGTTATCGTTAAAATTTGTCATATCAGGCCTTATTCAAGGTGTAGGTAAACAATACTTGGTATTAAGACCGTTTTTATAGCATACAATAATGCTCGCCTCAATTAACTAAACCACTGAGTAAATATAAACGCTTGCTATAGTGTGTTTGATATATGTCAGCTCTGTTTTTAGCACTTCTCATGTCACTAATAGCTTTTGCAACAGTGTGTTATTGACTTAGCTGCTAACAAAGAGTATTTGTACTTAATGTATAATCATCCGCAATATATTAAGCGTCACGATTGGTGGCCGCCTCCTGTTTTTTAAGCTTATTAATTTACTTTCTAGTAGGGGATAAGCACACGCATTATATGTTATTAATTTAGCAATTATTAAATCATATCAAGACATTTTTAGTTTATCTATATAGAGCTGGATGATTATATATTGTGCTAATAATGGTGCGTCTGCCTATCTCTGACTGTCATGTTTTAGAAATTGAATAGTGAAGAGTATTATTATGATTAATAGTTTAGAGACGTGTGAAACACATTTAGCGGTCACTTGGAGTAGTGGTCGACAGTCAATTTATCCATACATTTGGCTTAGGGATATTGACCCGATTAGCTTTCATCTACAAACACAGGAAAGGTTATTTGATTTAACCAAGGTATCCATACAAATCAAGCCAAGTGATATTTCATTTGATGAAAAAGGCCTCTGTTTGCGCTGGCCGAATGAACAGCAGCTATCTTTTTTTAGTACCGCCTTACTAGATAGCTACTCTAACAACTGTCGTTTAAATGATCCTGCTGATATTGCTTATACTCTTTGGTACAACGATTTTGAACCCACTAGATTTGTCGGTGAACAATTAGCTGACCCAGTCAATTTACTTGCAATGCTTACTCAATTGAAAGAGCGGGGTGTGGTGATTATTAGCGGCTTATTATCTGAGGATAGTGGGGATCAATTAGGCGAGTTGATTGGTTTTAAGCGAGTAACAAACTTTGGTGTATTATTTGAAGTAATTAATAAAGCAGAGCCTAATAATTTAGCTTACACCAGTGTTGCACTGCCGCTACATACTGATTTATCCAATCAGGAGCTACCACCTGGTTATCAATTTTTACACTGTTTAAAAAATGAGGCACAAGGCGGCGAATCACTACTCGCTGATGGTTTTGCCATTGCTGAGCAAATGCGTACACAAGAGCAGCAAATGTATCAGTTACTAATTCAGGCGAAAATGCCTTTTAGGTTTCACGACAGCGATTGTGATATTCGCTTTAGCCACCCCTTAATTAGCGAAAAAAATGGCTTGTTAACACGTTTTATTTTTAACGCTCATCTCGCTCAAAGTATGGAATATGACGATGGTTTTGCTATTGAGTTTTATACCGCTTATCAAGCGTTAATGATCAAGGTAAGAGATAAGAAATTTGAGATGCAATTAAAACTTAAAAGCGGTGAAATGGTTATTTTCGATAACACTCGAGTATTACATGGTCGCAATGAGTTTGACCCGCAATCAGGGGAGCGACATCTAAGAGGCTATTATATAGATAAGGGCGAGGTTGATAGTAAAATTAGAATGTTAGATAAAGTGATTTCAAACTAGAACAGGGCTGAACAGGCTGTTGAAAAATTCAAAAGCCTGATTGATAGCGCTGACAAGTGGATCTCTTTAGTCTGTAAAGCTGACTGTTTTTAATTAAAAATTAGAGCGCGCGCCTGTCACCATGCAACGATTGCGTCCTTGCTCTTTTGCAAGATATAGTGCTTTATCGGCCAGTTTATATACCTGATCAATATCGCTGCTGTGTTTAGGCCAAGTCGCAATACCGATTGAGACCGTTATGTTGCCAATATTTTCCAGCTGAGTGTGTGCGACTTTTTCTCGTAAGCGCTCTGCGATTACTAGTGATGTGTCGGTATTTTCATTAGGTAAAATAAGAATAAATTCTTCACCGCCAACTCTAGCGACAATGTCATCGCGGCGGGACATTTTTTGAATTATTTTAGTTAAGGTTATCAGTGTTTCATCACCTACATCATGACCAAAATTATCATTAATGCGTTTGAAAAAGTCGATATCAATTTCTAATACTGAAAATGGGGTTTTAAATTTAATAAGTTGGTTGACAGATAAATCTAAGCTACGTCGATTATGGGCACCAGTTAACGGGTCAGTTTGCGAATCATGGCGCAACTGGCCAATTTGCATCTGTAATAAATTCACACCGGTGGCCATTGCCTTTTTCAATTGGCTACTTTCAAAATACCAGGTGTGAACTTCATTTAATGAGCTTTGAGTTGTCGGGCTATCAAGTGTTTTCGCTGTATCGGCAAGCTGCTGCAACGGCTTAGAAATCAAGCGTGCTAATAACCAAATAAAGATAAAGGTTATAACCCCAAACGGTAAGGTACGATAAATGACTTCACTAATTAAGCCATCCAGGGAGTCTAGTGTCGCACTCACAGGTCTTTGTGCAACAACGCCCCAATTTGTTTTAGTAATAGGGTAGAAGCCTGCGAGCATCTGCACATTATCGCCATTTGTTATTTGCGCTACACCGCTTTCACCGGCGAGAACACTTTCAATCGCCTCGTTCGTTTTTGCAATTGTGCCGATTCGCGCTTTATCTGGATGGTAAAGCACGCGTTTATTTCTATCTATAACATATAAATAAGAGCCATCTTGTTGGAAATGACGACCTAATATGTCATTTAAGACACTACGAGATTTTAAGTATAAAGAGCCGCCTATATAGCCTAAATATATGCCTTGGCTATTGAAAATAGGCTGGGAAATAAAAATGAGTAAATTCCCTGTTCTTGACAAAAAAGGATCGCTAATTAGCGGCTTTTGCTCTGTTAGTGCTCTTATTGAGTTTTTTGAAGTGACTGTTTTTCCAACAAGCCCTAGCGTTTCAGGGGAGACCGCTCTAAATAAGCCCTTATTGTCTATAATGGCGACAGAGTTAAAACTATGAGTTTGTAATCTTAGTCTTTCTGCCTCTCGTGATAAAAAATCATTATCATCCATTTTGTCCTGGACGATTTTAGCGGCATAGGCAAGTTGCTGTTGTGCGTCACTTAAAAAATTTTCGGTCCCCGCTACCAATTTAGTAGCGTAAGCGCGGTTGTTTTCCAGGCTATCTTGTATTAGTTTTTCGCGTTGAACTTGGTAAGTTGAGTAAAAACCATTAACTAAAGTGATCAATGCAACTGATAGTGCTAGCGCAAAAATAAGTCTTCTTAAATTGAGATGTGATTGAAATAACGTTAACAAAATCAGGCCTATGTTTAAAAATACGAGCTATTTAATAGCAATTATACGTAGAGGGAAATAGATTGTAGCAGGTCGATTTTTGAACGCCTATAAGCTTTTGCAATAAATTAACAAAAAACAATCAATCCCATCGCTAAATAGAAATAGGAATTAATCTTAGCTTGTTTCCAGTTATTTAAACAAAAAAATTAACTGCTAAATAGGAAGGTTAGGTGGTTATAAATTTAAATTAAGTGCTTTTTAGACTTATTAATAAATAAAATTAGCGTTTGATTTGGCCGTAGATAACTAGTTGTTTCTAACTGTTGATTCCAGCGTTTAATATCATCGACTAAAATTGAAAACTTATGTGCAATAACATTGATCGAATCACCGCTTTTAACTTGATAAACTAATCTTTTTTTTCCTGTATCTTTCTTTGAACTGTGCTGATGAGATAATTGTTTTATTGGTGGTTTGTGGCTATTTGTTTTAAAATTTTCCGGCCTATGCTGCAACACAAAACTAGTAGGTTTAATATCGCTTTTGGGTAATCTGAGTTGAGCATTATTTAAATTTCTAAAATCAGTAGTCACATTAATGGTTTTGAGGATGTTTGTCGATGTGTTGTGACGAGTCGCTATCATAGCGAGTGTGTCGTCAGGTTTTGTTGTGACGACTTTCCAATTCATCTTATCATCACTATTCAAATTGGCGAGTAGGGTGCGAAGCCCCGCTGCTCTATTAGCAGGGATTAATAGTCGATGAGGCCCTGTCGGGCTAGTTGCCCAGCGATTAAAGCCAGGATTCAATTGGTATAAAGCTTGGGTACTGATGCCTGCCATTTTAGCAGCTAATTGGATATCAATTTGCGAGCCGACATTAACAGTGCCAAAATATGGGCGGTTCGCAATAGCTGATAATTTAATATTATAACGCTCTGCATCTTTAATTAGTTTATTAATAGCAAGAAATTTTGGTACGTAGCGAGCGGTTTCATTCGGTAGTTTTAAAGACCAATAATCAGTTTTTCTGTTTACTCCTGCATTGATTTTTTGTGCGTTTTTGACACAGCCCGCGCCACAATTATAAGCGGCTAGTGTTAAAAGCCAGTCACCTTTAAAAGTTCTATTTAAATCCTGTAAATAGTTTAGTGCAGCATCAGTGGATGTGATGATATCCCTGCGTCCATCATACCACCAAGTGCTTTTTAAACCGTAGTGTTTGCCGGTATCGGGAATAAATTGCCATATCCCTAACGCATTAGCAGATGATAAAGCAAAAGGGTTATAGCCACTTTCAATGAATGGCAACATGGCGAGCTCGGCCGGCATGTTTTTTTTGACTACTTGTTTGAGAATGTAGTGAAAGTAATAGTGTGCTCGCTTACTGGTGTTGGTTATAAAGGTAGGGTTACGTAACAGTGAAGTCATTTCACTGCGAACTCTTGGCTGTTGAGTGTGTAAATTTAGGCTGAATAACGTTGGAGCTAGATGCCATAAATCTTGTCTGTTTTTTGTAAGTTGCCCAGGCACTGCATTATTCGATGATTTTTTATTAATGTTATACATCAAATAAGCTTGTTCAATACTGGTTCTGTTGGTATTAGCTGCGACCTCATTGTTTAGAGCTGTTGTTTGACAGCCGATAAGTGTAGATAAACAAACGATGAGCAGCAGGGGGGTTGTTACAACATTGAATTTCAGTGCTGATGTGAGTGTTTTTTTAAATATGAACATTGTTACCTTTAAACTGAATTCTAAATTAATATGTAAAAATTATTATATTTAATACCGACATAATTATCGTCTATTAATAATAATGTTGTCTTTAACAAGGTGTTTTCTTGTTTTAGTTGGTTATTGGAGACAGTTATTATTTTTATAACTAAGACTTTTTTTTAAATACAAGTTGGTAATGTGAATCCCATTGCTTAAAAGCTCAAGTGGAATTATATTCATTTTATATTAATAAACAATATGAAAAGACATTATATTTTTAAAGCATGAAATGGCTTGTTCGTCCTTATAACTGCACTTTTAATGCAATTAATTGAGAGTAATAATTACTTTTTCTAATTTTTTATTGGCAAATGGAAGCGTTAACGCTTTGTAAATGTTTGAGAGCAGTAGTAAATATGATCATTTCAAAAACTAGTCCACTAATTTTGTTGAAACCAAAGCCAGTGATGCCAGTAATATTAATAAGTTGCCTGCTCTTAACCGCTTGTGCTTCGAGCGTTAACACAGCGGGAAAAGTAGCTCAAGTAATATACAACCCTGATATCCAGGTAGGCCCTAATGAAGTTCAACTCTCTAAAGTTTCTTTAGCAGCGCTATCGGATGATGTCGTAACAACTTTGTCAGCGGTCAAGCGTGGTGGCATTTTTGGTTCTAAAGTACCTGCAAATTATTATCTGCTTAGCTTGTATGAGCTTGATCAAACGTATTTTAAAAAGGCACGAAACGGCATTTTGTCAGCAAATGATGCTCTGGATGTGATTGATGGCGAATATCTAGCAAAGCATCAATATTATTTAAAGTTAAATGGCTATCGCTTTATTAAGCATTTTTCTGTTGATGAGAATGTTAAAGGTTTGTTTGGTGTTGTGAATTATCAACAACCTAAGTGTGTTGTTTGGTCAAGTGTGCAACCCATAAAAAATATTGGCGAAGAATATAACTTGTATCTACAAGGGCAGGGCCAAGCTTTTACTCTGCGCTCTGAAAAAGATATTACAGCACCTGGCGAGCCTTTAAAAATTGATAATCGTTTTTTTGGCCAATGTGGAAATCAGGCAAATGCAGTGGCGGCAAGTGTCGATAATCCAATGTCAAAATTAGTCGAAAGTTATCTGCAGGCGCCCGCCACATCTTTAAAACAGAATCAAGTTGTCGGTAAAAAATCAGTTTCTATATTAGATAATGTTGATAGCCTCGCTAAAGCGCCCTCGATAGAGGTTCAGCAGCCTGAGGTTCTGTCGAGCACAACCATAGTAGAAGATTACCAATATCCTATAAAAAACAGTAGCGCAAGCCCAGCATCAAAGGCTGTTGTTAGTGACGCCAAAGCAGCAGTGGCAGCAGTGGCAGCAGTGACAGAAGTGACAGAAGTGACAGAAGTTGCGCAGCCTGAGGTATTATCGAATACAACCATAGTAGAAGATTACCAATATCCTATAAAAAACAGTAGCACCAGCCCAGTATCAAAGGCTGCTAAAACACCTGCAAAGGCTGTTGCAGTTGCGCAGCCTGAGGTTTTATCGAACACCACTATAGTAGAAGATTACCAGCGACCTATATCAAGTGCTGAGAGTCAAAGCGTGGTAGAAAATAATAAAGCTGCAGCGTATATCAAGGCCAGTCACGTTGAGAAGACACAGTCAACAAACACGCAATTAGATAGCCACATACAAAAAACACATGCCGCTAAAATTAATGAACATGGCCATCGTATATTTTTGGTGACAGGGCTAGGTTACATAAAAACTAAAGGTAACGCTTTGGTGGTTCGTATTCAACCCGATGGCGGTAGTCAAAAACTTTCTATTATCGGTAATGGGACATCATTACAAGTACAGCGCTATAGCCCTGCCAATAATGGTTGGCTGTATATAGAAAGCGAAGCCGTTAAATCTGGTTGGGTGAGAGCATCATTCGTTAATTGGTATTTGATGTAATAGTACAAGACAAAAATCGTAATGCTCCCCACATCGAAATATATCGATTTAGGGAGTGTTTTAATCATAAATAAATGGATTGAATTATGGCTAAAGAAGCAACAGTCGCACCAAAAGAGCGTATTAATATTAAGTATGTTCCAGCAACAGGCGGCCAGGAAGCAGAGGTTGAATTACCTCTTAAATTAATGGTGTTAGGTGATTTTACTGGCACAGCTGATGATACCGCGATTGCTGATAGAAATACGGTGTCAGTAGATAAGAATAATTTCTCAGCAGTGCTTAGAGAATCAAATTTATCATTGCAAACTTCAGTGCCTGATAAATTAAGAAGCCACACGGATGGTGTTGAGGCCGATCTTGCATTAGATCTTAAATTTGCTAGTTTAAATGATTTTAAACCTGACAGTATTGCACAGCAAGTACCTGAAATTAAAAAGTTAATTGATCTGCGTGAAGCTCTTGTGGCGCTTAAAGGGCCACTGGGTAATGTCCCTGCTTTTCGTGAAAAATTACAAGAGCTACTCGGTAGTGAGCAGGCTAGAGATCAACTGTTATCGGAATTGAACTTAGCAGATAACAAAACTAACTAATTAAAAGTAAGTGGGAATATTTAATTATGGATAACCAGCAATTAGCACAAGGACAAGATGCTCAAGCAACAGACTCCTTGTTAGATCAAATTATGGCACAAAGCCGTATGAAGCAAGAAGAAGAAGGCTATGATATCGCTAAAGATGGGGTGATGGCTTTTATTTCTAATATGTTAGAGCGCGGCACTTCACAAGAACCTGTAAATAAGGGACTTGTTGATCAAATGATTGTAGAGCTAGATAAAAAAATTAGTGCGCAAGTTGACGAAGTGTTGCACGTTGATAAATTTCAACAACTTGAATCAGCATGGTCAGGCCTTAAGTTATTAGTTGATCGTACTGATTTTCGCGAGAATATTAAATTAGAGCTCTTACATGTTACTAAAGGTGAGTTGCTCGAAGATTTTGAATTCTCGCCAGAAGTAGTGCAATCAGGTCTGTATCAGCATGTTTACTCAAATGAATATGGTCAATTTGGCGGCCAGCCAATTGGTGCCATGATCGGTAATTACTCTCTATCACCCTCTACACCTGATATGAAACTATTGCAGTATATGGCTGCGGTAGGTGCGATGGCGCATGCGCCATTTATATCATCAGTAGCCCCTGAGTTTTTTGGGATTGATTCCTTTGTTGATTTTCCAAGTATTAAAGAATTAGAGGCAACATTTGAATCGCCACGTTATACAAAATGGCGTGCATTGCGTGAATCAGAAGATTCTAAATATATCGGTTTAACAGCGCCACGCTTTTTGTTGCGCACACCCTATGATCCTATTGATAATCCAGTGCGCAGTTTTAATTACACTGAAGATGTATCTAAAAACCACGAGCATTATTTGTGGGGAAATACGGCTCTACTACTCGCTAATCGATTAACGGATAGCTTTGCTAAGTACCGTTGGTGTCCTAATATCGTTGGTCCTCAAAGTGGCGGTGCTGTGGAAGATTTACCTGTTCATTTATTTGAATCTATGGGTGAGTTACAAGCAAAAATACCAACAGAGGTATTAATTACCGATCGTCGTGAATTTGAATTGGCAGAACAGGGCTTTATCAGCTTAACCATGCGCAAAGGCAGTGATAATGCGGCTTTCTTTTCAGCTAACTCCATTCAAAAGCCTAAAGTTTTTCCAAAAACGAAAGAGGGCCAAATGGCACAAACTAACTATAAGTTAGGAACGCAGCTGCCATATATGATGATCATTAACCGTCTAGCTCATTATATTAAAGTATTACAGCGTGAAAAAATTGGTTCATGGAAAGAGCGTCAAGATCTTGAACGTGAGCTAAATAGCTGGATTAGACAATATGTTGCCGATCAAGAAAACCCGCCTGCAGATGTTCGCTCACGCAAACCATTACGTGAAGCTAGCATTGAAGTGTCAGATGTTGAAGGTGATCCAGGCTGGTATCAGGTAGCAATGAAAGTGCGCCCGCATTTCAAATATATGGGGGCAAATTTTGAGTTGTCGCTCGTCGGTCGACTGGACCAAGAGTAAATGAGCAAAACCAGCGGTGCTAGTTTGTTTCAGCGTATTCAAGCTAGCTCGGCGGGGGTTGTGACACCCCGAATGATGTTAGGTCGTGCCGAGTATTTAAATCAGTTAATGCACTCAGTTAGAGTACATTTAGAGCAGTTACTCAATACCCGCGCTGGGGCAAGTCAATCTTGCTCTAGTTATGGCTTGTATGATTTTAATGATGCGGCAGTAGGTAGTAGCGACCAAGCGCGTTCTATTGCACAAGACATTACGCGATGTATTAGTCTGTTTGAAACCAGGCTGTGCGATGTTGATGTCCAGTTCTCAGGCTACCAAGAAGATGATCCCACCGTTTTGCTATTTGGGATCCAATGCGGCTTTAATATCGAGTCAAAGCTAGAGAGAGTCTCTCTTGAACTTTACTTAGATAGAGATCGTAAATTTAAAGTCAGATGAGTATAACGTGAATCTAAATAAATATTACCGAGACGAACTGGAGTTTTTGCGCAGCCAAGGCAAAGAATTTGCCGAGGCTAACCCAAACCTCAGTCAATATTTAGCACAAGCTAATAACGATCCAGATGTCGAGCGTCTATTGGAAGGTTTCTCTTTTCTGACCGGGCGTTTACGACAAAAAATTGAAGATCAATTACCAGAGTTAACTCACTCTACCATTAATATGTTGTGGCCTAATTACTTGCGCCCAGTACCTAGTGCAACCATTGTTCAGTACAGCCCTAATATTGGTGCGATCACGACGAAGCAAGTAATAAGTAAACACTCGCAGCTTAAAAGCATAGAGGTGGGTTACGATGATTTAAAAAGTGTCAGTAGTGACAGTGCATTGAATACACTCTCGTGCACTTATACGACCACTCATGATGTCGCCTTATATCCAGTTCGCAAGCGCAAGGTTGTCGCTACGCATTCAAGAGAAGAATCCATTATCGATCTGGTATTAGATGTAGAGGATTCAAACCCACTACATCACTTACAGATGGATACCTTTAGGTTATTTTTAGGCGCGGATAACTATACCGCAAATACGATGTGTCTGTGGTTAAATCATTATCTCACCAGTATGCAGCTTGTTATACGTGGCACGACATTTGATATTCCATTAAGCGCATTTCAACAATCGGGGTTTAACCCACAAGAATCATTACTTCCCTATCCAGATAATGTGTATCAAGGCTATCGAATTTTGCAGGAGTATTTGTGTTTTCCTGAAGGTTTTTTGTCATTTGAATTAACAGGATTAGACAAAATTTTACCGCCGGCAACAGTTGCTGAAATGAGTATACGTTTTGTCTTTAATCGCCGTTTTCCCGCTGATATTAAGATTCGAGATAATGCTTTTGAGCTTTATTGTGTGCCTGCAGTAAATTTGTTTAAACATGAAGCTGATCCAATTAATTTAACAGGCCAAAAGGTGGAATATAAAATATCACCCTCTGGATCTTTCGTTGAAAATTACGAGGTGTTTAATGTTGAATCGGTTTCGGGCTGGCTCAGTGATGATGAAGGACGTTTGCGCGGTGGCAATAGACGATACAGTGCCTTTGAAAGCTTTCACCATGAAATAGAGCGTTCAGAGGGTCGAAGCTCACTTTATTATCGCAGCCGGGTAAAAGACAGTATCAAGGGTATAGGTTTTGATCATTTCTTATCATTTGTGCGTGGTGATGAGCAAGAGTGCATTGATTTAACTGAGACTGTTTCATTGAGCTTAAAGTGCACAAACCGCTTACTCCCAGATTTATTGCAAGTGGGTGATATATGTATGACAACCGAGGATAGTGCCTCGTTTTGTCGCTTTAAAAATATTACTAAACCGACACAGTCTTTACGTCCGACATTAGATGGCAGTTTGTTGTGGACCTTGATCTCCAATATGTCTTTGAATTATTTGTCACTGCTGTCAAAGGATGCACTAGTGGCTATTTTAAGAGCATATGATTTTAAAGCACTAGTTAATATACAGGCACAGCGCAGTGCATCGCAGCGCTTAGAGGGCATAGTCGATATTGAAACGACACCTGTTGATAGGCTTGTAAAAGGTTTGCCTGTGCGAGGGCTGCGCTCAGTGCTAACACTCAAGCAAGCAGCCTTTAGTTGTGAGGGTGAGCTCTACCTTTTTGGTTGTGTGTTGAGCCGTTTCTTTGGTTTGTATGCCAGCATTAACTCTTTTCATGAACTAGAAGTGGTTAATGTCGACAATAGTGAAAGATATTGTTGGGGAATGCTCGCTGGGGAGCAGCCATTAATTTGAAAACACTCACTAATACGCCTGTGCTCAGCTTGATGGAAAAAGCACCAAAATATAACTTCTTTCAATTGGTGTCATTACTACATAAATTGCACGGTGATGATCAAGAAGGTGATCTGGATTTTAACGCCGTTGAACAGAGAGTGCTTTTTAGTGCGAGTGCCAGTATAGCCTTTCCAAAATCTGATATTCAAAGTCTGACTTTGCTTGATAATAACGATGACACTGCGTTATCAGCAACACAGTTAAATGACGCTAAGTATCTACTAGAAACCACATTTCTTGGTCTACATGGTTCTCAATCACCGTTGCCGTATCACTACATAGATACGACATCATATGAATATGCTCAAAAATATCCAGGCTTGCGTCATTTTCTCGATTTTTTTAATAATCGTTTGCTGACGTTGTTTTATCGCTCTTGGCGAAAATACCGCTATTACATCCGTTTTCAGGCTGATGCGAGTGATGCCTTTTCTCAACAAATGTATGCATTAGTTGGTTTGGCTGACCCAAGTTTACGCGGCGATACCCCCATTAATTGGTGCAAAATATTGTCCTATACCGGGACATTGGCAAGTCGTAGTCGCTCAGCACAAGTGGTCTCTGGAATTATTGCCCATTACTTTGAATTAAGTAATGTATCAATTCAACAGTGGGTGTTACGTCAAGTCGATATCCCTGAGTTTCAGCGGGTATCAATGGGCAAAAAAAACTGCTCACTAGGTATGGACTTTAGTTTAGGTGAGCGGGTTGCCGATCGATCAGGAAAGTTTATTTTATCCATTAGTGATCTCACTCAAGCACGCTTTAGAGAATTTTTGCCCAACGGTAAAAATTATCGGCCACTGGTTAAGCTGATAGAGTTTATCCAACGTGAACCGTTGGCGTTTGATTTGTCATTGAGCATGACCCGTAAAGATTTAGGGGCTTTTGAATTGGGTAATGAAAAAAGTAGTCGTTTAGGTTGGACCACATTTATCGGTGATCAACAAAAATTACAATTAAGCTCACGAAGTGTGCTAATTCAAGTGAGGTCTTAAGGGTATGTCTCAGCAAATGAACATCCAAATTACGAACACAAAAGTACTTGAGAGAAGAACCAAACCTTACATCTATTTCAATGAAGATGGCGGCAGTATTGGTGCTGATGATAGTGATTTCTGGCAATTATATGATCGTCACGGTGAGATAACTGGCAATCACGCCATGATATTAATGGAAGATGAAAAATTTTGTATTCAGCAGGGGGCCGCTGATGTTTTTGTCAATCAATCAACTTACCCGTTAGGTGCAGGCAATAAAGCCGTGTTACATGATGCAGATGTGCTACAGCTCGGTAGATTTAATATGCGAGTAGGTATCACATCTGACAATCAATTTAATGTGGCACCTAATGCCTCATTAGAGGACTTGCTTGGCGACGATCAACAAAGTGCGTTGTTACTTGACCCTCAATGGCAAGATAGAAAAAAACAGCGAGTGCTCGATAATGTTGATCCTGAATTAGCACTATCACAAACGATGGTCATCTGTGATAGCGAAGATCCTGAAAGTTATCTTGTCGCGCAAGCGCGATTAGACAGTGAAAAAAATGAATTATTTGATCTTATTGATAGCGATAACTATGACGACACGGCTTATGTGCAGCGCGCGTTATCGCATACCTTTAGCAAAATGGTAGAAAAATCAGAATCTAATGGCGTCGTTGGTAACAATGGCAAGGGAGTGCAGAAAATGAGTAATGATTTTAGTTCTAAATTGGAAGATTTAGAAGATTTAGTAATGGGTAAATCCCATCCACCTAGTAACAGTCAATCTACTGGTCAGATAAGTGTAGAGAATTTTGTTGATGAGTCTGGGCATTTAGCGGCATCGCCATTACAAAGAGGGCTAGGTGTTTCACTTAAACAATCTGACAGCATGCAAACTCATGATGTTTTAGAGGAAATAGGTGAAACTTTAAAAGAAGCGGTGCAGGGGCTATTGAAAATACACGCTAGTGTCAAAGGACAGGCGGGATTATCAAGTAAAGTACTACAACCCATTGAGGATAATCCATTACGTTTGGACTTGAATTATCAAGATACTATGGCGGCAATGTTTGATCACAATCGTTCAATGGTACATTTGGCAGCGCCAATGGCCGTTAAAGAAAGCCTAAATTATATTCATCTACATCAACAAGCGACGCAGTACGCAACTCAAAAAGCATTAGATGCCATCTTACAGGCACTCAATCCTAACACCTTATCACAACGCTTTGAGCGCTATAGAGGTAAGGGGCAGCGAGAAGCTGGGCAAGAGGGTTGGGCATGGGAAATGTATAAACACTATTATAGTGAGCTGATATCTTCACGCCAGCAAGGTTTTGAAAAACTCTATAGTGAAGTGTTTGAACAAGCTTATGATCAACGCCTGAGGGAGTTACAGCATGAAAGTAACGATCATGTTTAATAACAGTTTAATCATAATCTCTCTCTGTATCATCGCATTAGGCTTAAATGGCTGTAGTAGCTTGTCAAAGTCAGCGGATATTATTGCAGATCCCGATATTCAAGTCGGAGATGATGGCATTGATGATCCCTCTACAGTAGAACTTAGTTTATATGCTGAGCGTGATGTTAATGAAAACTATTTAGGTGAGGGCACCCCTATTGAATTTCATGTTGTCTATATGAGGGATGATTCGAAAATGTTGGCCGCTGATTTTGATCAACTTACTTTTGAATTAGAAAAATCATTAGGTAAAAACTACATCAACCATGATGACTACACCATGATTCCCGATCAATATAAATATGTAGAGGTTTTTGAAGTGCCAGAGGGAACTCGCTATATCGGTGTTATTTCTCGCTTTTCTGATCCTAACCAAACCCAGTGGAAAAAGAGCACAAGGATTAAATCTAAAGGCCATCAATACAATTTTCTGGTGCAATTAAGACGAGAAAATGTAGATTTTATTAGAGAAGACTATTAATTATGTCAACACGTAACCGAGTAATTTGGAGTGAAGGTTTATTTATTAAGCCACAACACTTTCAGCAGCAGCAACGTCATAGTGAACATCAAATTCAGCAACAAGTGGGCGCTGTGAGTGAATACCTTTATGGGTTGATGTCGTTGGAAATTAATAGTGAGCATCTAAGCTTTGGTCGCATATCGTTAGTAAAAAGCTGTGGCAAAACACCTGATGGCACCTTGTTTGACTTCCCATTAATAGATGATTTACCAAGCCCAATAGATGTTGTTGACGCCTCTTTCGCAAACCAATTGATTTATTTGGCTGTTGCACTTAGGGAAGATTCAATCAAGGAAATAACGTGGCAAGATGAGCTAGGGCATTTACGTTACAAGGCCAGTGCGCAGGGCGCTCGTGATGTGCATTCACAAGAGGGTGATGATGTGCAACTTGATGTGGCGAAAGTAAACGTGCGCCTTATGTTTGAACATGAAGATCGCAGTGCCTATAGCACCTTGGCTATCGCAAGAATTTTAGAAAAGCGCCCAGATGGCAGTGTGGTTTTAGATGCTAATTATATTCCCTGTAGTATGTGTGTCTCGGTAACACCCTATTTACATCGCTTTGTCGCTGAAATGGGTGGGCTAATGCGCGAGCGTGCAAAAAATATATCACAGCGTTTAGGTGCTCCAGGGCAATCGGGTGTTGCTGAAGTGACAGATTTTATGCTGCTGCAATTACTCAATCGTGTTCATCAATGGTTCAATCACCTATCAAGATTATCGATTTTACACCCTGAGCGCTTGTACCAAGTACTACTGCAAGTCGCTTGTGAGTTAATTACTTACACTGAGGATAATAGATTACCGCCTGAGTTTGCAGCATATAATCATGATTATCCCCAGGCCTGCTTCAATGCATTGATTCACTCTTTGCAGCAAAGTCTGAGTACTGTATTAGAACCAAGGGCAGTGGCTATTCCTTTAGAAAAACGCAAGTTTGGCTTAATGGGAGCGGCGATTGCGGATCGTACCTTACTCGATACGGCCGATTTTGTTATCGCGGTGCGCGCCAACTTACCGCTAGATACATTGCGCAAGCAATTTGTCCAGCAAACAAAGGTAGCATCCGTTGAAAAAATACGTGATCTCATTAGTCTGCAAGTGCCCGGCATTCCGCTGATTAGTTTACCTGTCGCACCTCGACAATTACCGTATCATGCCAGTTTTACCTATTTTCAGTTAGATAGATCCAGTTCTAATTGGGCAATGCTGTTGCAATCTAATGGCTTTGCTTTTCATGTTGCCGGTGATATCCCAGGCCTAGAATTACAATTTTGGGCGATTAGAAACTAATGTCAGTTATCGCCAATATAATGACAAGGATAGGAGGAGAGGATGCAAGCTTTAGATATAAGTAAAACAACCAGCGCATCGGGTAAAAATCGCGAGATTATCGAAGAGACGCTGTTTGATAACGTCAAAAATATCGATGCAGATGAAGACTTTTGGTTCAAGTTGCGAGGCAATAGCATCAATGTCCTAATTGATGTTGGCGAGCCGTTACTAGGTTTGGTTTGTCGAGTAAAAAGTTTATCGCAATATGATCAACTAGATGAATTGTATCAGCAGGTCGTCGATGAAATTCGCATGATCGATAATGAGTTAGCAGGGTTAGGTTATGAAAAAGCTGTCATGTTGTCGTATCGCTATGTGCTGTGCACCTTTATTGATGAAGCAATCATGGGCACACGCTGGGGCAGTGGTGTTTGGACCCAACATTCACTATTGACACGCTTTCACAATGAAACCTGGGGTGGCGAAAAGGTCTATAGCATTCTTAGTCGAATAGAGTCAGACCCTAAACGTTATCGTGAGCTACTTGAATTTATCTATCTGTGTTTTTGTCTAGGTTTTGGAGGGCGTCATAGAGTGGGACAAAATCAAGAAAACAGTGAAAAAATGCAACAAATTATCGGCGATTTACAAGAGCTGATCAGTATTAATTCACAGGAGGCACCCGATGGCCCACTAGCCTTAGCGCCTACGCATAATGTTCTGAAAACTAAAAATAGTTTGAATCGCAGTGTGCCATTGTGGACGGTGTTTTGTCTCTTTGCCTTAGGCCTAACGGGAGTCTTTAGTTATTTTTATATCAGCTTGGCTCAGCGTAGTGAAAGTGTGTTGGATAAATTAAATCATATTTTAAGCTAAACCTATATTTTAACAAACGCCAATATACTAGGCGTATAACAACTTAAGTGACAAGGAGTGTCAAGTGATACACATTGAATTAACAGTGCTAATGGATAAATTGAATCCCATCAATAAGCATGCCATTGAAGAGGCGGCAGCGCTGTGCGTTAGTCAAGAAGGTGCTGAAGTTAGTGTAGAGCATCTTTTGTTTTGTCTACTAGATACCCCTTACAGTGATATACGATTAATATTAGAGCAGGCGCAGTTAGATCAGCTAGAGCTGAAAAATTTATTAGGGCTACGCCTTGCCTCATCTAGCCAAAAAAGTTTGAGTAACTACCCGACTTTTTCACCTTTGCTTGTTGAACTGCTACAAGATGCCTGGTTACTCGCCTGTACACAATACAATCATAATGAGTTGCGAAGTGGCGTGCTTTTCTTGGCGACGCTGCTAAGTTGCAGCCGTTATTTAGGGATCAATATAAGTGATTATCTAGCGACTATTAATCGTGAATCGCTGCGCAAACATTTAGATCAGCTACTACTTAAATCAGTAGAGGCGGCCAAACTTAAGAGTACACAAAAAACACTTAATAGTGTCGCGCAAAGTGATAGTTTTCTTACTAAATATACCGCTAACTATACAGATATGGCACGCGCTAACTCGTTTGATCCGGTCCTGTGTCGTGATGATGAAATTTCACTAATGATCGATATTTTATGTCGTCGTCGCAAAAACAACCCGATCGTCGTCGGTGATGCAGGCGTAGGTAAAAGCGCTATTATTGAAGGCTTAGCACAGCGTATTGTTGATGGCAATGTGCCGCAAAAACTGTGTGATGTACAGCTGCTATCTCTCGACCTTGGTGCACTGCAGGCAGGAGCGGCAATAAAAGGGGAATTTGAAAAGCGTTTGAAAGGTGTCATTGAAGAAGTTAAGCACAGTGCACTAGAGATTATTTTGTTTATTGATGAAGCGCACACTTTAATAGGCGCAGGTAATCAAGAAGGCGGCGCTGATGCAGCTAATCTATTAAAGCCGGCACTTGCTCGCGGTGAGCTTCGCACAATTGGTGCGACCACATGGAAAGAATATAAGAAATATTTTGAAAAAGATCCAGCGCTCAGCCGTCGTTTTCAGCTAGTTAAATTAAATGAGCCAACGATTGATGAAGCGATACACATTATGCGTGGCTTAAGTGTTGTCTATGAGCAAGCCCATAATGTGTTAATAACCGATGGTGCACTAAAAGCAGCAGCGCAACTGTCTGCTCGTTACATTTCTGGTCGTCAACTTCCGGATAAAGCAATTGATGTACTTGATACCGCCTGTGCACGTGTCGCTATAAATATCACCGCAAGACCAAATCAAATAAATAACCTAGAACAAGCCATCCACCATAATGATATGGAGCTTGATAGGTTAGTACGCCAGCAATCATTGGGAATAAAGGCGGAACAAGAGCGAATAGATGCAATAAAAGAGCAAAAAAATGATTTATTAGGACAAGCTAATGAACTCACAGCTGCGTGGATAGAGCAGCAGGGGCTCGTTAATCAAATCATCCAGGTGCGTCATCAATTAGCAGCAGTGCATCGCAACTGCGAACAAGAGACAACACCGACACAGGAGCTAGAGGATGGCGTATTAGAATTGGCCAAACTAAGTGCCAAGTTAGAGTCAATACAGCAAAGCTCAGTGTTAGTTAGTGCGTATGTTGATGAGCGGCAAATAGCCAGTGTGATTGGTGATTGGACTGGTGTGCCAGTCAATCAAATGAGCACTAATCAGCTGCATACAATTACCCAATTACCGACGTTGTTGGCGGCTCAAATTAAAGGCCAAGATATTGCAATTGCAAAAGTACACCAGCATCTACTGACAGCACGTGCAGATTTACGCAAAACAGGGCGTCCACAAGGCGCATTTTTATTAGTAGGGCCAAGCGGAGTCGGTAAAACGGAAACCGTTATCCAATTAACAGAACTGTTATATGGCGGCAAGCAATTTTTAACCACCATTAATATGTCAGAGTACCAAGAGAAGCACACTGTTTCGCGATTGATTGGCTCGCCGCCAGGTTATGTTGGTTTTGGCGAGGGTGGCGTACTCAGCGAAGCGATTCGCCAAAAACCATATTCTGTCGTATTGCTAGATGAAGTAGAGAAAGCTCACCCTGAAGTATTAAACCTGTTCTATCAAGCATTTGATAAAGGTGAGCTGGCAGACGGTGAAGGCCGTCTGATTGATTGTCAAAATATCATGTTTTTTATGACATCGAACTTAGGCTATCAAAGCATTGTTGACTATGCAGATCAGCCAGATAAGTTAGATGATGTGTTGTATCCAACACTAGCTGAGTTTTTCAAGCCGGCGCTATTAGCAAGAATGGAAATAGTGGCGTACTTGCCATTGAATGAGCAAGTGCTAGATACGATTATCCAGGCAAAAATTGAGAAACTTGCGCAGTTATTACATCAGCGTTATCGCGCACAGGTTGAGATCACCGATTGTGTTGTTGCTCTGATAAGAGCGCGCGCTAATCGCAGTGAAAATGGTGCGCGCATGATAGAGTCAGTCATTGATGGCCAGTTATTACCTTCATTATCACTACAATTGTTAGAGCGCTTAGCAAGTGAGGAAAGTGTCGCAAGTATTACAATATATGTACGTGATGATCAATTTTTAAGCGAGGTCGCATAATAATGCTGGCTAGTGCAATCAAATGCTTACAGCCTTTACTTAAAGCTGTCAGTGAAGCTGAATTGGCGGGTGCAGCACTTCAATTATGGCAGCAGTACGCAGCGCTTAAACACGCTTGGTTTTTGCGCTTATCTTTTGATGGCCGTGATCTTGAAGTCATCGCTAGCTATTCTCCGCACAAACAACATGAGGCATCTGCCCAGCTGTTTTCTTGTGCTGATTTTAGTCATCCTTTTGCCCATGTTGCTTTTAACCATAAGTCATTGTTACTTGAAAATTTATCGAGCAATCCAGATTTGCAAAATCATCAGTATCAGCAATGGGTTAGCAATAACACGACGCTGTTGATAGAGCCTGTGTTTATTGCACAGAAATTTTATGGGCTTTGGGCTGTTCAAAGCGAACAAATAGATCTTAATGATGATGTGCAAGCGCTAAAAGCATTGGTAAACAACCAGCTTGAGCAGTTAGTGAAAAGTAAACGTACTGATGTAGAGCGCAGGCAGCTGGCATCGACAGTCACTACCTTAAATACCAATATGCTCAATAGCGCTCAGCAACAACAGTTAGCCCAGACGATTATCGGTCGTTCTGCGCCAATTGTGAAGTTGCATGAGCGTATTGTGATTGGCGCTCGCTCTTCTCTCAATGTCTTGATAAATGGAGAAACAGGGGTAGGTAAAGAGCTTGTCGCTAGCGCAATACATCGGTTTTCAGATCGTGCACAGCAGCCCTTTATTGCCTTAAATTGTGCTGCAATTCCCGATGCCTTACTTGAAAGTGAGTTGTTTGGCTACGTAAAAGGTGCTTACTCCGGTGCCACAAATTCATCGACAGGGCTACTAGGGCAAGCCCATAAAGGCGTGCTTTTTCTCGATGAAATTGGCGATATGCCCTTACAGCTGCAAGCTAAAATCTTGCGCGTGCTTGAAACTAAACAGTACCGACAGCTTGGTGGACAAAAAGAGTTAGTCAGTGATTTTAGATTAGTCGCAGCGACACATCACCATATACCCGATTTGATTAAGCAAAACAGATTTCGCAGCGATTTATTTTATCGACTCAATAGCTTTCCGATTCCAGTGCCGGCTTTGCGTGATAGAACAGCCGATATTTTACCGATTTGTCAGCATTTGATTACCCAGTTTAATCGGCAAAATAACAGGGCCGTTGCCGGCGTGTCGACAGCGGTGACGAGCCAGTTAACCGCATTACCTTTAAACGGAAATGTACGCGAATTAAAAAATATTATTGAGCTCGCCTGCTTACACACACAAGATAACAAAGTGATTGAACACATTGAGTACTCGAGCACAGATGATCAAGATGATCTACAGCAAGGACAAAGTAATGACATGCTAGCTAACGCGCAATTTTCATTGATCGATGATTTGAAGAGTGCGGTACAAGGATATGAGCGCAGTGTCATTATTGATCGATTACAGCAATGCCAAGGTAATAAAACGATGGCGGCACAGACATTAGGCGTGCCAAGGCGCACATTTACGCAACTTTGCCACAAACTGGAGTTGACCTAGAGTGAAAACACTAAATTTAACAATGTTGATCAGCGCACTCTTGACCAGTAGTGCGTTACATGTCGCAGCTGATGAGCAGCAAATGATAGCTAAAGCTAAGCTTTGTTCGCAAATAAGCCAGAGCAGGTTAGAGCGGTTAGCTTGTTTTGATGATGTGTTCGCCACACCTTTGGCTAAAACGAAAAGTTTAATAAATCAAACTATTACAGAGCGCATTGTTAAGCGTCCAGATTTTTGGCAGCTAGTGGCAGCACAAGAGCAGCAACGTCGTAATGAGGATGTATTTGTTAGTAGTGTTAACCGTGACACTACGATAGAGGCAGATGCTAGTGCACAACAAAACACGGGAGCTAATGTTGTCCTAACACAAGCGGCAATGGGGGTAATACCACCACGTCCAATATTGACGATAAGCTGTATTGATAACATCACTAGGCTACAAATTATGTTACATCAGCCAATAGATGAAGGGGTGACACCACTGACATTAGTGATCGATGCTCAGCCACTTGCGAGTCGCTGGTTTAGTGAGCAAAACGGCTATGCGATTCGAGCAGGTAGAGGATTACCAGGCATTGAAGATATCAAAGCTATGTTGAACCATAAAACCTTGGTGATTCGTAGTAAAACACCTCAACTTGACAATCTCAGTTTTGAATTGACGAACCTAGTTGAAGATATCAAACCGTTACGCCAAGCGTGCCACTGGTAACTATGATGAACATAAATAACAAAATAGCGGAGCCTATACATCGAGATAATCCAGTAGGAGAGGTTCTCATTGATGATGAGCAACTTGATTTCATCGAGACTGAATTAATGAAAGTAGGCTCATTATCACACAGCTCTATTGGCTGGGCACAAGTGGAAGAAAGTGCATTAAATATCCTGTGTAACAAAAGTAAAGATATTAAAGTGCTCGCTAATTATATGCAGTGCCTGCAGCAACAGGGGAACTTATTATCACTGTTAAATTCACTTTATGTTTTAGATGTGTTTGCTGCGAATTTTTGGCAGCAGGCTTACCCGATACCTGGGCCAAAAGGCGAGAAGCTGCGCGCTAAACTCTACAAGCAAATGATGCAGCGCAGTGCTAATACGGTAAAAAAATTAGAGTATTATGATGCCCAGACAACTGAAATTGAGCGGGTGCTAAAACCGCTCATGAAAACGTTAGCCGCGCAATCATTAGATATCAGCTTAATAGAATCACTACAAAGATCAATAGAGCAAGGTATTACTGATAGCCATAATGTCAAAGAAAGTAGCGATCAAAGCCAAGATGCCAGCACTAAAACTGAGCAGCAAGTCGACGCACCTAAAGCACCAAAAGTTTTCTTTGATAGTAAAAATGAGCGGGCAACGCGACAAGCATTAATGACAATGGCTGATTTTCTCAATGCAACAGATCCTGAAAACACATTAGGCTATCAAATTCGCCGGCATGCTCTCTGGTTTGCAATTGATCAATTACCGGGCACAAAAAAAGAATGCATTACCGATTTGGCTGCATACTCAGTTGATAAATATCAAGATTATTGTAATAGCGTAGTTAGAAGCCCAAGTAATGAGCTGTTAAAACGATTAGAGCGCAGTATTGAACAAGCACCTTTTTGGTTTGATGGCCAGCATCTTAGCGCGCAACTGTGCCTTAAACTCGGCTATCTCGATATTGCCAGAGTTATTCAAACACAGAGCCAGTCTTTTCTCGAGCGTTTACCAGCGCTAATAAATTATTGTGCGAGTGACGGTAGCCCTTTTGTTAATGAGTCAACAAAGCAATGGCTTAATGAGGGCACAGGTAATAGCACTGTTGGTGTCAGTGTTGGTGCTGAAAATAACTGGGATGATGAGCTAAATAGTGTCTTAGCTACTTGCCAACGTAGCGGCCTAGCGATTGCTATGGCGCAAGTTGAAGAAAGATTGGCGATGACAAGCGACATGAGGCAACAGTTTTACTGGCGTAAAATAAATGCAGATTTACTCAATCAGCAAGGCTTGACAACCCTTGCTAAAACGCAATACCAGGTACTTATGGACAGTGCTAAAGGCATGTTACTTGATGAATGGGAACCCTCATTCACCCAGCATTTAATGCAATCCCTAAACATTATGGATAATTAGGTTAGTTAAGATGTGGAACATAATTAAAAAATTCAGTAAATTTTTGAGCCCTTACTTGAAAGCGGCAATGCCGGTGTTATTGGCTATTCTAGTGATACTCGTGCTGGTGGCTATTTGGTGGTTTGGTCCGCAATGGCTTATTTTTGACCAAAAACCGTTAGCGAGTATTGCGATGCGTATTGTTGCCTCACTAATTATCGTGTTGTTGATAGCCATTGTCTGGGGAGTCAAGCAGTATCATAAACTGCGTAAGATACGTTTAGACGAGGAGCGTAAAGAGCACTACAAAGCCAGCCCTTTAAAAGATATTACCGACAAACAAGAAGCTGAATTTGATCAAATTCTTGCAGGTATGCGCGATAGCTTAGGGGCAAGCAATTATCTATATAAACTCCCATGGTACTTAGTGATGGGCGTTGAAAAGGCAGGAAAAACGAGCCTGATCAATCGCTCGCAGCAAAATTTTTCGCTTACACACGCGCTTAAAGCCAATATGGGTAAACGCAGTAATCTCTATGGTGTTGATTGGTGGATAGGTGATGAGTCCGTTATTCTAGACCCTGATGGTGAAATATTAACCCAGGGCAGCGTTAAAGATGAGGACAGTGAGATGAAAACGGCGCTGTGGGATCATTTTATTCAATGGCTTGAGAGCAACCGTAGCCGTCGGCCGTTAAATGGGGCGATTATTGTCCTAGACTTAGATACTCTCAGTAGAGGTAGTGTTTCAGATCGTAAAGCGTATGCACAAGTGATACGTACTCGCTTGCGCGAATTAATGGAGAAGCTATCTACCCGTTTTCCTATCTACATCGTGTTAAGCAAAATGGACTTGCTCAGCGGTTTTGACTTGTTCTTTAAAAACATGACCAAAGAGCAGCGCGAACAAGCCATGGGTTTTACCTTCTCTATGAATTCTGTCACTGAATATGACAGTTGGTTAATCGAGTTTGATCAGCAGTATACGCAAATGCTAGAGCGCATGAACGCAATGCTACCAAAGCAGCTAGAGCAGTGCAAAAACACTGATGAGCGCACCAACCTATATAGTTTTATTCGTCAGTTGTGTGGTCTAAAAGATATTGTTCATCACTTCTTAGAAGAGGCATTAAAAAGTGATCGCTTTTCAACATCCGCTCTAGTGCGTGGTGTCTACTATACATCTGTGTATCAGCAAGGCGTACCGGAAGATGTTTTCATTAATAATGCAGCTGTACGCTATAACCTGCCGAAAAAAATAAATCGGGCACAACACGCTGCTCAATCAAGTATTTATTTCTCAGGTGGACTGTTCAAGTCGATTATTTACCCTGAAGCGGGCATCGCTGGCGATAATTTTAAGGTCGCTAAGAAAAAGCGCAATCTGTTGTTAATGGCAACAACAGTATGTTCGATTGCCAGCGCGATGATTATCATGACCTGGAGTCAATATTATGACAGTAATAAAACAGCCGCTGATGGTGTGTTAGCGAAAGCTGCTAATTATATTGAACAAAATATAGATTACAAAATAGACCCCTCTGGGCGCAATCTAATAGAGCCACTTAATTTAATTCGCCAAGCGACTCTAGAGTTTGGTTTCTATCGTGATCGCACCTCAATTTTTGCAGATTCAGGTCTCTATCAAGGGCGTATTATTGGCCCTAAAGTAGAGCAGGCTTATTTAGATCTGCTTGCCTCTCGTTACTTGCCAGCACTAATGCAAGGCATAGTGCAAGATATGAAAACGAAAGGAGCGGGCAGCAATGAGAAGTTAACAGTACTTCGTGTGCTGCGCATGATGTCTGATAAAACGGGACGTAGCCATAATACGGTCGAGCAATATATGTCACAGCGCTGGCAGCAAGAGTTTAATACTCAGGGCGCTGTACAAGGTGAATTGATGGGGCATTTACAATATGCGATGCAACACACCGATATTAAGCAAGCGCGTTTAGAGGGAGAGCAAAAAATTATCGAGGCGCTAAAACCCTTCGATAATGAGATATCCAGAGCACAAGTTGACTTGGCGCGTCTGCCATTAGAGCAGCGTATTTATCGTAATATGACTCATGAAGCTGCTGCTAAACTAGATTCTGCACTGGACTTAAAAAAGGAAGTGGGACCTGTATATGACATTGTTTTCAAAGATCGTATAAGCCAGCAAACGGGCTTGGCGAATGATGCTAATCAGGTAGCTAGAATCTACACTAAAGATGGTCTAATCAATTATTTTCTACCGCGCACGGATAGTGTAACTAACCTAGCTATTATCGACAGTTGGGTTTTGGGAAAAACTAAAAAAGTTGATTTTAGTGAGGCGGATAAAAAATACTTTACACAGCAGCTAGTAGACCAATACGTGGCGGATTATTCGCAATCTTGGCGTCGAGCTATTAATAAAATAGAAGTGCAAGACTTTGCGGATATCAATCACGCGGTTCTTATATTGCGTAATGTAACGGATAGTAATCAGCCGCTGCAGCGCTTGATCAATACCGTTAAAGTAAACACTGCACTGTTCCCAAAACTAGAAGAGGACAGCGAGCAAGCGCGTGAGCTTGCTTTAAAAACACCGCAATATGCATTAGCTTCACGTATAGATAAACAGTTTTCAGAACTAACAAATCTTAATGTGGCGCTGCAGGATCACCCTGCATATATTGAGGAAGTAATGATAGAAATCAACAGTCTATATAACTATATGAAAGCGATTCAAGATGCGCCAGATGTTGGTAAAGCTGCACTTGAAGCAGCCAAGAAGCGATTAACTCTCAATGATATTGATCCTATTTTCTCATTGCAACGCATGGCTGCGGGTTTACCTAAACCTATGGACACGCTGGTGGGGAAATTAGCAGCTGAAAGTTGGAAAAGTGTTTTAAAACGAGCGGTTAAACAAGTTGAAAAACGTTGGTACGAAGATGTCTATCTAGACTTTGAAGAAAAGATAGCTGATCGTTATCCCTTTGATGGCCAAAGCACACGAGACGTATCACTGCTAGATTTTGAGCGATTCTTTGCACCCGATGGCAAAATGAGTACATTTTATCGTGAAAACATGAAAATTTTTCTAGAGGATAATCTAGAAGAATTAAATTCTATTGGCGCCAATGGTGAGCAGTTAATTCGCCAAGATGTACTTGAGCAATTAGAAGCTGCCTGGCGCATTCAAGAAGCCTTTTTTGATCGCAAGGGGAATCTAAGTGTGCAATTTTCAGTACAGCCTGTGCGTTTAAGTAGTAATAAGCGTCGCAGTGTTATCAACATAGATGGCCAGATTATTGATTTCAGTCATGGAGCTAGCAGGGAAATTAGCATGGTTTGGCCAAACTCTTTACGTGAGGGCAATCGCAGTAAGTTAACGCTAGTACCACTGGCACGTAACTATTCACCGCGCAGTATTGAGCGCACAGGGCCTTGGGCTTTTTTCAAACTGATAGAGGCAGGGCAGCTATCAGGCAGCAGTGCCAGCAATGTGCAGTTAAGTTTCAATATTGATAAGGGCAGGGTAAGTTATATGCTTTTGGCAGAGGGTAACAACAACCCTTTTACTCAATCTTTGTTTAAAGAATTCAACCTGCCAAAAAGCTTATACTAAATTCTATATGCAACTAAAGAGACACCCTAGCACTGATAGTGCTGGGGTTTAAAATGAGGCGATAACTGTGAAAAAAGAAATCTTCGCTCTGCTAGTTAGAGTGAGGAGTGTTAATTGAATGAGAAACTGCGATAGCTTGTAATTATTTAACCGTGCTAAAAATAGAGTTGTCTAGATCGCAAACATGCAAGAGAATCTATAAATGAAAATAGTATAACCTAGTACATTACAAATATAATTTAGCTAATCAATTCAATTATATTGCTACTTTATTATCAGTGTTATTTTTTTAAGAAAAAGGATAGTATCAAAGGGCTAGTGTTAATTTAAGGATTTTATGTTGTATAAATTAAGTAAAAGAACTTATTTGTTTTTACTATTAGCTCTGCTCTCTACGAATACCATTGCAGATCGAGTAGTAAATGAAGAAATAGCCTTGATCATTTCAGAGCACTCAGGTTCTGTCACTAAGAAACACGCGTTGCAGTTAACGATTAAGCAGTTACAAGCTTTGCCACAGTTAGAGATCAAAACTCAGACGCGGTGGACACAGGGGGAAAAGCGTTTTAAGGGCCCTTTATTACGAGATGTACTCGCTTTGAGTGCAAAAAAAGCTCGGTATATAACCGCAGTTGCCATCAACGGTTATCGTGTCGATATACCTTCCCAAGACTATTTAAATATCGATGTTATCTTAGCGCTAACCCAGGCAGATAAACCGCTTACGTTACGTACTAAAGGACCTATCTGGATTATTTATCCTTGGTCTGCTCGCCCCGAACTAGAACAAGGAGCTTATTACTCTAGAGCGGTATGGCAACTTAGTACATTAGAAATTTATGAATAAGAACGAGTATAAAGGATCATTTGTTTTAGCAGTGTGTATGCTGACAATGATTTTGTTAAGTTTAATAAGCTCGGTTGCTCTCTTTAAAGATACATCTATGCTGCAAGTTGATCAGAGGCGTTCTGAGACAAGTTTTTTCATGCGCCAGTATGAGTATGAATTGCTAAGAACAAATAGTGTTTTTATGTCTTTATATGAAAATCCTGATAGTGCTAGTGGCCATCAAATGTTCAATAAATGGTTCGATATTTTATGGAGCCGTGTTGATGGTATGCAACATGGTGACTTTGGTAAAATGATCGTCACAAGTGGTGTTAAGGTAACACTGTTGAAAAAACATTTGGATGAGATCAACACTTTAATTTACAGTTCCATAAGGCCATCAGCCCTGTCTTATGATAAAGCGAAGAGCTTGTTTGATAGTTTAGTTAATGACTCCCATGATTATCAGTTGAGGCAAGGTACTGATGACAGGGAAATGGAGCTGATTCGACAACAAACAACGAATATATCTTATCGAAACTCTATTTTTTTAAGTACAGCTACCTTTATTATCGCCTTGTTTATCGTTTTCTATCTTATCAGAAATAACAGTAAATTATTAAATTTACGTAAGACTCTTGAGCATAGGGTTATGGTGCGTACTAAAGAATTGAAAGATAGCAATGCGTTGTTAACAATAGAAATTGAAGAGCGCGTTAAAACAGAAGAGCAGTTAAAAAATAGTAAAGAAGCCGCGGAAGAAGCTAAATCAAAAGTTATTTTCCAAGCGAATTATGATGCATTAACACGCTTGGCTAATAGAAGTTTGTTTAAAGAGCGATTCTTGACGGCAATTGATGATGCTAAACGTAATCGGCAATTTGTGGCACTACTTTTTTTAGACTTAGATAGGTTTAAGCATGTTAATGATATGTATGGACACGGCGCAGGGGATGATTTATTAAAAGAGGTGTCGGTTCGTTTAAAAAATATTTTGAGGGAAACAGACACCGCTGCTAGGTTTGGTGGCGATGAATTTGCAGTTATTATTACTGAGCTAGATAATACTGAGCGAGTTGATGTTATTGCCAACAGAATTCTGACCAGTATGGCAGTGCCGTTCATAGTAGCAAAAAATGAAGCATTCGTGTCAGCAAGTATTGGTATCAGTGTGTACCCCAGTAATGGTCATAATTGTGAATTGCTGATGCATAAAGCGGATAGTGCGATGTATAAAGCAAAAGAAAAGGGTAAAAATAATTTTCAGTACTTTACTAAAGCCATGGATGAGGCGCAAATCAAAAGAAGAAAGCTAGAAATTGTGCTGCACAAGGCATTAGAAAATAACGAGTTTAGTTTGTTGTACCAACCTATAATGGATGTTAACAACTTGTCTACCGTTGGCTGTGAGGTGTTATTACAGTGGCAGCACCCTCAGTTTGGCATTGTCCCAGCTAATGAATTTATAGCGCTAGCTGAAGAAGTTGGCTTAATTGTTCCTATTGGCGAGTGGGTGATTCGCAATGCTTGTGAGCAAGCGGCAAAATGGAATAGAGACACTGATGAGCGCCTCTATTTATCGGTGAATATTTCGTCCAGGCAATTTCAATATGGCAATATGCATCAAGTTATTGCAAAAATATTACAAGACACGCAATTAGACCCACAGCTATTAATGTTGGAAATAACGGAAAGTTTACTATTATCCGATGATGCTCATGTTTTAGAACAGTTTAATTATATTAGAGAGTTGGGGATAGGTTTAGCGATAGATGATTTTGGCACCGGTTTTTCATCACTAAGTTATCTGCGAAAATTCCCGATAAATGTATTGAAAATAGATCAGTCATTTATTCAAGGTATTGGTGCAAACGAAAGTGATGGGGAACTCATTCAAGGTATTATTTCTATGGCTCACAGTCTGAATTTAAAAGTGATAGCAGAAGGTGTTGAGAGCGAGCAGCAGTTCGTTTTTTTAGCACGAAGCAATTGCTTATACATACAGGGCTTTTATTATAGCAGAGCTCTTAGTGCTGCTAAAATGAGTGATTTTTTAAGCCAGCAGTCATTAAACTCATAACAATATACTATTTAGCGCCGCAGGCTCTGTAGGTAAACCAGGCAGCGCCAAATAGCTATTTGGCTTTCTCGGTAATCGCGTACTGTTAAAATAGTCCTTGGATTAAACCATCGTTATCGATATGAATTTTATTGGCTGCAGGCTCCCTAGGTAAACCAGGCATCGTCATAATATCACCACAGATTGCGACAATAAATTCAGCTCCTGCTGCTAAGCGTACTTCCCTAACAGTGACGCTGTGTCCAGATGGAGCACCTAATAAATTCATATCAGTCGAAAAGCTGTATTGAGTTTTTGCCATGCAAATAGGTAAGTGACCAAAGCCTTGTTCTTCAAACAGTTTTAATTTAGCTCTCACTGATTTATCCGCTAGCACTTCACTGGCGTCATAAATTTTAGTGGCAATAATTTCGATTTTTTTAAGTAGCGGCTGTTCTAGCTCATAAATGGGTGCAAATTGTGAATTGCCATGTTCAATTAGTTCTATTACCTTGTGAGCTAATTCGATGGTGCCCGCAGAGCCCTGTGCCCAATGATTTGCCAGTATAGCTTGGACACCTAGGTGAGATGATGCCTCTTTAATCGCATCAATTTCTTGTTGGCTATCACCGCTAAACTGGTTGATAGCAACGACTACAGGCACGCCAAAAGATTTCACATTTTGGATATGGCGAGCAAGATTAGCGCAGCCTTTAATTACCGCTTGAGTATCAGGCGCTGCTAGTTGATCTTTATTGACACCGCCATGCATTTTTAATGCGCGTACTGTAGCGACAATAACAGTCGCTTCAGGTTTTAAACCAGCTTTACGACACTTGATATCAAAGAATTTTTCAGCACCTAAATCAGCACCAAATCCCGCTTCAGTGACCACATAATCAGCTAATTTCAAAGCGGCTTTAGTGGCTATAACAGAATTACAGCCGTGGGCAATATTGGCAAATGGGCCGCCATGAATTAACGCTGGGTTGTTTTCTAACGTTTGTACTAGGTTAGGGTTAATAGCATCTTTTAACAGTGTTGCCATAGCACCATCAGCATCGAGCTCTCTTGCGGTGATCGGTTGCATATCTCTTGTTTGAGCAACCACAATATTACCAATGCGCTGTTGTAAGTCTGCCATATCAGTGGCTAGGCAGAATATCGCCATGATTTCTGAGGCAACAGTAATATCAAAACCATCGGTACGAGTAAAACCATTACCTGGGCCTCCTAAACCAATAGCGAGTTCTCGTAAGGCTCTGTCATTCATATCCATGACACGTTTGAAGGCAATACGTCTGCTGTCTATACCTAACGCATTACCCCAATGAATATGGTTGTCAATGAGTGCGGCTAATAAATTGTGAGCTGAGCTAATCGCATGAAAATCGCCAGTGAAATGTAAGTTAATATCTTCCATGGGCACAACTTGTGCCATACCACCGCCTGCTGCACCACCTTTCATACCAAAACATGGCCCTAGGCTTGGCTCTCGTAAACACATTATTGTTTTTTTACCAATTTTGTTTAAACCATCACCTAGCCCTACGGTGGTAGTGGTCTTACCCTCACCAGCGGGTGTTGGACTAATGGCAGTAACAAGAATAAGTTTACCGTCTTTTTGAGCATTTAAACTATTGATGTAATCGAGGTTTATTTTTGCTTTATCATGACCGTAAGGCGTTATATGCTCTAGGGGGATATTAAGATTTTGTGCTATTTCAGTGATGGCTTTTTTTTTCGCTGCTCGAGCAATATCTATATCTGAATTCACATGCGTATCCTTGTTATTAGCTGTACAAATGGCTTAGGCTTTTATCATTAAATGACAACAGCCTTATAATGCTAATGTTATATCATAAATATATGCCTATTAATGCACAGTGCTCTTGGGAGTGTGTTGTTGAATGATCTTTAATTTAGAGGAAATACTGTGCACAATCAATAGTATATTATTAGATTACACAAGGAATAATGGGAACCAAAAAATAATTCATTGTCCAAAGAGTGTTTGCCTAAGAATCATTAGTTAAGAGGGTGCATTCGTCGATTCAAAGTGGCGACGTATCCATCTGTCATGCTGATGTAATCTACAAGGGTGTTTTAATGTATGTCATTGTTAGTCGCGTCAAAACCGGAACGATTTAGAGGAAACTTAAGATTACATTTAAAACATTCACATAAATAGTTGAAAAATATGAAAATTAATTTTTTTGTCACTATGGCTCTGTTTTTTTCTGTCACTGCTTGGGCGCATGAGCAAGCAGTGTCGATAAAGAACAAGTCGATTCAAAATGTACACTCGCCATCAAAAAAGCAGAGTAAAAAGAGGTTCCCAGTACTAACGGCTGATAAAGTAGCGCTGATCGCTGCTGAACTTGATGAAATATCGGGTTTGGCAACAACAGCTGATCACTTTTGGGGGCATAATGACAGTTTAGGTGAAGCGGCCATTTATGCCTTTGATAAACATAGCCTTAAACTAGAGAGAATTGTCCATATTGAAGGGGCTGCTAATTTTGATTGGGAAGAGTTAGCACAAGATGATGACTTTATCTATATTGCAGATACTGGTGATAATATAGCCTTTAG
This sequence comes from Gammaproteobacteria bacterium AS21, assembly GCA_038900335.1. GTDB lineage: Bacteria > Pseudomonadota > Gammaproteobacteria > Pseudomonadales > Balneatricaceae > Rs1. The sequence goes on along the minus strand of JBBMRB010000001.1, from coordinate 415,127 downwards.
GCGCAGTGTCGATATTTACAAAGTCGCAAAAGTAGATCTAGAAAAGATCATGACTGATTCAACAGTGTCTAGTCTTGAACACAATAGTGCAGTACCAAGTAGTACGGTTAAATCAGTGAAACTAAACATACGTTACGCTGCTAAGAATAATTTTTTGCCAACAAAAGAGCATAATTTTGATAGTGAGGCCTTAACTGTCGTGGCTGATGATTTATGGTTGTTCACTAAAAATCGATTAAATCAGCAAGCCAGTTTATATAAACTAGATAAGAGCGCACAACAGCAAAAGGTGAGTGCAAGTATAGAGCTTCCTGTAAAAGGACTTATTACGGCAGCAGATTATAATGCTGATAATAATAAATTACTTTTATTAGGGTATTCACAATACACTCCAAATTGGGGAGCGTTTATCTGGGTGATGGATGTGGTTGATCAACTGCCTGTATGGCAAAGTGCTAAGCGTTATAAAATAGAGCCTTATGGGCAGTGGGAAGCCATCAAATGGATTTCAGATAGCCACTTTGTTGCAGCCGCTGAAGATAGTCGACATTCAAAACAAACGCTAGGTTATTTTAAATTGCCAAATTAGTCTGCTTGTGTGCTATAGCGCCTAGCTTCTAATTAATGTTAGGTGTGCCTTAAATATTTGTTTATAATGCTGCAAATTAGTGGCGCGCAATAGATTAAATCTAATATAGCCATCGTTTTAAAATAACCTATCAATATATAAGCAGGATAAAATGTTACAAATATACGATACCTTGACTAAAAAGAAAGCCCCGTTTCAGCCATTAATTAAAGGGGAGATTGGTTTGTATGTTTGTGGCATGACAGTATATGATTTTTGTCACATAGGTCACGCTCGCGTTATGGTTTCATTTGATGTGATTACCCGTTTTTTACGATCACAAGGCTGGAATGTTAACTACGTTAGAAACATTACCGATGTCGATGATAAAATTCTGAATCGCGCTAATGAAAATAATGAAGCGATGGAGCAGCTAACACAGCGCATGATTAGTGCAATGCACGAAGATGAAAAGAGTCTTTATGTGCTTAAGCCTGATCAAGAGCCACGCGCAACCGCTCATATTGCAGGCATTATTAATATTATCGAAACACTCATTGATAAAGGCTATGCCTACCCAGCAGACAATGGCGATGTTTACTATCGTGTTGCGAAATTTGATGGTTATGGCAAGTTATCGAACAAGAATATTGATGACTTACAATCAGGTGCACGTGTTGCGGTTAATGATGTTAAAGAAGACCCAATAGACTTCGTATTATGGAAAGCTGCTAAAGCAGGTGAGGTTAGCTGGGCATCACCATGGGGTGAGGGCCGCCCTGGCTGGCATATAGAATGTTCTGCAATGTCAAAAAGTTGCCTTGGCGATAACTTTGATATTCACGGTGGCGGGCCAGATTTACCTTTCCCGCATCATGAAAATGAAATCGCACAGTCAGAAGCCGCTAATGGTTGTACTTATGCCAATCTTTGGATGCATGCTGGTGCTGTTCGTGTCAATTCAGAAAAAATGTCTAAATCACTGGGCAACTTTTTCACTATTCGTGATGTGTTGCAAAAATACAATGCTGAGGTGGTGCGTTTTTTCTTAGCGAGCGTGCATTATCGTAGCTATATCGATTACAGCGAAGCGTCTTTGAAAGAAGCGCAGACAAAGCTGGAGCGCTTTTATCAGGCATTGAGTGACAGCCAAGCCTGTGAAGGGCCACTAGAGAATGATTATAGCGAGAAATTTGTAGCGGCAATGAACGATGATTTCAATACACCCAAAGCGATAGCGGTATTGTTTGAAATCGTTAATGAGCTAAATGTTGCGAATAAACAAAATTTAGCTACAGCGCCAGCACTTGCTCATCAACTACTCACCCTGGCTGATAGCATTGGTATTTTACAACAAAACCCGGCAGCTTTTTTACAGGGTAAAGCGGAAGAGGGCGGCTTTAGCGCTGAGCAGATAGAGGCGTTTATAGCAGATCGTAAAGCGGCTAGAGCTGAGAAGAATTTTGCAGAATCTGATCGTATTCGAGATCTGTTACTAGAGCAAAGCATCGTACTAAAAGATAGCAGAGAAGGAACTAGTTGGCATCGCGAAAGCTAAGTGTTGTTGGTCACTATAAAGCCTCGCTAATTAGCGAGGCTTTTTTATGGTTATCAAAGTGTCAATAGAGGTTGGTTTTGAGCAACAGTGCATAGCAGCTGAGGCTAAGCGCTAGGCTTTTTGTTGACCATATAAATTGCTTCACCAGAGACAACTAAGACATCTTTGACAAAAACTTCTGTTTTCATAGTAACGCGACCACGACGTTGGTTGATGTCTTCAATAGTTAACTTGGTCACCACCGTATCGTCAATGAATATCGGCTTTCTAAATTTTAGCTCTTGCGACAGGTAAACCCCACCATAACCTGGTAACTTAGTGCCAGCTACAGCAGAAATTAAAGCCGCACTGAACATGCCGTGCACAATACGCTTACCAAACGCACTGTTTTTTGCATATTCTTCGTCAACGTGAATTGGGTTGTCATCACCAGATATTTGCGCAAATGTGGCAACATCTGCTGCTGATATCGTTTTTTCAGTACTGGCGCTCATACCAATTTCGAGATCTTCTAAATAATATCCATGTAAATTACTCAATATATTCTCCTAAAATGAATATTGTCATCAGCCAAAATTTTAACATCTGCTTTTTAAGGAGTAATCAATTAGTGGGTCAATAGCCACGTTATTTTTTGATTACTGTGCTAAATGGAAAATATGGCTGGATCAGATATAAAAACCACATGATTGATTTTAGGTGCAGCGGTGCTACTTTGTATTACGTTATCGTGTTAATTGTCATTAAACTAATAAGCCGTAAAGATAGTCTGTTTAATTGCAGAGTCTGCATTTATACTATTGCGCTTCTTTAACACGACCTAAAATAAGACGTTTATTATGCTCTCAACCCTCGCAAATCCAATTTTACCTATCTTTGCTATATTGATGTTAGGTTATATTTTTTTCCATATAAAACTATTTGATGTGGTTGCGGCGCAAGCTATTAATAAATTTGTGTTTTATGTAGCAACGCCAGCGCTGGTCTTTAATGTGGTTTCAAATGCGCCAATAAATACCTTAGATTTTACCGCGTTAGGGCTTTATTTTGTTGCTCAACTGACAGTGTATGTCGCGGTGTTTTTGCTGTTGATGTCAGTTTTTCACTTGGATAAAAAAGAGGCTTTGCTATTAGGATTGACCACAGTTTTTGTCAATCACATATTTTTTGTGTTACCCATTGCTGAGCGTGTGTATGGAAAGCTCGCAGCGCAACCTATCGCTGGTATCGTCATAGTTGATATTATTGTTTTGTTTTGCGGTACCGTTTTAGCGCTAGATTTAATGAACTCTTCTAAAAAATCTGTTTTCAAGGTGCTGGTCTTACTAAGTAAAAATCCATTCTTAATAGCTGCTGTTATTGGGGCGTGCTCGTTATTTTTTAAAGAGAGTGTGCCTGAGGGGGTTATTACTTATGCTCAATTTGCAGGGGCAGCAGCAGCGCCAGCATCATTGTTTTCACTGGGCATTATCCTGGCCAGTAATACTATAAAAACAGTGGGTAAGGAGGTTTGGGTTGTCGTCGTGATGAATATTGTCGCCATGCCATTACTGGTCATCAGTTTAGCTGAATTAGTGACGGTATCTGCAAAGTGGCAACAAATGATTATATTGATGGCAGCTGGTCCTTGCGGTGCGATGCCGTTTGTTATTGCCCTGCAATACGGCATAAGAACACAGTTAATCGCCAAGGCGATCTTGATATCTACAGTGCTGTCTTTAGTGACATTAACAATATTAACTAATAGCTAATATAAGCACTGCTGAAGACAAAGCACAGAGACTTTGTCTTCATAAAACATACATCGAGTACCTTAAGCGTAGGCTTTTTTGTGGCTGGCAGTGAGTTTAATGGTGCTGTCACAGGCTGCTGCTAGCTCTTCACCTTTTTTGATAAAATGGCGGCTAAAATAATTGTGATGCTCTTCGTGTTCATGAAAATGATGAGGGGTTAGCACCGCCGTTAATACTGGTGTTAGTGTCTCTAGTTGCACTTGCATTAGTGCGTTGCAAACCGTTTGGGCGACGAAGTCGTGACGATAAATACCGCCATCAACAACCAGCGCACTCGCTGTGATTGCACTGTATTGTCCGCTCATTGCTAACAACTTAGCTTGTAGTGGAATTTCATAGGCGCCTGGGACGCTAATGACATCAATACTGTCAGTGTCATAGCCACGTGCTTGTAATTCGTTTTTAAAGCCCTGTAGGCAATTTAAAACAATCTCTTCGTGCCAGCTTGCGTGGATAAAAGCAATACGTTGCTGTTTAGGTGTGGTAGTAGATAATGGGTTTTTTATGCTCTGGTTCATTTTGATGCCTATTAAAAAAACTAAGAATCAAGGCGAACGGGCAGGTCAGTATGAGGCCATGTCGCTAACTAGCGGCAAAAACCTTATAGCTAAACGCAGCGCTATATAACACCCAATTAGGATCTATAGAGACTGTTAGTTCTGCATATACTGATAATCTGTCGCATTCTCTCTTATCCGGACTATCACCGTCGGCTTTGGATTTACACCAAATCTGCTGACCCTACCTAGGTAGGCGCTCGCGGGCTTAGATTAAAAAATCTTTACCGCCGGTGGGGAATTGCACCCCGCCCCGAGAACGATATCGGTCTTTACCGATGCGGCAATATACGTTTTCTTGTTTGCTATTGTCAAAGGTTGATTGTGAAAATACATATTTTTAATATGATTTAATAATAGATAGTAAGAAGGCGCTGCGTGATTGGCGCTAAAGTATCAATGTAGCACAGTAAGGTTTGGCTTTATCATTAATGCTCAAACAGGAAATTAATGATAAAGTACTTGAATTTATAATTTAACGCGATAATATACGTGCTCGATTTTTTGGGTTCCCTCACCCCAACCACTAAAAAGGCCACAATATGATACATACTCCCTTGCAGGCAAAGCGCTTGCTATTAATGATTGCCGCGCTCCATATTATTATTATTGCCGCGAGTAATTACCTTGTTCAGCTACCCTTTAGCCTAGCGGGCTTTCATACAACTTGGGGAGCATTTAGCTTTCCTTTTATTTTTCTCGCCTCTGATTTGACGGTGCGCTTGTTTGGTGCCCCATTAGCGCGAAAAATTGTAATGAGTGTGCTATTACCTGCGCTGTTAATATCTTATATTGTCTCTTGTATTATAGTGGATGGCGAATATGTAGGCTTGTCGGCACTGTCTGAGTTTAATACATTTGTTGCACGTATAGCGCTGGCTAGTTTCGTTGCCTACTTTTTTGGGCAGCTACTTGATATTAGTATTTTTAATCAACTAAGAGCAGAAAGACAGTGGTGGATAGCGCCGGTAATTTCGACAATTATCGGTAATTTTCTTGATACATTGCTGTTTTTCTCTATCGCCTTTTATGCTAGCTCTGATCCGTTTATGGCGCAGCATTGGCTCGAGATCGCGCTGGTTGATTATAGCTTTAAGTTGATTATCAGCTTACTGTTTTTCTTGCCGATGTATGGTGTATTACTAGGTTTTTTATCTGCTAAGCTAGAAGTGTTGGCAGGTGAGAAAAGCAGAGTAGAAACCGCCTTATAGATGATATAAGGCGATTTAGTTTAACAGCTTTTAGTGAGGCTAAAGGCTGCAGACTTCGTGCCATAAATTATTAATACCTGCTTTATCGTTTTCGTTTAGGTTATCTTCGCTTAACGTTGTCGCCAGGTTTTGCTGCATAGTCAGTAAAAATCTTTCATTGTTACTGGCTGTGTCATTAGTGGTATCGCCATCAGCGAGTGCCAGGCTAATGTGGCCGATTAAATAGCTACAATAAAAGCGGCGATCGTCATTGTCGCAATCTTCTTGTAATAATAACCAATCTAATCCTTGTTGTGCTACTTCGTTCATTAACCTTGCCTACTGCTGTAATTTTTCAAGTGTGATTGCGTAAGATTTGCCATCATCTTCAGTTTGTTGCAATTTACTGATGACATAATCATACTTTGTTGAAAACCAAATAAAGGTTTCTCTCTTTGAGTTTGGGCCACGATCAAGTTTAAATTTCAAACTTTTAAGATTGCCAAGCGGTGTTTTAATTGTTTGGGTACCGACTTCAACAAATTTTAGGGTGTCGATACTGCCGCCTTTAATGACTGGATAGCTCAGCACGCCGCGCTTGCCTTTTTGTAGATCAAGCTGCAATTGTAGCTGATAGCTCAATCTGTCTTGAGTGCTGTCAATTAAAGAAATCGTTTCTTTGTCGCGATTAACAGCTTTTTTTTGTGGCCAATTAAAATCGACATTTCTTCGCTTTTTCTTGCCAAAAATTTTACGTAGATATTGGTACTTGAGCGGTTGTACTGTGTCATTATTAATATTTAATTGGCTGCTTTCATCAATCGATGCTAATAACGAGTTAACATTATCTTGTAGTAGCCATTGGCCGTTATTGTCTTTGCTTAAACTGCGCTCTAAAGTACCTGAAAAGCTAACACTAGACTTGATGTCAGCTGCGTAAGTTGCCTTATAGGGAGTAATGGCATAGCTTGCAAAACTAATAGTAGAGAGAGTGACGGCGCCAATCAGGGCGATGATAGGTTTTTTGCTTAAACGCTGTGTTATTTGCATATAGTAACCTTCAATGGTGTAGTAGGTTAAGCTGCGTATTGGACAAGCTTGCAGCTAGTAATGGGTTTAGCACGTAACTTTGGCGAAATAGTGACAGGCGCTTAGGTGTTAGTGCTTTTACCGAGTCGTCTAATAAAAGATGTTAATGTGAGATAGACAATATTGTCACTTAATCAGTGCTAATGTTTAATCTGAAACCGCTAGGTGCTAAAAGTTCATTATCAAGATATAGGCTGTTGTCAATACACTGTAGTTTATCTTGGCAAAACCAATCCACAACCTGCGAGTAGGCGATATGCTCCGCTGCGTGCACTTTTTGCTCCAGCGAAGAAAGTGTTTCTAGCGCTGTTATTTTAACCACTGCTTGTAGGGCAACAGGGCCGCCATCTAGCTCTGGCGTCACAAAGTGGACAGAGCAGCCGTGTTCTTCATCGTTAGCGGTTAATGCGCGTTGATGCGTGTCTAGCCCTTTGTATTTAGGCAGTAAAGAAGGGTGGATATTGAGCATGCGACCAGAGAAATGATTAACAAACTCTGGTGTTAAAATGCGCATAAAGCCTGCGAGCACCACAAGATCGACATTAAATTCATCAATTGAAGCTAGTAAATCTTGGTCAAAGGCTAGTCGGCTTTCGTATTGAGTGTGTTGCAGTACTTTAGTTTGGATGTTGGCATTTTTAGCGCGAGTTAAACCAAAGGCATCAGCTTTGTTGCTGATAACTAAAACAATCTCAGCATTGATGTTTTTTGCTGAAATTGCATCGATAATCGCTTGTAAATTTGAGCCGCTACCGGAGATAAGTACTGCAATACGCTTTTTCATTAACCAACCATCTCAACTTGTTCTTCACCCGCTGCAGCTGCTGCAATTTCACCGATAACCCAGGCGTTTTCACCGTTAGCTTTCAGGCTGTCTAGTGCCTGTTGTTTTTGCTCTGCTTTAACACAGATAACAAGACCAACACCACAGTTGAATGTACGGTACATTTCAATAGGGTCAACATTGCCGTTTTCTTGTAGCCATTTGAAAACAGGTGGTAAATCCCAAGAGCTCTGCTCTATTAATGCTTTGCTGTTATCAGGTAAAACACGTGGGATGTTTTCCAGTAAACCGCCACCGGTAATATGGGATAGGGCATTAACTTGCACGTCTTTCATTAGTTGCAGCACAGATTTTACGTAAATCCTAGTCGGCTCCATTAATGCATCCTTTAAAGGGCGACCGCCAACATCTTGATCCAAATCAGCTTTGCTTACTTCAATGATTTTTCTAATTAATGAATAACCATTAGAGTGGGGGCCTGAAGATGCGACACCAATAAGTGCATCACCCGTGCGAACTTTAGAGCCATCTATAATTTCAGATTTTTCAACAACACCGGTACAAAAACCGGCTAAATCGTAGTCTTCGCCGTGGTACATACCTGGCATTTCTGCTGTTTCGCCGCCAACTAAAGCACAGCCTGATAGCTCGCAGCCTTTACCAATACCAGTGACAACAGCTGTTGCTGTCTCAATGTTAAGTTTGCCAGTTGCATAATAATCAAGGAAATATAATGGCTCAGCGCCAGCAACGATTAAATCATTAACACACATTGCCACTAAATCAATACCAATGGTATCGTGCTTGTTAAGATCCATAGCGAGTCTAAGCTTAGTGCCTACACCATCAGTGCCAGATACAAGTACAGGTTGCTTGTAGCCTTCAGGTATTTCACATAAACCGCCAAAGCCACCTAAACCACCCATTACTTCAGGGCGAGTTGTTTTTTTAGCAACGTGTTTTATACGTTCAACCAATGCATTGCCTGCATCAATATCAACACCAGCATCTTTGTAACTTAGGGAGGTAATACTTGGATCGTTAGACATAACAATAGACCTTTAATGCCAAAATAGCACAGTGAAAGAGTAAGACTTAATGATGAATTTATTCGCGCAGAATTCTAACAGATCGGTTTTAAAGTTGCTAACCCAATACGGCAAAAATAACAGTAGCAGCTATATTCAGTGGATATTTATGCTAAAACTGGTCATTAAAACTAATGTGCTTATATTAATAGTAAATAATGTCGATGTATGTGTTCGTTATTTGTTAGTATTTGCTGATACTTAATTGAGAGATAAAGCAAAATTATGGAAATTTCGCAGCGTTGGTTTTTATTAATCGTTCTCGTCGTACTCGGCTATTTGTTAGCATTGCTTGGCCCTATTTTATCACCTTTCTTAATCGCCGCTTTGCTCGCCTACCTAGCAGACCCTGTTAGCGATAAACTAGAAGAGTTTGGGTTAAGTCGTACCAATGCGGTGATTGTCGTATTTAGTTTTATTATTATTGTGTTTTTGCTCGCACTGTTATTATTGTTGCCTAAGCTTACGCATCAAATAGTTATTTTGCTGAAGCAAATACCAATAGCGATTGCTTTAATAGAACAAAAAGTACTGCCTTTTTTGCAAGCGAAGTTAGGCTTAGATACCTCTGGTTTTAATCTGGGCTTTATTGAGTCATTAATTAAAGATAATGCTCGTCAAACCGGGAATTTGGTAAATAATATCTTAAAGGGCGTTGCCAGTTCAGGGTTGGCGATTGCTGCCTGGTTGGCTAATTTGGTATTAATTCCTGTCGTGCTGTTTTACTTGCTGCGCGATTGGGATATTTTAATTGCGAAAATACACCAGTTATTACCGCGACAGTTGGAGTCAAAAATAGTCACGTTAGCGCGTGATTGTGATGAAGTGTTAGGTGCTTTCATCAAAGGTCAATTAATGGTGATGCTAGCACTGGGTATTATTTATAGCCTAGGTCTGTGGATGGTGGGTCTCGATTTAGCGCTTATTGTTGGTATGCTCGCAGGAGCTGCCAGTATTGTGCCTTATATGGGCTTTTTTGTCGGCATTATTGCCGCGGTGATTGCTGCTATGGTGCAGTTCAATGATGGCACAGTACTGATCTGGGTTGGGCTGGTGTTCATGATTGGCCAAGCCCTAGAGGGGATGGTGCTAACACCTTTAATGGTAGGGGATAAAATAGGGTTGCATCCCGTTGCGGTTATTTTCGCTATTATGGCGGGCGGTCAGTTGTTTGGTTTTATCGGCATATTAATTGCCTTGCCAGTTGCTGCTATTGTCATGGTGTTCCTAAGGCATTTGCACGCAGGTTATAAACAGAGCTCTTTCTATGAAGAAGCTGATTCACTATTAGCTGAAAATTTTGGTTTAGATGACGCAGATTCTGAGCCAGATAAAGACCGTGAAGTGAGTAACTAGTATCCAATAAATAGTGTTTAGGGAAGGGGGTGACACAGCAAGGTTTTTAAATACAAGCTAAGCATTATTAATATGCTTAGCTTGTCGGTAATAAGCTTTAATTATTAAAGGCTTGAATTAGTGAACATAGATTGGTCTGCTTTCTTTTTACCAAAAAGTAAATTTAAAATGAGTGCAACAGCACCTAGAGCGAAGATAAAGTAGGAGCAGTAAACTAGGACTTCACCCATCGTTAAACCAAATTTCATCATGGGCGTATAACCGCATGCTTCCCATGGTTCAAACACGCTAGGCAGCCAAACATCTAATGGTAACCAGCTTGGAAAATCCGCTTTAAAGCCACAAGTGCTCTCTATTTCGTTACGTTCAATACGCACCAGCAAGTTTGACTTGATATAAAAAGCGGCTCCGCTGATAGCAAGCAAGATATTCATTAAATTAGCCATAATGCGCAGGCGACTTGTGAACATGCCGATCAGGGCGATAACCATGATAGCTAGAACGATAGCCCTGACTTCAACACATAATAGGCAAGGGCCATAGCCAAGTTGATATTGATAATACAAAGCAATTAATTCTAAACTTAAGGCAAAGATAAATACCAATAGCCAATATGTTCTTGAGCAGCAAATATTTGCTAAAAACTTCATCGTACAACTTCCTCAAATAGCATGTCTTATCAATACAGGATAACGAATGCGTCGTTATATAAAAATAGACTAGAATAAATAATTGTTTTGTATGCAATTATAGAATTATATTATCGAATGTTAGTGTTTTTTATTTGATTTGTCCATTACTCAAAATAAGAGTATTGTAACGCCAAATTTTATGCGTCGAAAAACACGCTATTACTGTGCTTTAAAGTTATCACGCAGCTTGTATCTAAATATATAACTATGGTTTTTTTATGACAACGACGTTTACTCGTTATACTGACGAGCTATCTAAAACTTTTTCGCTGGCCTGGCCGCTCATTGTTGCTCAGCTCGCTGTTATTTCTATCAATACCACAGACGTTATTATGATGGGTTGGTTGGGCCCTGAATACTTAGCGGCTGGGACGATGGCGACGGCTATTATACATCCGCTGTTTTTAGCATTTATTGCCTTTTTAAGTGTATTGACCCCGCTAATTGCACAAAACCTAGTGTCCAGAAAGTATAAAGAGATCAGGCGAACAACACGACAGGGGCTCTGGTTTGCCATAGTGATGAGTGCTATTAGTATTCCATTGATGTTGCAAATAAACGAGATTATTTTGTTTTTACAGCTCGATCCTAAAGTTGGCCTGTTAGCCCAGCAATATATGGATGCGGCAGTTTGGTACCTTATTCCCGTGTATATGTTTTTTGTGTTGCGTAACTTCGTAACAGCACATGGCGACAGTAAAATTGTATTGAAAATCACACTCGCTGCTATTGTTTTAAATGCATTGGGTAATTATACGCTAATGTTTGGTAAGTTAGGTTTTCCGCCACTTGGGCTTACAGGTGCTGGTATCAGTACGACTATTGTCAATAGTTTTATGTTTTTAGCGCTGCTGTATTATGTGCTTAGGCATCGTCGTTATAAGCGCTATTATATTTTGGTGCGTATATATAAAGCTGATTGGAGCATATTTCGTAAAATCTTAAAAATGGGTTTTCCGGTCGCGTTGATGGTGGCTGCTGAAAGTAGTTTGTTCTCTGTCGCCTCAATTTTTATGGGCTGGTTAGGCACAGAGGAGTTGGCAGGACATGCCGTTGCGTTACAATTGACAGCCATTGCGTTTATGATTCCATTAGGTTTGTCCAATGCTACCTCCGTGAGAGTGGGTTATGGTTATGGTGCGAAGAACTTACAAATGCTGACAACATCAGGTTGGGTGTCAATTGCCATGGGTATTGGTTTTATGGTGCTGACCTTAAGTACCTTCTTAATCATTCCTGAGTATTTAGTGCATTTATTCCTGGATCCTAATGTCGCAGGTAATCAAACGGCGATTGGCTTTGCTGTCAGTTATGTCTTAGTCGTTACTATTTTCCAAATCGCCGATGGTGGGCAAGTGGTGGCAGCTGCCGCACTTCGTGGTATTAACGACACCACTGTTCCTATGTTTATCGCCATTATAGGGTATTGGTTAGTCGGTATTCCTATCGCTTATGTATTGGCTTTTGTGTTTGATATGCGAGGGGTAGGTGTCTGGTTGGGCTTGGCGATAGGCCTTATTTTTGCCGCTATTGCATTAATACACCGCTTTTGGGCTTTAACTAAAAAAGTAAAATTTGAATGATGATTTGCAAATTAACGAGTTCGCTAAATTATTAATTAGCTAAGCTGATTTTGAAAGACAATTTATCTAAAGGTATTGCTAAATTATGACGTCATTAACAAAAAAATATCAGGTTGAAACCTTATATTTAGTCACCTTGGATCATCGTATTTGTTATCGCCTTTATAAAAATTTACACAGTAGCAATGATAGAAAAATGGTGATGTTACATGGTGCTGGTGTGGCAGGCGTTGATACTTGGTCTAACATCATTAGTTTGCTTGAGCACTGGCAGTATATACTGGTGCCTGATCTAAGAGGCATGGGTGATAGCTATGCGCTAGAGTGCTTTAATGAAAGCTTAAGTGCTGAAGTGCCAACACAAATTGATGGCCATAATATAGTGGCAAATGCCACGCTAAAAAATAAGTTTGTAGAGCCGAGCTTTGATGTATTTGACCTCGTTGCCGATGTGGCATTAATGACTGGTCAACTCAATTGGAGCTGTTTTGATTTGGCCGGGTATTCGCTCGGTGGTTTGGTAGCGATGTTGTATAAGCAAAAATACCCATTGCAAGTTGATAAGCAGTTCTTATTGGAGCCTGGTTTACTAGATAGAGTGAGTTGGTTAGAGACCAAGGCATTACGAGCTCAATACGCTCAAACGGTAGAGCATTTAAGAAGCAATCATGCTGAGCAGGGCATTATTCACTTTTTAACAACTATTTCACCTAACAGTAAAGCAACACCGGCTTCCCAGGCATTAGCTGTTAAGCGTTTAGCGCGTCGATCCCTTGGTTTTGCCAATGCACTAGAGGCTGTGAATCAAGCAATACATGACATAGATAGGGAACAGCTAGTTGCAGCGCAAGGTGATACTTTGAGTATGGTTGGCAGTTTAAGTGTTGAGTCTATGCATCTATATCATCAGCAACTCAGTGATAGCATGGCGCATTGGGTTTATCATAATATTGCAGGTACTGATCACTCGCTGCCTTATCAAAAGCCAAGACAAATATCGCGAATATTTAATGAGCATGTGCAGTAACATTATATAGTTGTCTACAATTATAAAAAAGATGAGCGGGAGTTTGCTCATCTTTCCTGTCTATAAAACATCCGCAGTCGCCTCTATTGTCAACACTTTCTCTGATTAATGTAATTTTTAAGCATATTTAAACTGTAATCTATAATATTGTCGACAATACTGGTTTTAAGGTTGACCACGCAAGCAAAGATTAGTATGGTTGCTTACATTAATTGTCGACAATCTGTGATTGGTCGAATAGTGTATCAACTTATCAGTATTTAGGTGCAATGTGACAAAACAACAAGTCGTTGAAAACAAACCAACATTGGCGAATACGACAATAAAACCCGTCAAATCAGATAATACGCTCACTACCAATGTATTAGATATGTTGGTAACAGCGATCGTCAAAGGGGATATCGCCCCTGGTAGTAAAATCAGCGAGCCTGAATTGGCACGAACTTATGGTATGAGCCGTGGACCTTTACGTGAAGCGATACGCAGATTAGAAGGTTTACGCCTAGTTGAGTTAAAGCCTAATGTAGGTGCGCGCGTTGTTAAGCTCAGTGTCAAAGAGCTGATTGAAATATATCGAGTGCGCGAAGCGCTAGAGGGGATGGCTTCACGCTTGGCGGCGCAGTATATGAGCCAAGAAGAGATAGATGATTTACGTAACTTATTAGATAGGCATGAAGAGTCGATAGAGCAGTTAGATGGCTTATCTTATTTCCAAAAAGAAGGCGATTTAGATTTTCACTATCGTATTGTTAAAGGCAGTAAGAATGCGAAAATGTTGGAACTGCTCGGCAGTGACTTGTACCACCTTGTCAGAATGTATCGCTATCAATTTAGCGTATCGAGCTCACGTCCTAAAAGGGCGCTAAAAGAACATCGTCAAATCGTTGATGCAATTGAGTCTAGGGATCCAGAATTAGCTGAAATCCTTATGCGCAGACACATCAGCGCCGCCCGAATGAATATCGAACAAAAATTAGATATCAAAAATTAGACTCACTTAGCAGCCGCTGGCAAATGTAATTGCCTTTGCCAACGTAAACTAAGTGAAGCTAAACACACCTATTGCTTGTGATTTTATCAAGCTAAGTAATAAATAAAAAAGAGGTTTAACATGGCATCATTAACAGCAGGCGCACGTTTTCGTAAAGCTCTAGCAGAAAATTCACCGTTACAAATTGTCGGCGCAGTCAACGCATATCATGCAATGATGGCTGAGCGCGTTGGTCACAGTGCGGTGTATTTATCAGGTGGTGGAGTCGCAAATGCATCATACGGTCTGCCTGATTTAGGTATGACTTCAATGAATGATGTTTTAGAAGATGTTCGCCGTATATCTAGCGCTGTAGAAACGCCTTTGTTAGTTGATATTGATACAGGCTGGGGTGGTGCCTTTAATATTGGGCGCGCCGTTAAAGAAATGCAAAAAGCAGGCGCAGCCGCTGTGCATTTAGAAGACCAAGTCGCTCAAAAGCGCTGCGGACATCGCCCGAATAAAGAAATCGTTTCTAAAGAGGAGATGGTTGATCGTGTAAAAGCGGCCGTTGATGCGAGAACAGATGAAGACTTCTTTATCATAGCGCGTACAGACTCATTTCAAATGGAAGGCATTGACGCCGCTGTTGAGCGTGCACAAGCATGTTTAGATGCCGGAGCTGATGGTATCTTTGCAGAAGCTGTACATACATTAGAGGATTACGCTGCGTTCTCAAAGGGGATTAACGGCGGTCACTTGCTAGCAAATATTACCGAATTTGGCGCCACTCCCTTATTTAATAAAGAAGAGCTGGCAGCGCACGGCGCCACTATGGTGCTTTACCCTCTATCTGCTTTTCGTGCTGCCAATAAAGCGGCGCTTAATGTTTATGAAACACTGCTAAAAGATGGTGATCAAAAAGCAGTCATCGATACCATGCAAACACGTATGGAGTTATATGACTTCTTGAACTACCACGATTTCGAACAAAAATTAGATGCGTTATTTGCACAGGGCAAAAATAAGTAACAGTATCGTAACGATAAAAAATAACAATAAAGGCTTGCTGATGACTTTAGTTTAATGCATTGGCAAGCGTGAATAAACTATTGAGAAGACGTGTCAGTGACAGCATTTATGGCGCTAACACGATTGAGGAGAATTTTAAAATGGCAGAAGCAAAAAAACTATCAGGTGCCGGTTTACGTGGTCAATCCGCTGGTGAAACAGCCTTGTGTACTGTTGGTAAAACAGGTGCTGGTTTAACATATCGTGGTTACGATATGGCTCAGTTAGCTGAGAAAGCACAGTTTGAAGAGGTCGCCTATTTATTGAGTAAAGGTAAGTTGCCTAATAAGAGCGAGTTAGCTGCGTATGTTGCTAAATTAAAATCACTGCGCTCATTGCCTGACGCTTTAAAAACAGTACTAGAAAACATTCCTAAAGATGCGCACCCTATGGATGTGATGCGTACCGGCTGTTCAATGCTCGGCAACCTAGAAACAGAGCAAAGCTTTGATGAGCAATTAGACCATATTGATCGTATGCTCGCTGTTTTCCCCTCTATTATTTGCTACTGGTATCGCTTCTCTCACGATGGTGTGCGTATTGACACACAAGCTGCTGATATTGATTCTATCGGTGGCCATTTTCTCACGCTGTTACATGATAAAGCGCCGAGTGCATTGCATGAGAAAGTGATGAACGCTTCACTTATTCTGTATGCTGAGCATGAATTTAATGCCTCTACATTTACCGCTAGGGTTTGTGCTTCTACTCTTTCAGACATCCATTCATGTGTCACCGCAGCAATAGGCTCATTGCGCGGACCTCTTCATGGTGGTGCTAATGAAGCGGCGATGGAGCTAATTGAAAGCATGAAAGACCCTGAGCAAGCTGAAGAGCAGATTATGGCTATGCTGGCACGTAAAGATAAAATCATGGGCTTTGGCCACGCTATTTACAGCACCAGTGATCCACGTAACGCTATCATCAAGCAATGGTCAGAAAAATTATCTGAAGATGTTGGTAATCGCAATCTCTATGAGATATCAGCACGTGTTGAAGCGGTCATGTGGCGCGAGAAAAAACTGTTTTGTAATGCCGATTTCTTTCATGCCTCAGCCTATAACTTCATGTCGATCCCGACCAAATTATTCACGCCTATTTTCGTCTGCTCAAGAGTCTCAGGTTGGACTGCCCATGTTATGGAGCAGCGTGCAAACAACAGAATTATTAGGCCATCTGCCGATTATACCGGGCCTGAATCTGCTACCTGGGTGGCATTAGAAGATCGTGCATAAGTTGATGCTAGACGTCAATAGACTTTCATAACTATAAAATGATGGCACTGTGTTTACACCAGTGTCAATCATTGCGCTATTATTGGATGACAAATGAATACGTTAAACCGAAAACCTCTTGCAGGAACCTCGTTAGATTATTATGACACAAAAAGTGCGGTAGAGAGTATTAAGCCTGGTGCTTACAACAAGCTTTCTTACACTGCTAAAGTTCTGGCGGAAAACTTAGTTAGACGCTGTGATCCACAGAGCTTAACTGCTTGCTTAACTCAGGTAATTGAAGGTAAGAGCGAGCTAGATTTTCCATGGTACCCAGCGCGCGTTGTCTGTCACGATATATTAGGTCAAACCGCGTTAGTTGATTTAGCAGGGCTTAGAGATGCCATTGCTGAAAAAGGGGGGGATCCATCCAAAGTAAACCCAGTGGTGCCTACACAGTTAGTGGTCGATCATTCGCTAGCAGTAGAGCACGGTGGTTTTGATAAAGATGCATTTGCCAAAAACAGAAGCATAGAAGATAGACGCAACGATGATCGATTCCACTTTATTAACTGGACTAAAGATGCGTTTGACAATGTTGATGTTATCCCACCGGGTAATGGCATATTGCATCAAATTAACTTAGAGCGAATGTCACCGGTAATACAGGCGCGCGATGGTGTTGCTTTCCCAGATACGCTGGTCGGTACTGATAGCCATACTCCGATGGTCGATGCGCTGGGCGTTATTGCAATAGGTGTAGGCGGATTAGAAGCGGAAAGTGTCATGTTAGGGCGTGCCTCCTACATGCGTATGCCTGAAATTATTGGTGTTGAGCTTACAGGCAAACCACAGCCGGGTATTACCGCTACCGATATCGTGCTGACGTTAACTAAGTTTTTAAGAGATCAAAAGGTAGTGTCATCTTACCTAGAATTCTTTGGTGAAGGCGCGAGTAAGCTAACCTTAGGTGATAGGGCAACTATATCGAATATGACACCAGAGTTTGGTGCATCAGCTGCCATGTTTTACATTGATAGCAACACCATCGATTATTTAAGATTGACGGGGCGTGATGATGAGCAAGTTAAGCTGGTAGAGAATTATGCAAAAGCGACCGGGCTTTGGGCTGATCAGTTAACACAAGCTGAGTATAAACGAGTATTAACGTTTGATCTTTCGTCAGTGGTGAGAAATATAGCAGGTCCTTCAAATCCTCATAACTTGGTGCCAGTGTCTGACCTTGCTGCGCGCGGTATTAGTAAAAAAATGGATAATGAGATTGGTAAAATGCCAGATGGTGCGGTTATTATTGCCGCTATCACCAGCTGTACCAATACCAGTAACCCTAGAAATATGATTGCTGCAGGTTTGCTTGCCAAGAAAGCTGTTGAAAAAGGGCTAGTGCGTAAACCTTGGGTTAAAACGTCTTTAGCACCCGGCTCAAAAGCCGTTCAGCTGTATTTAGAAGAAGCTGGTTTAATGCCTTCATTAGAAGCCTTAGGTTTTGGTATAGTCGCCTTTGCCTGTACTTCTTGTAATGGTATGAGTGGTGCATTAGACCCGGTTATTCAACAAGAAATCTTAGAGCGAGATTTATACTCGACCGCAGTATTATCTGGCAATCGTAACTTTGATGGTCGTATCCATCCCCATGCTAATGAAGCGTTTTTGGCATCCCCGCCATTAGTTGTCGCCTATGCTATTGCTGGTACCATCCGTTTTGATATCGAAAAAGATGTATTGGGTCAAGATCAGCAAGGCAACGATATTACACTCAAAGATTTGTGGCCTAGCGATGAAGACATCGATGCGCTGTTTAAAGAGAGTGTTAAGCCGCAACAGTTTCGCCAAGTTTATATTCCAATGTTCGATTTAAGTGCAAAAGAGCAAAATAAGATTGATCCGCAATATAACTGGCGTGAGCAAAGTACTTATATTCGTCGTCCTCCTTATTGGGAAGGTGCGTTAGCTGGTGAGCGGGCACTAAAAGGTATGCGTCCTCTTGCTGTGTTGGGTGACAACATCACAACTGATCATTTATCGCCATCTAATGCCATTATGTTAGACAGTGCGGCGGGGGCTTATTTAGATAAAATGGGGCTTCCTGAGGTTGATTTTAACTCATATGCGACGCATCGCGGCGATCATTTAACGGCGCAGCGAGCAACCTTTGCCAACCCTAAACTGTTTAATGAAATGGTGCGCGAAAACGGAAAAGTAGTGCAGGGCTCTTTAACTAGAATTGAGCCAGAGGCAAAAGTGAGCCGCATGTGGGAAGCCATTGAAACCTATATGGCGCGCAAGCAGCCGTTAATTATTATCGCCGGTGCCGACTATGGCCAGGGCTCATCACGAGATTGGGCGGCAAAAGGCGTTCGTCTAGCCGGTGTTGAAGTCATAGTCGCAGAAGGCTTTGAGCGAATTCACCGTACTAACTTAGTAGGGATGGGAGTGTTGCCATTAGAGTTTAAGGCAGGGGTTGATCGCAAAACCTTAGAGATTGACGGTAGTGAATGTTATGACGTGCTAGGCGAGCGAGTCCCAGGTGCGACATTAACGCTAATTATAACCCGTAAAAACGGTGACGTTGTTGAGGTACCTGTTATGTGTCGTTTAGATACCGCAGAAGAAGTGTCAATTTATGAAGCAGGCGGTGTATTACAGCGCTTTGCTCAAGACTTTCTTGAAGGCAGTGTTTAATTAACAGCTAGCTCTTCGCTAGACAGTAATATCTAGCGTTAGTATTAATAGCATTTGAACTTATCAATAATAGGCATGCGCTGATAGCGCTGCCTATATTATCTGGATAATTAATTATGTATTTTCCACCTCAAATTAAAATAGCCGCCACCTATATGCGTGGTGGTACCAGTAAAGGTGTGTTTTTCTCCTTAGATGAGTTGCCTAAAGCCGCCCAAGTCGCTGGTGCGAATCGCGATGCTTTATTGTTAAGAGTGATTGGCAGCCCAGACCCTTATGGTAAGCAAACAGATGGCATGGGTGGGGCGACATCGAGTACTAGTAAGGCCGTTATTTTATCGAGCAGTGATAAAGAAGATCACGATGTAAATTATTTGTTTGGCCAGGTCGCAATAGATAAAGCGTTTGTCGATTGGTCAGGAAATTGCGGTAATTTATCTGCTGCAGTCGGCGCTTTTGCTATTTATAAAGGTTTAGTACCTAAAGATCGTATCCCTGAAAACGGCGTTGCCACGGTGCGTATTTGGCAGGAAAACATTCAAAAAACGATTGTATCGCAAATAGCTATCAGCAATGGTGAAGTTCAAGAGACAGGAGATTTTGAGTTAGATGGCGTTACCTTTGCCGCAGCTAAAATTCCTGTTCAATTCGTCAAGCCTGTCGGCGATGATTTGTTATTCCCAACAGGTAATGTGACTGATCAGTTGGAGGTGCCTGGTGTAGGTACCCTGACAGTGACGATGATTAGTGCAGGTATACCGACTGTGTTTGTCAATGCTGCAGATATTGGTTATACAGGCACACAGCTGCAAGATGCGATTAATAGTGATGAGCAAGCATTGAGTATGTTTGAAAAAATCAGAAGTCACGGTGCTTTAAAAATGGGCTTAATTAAAGATTTAGAAGAAGCAAAAATAAGACAGCACACACCAAAAGTTGCCTTTGTTAGCCCGGCGCAAAGTTATGTAAGCTCCAGTGGTAAAGCGATAGAGAGTTCGAGTATTGATCTTAATGTGCGCGCGCTATCTATGGGTAAATTACACCATGCAATGATGGGTACGGCAGCGGTTGCTATCGGTACGGCGGCTGCCATACCAGGTACCTTAGTGAGTATAGCAGCAGGGGGTGCTAAGGCAGAAGTTAACTTTGGTCATCCATCAGGGACGCTTTTAGTCGGTGCACAAGCTAACTTACAAAATGATCAATGGCAGGTTGATAGCGTGGTGATGAGTCGCAGTGCTAGAATCTTAATGGAAGGCTGGGTCAGAGTGCCTGAAAACTATGCGCTATAATGTGATTTAATGATTATGCACCTGCACTAAACTTAGTGCAGGTTTTAGTAATATATTATTTATTAATGGTTTAAATTTAACTGTTAATGCTAATTATTGTTTTTTTCTGGATAATTGGCGAGTTATTTATATGCCTTAGCACGATGTTTTTTCAGCATGGATGATTTTCTTTGTTGGTCATCATTGCTGTTTATCTTCTAATTTATTGTGTTAAATATCACAATAATCCTAAATACCTATAAAACAAATGCTGTCGTTTCTCATTCATGGTAGTTTTAGCTGCAATGATTAATTAAGGGCCTCGCGTGAGCACATCTCCTACACTTCCCCCTATAGACGCTGTACTAAAAGATCTTGAATCTTGTTTAGCCACACATCCGCAAGTGATATTACAGGCGCCACCTGGTGCTGGTAAATCGACGTATTTGCCGTTACAACTATTGAAGCATGATCAGTTTGCAGATAAAAAAATACTGATGCTTGAGCCGCGGCGTTTAGCGGCAAAAAATATTGCTCGATTTATCGCCAAGCAATTAGGGGAAAAAGTAGGCGAGCAAGTAGGTTATCGTGTTAAAGGTGAGCAAAAAGTAGGTAAAAATACCCGATTAGAAATTATTACTGAAGGGATACTTACGCGGATATTGCAACAAGATCCTGAATTAACGGGTGTCGCTTTAGTTATTTTTGATGAATATCATGAACGTAGTATTCATGCTGATACCGCCTTAGCTTTTTGTTTAGAAATCCAAGAAGGGTATCGCGATGATTTAAGCTTGCTGATTATGTCGGCAACGTTAGATAGCGATAAACTATGTCAGATGCTACCTCAAGCGCAGCTGGTATCTTCTTTAGGGCGCACTTATGCAGTATCTACCCAATACCATCCGAAAAACAATAAGGCGGCGTTAGCGCCGCAGGTAGCCGCTTTAATAGAACGGGCTGTCAATCAGTACGAGGATAATATTCTCGTTTTTTTAGCGAGCGCCAGTGATATTAATAAAGTGGCAAGCTTGTTAAAGCCGTTAACTCAAAGATATAACGAGCGCTACACAAAAGAGGCTAAAACTATTGAGGTAAGGCCTTTATACGGCCAGCTCAGTAGTGATCAGCAAGATCTGGCTATCGCAGTGACATCTAAAAACAATCGCAAAGTGGTGCTGGCAACCAACATTGCTGAAACGTCGATCACCATTGAGGGAATATCATTAGTGATTGATAGTGGGCTGGTTAATCGTGCGAGTTTTAATCGACATAACGGCGTCACAAAATTAGCTAAAGAGGCAATATCACAAGCATCTGCGATACAGCGTGCAGGGCGTGCAGGGCGTTTACAAGCAGGGCACTGTTGGAGAATGTGGCCGCAAGAGCAGCAGCAAAGGCTCGCCAAATATGACATAGCTGAAATAGAGCAAAGTGATCTACTCTCGCTCGCTTTAGAGCTCGCGAAGTGGGGTGTGAGTGATGTGTTACAACTGCAGTGGCTAAACCCGCCACCAGAGCATAATCTGCAGCAAGCGCGTGCTTTATTACAAGCAATGGGCGCGTTAGATAAACAGTACAAATTGACTGAGCATGGCCTAGCTATTTACCAATTTGGTAGCTCACCGCGGCTAGCTCAAATGATGATTTTCGCTAAAGAACATGCATTATCTGCAACAGCAGCGTTGCTTGCAGCGATGTTAGAGCAAGGTAATGTTTTAGGAAATGAACTCGATATAGCAACGCACGTTAATTTTTTTGCCCATGGCACAAAACTGAATAGCTCGCAGCAGTTAATTATTGGCAGTGCCAAGAAGTTTGCTAAACAATTAAATTGCTCATTAACGGGTATTAGTAGCGAGCATTGTGGCTTATTATTAGCTCAAGCTTTTCCTGATCGCATTGCTAAACGCAGAGCTAAATCAGAGCGTTTTCAATTAGCTAATGGCTTTGGTGCGAGCTTAGCGCCAGGCAGTTATTTAGCGAGTGACTACATTGTCGTTGCCGATCTTATGAGCTTTGCAGGTACACAAAGTGAGGCTCGCATCTTTTTGGCAGCAACTCTTGATATTAATGAGCTGGTTCAGTTTAGCCCGCAATTTTTTAGTAGCAAAGAGTTACTACAATGGGATGAAAAACTAGATAGAGTGATTGCGCTGTCTCAGTTTAAATTAGATCAGTTGGTGATCGCTGAAAAACCATTACAAAATATAGATGCCAATAGATTAAATCAGGCGCTGTGTGCGGGGCTGCGGGCAAAGGGATTAAATTATTTAACATTTAATAGCAGCCAAAAGCAATTGTTGCAACGCTTGCGCACCGCTCATAAAAATGAGCCTGAATTGTGGCCTGATTATAATGAGAGCACTTTGCTTGATGATATTGAGCACTGGCTAATGCCTTTTTTTGCGGATGTTAAAAAACTAGATCAGCTGAAAAAAATTAATATGACAGATGCCTTGCTCTCCCGCCTAGATTGGGCTGCACAACAGCGGCTTAACTCGCTCTACCCAACGCATCTTAAAGTCGCCAGTGGCTCCAATGTGCGCTTGGATTACAGTGATGATGGACAGGTTAAGTTATCAGTGCGTATTCAAGAGTTGTTCGGCACTATGACCAACCCAAGTGTGGGGCAAAAAAAGCTGGCTGTATTAGTTGAAATGTTATCACCTGCTAGGAGGCCAATTCAATTAACTAAAGATTTAGTCGGTTTTTGGCATGGCAGTTATGATGAAGTTAAAAAGGAGATGAAAGGGCAGTACCCTCGACATTACTGGCCTGATGATCCGAGTATAGCGATGGCAACCACTAAAACTAAAAACAAAATGGGCCTTTAATTAATACCGCGAACGCTGCTAAATAGCTGTAATAAATTGATTGTTTATTATTGTTATAATGATTTTTAGCAAGTATTAAAGTGTGTGCTATTTAGTAAGTGATCAAGACGTTTTTTTGTTATGCTGCCACCAAATAAATAAGCCGAAAATTCCAAAGATATAACCAATAGCACCAAGGATATCACTAAATCTAGCTTTTTCTTGTAAGTCGATAATTTGCTCAGACAGAGGTTGGATTTGTTTAGCAAGTGCGCTATTGATGATGTTTTCAAGTTGCTCAGTAGTTATTTGAGAGCCAGCGTTTGCAGGGGTGACAGTGGTTTTAGCCTGTTGTAAGTTAGATTTTTTTGCACTGCTTTTAATCTCCCATGTAGCGCGATGTCCATCGTGTGAGTTGGCAATAATTTGATAGTGAGCGTCAGCAATATTAAAAGCAAATTTCCCCAACTCATTTGTTGTGCTTGTCAGTGCCGTGCTGTTATCACTAGCTAGCACTTTTATAGTGAGATCTGGTACTGCTGATCCGCCAGCAAAATAGACTTTACCATTGACATTAATGCTTTGGTTGGGGCCCTGCTCAGTGTAAGCGAATACTTTTAGTAGATGAGCAAAGCTAGGTGCCGAAAATAGGACAAATAGTAGAGGAAGTGTTTTTAAAAAATGCATTAGCTACTCATTGATGCGCTAAAAGTATTGGGAGAAGCTTTTACTAAAAAGCCAACAATTGAGGCAGTCACTACAGACTCAATTAATAATAATGGTACATTGGTTGCCAATATGACTTTGACCATAGGGATAAATTCTTCACCGCTAATCGCCAAGCTCAATGTCAGTAATGAGGTGGTCAAACCAATACCTATAGCGCCTGCTGTCGCGCCTATTGCCGATGCTGCACGTTTAGATATGCCTTCTGGTTTTGCCAATTGTTGCAACAATAATGGCCTTAAAGTGATGGCTACGATGATAGCAGGTATCGCCATATTAAATGTATTGAGCCCTAGTACTAATAATCCGCCATAGCCAAAAAATAGTAATTGCAGGAGCAGCGCAATGAAAATAGCAGGGATGGCAGACCAGCCTAACATTAAGCCCATCAAACCATTAAAGAGTAAGTGTACAGAGCTTGGGCCCACTGGAAAAGTGATCATGGATGAGATGAAAAATACCGCAGCGAGCATTGCTGTCTGTGGTATTTGATCTACATCCATTTTTTTTAAACCATAACCTATTGCCATTGCAGAACCTACTGCGCCTAGTGTCAGCATATCAGTGGATGCGATGCCATCAGGTATATGTGCCATTTTTTACTTCTCCTGCATATCTTTTGCATTAATCCAAATTAAGCCACCAAGTTCGACAGCTACTTCTTTACCTTCAGGTGACATTACAGGCTCGTCAGCATCTAAAAGTGCTGCAAAACCCCACCAACCAGCGCGCGGCATAACATAGCTAAAAGTACCGTTTGCATCTGCTTTAATCACTTGGGTGGTGTAGCTATCAGTGTTCGCTTGTACAGAGCCATCATTTTTCCATTCAACTTCGACTTCTGCAAATGGTTGGGCAATACCATTCTTTTTAACAATCCCTGTAAAGGCATTACCTACCCATAAACTATAGGGTCTGGTTAAAGGCTCTATTTCAACAGGTGCACCAATAAGTTGATCCCAATCGTTAAATCCGCCAAAACCATCAACAATAACCTTGGTATGATGGACAATCATCTTTTGCTCTTCAGGTTCCCAATAAGGTTGAGGCTCAACATAAAAGACATGATCACCTATATCGGTAAGATTGTATTCAAATGTCCAAAATTTTTGGTTATCTTCACTGTGCTCAATAAGACTAGCTAATAAATCTGTCGTACTAGCATTGTGAAAAACTTTCAGAGCTTTAGGCTTTGTCATATTCATGAGTGGGCCCTGGGTCATTGGATGGGTAAATTTCAGCTCAAAATTTAGTGCTTGACGATGTTCACCGTCTAAGTAGTCTCTATCGGGAATCAGTTGTTGAAAATGAGCGAAACTATTTTGGCTTAAAGTGATGGCAGCGACAATAGAGCACGCTAGTGCGAATTTAGAGGGTAACAAAGATGGGGTGCTATGATTTCTCAAAACTATCAGTCCATAATTAAAGTTATTGATATGAAGAAATTAAAATTCGTATGAATAATAAAGTATTTCATACGAATTTACAAATCTTCATAAAAATAAATAGCATAGGCTGATTGGCCGTACGTTGTTGAGCTTAAGAGCATTAATATTTATGTTTTTGGCGTGCTGTGTGTGTGATTTTTTCCTTCGTGCTCGCTATGCTCAACCTCAACAGGAATGAGGTAAGCTTTGCCGTGGCGAATACCAGGCCTCGCTATAACATCGTTACAAAACTCGCGTACTTTTTGGGTGGCACCATTGAGCATAACGGTTTCCATGCAGTGGTCATGATCTAAAGGAATTTTGACACTCGATATAGCGATATTGTGATTATCATGTTGTGTTTTTGCTAATCTAGCGGCAAGTTCTCGCTCATGATGGTTGTAAATATAAGTGATAGAGCCAATACAATTACCATTAGGCTTATTGTCTTTTACCTGTTTTTCCAAGCTTTGCTGTTCAAGTTTATCTCGAATTAAATCTCGCATGCCCTCTGATCGGTTTTTATAGCCATGCTCTTTTAAATACTGATCAAACTGTGCGGCTAGATCGTCGTCTAATGAAATTGTTAACCTTTCCATAATAAATCCTTAACTATAGAATACGATGAGGTTGAAGATGAATATCGCTTATTTTTTTACCAAACATAGTCACCATACCACGGTAGCGTTCATCACCTGTCGCTGAAAACTCAAAACCATAAGCGCGCAATAATACAAATTGGCCACGATCATTGCGTTTAGGTGCGATTTTTTTGAGTGCAACACTACCATCTAATAATTGTAAATTGAGTCGCTCGCACTCTTTTGTCGCTGCAGCTAGTGCAACTTCTCTAATTTTTTGCGCACTTACCCAGTACAAAATAACAGTGCAGACAATGGAAAATAATAAGATATCAGATAATTCAATGAACATAATTTAACCATTGATAAGTTTAAAATAGGGTATATTAATACAGTGCCATTATATGTGCCTAATGGCATGTTGTTAGTAATCCGTTAAAGTGAGATTGCCAAAATTAATAGTGCTAAGCACATAATGATCAAGCTATATGCTACATAAATTTAGTTATGCTTTACAGACTTAAAGATAAAGTGAGTGAATAATGGCGAAAATCAGCGCAATTTAGGTTTTTGCATAGCTCAATAACGCTAGCTATTGAATAGCAATGTTAAATTTAAAAAAAATCATGTATCTTATGTGCTACCTAATAGCCATATTCAAACTGAGCTAACATGAGTTTGAGATTATTTATTGGCAAACAAAATATCAGTTTAATTTTAAAAAGAGAAACACATAAGTATGATTATTAAACCTAAAATTCGCGGCTTCATTTGTACTACTACTCATCCTGAAGGCTGCCTTGCTAATGTTCGTGAACAAATTGCATACGTACAAAAAAACGGAAAAGTAAGTAATGGCCCTAAGCGAGTTTTGATCATTGGCGCATCAAGCGGTTATGGATTGTCCACGCGTATAGCAGCAGCGTTTGGCTGTGATGCTGCGACAATAGGTGTGTTTTTTGAAAAACCTGCAACTGATACAAAACCAGGTACAGCAGGTTGGCATAACAGCGCTGCCTTTACCGCACAAGCTGAAGCCGCCGGTTTATATGCGAAAAGCTTAAACGGCGATGCGTTTAGCCATGAAGCTAAAGCAAAAACAATTGCCCTTATTAAAGAAGATTTAGGTCAAGTTGATCTCGTTATCTACTCACTTGCGGCACCTGTTAGAAAACTCCCCGATACGGGTGAAGTGGTTCGATCTACTTTAAAACCCATCGGACAGCCTTATCAATCAACTGCACTAAATACCAATAAAGATACATTATTTAGCGCACAGGTAGAACCGGCAAGTGAGCAGGAAATTGCTGATACCGTTACTGTGATGGGAGGGGACGATTGGCAGTTATGGATTGATGCGCTTTCACAGGCAGGTGTACTAGCGCAAGGTTGTAAAACAGCTGCATATAGCTATGTTGGTTCTGATATTACATGGCCTATCTATTGGCATGGTACGATTGGTCGTGCTAAACAGCACTTGGACCAAACAGCGGCATCGTTAAATGAAAAAATGAAAGCGATTGGCGGCCAGGCAAATGTGGCGGTGCTTAAATCTGTTGTTACGCAAGCCAGTTCTGCTATCCCTGTCATGCCATTGTATTTATCGATGGTCTTTAAAGTGATGAAAGAACAAGGTTTACACGAGGGTTGTATGGAGCAAGTTGATCGTTTGTTTCGCACCGGTTTGTACGCTGATGAGGTTGTTTATGATGAGGGCAACCGCTTTCGCATGGATGACTGGGAACTACGTGAAGACGTACAACAACAGTGTAAAGAGATTTGGGCGAAAGTAACAGATGACAATGTATTTGAAATCACTGATTACGCTTATTACAAAGCGGAATTTCTAAGATTGTTCGGCTTTGAAGTGGCGGGTATTGATTACGAACAAGAAGTCGAAACATTAGTGCCGTTTACTGTGATCGATATATAGTCAGCGCTAGTATGTAATAAACCGCCATAGGGCGGTTTTTTGCTTTTTAGCGCACAGATTGTTTAAAAATGGTGTTTGCATAGATGAATACAATACTAGAAAAAGAAGAGCAGTGCATGAGTGAGGAAAAACCTAAGAAATCGACGTTGTTAACGGTTTTCGCTTTTACTAAGCCTTATAAAAGAACCATTGTTTTTGCGATGCTAGCGCTGATATTTACCGCGGCAATTACCTTATCTCTAGGCCAGGGTTTAAGGATGATGATAGATAATGGTTTTGTTGCACAATCGCATCAGCAGCTAAACCAAACCACATTCATTATACTGCTGATGACGATGTTAATGGCTGTCGGTACTTATCTGCGATTTTACTTAGTCTCTTGGTTGGGGGAGCGTGTGTGTGCTGATATTCGCCAAGCAGTGTTTGATCATCTTGTTGAATTACACCCCAGTTATTACGAGACAAATTTAAGCGGCGAAATCATGTCACGCTTGACCACCGATACCACCTTATTACAGACGATTATAGGATCATCGATGTCGATGGCTTTAAGAAGCGCGCTGATGTTTGTAGGTGCGCTGATTATGCTGCTGCTAACAGATGCGTGGTTGACTATGGTGGTGTTTTTAACGGTGCCTTTCGTGCTGTTACCTATCTATGTGTTTGGTAGACGAGTAAGAGAGTTATCAAAGAAGACCCAAGATACTGTGGCGAATGTGGGCACTTACGCTGGTGAAATTATTCAGCAAATTAAAACCGTGCAAAGCTATTCACGAGAAGCGTTTGAAAAAATAGCATTTTCAAAAGAGGTTGAACGCTCATTTGATATCGGCAAGTTGCGTATCAAGCAAAGAGCGTTACTTATCGCCGCTGTTTTAATGTTGGTGTTTTCTGCGATTGCCATCATGTTATGGCTCGGTGGCGGTGCTGTTATTAACGGTGATATGTCTGCAGGGCAATTAGGTGCTTTCGTTTTCTATGCCATTTTATTGGCGACATCGGTATCGACGATTTCACAAGTGTGGGGTGATTTACAGCGCGCAGCAGGAGCGAGTGATCGTTTGGTCGAGTTGTTGCAAGTGCAAAGCCTTATTGTTTCTGATACTAAACATAAGCATCAGCTTAATGTGCTAAGTCCTATCGTCAGTTTTCAAAATGTAAGCTTTTACTATGGCGCATTTGCTGAGCGTTCAATACTTGATGATGTCAGTTTTAGTATTAACCCGGGTGAGAGTGTGGCGATTGTTGGTCCCTCTGGTGCTGGGAAATCGACGCTTTTTGAGCTGATTCAACGCTTTTATGACCCGCAATCTGGCGTCATATCTTTTGATGATATTGATATTAAAGCGTTAGAACATCATGCTTATCGAGAACAGATGGCGTTAGTACCACAACAGCCGGTATTGTTTTCTGCCGATGTTCGATACAACATTGCATATGGCAACCCCAATGCAAGTGAAGAGCAAGTGATCAGTGCAGCTAAAGCGGCAAATGCTCATGAATTCATTATGCAGCTGCCTGAGCAATATCAATCATATTTAGGGGAAAAAGGTGTACGTTTAAGCGGCGGTCAAAAGCAGCGCATTGCGATTGCTAGGGCTATCCTTAAAAACCCTAGAATACTGCTGCTAGATGAAGCAACCAGCGCTCTAGATGCACAAAGTGAAGGCAAAGTTCAAGCTGCACTGGCTCATTTAATGAAAGCTAGAACCACTTTTATTATTGCGCATCGCCTGGCTACTATTTTAGATGCCGACAAAATAATGGTGATGGATCAGGGGAAAATAATCGCCACTGGCACTCATCAGCAATTAATGAAGAGTTCTTCTCTGTACGCTGAATTGGCAAGGTTACAGTTTATTGATCCAATTTAACTATGGTTAGTCATCACTGTGAAGCGTCGATAGTGATAAAATATTATAAATAAGGATAAGGTCCAGCTTATTAATGTTGATTAGCTGGGCAGGAGTCTTAGGTTTTGAGTGGCGTTATTGTTTGTAGAACTCAAAGTAACTCGCCTGTGGCTGATGGACTTCAAAAGCAGGCTTTTCATAAGGATGGCAGTGTAATAATGCTGTCACTGCAGCGTTGATGTTTTCTTCAGTGCATAGTATCTCAACGCGATATTCTGCAACGCGCTCTAATACATCCGCTTCGCCTATGTAAGGTGTTGCTCCAATACTTGGAGTGAATTGGCTTTCGCCTAATACTTGCCAGCAGCAATTTGAATAATTTCCTAGTGAGCCTGCGCCAGTAGCAAAAATGGCTGATTTTACGGCATCACACGAATGCTGTGGTACAAAGAAGATAAGTTTATACAAAACATGTCCTATTGAAAAATATCTGATTTTTAACAGCGAGCAGCATATATAAATATCATGGATTACACAATACTGTGAGCTAAATAGCGATGTTGTATCTCTATTACAGAACAAAAATATAGCCTAAAGTAGCGTAAAGGCAACAATAGGCTATAAAAATACAGGAAGAGTAGTGCTTAGATTAGAATAAAATTTCAGGTACGTAATCAGGGACGATTAATTTACCTGCTGTTTTTGCAACGATTTCATCGACAGAGACACCCGGAGCACGCTCTTTTAATATGAAAGCGCCGTCTGCAATTTCTAAATAGGCTAAATCAGTTAATACTTTATTAATGCAGCCTGCACCTGTTAAAGGCAAAGTACAGCGATCTAATAACTTAGAATCGCCGTGTTTTGATGCATGCGTCATAGTAACGATGATGTTATCGGCACCGGCAACTAAATCCATTGCCCCGCCCATACCTTTAATTAATTTGCCTGGTATCATCCACGAGGCAATATTACCCATGACATCAACTTCAAAAGCGCCAAGAACTGTTAAATCAACATGGCCGCCGCGGATCATCGCAAATGATTCAGCTGATGAGAAAATGGATGCACCAGTTGCAGCGGTTACCGTTTGTTTGCCCGCATTGATCATATCGGCATCAACATCGGCATCTTTTGGAAAAGGGCCCATGCCTAGTAAGCCATTTTCCGATTGCAGCATAACTTCAATATCATCTGGAACATAATTTGCCACTAAGGTTGGTATACCAATGCCAAGGTTGACATAGAATCCATCTTGTAATTCGCGGGCCACTCTAATTGCTATTTGCTCTCTGGAAAGTGCCATTGTTTACTGCTCTCCTTTATATTGATGTGTTATTCATCAATATCAATTAATCTTATTTTAGTAACGCTAGAGGAAGTAAGTGCTTATTTAAGCGCTCACTGTGCGCTGCTCTATACGCTTCTCAAAGCTGCCTTTAATTACTCTATCGACATAGATGCCTGGCGTATGGATGTGAGCTGGGTCAAGCTCACCTGGCTCTACAATTTCTTCCACTTCAACAACCGTTATTTTGCCAGCAGTAGCAGCTAGTGGATTAAAGTTTTGCGCGGTGTGACGATAAACGACATTGCCGAATTTATCTGCCTTCCAGCCTTTAACAATAGCAAAATCACCAGTGATGGACTCTTCTAAGATATAAGAACGTCCTGAGAACTCTTTCACTTCTTTGCCATCACCGACAGGGGTACCAAAACCTGTTGCAGTATAAAACGCTGGGATTCCAGCACCGCCTGCGCGCATTTTTTCAGCTAATGTACCCTGCGGTGTCAATTCTACTTCTAGCTCGCCTGCTAGCAGTTGTTTTTCAAACAGCGCGTTTTCACCGACATAAGATGAAATCATTTTCTTTATTTGGCGATCTTCGAGTAAAACACCTAAGCCAAAACCATCTATACCGCAGTTGTTTGAAACCACTGTTAAGTCTTTAACGCCGAGTGTTTTAATTTGGTTTATTAGGTTTTCAGGAATGCCGCATAAGCCAAAGCCACCGGCTAGAACGGTCATGCCGTCTTCTAGGCCATGCATGGCTTGTTCATAACTATCAACTACTTTATTAAATCCGGACATTAATGTACTCCGTTCTTGTTGAGTGACTGGTAGGGGGAGTTTGTCTCAACTCTTTATATTTATCAAATAAAAAAAATATAAATATTAATTAAAAATATTTATAAATACTTTTCTTGCTGATATGATTTAAAGCGGCAATAAAATTAGCATATATACAGATAAAAAACAGGAAACAGCGTGAATAGCCACTATACAATAAAACAATTACGCGCATTTGTAGCAGTCGCAAAAACCAGAAGCTTCACAGAAGCTTGTGAGCAAGTACATTTATCTCAGCCCGCTTTAAGTATTGCTATTAAAAACTTGGAAGAGTCGTTAGGTGGGGCATTGCTGATCAGAACAACGAGAGCCCTGCGTTTAACACCTGAGGGTGAGCACTTTTATAAAACTGCCATTCGGTTGCTCTCTGATTGGGATGATGCTTTTGAAGAAGTACAAGGGCGATTTTCTTTGTACCGGGGCAAGATATCAATTGCCTGTATGCCATCTTTTGCCTGTAATCAGTTACCGAGCATTTTATTGAGTTTTAGAGAAAAACACCCAGATATTAATATTACTGTGCAAGACGTTATTGCAGAGGATGTAATAGAGCTGGTGCGTACAGGTAGGGTAGAAATAGGTGTCAGTTTTGACCCTGGAGATGCTGAGGATTTAAACTTCGAAGCACTATTTGAAGATGAATTTATTGCCGCATTAGAGCCTAATCATCCGCTGGCGAATGAGGATAAATTGCAATGGAAAACCATTGTAAATGAAGGTCTGATTGCTCTGCAAAGGCCCTCGAGCATTCGTTTGCAAATAGAGAGAGAATTGTTAAGAGAAGAGCTGCAACTCAATGTCTCTTATGAAGCTCATCATCTAGCAACTATCGGGCGAATGGTGGCAACTGGTTTGGGAATAGGTCTCGTACCCGCGCTTTGTCGCAGGCAGATGGAAGAGTTAGGGGCTATATGTAAACCTTTATACAACCCCGTTATTTCAAGAAAAGTAGGGGTTATTACCCGTAAAAGAACGGCGTTATCCGCAGCTTCTAGCGGTGTCGTCAATGAGTTGAAACAAAGTGTGTATGCAAACCCTAAGGTGTAAAAACAGTTAAAGGCTGTCGTCTCTTTGCCGACATATATAGAGTATTAATACAATTAAATCTTGTACTTAAAAGCTTGGATTAGATAAAATATAGCGTATTGCTTAGTACACTTATGTAGATAATAATATGCCAAAAAAGACAGATACCAGAGATAAAGTACATGAGGCAGCAGATACCTTACTTGCCAGCGGGCAAAGGCCGACACAGCAAGCAGTGAGAGATTTAATAGGTACTGGTAGTATTACTACAATAAACTTGGCGCTCAACGATTGGTGGATGAGCTTAGCAAAGCGTGTCAATAGGCAAAGTGAGCACCCAGCATTACCAGAGCCTGTTATTACAGCGGCATCAAAATTGTGGGATCAGGCACTCGCATATTCTCACGCGTCATTAGAGCAAGAGCGAAAGAAATTAAATGTCGCATTAGAGCAGCGCAAGTTAGAGCAGGGTAGTCAATTATCTGAAACTCAAAGTACGCTAGCGTTTGTACAAGAGCAAAACAATAAACTGCTAGCAGCTAACCAACTCGCTAATGAGCAAAAGAATAGTCTGCAAAATCGTATCAATGAGCTAGAGTCATCGATAATCCAGCTCAATGGCCAAAATTCAGAGTTAATAAGGCAAAATAAACAACAGGAGATTGTGATTAATCAAAGTGACTATCGATCTGATAATCACCATGCATCAGCAGAGTTCTTACAGGCAAAAATTGATCTGAAAGTGAATGAATCTATCATTGCTGATTTAAAGCAGGCACTAACACATAAAGAAAACCAGAACGAAAGGCTACAACAACAACTGTTTGATCATGAAAAAAATGGAATTCGTCAAGTCCATCGTTTAGAGATGGTGATTGCTCAACAGGATTTAAAATATAATAGTGTAAAAGAAGAGTTGGACTATTTTAAAAAGACTTATCAATAACTGTAATAATATATTAGTCTGCATTTAATGTGTTGATGATGATTAACATTGCCAATCACTTGATATTAGTCAGTATATTGCGATTATATTATTACTAATAATAATTAAAACTTTAATGGTAACTTAATGGAATACGATTTATCTGAAGATTCAAGCTATGAAGAAATAAAATCTATCCTATTAAAATGCGTAGCTCAAGATGTAGTTAATTGTTATAGTTTAGAAATTTTCAATGATGCGAAAAAAATTCTGGTTAGCGAGAAGCTGACACACAGGACAATTCAGCTATTAGATGAAGAAGATTACGTATTACAGCAAGTAACAAGTAAAAAACGTGAGGAGGCAGATAAAGAACAAGGTTTTTCTGATAGGCAATTAGCTGTAATTAAAGCCATGGAAAAGGTTTTAATGCATTGTAAGAAAGAGGGCATCAAGCTGGTAGGTTACAGCGATGAGTTAGTCGCTTACCCTGCTAAGTGTGAAAGTATTGAATTGGCATCGGAGTTTTGTTTGGAGATAAATACTAGCCAAACTTATAAAGGTGCATAAATGATAAAATTGTCGTGTGTTTTGGTTGTTAGCTAACATATTAGGAAGCTATATAAAACAGGGATTAGCGCATAATTTTACTTTACAAATAATGGAATTAGAGTTGAGTAGTTATAATGACAATTAAAGTATTGTTAGTAGATGATCATGAAGTAGTTAGGGCTGGGTTTAAGGGGATTTTAAACCAGCAGAAAGGGATTGATGTAGTAGCTGAGGCGGAGTCTAGTGTCGAGGCATACGAGCTTTATAAAGTGAAGCTTCCAGACATCGTTGTTATGGATTTATCGCTTCCATCTGATACCGGTATTAATGATAGTACCCATGGCGGGATTGAAGCGATCAGAAGAATTTTAGCATTTGATAAAAACGCTAAAATCTTGGTGTTATCAAGTTTTGATTCAGCACCGTTTCCAAGTACTGTTATCAAGGCTGGTGCGAAAGGTTTTTTAACCAAAAGAGGCCCTGCGAACGAACTTATAACCGCGGTACAAACCATTGACAGCGGTCAAAAATATCTCTCTCCTACAGTACAGGGGCAGTTAGAGGGGAAGGAGTCTGAAAGTCCGCTAACGGTTTTAACAAAGCGAGAGATACAAATTTTCTCTTTACTAGCGGATGGTCAAAAAGCTTCGGATATAGCACAAGATATGTGCCTATCTAATAAGACAGTACATGCACATAGAGCAAATATATTGCGTAAGCTCTCTTTAAATAACAATTCAGAACTAGTGCATCTGGCTATACGCTTTGGTGTGGTTAGGCCTTAATCATATAAGGCTATTATCTGAAATGTCTTTATCTTAAGTATTGCGTATCATTTTTGTAGTTGTCTTGAGCAACTGATGTGTGCTTTTGTTATGCTTAATGCTAATAACTATAAGGTTTGAGTATTTAACTCAAACCTTTGTTTAACAGCACCTTTTTACTCGCTATTTGCTGTTTAACACTTCAATAGTCGCTAGTTTGATACAGATACAGAGGATTTGCATAGCTTGTGTAATTTCAGCTAACGCAGGTAAACTTGGTGCAATGCGAATGTTCCTATCGCGAGGGTCGTTGTTATAAGGAAAAGTAGCGCCGGCATTAGTCATAATAACTCCTGCATCTTGGGCTAGTGCCACCACTTTCTTAGCGCAGTTATCACTGACATCAAGATTGATAAAATAGCCCCCTTTTGGCGAAGACCAGGTTGCTATGTTTTGACCTGCTAAATGCTCTGTTAATACCTGATCAACAGCAGCGAACTTAGGGGCTAGTATCTGAGCGTGTTTTAACATGTGTTGCTCAATACCATTAATATCTTTGAAAAAGCGGACATGGCGTAATTGATTTATTTTGTCAGATCCAATAGTCTGAATTGAGCAGTGACGTTCTAGCCAGCGAATATTGGCAACACTAGCGCCGATAGCTGCTATTCCCGCACCGGCAAAGCTTACTTTGGAGGTGGAGCCGATGACAAATACACGATTTTCATTACCTGCATCTTTACAGGCAGTTAGCATGTTTTTGATCTGTACTTTATCAGCTGTTAAATGATGTACTTGATAAGCATTATCCCACATTATGGTGAAATCTTGAGCACTAAAGTGCATGTTTGCTAGGCGATCCACCCCTTGATCACTAATTGATAGTCCGCTAGGGTTGCCATATTTAGGTACGAACCACATGCCTTTAATGCTGTCATCATTAGCCACTAAATTTTCTATTTGATCAAAATCAGGGTCGCCATTTTCTAGTAAGTTGATCGTGATCATCTGTATGCCAAAATGTTCACAAATAGCAAAATGTCTATCGTAACCAGGTGCTGGGCATAAAAACTTAACTTTTTCTAATTTCGACCAAGGTGTTGTCGAATCAGCAGCGCCGTGGCTCATAAATCTAGCAATGATATCGTGCATTAAACCTAGGCTGGTATTACCGCCAACAAAGGTTTCTTCTTCAAGTACTTCTAAATAATTTGAAAAGAGAGTCTTTGCTTCAGCAATGCCAGATAAGCCACCATAATTCCTACAGTCAATACCGCTCTCGCTGTTATAGTCATCAGGCCCTAGTATCGTCAACAGCCCATTCGCTAGATCTAATTGAGCAGGGCTAGGTTTGCCTCGGGTCATGTCGAGCTTTAAGCCTTTCGCTTTAAAGGCACTATATTGTGTATCCAATTCATTTTTTTGGGCGAGTAGTAATTGAAGGTCAATATTATGAGCTGACATTGTAGGCTCCATTTTAGGAAGTGGGATAGGCAGCTGCTCACAAAAACAGTCGCTGATTTAAGCCGTTAGAATAATAGAATATTTCAATATTTAACAGTATATTTTTAGCTAGATAACAAAGTATTTTTTTCGATATGT
The DNA here is from genome assembly GCA_038900335.1 of Gammaproteobacteria bacterium AS21. GTDB lineage: Bacteria > Pseudomonadota > Gammaproteobacteria > Pseudomonadales > Balneatricaceae > Rs1. The sequence goes on along the minus strand of JBBMRB010000001.1, from coordinate 378,277 downwards.
ATTTTTAGATACAAGCTGAGATACACTAGCTGCGACCTTTATCACCGGCCAGTATTAATATGTTAGAGGAATATTTTAGTGAACTATCTAGTCAATCGGTTATACTGTTATATTACCTTTTGGGACTACCTGTTGTTATGTGATGGTTGCGGATCATAAGCTCTGTTAATAATGGATCTTGCCTCGCTTAATTGCATGATTTTAGGTAATAGCAATATAAATTTAATGTCTCATTATTGACGATTAGTTTAGGATTAAAATGACAAAAAAATATATTGGAGCGCAACAGCTTCTCGATGATTCATACAACCTTGCACTTAAGATTTTAGATAGTGGCTGCAAACCTAATTATATTGTAGGTGTTTGGCGCGGTGGTACTCCAGTTGGGATAGCTGTGCAGGAGTTATTGGATTTTTTTGGCTTAAAGTGTGATCATATCTCTATTCGTACTTCATCTTACAAGGGCATAGCAGAGCGAGTGTCTAATGTAAGAGTTCATGGTTTGGATTATATTATTAAAAATGTAAACGCTGAAGATACGTTGCTAATTGTCGATGATGTCTATGACTCAGGTTTGTCTGTTGCTCAAGTCATTGAAGACATCGAAAAGAAATGTCGCAGGAACACGCCTATTATGAAAATAGCGACGCCATATTATAAACCAAATAATAACAAAACAGGTAGGGCGCCTGATTTTTACCTGTATGAAACGGATGAGTGGCTTGTTTTTCCACATGAAATATCTGGTTTGACAAAAGAAGAACTGCTTAATGAAAAGCCGGGTATAGAAGCATTGCGTAGCCGTATTGAAAAAATGATGTAAATATTAAAAAATAGTATTAAAGAGGATTTTAATGGCGCTTAAGGCGCATCAATAATTAAAATCCTCTAATATAAGCTGCTATAAATCAAGCAGTTGTAAAACCTGAGAGCTATTGGCATTGGCCTGTGCCAACATTGTTATTTCCACATCCTCTTGTACTTGTTGCTGATAGAGTTCAGTGATTGCACTCGCATAATCAGTATCTTCTATTAAAGAGCGACTCGCTGAGTGATTAAGACTTTGATTGGTTAAGTTCTTGGCACTAAACTCTAAACCAATTTGTGCGCTTGCATATTTTGATGTCACCTTTTCTGTTATATCTAACGCCTTATCAATGCTGTTCAAAGTATCGCTGATGTTTTGAGCTGAAAAACTAGCAGAATATAAATTGGCACTAGTAAACGCTTCATTTAAATTGGTGGTTGCAATGCTCTGGGTTTGGCCTTGTTGTGAACCTGTTTGTAAGCTAAGGCTGTCTTCATTATTTAATAACGATTGATTGTTAAATTGACTTGTTTGAATGATATCTTTTATACCATCAAGCAATTCATTGGCTTCATTTTGAATTGCAGTTCTATCATTAGTATTAAGTGCACCATTACCTGCTTGGATGCCAAGCTCTCTTAATTGATGAAGACTGTCGGTGATGCTGGATAATCCACCCTGTGCGGTTTGTATAGCGGATATGCCATTAATGATATTGCTGTGGGCTACATTATTACCGTTTATCTGGCTGTCAAATTGACCAATAAGCGCGATAGCAGAAGGTGAGTCAGCAGCGGAATTAACGGCAGTGCCGCTGCTTATTTTTGAGCTAGCTGATGATACATTGCTGTGTTGATTAGCGCTTAAACCTACAGAATTAATGTCCATTGTTATCTCCTAATTAGCGATGCTATTTAAGTATTAATAACAGTATATACCTATTATTATGAATGTGATCTGATATTTTGTTGTTTTTTTGATCAGCTTGTCTGGGGCGATTATTAGCCTTGGTCCTTGACTTGCCTATTAGTATCGTTAACTCGTTAATTGCAAAGGCGCAATTAAGTGTTGATGACAATATTTATGAGATAGGTAGGGCCGTCTGTTCTTTAAATGTGCGAATGGTAAAATTAGAGTTAATGTCTTTTACCATTGGGATTACCCGCAGTTGTCGCATAAACGCTTCATAGGCGACTAAGTCTGAGCAAACGACTTCTAATAAATAGTCATATTGGCCTGATACAACATGACCATTAATTACCTGCGTTAAAGTATTGATCGTGTTTTCAAAATGATTCAAGTCTCTTTCTTGGTGGCTATTTAAATTGACATGAACAAACGCTGTCATGCCTAAGTTGACTGAGTGTCTGGATATTTTAGCTTGGTAGCCAACAATGATTTTGTCTTGTTCTAAACGTTTAATTCTTCGCGCGCAAGGCGATGCTGATAAATTTACTTTATCTGCAATATCGGCCGTATTAAGTCGACCATCTTTTTGTAACAGCTCTAATATTTTTCTATCTGTTTTATCCATGATGTTTTCTACTAATAAAGTGATGATTATTGCGATTATTCGCTAAAGAGTGCCAATATAATACTTTATTAAGCTGTAAAAAAGCGACGCTTTTCATAGATAATTCGCGTTTAAATAATTGTGCATATGGAATATATTAAATGATTCAGGCAATAAATATTAACGTTAGAAATAGATCAATGAATTCTGGCGTACTGGCATTGATAGCCACTATTTTGGTTTGGGCCGCCTATTTTGTCGCATTGAGAAGTGGTGCTCAATCATCTTTAACTCATTTCGATATGGCGTTGTTAAGATTTGTATTGCCCGCCATTATTTTGCTTCCTGTGCTGATCAAATCCAGAGCAAAAATATACGCAGTTAAGAAGCGGTATTTATTGGGTATTATGATGGGAGCAGGCCTGCCTTTTTATTTCTTATCTGTGATTGCATCAGCTAATGTACAAGCGGTAGTGGGCAGTTTGTTAGTGCCTGGAGTATCACCGGTATTCGTTACCTTGATCGCAGTAGTCTGTTATAAAGAAATGCTGACAAAGCGAAGATTAATAGGCTTAAGTATTGTCTTATGTGGTATCAGTATTTTAATCTATAAATCATTAACTGGCTTGTCAAATGCGAGCTTTATAGGTATTTCATTGTTTGTGGTAGTCGCCTCTTGTTGGGCTATTTATACGATTAGTATTAAACTCGCAGGTTTATCAGGATTAGAGTTAGCCGCTTTTTTAAATGCTAGTGCAGTTGTTTTACTTATTTTATTTTGCCCTATGTTTGCATTTGAAACTAATTTGTTGAATACCGATATAGCCGATATATTACCTCAGTTACTGATTATGGGTGTCTTTTGTGGATTAGTGTCTGTCGTGACTTATGGCCATGCAGTCAATAAATTAGGTGCTGAGCTATCTGCCTGTTGGGGCGCAGTGACGCCTGTTGTTGTCGCTATTTTAGCTTTTGTGGTACTGTCAGAAACACTGAACATACAAACTATTATTGCAATGTTTGTCATTATAGCGGGAGTGGTTTTAGCTAATTTTAGAAAGTCTTAATGTGATCGCCAGTTCATATTATTTAGCCTGTGAGCTATATCGATCAAAAAAGTAACGGCTATTGCAAGATGATGTTAATTTTAGCCATCATTTACTGCTTTTTCTGCCCTTTAAAAGATAAATGATCTGAGCAGTTAAGAAGCTGTTCAGATTACTTTGTTATCCTAAAGTAAATCCATTATTATTAAGCTAATTAATAGGCTTAGTTCGGTGATTTACATCAAAAAAGCAAATAAAATTAATGTTTTAGTGGAACTAAGCTATTATTCAAACTAAGAATTAGTTTTATTTTTTGTATCTGCTTTAATATGTATTCCGTCAATGGTGATCAGTCAGTTTAAGTGATCAAATATAACCGTATTAATTATGGTTAATTAAATGAGGCTCAAATTATAATGCCGTGCTCACTAACAAGTATAATTTTTCATAATGTATGTCTTTTTCTGCAAAGAGGTGCCCATAATCACTGCAGTAATGTATTGAAATCCAGTATTGCATTTGTATTACTTTCCCTGTCATCAGCATTTACACAAGCTAGCATCACTTTTGTTTATACCTCAAATCAACCTGATATTTTATTAAAAAAGCAAGTAGCTCATTTTCCTGAATTAGGGACATTGTTAAAAAGACTGAGGAGTAGAAACAATAGTAATGTGCTGTTTTTACATGGCGGTGATAGCTTTTCACCTAGTGCAATTTCTCTGTTTGACCATGCATCTAATATAGTTGCTCTAGCTAATATAATGGATGTATCACTGTATTCAGTCGGCAAAAGAGAGCTGACATATGATATTGATACTTTATCAATAAGATCGCTAGAAGCTCAGTTCCCGATTGTCTCAAGTAATGTGTTAGATAAGCGATCAGGGACCACAGCAGAAGGACTTTTTTCACATTATGAGTTTGATATAGATAATATTATTGTCTCTGTTGCCTCAATAGCAAGCCCAAGAGCTTTAATTACTCACGCCCCAGAGCAGGCTGAAATTGCAGATACTGATGAAGTACTTCAAAGGGTAATGATACAACAAAAAAATGCTGACTTTAAAGTGCTAATGACAGATTTAAAAATGGTGGATATTACTAAAATAGCTGACAAATATTCATTTGATATTATTTTATCTGCTATCGATGGTAAAGATGAAATCATCCAACGAGGTGACACGCTGATTGTTAATGGCGGCGGCCAAGATGGCGATGCGGTTGTGATTGAGTACAATAAATTAGCTGAAACCAAGTTGTCTGCCAAAGTTATTGATTTGTCAGTATTTTTACCCGATCCAGATATTATTAGTTTTACCAGCCAATACCGGGACCGACTCGGTAAGCTTTTTAATGAGAAAATAGCGGTTTCAAAAGCTATGTTTACCACGCAGAAACAGTTAATTCGCACCCAAGAAACTGCGCTGGCAAATGTATTTGTTGATGGCCTTAAAGACTATTCTAAAGCAGATGTCGCAGTAATTAATAGCGGGGCGATACGAAATTCAGAAGTGTACCCGCCAGGCTACTTTTTTACTCGTGAGGATATCCAGCAAGAATTTCCATTTGGTAGCTATTATGTGCAAGTAGAAATGACAAAAGAAGAGCTATATTTGATGATGGAAAATGCTGTCAGTAGAATAGAGTATGCCGATGGCCGTTTTATGAATGTCGCAGGGATAAGCGTGCTTTACAACTCTAAAGATCGCGTTGGTAAGCGTGTTAAATCGATTACTATGGCTGGTAAAGAACTTGAAAGTGATAGGGTCTATACCCTGGCTATGCAAGACTTTTTTCTTAAAGGGGGGGATGAATATATAATGTTAAAAGATAAAACCCCTCTTAATAACCTTTTTTCTAAAAGAAGAATTTGGCACATTGTTACAGACTATATGATTAAGTTGCAAGAAATAGAAGCACCAACTCTTAATCGACTAATTGATCAGGCTCATCAATGAAGATTAATTGGTCACAAAGCATATCGACTAGAATTAATGCGGGCATGCTAGGGATATTAATCTCACTATTCGCTATTGCTACGATTTCATTTTGGATGACCAGCCAATTTAATTCACTATCTAGCGAGGTGTCAGAAAAACATTTACAAGAGCTATCTAAATCGGCTGAATTGCATTTGCTGGTTAAAAATATACATAGAAAAATGGATGCTCTTATCCATGAAACCAATAAAGTTGGCAATAGAATTATTGTTCAAGAGCTCATTAGTGACATAAAACAAGTATCTTCAGGTGTCATGCAAATGTCTGAAGATTCTTATACTCAGTCGATGATTTTGATGATCAACGAGCTATTGCCTATTGTTAATTCTTATAGCTTGGAAGTTGATCAATACTTATTAATGAAAAAGCAGTTATTGCAAAAGATTGCGATGTTAGACACGTTATATTTTACTGCTTTAGATGAGCAAAAATTTCGTGTCTATTCATATAATGATAAATTAAATCGACTCTATACCCTCACTCGTTCTCTACCAGATCAGACCACTACCTTTAAATTTAGAAAAACGGCTAAAGAAATTCAAAAATTAATCAGTGATCTTAATAAGCAATACTATGATAGTGATGCTTTGTTTGAGCTGATTTATAACGCCGATGACAGTATCGTTAAAACAATTCAATCATTATACAAAATCAAGTTAAACCTATCGGTACTCAACACCCAGACGGATGTCATTATTGAGCAGCTGAACTCAGTTTCGTTAGAGAAAATGACGGTTTTAAATGATTCGGTAAAAATCAGCACTAACAATTTATATCAAATCTCAAACAAGTTTATTACCTTGATAATGACCATCGTGTTATTGACAACATTCTTTACAATTATATTGATGTTCGCTTTTAACAGACGTATATCTAAACGATTAATGTTAATTGCCAATAGTATTGGGGTAAAAGAAAACAAGGAAAACTTGTCTGAGCAGATTAGTGACGGCTCTGAAATTAGTGTGATTGCCAAAGCTATTCTTAAATACATTGATCGCAGCGAGCAGCAAACTAATGAAATTAAGGCCCATGTCAAACAGCTGATGTTAGTGGTCGAAAACTCAAGTCAGGTCGTCATAATTTACAGTGATGATAAAATAGTCTACAGCAATGAATACTGCGATCAGCTACTTGATCTTAATGATCACTCTAAAACCGATATTGTTTCGCAAAACTTACTCGTGGCGATTAATAACTCGCAATATGAAGATAGGTTAAAAGTAGGCGAGTTGTTTTTTAGGTTTTTTGCCACACAGATAGAATGGAATGGCAAAAAAAGTACACTTGCCTTAATGACTGATATAACAGCGCAGGTCAAAAAAGAAAGTCAATTAATGAGAACACTAGAAATAGTTAAAGATGAATCATTAACAGATACCTTAACGGGGCTCTATAATAGAAGAAAATTAGAACTTGTTATCGATCAAAACCTCTATAAAAACTACGCTCTAATTGTTGCCGATATCGATTGGTTTAAGGCTTTTAATGATCATTATGGTCATAGCCAAGGCGATATATGTATCAGTAAAGTTGCGATAGCAATTAAAGAAAACTTGCGTAATGAAGGTGATTTAGCGGTTCGTTATGGTGGTGAAGAGTTTGTTATCTTATTGTTTAATAGCAATATGGAACAGGCAAAAATGGTTGCTCAGCGCATTCAAGAAACTATCCAAAAGCTGCAAATAAAGCATGAGAAGTCTATATTTAAATATTTATCATTGAGCTTTGGTGTCGCCCATTCAAGTGAAGTAATTGATATGATTTGGGATGATTTATTCGATACTGCTGATAAACGTTTATATAGAGCGAAGGCCTATGGTAGAGCAAGAATTGTGGCTAACGAAGGTTAGCCTTTATCGTGTTGGCTCAAAAAACATTAAATAGAGTAATTGATAAGATGATTGATTTTTATCCAAAGATAGAGCCTTATAATCAATTTATGATAACAGTGGGTCAAGGTCATCAATTGTACGTAGAGCAATGTGGTAATCCAGATGGCCAGCCCGTGGTCTTCCTGCACGGTGGGCCAGGGGGCGGCTGTTCTGCTAATGATAGACGCTTTTTTGATCCTATTGCCTATCGAATTATACTGTTTGATCAGCGCGGATGCGGGCGCTCTGAGCCATTTGCTAGCTTAGAGAACAACAGCACTGATCATTTAGTTAATGACATTGAAAAGATTAGAGAGCACTTGTCGATTGAGCAATGGCATGTGTTTGGAGGGTCGTGGGGATCGACTCTGGCTTTAGTGTATGCACAAGCCTATAGCAATCGAGTAGCGAGTTTAGTGCTTCGCGGGATTTTCTTAGCGAGAGAGCAAGATACACATTGGACATTTGCAGGCGGTGGTGCCAGTCGAATATTTCCAGATTATTGGCAAGATTACATCAGTGCTATCGATCGGCAAACGGCTGATATATTACAAGATGCCTATCAAACATTAATATCAGAAGATAAGCAAGTGGCACAAAAGCTGGCGAGAGCTTGGGCTACATGGGAAATCAAATGTTGCACCTTATCAACCGATCAAGATTTTTTGCTTAAGCTTGTTGATGATAATGCTTGCTGGACACTAGCGCGTCACGAATGTCATTTTATGGTCAATCACTGCTTTTTGCGGCCTAATCAAATTTTAAGTGAATGCCACAAAATTCAACATATTCCAACCACCATAGTACATGGACGCTATGATATTGTATGTCCTGTCGATAATGCTTGGTTGCTCAGTGAGCAGCTACCTAATGCCAAGCTTGTTATCTCAGATGCATCAGGGCACGCCTCAATCGAGCCAAATACTAAACATCATTTAATTGAAGCGACAAACATGATGTTGCGTATATAAAATATCACAGGCCATAGCGTTTTCTATTGATCAGCTATGGCTTGAGGTGAATCTTTAACGCTAAATTTAAATAAAGAAGTCGGGAATAAGAGGCTCGCCTGGGCTCATCGCATATTGCTCAAAATCAGTGACACCCGCATCGATCAGTACTTGCTCATCAATGTAGAAGTTACCGGTATGTGATTTCGCATCTTTTAATAAAATTTGATAGGCGCTATCGGCCACTATTTCGGGTTTTCGGCAATTTTTGGCGTTAATTTCTTCACCAATTGCCGCCAGGGCCGCAGTATAGATAACGGTTTTAGGCCACAGTGCGTTAACAGCTACGCCTTTGTCTGCGAACTCAGCTGATAAACCCAATACGCATAAACTCATACCATATTTAGCAATTGAATAGGCCGTGTGATTTTTGAACCATTTAGCTTGCATATTTAATGGCGGTGACAGGTTTAAAATGTGTGGGTTGTCAGCCTTTAATAAATGAGGCAGACAGGCTTTAGATACTAAGAATGTTCCCCGGGTATTCACTTGATGCATTAAATCATAGCGTTTCATTGAGGTTTGCAGTGTCCCAGTTAAGCTGATGGCGGATGCGTTATTGATACAGATATCAATGCCACCAAAGGTCTCTACCGCTTTAGCGACGCCTTGCTCAACTTGTTGCTCGTCTCTTATATCCACTTGCAGTGCTAAAGCCTTAGCGCCAAGGGCTTCAATTTCGGCCGCTGCGCTATAAATAGTGCCTGCTAGAGTAGGGTGCGTATTTACTGATTTTGCAGCAATCACAATATTGGCGCCATCCATAGCGGCTTTTTTGGCGATTGCCAAACCGATGCCACGACTCGCACCAGAAATAAAGAGTGTTTTTCCCTGTAGATTGTTCATAAAAACCTCAACTGTTAAACTTGATACTAGCGCCAAGTGCTTGATCAGCGTGATGCCAACTTGCAATCCATTCCTCTAAGTCAGGCTGGCCGGTATTAATACCAGCGTATTCCAGTAATTCTTTAGTGGCAATGTTACCTTCTTTGCCACGAAAAAGTACTTTAGTGGCAGCTAGAGCATAGGTTTCACCGTTCGCTCTAAACTCTTGGCGCATGAAAATCCATTTTTCATCCCAGCCAGCAATGCTTGTTATTAATTCAAAGCGCTGAAAGGGCGTGAGTGATTTTCTGTATCTAATAGTAGAGCTGCCTAATAATGGCTGCCAGCGGTGTTTGAGCATTGGAATATGCAGTCCAAGGTTAAAGGCTAAATCAAAGCGGCCTAAATCCATACAGGCCAAATAACGGCCATTGTTTTTATGCAAATTTAAATCTAAATCCATTGGCCAGACCCGCATTTTTAAAATGGAAGCCTGGTTGACATCACTACTGAATTCTTTTTTAAAATAGCCTAGGCACAGTATTTTTACTAACCGTAAATGCATATTCATGCTGTCAAAAATATCCTTCTTATAACTGTTTTAAAATTGCTCTTCATCAAGAGACATTAGTGTTTCACCGCCAGCCATAATTGTTGCAAACAGGGTGCTGGTTTGAGGCAGAATTTTTTTCATAAAAAATCTTGCCGTGCATAATTTTGCCTGATAAAAACCAGTGTCATCATCTGCTAATTTACTCAGTGCAATTTGTGCCATACGCGACCACATAAAAGCTAGGGCAACTAAACCAAAAAGTTTTAAATAATCACTGGCAACCGCAGCGGCCTCTTCAGGTTTAGACATACCCGTCATCGCTACTTGCCCAGTCGCTTGCTGTAGGCGTATAAATGATTTAGACAAGGGTTGAATAAATTCAGCCATTTGTGGGTTAGCTAAATTTTGCTCAATATACTCCTGCACGGGATGGAAAAAATGACGTAAATTACGACCGGCATTAGCCGGCATTTTACGACCGATTAAATCCAGTGCTTGAATACCATTGGTGCCTTCATAGATTTGCGTAATACGACAATCACGCACGTATTGCTCCATAGCAGATTCGCGTATAAAGCCATGACCACCTAAGGTTTGCACACCTAAATTGGTACACTCAAAGGCTAAATCAGTAAATAAAGATTTAACAATGGGTGTGGTTAATTGCACAAATTCATCTGCAGCTTGTCTGCGCTTAATATCAGGGTGTACCTGCGCTAGGTCATACTCTTCAGATACCCAAGCGCCAAAAGCACGACAACCTTGAGTATAGGCGCGCATTGTCATCAACATACGGCGTATATCAGGGTGCACAATAATAGGGTCAGCAGGTTTATCTGGGTGTTTTACGCCTGATAATGAGCGGCCTTGTAAGCGCTCTTTAGCATAGGCAACAGCACCTTGATAGGATACTTCACAAAGACCTAGTCCCTGCATGCCAACGGCTAGTCGAGCGCGGTTCATCATAGTGAACATGGCTTTCATGCCCTTATTTAAATCACCGACTAGCCAGCCTTTTGAGTTGTCAAAGTTCATAGTACAAGTAGATGAGGCTTTAATGCCCATTTTGTGCTCAATTGATGAACACACTACATTATTGTCAGTGCCTGGCTCACCATTATCATCTAACTGGAACTTTGGTACTACAAATAAACTGATACCTTTGATGCCGGCGGGGGCGTCAGGAGTGCGAGCCAATACTAGATGTATAATATTGTCAGTTAAATCATGCTCACCTGCAGAGATGAAAATTTTTGTCCCGCTTAAAGCATACGATCCATCTTCATTTACAACAGCCTTAGTGCGACATAAGCCTAAGTCAGTACCGCAGTGAGGTTCTGTTAGACACATAGTGCCAGACCAACTGCCATCGACTAATTTAGGTAAATATAGCGCTTTGAGTTGCTCGCTGGCAAAGGCGTGTAGTGCATGGTAGGCACCAAATGATAGCCCAGGATACATACCAAATGATAAATTGGCAGAGCACAGCATTTCTTCAACCATCGAATGAACACTTTTAGGCATGCCCATGCCGCCATATTCAACATCGCAGCTAAAGGCTGTCCAGCCGCCATCACACAGTTGCTTATAGGCATCTTGAAAGCCTATTGGTGTTGTGACTACGCCATCTTTTAATTCGCAGCCTTGCTCGTCACCTGAGCGATTAAGAGGGTAGAGCACCTCTTTAGTAAAAGTGGCAGCAGCATCTAGCACAGGCTCGACAAGGTCGCGACTGGCTTCTTCAAACTCAGTAAATTTAGTTAAATTCTCGGCATTAAATAACTCGTATAAAACGAATTGCATGTCTCTAATTGGTGCTTCATAGTTCGCCATGTTAATTCCTCAAAGGTTTACTGGTTAAAAGAATATGTTCAAGACGATCAATGCTGTCTGGGTGGCGCATGATCTTCATAAAGGTCTTGCGCTCTAACTCTAAAATGTCATCTTCACTTTGACTAACCGTTGGGTCTGCTTTCGGGCCGCCTGATAAAATTTCTGCGACAGCCATAGAGACAACACGATCGTGCTTAGTCGCTTTGCCGTTGCGAACAAAACCATCGACAGCCATAGCAAATGCAACTTTTGCACTCGGACCTGGTAAATTAAACGTCGGCTCTTGTGGAATCTGATAATCATCGACTAATGAGAGCGCTTTAGCTTTGGCATCCGCTAATAAGCGATAACGGTTCATCGTAATTTGATCGTTATCTCTTAACACCATGTTTGAGCGGGCCTCTTCTGCTGATTTAGATACAGCAGCTGTCGAAATCAGCTCAAAAGCTTTAGCTGTGCCAGGCATCGGGCCCTTAGGGTGTTTAGGGTTGTTTGTCCAGCGGGCAAGCATTTCTTTACAGCCACCCCAGCCTGGAACAATACCAACACCGACTTCAACTAACCCGGTATAGGTTTCAACATGTGCTTGTACAGCATCACTGTGCAACAGTATTTCACAACCACCACCTAATGCCATGCCGCTAGGTGCACAAACGACTGGAAAAGGTGAGTATTTCAGGGCTTTGTAAGCTTGTTGTCCCGAACTGACAAGTTTTGCAATTTCAGGCCAAGCTGCGATATTAGCTGCAAACATCGCCAGGCCTAAATTAGCTCCTGCACTGAAGTTATTACTATCGTTATAAATAACCATCGCCTTGTGATTATTTTTTACTTCTTTGATGGATTGCTGCAACAACTGCATCGTATCAGTATCAAGAGAGTTCATTTTTGAAGTGAATTCAAAACAAACGACACCATCGCCGATATCCCAAAGTGCTGCTGAGTTATTTTTGATAATGGCAGAGCTGACGCGCTTAATATCCGCCAACATAACAATACCGTCAGGGCGTTTGAAATTTGTGTACTCCCCTGACGTTGTTAGATATTGAAGCTGTTGATTATGTTCTTGGTAAAATGGCTGACCTTTGGCTGTGTATAGCAGTTCAGGTACATCAATATCATTGGCAATCAGTGTTGCAATAAACCAATCAATACCTAATTTATCGATGAGCTCAAAGGGGCCAAACTTCCAGTTGTAACCTAAGCGCATTGCCTCATCTATGGCGGTGATTTCATCTGCAGCCTGTGGGACTAACATCGCAGCATAAGCCAATGTTTTAGACATAACTTTTAAAGCGTAAATACCACCTTTGTCTTTATTTTCAAGTAGTTGTTTGAACTTGTTAATGCTAATTTTAGCGCTGTCTAAATCAGCTTTAACGACAGGGTTGTATTCACTGGTTAATAAATTTATCGCCTCTTTAACCTTGTTGCCGCTGTCTTTATTAATACGGTAAAAACCGCCTTTGCCTTTGCGCCCGGTGTAACCTTGTGCGATCATTTTTTCAAGCAGAGGAAGTTCCCTACGAATTTTAACGAAGGGGTCATTACTATCGAGTAAAGAAACCATTGAATCCAAGATGTTGGGCATTAAATCCAGCCCGACTAAATCCATTAAACCAAACACACCTGTTTTAGGCACACCACAAGGTTTAGATAGCACCGCATCCGCCTCTTCAATGCTGATGCCCGCATCGATAGCTTCAACTAATGCGCAATAAATCCAATAAACACCGAGTCTATTAGCAATAAAGCCCGGTTCGTCTTTACAGTGAACGATGGATTTTCCCAATTTATAATCGGCAAATTCACTGACGCTGTCAATCACAGAGTTTTTTGTTTTATCGCCCTTAACAACTTCTAGTAAACGCATATAGCGAGGAGGGTTAAAAAAGTGAGTGATACAAAAATCTTCACAAAATTCTGGGCTCATTCCTTTAACTAATGAGTTTAGCGGTATAGTTGAAGTGTTAGATGATACAATTGAACCGTGTTTACGATGTTGATCTATTTGTTGATAAAGCGCTTGTTTAATATCAAGTCGCTCGACAATCGCCTCAATAATCCAGTCACACTGTGCTAATTGATCTAAATTATCTTCAATATTTAATGGCCTAATGAGCTTGGCATTGCGCTTGTGCGTTAACGGCGCAGGGTTTGCTTTTAACAGCTTTTCAATAGCTGTTTTGGCAACAATGCTTCTGTCATCGCTATCTTTAGGCACAATATCCAGTAACAACACTTGATGCCCCGCATTAGCGACATGGGCTGCAATACTCGCGCCCATGACACCTGCACCGATTACGCAGACTTTATTAATGGCTGTCATCTAGATCACCTCCACAATAGTAGCGATACCTTGACCGCCTCCAACACACTGTGTTGCTAAGCCATATCGCTTGCCTTCACGCTGTAATAATGAGGCAACCTTACCGACAATACGAGCACCTGTTGCGCCTAAAGGATGACCTAGAGCAATAGCACCGCCATCGATATTAACTTTGCTAGGATCAATACCCAGCTCGCGAATACAGGCGATGGCCTGTGAGGAAAAGGCTTCGTTAAGCTCGATAATATCGATATCATCAATGGTTAAACCCGCTCGCTTTAGGGCTTTTTTAGTCGCGCCAACTGGGCCCATACCCATGATTTCAGGTGCGCAGCCAGAGGTGGCGACTGCGATAATACGAGCTAATGGTTTGATGCTATTTTGTTGCGCATATTCCTCAGAGCAGACAAGTACAGCTGATGCGCCATCAGTTAAAGGCGAGCTGGTGCCAGCAGTGACCGTGCCAGCTACATCAAATGCAGGTTTTAATGTACTCAGCCCAACAGCCGTAGTGTCAGCTCTAATACAGCCATCTTCACTAACGCCGTCAATTGTTACTATTTCATCAGCAAATAGGCCGTTGTCACGCGCCTTGCTGGCTTTTTGTTGTGAATTAACAGCAAAAGCCTCTTGCTCTTCTCGTGATATAGCATACTTTTTAGCCACGACTTCGGCGGTATCGCCCATGCCCATTAACGAATTAGGATTATCACTAAACAATTTAGGGTTGGGCATTGGGTTAAAGCCCATCATTGGGATACGTGACATACTTTCAATGCCAGCACATATAAAAGCATCGCCAGCACCGAGCGCTATATTACCAGCAGCGATATGAACCGCTTGCATTGAAGAGCCACACCAGCGGTTAATTGTAGAGCCGCCAACACTGTTCGGTAAACCACTAAGAAATACAGCTAAACGCGCAATATTGAAACCTTGCTCGCCTTCAGGAAAAGCACAACCACATATCAAGTCTTCAATATCCTCACCTTTAATAGCGGTTCGCTCAAGAAGTCCCTTGACCACTTGGGCAACCATATCATCTGGGCGAATTTTGGTCATTTGACCTTTATGAGCTAAATGAAAAGGGGAGCGAGCATAGCCCGCGATGACTGCGTGTCTCATGATGAATCTCCGTATTTATTATTAGTTGCGCCGGTGGTTAGTCATGTTTCTAATCACTCAAAGCTTCAATACATTTTTCTTCGATGTCTATTAATTCAGTTAAAACTAAATCTATTTCGCTGCGTTGCTCTTCTAGTTCAGTGATTTTATTTCTTACTTTATCGCTTAATAACACCGTTTGTTGTTTGTTATTAGTGTCTATATTGTAGAGATCTAAGAACTCACTAATTTCAGCTAGGCTAAAGCCTAATCTTTTTCCTCGTAAAATAAGTATTAACCTTGCTCTGTCTCTATTGGTGTAGACTCTAGTGCTACCGGCTCTTTGCGGAACGAGTAACCCTTTGGTTTCATAAAAACGAATAGCTCTTGGGGTAATGCCTAACTGTTTTGCGAGTTTAGGAACAGTGTAAAACTCTTGATCTGTCATATGGCCTCAATTGCTGATTAATTACGATAACACACTAATGGTTATAAATGTTACCTATACGTAACTTAGTATATATATTATTATTAAATTAGCAAAGTAAATTAGATTTCTTGTAAAAAAAAACCTTTCGTTAGAAAGGTTTTTTTAGGTAATATAAATTAGAATTTATAATCTACGCCGACACTTAAAATGTTGACGCTTGATTTGAAATTGCCGCTAAAGCTTGCTCGTTTAGTACCTCTTGCCGCTTCAGAGATGTCCGCTCGCTCTGCCCTTACATGAGAAAAGCCTGCGTTGATCGTTGTTTGTTTGCTGGCTTGATAACTGGCACCAACAGAGGCCCAGTATCTGCTTGCATCTGGTATTCCAGCTGTTCTGTATGTGTCATTAGCCGCACCTTCATCGTAGGCGAGGCCAAATTTCAGCTGTAGCTTTTCGTTATACTGATAGTTTGAGCCGACAGCGAAGAAGATTGAATCATCCCAGTGAAACTCTGTTAATGATTTTGTCGTACCAGTGTTATCTTTTACATCTAACTCATCAAATACTGACCAATCTGTCCATGCTAAATCAGCAAGCACCGTCCACTTGTCATTAATTTCATGGTATAAACCGATAGATGCTATTGCGGGTAGGGTAAGATCAGCATTGGCATCAAATAGTACGCCAGCCGAAGGATTACTGACGCTACCTTTTAAATCATGATTGATTTCAGAGCGATAGTTAAAGCCGATACGGCCTCTATCACTGTATTCATACAAGACGCCAAAACCAAAACCTAAGCTAGTGTCATCAGCCTCTAGTGTCGTTAAACTGGTAGTGTTAAGGCCAATTGTTTGTTGATTGGTGAGCTTTCCTTCCACTTTTTCTATTTGGATATTACCGCCAATAGATAGCTTATCGTTGATGCGATAGGAGATAGATGGGGCGATATTAATGGTTTTAATTTCACTGAACACATTGTATTCAGCGCCGACCCAGTCATCAGCATATTTGGTTGATAGGCCAAAAGGGGCGTTAATACTAATACCAAACTTCACATTATCAGAGTAATCCCACAGCGCGTATGCTGCAGGAACAAAGGCAGATTCACCGCCATTGATCCCTGAGCTATTAGTTAATCCACTAATCCCAGGGGAGTTAGTGTTGTTCTGATACTTCGCATCGGATGTAATGTAAGATAAATTACTTTGAACATGATTACCTTCAATACGTGACATGCCAGCAGGGTTGAAGAAAATAGTGCTGGCATCGATAGCTTTAGCTGTTTGACCTGCAAATGAGTTTCCTTGGCCTTCAGCGCTTTGCTCTTTGAGTTGAAAGCCTGCTGCGTTGACTGTACTAGCGCCTGTTACTATCACAACTGCACTGATTGCAGCGCTGAGGATGTTTTTTTTATTATTAAATAGCATAAAGCCTCTCTATATAGTTGCTGCTTAAAACAGACAAAGCAGTGTGTTAATTATTGTTAGAATATTACCTATAGGTAACTAAGATTACACCTAAGGTAATACAAAGTTCAATATAATTAATATCTTTTTTGACATATAACTTAGTTATAGATGATCAATAGCTGAAAAGCCATTTATATTGGCCGCAGGTTTTCTTTGTAACACAGGATGTTCGATGCAATAATTAGGTTGGATGATGAGCTAAAGTGAAATATTTAGTTGCGGCTATGAGTCTATGCTGTGAGGGTTGTATTACTGATGGCGCGAGGAACATTTTAAAGCTAATTATAGAAAGGTGATAGTTAGATAAATACAGAGCCTTTAGTTATTTACAAAGCGATACCATCTCGACATTGTTCCGTGAGTATGACAATAGTCATCATTGCTTTGTAAACACTTAAAGGAGTTTGCATTATTAAAGAGAGTTTGAAGTGTTCAGCCTCCCTGACAATTAAGAGTTAGCCATCTTTGAGTGCTAACCATGCTTTATCAGCTTGCAGGCGATAACTTTGCCAATCGCCCTGTAACCAACGCAGTCTGCCGCCTTGAGCATAAAATAAATATAATTGATCGCCAAAAAACTCCCAGACAGTACCATCAGTTGGCACTAGCCCTTCACCTAAACTTAGTGCATTAGCGCAGTAACCGTTAAACATAGGCTTGTACTTAGCAGGGTCTTGTTTGAATTTATTTGCTGATTCTTGGCTGGCGAAATACCAATTAGCGCCACTGTATTTGACGATAAAACGCTCATCGCCTTTCACTTCTTTATGAGCAGCAATGACTGCTTTATCGTGATAGGCAACAGTATCATGACTACCTATTGCCTTGTCGCCCCAGTAGCTTTTACTGACAACTTGTGCCCAACTGTTTGCGGTGATGGTGAGCATGGCTACAGCGAAGAGTGTTTTATTCATAGATTTTTCCGTTATTATTTTGGCTGCTACTGGTTTAGCACTTAGCAAACAGTCGTAGTTGTAGTTGTAGGCGCTAGATTAAAATCAGCTAAAAAGCTAGGCAAGCGTTATATACTAAAAGCTTATACACTAGACACCCATAGAAATTATCAGTTCCCTAAAGAAATACAGGCGCTATGTAAATACAAGGGCTATATAAATACAAGAGCTATATAAATACAGGAGCTATATAAATACAGGAGCTATATAAAAGATTAAAGTGTTTTTTCCATTGGCCTATATAGCTTAACCACCCATATATTAAATAAAAATTTTTAACAGTTTAGTTTAGCAATACTAGTGTCATCAAAGGGACTAGATTAAAATGTTACTGATATTAACAAGGAGGTTTATATGCAGATTAAAATTAATAATGATCGCCAGCGTAAACAAAGAGATCCTGTGGTGCAACAGCAGGGGGTATTTGCAACGATAGTGAATGAAGAGCTAAAGCCTGCTGAGCAAGCCAGAATAATCAAAGACCAACAATTACAGCAAAAAGAGCAAGATATTGAACAGCAAACAAGGACGTGGACGGTCGCTGAAATTGCTAAGAGAATTAGCCGTTGGTTACATTTAACTAAACCATAATGTTGATACTCAAATGAATAAATTTACGATTAAGACAGTCACCGAAAATGATTGCCAGCAACTGGCAACCATGGTTGGTCAATTGTTAACTGAAATTATCAATAGCGATACTCAAGTGGCGTATCAATATGATGTAAACAAAGGCGCAGTGCTGGCAAAATTATTAATTGAACAAGGTAGGTATTGGGCATTTATTGCTTGGGATCAATCAACCAATAGCCCAGCGGGTTTTATTGCCTTAACTGAAGGGCATGCTCTGTATACACAAGGCGCTTACGGCACTATTACAGAGTTGTATGTGCAGCAGCAATGGCGCTCAGCTGATATAGGGAAAGCGTTAATTGAGCAAGCTAAACAGTTTGCTAAACGTAGGCAATGGCAGCGCTTGGAGGTGACAACACCACAATTACCTGAGTTTAACCGCTCGTTAGCGTTCTATCAAAATAATGGTTTTAGCTCATCTGGCGGTGCCAAACTCAAAGCCGTAATACCTCCCCAATAAATAGGTATTACGTATCGCTCATTATTTATTAAATATGAGCCTTCGCTAAATACTGTGCGTACTCTTCATCGGGTACTAAACAGCCGCCTGTTAACCAGGCGATATGGCTGCTGTTAGCGAGCACATTTAATTGATCAGTGCCTAAATGTTTGGCTAGTACATCTTTTGCTAACTCGGTATTGAATAACGCATGCAGCTTAGCGGGCCCTAGGCAGCTAATTGCAGCAGAGGGCTCTACTTTTATATTCTCAAGTGTCCTAAGGTTGAGTAATTGCTGATAAAGCTGATCATCAGTGGCGGTATAAACCCCTGAGAGCAAATCACGAATGGTATCGCAAACCCACTGCGATGCAGTCCCTACTGCTAAACCATCGGCGTCAGTGTCGATTTTTAGACCAAAATCATAGACGCTGCAAGGCTTGCTATTTACAGCGCCAGCCATGCCTAACAGCATACATGGTGCCTGTACTGGCTCAGCAAAAAAGCAGTGCACATTGTTATCAAAAACCGCTTTTAAACCAAAGGTAATGCCGCCAGGTGCACCGCCAACCCCAGCCGGTAAATAAACAAATAGTGGGTGCTCAGCATCAACCGTTATGTTTTGATCTTTTAGCTGCTGTTTTAAACGAAGTGCTGCTACCGCATAACCCATAAAAAGGCGAGGTGAGCGCTCATCATCTATAAAATAGCTATTAACTGATTGCTCGGCTGTTAATCTGCCGGCTTCTAAAGCGGCGCCATAATCATCATCATGTTCTATGACAGTGACGCCATGGCTGCGTAACTTGGCTTTTTTCCATGCTTTAGCATCACAAGACATATGAACAATCGTGTTAAAGCCAAAGGCGGTCGCTGTTATGCCGATACTTAAACCTAGGTTACCGGTGCTGCCTACTGAAATACTATACTGTGAGAAAATATCGCGCGCATGACTTAATGCCAATACACTGTAGTCATCATTAATGCTGTCAATCAGTGAGTGTTGTATTGCCAGCTCTTCAACAAAACAAAGCACTTCATAAATACCGCCACGTGCTTTAATAGAGCCTGCTACTGGTAAGTTATTATCCATTTTTAAATACAACGCGCCGCCTAAAGGATTAACTGCTTTGTTTAATGACTGCGCTATCTGCAGTGGCGACTCAATAATGCCCGCACTTTTTTCAAGTTCAGGGAATAATTGCTGCAATAAAGGGGCAAAGCGTATCAGCCTGTCATTTGCTTGATGGATATCTGCAATATCAGGTTTTGGCAAAGAGCTAGTTGCATCGCCATAAGCGTTATTTAACCAAGTGGTGGCGATTCCTTGACGAATAAGTTGTTGCTGCTGCTCGCTAATGCTGAGTATTGACATGGCTAACCTTTAACATTGTTGATTAAAATAACTATATTAGCGAAACGTTGATGAGGAGCCTAGTGTTAAAAGAGAAATCGCGACTTGTGTAGCACAGTCGCTAACAGTGAAACTGATTTTGTCACTCAAACGTTAGTTAATGTGGTGCTTATATTGCTAATTTTTAGGTTCTAACATAAGATGCTGCCTTAAAATTCTGTTTACAGAAGGTGTCTCTTTAACTGGCTAGTTAATTAAAGAGGATAATTGGGAAGTTAGTGGAAAACTAACGCTGCCCCCGCAACGGTAATATTGTCGATACCTTGATTTTATTAATGATAACAACCTTAGTTGTGTTATTAATAAACAGATTATCGAGTAAAGAACCTTTTTTGGTCGCACATAGGCTGAAACAGGTTTATTAAGCCCGGAAACCAGCCTTTTGTTGTACCCTAATAATTAATCGCGGAGGGCGATTACGGGCGTTAAAAGCATTTGCTTTTCCCTGTATACCTGCGCATGTGATTTGTATTTTACGGATTCAACATGTTTTTAGTCTATCTTGTATTGAAATCATTATCTGTTAACACTTATCACAAAAGGTGTGATTAATGCTGCGTGTCGCAAATTTAACCGTATTAGATGAGCAGGGTAATAAACTGCTTGATGATGTCAGTTTTACCTTACATGCCAATGAAGTGGTAGCAGTGCTTGGGCCCAATGGTGCAGGTAAAACGACATTATTACGCTGTTTATTTGGTGCTATTGAACACTATAGCGGTAAAATTTATATCAATGGCCTTGATTTGGCTTTGCTTAAAGGCCGCCAGCGAGCATTACAAATTGCCGCTGTGAGCCAAGAGATGCCCGCTGACTTTCAGCTCAATGTTAAAACTATATTAGAGACAGGGCGCACTCCACACCAACATTGGCTCAACAGTAAAGATGATAACGCGAAACGAATAATAGCAAGCGCTGTTGATACTATGCATTTAACGAAATATCTAGAACGCGATTTTAGCAAGTTATCAGGTGGTGAAAAGAAGCGGGTAATGATATGTCGTGCTTTAATTCAAGAGCCGAGCTTGTTGGTGTTAGATGAGCCGTGTAATCATCTGGATATCGAGCATCAGCTACAGCTGATGAGCCAGCTTAGTAGTATTGCCCAAAGCACACTCGTTTCACTGCATGATTTTACATTAGCGGCTAAGTATTGTGATCGTGTATTAGTATTAAACAATGGCCAGCTCATTAGTGATGGCAAGCCTGCTAAAGTGTTAGACAAAGAGCTGTTTGAGCAAGTGTTTTCAGTACATGTTGAGCCTTATCTTGACCCTTGGCAACAATGGTCTTGTTGCGCAGCTTCTATACCTAAAAAGTCATTAACGGCTATTCGAGAAAAGCCATTAACGGTTTTTCAAGAAAAGTCATTAACAACGATTCAAGATAAACCATTAACGACTATTCAAGATAAGCGAGCAAATAGCCGCCAGTATTAATTATTACCTAGCTAGAATCAGCTATTTTCCCTACTATTTTAGATACACAGTGTATCCCTTAACGGAGAATTATTATGAAATTACTGCCAGCACCGCTAAATTTCGTATTCAAAGCAGTGCTTTTAAGTAGTTTGTCACTGCCCGCTTTAGCGTCGTCATTTCCAGTGACTGTTAATAGCTGTGCTAGAACAGTGACGTTTGATGCAGCACCACAGCGTGCGGTAATTCATGATCAAAATATGAGTCAAATGGCATTTGCGCTGGGGTTACAAGCAAAAATAGCAGGTTTAACAGGCATTACCGGTTGGTATAAAACCAGTACTCATTTTGATAAAGATCGTGGTGATATTGTAGAGCTCGCGCCAAAAAACCCAACCACTGAAAACGTGATGAGTGTCGATCCTGATTTGTTTTTTGCCGGTTGGAACTATGGTATGCGCGCGGATGGTGAGCTGACCCCGCAATCACTAGCGCAGTTTGGTGTGCCGGTACTTGAATTGAGCGAATCATGTGTACACCTAACAAAAGCTGGCAATGATGCCACTATGTCTCTGCTTTATGATGACATGTTACGTTTAGGCGCTGTCTTTGGTATTAAAGAAAAAGCACAAACACTGGTTGATCAATGGCAGCAGCGTTTAAAAGTTGTCGCTGATAACACTAAAGATAAAGCACCATTAAAAGTATTTTTGTATGATTCAGGTGAAGATAAAATTTTCACCTCGGGACGCTTTGGTATGCCAACAGCATTAATAAGAGCGGCTGGTGGCATTAATGTTATGGATAATATCGATACCAGCTGGGGTAAAGTGGGTATTGAGGCTATTATGGATTCAGAGCCAGAGTTTATAATTCTTGTTGATTATCAATTAGTTGGATGGGAGTCTTCATGGGAATTCTTAAAAAATCATCCTGTGCTATCAACACTTGATGCCGTTAAAAACGAGCGTTTCCTTGCTCTTGAATACGGCGAAATCACACCGGGCCCTTTAAATATTAAAGCGGTTGAAAAATTGGCTGACAAAATGTATTCAGGTGAGTTGTAACATTGCAAAATAAACAAGTTGTCTGGCTAATACTGGCGCTGTTAGTGGCAGTATTTATACTGGCTTTAATGGGTATCGCAGTGGGTGTTAGCCAAATAAGCCCACTAAAAGCGCTAGCTATTATTATTTATCAAATAAGCCCGAATTGGCTGGCAGATTCTTTGATTAACAATGGCTGGATAATCAAAGATTGGCGTAACTCCGATGAAGTGATTATTTCTCAGTTGCGCGCTCCGCGCACTATCCTGGCAATGTTAACGGGTGCTGGTTTAGCGGTTTCAGGTGCAGCGCTACAAGCGGCGACTAGAAACCCGCTAACGGATCCTTTCTTACTAGGTGTCTCATCTGGCGCATCGTTTGGTGCTGTGTTGGTTATTTCTCATGTTGGATTAGTGTTTGGTGCGCTGACCATGCCACTGTTTAGCTTTTGCGGTGGCATGATCTCTTTTGCTTTGTTGATGTTGCTAATGCGCCAACCTGCTAATCAACGACCTGATAGGCTGGTTTTAGCAGGCGTCGCCATCTCATTTTTGTTGATGGCAGGCACCAATGCATTGATCTTTTTAGGCGATCAGCGCGCTGCACAGTCTGTGGTGTTCTGGATGTTAGGTGGCTTAGGTAGAGCGCGTTGGGATTTATTGCCAATACCTGCCATGGTGATTGTCAGCGGCGTAATTTTACTACTGTGGCAAGCAAGAAACCTGAATGCGTTGATCATGGGCCAAGAAAGTGCCGCCTCTTTAGGATTGGCAGTAAAAAGAGTACGGACCTATATTTTATTACTGGCAACGCTAGTGACCAGTTTAATTGTTTCACTTACCGGAACCATCGGTTTTGTCGGCTTAGTAGTACCACATATTGTCCGCTCTTTTGTCGGCGGTGATAACCGCTTAGTACTACCCTTAAGTGCCCTGGCAGGTGCCGTATTTGTGATGATTATCGATATAATATCCAGAGTATTATTAGCGCCACAAGAGTTGCCAATAGGGGTGATTTCAGGTGCTCTTGGCGGCGGTTATTTTTGTTATTTACTAGCCAGGCGTAGTTGAATAATCGCTCACTTATAAGATAAAAATATCTTTACTAATTAACGAGTTGCTAAGTGCTTGCAAGGCTTAGTTAAAACGGGCAGACTGGCCTTTTTTTTGCGTAGAGCATCATCATGATATTAACGACATTAGGGCCGCTACTTGCCGCGCTCATCATCGGCTATTATTGGAATATTAAAGCGCTATCTAATCAAGCGATTGATAGCGTTCTCAAATGGCTCACATTTTCTATGCTCGCGCTTATTGGCTACAGCATCGGCGGGCTGGATGATCTTAAAAATAAGCTATTTGAAGCAGGTTATATTTCATCGGTACTGTTTTTACTAATAGCGCTGTTTAATATCGGCTTTCTAACGATCAGCGGTCATTTTTTCAAAGATGACAAACAGCACCCTAAGGCGAAAGACAGTGCTGTCAGTGCTAAGTTGAGTTGGGCATCATTCTCTGATTCATTCCAGACTATTTTATGGGTCGTTATTGGCACGGTTATTGGCTATTTAACCGAGGGTGTTTTCCACTGGGCTGAAAGCATAGTGACGTGGATGCTATACCTACTGTTGTTTTTAATAGGCCAACAATTACTACGCGCTAATTATAAATTGCGTTCACTTATGATGAATAGCCAAGGCTTGATCATTTGTATTGTCACCATGCTTAGTACACTAGCTGCAGGTTTTGTTGGTGCATTATTACTTGGCTTGCCAATATTTCATGGCTTAGCAGTTGTTTCAGGCTTTGGGTGGTACAGCTTATCCGGTATCTTATTATCCGATCTAGGTTACCCGCTGTTAGGTACAACGTCTTTCTTATTAGATATTGGCCGTGAGATATTCGCTTTAATGATGATTCCATTACTAGCAAAAATTAATCATCAATGTGGCGTCGGTGTCAGTGGCGCTACGGCAATGGATTTTACTTTACCTATGTTGGGTAAGTTTCACGGTGCCATTATTATCCCTACGGCGATCGCCAGTGGCTTTTTAATGAGTATTGCAGTACCAGTGCTTATTCCACTGTTTATCTCTTTGGCTTAGCGTTTACTAAGTTAGGCAGTAGTAGACAAGAGCTAGGCAATATAAAGTGCGCCAATATATAAAGTTATAGGTAGACTGATAAAAGCAATTAGCGTTTGGCTGGTAATAATTGTTGCCATTGCCGGGGCATCGCCACCAAGTTTGCGAGCCAAAATAGCTGACATAGCAGCGTAACTGCAGTAGCTAAAATAGAAAAGGCGGTATCAGCCGGGTGCTTTCGCTAGTTGTCTTGCTATAACTCTTTAATTTGGCCCAGTTTTCAAGGCTTTCTTTGAACACTGCTTATCACCAGCCTTACATGCATCGTTGGGCTTAGGTGCTGCTGGCGTAATTACTACATGTCCGCCCCCCGATAATGCCATACCTGCAGCAGGTCGAAACTCCTTAACTGGTGCAGTCTTGACAACCGTGTTCGCATTGGCAGGTTTTTGATCCGCCAAAACTTGAGTGGGTAAAATCAAACCGGCGCTCAAAATTACTGAGCCGACAATTTTTGCTTTGTTAAACATATAAAATTCCTAATTTTAAAACATATTCTAGCTGGTGATTAGCTAGATTGGTTAGGGAGCAAGATAATTACGTCTAGTAGCGTGAATGGAATCTGAGTATGTCACATTTCGTAATATCAGCGGGTATAGGAAGGATTAATACCCCCTAATATCACTCAATCTACTACAAGATCCTAGTTACTGCAATCGATAGGCTATTGCTGTTTAATGCTAATTAGGCAGTAATATAAAGCGCGCCAATATATAAAGTTATAGGTAAACTGATAAAAGCAATTAGCGTTTGGCTGGTAATAATTGTGGCCATTGCCGGGGCATCGCCACCAAGTTTGCGAGCCAAAATATAAGAGGCAGGTGCAGTAGGGACGCTTAAAAAGATAAGAATAACCATAGCGGGAATAGGCTCTATTGCAAACAAATGAATGAAAAGCAACGCACAGATAGGCTTGAATATAAACTGTATCGCCATGCTGGCGACAGTGATTTTCCAGTAGTGAAATAGCCCTTGAAAGCTCAAGCCAGCACCCACTAAAATCAAACCAATAGGGAAGGCTGCGCGGCCAACCAGATCTAAAGATTCGGTGAGGATAGGGTGTAAACCTATGCCGCTAATGTTTAAAGCGATACCGACGCTAGCGCCAAGAATCCATGGGTTTTTGATAATTTGCTTAACAATAGCTAACAGTGAAAAACTATTGCTATTTATATTGATCGCAAAAGCGGAGACGCACAGTATGTTGATTAATATAATCATCCCGGTCGCCGCTAGCGCGCCATAGCCTAAGCCTTCATCACCATAAAGTACTGATACTAAGGTTAAAGCGATAAACGTATTGTAACGCACGCCACCTTGAAACAGTGAGGTGAATTTAGCGGGGCTGTGAGCTTTGCTGAAGTATTGCCATAGTGAAAGTAATATAGCGCAAATAATGACAACAGCGAGTAGTGCGGACAAAAATGAGAACCAAGGTAAGTTCCCTAACGGCCTCGTTGCTAGAATACTCACTAATAAGGCAGGCGTTAATACATAATAAGTTAAGCTTTCAGCGCCAAGCCAGAAATCATTGGCTAGCATAGCACTGCGTTTAACAGCGAAGCCGAGCAATATAGTGAATATAATAGGGATAAGGGCGCTTGCTATAACAATCATAGTAATCCAAGTATCAATAATTTTTGCTCATCATAGTCAAAACACTCGCTTTAATATAGCCAATCCTAAAATCAAAGCAGCTAAATTTGCATATATAGGGTTTTACTACTCAAGATGCGCAAGAATCGGGTTGAGTTTGTACGCGCTATTTAACGATAATACGCACGTCAAACTAAGAATTAACAGCGCTTAAGTTAAAAAAACATATAACAATCTTTAGCAGAGCGACCTAAAACACACATTATGAATTTACCTGGGATATTTATGTCAACGATACCTGCAATGCAACTGAAGCAATGGTCCATGTTATTATCTCTATCGCTACTTTGGGGAGCGTCTTTCTTCTTTATGAAAGTTGCTTTAGCTGAACTGCCGACATTGACTATTATTTTATTAAGGGTGTCATTGGCCGCATTAGCATTATTTATTTACTTAACATTGACTAAGAGTATTAAGCTTCATCCTCTAGCGGTGTGGAAATTATTCTTCTATTTAGCGCTGTTTAATAATGTGATTCCATTTGCGCTTATTTTGTACGGTATGACCGAGTTAGCAAGTGGTTTAGCCTCTATTTTAAATGCTGCCACGCCATTGTTTACAATTTGTGTGGCGCATTTTGCGACCAATGATGAAAAATTATCTGTCGCGAAATTTATCGGCATTGCGCTGGGTATTGTCGGTGTGGCTATCCTCATTGGTGCTGAAATGGTGTTGGGTATTAGTACTAGTTTGTTAGCGACTATCGCCTGTCTAGGTGCGTGTTTATCGTATGCATTCGCATCAATTATTGGCCGCCAATTTAAACAACACCAAGTGGAGCCTAAATTAGTGGCCTTTGGCCAAGTACTGACTTCAACTATTATTTTATTACCTATCACTTTATTTATAGATCAGCCTTGGGCGCTAGCAGCACCGAGTGTGGATGTCGTTCTATCAGTATTGGCATTAGGCACACTGAGCACCGCTTTCGCTTATGTCTTATATTTTAAGCTGATTGCACAAGCAGGTGCGACCAATGCTGTTCTCGTAACATTGCTGGTGCCTGTCAGCGCTGTTGTGTTAGGTTATTTAGTACTTAATGAATCCCTAGGTTTAAATCACTTCTTAGGCATGGTATTTATTGCCCTAGGTCTGTTGGTAATAGATGGGCGTTTATATCGAAAAATCCGCGCAGCTTAAAATTAAATGTAGTGCTTTATAATCGAGCTATGCAATGATAAGGCACTGTAATAAAGCGTCGGCTAAGTGCTGCTCTAACTGCTGATTAGCAAAGATAAGCTCTATTCTGTTATCGGTATCTTCATTAAGGGGAAACTGGGTCAAAATGCCATCGGCTTTATTATAGCCGTGTCCTGTTTTTGCGGTACAAAAAGAGGCTTTGATACGCTCAGCTTCAAGGCCTTGCAGTAAAGCAAACAATTTACTTTCGTCAAATTGGTATTCGTTTTTAAATATAATACCCAAACTGTAAAAACCTTCACCTTGATTCTCTATTGTTAGGTAACCACATTCAGGGATTTCCAGTGCTTTATTACTATTAGCGGTATCACTGTCAGTACTATTATTATGCGTATGCTCAGTTTGTAAATGATCGGCTAGGTTTGCAGAAGAAGGGCAGTTCAACCAATCAAAATCAATTTTTCCATAGCTGGTGACATACATTTTCTTGTCTTTTAGTAAACGGTTATTGGCTAAGTATTGAGTGAGTTGCGATAAATCTTCACCTTGATATTGATCAGATTTATTAGCTAAAATGACATCGGCCACCTCTAGCTGTTGGTTAAATATTTGATGGCTAGTGTAGCGCGTGTCTTTAATTTTTCTGGCATCGACCAAGGTGATAGTAGCACGTAAATCAAGCACGCTTTTGTAGTGCTCACCACTGAGCATTGACAGCACTTCTTTAGGGTGACCAAGGCCTGTTGGTTCAATTAATAAGCGATCAGGTTTAGCTTTTGCCAATAACATGTTTAAAGAAATTTGCATGGATATACCATTAACACAACACATACAGCCGCCGGCAATTTCGCGGATGAAAATACCTGTTTTTGCCTGCTGATCATTGGCATAAAACTGACCATCAATACCCACTTCACCAAACTCATTAACCAATACAGCCCAGCGCTCATTACTTGGTTTTTGTTGTAATAGCTGCAATATTGCCGTCGTTTTACCTACACCTAAAAAACCAGTAATAATATTAGTAGGGATTATTTTAGTAATGACTTTGTTAGCTGGGTAGCTCATTTATTTACCTGTTGTTAATACCAGAATGCTTTGCACTATACAAAAAATGCCTTGGCGTGTTAGCTAGCAAGGCATTTTATATTGGCGCCATTATATAAGCTATAAAAACGCTATTGCTCAAGGTTATTTTTGTACCGCTTTAAATCTTGGGTTGGATTTACAGATAACAAAGGTTCGACCTCTGCGTTGGACTATTTTACAGTCTTTGTGGCGTTTTTTTGCGCTTTTCAGTGAGCTAACGACTTTCATTATGCCTTGCCTTTAAAGTTTGAAAATTTACGTTCAAAGTTGGCGATACGACCTTCAGTACTAGCAGCCATCTGTTTGCCGGTATAAAAAGGGTGGGAGAATGATGATACATCTAACGTCATATACGGATACTCTTTGCCATCTAATATAATTGTCTTATCTGTTATTAGTGTCGATTGAATAATCATTTTCTTATCGACATTGGTGTCGTGAAATACGACGTCACGGGAAATGGGGTGGATATTCTTTTTCATATTGCTCTCATGTTAGTTAGTGCGGGTTATGTGTGATTAGTAATATGTTATAACATAACATTTATAAATAAAAGTGTTATTTATTGTAAGGCAGCTAACTGCGTTAACGCTGGCGTTAGTGCACGCTGAAATGTATATAGCTATATGTGAGAGAAAAGATCTCATCTTACTTTTACAATGACCAAAAACCACAGGTAATCATGTTGACTAACTGCTAAAGTGTAGTGCTGAATTTAGCTCTTAAGTTGTACAGCCTCAGTTATTTAAGGTTGGATTTTCAAGTTAGTGTACGCACCATGTTGCCTGCAATATTAGGAATAAAATGAAAGTAACACATAGCAAAGCAGCACCTATGATAAAGCAAGTATCGATACTTAATAAAATATTATTAGCTGTTGAAATTATCCCGGTGATTTTGATGCTATTACTTTCATTATTATTATTGGGATCCTCAGAGCCCGTCTTTTTTTTGACATTGATGTTCTCAATATTAAGTATGATTTCGCTTATCTATTTGATCATTAATACGATGTTTAATAGCGACAAACGCGTTGCAAATAGGTTTGTTTATTTAGCGCATTTAGGTGTGGCAATTACGGCGTCGTCTCTGCTCGTCATACTAATAGATGGTAATAGTTTTAAAGAGCTCTCACCCGAGGCACCTTTTGCTATTTTCTCTTTTGGTTTGGTTGTCTGTATCCCTTACTTGCACGTGATGTTAATTAATGGCTTTTATCGTAATAAAGATCAACAGAGCAATGGTTGAGCATTGTATGAGAGTTTTATTAATACTCAGTGCGTAGCTCATTTAAAACAGTACTGAGGCAGGTATGGATGATAAATGGATACGTTTTTAAAAAAATGCTAGAAAAGTAATATTACAATGCTGCTAAAGTTTTTAATCTTATTATTTTGCTCAACAGTATGTAGTGCAATGTTGGCGCCATGATGGTGCCATTTATGGGCTATTTCCTAGTTGAAGAACATGGTTATCAACCATAGGTTATTGTTGTCTATTCACTACTTGCTGTTAGTTTAACTCTGTTAGCTAATCGTGAATTTGCAAAGCGTATTGATAATGGCGCTCGTGTCTTTTTACTCGTAGGTTGCGCTTTTTTCAACGCGTAGTAATAAAATTATTTAAAGCTATACATCTTCAATAACAGCATGCTCGTTTGGTTATTGATAGCTAGGGAAATAAGTTTCGCTAACCGTTCGTCTTCTATAAAATATGCTCTGAAATTACTTTGATCAATATTGAGAAACCAAGATGACAGCAGATTATAGCTATACTAAAACCTTCACATTAAGCAAAGAGTATTTAAGTGAGTGCTATGATCAATCAGTAGCCGTTGAAATCACTATTTTGACATATAAACGTGCGATCATATCGTTAGTATTTGGCATCTGTTTGCTGGTGTTTAAGCTAGTGAGTGACTACCTTGCCTTTTTAGTGATTTCATTTGGTATCTTAGAGGTTTTTAGTACGCGTTACGCTAAAACTTGGTGGCTGTGGCGACAAATGCTGGGAAAATCGTATAAAAGTACAGTGACCATGTTAATCAATGATGCCGGCATTAATATTAGCTCTATGCATGTTAATGAGACAATTGAGTGGCAGAGTGTTAGTGCGATTGATAAAACCCAGTTAGGTTTCATTGTACGCCACCCTAAAGGCTCTCACTATTTATCAAATAGCTTTTTAGATGAAGCTACTATCGATTATATGTTTAGTAAAACTAAAGTTGAAAGTAAGAATTAGAAAATAGCAGGGCTCAGTTTGAAACTTAAGCCCTTGTTATCAAAGCTAATTTTTATTAAGCTATGATCTCAGTTACCGCCTGTAAGGCGCCGCGATAATCTTTGTAATCCAGGGGGATGACATGGACTTGGCCTTCGTGATCAAGCACCATAGATGGGAAGCCATTTATAGGTAAGCTGCGGGCAAATTGCAGCTCTTCGATAAATGCTTGCTCTAGTTTTTGTGAATGCAAATCAGTTTCAAACTTTTCAACATCAAGGCCTAAATCCGCAGCTAATATTAAATGCGTTTGTGTATCCGATGGGTTTTGGGCATTAAGATAATAAGCTTGTTGTAAAGCGAGTATCATTTTCTCTTCAGCATCTTGCCAGCGTGCTGCGATAACAGCGCGACAAGCAGGGAAGGTAGATCTTCGTGGAGCACATTTTTTCCAAAAATCGTGATTAAACTTAGTGCCTAATAAGTTTTCAATGTTTTTCCAATACCCTGCAACCGCTTGTTGCTGAGCTAGTGGCATAGGCTCATCACTATCTGGAGCTAAGCCGCCAACGATATTTTTCACCACGACTGACTCTGGTAAAGCTTGTTGAAAAAGTTGCCATTGTGGTAAATGGCCCCAGCACCAGCTACACATTGGGTCATGTACATAAAATAAAGTAGACGCGCTCATTGATTACTCCTAGTCAACTATACAAATACGAAGATAGTTTTGTTATTAGATTTTTAGTAAGAATTAGGACTATATTAACAATGATCAGTTCCTAAGGCTATGGGCGAAAAGACTAACTAAGTGGCTTATGTTGTAACACTAAGGATTAGCGGCTTAACGGGCAGCTAAAATCACCACATGTGTTTATTGCCTTCAATATTGAAAACATGAATGCCTTTCGCGGCTGAGTATGACACTATTCCATTTTTATTAACTGTGAGGATATGAGATGAAAAAGAATTTGGTAGTCGTGCTACTTTCCGTTTTTCTGTTGGGTTGTAATACCAATGTGATCAATCAAGATTTAGTCAGTAACTTTATTCAAACACCGCAAATTAAAGATATTCAGCTAAAGTCTTTTTCTGCTAAAGATGAAAGCGTGGTGTTTGATGTCTCTCTTTATAACCCTAATATTTTTCCGTTACCTATTTCACAATTAAATGGTGACTTTAAACTTAATCAGCTCTCTATTGGCTCTATCGCTGCAACATCAGATAAAACGTTAGGTGCACAATCGACGCAAGTTGTTAGTTTGCCTATCAAACTAAGTTCTTCTGCATTGATTAGTAGTGCTAAAAGCGCGTTTTCTTCGCAAAAAGCCGATTACAACTTGAGCGGTGCCATTGTGACATCGGCAGGTAAACTGCCATTATCAAAAGAAGGTAGTTTATCGGTTAGTGATGTGATTTCAGCGTTAGTGCCATAAAAATGTAATGCATTAAATAGTCAGATATGAAATTGCTATTTTGTATCTGTTTTTTGTATCTGTTAATTGTATCTGTTTTTGTATCTGTTATTTGTAATAAACCCGCTAGATTTTATAAAAAAATGTTTTGCGCATGGTGTTGCCAAAGCTCATGTTTGGTCATCATTTTGGCGTATAGCCGGCTTTGTAATTGCGTGGTGAGCCAAGCTTTTACTTTAGGGTAGGGAGCTTGTGCAAACCATTTTCTATCGACACGGCCAAACTGGCGCATAAAGGGGATAAAAGCATAGTCGGCGAGGCTTAATTGCTGGCCAACAAAATGGCCAGTTTCCTCTAAGCGCTGCTCTAGCTCTGCAATAAACACTTCACATTGCTGACGCCAATATTGCTCTGTATCTTTATGGTAGCGTTTAGCTGCTCGGTATTGCTCAAGTGGGTGTTTGAATTCATTATCACCGCGCTCAATTAGCTCAATAATCTGCTGGTATTGCTCTTCATCTTGTAACAATAGTTGGTGCGGGTCCTGTTGTTTCAGTGCCCACAACATAATATCAATGCTTTCTTGCAAGACACTACCATCAGCTAAAATTAACACAGGGACTGTGCCTTTAGGTGATACCTCAAGCATGTGTTGCGGCTTATTTTTTAGTGTAATTGCACGGATAATAACCACTTGCTCAGATAATAACAGCGCCAAACGCGCCCGCATGGCATACGGGCAGTTTTGTAGTGAATACAACACAGGGTAGCTATCAATGGTGTCTGTAATCTTCGTGTTATTAGTCATAACCCTGTCTTTTAATTATAACCCTTGACTATATTGCGCATTGGTTTTGATTTTAACCATCTCATTAAGCTGTGCTTGCGCTTGCAAAGTAGTATCGTCGTCTTCTTTTAATAGATCTTCAAAATGTCTAAGTAACTCTAGTTTGTCTAGCTTCTCTTTAGAGCCACTACCTATATCAGTTAAATCAATAAAGAACTCATCAAATACATGTTCAAGATCTTTAATGATATCAAGGTTTAAAAATTGCTCGTGGTTATAGATGCTAGGGTAACCGCCTCTTTGCTTATCAACTGCAAATGACACGCCTTTAACATTGGTAATCGTGGTGGCTTTAGTGCAAGAAAGCATGCAGTTATCTTCAATTGTTGGCTTTTTGCAGCCCACCGTTTGCTGGAAGAAACACTGGCGGCTGACCATCATCATAATCGGATGATAGATGCTGTAAATCATTTTGAAGTTTTCAGGGCGGGCGATGTTTTTGATTTGTAATTTGTTTATCTCATTAGAGATAAAGGCGCCAGCACAATTAAGCTCTTCTTTTAGCGTCATTAATGCATACGAGTTAGTGGTGTTTAAAAACGGTCCAGCTATCCACTGAATACCCATTTGGTTAGCAATATACGCTATCCCTGTATTGTTACTCACTATTTTTTTAGGTTTGACCTGTTCAAGGATTTTTACCGCTTCAATATAATCTTTGCCGATCAGCACAGCGGGGAACCAGGGAATCAATTTTGGGTTGGCGATTAAGATATCGCTGTATTTAGGAGACTCTTTTCTGTAGCTCTCAGGTAATTTGAAGTAAACATCTGCACTTGTTTGATCTGCAAGATAAAAATCTTTAGGGTCACTGATTAAAATAGAGAGAGTTGGTTTGTTGCCCGCTTTATTATTATCCAGCTTAGGGTGGGACACTAACTTAGGTAAATCAACAGGTGCAATAACTTCGTTGTCATCGTTTAGATGATAAGCCACTTGGTTTCTTATCACCGTCAGTTCTTTAAAAGGGATACTCAGGTTTTCTGCCATGTCACTGAAATCAAAGCGTTCGATGTTATATTCTGCATTATTAAAGATTTTAAAACGCTTTTTCAATGTCGCTTGATCTAATGGTGCTTTTTCAGAGCTAATTAGCTGTGAGGTAGATTTGACAACAATCGCCTGGTGGGCGTTTTTGGTGTTTTCCTCAATAACTAGTGTCACTATTAAAGGCTGATTTAGCTGGCCCGAAAATTTAATAGTAATGTTTAGCTTAGCAATACTCAGGTATTTAATTTTATCTTCTAAGGTGGCGCCCAGTGCTTGTTTTTCTGTGTAAAGCTCTTTTGATGCTTCTTGAACTTGCACCACAGAGATAGCGTTAGCATTTTGTGCTGCGCGTATCGCACTGTGATCGCGAGGATTATCAATAAACATATCCTTGCTTAGGTTACCCGTTAAGAAAGAATTGGTAAAATCACGGTTAAATACTTTGTGTAAGTTGGAGTCATCTTCACGCAGTTTACCTGTTTCAATAAACTGATTAATATTTTGTCGCCAGCTATCAACCACCGTGTATACGTAGTGGGCGCCTTTTATACGACCTTCAATTTTTAATGAATCAACGCCTGCTTCAACCAGCTGAGGTAGATCAAAATAAGCAGAGTTGTCTTTTAAATTTAATGGAAATCGATTACCTGTTTTAGTGGGCTCGTATTCATCACGACACGCTTGGCTGCAGCGGCCGCGATTGCCTGAGTTACCCACACTGACTGAGCTTGAATAACATTGACCAGAAAACGCGATACACAATGAGCCGTGTACGAACACTTCTGTCAGTACGTTGTTTTCATGAGCCAGGGCAGTTAAGGACTTAATCTCAGGCAAATTTAGCTCACGCGATAAGTTAATACGCGAGGCACCTGCTTGTTTTAAGAACAATACTTGGCCTGGATTGTGAGTTGTAAGCTGGGTAGATGCGTGAATATCAAGTGTTGGGAAATGCTTTTTAACGAGATTAAATAACGCTAAATCTTGTACGATGATGCCATCAATACGGCTATTAACTAACTTGTTTAACAGTTTAAACAAGCCCGCCATTTCTTGCTCTAGAATCACCACGTTTAATGTTAAAAACACTTCACAGTTGTACTTATGAGCTAGACGCAAAATACCGGTGAGCTCATCAAAAGATATATTGGAGGCACGGTTGCGAGCATTGAAAGTTTCAAGGCCGCAGTATACCGCATTGGCACCGGCAACAATGGCTGCTTTTATTGCTTCGACATCGCCACCTGGCGCTAATAGTTCAATCTTTTGCGTAGCTGTGCTCATATAACGGGTAACACCTAATTCTTGAGTTAAACAGTAGGATAAAAAGATAGCCATTTTAGCTTGAAGTCACAGTGAAAGCCATCGCTGACTGGGGATAAAGGGATGTTAAGGGGGTGTTTAATTTACTATTGGTTCTAACGTTATTATTGTTTGAAGTTGATGACTTAGTAGAACCTCTTTAAAATCACATTATTAGTAAAAGATAAATACTGATAATAAGAGAAGATTGTTATAGTGATGAAAATGATATCAGTAAAAACAGTCAATAATAAATATAAGGGTCAAGTTCATGTTTAAAAAGATTATATTTTCTATGTTTGCTTTGTTTGTTCTAACAGGATGCCAGGCTGCTATATATGGTACTGCTTCTCAATTTAATGAATTAGAATTAGGCATGACTAAAGCGAAAATTATTGAAGTATTAGGAACTCCTACTTCAAGAGCTGCTGATGGTGACAAAGGTGAGGAGTATTTTATTTATAAAAAGATGAAGCATGCTGTTTCTGCATGGCCTAGAACATATAAAGTCACGTTCCGTGAAGACAAAGTTGTTAAGTGGGGCGAACAATACAATGAACAAAACATTAATGTTTTTTGACTATAGATATTTTTTCAATTTATCAAATGTTGGTTGTTATGCGCCTTGATAAGTTTATTTGTAAAAGTACTCAGCTAACTAAAAGCGCGGCGATAGAGTGCATTAAAGCTGGCGATGTCGCTATAAATGGCCTAATAACTGAAAATCAAGCAGCTCAAGTGCATCACAATAATACAGTAGAGTTGGCGGGTGCTGTGCTTGTGCCTCGTGATTTTCGCTATATTATGATGCACAAACCTGCAGGCACTATTTGCTCAAATGTTGATGATGTATACCCATCATTATTGAATCACTTAACAATTGAAAATGTGAGTGAGTTACATATAGCAGGGCGTTTAGATGCAGATACTACAGGTTTAGTATTGATCACAGATGATGGCCGTTGGTCATACAATATTACCTTGCCAGCTAAAGCTTGCCCTAAAACTTATCGTGTCGGTTTATCTCGGGATATAACAGCTGACGTCGCTGTAAAATTTACACAGGGACTGTTGTTACAAGGTGAGCAGCAATTAACATTGCCAGCAAGCTTGCAAATAATGACTAATAAAGAAGTACTATTAACGATTACACAAGGTAAGTTTCATCAAGTTAAAAGGATGTTTGCAGCTGTTGGCAATAGGGTGGTTAGTTTGCACCGTGAAAGTATCGGTAATATCAAGCTCGATGTTGAAATAGGCAGCTGGCGCTATTTAACAGATCAGGAAATTATTTCATTTAATATATATTAATTATTCATATGTACAATAATATTGATTTTCTTTGACTCTTTTGCCTAAGATTTTAGTATAATGTTTTGGAATATCCTCATAACATCTCATTTGTTATCGTTTTACCTACACCATAAAAATATAAATACATTAAAGTGATGTTGCAATATTGATACCCTAAAGATCAAAAGCGGTATCGTTACTATGGAATAAACAGCAAATTAAAGGAGCTGAAAATGAAAAAAATCACTATGACGCTAATGGCGGCTACAACTTTGTTAGCGGTAAATAGTTATGCTGAACAAACTAAATCAACGCTTGAATCAGTAAAAGAGCGTGGTTATGTTAACTGTGTTATTGGTAACGCATTCCCGGGTTTTTATAGTTTAAATAAAGCAGGCGAATGGCAGGGAATGGACATCGATCTTTGTCGTGGTGTTGCATCTGCAGTATTTGGCGATGCCTCTAAAGTTAAATTTGTGCCGGTACAGTGGGCGCAAAGCTTTACATCAATTAAAAGTGGTAAAGGCGATATCTTATCAAAAGGTATGACGTGGACACTTTCTCGTGATGCAGCGCAGGGTCTAGATTTCTTAGATACTTATTTTTATGATGGCCAAGGTTTCATGGTGCGTAAAGATCTAGGAGTTACTTCAATTAAAGAGCTAGCCGGTGCAACTGTTTGTGTACTTACTGGTACCTCTAGTGAGCTAAACATTGCCGATTATAGCCGTACTCATAACCTTGATATTAAAACCGTTGTTTTTGATGACTCATCTGTTCGAAATACTGCGTTTTTCAATAACAACTGTGATGCGCTAACAAATGACAAATCTGGCTTAGCTTCACAGCGCTCAGCTGCTGCTGTACCAAGTGATTACATCATTTTACCTGAGACTATTTCTAAAGAAGCATTGTCTTTCGCTGTTAGACAAAACGATAGCGAATGGGCTAATGTCGTAAAATGGACGTTCGCAGCAATGGTTGCAGCTGAAGAGTTTGGTGTGAACTCTAAAAACGTTGATAAAATGCTGGCTGAAAGTCAAAGCCCCGTTGTTAAAAGGTTGCTAGGTACGGAAGGCGATTTAAACAGCGGTTTAGGTCTACCTAAAGAGTGGGCTTATAATGTAATTAAGAACGTAGGTAACTACGGTGAAGTCTATGAGCGCAACGTCGGTACTGATAGTGTGTTAGGTCTTGATCGTAAAGGTACACTTAATGAGCTATGGATTAATGGCGGCTTAATGTACGCTAAATCGTTCCGTTAATCATTTTAGAGGTGGCTTGATAACACAAGCTACCTCTGTTTTACTTTTTTCTTCGTTCGGTACATAGATATGATACAACCCTCTGTATCCAAATCATCAACAAACACCAGCTTTCTTAATAACAGCGCCAACCGTGCTGTGATTTTACAAGTCGTCGTATTAGCTGCTGTATTGTTTGGTTTGTGGTTCTTGTTTGCTAATGCCAGTGATAATTTAAATAGACTTGGCATGTCCTTCGGTTTTGATTTTTTACAAGTAACAGCTGGGTTTGATATTAGCTGGAGCTTAATACCCTATGACCCCGGTATGACTTACTGGCGTGTGTTTTTGGTCGGTATTATAAATACACTGGTACTGTCTTTTTGCGTTATTTTTGTCGGTACTATTATCGGTACTGTCGTCGGAATTTTAAGATTATCTAACAATCCATTAGTGTCACAAATGGCGCGTTGGTATGTTGAAGTGGTACGTAACGTCCCTTTGTTAATCCAAATCATATTTTGGTTCACGGTTGTTTTCTCGACCTTGCCAGCACCAAGAAAAAGTTTTCATATAGGTCAGTGGCTGTTCCTTAATAACCGCGGTTTGTATGTGATATCGACTGAGAGCACGATGTCTTGGGGCGCTATCTTTGCCATCTTAGGTGCGCTAGTTATCAGCCTTTATGCACTGTTTTATTGGTCTAAACCTTATTTGCGATTGACCGGTTCGCGACCAACAGGTTTTTATATTGGTTTGGCATTATTAGCTATTACAAGTTGCTGGTGTGTGTGGTTTTTTGCCGATTCAATGACGTTATCTATCCCGACTTTAAAAGGTTTTAACTACGTTGATGGTGCTTTTTTACCCGCATCCTTTGGCGCTGCCTTTGTGGCAATGACTGTGTACCGCTCAGCAGCTATAGCTGAAACTGTGCGTGCTGGTATGCAATCCATCGATAGAGGGCAACATGAAGCGGCCTTTACTATTGGTTTTTCTCGCTTTCAATCATTGCGTTTGATTTTAATACCTCAAGCCGTTCGCTCAATCATCCCGCCGATGACCAACTCATGGTTGGCGGCTACCAAAGATTCATCATTAGCTGTCGCTATCGGTTTTCCTGAGCTGGTTTCTGTGTTTATGCAGACGTCGATGAACCAAACCGGCAGGGCAATAGAAATTATATTTATGGTAATGGGCTTTTACATTTTTATTAGTTTGTTGATCTCATACTTACTTAATAAATATAACGAAAGCATACAAGATAAGGTGCGTTAAATGGATGATTCTAATTTAAGTAACAAGCCCGCGTTAAAACAGTTCAAACCCACGCCAGCCAGGGCGCCTTTAAATACTAACAAAGGTATTATCGCTACCATAAAGCACCGTTGTTTTAATAATATAGCCAATAGTTTATTGACGATATGTGTTGCTGTTGTGTTGTACTACTTTATCAGGCATGTGCTTGATTGGGCCGTTTTTAACGCGGTGTTTACAGCAGATAACCGTCGTCAATGTTTAGCAATAAGCCCTGACGGCGCCTGTTGGGCAGGTGTGTTAAGCTGGTTTAATGGTTTGATTTATGGACGCTTTCCAATCGATGAGCAATGGCGAGTCAATGTTGGTGTGCTATTGGCACTGGTTTGGCTACTACCGTTGTTTTCTAAGCGTATCGCAATGCGCAACTTTATCTTACTGACCTTGATTGCCCTGTATCCATTTATTGCAGGCTATCTGTTTTTAGGTGGTCAATTTGGCGCACAGCTAGGGCTTTTTCATGGTGCTATGACGTGTTTAGCGCTAGCATTTTTAGCGATGATATATGCAAATTGGCTGTTGTCAGCACTAGGCCACAAAGGTCTAAATGAGCTGTTTGTGCCTCTGTTCTCACGCTTATTTAAGCATCGCATTCAATTGCTAAGCTGCTTGGCTGTCTGGCTACCTTTAGCGCTTGTATTCGCTGTGGCTATCAGTTTTATATCATTAGAACCTGTTGATATTGATCGCTGGGGCGGGGTGTTTTTAACATTGATTATTGCAGGTTTTGCTATTTCTATGGCGATCCCTGTCGGTATTGTGCTGGCACTTGGCCGTCGCTCCCAAATGCCCGTAGTGCATTGGATTTCGCTATCTGTCATTGAATTAGTGCGCTCAGTGCCTTTAATTACGGTATTGTTTATGGCGGTTACTCTATTGCCTATCTTCTTGCCTGCCGATATGGAATTTAACAAGCTGACGCAAGTATTAGTGGCGGTCTGTATTTTTGCAGGTGCCTATATGGCAGAGAATATACGTGGTGGTTTACAGGCCATACCACAAGGCCAATTTGAAGCGGCAGCGACGCTTGGCTTAGGTTATATGCATACCATGATGTTGGTGATATTACCGCAGGCACTGAAGATGATGATCCCTAATATCATGACATCATTTATTAGTTTGCTGAAAGATACTACCTTGGTTTCGATCATTGGTTTGTTTGATATTATGTTGATGGCCAGAAATATCGCCAATGATAAAGACTGGATAGGATTACATACTGAGCCCTTGGTAATGATTTCTGTACTGTTCTTTATATTGTGCTATAGCATGTCTCAATACAGTTTAAATCTTGAAAAACGCTTAAAGGTGGATCACTAATGACTATGCCATCAGCTAATAGCTGTGTAGAAAATAATGTCGCCATTAAAATTGGAAACCTCAATAAATGGTACTCTGATCACCATGTTTTAAAGGATATATCACTGGATATCATAGAGAACCAGATTATGGTGATCTGTGGACCCTCCGGTTCTGGTAAATCGACATTAATACGCTCTTTGAACCAGCTTGAAGAATACCAAGAAGGTGATGTATCGCTCTTTGGTGAGCCGCTGTTACAAGATAATAAGAGTAAAAAATTAATCCATCAAACGATGGGTATGGTGTTTCAGAGCTTTAACTTGTTTCCTCATTTAACAGTGCTTGAAAACTGCTCATTAGGTTTAACGCACTTACGTAAAATGTCAGAAGTTGATGCCAACCAAAAAGTGATGACTTTACTTGATAGAGTCGGTATCGCCGAGTTATCGACACGTTACCCAAGCCAGCTCTCTGGTGGGCAGCAGCAGCGTGTAGCTATTGCTAGGTCACTAGCAATGGAGCCTAAGATAATGCTGTTTGATGAGCCAACCTCAGCCTTAGACCCTGAAATGGTTAAGGAGGTATTAGATGTCATGATAGGTTTAGCGAGCACTGGTATGACCATGGTTTGTGTTACTCACGAAATGCAATTTGCCAGGCAAGTCGCTGATCGTGTGGTTTTTATGGCCGATGGTGAAATCGTTGAAGTAGGGCCGCCAGAGCAAGTACTGGTGAACCCGCAGTGGGATAGAACTTACGACTTTCTACAACATGTGCTTTGATAAAATTTATAGCAATACAAGCAGCTGCTATGTACTTTGATGGGCTCATAATAGATACTCATCTTATTAATACCTTCACTTTACTGAGAAAAAAGTTATGCCAAAGGCTAGCGAAATTAAAAAGAACACCGCTTTAGATTACAATGGAAAAACCTACATCGTTAGGGATATCGAGCGCTCTGTGCCACAGGGGCGTACCGGCGGCAGTATTTATAGAATGCGTATGTACGATATCGTCAGCGGTGGCAAAGTAGATGAATCGTTTAAAGATTCTGAGATGCTAAACCTTGCCGATCTGATTCGTAAGCAAGTTGTGTTTTCATATGTTGATGGCGATGAATACGTCTTTCTAGACAAAGAAGATTATACGCCTTATCCACTGCGTAAAGAGGCGATAGCTGAAGAGTTACTGTTTATCAATGAAGAAACTGATGGTTTGTACGTGGTGATTGTGGATGGCAACCCTGTTGGGTTAGATTTGCCAGGCATTATTGAGTTAGAAATAGCTGAGACAGATCCATCAATAAAAGGTGCCTCTGCATCGGCGCGAACCAAACCTGCGACCCTGACGACAGGGCTTGTCGTACAAGTACCTGAATATATCGCCAGCGGTGAGAGAATCAGAGTG
This sequence comes from Gammaproteobacteria bacterium AS21, assembly GCA_038900335.1. Classification (GTDB taxonomy): domain Bacteria; phylum Pseudomonadota; class Gammaproteobacteria; order Pseudomonadales; family Balneatricaceae; genus Rs1. The sequence continues at coordinate 336,203 of JBBMRB010000001.1, read as the reverse complement.
AACGTAGAAGAGCGAAAATTTATTAGCCGCGCTGATGCAAAATAATAATTAGCGCACATCTAGTTAATTTAATTATCTGGCTAACATCGTGTTAGCTGGGTAATATCATCTAATATAGATTGGTAAGATAACATTTAAGTATTTTTAATTATTATAAATAACAATAGTTTAAGATCTACTCTTGTTGTTTTAAATGATTTAAAACAGTGTCTATCAAATGCCTTTAATTAACCTATAACGCAATTAACTAGAGTGTTATACTGCAGCATCCTTCCTTACTAATATCTATTTGAGCCTCTATGTCATTTGCAAAACTTGGTTTGTGCCACGCTATTTTACAAGCAATAGAAGAGCAGGGCTATAAAGCCCCTACCTCTATCCAAAAACAAGCTATCCCTATTATCCTCAGCGGTAAAGATTTAATGGCAACAGCGCAAACCGGGACCGGTAAAACCGCTTCTTTTGTCTTGCCGATTTTAGAAAAATTTAACCAAGATAGAAAGCTTCGTGGCAAGCGTATCCGCGCGCTTATTATTACACCGACAAGAGAGCTCGCACTGCAAATTGCAGCCAATGTTGCTAATTACAGCAAGCATCTTAATTTAAGTTCTATGGCTGTTTATGGGGGTGTTGATACACAGCAACAAAAAGAGCGGTTGATAGAAGGTGTCGATATATTAGTGGCGACACCAGGCAGGTTGCTTGATTTAGCCCACCAGCGCGCTTTGCATTTTGATGAGCTAGAAGTACTGGTGTTAGATGAAGCCGATAGAATGGTGGATATGGGTTTTATTTCTGATATCGACAAAATTGTTGAGCGCTTACCAACAGCACGTCAAAACTTGTTGTTTTCAGCGACCATGAACCAAGATGTGCGCGCATTAGCCGATAGCTTTAGCGATGATAAAATGGGCGAGCCTATTGTTGAAGTGTCTATTTCAGCAAATGTAAAGGCGGCTGCCACTATCAATCAATGGCTAATTACTGTTGATAAAGACACCAAATCTGCATTGTTAAGCCATTTAATCAATGAGCAACAATGGGATCAATCACTGATTTTCATTGAGAAAAAGCACGGTGCTGCCAAGCTTGTTAGCCAATTAGAAAAACGTGGTATTAAAGCAGAGGCCATTCATGGTGATAGAAGCCAGGCGATGCGCGAAAAAATACTGGCTGATTTCAAATCTGGCGAGCTAAAATACTTAGTCGCAACAGGTGTTGCCGCTCGTGGTATTGATATTGGTAAGCTATCTCGCGTAGTGAACTATGATTTACCCTTTAAGCCTGAAGAATATATTCACCGTATAGGTCGTACCGGCAGAGCAGGTGAAGCAGGTGAGGCTATATCATTTGTGGCGATGGGCGATTTTAAAAACCTATGCGCTATTGAAAGTCGATTAGACCACTTGATAGATCGTAAAGAGATAGAAGGTTTCCCTGTGCGCAAAGTGGTACCGGTATCTATTTTGAATTACGTTCGTAAAAATAGCAGGTAAAAGCTGTCGGCTTTATGATTAGGAGTATTGAGTGTCTGGTGTTGAAATCGTAAACAATAGCATTATCGATGATTTTATCGCACCGGTGTGTGAAGATCACATCGCTATTTTGTACCAAGATGACGATATTTTACTGATCAATAAACCCAGCGGTTTGTTGAGCTTATCAGGTAAAAATCCACGTAATTGGGACTGCGTACACTATCGTTTAGTGAATGGCCAGCGCGGGTTAACCGCCGCGTTTACTCAGGCTAAACTGCCGCATCGCTTAGATTTTGGCACATCAGGCATTATGGTGGTTGCCCTCAACGATCAGGCTCTTAAGCACCTGAATAAACAGTTTCAAAACGCCACCATTAAAAAGCATTATCTCGCTGTATTACAAGGCTCACTTGCAGCAGATCAAGGTCATATTAGTGCAGCTATCGCCAAAGATAAAAGTATTTTCCCGCGAGTAAAGGTATGTCAAGACACCGGTAAGAGCGCAGTGACTGAATATAGCGTGTTAAAGCGTCTAGAATCACCGCAGCGCACACTAGTACAATTTACACCCCTTACTGGGCGCACCCATCAATTACGTATTCACAGCCAGTTTATAGGCCATCCTATTTTAGGCTGTGATTTATATCACGCTGAGCAAAGCGAGCTAAAAGCAGAGCGCTTATTACTACATGCCAGCACATTGTGTTTTCAGCACCCTGTCAGTGGTATTAATATAGAGCAACATTGCCCTTGTCCATTTGTACTTTAAAAGCTCTTTATATAATAGGCTTTAAAGATTATTGACAGTGCAGAGCTTTTTCATCCAAAGTGCTCTCTATATTTAAATCTTTATTAGCTGCTTACTAAGAATGAGTTGTTGTCTTGATTAAAATCAAAAGCAGGCGCTACTTTCCTAATATTGACATATAAAAGTGCTATATATGTCATCTTTGATCAGTCATAATTGATTATTAAATATCCATTATCACAATCCCTGATGCATACTAAAAAAATGGGAATTGTCATTGCCAAGGTAAAAAAATGCTTGAATTGGACAGCCGCACACTGCTTGTAGTCACTTCCCTTATATCCATTGGTTCAGCTGTTGCGTTAACTGCTTTATGGCGAGCGCAACTAAAAAGCAACGGTGTTGGTTTTTGGGCGATAGGTATGTCATGCGTTGCACTGGCGAGTATTTTAATTTCAATGCGCGGTGTGATTTCTGATGTATTATCGCTAGTGCTCGCTAATTCACTGTATGTATTAGGTTTTTTACTCATACTTCGTGGCATTAGAAAATTTACTGAGCGCGCGCGACTGGTACTGTTTGATATCGGCATTTTACCGATAGCAACTTTTTCATTTTATTACTTTAATTATATCGATCCAAGCCTTGCTATTAGAATAGCGGTGTTATCCGCTGCCTTCGTTATTATTTGCAGTGCGATTATCATCACCTTATTGCCTCAAAAAGACGAACCCTGGCGTAATGCGGCTTATGCTGTGATGTTGGTTTTTGCGTTGTTTGCACTGATACATGGTGCTCGCGGTTTTCTCGCTCTATATAAGCCAATTGAATTAACCTTTATGCAGAGCAGTGCATACTCATCCATTGTTTTTTTAAGTGGCATTTTTATTATTGGCGGTATTGCAATTACTCTTATTTTGCTCACTTACTCGGTTTTAGAATCGCAATTACGTATTACATCACAAGCGGTTGAACAATCCGCATCGTCTATTATGATCACCGATAGAGCAGGGATTATTAGCTATGTTAATCCCGCAGCGATTGCAAAAACAGGTTACCTTAAAGAAGAGTTAATAGGCCAAACTCCGCGTATTTTGCGATCAGGGGAGGCACCGATAGAGCAAATGGCATCGCTGTGGCAGTCTATTAGCGCAGGTAAAGCATGGAAAGGTGAGTTTCATAATCGAAAAAAGAGTGGTGAGCTCTTTTGGGAAATAGCATCTATTGCCCCGGTTAAACAAAGAGGTGGGAAAATTAGTCACTTTGTAGCTGTTAAAGAAGATATTACCAGCTTAAAAGAAGCGAAAGCGCGTATTCAACATTTAGCTGATCATGACATGCTAACTGGGCTGGCGACACGTAAGCTATTTATGCAAAGCCTAGTTGCTGAAATAGCGAAAGCGAAAGAAAATAACACCAAGGTAGCAGTGTTATTTATAGATTTAGATGGCTTCAAGAGTGTCAACGACAGCTATGGTCATAACCTAGGGGATCAATTGCTGAAAAACATCGCTACACGCTTGAATGCCTGTCTTCGTGATACTGATAAAGTTGCTCGTATTGGCGGTGATGAGTTCTTGGTATTACACACCAACTTTCGCGACAATAAATCTATTGCCTCAGCGACTCAACGCATCGGCGAAGCAATTTCAACACCCTTTGATCTTGATGGTGTTCAAGTAAATATTACCGCCAGTATCGGCATATCAGTTTACCCTGATCATGGTGATGATATGGAAGAAATGGTAAAGCGCGCAGACCAAGCAATGTACAAGGTGAAGAGACAGGGTAAGAATAACTATGTGTTTGCGTGAATGGTTGAATTTACGTCTTGTTATCAGACTAGGCACATTCACATATTTTCCTTAGCTGCATCTTGCACCACAATAATTAAAAAAAGGATTGCTCAGTATGCTAGATGATAAATTAATTTTATTAGTTTACTAATATGTTTTTGAGGTGTGTTCAGCAGATCAAAATATCATTCCAATAGTTGTTCATACGCTTGGCGTATTTCGATAAACATCTCTGGGTTTCCACCGCTATCAGGGTGGTGCTTTCGTACTAGTTTTCGATACTGCTGTTTTATTTCTGTTTTACTAGGGCTTGCGCTGCTGATATTGAGTATATCAAGAGCGCTTTGTTTATTATCTGCTGAATTCATTCTTTGATAGAAGCTGCCGATTAAGCGTGACACCTCATTTTCATCTGTCTTTTCGTACTCATCCCAATCTAAATAATAAGCTGCTAAATTAGGGTTCAGATGATGGCTGATATCGCCACTGGTATTGTCGCCATTAGTATCTGACTGTAAATCAGTGCTCGCTAATAGTTTAATTTGTAATGCGCTGATGGATAAAGTGAGCTTTTCTTCTTGCCACAGGCTTTGTTGTAGTTGGTATAGGGCGTTCATAATCACAAAGTGTTGGCGAAACAGTTGTAAATTGGCATCTTGTGCTAATTGATTGAACTCAGGAAACTGTTTTTTTAAAGTGTTTAATATATCAAATTCACTAATTCCATTTAAATTATCTTTTAGCAGGGTAAGAATAGCGGGGATTAACGGGTTTCTCATAACGCTCCTTACTTTTATTACTTACTTTGATGACTTTGAATAGTCGATCACTAGATAATAAAAGGAAAATAGCCGGTAATAAAGGCTCAGTAGATTTTAATTAACTACAGCAATTAACTACAGCAATTAAATAACAGCAATAATAGATACTGCGATATAGCGCTAATAATTACCAGTAGCGCTATGTTTATTTACTCATTATGTATTAAAAATCAGGGAAGGTTAAATGAGCTAAGCTTAAAGTAGCATAAAATAATACTTTTCATCCGTTGGTTGCCAGTGTTGTGCTTATTATTAACAATGAGGCTATACCAAAGACATTGGGAAATATAACACAATAAATTATCTTACTTGTGCGTAGCAAAGCCGTTATCACTAAGCTTTTAATTGAGACTGCTTTATCAGGTTCTGCAAGTAAGCCAATATTATGGATGAGGTCAGTGGATATGAATGCCGATAATAACAACAGCGCGAGTATAACAAGAAAAGTACAAATATTAGGTAGTGCCCACGCGCTGCCACAAAGGTGCGTGTTAAGTAGCGAGTTAGACGAGCAACTAGGTTTAAGTGCAGGGAGAATAGAGTTAGTTGGTGGTGTCCATCAACGCTATTTTGCAGGTGCTAATGAAAACGCTGCGACACTAGCAGCTGCTGCTGGCAGAAAAGCATTATTAGCGGCTAATTTAACACTGGATGATATTGATTGTTTGGTAGCCACTAGCGCCACTATGGATCAGGGGATGCCATCTAACGGTGCGCTGATCCATAAAGAGTTAGGACTGTCAGCAAAGGGAATCCCAGCGTTTGATATCAATGCTAGCTGCCTAGGCTTTTTGGCAGCACTTGATACACTAACGTATATGCTGGCAGCTGGGCACCATAAGCGCATATTGGTGGTAGCCGCTGATTTGGCATCGTGTGGTTTAAACTGGGATGATCTAGAATCCAGTGCTATTTTTGGTGATGGTGCGGCTGCGGTTGTTTTAGGACAATCAGGCAGTGAAGATGAGAGTGTTTTACTTGCAACATCATTTAAAACCTTTTCAGAGGGTGTGCATTTTTGTGAAATTCCAGGAGGAGGCTCACGTTATCACCCTAGTCGTATTGAGCAGGCTTTTAATCCATTAACTAAGTTTCATATGGATGGCAAAAAGGTGTTCCGTTTAGCTTGCGATCACATGCCTAAATTTGTCGATGATTTATTGCTAAGTGCCGATATGTCGCTGGCAGAGGTCGATTGGATAGTACCGCATCAAGCTAGCCAATTGGCGATACACCATTTAATAAAACGCTTGAATTTCAATTGTGACAAAGTCATTAATATTTTCAAAAACCATGGCAACCAAGTCGCAGCATCGCTACCAACTGCGCTTGATATAGCGATAGCGGATGCTCGAATTCAGCGTGGTGATACGCTGTTATTACTAGGAACGGGAGCGGGCCTTTCTATGGGCGCCGCTTTAATGGTCTATTAATGAAGATTATCGTTACCGGTGGTACCGGGTTTTTAGGCAGACATGTGGTGTGGCGTTTAGCAGCATTAGGCCATGAAGTCATCTTCACTGGCCGCCAGCATGAAATGGCTGAGCAAGTGCTAGAGCATAGCCCTGCAAGTGTTAAATTTGCCTGCTTGCATCATGCTCAAGATAATAGCCAACAGCGATTGAATGATCTTGCTCAAGGTATGGATGCTATCGTGCACTGTGCCGCGTTATCATCACCTTGGGGTAGGTTTGAAGATTTTTTCCAAGCAAATGTGGTCAGTACTCAGGAGGTTTTAGCCGCCTGTAAATTGGCGGATATTCAGCGCTTAGTACATATATCAACCCCTAGTTTATATTTTGATTATCGTGATCGTTAGAATATTCAAGAAGATGAGCCGCTGCCTTTGCCAGTTAACCACTATGCCAGGACGAAAGGTATAGCTGAGTTATTGGTGATGAACTCAAGTATTACTCAAAGGGTGATATTAAGGCCAAGAGCACTGTTCGGCCCTTGGGATAATACGTTGATGCCGCGGCTGTTGCGAGTCATTAAAGAAGGTGCTATTCCTTTGATGCACGGTGGTAAAGCTAAATTAGATATTACCTATATTGATAATGCTGTCGATGCGATTGTCTTAGCATTGACTAAGCCTTTAGCCAAACCCTTAAGTATTTACAACGTGACTAATGGCGAACCGCTGTGTTTAGATCAGTTATTAGCGCACTTAGCTAAGGAGTTTAAGCTAGCGTTACGTACTCGAGGAGTACCTTGGTGTTTAGTGAAAGCGGTTGCTTGGTTTATGGAAAAGTACTCGCTATTAACTCAAGGTCGCGAGCCTTTCGTTACTCGCTATAGTGCAGGTGTTTTGGCCTTTAGCCAAACGTTGGATATTTCAGCGATACGCGATGAGCTAGGTTATCAACCCGCTGTTTCAATCACACAGGGTTTAGCTCGTCATGCGCTGTGGCTAGATCAGCTGCGCTGTGTTGACAAAGATCAATCTGCATTATTAAAAACAACGCCATCAACATCAAATATAACACCAGCAGTATCTAATAATAGGCAGGGTAAATTATGAGCTCAATTGAGGTGAAGTATTTACGTGTCGGTCACTGTCGCCACTTAGAGTGTATTGCTGCGCGTGGTGGTGATTTCAAGATGATTGATTTTCCAGCTCTGTGTGGTCTTATTCGCCACCCTCAATGGGGTTGGATATTATTTGATACTGGTTATTCCGATCATTTTTATCATGCGACTGAGCACCTCCCACAGAGTTTGTACCGTATAGCGCTACCCATTACATTAGCTGAAAACGAAAAACTACTAGTGCAGCTACACGCAATGGGCATTGGTGCTGAGGATATCAATTTAGTGATTGTATCCCATTATCACGGTGATCATATCGCTGGCTTAAAAGATTTCCCAAATGCTCGTTTTATCGCCAGCCGTAAAGATACTAATGCAATACAGCAACTCGTTAACAAACCTTGGCGAGCGACTTTACAAGGCATATTGCCAGCTTTGTTACCCACTGATTATTTTAAGCGTTTATCTTATGCTGATGATTACAAAACCAAGGCGTTACCTAAGTGGATGCAACCGTTTAGCGAAGGCTTTGATATTTTGGGTGATGCAAGTTTACTGCTCATCACGTTAGCAGGACACAGCCAAGATATGCTCGGTTTGTTAATCACTGATGCAACGGGTCGCCCGGTATTTATGGCGGCTGATGCTTGCTGGTCACTCAATGCCTGTAAAGAAGGGCGATTACCTGCGGCTCTTGCACGCATAGCGAGCGATAATAGCCGTAAGTACCAGAGCACCTTTATGTCATTAGGGGAGCTGGCAAGGCGAGAGCCTAGCTTAGCAATATTACCTTCGCATTGTACGCACAGCTGGGAGCAATTTAATCATGGCTAATTCAGCATCTTCTAACCTCAAATCATCAAATAAGAAGTGGCTTATGCTACGTCACTTTTTAGGTGCGCGTTATTTATTGAATTTTAAACGTGCGGATAAATTACGAGCATGGCAACAAAAGCAGCTGCAGCGTTTTATGCGTGATATTTTGCCGACAGCACCGTTTTATCAAGGCTATAAAGCACAGTGTTTAACCGATTTACCGCTGATGGATAAATCTTCGATGTTAGCGAATTTTACTGGCACAAACTCTCAGGCAATAAGCTATGTGCAGGCTAAGTCTGTGGCGGCTCAAGCAGAGTGCTCACGTGACTTTACTCCTAAAATAGGGCAGGTAACAGTCGGTATGTCTAGCGGCACATCGGGAACACCGGGTTTGTTCTTAGTGAGCGAGCAAGAGCGTGCACAGTGGGCAGGGGTGTTATTGGCCAAAACATTACCGAGTAAGTTTATAGCGCAATTATTAAAGTGCTGGCAACCTGCATTATCAATTGCTTTCTTTTTACGTGCCAACAGTAATCTTTACGATACGATAAACAGTCGGCGTATAGATTTTCGTTTTTATGATCTATTAGCGGGCGTTGATCAGCAAGTCGATCAACTGAACAGCAACTTGCCGCAAGTGCTGGTGGCCCCAGCCACAGTATTACATCGATTAGCGCAGTTGTCTTTATCGGGCGTATTACAAATTCAGCCAGAGCATATCATCAGTGTGGCTGAAGTGTTAGAAGCAGATGATCAGCTTTTAATAGAAAGTGCATTTAAGCAAAAGGTTCATCAAATTTATCAAGCGAGCGAAGGTTTGCTTGGCTATAGCTGTGAGCTAGGTAATTTACACCTAAATGAGGCGCATCTGTCTATACAAAAGCAGTGGCTTGATGAGTCACATAGCCGTTTTATGCCAATTGTTACAGATTTTTCCAGAACCACACAGTTGATTGTTCGCTATCGGCTCAATGATATTTTGCGTGTAGCAGAGCATCCATGTGCATGTGGGCGGGCTGATAGCCATATAGCGGCAATAGAGGGACGTGATGATCAAATACTATGGCTACCCGCTCGCTCTGATTTTGACACATCTAATAAAAGTGATGACTTAATAGCACTGTATCCAGATTTAGTGAGGCGAGCGATGATGTTAGTCTGCCCAGCGTTAACACAATACAGCATTGCCCAGCAGGGTATGCATTGGCAGGTTGATATATTAACGCAAGGCGATTGGCTTAAAGCAACGCAATCAGTCAGTGCCGCTATTGAGCAGTGTTGCCAGAGTTTGGCGGTGCAGCTGCCAACATTACAATTTGGTCACTGGCAAGCATTAGAGCTAGGCGCGAAACGTCGTCGAATATGGTGTCATTCAAAATGCTAGCATTTAATAGATCAGCCAGGGCCAGTGAAAAAACTAAGCCACTAGACACACAATATAACCTGTATCAGCGCTTGGTCCAGATGATGATAGGTTGGGGCAGTGTCGGTGTCGTTTATTTTGCTTTTGGTTGGCGTGAGACACAAACTCTAGTATTACCAAAACTATGGCTAGATCAACACATTGCCTTTAACCCTCAAGGTATTTGGCTGTACTTGCTGTTTTTTATATTGATTCCCTATTGTTACATCACAGTAGCAGCTAATCGTTTACTCGCTTTACGCTATGCCATGCAGGTCAGTGCCATTCTCAGTGGTATCGTATTCCTAATGATACCGACTACTTTAGATTACCCAGTAATTGTAGGGCAAGGGTTGAGTGTTCAGGTGTTAAAGTTTTTAGTGACTAACGATAGCACTCAAAACTGCTTACCTTCATTACATGCAGCGCTGAGTCTGATTTGTGTCATTGCATTGTGGCAAAGCCAGCAATTGATGAAATCATTGTTTATCGCAGCTCTGGGTATTGCTATCGGTATTTCAATTATTCAGTTGCGCAGACACTTAAGCATTGATGTGGCTGCGGGGCTCATTGTCGGGCTACTTAGCTGCTACCTTAGCTTGGTGCTGCAACGCTTGCATCAATATTTTCGCAATATATTGAGTCATATGTTTAACAATACGGTTAGTCGTATCAGTGGTAGTGAAAAGGATTAATTTATGAATATTTATGCACTGTCTTTTTTGATGATGATAATTATGGTGTTGGCAGAGATATCGATATTAAAGCTAGTTAAAGCAAAAACGATACCTTGGTTAGAAATTATCGCGAATCTGCATTCTGGCCAAGTTGTTATGTGGCTGTTTCGCACGGTAGAAATAGTGTTATTTGGATTGTTAGTGCGCCATTTTAATTTTCATTGGGTAGATCAATGGCCAATTGCACTACAGTGGCTATTTGCCTTTATTGCTTGGGATTTGTGCTTTTATTGGATGCATCGCCTACATCATAAAATCCCATTACTTTGGTCCATACATCGTGTGCATCACCAAGGGGAGAATATGAACCTGACACTGGCGATGAGAAATTCATGGTACTCATCACTAAGCAACTTTCCATTCATAGCGGTATTGGCGCTACTAGGCGTCCCCTTGGAGATTTTTATAGTGATTTCCTCGATTCACTACAGCGTGCAGTTTTATAACCACACGGCATTAGTAGATAAATCTGGTGTACTTGACAAGGTACTAGTGACACCTTCTAATCATCGTGTCCATCATGGGTTACAGGACATTTATAGCAATAGAAATTTCGGCGGTACGTTATTAATCTGGGATATCGTATTTAAGACTTATCAGCCAGAGCGTGCAGAGACTAAACCAAAATATGGCTTGAGTGAGCCAATGGTTAGTTATAACCCATTGTGGTTTAACCATAAATGGCTATTCGATTTTATTAATAAGCGAGCGATAAAACGTAAACAAAGGCGACAACTTAAATTGCCAGCTGGTTTTATCGCTTTGCTGGGGTTGTTATTATTTGGCTTAGTGATTTTTTATATTAATGAGCAAGCGCGTTTCACGAGCCTAGCGCAGTGGAGCTTTTTTACGGTACTAAGTTTAGCGAGTATTAGTATCGGCGCTATGTCAGACAATAAGCGTTGGGGTTTATTGCTTTGGCTAGCCCTGTTCACTTTATTTCCAATATATATTGTCAGTGTTGTGCCGCTATATTCAACGATGTTATGGATTATTCTTACAATGTTAGTTTTGAGCGCCTTAGCTGCTGTGCTGCTTTTTTTCAAAAGGAGCGTTATAGCTATACAGTCGATAGACAGTGATTAGCAACAGCTGAGCTTGTAATAGCAAAGGCGCAATGTGTTCATTACTTGATGGATTTAGCTTCTTATTTATAACGTTATATTTATGATTTCATATTTTGAACGTGAGTGTTTATAAACTTTCTCGATCTAACTTGGTACTTAGCTGGATAAAGGTTTCAGACCTTACAACACCGGTGATTCGGCTAATATCATCTAACACGCTATCAAGTATTTCAGCTGTGGCTACCTTTAATGTCAGCATTAGGTCAGACCTTCCTGATAAGGTGACTATTTTGGTTATCTGCGGTATTTTTTTTAGCTGTGTAAAAACGACCGAAATCTTATCTTGATCTGTCTGTACTAACACGGTGGCAGTTAACCACTGTCTATATTCTTGCGAGCTAAGTTTTAGTGTGTATCTTTCAATAATATTATTGCGCTCTAATCTCTCAAGGCGATTATTGACAGTCGTTCGCGCTACCTTCATTTTCTTTGCGAGTACCGCAACAGGGGTGCGAGCGTTATCCGCTAGTAGGTTGATTAACTGCTGATCAATAGAATCTAAATTATACATAATGACCTATAAATGGTTTATTTGTATGGCTAATAAGTTAATTAAGTACAGGATAACAGCTCTATATGAGCAAATAAATTGTTAATATTTCATTACTTACCTACTTAATAGCTAAATGAGTGATTATGACAAATACAACAGCAAAAAAAGTACAGCTACTGGGTTTACCTCAAGATAATAATTCTAGTTATCTCAGTGGTGCTGCATACGCGCCAAATCGTATTCGAGAGGCCATTCATTGCTCATCAGCTAATATGTTTAGCGAAACAGGGATTGATTTAGCTAATAGTGATTTATGGTCTGATTCAGCTAATGTACCGTTAGAAGGCCTTGCTGGGCGTTGTGCATTTGATGAAATTTATCAGCATGTTAAGCAATTAATTGATGACAATCAGCTAGTGATGAGCCTGGGTGGTGATCACTCTGTGGCATTTCCAAGCATCTCGGCGCATTTAGATAAATATCCTAATTTGAATATTCTACATTTTGATGCCCACCCTGATTTGTATCATGACATGCTTGATAACCCCTACAGCCATGCATCTCCCTTTGCCAGATTAATGGAAACAGGTAAAGTGAAACGCTTAGTACAAGTAGGTATAAGGACATTAACTAAACATCAGCGTGAGCAAGCCGCTAAATTTAATGTCGAAATTCATGAGATGAGAGATTTAAGTAAGGTATCTGACATTAGCTTTGATGGCCCTGTCTACCTATCTTTTGACTTAGATGCACTGGACCCTGCTTTTGCACCGGGGGTATCCCATTTTGAGCCAGGTGGGCTAAGCGTGCGTGAAGCGCTCAATATCATTCATCAGTTTAAAGGTCAGCTTGTAGGGGCGGATGTGGTGGAGCTAAACCCATTGCGAGACCCTACAGGGATAACCGCGATGGTCGGCGCTAAACTTTGTAAAGAATTAATGGCGCGCCTATTAATAGATAATGATTTAGCCACGGGTCTTATTTAATATGAATACGTGCGATTAAGTGATCGACATTAAGCTGATTATTAGCACGCTTTGCGAAGTCAATAATCAGCTTAGCCTGTCGGCGAGTAAATCAATAAAAGCTCTCACCTTAGGCGATAGATGTTTTCTGCTAGGGTATAAGGCATAAATGTTTATATCAGGCTGCTTAAAATCTGCAAACAAAATAGCCACTTGCTTTTCTTCCAGTTCTTTTTGTAGATAAAATTCAGGTAAAAAACAAATTCCTTTGTGTCGCAACACCATTGCTAGCTCCATTTCTGCGTTATTGCATAAAATGGTAGCGGGCACATCAACATAAGAGATTTCACCGGTTAATGTTTCAAATTTCCATTTGGTGGGGTGTTTAAGGTGACTGTAACTTAGACATTGATGCGTTAATAAATCCTGTGGTTTTGTCGGTGTTCCGTGCAGCGCTAAATAGTGGTGCGAGGCGATAATGTAAGATTTATATGACGTTATTTTTTTACATACTAAGCTAGAATCTTCTAAATATTGGGTCGCTCTGATGGCTAAATCATAGCCCTCTTGGATAACATCGACCTTGCGATCATTAAAATCAAGATCTAACTTAACATCAGGATATAGCTGCGAGTATTCTAATAAAATGGCCTGTAAATGGGTAATGCCGTAGCCAATAGGGCAGCTAATTTTAAGCACACCTTTAGGCTGGGTATTCGCTTGATTAATAATCCCAAGCGCCTGCTCAGCGTCGATAATCATTTGCTCACACTGCTGGTAAAAAGCATTGCCCTCTGGTGTTAAGCTGATTTTTCGTGTTGTCCTACTTAATAACCGTACACCTAATCGCGATTCTAATTTGCTTATCTGCTTGCTAATAAATGAGGTGGAATGGCCGTTGATAGCCGCTGCTGCACTAAAACCACCACCGTTTACAACCTGAGTAAACAGGACAATCCCATCAAATAGTTTAAGGTCACTCATCATCTATATTCCTCACTGAATGTCAGCAAAAGATAACATCACCACTCGTTAATTAGAAGCCAAATGGAAACAATGTTTATATTTTCAGGATATTAATGCTTTTATAGAAATAATATACAATGAACATATTAATAAGTTAGTCAATTTAGCCACCATATTAACCGGGAATTCAACATGAAAATATTAGCCTTTGCAGCGAGTAGTAGTAAAAACTCAATTAATAAAAAATTAGTGACGTATGCAGCGAGTCTCACTCAAAATACGCAGGTAGAAATCATTGATATTAATGATTATGAAATGCCTATCTTTAGTGAAGATAGAGAACAGCAACTAGGGCAGCCACAACAAGCGCAGGATTTTTACGCAAAAATCACAGCAGCTGATGCGATCGTTATCTCAATTGCTGAGCACAACGGCCATTATACGGCGGCGTTTAAAAATTTATTTGATTGGACATCAAGAATCAGCCAGCAAGTATATCAAAATAAACCAATGGTTTTGCTTGCCACATCACCAGGCCCAGGTGGCGCAAATACTGTACTAAGTGCAGCGCTAGCATCAGCGCCACACTTTGGCGCTAATGTAGTGGGCTCGTTATCAGTACCTAGCTTTTACGATAATTTTGATAGTCAAACGACAGCGCTGACTAATACAGCGTTAAATGATGAACTAAAAAGCATCATGTTAGCATTGCTAAACAGCCCACAATAACTGGTGTGTTGGTAGGTCTATGTCAGTAGGCTAAAGAGAGCAGGCAGGGTGTCGCTAGATGGCGGCCCTGTCTGAGATTATTAGAATAGAATCAGCCTTTATTAACAACCAAAAAATCTAATTTTTAGGTTGTGTATTACCATTATAAATGTATTTATATCAAATGTTTAAGTTATCTTATTAATGTTTATTATATAGCAGTCAGGCATTAATTTACCTTTATGTTTTTTATTAAAATCAGGCACTAATAGTATGGGTTGTAAATGTTGTTTTGATCTTCAACGTTTTATTATTTAATTAAAAACGGTGAAACTAATAGGCGCTTTCTATAAGATAACTGATCCGCATGATAATTAAATACGAAGTGTCACAGCATGAGTGAGAGTAAAAAAACATACAGTAGAAAATCAGAACAAGAGCGCAAGATGGATCTTATTGTCGCGACTCAAAAATGTATTGAAAGAGGGGGGATTGGCGAGGCGAGTATTCGTAGAATCGCTGAGCAAGCTGGGGTGACTCCAGGCTTAGCCAGGCATTATTTTGCAGATAAAGAAGCGTTAATATGCGCCGCTTATCGTCATACAATGGCGCAAATGTTTGCAGGGGCGAGAAAGGGCGTTGATGAGCTTGAGGGCAGTGCGGTTGATAAACTGCGTCACTTTATTAATACCTCTTTACAGCCTGGTGTAATGAACTCGCGCTATCACCAATTATGGGCGTCGTTTACCAGTTTAACGCGCTCAACACCATCAATGGCAAAAATTCATCATCAATCGTATTTAGAATTTCGTATGGGTTGCCAAGATTTGGTTGATTTAGTCTTTAAAGAGCAGGGCCGTGATATTTCAGCAAAAGAGCTAGAGAGACACGGCATTATCGTTAACGCTATCCTAGATGGGTTATGGTTAGAAGGTTGTTTGGCAATGGAGCTTTTTGCCGAGGGTGAATTAGCTGATATCGCTTTGCGCTCAATCCAATCGCTATTAAATATTAAAGGCTTACAAGCGAGTGGCTGATATTTATAGCCGTTGTTGCTGCACATTGTTGATGTTGCTGGCATGTTTTAATGTCAGTGTTGCTAGAATTCTAATTTAAGATATTTCAGATTCTCACTGCTACTCAATTGCCTATACTCAATTCTTTAAATTCAATGTTGATAACATTCTTATTCATAGCATAAATTAGTTTACTAATTTTATTATTGTACGTGTGTAAAATAAAGATGGAATTGGCTTACAATAAAAGGCATTATTGATCCAAACTTAAGGAGCAGGCAGGTCATTTGATGCCTGTAATTTATAAACTAACTCAGAGGTTAGATCATGTTTAGTAAAGCCATCGTTAAAAAACCATGTAAAGCACTTGTCGCAGGTATCACCACGGCGCGGCTTGGCAAACCAGATTATGAAAATGCACTACAACAGCATGCACAGTATGTGTTAGCGCTTAAAGCATGTGGCCTTGAAGTAACAGAGCTTGAAAGCGATGAGAGTTTCCCCGATTCAACCTTTGTTGAAGATGTTGCATTGATGACGCCCCATTGCGCCATAATTACCAACCCAGGTGCTAAATCACGTACTGAAGAAACCCATGCGATGGTTGATGTTGTCGCTAAATTTTATGACAAAGTTGAGCACATCACAAAACCTGGCACTATTGAGGCAGGGGATATTATGATGGTTGGCAGCCATTATTATATTGGTCTATCTGAGCGCACCAATGCGCAAGGTGCAAAGCAAATGATTAGTATTTTAGAAAAATACGGTATGTCAGGCTCTGTGGTTACTATGAGTGAAGTATTGCATTTAAAAACGGGCTTAGGTTATTTAGAAGATGGTAACTTGTTAGCGTGTGGCGAGTTTTTAACTAAGCCAGAATTTGCAAAGTACACGTTAATAGAAGTGCCGCAAGAAGAAGCCTATGCAGCCAATAGTGTGTGGATAAATGATACGGTATTAACGCCTAAAGGCTTTGCAAAAACGAAGGCACTAATCGAAAACGCCGGTTATAAAGTGATTGAAGTGGATGTGAGTGAGTTTCAAAAAATAGATGGCGGCTTAAGCTGTTTATCGCTGCGTTTTTAACGCTTGAAATCTTATAAGACAAGCTAGATTTTTAGTTCTCGTTTGTCTTAAAGATAGTGTTTAACAATGATTGTATCGAGTCTCTACTCACAAATCTTATGTGGAATTTGTGAATAGAGTGACTCGTTATAGGCTATTTAGAGGGAATGCGGTTTTCCAAATAGCGAAACAATACCACCAGTAAACCTGCCATCATCATGTATATCAAAGCTAATAACAACAAAGGCTCGTAAGTTATAAAAATATCTTGGCGCACTTTAGAGAAAGCACCATAAACATCTATCATGGTAATTGTTGCCACTAATGGTGTTGCTTTTAGCTGCAGTACCACTTCACCACCTAGTGTCGGCAATGCCCGTTGAATCGCTCTTGGTAACCAGATTTTGCGAAACAATTGCCATTCACTAAAGCCATAAGCGCGCGCTGCCTCTAACTCTCCTTTAGGCACCCCAAGAAAAGCGCCACGCATAATCTCAGCCTCATAAGCGGCAAAAGATAAGGTTAGGCACAATAATGCATAGGGCCATGCTTGGCGCAAATAAGGCCACATTGCTGAGCCGCGAATTTCAGGGATAGTCGAAAATACTGAACCTAGGCCGTAATACAGTAACCAAAGTTGTAATAATAGCGGTGTGCCACGAATAACATTACAAAAACCGCGAGCTAATAAAGCAAGAGGTTTAGGGCCCTTAACCTGTACGAGGCCTATCGGGAGGGCGAGCGAAAAGCCGATCACAACACTGGCAATTAATAACCAGATAGTGCGCCATATACCCTCTAGGATAATATCGTAATAATCTGGTAGCCAGTCCCAGCGCATAAAAACGGCGCAACTACTAATGATGGCTATTGCGATTGCAGCGAGAATAAAACGGTGTGGGCTCCAAAAGCTTTTAGTTTTATTCATTATGATTGCTCCTTGGCAAAACCACGTCTAGACCAACTTTCAATACGTTTAATAAGTTGGTTAGATACCAGTGTCACCATTAAATACAATGCGCCTGCTGAGCAGTAAAACAGCATATAATGCTTAGTTGATCCAGCGGCTTGTTTGGTCTCTAGCGTCAACTCGCTAAAGCCAACGACAGCTAACAGAGCGGTATCTTTAGTGGCTATTAGCCATAAATTAGCTAAACCTGGAATAGCGTAGGGCAGCATGGCTGGTAAGGTGATGCGTCGTAAAATTTGACTAAACGAGAACCCATAGGCTTTTGCCGCTTCAATTTGACCTTGGGGTACGGCTAATATCGCACCGCGAATAACCTCAGTAGAGTAAGCGCCTTGTACTAGGCCTATAACACAAATACCGGCAACTAGGCCGTTAACATCAACAGGGTCACGACCAATAAACAGCATAAGCTGGTTGATTAAATCAGTACCTGCGTAGTAAAAAAGTAAAATCAGAATAAGTTCGGGGACCGCGCGTACTAAGGTGGTGTAGCAGGCGAAGATATCGCGAATAAAAGGACCTGCATAAAGCTTAGCACAGGCGCCAAAGACACCAATAATTAAGCCAAGTGAATAGCCGCCTAATGCAATTTCTAAGGAGTGCATTAAGCCGGTTAATAAATTAGCGCCCCAACCAGGTGGCGATAATGATAGTAATTGTAAACTGTCAATGAATGAAGACATGTCAATCAAAACTGACTCTCCCAGGAGCTGTCAAGAAACGATATAAGGTGCTAACAGTATGTATCGATATAAATAGATAGAAGTAGCGGCCTAAACTAGACCGCTATATTTTTAGTGCTGTGTTGGTAGCTCTTAGTTGCCGTACGGGTCAAAAGAAAAGTATTTTTTAGCGATAACCATGTACTCGCCATTGTCACGCAGTGTTTTGATCGCAGCGTTAACAGCAGTTCTGAGTTCATCATCACCTTTGCGCAGACCAGCTCCAATACCAGGGCCTAAGATATCTAGATCAGCAGCAACTTCACCTTTTACTTCACAACATGCTTTACCTTGCTCTGAATTAATAAAATCCATCATTGCCAAAGAGTCGGCTTGTAGCGCATCTATACGTCCTGCGACTAAATCTTGGTTAGCTTCATCTTGAGTCTGGTACTCTTTGATAGTATCAGCAGCGTCTGCGAAATGCTCTAGTACGTATTTACGGTGGATAGTACCGCTTTGTACACCAAGAATTTTACCTTTCATGCTCTGGGCTGTCGCACCAATTTCTACGTTTTTGTCACCAATAATGACAGCGGGCGTGTTGTAGTATTTATCTGAAAAGTCGATAGCTTTAAGGCGATCAGGTGTGATCGATAGAGAGGCCATAACCATATCTATTTTTTTACTATTTAGTGCTGGGATAATACCATCCCAAGCGATAGGAGTGACTACGCATTCCAGTTTAGCAGTTTCGCATATCGCATCGATCATATCGATTTCCCAGCCGTGCCACTTGCCTGAAGAATCTGTTGAGGCAAACGGTGGGTAAGGTTCTGCTGCGACACCTACTTTGACAACATCAGCGAAAGCAGATGGTGCAACGATAAGGCCCATTAATGCACCAACTACAGCGTGTTTATTAAAAATTTTCATATATTATTATCTCTCTTCAATGGTGAAACGGTCTGTCATCTCTTATTGAGCTGAACTAATAAACTGTTTTAAGCGTGCCGACTTTGGATGGTTAAAAATTTGTTCAGGCGGGCCTTGCTCTTCAATCACTCCCTGGTATAGGAAGACAACATGGCTGGCAACTTCGCGGGCAAATTTCATTTCATGGGTGACTAATATCATGGTACGACCTTCATTAGCGAGGTCTTCTATGACTTTGAGAACTTCACCGACTAATTCAGGGTCAAGTGCTGAGGTAGGCTCATCAAATAGCATCACACTAGGCTGGACGGCTACTGCGCGGGCGATAGCCACACGTTGTTGTTGCCCGCCTGATAAGAAAGCAGGGTAGCTTTGTTCTTTATCACTTAAACCGACACGCTTTAATAATTGTTTGGCTTGCTCAGTCGCGGTTTTTTTATCAATACCGTGCACGATAGTGGGTGCTGCGATGAGGTTTTCTATTAATGTTAGGTGTTGCCACAGATTGAAATTTTGAAAAACCATTGCCAGTTTTGATCTTAGGCGTTTGACTTGGCTTTTATCTGCGGGTTTAGGGCCATCGGAGGTTTTTTTCATCTTGATGATTTCGCCATTGATAGCGACTTCACCGGCTGAGGGGATTTCTAATAAGTTTATACAGCGCAAAAGAGTGGATTTACCGGAGCCACTGCCTCCTATGATGGCAATGATATCGCCTTGTCTCGCGGTTAGATCAACACCTTTTAATACTTCAATACCATCGTATGATTTTCTTAATCCGCGAATGCTAATTGCTTCATCGCACGCGGTGTTTTGGGTCGATAGTGGGTCTTCATTGTCACTTGCTGGCATAGTTTACCTCTAAAGTTGTTGCTTGATACTATTACTCATTTGTATAACTATCAATAGCTATGTTGATTAAATTTGTGAAAAAATCAAAACCAAGTAGAATGCCCTGATCATATTTAGGGCCAAGACTATGACTACACCACGCCGACCATTTCGCCGAGCAGGCGAAGAAGAAAGACGTAGCGATCTTATTGCTGCAACCCAAGAGTGCATAATTGAAGGCGGTATAGGTGCTGCGACCATCCGCAAAGTTGCGGATATAGCAGGGGTGACACCTGGCTTAGTACGCTACTACTTTGCCGATAAAGTATCGCTATTAAGCGCCACTTACCTAGTGACCATGTCGACGATGACTCAACAGGCGACACCTATCCTAATCGATAGTGATTTAAGCGCGTGTGCTAAATTTAGATTGTTTATACAAGCATCATTAACAGCGCCTGTGATGCAGCCGCGAAATTATCAACTGTGGGCGTCATTTACTAGCTTGATCAATTCGATCCCTGAAATTACGGTAATGCATCGTCAAGCTTACCTTGAATATCGTAATAGTTGTGAAGTGCTAATCCGCGAGGTTTTTGTTGAGACAGGCAGGGACTTGGATGATCGCAAAATTAAAGGCCTGGCCATAGCGGTTAACGCATTGATTGATGGTCTTTGGATAGAGGGTTGTATGGCGGTTGAGCTGTTTGAGGATGATGAGTTGGTAGAGCTTGGTGTGTCATCAGTACAGCAAATATTAGGCCTTAAAGAGCTATAACTGACAACAAAAAAGCCCCTCACAATATAAAATGTGAGAGGTTTAATAGTGCTTTTAGTTATGAGTTTAGTGCTTGTTGCAGTGTTCTTACTCTACTTTGAAATTCAGTATGATCATGATAGCAGCCATAAAAATAACGTTTACCTGAATAGCTCATTCTACCGTGTAGGCAGCGCCAGTTATCAAAAATTAACGCCATGCCGGGTCTCAGTGGAATTTTAATCCAATTAGCTTCATCCATACTGTGACGGTTAAATTCAGCATACGCTTGGTAGAATAACGCCTGTTGCTCATCGGCTAGCAAAAATGCTGAGCGATCATAGTTATTGAAGGTCACTTGCTCAAGGTTATTGTGGTTATCGTAGCGTATAGCAGGGCGTTGCGCAGCTAAGTGTACGCCAGCTTCTTTATAATGTGCGGGCACATTAACCTCGCATAACACTTGATGAAGGTCAGGGCGCTCTAGGCGAATTTTCTCAGCGATGGCAAAGCCATCCACGACAATACTTTCACCGCCTTGGCCATCAAACTCCAAACAGTTAAACATTTGTAAGCCTGGGGCATTGCAATGATATGATGCATCGGTATGAGGTGATAGAAAGCTGTTGGTATAAGCTGAATCATCGTGAGCTTTAATCTCGGCTGATAACGGCCAATAGGTTCCAAAGATAGTGCGTTGAGCAGGGGCTAAACGCTCGGCTAAATCAATAGTGCCTTGCTCGCTCGCTAGCGTGCCATTGACAACACAAAACCCATACTTATCGATATTATTTAACCAGTTCAGTACACCTTGATCATCAGCGAGAACATCCTGATAATCAATGCTAGGGATTTCATCGAGCATAGTATCTTGCTGCCATAATATTTTATATGAGGCGGCTGAGAGTTGCTCATCACTCAATGTACGGCCAGTGACTTGCGCAAGGCGTAAGCAAGAGATGCTGGTTTGCTCACCACTATTCCAACGGATGCTAATGATCTGTTGATCAAGCAAAGTAACCTGTTCACCTTTTAAGCTTTGAGTGAGCGCGAAAGTATCAATATTTCGCTGTAGTGTTTTACTATTGACACTGTTTTCATCATCACCGTGGTCCATAACCCAAAGCCATGGAAAATTCTGGTCACTGCCATCGGCCCATGTCACTAATAGACCATTAGGTGAGGCGGTTGCCGTTTTTATAATCATAAGCTTAAACTCCCCTTGTTATTCAACTGTATAATTAATATATTATGGGGAATATAGACAATGATCAACAACCTTCAACGATTTTTTACATTTAGCTAAATATTAATCGTCAGCTATCGTTATCACTAAGGATTTAAAAATGTTTCTATCGGATAATACCGCACCTGCAAGCCCCGAAATTTGGCAGTATGTACAGCAGCATGCTCAAAATGGTTATGATCTACCTTACGGTGATGATGCTTTAACAGCCAAGCTCAATGATTGTGTCTCTACACTTTTTGGCCAGCAAGCATATGTTTTCCCTGTACTGACCGGTACAGCGGCTAATTGCTTAGCACTAGGGCAGATGTGTCATGGCAGACAAAGCATTATCTGCCATCCAAATAGCCACTTAGCGGTATCAGAAAGCACAGCGCCACAACTGTTTACCGGTGGTGCTCGCTTGAGTACTGTCGGCGCGGATTTAGATAATATTAGTGCATCACGGCTTCAAGAGTATCTGCAAGGTGTTGATATCAATGATATCCATAGCCCGCCACCAGCAGCATTGGCGATCACCCAAGCGACAGAGTTTGGTCGCTGTTATAGTATTGAGCAAATGAATGAACTGGGTAAGATTTGTCAGCAACATAATCTAAAGTACTTTGTCGATGGGGCCAGGTTTGCTAACGCTGTTGCACATTTTGACTGTCATCCAGCGGATCTTAGTTGTCGTGCTGGTGTTGATGCCATGACTTTTGGGGCGAGTAAAAATGGTACTTTTGGAGCAGAAGCTTTAGTCGTATTTAACCCATTACTGGCATCTGGTATTCGCGCACATGCCAAGCAGACGGGCCATCTGGCCTCAAAGATGCGCTTTTTATCTGCTCAGTTACTTGGCTATTTTGACAATAACTTGTGGTTAGATAACGCTTGTCATGCCAATAATATGGCAGCATTAGTCGCTAAAAATATCGCTGAAAAGGGCTTGGGAAGCTGTTATTTCGCGGCGCAAACTAATCAATTGTTTATTTCTATCACTAGTGAGCAATACAACAGTGCAAAAGCACAAGGTTATGATTTATATCACTGGCCTGTTGAGGGGCAAGATTGTTATCGTCTGGTAACGAGCTGGGCAACGAAAGAGCAAGATGTAGCAGGTTTTATCGCAGCGATCAGCCTTTAATCTCACCTCATAACATTAGCCCTTGACCTCAATCTTTAACAAGCAGCACAACATGTAAATTGAGATACCTCTGTACAGCAGAGGTACATTCATTGTCTGTCATCACTTTACTGGTGACTATCAAAAAATCAGTCCTATTATTTGGACAATCTCGTTTAAATAATAGATTAACAAGCAGAGATTAATATGACCGATTTATGCAATAAAGTGTCGAAATAACACAACAAAATAACTAGGCGACACTTTATGATTAGCTCATTAATTATGAAGGGGAATCGTTATGCCAGTCACGACAGATAACAGCACAACAGCCATGGTCGGTTATAGTATTTATGAGAAGAACAAGCTTCCCATTAGTGTCAATTGCCTTGATGATAAACTGATTATTGAATGGGATGATGGTGCGCAAAGCGAATACCATTATCTTTGGCTTAGGGATAACTGCCACTGTGAGCAATGTATTACCTCACTCACACGTGAGCAAATTTTTGAGATATGTGATGTCCCGTTTACGATAAAACCTAGTAATGCCAATATATCACCAGAGCATGAGCTGCAAATCACATGGGATTTTGAAAATCATCATAGCCGTTACTTAGCCGGTTGGTTAGAGCAGCATTGCTACACGAAAGCATCCAGAGAAGCTCGCCAGTTAAAGCCTACACTTTGGGATAGACAACAAATAAGCCAATATTTACCCACTCACCAATATCAGGATATCATGAGTGATAGCCAAGCATTACTTAATTGGTTATATGAGGTAAGGGATTATGGTATTAGTATTGTAAAAAATGTTGATACTAGTGAAAACACAGTAAAAAAAGTCGCCGAGCGTATCTCTTTTATCAGAGAGACAAATTTTGGTACCATTTTTGATGTTGTTGCTAAAAACAACGCAAATTCAGCTGCCTACACTACGTTAAGGCTGCCACTGCACACTGATTTGCCAACAAGAGAACTGCAACCTGGCCTACAGTTTTTGCACTGTTTAGTTAATGATGCTCAAGGCGGGGAATCCATTTTAGTCGATGGCTTTAAAATAGCGCAGTATATTCGCGAAAACTATCCCGATGATTTTATTGCACTAACGACTTTATCAATGTCGTTTTATAACAAAGATAAAGCTTCAGATTATCGCTTTGATAGCCCAGCCATTTCTGTCAATAATCAAGGCGAGGTGGTAGAGGTTCGCTTAGCTAATTTCTTACGTGGACCCATTGCTATAGCCGCGGATAAAATGCAGGCTATTTACGCAGGCTATCGTCGTTTTATGCTATTGGCAAGGCAGGAGCGCTTCCAATTTTTTCATCGCCTGAATGCTGGTGATCTACTGGTTTTTGATAATCGTCGAGTACTGCATTCACGCAATGCATTTAGTCTTGAGCAAGGTCACAGGCACCTACAAGGTTGTTACGTTGATAGGGATGAGTTGCTATCACGAATTAGAGTACTGGAGCGAGAGCTGGCTTAAAATTAATTAGCTCAGTCATTCAATTACTTTTTAAGGCACGCTGCTGACTCGCGGTTATTGCAAAATGTTGGCGATAACTGCGACAAAAGTGGGAGCTTGAGCTAAAGCCTGTGATCAATGCGATATCATAAATATTGAGGTCTGATTCATTCAGTAATTGTTGAGCACGCTCAAGCCTTAGTTGTAGGTAATACTGTTTTGCTGTGCATTTAAAATGCTGCTTAAATAAGCGCTCTAGTTGTCTTAATGATATGTGCACACAATTTGCTAACTGCTCAATTGTCATTGGATTGCTAATATTTATCGCCATCAGCCTTAAAACGTTTAATAACCTTGGGTGATGAATATTGAGGCTTTTTGCCAAATCAATTTGCTGATGATCTGAGTGCTGTCTGATGTTTTTCTTTATGAATTGATCGCATATGTTTAATACCAGTGCTTGGCCATGATCTTGCCCTATTAAATATAGCACCATATCTGAGGCTGCTGTGCCACCAGCGCAGGTCATTAAGTGCTTATCAATAACAAACAACTGAGTACTGATTTTTTGTCGCTGATACTGCTCTTTAAAGATAGGAATGGCTTCCCAGTGCATAGTAATACACTTGTGAGCAAGTAAACCTGCTTTTGCCAACATAAAGCAGCCGGAGTCTAACGCACCAATTATGCAGTCATTGCGCTGTAATTTTCGCAGCCATTTAATAATCGCTTGATCATCGCAATATTTTTCAGGGTGAAAACTGGCATTAACAATTAAGTTTTTAGGCAGGGTAGGCTCATCTATAGATAAATGATTTTGTAACATCATTAAATTGCTAGCAACGACAGGCAGACCATCTTTACTAAAGCACTGCCAGCGATATAACTCTTTGCCTGCAAGTCGGTTAGCGATGCGTAGCGGCTCAATGGCTGACAATAACGATATCATCGCATACTCAGGTAACAGCAAAAAGGACAGTGTGATGACGCCATCAGCATCGGCTTTTAAGGTTGAAGCCATAGTTTGATCAATTCCTATACTAGATTGCAGTCTTTTAAAAAGCGCAGTTATTACACACTATCAACTTAGGACATAGCAAGGAAAAATCATGATCACTAAACTATTAATTTTCTAGTTGATATATGGTTAAAGTTAGGCCCGCGCGCTTAAATTTTTTTAGCTATCACTTTGTAAGATATGAGCGCTTAAAGAGTGTTGCAAAAGTATGAATTTGGATGTTTTTAAACCATTGATATGTTTTATTTTATTGCTTTTTCGGGTTAAAAAATGTAGTTTTCTTTAGTCAAAAAAATAATTGGTTAGTTAAGAGCTTAGCTTTTCTAATTATAGAGCAGGGCATAAACAATAATAAATTAATAATCTTTAACACCAAATACCGGTTATGTTTTGGTATGGGTTAGCTCTTTTGCATCAAGGGATATTAATTTATTTTATCAGTATTTTAAGTTTTTCAATGCCCTATTTACATCAAAATCTTGAGTAACACATTTATATCGCTATAAATATGTTTGCGCAGTACAAGAGATTTAGAACGATGATATATAGCTACCCCAACAAGGCTGCGATAAGCAGGGTTATCGCCACATTTATACTCTCAATAATGTTTAGCCATCAGGCTATCGCAAGTAGTGATTTAGATGATCCTAAACAGATTGTTAGTGCCATTGAAAATTTAAATTGGGTGACTGAAGAGTATCCGCCATTTAATTATAAAGACCCTATAACCGGTGAAATAACAGGGATTGGAGTAGAGATATTATTAAGCATCTTTGATAAATTAGGCGTTTCACGCGATAAAGTTGAATTGAAAATATACCCTTGGGCACGTGGTTATAATCAGCTATTGAACGACCCTCAAACCGCGCTCTTTTCGACTACTTATTCTAAAAAACGATTAAAAGAAATGAAATTTGTAGGGCCTTTCGCAGTTAACATAGTCGCCGTGATAGCGCCAAAATTTAGCCACTTATCGGTTCAGCATATTAATGATCTTCAAGGCTTAACAATTGGTGTTATCAGAGATGATATAGGGGAACAGCTACTGCTTAGTGAAGGAGTACAGCCCGACTCTTTAGATAAACTTAACTCAGGGCTCAGTATTGTCAAAAAACTTGATTCAGGCAGAATTGATGCCATGAGTTATGCCCACGCCACATCACAAATTCTGTTTAAGAAAGCTAATATTGATGCTAATAAATTTGAAATAGTCCATGTATTAAAATATTCGAATATGGGTTATGCATTTAATAATAAAATTGATGACAGGATTCTTGCCCCTATGCGTAAGGCTCTGAATGAATTAATTGCTGATGGCACTATCGCTCAGTTACAAATGAAATATGGGCTAGAACACAATAGATGAATAAATTTAAAAATGGCATAGGCCTGCGTTTACTGCGTTACGTATTTGGTTGTTATCTTATTGTTGCTGTATTGATAACGGCACTTCAATTGAACTCGGAATACCGCGATGTGAAAAGAGAAGTCTTCAATCAAATCAATAATATAGAGACAACATTTAAAGGCAGTATTATGAATTCCATTTGGTCTTTTGATACATCGCAACTAGAGGTGATTCTCTCTGGGATGATGAAAATTGATGCAGTCTCCGGTATTAAAATAGTTTCTGAACGCAACCAAGTAATTGCATCAATGGGAGATGTGGTTAGTGATGATAGCATCATTTATCTAGAAGAAAACTTGGCAAACCCCAATATGAAGGAAGTTGAATTAGCACAAGTTAATTCAACTAAACGCCAAACTTTGTTTGAATACGCCTTTCCTTTAGAGCGTCTAGAAAATGCGAATGGCCCCTATACATTAATTGGTTTTGGTCATATTTATACTGACGTTAATATCATTATTGATCGTGTTAAATACAGTTTTCTATTAATCATTATTTTTTCGATCATCAAGAGTGCAGCACTGTGGTTATTCTTTTTGTTTTTCGTCAACAAGTTTGTTGCAAAGCCTTTGGAAGCATTGGCCAATGCCGCCAGTGCGCTTAACCCCGATAAGCTTGAAACACTTAAAAACTCTGCTGACCTTGATAATGTCATCAATGCTAAACATGACGATGAACTGTATTTACTAGCGACTAACTTTAACCAAATGCGGATCGCAATTGTCGATAAAATGGCCGTCATTGAGTCACAAAAACGCAAGCTTGAAGAGCGTGTATTGTCTCGAACTAAATCACTTTCAAAAGCCAATGAAGAGCTTAAGCACCTTGCGCTTCACGATGCACTAACCTCTTTACCTAATAGAACCTTGTTTCAGGATCGTCTAGAGCAATATATAAAATTAGGCCGACGTAATAACACTCGATTTATAGTTGCCAGTATTGATCTGACCAAGTTTAAGGAGGTAAATGATAATTATGGCCATCAAATTGGCGATCTCGTACTTTGTGAAGTCGCTAAACGACTATCTAGTGTTTTGCGCTCAACTGATACTGTTGCCCGAATGGGAGGAGATGAGTTTTATGCATTACTTGCAGTGGCTAGTAATCATGATGGTGAGTCAATAATACAAAAATTTATTAAAGTATTACAAGCGCCTGTTATTTGTAATAACCAAGATGTTAAAAGTATTCTTATTACTGCAAATATCGGGACCGCGATTTATCCGCAACATGGTGAAGATGCCTGTACACTGGTCAAAAATGCTGATTTAGCGATGTATCACGCAAAACGATCTGATATTAACTATACATTATATAGCCCAGAAACAGATTCACAATTGAGACGTCAATCGCAATTAGGCCGTGATTTTAAGAGCGCGATAGAAAACAACCAACTTTTTGTTCTCTACCAACCCATTTTAGATGTTAATTCAGGGCGAGTGAATAAAGTTGAAGCGTTAGTTCGCTGGCAGCACCCGCAATTAGGACTTATTTCTCCTGTCGAATTTATTCCTATTTGCGAGCGAAATGGCAGTATTTATGAGTTAACCCAATGGGTTTTCCGCCGCGCTTGTATACAATGCCGACCTATGTTTAAAGCTAATCGCAACTTTTGTGTCTCCATCAATCTGTCGGGGCGGGTATTCAGTCAGCCTGAAATGCCCAGTATCTTAGAGGGCGTATGTAAAACATTAAATATATCGCCTACAAGTATAAATTTAGAAATAACTGAAACAACGGCAATGGAGAAGCCTGAGCAGGCTATAAAAATATTAAACCAACTAACCAGTAAAGGCTTTAGCGCGTCCATTGATGATTTCGGTACAGGTTACTCATCCTTTTCCTATTTGATTATGTTGCCCGTTAAAGAATTAAAGATAGATAAAAGTTTCTTACTAAATAGGGGAGATAACAGCGATACTGTTATCAAGGCGATGATTGATTTAGCACATTCATTAAAGATGAAAGTCGTTGGTGAAGGTGTAGAAACGCAGGCTTTACTTGAATTGCTAGGTGATATGCAATGCGACTATGCACAGGGGTTTCATATCGCTAAACCATTAGAGATAGAGGATTTAAAATTATTTTTAGATTACTGTGCCAATGGCGATCAGTTTGAACCAGAGTCAGTGCTCAGTTAATATAGTAAAAGTATTGTTTACTAGCGCTTATCATCTGCTGTACTCAACCATCAATAGCTATCAGCGCGATAGCATTCTTAAGAGGTATGAGTACCCGCTGTAGATTCTGCGTAACTTTCTTTTATAGCCAGTATAGAGGGCAGTACTTCATTGAAAATGGAAACTAAACTGGGGTCAAAATGAGTGCCCGCACTATCATTTATCAATTTGACAGCATCTTCAACCGACCATGCTTTTTTATAAGGCCTTTGCGTGGTGAGGGCATCAAATACATCTGCAATCATAATTATACGTCCACTGATAGGAATTTCCTCACCCTTTAGCTGGTTCGGATAGCCGCTACCATCCCATCGTTCGTGATGAGTTAGCGCTATTTCCTTGGCGGTCATCAGAATTTCAGAATCATTTTTACCAATAATTTCAGCACCAAACTCTGGGTGTTTACGCATAATAGCCCATTCATCATCGGTCAGCTTACCAGGTTTTAATAGAATGTGATCGGGAATGCCGATCTTGCCGATATCATGTAATGGTGCAGCACTGAAAATCAAGTCCCCCCAAGAGGCACTATTACCTAATTTTTCAGCAATAAGCCTGGCATAATGGCTCATGCGAATAACATGTAAGCCTGTTTCATTATCTTTAAATTCGGCGGCACGGCCTAATATACGAACAATTTGCAAGCGCGTAGCGAGTAATTCTTTAGTGCGTTGATTGACTTGGTGTTCAAGTGCTAGGTTTTGATCGTATAATGATAAATGGGTATGTACTCTTGCCTCGACTATTGAAGGACTAAAAGGTTTGGTAATATAGTCTACTGCGCCTAGCTCAAGGCCGATTTTCTCATCGCCATCTTGATTTTTAGCAGTGATAAAAATAATAGGTATTTTGGATGTCTGCGGGTCAGCCTTTAATTGACGGCACACTTCATAACCGTCGATACCTGGCATCATTATGTCTAATAAAATCATAGAAGGATAGGGTGCTGTACGCGCTATTTTTAATGCTCTATCACCATTAAGCGCCGCTTTTACCTTGTATTTATTCCTTAACACACCACTTAAAATATCAATGTTTTCAGGGGTGTCATCAACCACTAGTATAGTTTGTTTTTTGTTGTTGATATCCATATTACCTTCTTAAATTAGATAACTAATTCCTCAAGTTCAGCTAGCAGCTCAAGTCCTTCATCAAAATCATAACTATCAATAGCATTAGTAAGCTTGCGCA
Source organism: Gammaproteobacteria bacterium AS21 (assembly GCA_038900335.1). Taxonomy (GTDB): domain Bacteria; phylum Pseudomonadota; class Gammaproteobacteria; order Pseudomonadales; family Balneatricaceae; genus Rs1. The sequence continues at coordinate 305,755 of JBBMRB010000001.1, read as the reverse complement.
ATGTGTGGCTATGTTGCGCAATACCTGGCAGTGCATTGAGTTCATGGATAATAAAGGTTGCTTCAGCGTCATCTTCTTCGATTAAATTTCTTAATTTAATCAGTATTATTTTTAACGCCACTAAATCTAGTGTCTGTGTTTTATCATTAACGATAGTGTCATTGGGGTCAAAATTGGATAATCCTTGTAAGATAGGTTCCAGCGCTATCTCTACCTGTTCTTGTAATAACATAAGTTCAGCTTTAGTCGCTTTATTTTCACAGGCATTTTCTAGAGTGCCGGCAACACTTTGAAGTTGTTGTGCGCCTATCGTCCCCGCAACGCCTTTGAGAGTGTGCGCAAGTCGAAGCGCAGTCGATTGATCATCTGCTGATAATGCCTGGCTAAAAGACTGGGAAAAGGTGCTGTTGCTGATATAAAATTTCACTAATAATTTTTGATATAATGCCTGATTACCCTGTGTAGAGTTAAGGCCAACGTCAATATTTAGCTGTGCAATATCAGGTAAATTAACGCCGTTGATACTATCCGTTTCATCTGTTTTAAGCGGTGATGTTATTGGGTTTTTAGAACTAATCCACTTAGACATAGTGGCAAACATGTCATTGACATTAATAGGCTTAGCGATATGATCATTCATCCCGGCGTCGATAACTCTCTCTCTATCGCCGGCCATTGCATTTGCCGTCATAGCGATAATAGCTAAATCTTTATACTTAGCTTGCTCGCGAATTATTTTGGTCGCTTCAAAGCCATCCATAATGGGCATTTGAAGATCCATCAATACGCCGTCAAAATCAGAATTTGTTATTTTTTCTACAGCTTGCTGACCATTGTTAGCAATCTCTACTATTAAGCCATTATTTTCTAATAGAGCCAGTGCTAACTCTTGATTGAGCTCGTTATCTTCAACTAGTAAAATCTTAGCACCGACTAGCTTGGCAATAGATGCTGATGACTGTGTTTTACTGGTATCCTTACGTGAATTAACAGCGGTGTCTTTTCCCATTGTGATAAGTATGGCATCAAGTAGACTCGATGCTGTAACAGGTTTAGTGAGAAATCCTTGAATACTTATGTCTTTGATGGATTCAATAGCATCTTCACGACCATACGCTGTAATCATAATAATATCAGGGCATTGAGCGAGCGAGGTGTCATTTTGCAGTGCTCTACTAACTTCAACGCCACTCATATTTGGCATTTTCCAATCTAATAATACTAGTTTGTAGGGACTTATTGTAGAGGCAGTTTTAATCATAGATAACGCTTCTTCGCCGCTTTGACAGGAGTCAACGTGTAGGCCGAAGCTCTCAACAATAGAGGTTAAAATTTCTCGAGCAGAGGCGTTGTCATCAACTATAAGCACACGTATTGATTCCAATGTTTCTGCTTTTTGACGCGTGTTTGATATTTCCCCTGATTGTTTTTTAAACTTAGAGGTAAAGTGAAACGTACTTCCTTGTCCCGCCTCGCTTTCAACCCATATAGAACCGCCCATTAATTCTGACAATTTCTTACAAATGACGAGGCCTAAACCGGTACCACCGTATTTTCGACTAGTTGAGGTATCTGCCTGGGAGAAGGATTTAAATAATTTTTGTTGTTGCTCTGGCGTCATCCCTATACCGGAATCACAAACAGAAAACTGTAATGTGATAGAGCTGTCTGTTTCTTCTTTAACGATGACATTAACTCTAATTTCACCACCTGTATCAGTAAATTTCACCGCATTATTGCCAAGATTAACTAAAACCTGACCTAAGCGTAATGGGTCGCCTACTAAGAAAGCGGGCAGGTTGGTCGGTAAATCAAATAGTAATTCTAAGCCTTTTTCTTCTGCTTTAAGGCCTACTAGATTAGCCAAATTATCAAATGCATCTTCAATTCTAAAACTAATTTTTTCGATATCTAATTTGCCAGCTTCAATCTTAGAGAAATCTAATATATCGTTAATAATCCCTAGTAAACTATCACCTGAGCGATGTACTTTCTCAATATAATTACGTTGTTTTGGATCTAAATTGCCTTTTAAAGCAAGGTAAGACATACCGATAATGGCATTCATCGGCGTGCGAATTTCATGGGACATATTTGCCAGAAAGTCACTTTTAGCTTGATTCGCCGCTTCAGCTTGGTTGATAGCGACTTTTAGTTCACCGACAAGATCTTCACGACTAAGTTGCTCTATTTTGCGCTGACTTTCATTAATGAAGTTTTCGTCTGGGTCGAATCCTGGATTAATAATATTTTTTACTGCCCTAATATTTATCCTATCTTTGTTCGTTTTTTCTGCAACTAATTGACTAAAAGGGCCTTGGAATTTAGTTAAATCAACAGCGTCGATATTACTTTTAAATACTAACAGCAAAGCATATTGTTGTTGTGTTTGCTGGAGATAAACCTCAATTTTTGCCTGCTGCTCTAACAGCAACCAACAAACTTCAGAGGTCGTCGTCGAAAGACGTGTAGCTTCAATCGCACTAAAGCCTAAATTGATTGATAGGCTGCGAATTTTACTACGGGTGTGGACAATACTGTCTTCATCATTTATGCAGATAGTACCTAGAGAAATCATGTTAGACAGCCCAAAAATATTGTGAGATATGAGATTTAAAACTATTGCCAAAAATTAACGTCTTAGTGTTATTACACACGTATAACTGCACAGGTCGCATCATCATTATTCTTCCCAAACTTATCAAGTAGTATTTGTGAAACTGTCTGGACATCATCCCAGAGTATGTTTGGGTAGTCGCTTTCATTAAAACGACTGGTAATGCCATCAGTATGAAAAACAATGGTACTGCCTGTCGCCACTGCGATTGACTTCTCTTTAGGGCTACGTATTTGATAACCAATGACGCCTCCTTGAGTAATTTCACGTTTTGAAGATTCACTAAAAACACGAAGAAATATATTTCCTATGCCAACATAATATAGCTGCCTTGTTATCATATTGAATTTAGCAATAACAGCTACGCCTCCGTCACTACCTTTTAGTTTGTCATGCAGAGCACTCATTAAATTTACCAAATCGAGCTGTCTGTTTTTTTTTATAAAATCAACCGCTACTATGGCGATATTATGTGCTGATTCACCATGTCCTGCGCCATCAAAGATAAAAATGAATAGCTCATCATTGTCTTCAACAATAAATGCTGCGTCGCCATTTAGTGACTCAAGTGATCGTGTAGCGACAAAATATTCTAATTGACTTGAATTCATTACAACCATTTAACTATCGTTACCTTTGTGCCTTTACCAACTATAGATTCAATTTTGAACTCATCCATTAATCTTTTAGTGCCAGGTAGACCTACGCCCATAGTGCCACCAGTGCTGTAGGTATCTAGTAAAGCTTTTTCAATATCAACAATACCGGGGCCGCAATCATCGGCGATAACTTGCATTCCTAGTTTGAACTCTTCATCTACATAATTTAATAAAACCGTACCTTTTTTAGCATAAACATAAATATTTCGGGCCAGCTCGCTAACAGCGGTTGATATCATGTATTGAGACGGGCTATTAAAACCGATAGCTTGAGCGTATTTTTTAGCACCTAATGCAGCGTAGGCGACGTCAACTTCATCATATACCTGAAATTTCAGTGATTTTTGAGTGTCTAATGTCATACTTTATCTAGCCTTCGTTGCTATTATTACAGGCTTATCTGTTAATCAGTCTTTTGTGGTTAATATATTTAGGGCATCTTGTATATCCATTGCCGTTATCACCTTGGTTAGATCGACATTGATGTCCATAATCGCAGCAACAACGCCTGGGTTTAGACCGGTTATGACGGTTCTATACCCCAACATATTGATCATCACGCAAGTGTTGGCAAAGACCTGCCACAGCACACTATCTATGACTTCAACACCTGATAAATCAATAATAACGCCGTTATAACTCTTTGAGTGCACCTGATCTAAGATAAACGCCTGTACGTTAAGAGCCGCTTGTTTTGAAAGTTCTGCTTGAACAGGAAAGACTAAACAATCGCTAGTAACATATGTCGTCATGTTAGAAGAATTATCGGGTGATGCTAAGCTGCCTTGGGATAATGAAGTCATTAACTATTAATACTCCCCAATTTAAGTCCCATTTCTTTTAATGACATACTGACACCATCCTTTAACGTGGATTGGGTTAGTATGTCACCTAAATCAATACCTAAATTAACAAGAGCTTGTGATATTTGTGGTGAAATACCGGTGACAATACAGCGACACCCCATCAGTTTAGTTGCCTGTGTGACTTTGATAAGATAATTAGCCACTGCACTGTCGATCGCCGGTACGCCCTGAATATCTAAAATAAGAAATTTCGCTTGATGATCTAAAATGTTTTGTAGCGCAGCTTCCATGATTGTCTGCACTCGTTTAGAATCAACTAAACCAATAATAGGTAGCAATAAGACATTGTCCCAAAGGCGCATCACCGGAGTAGACATATCCATAATGAGTGCCGCTTGCTTGGCATTTTCATTTTCGCGACGTTTTTTCTCAGTCACATCCGAGGCAATGTTTAGCACTTTGATAGGGTTATTATTTAAATCAAATATTGGGTTGTAGGTTGCTTGAATGTAAGCTTCACGACCATTTTTGCCAATACACTTATACTCCCCGGACTGAAATTCACCACGCCTTATTTTCTGCCAAAAATCTGTATATCGATGACTTTTTACATACTCATCGTCACAAAGTATTTGATGGTGCTCACCAACGATTTCTTCTAGGGTATAGCCTACGATTTTAAGAAATTTTTCGTTAGCACTAACGATGATACCATCCATATTGAGTTCTAAAGTGCTCTGGGATTTGTCGATCGCTTGTAGTTTGCATTCAAATTCGGCATTGGTGATTTTGCGTTCAGTGACATCTGTTGCAAACTTAATCACTTTGAACGGTTTGTTATTTAGGTCAAAAACGGGGTTGTAGGTTGCTTGAATAAAGGCTTCTGAACCGTCTTTAGCGATACGCTTGTATTCACCGGCATCAAATTCACCACGATTTAACTTAGCCCAAAACTGCTGGTATTCTTCACTGTTAGCATAAGAGGCTTCGCAAAATAGGTTGTGATGAAAACCCTTAATCTCAGCTAATGAGTAGCCTATAATATCAAGGAATATTTGATTTGCAGAAATGACAGTACCATCCATATTGAACTCAATGATGCCTTGAGATTTATTAATCGCGGTTAATAAACCTTCATGCTCAGCATTTTTTAATTTATGTTCAGTAATATCATTGGCAAACTGGATGACTTTAATAGGTTGCTTATCGTCGTCTAAAACAGGGTTGAAAATGGTTTTAATAAATACTTCTTTATCATTTTTACCTAGGTATTTGTTTTCACCTTCCTCAATAGTTTCACCTTGATTAAGGCGTTGCCAAAAAACAGCATAATCAGAGCTTTCTATATAGTCTTCATTAAAAAAGATACTTTGATGCTTTCCTTGTATTTCATCTAATGTATAACCTAGACAATCTAAAAAAACTTGGTTACAGCTAATAATTATACCGTCCATGGTAAAATCAATAATACCTCTAGACTTGTTAATTATTTTTAGAAATTGCTCATCACTTCTCGCTGTATCATTCATCGGCCCCATAATTCAATATCCTTATTCAATGACATGTTAAACTTACATTAAGTTACTGCTAAAACGACTGCATCATCATGATTGAGTGTAGTTTACAAAATACAGATATTCCAAGTTCTAAAAAAATATTGTTATGTATTCAAATTGGCTTGTTTTTTTAATGATCAGTTAATTAAACATAAAGAGTATTAATGCAGCATGAATAACTTGGTTGTTGAAATAGAGTCTATTGACCATCAATTTGGTTATTTTTATTTAATCGCTAATGCATACATAAGCATCACTAATATATGCTTATTTCACACTCATCAAGCTAGGTAATAGCGTGAGGTTGGTGTGCGCTTTTATATTTTGTTAACTACCAAACTTAAGCTGCAGGCAGGAGCGGCGTTCAAATGGTATTTTTATCTTATAGCACTTTCATAAGTGTCTTTGATGTCTTAGAATCGAGATCTATTTTATTTGATTAACTTAATGAAATAACAGGGTATTAAGTGCTGCACTAGTATTGGCATTGCAATATTTTATTATTTGTTATTTATGACATCATTTATTATAAAAGCTTAGCTATTTTATTTGAGCTGTAATCATTGTACTTTTATGAAAAAGGTTACTTTTTGGATATATTTCCAGTGGGTTTAGTCAATTTCTATATCAATATAATGCTTAAATATAAAAAACGTCATCTATTATTTAATAAGGCTTACCATGACAGAACTTAAGAACGATCATCATTTTATATTAAAAGTTAGCTGCGCCGCTAAAAGTGGTATTGTGTCCAGTGTAACAAGTTTTTTAGCTGAAAGAGGCTGCTATATCAGCGCTTTATCACAATACGATGATCCAGATAGCAACCATTTTTTCATGCGTGCTGTCGGTTATATTGAAGCAGGTGAATGTACCAGAGAAGACCTTGAAGAGCAGTTCTCTGAGTTAGCTGAAAGCTTGGATTTAACGTGGAGCTTACTTGATGCAAGTAAAGCATCAAAAGTGATGATTATGGTGAGTAAATTCGACCATTGTTTAGATGATTTGCTTTATCGTTTACGCAAGGGCGAGCTCAATATGGAAGTCACAGCGATTGTTTCTAATCACTTAGATTTACGACCAATGGCCGAAAGAGAAGGGATTCGCTTTATCTACCTGCCTATTACGAAAGAGAATAAACGCGAACAAGAGTTGGCGCTATTAGATATTGTAGATGAAAGTGGTACTGAATTAGTGGTATTAGCGCGTTATATGCAAGTATTAACTGATAACCTATGTACTCAGTTAAAAGGTAGAGCCATTAATATTCATCATTCTTTCTTGCCTGGCTTTAAAGGCGCAAAGCCTTATCATCAAGCACACGAAAGAGGCGTTAAATTAATAGGTGCTACTGCTCATTACGTAACGCCTGATTTAGATGAAGGCCCTATTATTGAACAAGCTGTGCAGGTAGTTGATCATACTTATAGTGCTGACTCTTTAGTGGCGATAGGGCGTGACACAGAAACTATTGCCTTGGCAAAGGCTGTTAAGTTGCACATTGAACATCGTGTATTCCTTGATGGTAATAAGACAGTCGTCTTTAAATAACGATTAATTATTAAGAAGTCATGATTGTGGCTTCTTAATTTCAACACTTAATATGTTAACCAAGTATTAACAATATTCATCCTCTTTTAATTATCATTTTATAATGATAAATCTGCGATCAAAACTCACTCAATTGTTATTAAAACATCAAAAATACACTGTTTCATGCTTAAGATTAACTAAAAATCATTTACTATAAGTAAGGTGCCAACCGCGATATAGCGAGTGTTAAATAAAGTTTGGTTAGTGTTTCTTTATGCGCAACCACGTTCAGCTATATTAGATATATAAAAAATTGGCGCTCTCTAAATAGTAATCATCAATGCTCATTGTATAGCTGCTAAATAGTATTATTTATAGCAATTATAAAATAACTAACTATTTAAAACATAATGACTTTAAAAATAATAATATTTGATTTAAATAATAGGTCTACACTATGAAAGTTTCTCATAAAACGATTTTGATCTCATCCACTGTCATTTCTATCATCTTTACCTTATTTTCCTATATTCAGTACGATACCGTCAAGTCTGCGCTTAAAGAGAGGGCGGCCAGTAATATTAGCGAAACTTCCTTTGTTATATCACAACAGATATCAAGTTGGCTCAATGGTAAGTTAGAGCTTATTGATATGGCGGCGCAAAGAATAGACGCTGAATTCAGCGATGAAACTATTCAAAAAACGATGGATACACCACTCTTAGCTGACAGTTTTCTTATTATGTTTGGTGGTTTAGATACAGATGGTAAACCTATTACTAATGATCCAACATGGAACCCACCGGGTTGGGATGCTAGGGCAAGGCCTTGGTACAGTGATGCCAAAAACAATAAAGTGGCTGTTTTAACAGACCCTTATTTAGATGCATCGACGCCTAATATTTTAATATCAGCGGTTGCCCAATACTCTGATAAAGGTGTTTTTAAAGGCGCATTTGGTGGTGATTTAAGTCTAGAAACTATTTCTGATGCTATTAATAAGGTAAATTTTAACAACACAGGTTACGCCTTTTTAATTAATGATAAAGGCAGTTTTATTTCACATCCTAATAAAGAGTTAAACGGCAAGCAAGTGACAGAGCTTTTTACAGATAAAGTGCCAGCTGTAGGTGGCGCTTTGCAAGAGCTCACCTTAGAAAACAAAACGGTTTTTGTTGCTTTTCAATCGTTAGATTCATTGCGCGGCTCAAAGTGGTTTATTGGTGTGGTACTAGAAAAAGACAAGGTGTTAAAAGAGGCAAATGATTTTGGTATAGCCGCTATTATCGGTACGGTTTTAAGTGTATTACTATCAGCCTTAGCGTTATTTCTGATATTGAAAACCTTATTCAAACCACTAGAGAAACTACAGAGCTCTTTAGTTGCTATCAATAACGGCAACGGAGATTTAACTGCTCGTTTGGTTGCGACCTCTAATGATGAATTTGGTAAAGTATCAACTGATTTCAACCAATTCGTACAATATTTACAAAAAATTATTATTGAAGTTAAAGACATATCTGCTGATATAAAAACGAATACGTCTTTAAGTTCAGAATCTGCTGAAAAATCAGCGCAAGATCTACTGACGCAACTCAATGAGCTAGACATGCTTTCAGCTGCCATTACAGAGCTATCTTACTCTGCTCAAGAGGTGGCTAATCATGCAAAAAATGCCGAAAAAGCAGCGCATGAAGCAGATTCCTCGGCTGCAGAAGGGGCCAGTATTGTCAATGAAACAACCGAGTCAATTGCAAAACTTGTGGTTGATATGGATGATACAGCACAGACTGTCCATCAGCTTGAACAAGACAGTGCAGACATCGAATCCGTATTAACTTCGATCACTAATATAGCGCAACAAACCAACTTACTTGCTCTTAATGCCGCTATTGAAGCGGCTAGAGCGGGCGAGCAAGGCAGAGGGTTTTCAGTTGTTGCTGATGAAGTACGAGCACTTGCTGGTAGAACTCAGCAATCTACTACCGAGACCAGTGAGATCATTGGAAGATTGCAAGAGGGTGTCAAATCAGCTGTCGAGAAAATTAAGCAAAGTATGGGACACGCGAACAGAACTAGTGAAAACTCACACAAAGCTGACAAGGCTTTACGCGATATACGTCAATCAATTTCGCAAATTAGTGACATCACTAGCAGTATCGCGTTATCGGCTCAAGAACAAAGCAAAACCAGTGATGAAATAGGGGTTAACACGCATAATATTCGTAATATTAGTCAGAGTGTTGTCGACGATGCACAGGCACAACGCGAGTTATGCTCAACGATGGTAGAGTATACGCAGCAGCAAGCTGACGTCTTAAAACAATTTAAAGTTTAATCTTCTATTAACTTAGTGTCATTGTGATAGGTTGGTAAATTATCAGCCTATCATCATCTCTATTGCCACTTCATTGCCTGTCAATAAATAATAATTATTTAGTGTTTATTGATAATTCGCTTAACGGTGCTTTTAAAAAGCACTAAGCCTAGCGCTGACAGCATAAAATTTGTGGCCAGCATTGATAAATATTGTGTTAGCTACTATCATGCGCGCTATTTTTTGCAGCTAGCTTGAGCACGCTAAGCTATGTTTAATAAATATCTGCATGTATTTAAGTAATTTGGGATATATAAGTGACTAATTTAATGTTCGAGCAGCTGATTAACCAGTTAATTTATATTTTTTCAGTAACAGGTGTTATCGTATTTTCTATATCCGGGGCACTGTTCGCTGCTAAGAAAGGCATGGATATTCTCGGTTTTATTTTAATGGGAACAGTGACGGGGATTGGCGGTGGTACACTGCGTGATTTGTTATTAGATATCCCAGTGTTTTGGGTGAGGGAGCCCCTTACTATCTACTTGTGTATAGGCTCATCTGCATTTGCTTATTTTGCCACCAAGTTGTTTTTAAAAAGAGATTTCTGGATAGTCTGGTTAGATGCACTGGGTTTAAGTGTGTTTGCGGTGATGGGTACACAAGTCGCTTTAGATAGTGACACGCCTTTCGTTGTCGCGATTGTCATGGGGGTTATGTCAGCGACATTTGGCGGTATTATGCGTGATGTATTATGCTCTTCGACTTTAATGTTAATGCGCCCTGAGATGTATATCAGCTGTGCACTTTTTGCCAGTGTTGTATATGTTGGATTGTATTACTTTGGCGTACCTGAATTATTTATTGTCAGTGCTGCATTTATAGCAGGTTTTGGACTTAGAGCTGCGGCGATTATCTTTAAACTAAAGCTTCCACAGATATCACTCAACTAAATAATTGATAAAGCAGATCTTAGCCGTGACGCTGCTTTATCCAGATTTGCTGTTGATCTAAAGATAAAAATGACCAGGCAATAAATCGGCTAATTTTTTGACCTTGTCGCATTTCAATGACTTTAACTTGCGCGGCAGCTATGCTTTGTAGCTGCTTTGTTAATGCCGCTAAGTTGGCACTTTTAGAGACTAAAGATGTAAACCAAAGTACTTGGTTTTTATATTGTTTACTCTCTAGCATCATATTAGAGATAAAAGTAAGCTCGCCACCTGGGCACCACAACTCTGCTTTTTGGCCGCCAAAATTTAACGATGCCTTAGCGCTCTGCTCTCTACCTAGGTTTTTCCATTTTCTGCTGGTGCCAGCACTTGCCTGTTCAAGAGATTGATGAAAGGGTGGATTACAGATAGTGGCATCTAGATATTCATCATCGTGTAAAATGTCTTTAAAGAAATGATTGGCATCGCTTTGCAAGCGACAATCAATGTTATTTTTTAAACCTTTATTAGCAAGCACAATCTGTGAGGCAACATTAATCGATGTCGGGTCAATATCAGATGCAATAAATTGCCACTGATAACTACGCTGTCCTAAAATCGGATAAATGCAGCTCGCGCCTGTGCCAATATCTAATATTTGTATATTCTTTTTGCAATTTATTTGCTGATTATCGCCACCTTTAATATCCTTGAAAGAATGGCTTAACAAATCATGTAAATAATGGATGTAATCGACACGTCCTGGGATAGCAGGGCACAAGTAACCCTCGGGAATGTCCCAGTGCTCAATCCTATAATACGTGGCTAACAATGCACGGTTTAATGCTTTAACAGCATCGCCATTACTAAAATCTATACTCTGATTGTGATAGCTATTAATGGTCACAAACGAATTAAGCGGCGGATATTTTTCACATAACTGCTCAAAATCATAACCTTGATTATGTAAGTTACTAGCATGTAACTGCTGCTTTAAACCACTTTGTTTAGACAAATCAATATGACCTTTTACATTAAGTTATAAATATAAAATACTGTTAAATATAGTTTATTTATTTAACGCTTTAGCGTGATAGGCTATATGTTCACCAATAAAACTGGCGATAAAATGATAGCTGTGATCATAGCCTGGTTGCATGCGTAGCTCTAATGCCACGTTTTTATCTTTGCATACTTTCACTAGATCATTGGGGAATAACTGATCATGTAGGAAGTTATCAGCAGCTCCTTGATCAATGAGTATTGCTAAATCAAAGCCATTCGCTTTGATTAGTTCAGTGCTATCCCATGCTTGCCAATCTGCTTGGTTATCCCCCAAGTATTGGCTAAAACAGCCTTTGCCCCAAGGTGCGACAATCGGGTGACAAATAGGTGAAAATGCAGACACTGATTGGTACATGCCTGGGTTTTTAATAGCGCTTATCATGGCACCATGTCCGCCCATAGAATGACCAAAAATTGATTTCTTATCAGCAATAATAGGCAAATTTTGTGTTATTAGCTCTGCTAACTCAATATTAATATAATCGTACATTTGATAATGCTGCTGCCATGGGGATTGAGTAGCATTAATATAAAACCCAGCACCTTGTCCTAAATCGTAAGCATCGTCATTGGCTACATTATCCCCGCGTGGGCTGGTATCTGGCATTACTAAAGCCACGCCATGCTCTGCTGCATAGCGCTGAGCACCTGCTTTAGTTCTTACGTTGTCATCAGTGCAGGTTAAGCCTGAAAGCCAATAGATAGCAGCAACCGCTTGGGTTGTCGCTAATGGTGGCAGGTAGACAGAAAAAGTCATATCACATTGGCAGCTAGTTGAATAATGCTGATAACGTATTAATTCACCACCGAATTCTTTTACTGTGCTCAATGCTTTCATCTAGCCTCCAAAATTAAATATATATTGCCCATACAATGCGCACACTGTGCATTAACTCTGTTATTTAATCAATAATAGTTGTTAAATGTAGCGCTAAAATGTTCATTGGCGAGTAAAAATTCTAAAGGAGATAACGAAATATGACTCCCGCTATTAATATGGCCAAAAAACACAAAATCATTCACACCATACATCAGTATCAGCATGATCCTGCTAGTGAAGCATATGGTTTGGAAGCAGCAGAAAAACTAAATATTGATAATAATCGGGTTTTTAAAACATTGGTTGTCAGTATTGATACTCGCACTTTAGCAGTTGCCATTATCCCGGTTGCTAATAAATTAAGTTTAAAGGCAATGGCAAAAGCATTAAATGTGAAAAAGGTAGCGATGGCATTGCCAGGTGATGTCGAGCGATCAACAGGCTATGTTTTAGGCGGTGTTAGCCCTTTAGGGCAAAAAAAATTATTGGCAACAGTGATAGATGACAGTGGGGCTGAGTTTGATACTATCTTTGTCAGCGCTGGTAAAAGAGGGATGGAAATAGAATTATCATTCAATGATTTAAAGAACTTAACTAAAGCAAAATCTGAACATATAAAATGCTAATATCAGTTAGAAATTGCCTTGGTTACTGTTAATGACTAAAGAGTCAGCTGTTGCATAGCTGCTCTTTTGATGGCCACACTTTTATAGATAAATAACACCATAAAAGTGAGAGACATACATAGCACGATGCTAGCCCCGGGTGCACTATCTAGGTGAAAACTAAAGTAGACACCTAAAGCAGAGCTAGTCGCAGCGATACTACAAGCCACTAACTGCATTGTCACAAAGCGTTTAGTGATTAGCATCGCACAAGCACCTGGAATAATAAGTAGAGATACCGCGAGTATCATGCCAATCGCTTGCAGCGCAGCGACTATCATCAGAGCAAGTAATATCTGAATACCATAACTCCAAAATTTTACATTAGTACCTGATGTAGAGGCTTGTTGAGGGTCGAAAATCAATAACATTAAATCTCTACCTTTAACGAGTAAAACTAATAACACAACAATAGAAATTGCAGTCGTCTCAATTAAATTAGCGGTTTCAATTCCTAAAATGTCGCCAATTAACAAATGCGTTAAGTGTAAATCAGTTTCCGCTTTTTGAAAAAGCACAATACCAATGGCAAACATACCAGAGAAAATCACCCCCATCACGGTATCTTCCCTCAATCTACTATGAGCCTTAATAAAACCCGTTGAGAAAGCACAGAAGAAACCGGCAAAAAAAGCGCCGATGGCTAGAGGTAGGGCAAAAAAGTGGGCGATAACAATGCCCGGTAATACCGCATGCGCTATAGCATCACCCATTAAAGACCAGCCTTTTAATACAATATAGCAAGAGAGCATAGCCATCACTATACTGACAGTGATCGCTACAAAAAATGCTGATAGCATGAAGTCGTATTCAAATGGCTCTAATAACACTTGTAATAACTCGTTATTGATCAATGATTTAAGAGAATCAAACATGATCAGCCCCTAATTGTAAATTTTTAGTATTTAATTTCTTGGTTGCTAGCAGCTGTTTTATTAGCCCGTACTTAGGTGCAAATAAAAACGCTAGGATAAAAAAGGTTAATTGAAAACAAACAATTAAAGCACCCGTCACACCGTCAAAGAAAAAACTAGTATAACTACCCAAAAAAGCGCTAGTAACACCAATAGCAATGCTGATTATGATGATGTGGTTAAATTTATCAGTTAATAAATAAGCAGTAGCACCAGGGGTGACAATAACAGCAATCACTAATAGTGCGCCTACTGTTTGCATAGCTGCCAGTGTTGTTGCACTTAAGCAGGCAAAAAATAGTACTTTAATTAAAACGGTATTAATGCCTGATGTTTTGGCTTGGCCCTCATCAAAAAAGACCATTAGTAAATGTTTCCAGTACAAAGCTAAAAAGGCTAAAGTAACTAAGCTAATCATTAGCATTTGTAGAGCATCCCAGGGAGCGATAGATAAAATATTGCCCATCAAGATTTGCTGTAAATCTACAGAGCTAGGCGATATTGATAATATAAACAAACCTATGGCAAAAAAAGTGGTAAAAATCACGCCGATAGCAACATCTTCTTTTAAAATTGTATTTTGCTTGATGAATAAAATTGAAAATGCGGCAAAGCCACCTGATACAAAAGCACCAATAGAAAAGGGCAGGCCTAGTATATAAGCAATGGCCACACCTGGTACTGTTGCATGCGATAACGCATCGGCTATTAATGACCAGCCTTTAAGCATTAAGAAACAAGATAAAAAGGCACATACTGCACAAATCAATGCGCTAATTAGAAAAGCATTCACCATGTAGTCGTATTGAAATGGTTCGAGTAAGTATGTCATTTTATTTTCCTTGGCCTTTATGAGCTGTCGTTACACTGAGCTGTTAGGCGTAAATAACGCTAATGTTTTGCCGAATGTTTGCGCTAGGTTATTGTCTGTAAATACATCTTTTGTCTTGCCAAAAGCAAGCAGCGTCTTATTAATTAAAATGGTATTATCACAAAAATCTGGAATACTATTCAAGTTGTGAGTGGAGACTAAAATTACTTTACCTTGTTTCGCTAACTTATTGAGTAAGCTAATTATTTGTTTTTCTGTTGTGGTGTCTACACCGGTAAAAGGCTCATCTAATAAGATCACAGAGCTCTGTTGTGCTAGTGCTCTTGCTAAAAAAACACGTTTTTTCTGGCCACCGGAAAGCTCTCCTATTTGTCGATCTTTAAAGTCCAACATATTGACTCTGCTTAATGATTGCTCAACGAGGTTGTGATCATTTTTGCTCGCTATTCGTAAAAAATTCATATGACCAAAACGACCCATCATAACTACATCTTTTACCAGAACAGGGAAGTTCCAATCTACGTCCTCGCTTTGCGGTACATAGGCAATGCTGTTGTTTTTAAGTGCTTTTTTGACATTGGCTCCCATAATAGAAACCTTGCCTTGCTGGTGCGGAATAAAACCCATAATAGCCTTAAAAAGAGTGGATTTGCCGCTGCCATTCGCACCTATTAATGCGGTGATAGAGCCTGCTGGTAAATCAAAACTTATTTTTTCTATTGCTCTGTGGCCATTGTTATAAATGACGGCTAGGTCTTTAACCTGTACGCCTGTTGCTTGCAAGGTAAAATTTTCTAGCTTTTGTATCGCTAAATTCATATTTAAAGCGTTCATTGGCTGTCACCTCCAGTAACATTGTTTTTTGTTAAGGCGTTAACAATAGTTTGCATCGTTACTGACAATAATTGTATGTAGCTAGGAACCGGGCCATCATCTAAGCTTAAAGAATCAACATATAAAACACCGCCATAACTCGCTGATGACTCTCGTGCTATTTGCCTTGCCGGTTTGTCAGATACCGTGCTCTCACTAAAAACAGCAGTAATGTCGTGAGCATTAATTAAATCAATAACACGGCGCATTTGCTGAGGCGTGCCCTGGGCATCAGCATTGATAGGCCAAATAAAAAGTTCTTTTAAATCAAGGTCTCTAGCTAAGTAACTAAAAGCACCTTCACTACTGACTAACCAGCGCTTGTTTTCAGCTAATGCCGCAATTTGCGCTTTAAAAGGAGTCGTTATTTTCTCGATTTTAGCTTTATATTGCTCAGCGTTGTCGTTAAATAGCTGCGCGTGCTCAGGGGCTGCTTTAGATAAAGCCCTGCTAATATTATCAATATAAATATAGGCATTATTTGCAGACATCCAAGCATGTGGGTTAGGTTTACCGTTATATTCGCCACCATGAATGCTTAAAGGCGTAATTCCTTGGGTCAAACTTGCTCTAGGGACCTTCTTAACATTTCTATAAAATTTATCGAACCACAGTTCAAGGTTCATGCCATGGGATAAAATAAGATCAGCTCCCTTAACTTTTATAATATCTTTAGGCGTAGGTTGATAGTTGTGGATTTCAGCACCTACTTTAGTAATAGATAAGACCTCTGCTTTGTCTCCTGCAATTTGTTTAGTGATATCAGCAAAAATAGTAAAAGTAGTGACTACCTTTAAAGTTTTTGCATGTGTAACAGGCGCTAAGCTAATGAAAAAAACGCACGTTATAAAAAATTTTAGCTGTACTAGCATGATGAGATCCTTTGAATCATTGTTTCTTAATGAGAATATAAATCATTTAGATTAAATCATCAAATTAACAATTTCTATAAAGACCATTAAAATAATTAATCACAAGTAGGGCAGGGCATAGATCGGGCTTGAAAATAGCAAAACTGTGTGCACATCAATAAACTAAAACATAATCGGCAAATTAATTATTCGGGCGTTTAATTATCATCGACAAATTATAAAGAGTGCGTAATATGAGCTTTTACTAATTTTGCTCAATAATATTAAAGAAGTGATGATATGGCATACGCATGTGCAAGGCATATACTGGTTAAAACGAAGGAAGAAGCAGTGGCGATTTTAGCGCTTTTAAGTAAAGGTAAAGATTTCGCCCAGCTAGCAAAAAAACACTCGACATGCCCCTCTGCAAAAAAAGGTGGTGATTTAGGTGAATTTAAGAAAGGTTCGATGGTCGCTGCTTTTGATCAAGTGGTATTCAAAAAGGAGTTGCTTAAAGTTCACGGGCCGATTAAAACTAAATTTGGTTATCATCTAATTGAAACGATATATAGAGGTTAGTGAGTTTAGCACAATCAGCACCTAGAGTAGCTCGCGTAAATTACTTGCTACCTAGTGTGCTGTTATTTCTAATGGGCCAAACATTAGTTATTTTTTTATATCATCGTCCATTAAAGAGCGTACTTTAAACCATCCCCAAATCATAACTGCAGACATGCCAAGTATGCCTAATAAACTAGGCCATAATGTGCCAAATGCGTAAGTGTCAATTCCAAACATATGCCTTCTCCTTTGCAAGTATCTAATGAAAAAATAATACCTTAATTTCAATAACAGATAATTGATGTAGCTCAATATTCACTGCATAACATCGATCTTAATTGGGTAAGTATAGAGAGAGTCGAGTAGGGCGCATGCCTATTATTTGTCTATATTATTGCGTCTATTATTGATAGAAATCACAGCATTTAAAGCGCAATAGAAATGACCAGCAGCTTTGTAAGTACTTTTATTAGAGCGCAGGCTAAACCAATTTAAAGCATCCTTAAAAACACATTCCCGCAATTAATAATCTATAAATTCAATCAGCATGTGAGTTGGTGCTAACTAACCAATATATGATCGTTTGTTGATCATAAGTTGTTATTTTAATGTATTATAAATACATAATACATACCATTTGATATGTATTGCTATAGTTTTGAAAAAGCGACAAGTATGTTGTTTTTCTAGCGGTTTTGGTTGGTGTTTCAGCTTGAGTTTTTAATTAAATTATTGATATTTAAGGTATTAAATTGAAATATAATTAATTTTTTATGATAAGTTGCCAAAATGGCCGTAATTTACTGTTTTGATAGCGTTAACTGTTATAAAAAACGAATAAAGACAGCGGCTATTGAGCTACGTAATTGATGTAAGCAATTGATGTAAGGCAGCAGAGCAAGCTCTGGAATTAGGTTGTCTGTGTTAGGTGTGAGGTGTTAAGTGTGAGGTGTGAGGTGTGAGGTGTTAGGTTAGGGTGTTTAATGTTACAAGTGTGGCCAGCTAGTATTTGACGATTGTCACAATTGAAATGTGTGTCGTCATACATTGCTGTTGTGACACTGCATATTACTTTGCCAGCTCGTTGAATTTTTGTTTGCTATCAGCTTATTTAATAGTACTAAATAACTAAATTAAGCAGGCGAAATACCCCAGCCATTTTTGCGACACAGCACGGTTGCTTGTGTGCTCAATATTAAGAAATTAAATTAAGTGGTCTACACCGTTAATAGCTGGCTTAGCAAATTTAGTTATCACTGCTAATTAGGTAAAATCATTGGATAGTCACGACCAAGCACAAGTAGCTTTAGGGTGTTTGTATAGGCTGTTTGTACTGTGTGGCGAGCACTTTTTTATCAGTGGATATTAGTTATTTAGTAAGATAAATGGTTATCTTTTTTGATAGTTAATTACTAATCTTATTATGAATAATCATTGTTTTTTTGGTATTATAAACATCAACGCACTGCGTATTAGCTTTTAAACCTTATGATTAGCGGCTTTATCTGCTAAGTATAACTAATTGATAATTAGGTTAATATCTTAGGTGTGGTTGCTTTTTGAGATAAAATAAAAACAATTAAATACATGATATTGTTACTTGTAGCTGTGATTTGATATTAATTTTTATCCGTAAATCATCAGCATATAATAATTTAATACTCATGTGATCAGGAATAAATTGAAATGAGTTCTGTTCAAAAAATCATCATAGCAGATGATCACCCTCTCTTTAGGCAGGCCCTTTCGGCTATGCTAAATTCGCATTTAACCCACATCACATTACTAGAAGCAGAATCTATCAATAAGCTTGAGCAAATATTATTGACTGAAACGATTGATTTGTTATTACTAGACTTAGATATACCAGGGGCGCAGGGCTTTAGCTCGTTAATCGATATTAGAATTACCTATCCTGAAATGGCGGTAGCTATCGTCTCTGGTATTGAAGATGATGAGACGATAAACAAAGCAATGTCATACGGTGCCGCTGGTTTTATTCCTAAATCTACTCCCGTCGATGCGATTATAAATGCCATTAAAATGATTTTTAACGGCGAGTTATGGACGCCTGATAATTATGCTATTGCAGATAATGTTGAAATAGATCAGCGACTTGCGTCTTTAACACCGCAACAGCATAAAATACTGTTAATGTTCGCCGATGGTTTATTAAACAAACAAATTGCGTATGAACTAGGCCTCGCAGAGTCGACAGTTAAGAGCCATGCCAGTACTATTTTTCTTAAACTTGGTGTGCGCAACAGGACTCAAGCGGTCATTGTGTTGAATGAGATTTTATTAAGCCAGCATTCCTTTGGTGTTAAGTAATATCTGCTTATGCATTAGCTGTGTGTTATAACTAATTATTTTATATAGTTTTCTTCTAAGGTTTTAGCAAGTAACGATCCCATTAACGCCCTTAGCGCAATGGGTTTTATTATTTTTCGTAAGTAGCCGATTCCTGCTTGCTGAGCTCTTGTTTTGATGTCTTCATCTATTGTTGCTGTAATCAGTATTGCCGGTAGCGGGTAGCTGCTGAGTTGCTTTAAGCGGTTGATTAATGCTAGCCCATCATAATGTATTGCTTGTGAATGTGCAGATGAGTTGTCTAGCTCAACGCAAAACTCGGACAAGTGATAATCAACTAATAAAAAATCAAATTTGTTGTTATGCTCTTTAAATAGAGTAAGGGCGTGCTCAGCACTGTGTGCCGTATAAACATCACATTTCCAGGCTGATAATAAATCAGACATCCCACTTAAAATAGCTTCATCATTATCAATACAAAGTACTTTAATATTCTGCATAGTGGCAATTGATTTTATTGGTTTTTTCTCTTCAAATCTTGAGTGCGTTA
Organism: Gammaproteobacteria bacterium AS21; assembly: GCA_038900335.1. Taxonomy (GTDB): domain Bacteria; phylum Pseudomonadota; class Gammaproteobacteria; order Pseudomonadales; family Balneatricaceae; genus Rs1. The sequence continues at coordinate 285,894 of JBBMRB010000001.1, read as the reverse complement.
TGGGTACACTTAAACTAAACATGCTACCTTTATCTAATGTTGATTTTAGTTTTATTTGATGATTGAGCAGCGATGCTAAACTCTTAGCGATATTCAAACCAAGGCCTAACCCTTTACTGCCAATGGATTTAGTGGCTAATTGTGCGAATTGCTCAAAAATATGCTGTTGCTGATCCTGTGCAATACCTGGGCCTGTATCCCAAACTTGAATATCTAATGTGTCTTTACTGATACGACAACCTAGTAATACTTTACCCTTATCACAATAGCGAAAGGCATTACTTAAGAAATTTTGGATAATACGAGTCACTAATGTGATATCAGATAATATGTGTCTGCTACTGTAAACTATTTTAAACTCAACGTTATACTCTACAGCCAAGGCTTTAAACTCACCCTCTAATATTACAAACAACTGACGAATACTGATACTTTGGAGGTTAGGGCTGATATTGCCGCTTTCAATACGTGCTATTTCATTTAAATCTAATAAATAGTTATTGGCAATTTCAAGCGAATTATCGATTTGTTGTATTTGCATGCGCTCATGCTCGCCAACCCTATTACTGAGTGTAATCGCTGATGAAAACAGCCTAGCTGCAGATAATGGCTGTAGTAAATCATGGCTACAAGCTTTTAGATATTGGCTCTTTTTAAAATGCGCTTGTTCAGCTTTATATCGAGCTTGTGCTAGCTCTTTATTGGCTTTTTCAAGCTGCGCATTGGTTTGCTCAAGCTCAAGAGTGCGCTCTAACACCCTGATCTCTAAATCATCATTCTCTTCTTTTAAATATTTCTCTGTTTGCCTAAAACCAGTAATATCACTAAAAATCATCACAAAACCACCACCTGGAATGGGGTTTCCTTCTATATGAATACTCAAACCGCTGTCTAAGCGGCGCTCAGAGCTGTGTCGGCTGCCCTGGCGAATGAAATTCAAGCGCTTTTGCACTTGCTCGTTGATATCGCCAGTAAAATTAGGCTGCTGGCTTAAGTTGTAGTGTATTAACTGGCTAATTGGGCTGCCGATATAGATATACTCTTCTGGGTAGTTGAATATGTCTAAGTAACGTTGATTCCAAGCAACTAAATTCAACTCGCCATCAATCACAGAAATGCCTTCGCTGGCGTTTTCTATCGCGCTTTGTAGAACGTTTCTACTAAACTCTAGCTGCTGATGTGAATTCTCCTCAACTAATTGTGCCACTCTATCAAAGGGTAGTCCTTGGCTGTTCATTGCAAATGATGTCACTAATTTAGCCGATGCTGAGCCTAATACTGCCGCTAATGTGGTCTCTGCATGAGCAATCAGTGCTTCATCATAATCTTTAGTGCTAAGAGAGTGATTAGTGTTGGCAAATATCTCAAATGAGAGCGCTGCTTTATCATTGCCGATAAAACGTCCGACTAAAAATTCAAGTTCATGGCGATCAACTTTAGCCTGTCTGGGTAATAGCCATTGGGTTGACTCTTTTTGCTGATAAAAATGCTTACTTTGGATCTGCTCTCTTAAGCTCTGCCTTGTTGATACAGATACTACATACATCACTAAGACGTTAGCCATTAGCCCTAGGATAGTCACAACGGTGGTAGGAGTTAATTGTGAGTCGATAAAGAGATGATTATAGGCGCCAAATTGCGGTAAAAAGTTAAACACAAACCATATGCTAAAGCCGACAATAACACCTGCTAACACTCCACTTAGAGTAGATCTGCGCCAAAAGAAGGCGGCCATTAAAGCAGGGCCTATTTGTGCGATAGCGCCAAAAGCCACCTCACCTAAAGATGAGAGCGTATCAGGTGGGGACAGCAGTAATAAAATAAGGCTTAAGACAATCACAAACAACACCAGAAACTTTCTGATGCTTAATAGCTGAGTTTGAAATTCAGTAAAATCAAGTTGCTGTTTTTTAGAATACTTAAACATAAAAGGAAAAACAATTTCGTTGCTCAGCATGGTACTTAAAGCAATGGTAGAGACGATAACCATTGAACTTGCCGCTGATACTGCACCAATAAAAGAGAACAGTGATAACCACAATTGACCATTAGCGGCAGGCAAAAATAAAGCGTAAGCATCAGTGGGTAAACTATGGCCAAATTGTAAGTGCCCAGCTAAACCAATAGGGGCTGCCAGTATAGCGAAGATAAATATGTAGATAGATATCATCCATCTTGAAAACATACCGTGTCTTAGCTCTTTTATTTCCACAAATAGAACTTGAAACTGCCTGGGTAAACATAGGAAAGCTGAGGCAACTATGACGAGTAATCCGAACATGTCTATTAAACTTTCTGCTTTAAATTGCTCTTCTAAATTAATGTTATCTAATGATAAATTATATATTTCAACAGGGGAGTCAAACACGAAGTAGGATGCAAAAACACCGACACAGATGAATGCAATCAATTTTATGAATGATTCAAAAGCAATAGCAATCATAACACCTGGGTGTTTTTCACTGATATCAATAGTGCGCACCCCAAACAAGATAGTGAACCCTGCCAATATAGCACTGACAATGAGGCCGATAACCCATGCTGGGAAATCTTGATCGAGTCGTAATATCTGATAGGAGAAAACAATCGCTTTTAGCTGTAGTGCTAAATAAGGCAAAGTGCCCACTAAAGCGACAAAGGTAATAACAATCGCTAAACGCTGGGATTTACCATAGCGCGCCGATAGTAAATCGGCTATTGAGGTGATATTTAGCGCCAGGCACACTTTGATAATTCGTTGAATAAAAGGCCAGCAAAAAGTGAACAGTAATATAGGTGCTAAATAGACTGAAAAATAAGTAAAGGAGCCTTGCGCCGCCTGTGCTGCGGTTCCAAGAAACCCCCAAGAGGTACAGTAAACTCCAAGTGATAAGGCATAAATAACACTGTGTTGAATAGAGGTTAAGCGTTGAAAGTATTTACCCCCAAAGTGCGCCAATAAAAACAATAAACCTATATAACCGACACTGACACTAATTAATAACCAATTTGCAAACATATAGACTCTTTTTATTGTTATATCAAAATAAAGACTTTGAGCGCTACAGCGTATTGACTGTAATCTTCTCTATTATTAGCAATGATACTTCTCATCATTAACATTTTTAATGATGACGCTAATATATATTAATAATCATGTACTTAAAATTAACTAAGAGAATTTTATTAGCTGTTTTGCTAAGGCTATTAAACGCTTTAGTAATCTCTTTAGTTAAAAGCACTTGTATTATAAGCGCTGTGAGCATAACTGAGTGCTAGTTCATTAGCATTAGTCCTAAAGTATTAAGCAAAAAGTACTAATCGCTAAGTGCTAATCCCTATTACCAATTGTAGCTTTTGTACAGATACTTATTATTCATAACCAACAATGCGCACAATATATGTTATATCGCACACTTTGTGAGGGTGAGCGGCGCACATTAGAGATTCCCCAGCAGCTAACTATAAAAACAGACTGGCACAAAAATCTTTATGTTTTGGTTAGATAAATATTAATAACAATAAGGAGTCTGGCTATGACTGAGTCAATACTCAAAGTAGATCAAATTTCATTAGCATTTGGTGGTGTGAAAGCATTAACCGATGTTAGCTTTGAAGTAAAAAAAGGATCTGTATTTTCTATTATTGGCCCAAATGGTGCGGGCAAAACATCAATGTTAAATTGTATTTCCGGCAGGTATCAACCTAACAGTGGCAGCATTATTTTTCAGGATAAAGATGTAACTAATCTAGAACCTAATGATAGAGCCGATTTGGGTATGGGCCGTACCTTTCAAAACTTAGCACTCTTTGGTCATTTATCTGTCCTTGATAACATCATGGTAGGGCGCCACCACCTATTAAAAAACAACTGGCTAACCGGCCCTTTATACTGGGCTTCTAAGGCTCAAAAAGAAGAGCTTGAACATCGCCGAGTTGTTGAAGAAATTATCGATTTTCTAGAAATTTCCCATATTCGAAAAGCCGTTGCAGGCACATTATCTTATGGTTTGCGCAAACGTGTTGAACTCGCCAGAGCAATGGCATTAAACCCTAATATGGTGTTGCTCGATGAGCCAATGGCCGGTATGAACTTAGAAGAAAAAGAAGATATGGCTAGGTATATACTTGATTTAAATGAAGAGTTTGATACCACCGTAGTGATGATTGAGCATGATATGGGTGTTGTTATGGATATCTCTCATGAGGTCATGGTTCTGGATTTTGGTAAAAAACTGATTTCAGGTTTACCTGAAGAAGTGATGGCTGATCCTCACGTTAAACGTGCTTATTTAGGCATAGAAGACGATGAAATAGAAGACGCTTTACAGGAGGCCAGCTAATGTCGACAGCAAATACATTTGATATGGGCGAGATAAACACTTTCCCTAAAATACTAAAGCACAATGCTATTCATTGGCCTAATGAGATAGCGATGCGTGAAAAAGAGTTTGGTATCTGGACACAATTTACCTGGTTAGATTATAACAACAGAGTGAAATGGTTGGCCCTTGCCCTTAAAGAAATGGGCATTACTAAAGGCGATGCGGTTGCCTTATTAGGCGATAATAGACCGGAATGGGTATGGGGTGAAGTGGCAGCGCATGCTATTAATTGTTTTTCCATTGGTATCTTTCAAGATTCACTGCACGACGAAGTTATCTATTTGCTCAATAAATCACGCGCCACTGTCGTTATCGCAGAAGATGAAGAGCAGTGTGATAAGTTACTTGAGCTAGGTGATCAAATTAATGATGTTAAAATTATCGTTTATTGTGATCCGCGCGGCATGCGTAAATATGATGATCCACGGCTCATCAGCATTGAAGATATCTACAAAAAAGGACGGGTAATCGAAGCAAATTCACCTCAGCTATACGATACCTATGTCGATAGTACTAACCCAGATGACACCGCTATCTACTGCACCACATCGGGTACTACCTCAAAACCTAAAATAGTATTACTTGGCGGCGGTAATTTTGTTAAGCACTGTAGCTCATACTTGCGTGCTGACCCACGAGCAGCCGGTGATAACTATGTCTCAGTGTTACCATTACCTTGGATAATGGAGCAAGTTTACGCGATAGGCCAAGCGCTGATTGCTCGACAAATCGTTAACTTTGTTGAAGAGCAACAAACATTAATGGCTGACTTGCGCGAGATAGGCCCAAGTTTTGTACTGCTAGCACCAAGGGTATGGGAGGGGATTTTAGCTGATGTAAAAGCCAGAATGATGGATTCTACCCCGCTAAAACAATGGTTATTTGATTTCGCTATGAGCCATGCTGAGCAGGCACAGGCTTTAGGTCGAAAATCTTGGTTAGCTGAAGTTTTACTAATGAAAGCACTGCGTGACAGATTAGGCTTTTCATTCTTAAAATCAGCGGCGACAGGCGGTGCAGCAATGGGGCCGGATACCTTCAAATTTTTCCAAACAATAGGTGTGCCACTGCGCCAATTATACGGCCAAACTGAAATGGGTGGCGCCTATACCATCCATAACGAAGATGATATCGACTATGACTCAGTCGGTAGCTGCTTTGATAACAGTGAAATCAAAGTTATCAATACCGATAGCGAAGGTGTTGGTGAGGTTATCTCAAAAACTCAAGGTATGTTCACTGGCTATTTAGATAATCAAGAAGCTTACGATGAAGATGTAAAAGATGGCTGGATGCACACAGGTGACGCCGGTTATTTCAAAGAATCAGGGCATCTAGTTATTATTGATCGTATTAAAGATCTGGCGAAAACCAGTAATGGTTTGCAATACTCACCGCAATACATTGAAAATAAACTGAAGTTTTCATCCTTTATTGGTGAGGCGGTAATCTTAGGCAAAGATAAACCTTTCTTAAGTGCCATTATCTGTATCCGTTTTTCGATTGTTTCTAAATGGGCAGAGCAACGTGGTTTATCCTTCACCAATTACACTAACCTAGCCACTTTACCTGAGGTTTATGAAAAACTAAGTGAAGAAGTAGCAAAGGTTAATTCGACCCTTCCTGATGCACAAAAAATTAATAAATTCATACTGTTATATAAAGAACTTGATGCAGATGATGGAGAGCTAACCCGCACAAGAAAAGTGAGAAGATCTGTTATTGCCGATAAATATGGCGACATCATAGAAGCGATATATCAAGGCGATAATATGGTTGATATTGATACCATTATCACCTTCCAAGATGGCAGTAATTCTAGAATTCAAACACAGTTAAATGTCGCTACGCTAATACAACATGAAAATAGCGAGACAGCTGCGCAAGAACCTCAAAGGAGAGCATCATGAACTTTGAATTATTATTACAATTGATCGTTAACGGCGTCATAGTCGGTTTACTCTATGGCGTTATCGGTATGTGTTTTGTGTTGGTTTATAAATCAACCAAGATTGTGAACTTTGCCCAAGGTGAGTTTTTATTAATCGGCGCTTGGGTGTGTTGGGCATTGCTAATTTACTTAGAGCTACCGTTCTTAGTCAGCTTTATTCTGAGCTTAATGTTTATGGCCGCGTTCGGTATCTTACTGCAAATGGTGGTACTAAGACCGATGATCGGCGAGCCAATTATCTCGGTCATCATGATTACCATTGGCTTATCTATCTTCTTCCAATCTTTGATGAAGTGGATATTTGGTGTATCACCACAGAGCTTCCCACAGATATTTGATCAGCAAAGTATCAATATACTGGGCTTAAATATCGAGATGGCCTACTTAATGAGCACAATTATTGCCCTAGTCATTATGGCGGCTTTTTATGTGTTCTTCACTTACTCAAAGCATGGTTTAGCAATGCGTGCCACTGCCTTTGATCAACAAGTGGCACAAAGTTTAGGTATATCCGTTAAGAACGTGTTTGCTATGAGTTGGGCTATTGCCGCTACCGTATCTGCCACTGCTGGTATCGTATTAGGTATGGTTAACGGGGTGTCTGATTCACTATCGGTGATGGGTATTAAGGTTTTCCCGGCTGTGATACTCGGTGGTTTAGATTCAATTATTGGCGCAATTGTTGGTGGTGTGGTGATTGGGGTACTAGAAAACGTAGCGGAATTCTTTGATAGTCAATATCTACATATAGGCAATATGTATGACATTGCTCCGTTTTATGTATTGCTCATTATTTTATGGTTCAAACCTTACGGCCTATTTGGCACGAAAGACATTGAACGTATTTAAATTTTTTAATGATCCAATCGTTATCGTATCTTAGTTAGGAGTTATATATGTCTAGTTTAACTATGCGCCCGTGTGGGGATTTTCGCACAAGCTACAAGCAAGATAATACCATATTTGAAACAAAAACTATCAGGTTTGTAGCGCTCGCAGCTATCGCAGTTTTATGCTTTGCACCACTATTTCTTGATGGTTACTTTTTAACACTGTGTATCCAAATATCTTATTTGGGGATAGCGGCGCTAGGGTTAAATATCCTAGTTGGCTATACCGGTCAAATATCATTAGGTCACGGTGCGTTCTTTGGTTTTGGTGCCTTCGCATCTGCTTGGCTTAACAACAGCTTTAACATCCCGGTGTTTTTAAGCATCCCATTAGCAGGTTTTATGACAATGGGTATCGGCATGATGTTTGGTGTGCCAGCTGCCAGAATTAAAGGCTTATATTTGGCAATCGCCACCTTGGCATCACAGTTCATTATTGAAGACTTCTTTGCCCGTGCAGATTGGTTTTCAGGTGGCTCATCAGGTGCCTCAGCAGAACCTTTAACACTATTTGGTTTTGCTTTTGATACTGATCAAAGCTTCTACTATGTTGCATTATTTGCCCTAATAACCATGTTTGTATGGGCATGTAACTTGATGCGCTCACGCGATGGCAGGGCGTTCGTGGCTATTCGCGATCACTACTTATCTGCTGAGATCATGGGCATCAAGTTGAATAAATACCGTTTATTGTCTTTTGGTATCTCATCTTTTTACGCCGGCATAGCAGGGGCTTTATATGCGCACTACCTAGGTTATGTATCAGCAGAAGGCTTCACCATTTTCCTTTCAATTCAGTTCTTAGCAATGATTATTATCGGTGGTATGGGCTCTATTAAAGGCACCTTGATGGGCGTGATTTTCATGGTGTTCTTACCTGAAGTGCTCTCAAGTGGTGTTGGCGTCATGAAGATGACTGATTGGGGCAACATCCCATTAGTGGTGGATGGTTTAGCTTACATCAAAGAAATGGCGATTGGCTTAGTCATTATCGGTTTCTTGATTTTCGAACCTGAAGGGCTGGCTCATCGCTGGGCACAAATTAAAAATTATTGGAAATTTTATCCTTTCTCCTATTAAGGGTAATGACTAACACTGAGTAAAAAGAAGTACAGAACAATACGACAATGTCTTTACTATAAATGCATTGTCGCTTGATCATTTTGATCACCACTTGGCTTAAGGCCTATATTTTGAAGGAAGCTTGTTATGAAAAAAACAATTATGAAACCAGCTCATCAACATAGAATATTAGTACCAACATTACTAGCTAGCGCTATTTTAAGCGTCACTGTTAGTACCGCCGCATCAGCTGAATCAGTATTCGTTGGTCACTTAGCTGATATGTCAGGGCCGACTGCATTTATTGGTAAAGAATACGCAGACGGCGTTCGTGACTCACTTGCTTACATTAATGCCAACGGTGGCATTAACGGTACAACATTAGAATATGAAACAATTGATTATGCCTACAAAGTACCTCAGGCCATTTCATCGTATAAAAAATGGAAATCACGTAAAAAAATGGTCGCTATGCAAGGTTGGGGTACAGCAGATACCGAAGCGTTAATCTCATTTGTGGCGAAAGATCAAATTCCTGTTTTCTCAGCGTCTTACTCTGGCCATTTAACGGATCCTAGTGGTAAAAACCCAAATACTAAAAAGCCTGCACCTTATAACTTCTTTTATGGTGCTTCATACTCAGATGCTTGTCGCGGCCTAGTGCAGTGGGCAGCCGATGATTGGAAAAGCAAAGGTAAAGAAGGCAAGCCTAAGTTCACTCATATAGGTGCGAACCATCCTTTCCCTAATGCACCAAAAGAAGCCTGTGCTGAGTATGCGACAGAGCTAGGTTTTGATGTTCTATCTCCTGTGGTTGTATCAATGAAACCCGGTGATTTTAAAGCACAGTGTTTAAGTATCAAAAGTTCGGAATCAAACTATGGGTATATCGGCAACTTAGGTGGCTCTATCATGTCACTCATAAAATCGTGTAATACCGTAGGTACAGATATCCAGTTTATGTCTAATATTTGGGGCGGTGATAAGAAAACGTTCTCAGCCGTTGGTGAGGGTATCAAAGACTTTATCTTCCCTGCAATGACACCTTTTTGGGGCGATACCCAAGCACCTGGCATGAAAATGGTGAAAGAAATTTCTAAAATGTCAGATCCAAGTGGCAAAGAAGAAAGACTACATCACTATTTACGTGGCGTATGCTCAACTTATTTCATGAAAGAGGCAATGGATTGGGCTGATGCGAACGGTGGTATTACTGGTGAAAACATCAGACTTGGTATGTATGCCAATACTAATTGGGTACCTAAAGGTTTAGAAGGTGTTTGCCTGCCAGCCAACTGGAGCGATACCGATCATCGTGGTATTAACCAAGTGAATATTTATAAAGGTAACTACAACAATGGAGACGTTGCCATTGATAAGGTAACCACTGTCACTTTAGATCGTCGTGATGATTGGTTAGGTTATTAATGCTATAGATTGATAGCGATAACAGCAGGGTAAAACCTGCTGTTTTAACCGATAGCTAGCTAAACTTTTATTTATTATTTTGGAGCGCTTATGTCCCAGCCCGAAATCAAACCAGCAGTAAGTCAGCCAATATTGTCTGTGAACAATATTGAAGTAATATATGATGAAGTAATACAAGTACTTAGAGGAGTATCCTTAGATGTTCCAGACGGTGAAATCGTTACCTTGTTAGGGCCTAACGGCGCCGGAAAATCAACCACATTAAAAGCAATCTCCGGTCTTTTGAAAACTGAAAATGGCGAAGTCACGCGCGGTGATATACATTTTATGGGCGAGCGGATCGATAAGAAATTTGCCGATGAGATAGTTCGTACCGGTGTTTTTCAAGTAATGGAAGGGCGTCGTATTATCGAAGATATGACATCGATAGAAAATTTAAAACTCGGTGCTTATACTCGTAATGATGCCAATATAAAATCAGATATTGAGATGGTGTTTGAGTATTTTCCTCGATTAAAAGAACGTACAGGACTCGCTGGGTATTTATCGGGTGGTGAGCAACAAATGCTGGCAATTGGCCGTGCTTTGATGGCGCGCCCTAAAATGATTTGCTTAGATGAGCCTTCCATGGGGTTATCGCCATTACTGGTCAAAGAAGTCTTTAGCATCATTAAGAAGATCAATCGTGACCAAGGCATTACCATGTTAATCGTTGAGCAAAATGCTAACTATGCACTTAAAGCTGCTGATTATGGCTATATCATGGAATCAGGAAAAATTGTGCTTGATGGCACCACAGATCAACTGATGGATAATGAAGATGTTAAGGAGTTTTACTTAGGCGGAGGTAACGAAGAAAGAAAAAGCTTTAAAAACCTTAAGTCCTATAAGCGCCGTAAAAGATGGTTATAAACAAATACCTAAAACATGAGAATTAATTATGAGCCATTATTTTAGTGAAGCTGAGCATCAAAACAGCGAACAACGTGAAAAACAGTTATTAACTAAATTAACCCCTTTTATTGAATACGCAAAAGCTAATAGCCCATATTACGCGCAGCATCTAGATGCTATTAATGCTAGCGATATCAACTCACGTGCAGCTTTAGCATCAATTCCTATTACTCGTAAATCGCAATTGATTAAGCTTCAAAAAGCAAAGCCATTTTTTGCAGGTATGGTGGCTAATCAAGCTAAAGTCGATCGTATTTATCAATCTCCTGGTCCTATTAACGAGCCTGAAAACGCGAGTGATGATTGGTGGCGCTTAGCTCAAGCATTTTACGCGGCAGGTTTTAGAGCAGGAGATATTGTACAAAATTGCTTGTCGTATCATTTAACACCCGGTGGTTTTATATTAGATTCTGGTGCTAGAGCGTGTGGCTGTACGGTTATTCCAGCAGGGCCTGGCCAAACAGATCAACAATTAGAAGTGATTCAACAGCTACAGCCTATAGGTTATTGTGGTACACCTTCATTCTTAAAAATTCTGTTAGATAAAGCTAAAGCTCAGGGTGTTGATGTTTCTTGCTTAAAGAAAGCACTAGTCACGGGAGAAGCGTTTACTGGTGCTTTAAAAGCAGAGTTTGAAGCACTAAATATCAAAGCTTATCAAGCTTATGCAACGGCTGATATTGGTTTAATTGGTTATGAAAGCAAAGGCTCTGATGGTTTTATTGTCGCTGAAGATATACTACTTGAAATAGTAAAACCAGGTAGCCAACAACCTGTCGCACCAGGTGAGGTTGGTGAAGTGGTGGTAACATCATTTAATAAAGATTACCCATTAATACGTTTTGCGACGGGCGATCTTTCTGCCATTGCGACAGGCGCGAGCCAATGCGGCAGAACAAACATGCGTATAAAAGGCTGGCTTGGCCGTGCGGATCAAACAGCTAAAATAAAAGGTATGTTTGTTCACCCTGAACAAATTGATAATGTGATGAAAACTCATCCGCAAGTCGTTAAATCAAGATTGATAATTAATCATGAAAATCATAATGATACAATGGCTTTGCAATGTGAAATCGGCAATATAAATAGCAGTGATAACGCTGAGTTGATTGATGTGATTAAAGAGTCATTAAAAAAAGCCACTAATTTATCGGGTGATGTGCAGCTAGTTGCTGTCGGCTCGTTAGCAAATGATGGTAAAATTATTGATGATCAAAGATCAATTTAATAAGCATTAGGCACAGGGCAACATCCTAAATAATAAAAGAGACATAAAGGGAGTGACATGACAAAAATTGCTTTTCAAGATACTTACCCACCAGATTTAAGTCATTGTTATGGTTGTGGTAAACATAACGAAAATGGTCATCAGCTAAAAACATATTGGCTTGATGATCAGTGCAACACAACGGTTTCAAAATACACTCCTTTAGCAGAGCACACAGCGACACCTGGTTTTGTTTATGGTGGTGTGATTGCATCACTTATCGATTGCCATGGTACTGCAAGCGCATCAGCAATAGCGAGCAAACAAGCGGGCAGGGAGCAAGACGCTCAATCGTCTATTCGCTTTGTTACCGGCAAGCTTGAAGTGAACTACTTAGCGCCCACACCTATGGGTGTAGAGCTGACACTAACCGGTAGTTTTAGCGAAATAAAAGAGCGTAAAGTGATAGTGCAAATAGAGCTATCTGCACATGGTAAAGTGTGTGTGAAGGGCGAAGTCATTGCCGTGAAAATGCCTGATACTATGGGTAAGCAACAATAAATATCTTCAAGAGAAAAAAGTATTGCAGTGTTGTTTAAATTTTACGATTAACACCACTGCGAGCTCTATCTTTAATGTTACTTTGAATATAGTTCTTATCGGTGGTTTCAGATGATGCGTGGCCTAGCTCATCTGCTAAGTGTTTCAATGGCCTAACACCTGCATCCTCAGTTGCACCTGTATGGCGTAACCAGTGAGTTGTCGCTGCCATTAAATAGTTCGCATCCTCATCAAAACCATCTTTTTGTAAGGCTTTAATCGCATAATCAAAGCTTTGCTCAACAATCCGTCTTATTTGCCTAGCACTCATATTTCCTGATCCACGTAGCTTATTAAGCATAGCGGTATCTTCATCGGGAGATGGCAGGGAGGATAGACCACGATAGTGGCGATAGCGTCGTAAATAGTCTAAATAGGCAGCAGGTACCGTTACCGAGCGAATTTTATTACCTTTACCAAATACCGTTAAATACCAAAAACCGTCGTTGTCTTTGGTGAAATCAGCCATTTTAGGGCGCCATTTAGTGTGTTCAGATAGCTCAGATACCCTTAAATACAGGCTTTTAAGAGTAACGACGATAAATAAATTGCGCTCGTATTGCTCATCTTTATCGGCCATATCTTTAGTGACACCTAAAACATATTCCCACTGTAACTCACTTAAAGTATCAGGCGTTTTACGCTGAACTTCTTTAACTAGATAAGGGCAACTTTTTTTAACCACAGGAACAAAGTTCTTATCACATATTTCTTCCATTTGGGCATGTTGGTATAACACGCTAATTGCAGTAAAGGTCGATATCAGTGATTCTTGTGATGGCCGGTACTGAGTAATATCAACCGTTGAGCCAGGTTGCTTTTTAGCTAAAGATTTAGCAACTTTAACCACAAAAGGACGCCATTTTTCATTAGAGTTAAAAACACCATTTTGCGTTTTAAAGCGCTGCTGCACAGATAGGCCAATCCATTGAGGATCAGGTTTCCATACTAATTCTATATAGGCCTCAATATCATTACGCGAGACGTCAAATATACCTTTGTGACGAGATTGCCAACAAAACAAACACCAGCGTTCAATTTCATTTCTAAACCTAATAAATGTGCCATCAGATTTACGGCCCATAATATACAATAAGTCTAAAACGAATATTAGCTCTTGTTTAACAGGTAAAGATTTAGCGCTCAATGATGATAAGAAAACATCTAACTGGGGATACTCACTAGCTAATTGATCTTGTTTAAGCAGGGATTTTTGCTGCCTAATTTCTTTAAACGTATTAATCAGTGGTGTGATTTCTATCATGAGAACCTTATAAATTAGTAATAGCAGTTGTAAGCTTATTTTAACTCAATGACGATATATGAGTCAGTAGCTATATAAACGTATTTAAAACCGCAAAACGCTACTATATCAGCATAATATATTATGTCCAATACTTAAGAGTATTGGACATAATAAATATAGATTTACCTCTCTCGTTGCCTAACTAGCTAATCATTGTGTTATTCAATACTACAATCATCAATTTTTAGGTATTTCTTGGCCATATCTTAAGTTCTAGCTATCAGTATTTGTCTGTCGTTATGCATCGTTATGATTAGTTATCAGCGCCTGTTGTATCAATAAACTCAATTCAATAGCACTGCTAACTAACAACGTCTTAAATACCTATCATAAATGTAGTCATTATTTGTGCTCAAATATTATTATTTAAATCACCTTGTTGCCCGTTACTCAATTTTCATAATGGCGTACATATAAGCATATGGCACGTTAAATGCTTTGTTATAAGTTCGGCAATAAATAGCAACCGATAGCTGTGTTGTTGCCACTCGCTAATTTCAACAATTAACGGAGAACATCAATGATAATAAAAAGCAGCGATATATCGATGAGTGTTGAGCACGAAAAATCGACAATGACTAGCCTGTCTGTTGAATCAAGCTCATCCATTGAGTACCAGGCAAAAAAACGACCATTAACCGGCTTTGAAAACCTACTATCGCAATTAACAACGCCCCTTGATACTGGTATTGATGAGCAAGCTCAAGATGATCAAAACTCGATATTAGTACTAACAGATGATGGTTATCAGTTTCGCACCTCTGAAAATGATCACTCGCTCGCAGAACAACAAGCCTATACCAGTATGGTGTTATTTAAGCGGTTGTTGCAGGCAATAAACCAGTTACAAGGCAAAGAGCCCGTCGCTGATTTAGAGGCGATTGACCAGCCTTTGTCTATATCTTCACTTGAATCAACAGCTACACAGCCTAATGCTTTAGCACTGCCACAGCGCTCTATTTCAATTGAAATGAGTTTAAACACCACGCAACATATTGAAGAGCACGAATCTCTAGATTTTAGCTCCACAGGCTTCGTAACCACTGAGGATGGCCGTAATATAACCTTTGATTTATCGATTAATCAACAGCGTGATTATAGCTATACCAGCACTTCACAATTCACTCAAAAAGTAGTATTTAAAGACCCTTTAGTGATTAATTATCCCGGTTTATCGGCTGATTTAAGTGCTGATAAATACTCTTTTGACATCGATGCTGATGGCAACGAGGAAATGATTAGTTATTTCTCAAGTGGTGCTATGCTCGCATTAGATAAAAACGAAGATGGCATTATTAATGATGGCAGTGAGCTATTTGGCGCATTAAGTGGTAATGGTTTTGCTGATTTAGCGGCTTATGATGAGGACAATAATAACTTTATCGATGAAGCAGATAGTATTTTCTCACAACTAAAATTGTGGCAAAAATCTGCCGAGGATGATTCATTAGTGGCATTATCGGCAATGGATGTAGGTGCTATTTATCTAAGGGCTACGCAAACGGATTTTGATTTAAAGTCAGAAAACAACCAATTTAATGGCCAGCTCAAATCATCTAGCTTCTATCTAACGCAAGCAGGTGAAGTTGGAGCAATTCAACAAGTGGATATGGTGGTTTAAATACCTTTAACCGTGCAATTTACAGGCAATGACTCAGCCATACACTATCAATGTTTGGCTGAGCTTTGCCTGTTTTAGCTAAGTTAGCTTTCTGTTTATCAGTTTATTATTTGAAATCTGCTAACGCTTGGCTAATTTCATCTAAAATTAATGGATCATCAATAGTTGCAGGTGCATCATAAGTTTCTCTATCTGCTATTTTTCTAATCACAGCGCGCAGAATTTTACCTGATCGGGTTTTAGGTAACCTTTTAACCACGTACACATCTTTTAAACACGCTAATGCACCGATAGTGGCTCGCACTTGCGCGACTATTTGCTGTTTTACCTCATCATCACTGATATCAGCATTCGCTTTAAGTACCACAATGGCTAACGGTATTTGGCCTTTAAGTGCGCACTTAACAGCCATCACGGCACATTCAGCAACACTTGGGTGGCTAGATACAACCTCCTCCATTTCACCCGTTGATAGGCGATGCCCTGATACATTAATGACATCATCGGTACGACCTGTAATAAAAACATAGCCATCTTGATCTTTAAAACCACCATCACCAGTGTGGTAAAAGCCATCGTATGTACTCAAATACGCTTGTTTAAAGCGCTCGCTTTGATTCCAAATACTGTTTGAGACACCAGGCGGTAACGGCAGTTTCAAGCAGATATTACCGATTTCACCCGCGGCCACTTCCTCACCTTGATCGCTAAGCACTCTAATATCATAACCTGGTGTACATTTGTTAGTTGAGCCTAAGCGCCCTTGCGCTGATTTATCAAGCCCCCACATTTGTGAAGTAATAGGCCAGCCTGTCTCCGTTTGCCACCAGTGATCAATAACAGGTACATCTAAAGATTGTTGTAACCAATGATAAGTAGAAGAATCTAATTTTTCACCTGCGACAAATACCGCTTGTAAGCTGCTAACATCATATTTTTTGAGTAATAACGCATTTTCATCTTCTTTACGTATTGCCCTAAAGGCGGTAGGCGCACACATCATCGCATTGACTTTGTACTCATCAATAATGCGCCAAAAAGCCCCAGCATCAGGGGTTCTAATCGGTTTTCCTTCATAGAAAACACTGGTACTGCCACACATTAAAGGCGCGTAGACAATAAATGAGTGACCGACAACCCAGCCAATATCCGATGCAGCCCACCAAACGCTATCTTGGCTCATACCATAGATATCATTAAAGGCCAGCGTAATAGCCACCGCGTGCCCGCCATTATCACGGACAATACCTTTAGGCTTACCGGTGGTGCCAGAGGTATAAAGAATATATAAAGGGTCACTGCTTTTAACACTTACACAATCAGTGTGTTGCTGATCAATAATAAAATCATCCCAGCTGATATCTGCCTTATTGTTTAGCTGCGCTAGTAATTGCTCTCGTTGTAATACTACTGTTTTAAGCGGCTTAATATTTGCAAGCTCAATGGCCTTATCGACTAAGGGCTTATAGGCGATGACATTATTAAACTCAATACCACAAGATGCAGTAATCACCAGCTTTGCCTGGGCGTCATCTATTCTTGCTGCGAGCTCACTCGCAGCAAAACCACCAAAGACAACCGAATGTATCGCGCCAATTCTAGCGCAAGCTAACATAGCAATTGCAGCTTGCGGCACCATCGGCATGTATATAATGACTCTATCACCACGGCCTATTCCAGCTTTTAACAAAGCGCCGGCAAAAACACTCACTTGCTCTAATAACTGCGCATAAGTAATCGCTTGTTTGGTGTTGGTAGCAGCACTATCGTAATAAAGGGCCACCTTGTCACCCAGGCCTTGCTCTACATGTTGATCAAGTGCTAAATAACAAGAGTTTAGCTCACCATCAGCAAACCAAGTATCACCACCCTCCTCTAACGCTTTGCTAGGCTTTTTATACCACGAGGTAGTCGCTGATTTTTCTAGCCAATAGTCATTAGGATGATCAAGAGAGTGTTGATATTGCTGTAAATATGCCATATTCGCTCCGTGTTTCTTATTGTTATTTTTTATAAATGATTGCTATGGTTTTATTCGTAATGCTAATTTAATTGTTAACAAAAACGAGTAATAACACA
Source organism: Gammaproteobacteria bacterium AS21 (assembly GCA_038900335.1). GTDB lineage: Bacteria > Pseudomonadota > Gammaproteobacteria > Pseudomonadales > Balneatricaceae > Rs1. Next base: position 268,432 of record JBBMRB010000001.1, on the reverse strand, counting down.
ATTTATAACGTTATTATAGCTATAATAACGAGATGATTGTCGACAATACATAGTTCTTTAGTCGTAAACACATTGTTCTTTTAGTCGTAAATTAATAAAGGTTAACTCACTTCTTGAAAAACACTGTTGATCTAAGTACTGACTCAACGTACATTTTGTCATATCACCAGCAAAGCTTTTAGTTATGCTATTGCAGTGTGAAAAGCATTTTAGCGCCAATTAGCGCCTATATAACCTCGCTTTTAGCCTACAACACACTGACTATCAATACCTGAGATGTATTAGAGCAAGTGACACTTGTTAGCAGTGCCAATTGCCTCATTTTATAATATGCTATTTCAACTAATACTCGTAATTTATTGAAAGATAGTGTAAAAAATAGAATAAATTAATTATAAAAAAAGTGATAGAAGACCTCTTGCCGTTTTTAAATATTGCTATTGGCTTTCTAATAGGTGTTAGGTTTCTGAGTATCCCTGGAGGTCGCATTGGCAACTACATTTGAAAAAACATTAGTAATTGGTCTATCTGCAACAGCTTTATTTGATTTGTCAGATTCTGCTAAGTTATTTGAACAGGAGTTTTCTAAAAATCCTCATAAAGGTATGGAAACATATAAAAAGCATATGATAGAAAATGAAGAGCTGCCTTTGAATGAAGGAATTGGCTTTCCATTAGTTAAAGCATTGCTAAGTTTAAACTCTTATCGGAAAACGGGTGAAAAACCACTGGTTGAAGTTGTTGTCATGTCTAGAAATAGCCCAGAAACTGGAATTCGAGTATTAAAAGCAATAAGGACACATGCTTTAAATATTACGAGGTCAGCCTTTACTGCTGGGGAGTCGAGTGCAGATTACTTAGATGCCTTTGAAGTGGATCTTTTTTTAACAACAAACCAAAGTGATGCGCAAAAAGTAATTGATAGTGGTTCTTGCGCTTCCGCGGTATTGTCAATCCCACCAACTTATAAATGTGATATACCTGATGGACAGGTGAGGATTGCATTTGATGGTGATGCTGTGATTTTTGATGAAAAAAGTGAGCTTGTTTATAAAACTGACGGAATGGTTGCATTTCATGAAAATGAAGACAAACTGCAAGATATTCCAATGAATGAAGGCCCATTTGCTAAGTTCCTTATTAAATTGGCAAAGTTACAAGACAGGCTTCCAATGAGTGTAGAGTTATCGCCTGTTCGTATTGCGATTGTTACTGCCAGAAATAGCCCGTCAGAGATGAGGGTTATTAAAACACTACGTAGCTGGGGAGTTTATGTCGATGAAGCTTTCTTCTTAGGTGGTGTGGAAAAAAGTAATATTCTAAAGGCGTTCAGGGCACACATATTTTTTGACGACCAAGATTTGCATTTAGTAGACTCTTCTAAATTTGTCCCTTGTGGAAAAGTTTTATATAAAACAGATTCTGAACTAAGTCAGCTAGTAAAAGAAAAAAACACCAAATCATCACCGCCAAAAAAAACGAAAACTTACAAGTTGTTTAAGTCGTAAAAATAACAGTTGGCCATAGCTTCGTGATTATAGCCAACCATTATTTTTCGCAAAGGGTAACAATGGATAGCATAGAATTAAGAAAGGATGTTTATGCCCACTACGGGGCAGCTATGTACTATGCCCAGTGCTTAGAACAAGGAATAATAATAGCTATAATGTTTATTGATCATTTTCCAAAAGCTATCAAAGGCTACTCATCGCAAGAAGCTTGGGAAAGTAGTTTTGATAAATTCATGGATAATGAGTCCTCAAAAACAATGGGTAGGCTTATTGGAAGCCTAAAGGCAATCGACTTTCCAATTGAAAGAATTGAGCTTCAATTAAAAGAAGCGCTGAAAAAGCGAAACTTTCTAGCGCATCATTACTTCTTTGAGCGAGCGCTAGAAATGACAACTGATAACGGCTGCATAAAACTAGTTCAAGAACTAGAAGAAATGCAGTCATTTTTTTCATCGGTTGAGGTAGAAATTAACAATGTCAGTGATCAGTTGGCAGTAAAGTACGGATTCACTGAAGAGATGAAAGAATCGATAATGCAGCAAATGATGGCCGAGCACAGTGAATAAAATTATAGTAATTATATAGAAGAATTATATAGAATTATATAGGAGAATTATATAGGACACCCAAATAATTATATAAATTATATAGGACACCCATATTTCCGGAGTTTTTCAATAAGAATAACAGGACAGCCATATTCTAAAACAAAAAACAAACGTCAGCCTAAACCAATAATCTATAGCCCTAAAATAGTTTACATTTTGTCAGCGGCATAAATTCATTGTTTTTTAACATAAAATTAGAATTACAGGCACTGCAAAGCCCTGCTAATCACAGTGTTGTTCGTATTTTGACTATGGTTTGGTTTTTAGGCTGGAAAGAGTTTTCCACAAAAACTAATACCTTTAATCCAACCAATTTCTAACTTAGCGGCATAGGCTCGCAGCTTATCTTGGCATCCCAGTGCCCGACTAAAAGCGTGATTAGCTTTCGGTTGCATGGCTTTACACCAGTATTGTGGATCGATTCCTAAGCGTATTAAGATGGGAGGCAAGTTGTTATCAATTGCGCCACGTTTATCCTCTCTTAACACTCGTCCCGTCCAGTCAACTAAGTGAAGATATTCATGGTAGCTGTAAGGTATTTGATCAGTTAAATCATTGTTGTTTGTTAAGAACTTTTTTCAGTAAGATTTTAGGGCTTTCATTACTTTTTGCAGTGCTTTGGCTATCGATTTTAGTATCTTGTTCTTCGTTAATTCTTTGCTTTATTGACGTGAATTCCGAGGTCTCTGGACTAGACGCCATTTGTGCACGAATCGGATTTAACTCAACATAGGCCATACAAGTCAATAGCGCTTGTTCATCCAATAGAGCTTGGCTTTTGAAGCGCCCTTCCCAAAAGCGACCTTTGCATTTGTCTTCAAAATTCGCTTTTCTAGCGATAAATTCATTCAAGCAGCGCATATACCAGCTAATATCGGCTAGACGGCAACGCCATTCATCAATGATTTCAGTCACTAGCACTAGATGGGCTGGGGATAACGTATCGCCCTTTAGATAACGTTGAATGATATCGGGTCCTTTATACAGCTTTCGCCATCGCTCAATCACTTCTAAATCGCTCAACGTATCAACCTTTTGTTGGTCAATAAATAATACGAGATGATAGTGGTTTGACATGATGGCATAAGCGCAGATATCAATACAAAAGACAGCGTCTATCTGTGCGAGCCTATCGATGACCCACTGTCTTCGATGCTCATAGTCTTGTTGAGTGGTGTTATCAAAACCACAAAGGAATGCTTTTCTAACCACTCTTGAAATGCAGTGGTAGTAAGGTGTGTCTGTACAGCAAATTAGCTGCTCTCGGGCACGAGTCATAAAACCTCCTGCTCAGGACTACTTACTCTGAAGTTAGTTTGTCGATGTAAATAATATACGCTTTGATTGTTTTTTGATCAATTGATTTGTGGGTGTCCTTCTGTTTGTTCTCTTCTGTTTCTCTGTTTGCTGTTTGTCTACTGTTTGATCCTCCTCTATAACAGCCGCCTGATATGTAATGGGAATTATATGGGACAGCCATATTTTAATATTGGCATTTTTAGTTTAAGGTTGGGTTTTGTGTTTACGCTGTAGTGGTTAAGCTTAGATGATAGCGTTGCTCATACCTTAATGCGGTGTTAGGCTTTCAGGAGGTATTGTGATTCGTAGTGCAGTTGATAAGGATGCTACTTGTATTGCTGAAATATATAATCATTATATTTCAGATACTGTTGTTACATTCGAGACAGCCATGATAAGTTCTGAGGATATTCTCAGTCGTATGTCTAAAGTTCAATCCGATAATTTGCCGTGGTTAATTGCCGAAGATGTCTCGGGAAAATTAATAGGTTATGCTTATGCTACCCAATGGAGAGAGCGTTTGGCTTATCGCTTTTCAGTGGAGGTGACTGTCTATTTAGCACCAACATTGATTGGTAAAGGCTTAGGCTCTCAGCTTTATGATGCTTTATTCTCTGAGTTGAAATCTCGTTCTATTCATTCAGTGATTGGCGGTATTACATTGCCTAACCCGGCTAGTGTCGCCCTTCATGAGAAATTTGGCTTAGAAAAAGTGGCTCATTTTAAAGAGGTGGGATTTAAATTTGAGCAATGGAATGATGTGGGTTATTGGCAAGGTGTATTAAAAGACCAATAAGAATTTAAAGCGTGACTGCTAACTGTTTGCTCGGTTTCGCTGCGCTACACAATTTTAAACTATTATCAGGCCCTTAAACGGGCGTTAGGCATCACGGAGGAGCCATATGCATCTTGCACAATTAAATATAGCTAAAGTTAAATACTCTTTAGGGTCTCTAGAAATTAAAGAGTTCGTTGATAATTTGGAACCAGTAAATAAACTAGCAGAATCAAGTTCAGGTTTTATTTGGCGGCTGCAAGATGAAGGTGGAGACGCAACTAATCTTACCGCTTTCTCGGATCCCGATATAATCGTAAATATGTCCGTTTGGGACTCTATAGAAGCACTTAAGAACTTTATGTTTAGAACTGGCCACCGTGATTTTCTTCGCCGTAAAAAAGAATGGTTTCATAATATTGCTGATGACAGTTATGTTTTATGGTGGGTGCCAAAAGATCATATTCCAACAATGGAAGAAGCAGTTGAAAAGTTAGAGTTTCTTAGAAATAATGGTGATACTGCGTATGCATTTACTTTCAAAAGTAACTTTAGCGTTCAAGAGTTTGTAGCAAGTAATGACTCGCAAGCAAATTAATCAGCACAAATAACAATTTGTTTTTTGCACCTGCCTCGCTAATTTTAGCCACAGTTTTAAGCCGCTTGTTTCGATGTTAGCTTGATATGAGCATGATAAAGCAGATATCAACAAGTAGTATCTGCTTTATTCAATCACTTAACAGTCATTACTTTTGAGGTGTAATTAAGTACTTTTCACCAGTGGCTTGTTTAGAATAGCCTGCTATCGATTGTAATGTTAATGCTTGCGCTAATGACACTTCATGGGTGTAGTTACTAGCAAATGTGGTGGTGATTTCATCTGCAATACGCTTGCGCATCGCCATCACAGTGTCAGTGCCTAATTTACCTAATGCATTGAATAATAAGAAGCCATTGACACCCCATGCAAAGCCGAAGGAACGATTTAGCGTAATAGGGCCGCGATTTAATGCACCATAAATGTAAACTTGCTTGTATGTGTCAGTGCCATAAATATTGTATTCTTTCACGTCTTTAGCTGCAGCAATTTCCATACAGCTCAGAATATCACTACTTAATTGGCCGCCACCAATAGGGTCAAACGCTATGGTTGCACCTGTTGTAATAATAGCGGCTGTTAAATCAGCCAGGAAAGACTCACTACTTGAGTTAACAACGTATTTTGCGCCCATATCACGTAACAGTGTTTCCTGCTCTTGTTTGCGTACGATGTTAATTAAATCGATACCATCGGCAATACATATACGGTTTAACATTTGCCCAAGGTTAGAGGCCGCTGCGGCATGAATAATGGCTTTATGCCCTTCAGCGCGCATGGTTTCAACCATCGCTAATGCCGTCAGTGGGTTAACAAAAGAAGAGGCACCTTCTTTAGCTGTCGTACCCTCTTTTAGCTCTAAGCAGCTTTGCACATTGACGCAGTGATACTGGCGATATGTTCCACCGCCAATCACAGCAACCATTTTACCCATTAATGCTTGTGCCGCAGGCGATGAGCCTGCTGCTATGACAGTGCCTGCACCTTCATTACCAACCGGCGTTAGTTTACCAATACGTGTTTTAAGCGATGGCATAAACTGATCGGGAACATCAGCAGTAATGATTGGGTATTGCTGTGTACCTGTTTGTGTTGCACTTGCCATGTCTGCAACGCTGAAAAGCACGCCTATGTCCGATGGGTTTAATGGTGCCGCTTCAATACGAATTACGACTTCATCAGCACTAGGTTTTGGCATTTCGATATTTTTAAGGGCTAGTGTTAATTTGTTGTCTTCACTGATGGTTGACGTCAATTGGATATTTGTATCACTCATTTGAATACTCTCCTGCAAATAAATAAATTTCGAACCAATCACGTTATTGGATTGGTTATGTTTGTATGAATAATTTTCGTTTTGGTGTTGTTTACTATGAGCTAGAGCTAATAGCTATTTAGACTTAGAAGCTTGTATCTGTGCCCTTACCTTTTGCATAAATTCAGGCCAGTTTGATAAACGATCAGCTTCTATTTTTTGGGCAATAGCAGATTGACTCATAGCCTCGTTCCACTCTTTCATAGCTGGGATCTGTGCAAGTACATCCCAATCGAGTTGGCTAGCGCCAAAGTTGCTGACAATGGTGTTGACGTAATAGACATAGATATCAGCCATAGTAAATTGCTTACCTGCTATGCAAGGTGAAAATTGGCATAGGCGAGTTAAGGCGTTTACGCCAACGGTTAATACTTTGCGTACTTGCACTTTCACCGATTCAGGTACTTCAGTGCCTGAGAATACATAAGGGATAAATTGTCTGCTGGGCAGTTCAAAATACAGCTCTGCTACCTTCATGATTTGGCGCACAATTGCACGCTCTCCAGCATTTTCAGGGTATAACGCAATCTCAGGATAAGTCTCTTCAAGAAAATCACAAATAACACTCGACTCAGAAATATTTAGCCCTTGAGTCGTTGTGATAACCGGGACTTTACCCGTAGCGCTGATGGTCACTAACTCATCACTAGCGCCATAGAGCTGGTTTTCTGCAAATGACAGTTCTTTGTAGAGCAGCACATGCTTGACTAGGTTGTAATAGTTGCTAGCGGCAAAACCGTGCAAAGTAATCATCAGTCAGTTTTCCATCATTAACGTGAAAGTTGTTTTCAATGACTTAAACGCAATAAAAGTCTTAGTATTTATCACCTTGCTACACAATCAAAGGTGGCAATGTTTAAGCTGGGTGTATTATTACTGGTTTTAATTTGCTTATATATAGGGAAAAATGCGAATCACTATTGCTTTTATGACAATAGTAAAACAAGTATAATTAAGTATTTTTTAAGGGGAAATGAGTGGATCAACTACGTGCTATGCGCTATTTCAGTAAAGTTGTCGAAACGGGTAGTTTTACCAAAGCGGCAGCTACCTTTGATGTGCCACCATCATCGCTATCAAGACGCGTTGCAGATTTAGAAAAAAGCTTAGGTGCTACCTTGTTAAAGCGCTCTACCCGCGTTGTTAAACTGACAGAAGTCGGGCAAATTTACTATAACGATGTCCAGCAAATACTGAATCAACTAGCACAGAGCAATGAACATGTACGCAGTTACCAAACCACGCCAATGGGGCGTTTGCGGATCAGCTCAATGGTCGGTTTTGGTGAGAAGATACTACTGCCTTTGCTAGATGAGTTCTCTGAGTTGTACCCACAAATTGTATTAGATGTCAGCTTGAGTGATGAGCTTTCAACACTTGGCCGTGACGATGTTGATATTGCTATTCGCGGTGGTTACGCGCCCAATGAGCGTGTATTGGCAATAAGACTGATGGATAATGATTTTATTCCTGTCGCTTCACCCAGCTATTTAGCTAAGCACGGTGTACCAGAGAATGCGCTGGCGTTAAAGCAGTATAATGGCCTGTATTTTAAAGCACCCACTGGGCCAACACCTTGGTTGTGTCGTATGGATGGTCAATGGCATGATGTCTCAGGGCCGGCCATTGCGATTTCAAATAACGGGCCCTGGCTTGCGAGAAAAGCCTGCGATGGTGAAGGTATATTAATGTCAACGCGCTGGGCGCTCGCTTCATATCTTGAATCTGGAATGTTACAACAGCTTGAATTTGAACATGAGTTAGCGATTACTCAACATGCTGAGATGGCCGTTTATCTGTTGTATCAAAAACAGCGCTACTTAGTACCTAAAGTCAAAGCGGCGGTAGATTTTTTAGTTGAGAGAATAAAAACAAACAATGAGCGTATAGAATCATAATAAAAATTTTAAAACGTATAGCCATCGCTGAGAACAAACGCAAGGGGCTATTTAAAGTCTTTGTTAATAACCCTTCCCCTATTCTTGCGAACGCTTGTAAATTTACATGCTAGTAAGGAAATACTTTAAGAATTGGGAATGGTCCCATTGCGAACACTAATTTTGATAGCTGCAAATCTTTAGCGGGGTAAAACATTTGATCTTGAGTCGCTAAGTAATCAAAATCACGTTTTACTTGTCTTAATGATTCTTGAATTTTAGCTGCGCTACTTTCGCTCATTAAGCGGCTAGCTGCTGAGAATTCATACTTAGGAGAGGCTTCCTTGTCGATACAATGGCTGATGTATTTCATGTTGGCCTGTTTGATATGATCACTCAAAGGGCCGTTCAAACGCCATCGTATCGGTAGGCTTTCTAAATATTTAATTTTGTTATTTGGCTGCAGTTCTATAATCCCAAGCTTTTCTAATTCACGTAGTAACAGATAAATATCTTGCTCTGTCATCTGGCATTCTTGTGCGATGCGATTTAAATCTACCCATGAAACAAGGAGCAGTAAGAAAACAAATAGCTTAGGTTGCTTGGCCAGCTCACGTTCAGTTTGCAGTGGTAAATATTGCGCTGATAGGCTCATTCGTTCTTGTAAGCTGAGTAAATCGCTCAGGCTAATACCAATGATTTCACAAATTTCTATTAATCGGCTCATCTTACAATCTTTTTCTTTGAACAGTCGCTTGATTGTTATCTCGCTCGTGTTGAGCGCTGCAGCAATGTCTGCGTAATTGTAACCTCTGGTTTTAATTACTTGTTTGAGCACCGAGAAAAGATTTTCACGCTGTTGATCATCTTTCATATAAAGCCACTTATATTTAAAATTAGTAACATAAAATGATACCTTTAATCGTATAAATTAACAAATAGTATCTTTTGTGCCATTGTTTTTCTAGATCTACTTTATCTAATCTTCACTATAAGGAAAAATGATGAACAAAAAACAATTGCTTTCTCAAGTATTAGCACCATCACGAAAACTATTTAACGTAATAGCTATCATGTCAGCGTTTAGCTGGCAAAGCTATGGTATTGCCAGCCAACAAGAAGTAGCTGTTAGTGCACAGTTAGTTTGGTCTGTATCCGGGTTTGATCAACCTGAATCAACTGTCTATTTGCCTGATTCAGATACTTATTTGGTCAGTAATATTAATGGCGCACCTATGGAGCTTAATGCTAAAGGTTATATCAGCAAAGTCTCATCAGATGGCAAAATATTAGATCGATATTGGTCACAAGGATTTGATGCGCCAAAAGGTATGGGGTATTTTAATGGCCAGGTTTATGTAGCAGATATGCAGCAACTCATTCAGTTGGATGCTAAAACAGGCACAGTGATTAAACGCTACTTCGCCCCAAGCAGTAAAATGTTAAATGATGTTGCCATTGATAATGAGGGTAATGTATTTGTTTCTGATCTTATTGCTGGTGGTATATATAAACTTGCAGATGGTAAGTTCAAACAGTGGATGAGCGCCCAAGATATGCCTCATCCTAATGGCTTAACCTTTAATAATAATTCGTTAATTATTGCAAGTTGGGGCCGTGAGTTACAAGCTGATTTTAGTACCAAAACATTAGGTAGAGTATCTCAGTTACCCTCTTTTGATCATTTAAAAAGCGAATACAGAAAAACGTTGATCACGATCAGTGATCCCATAGGAAACCTAGACGGTATCGAGCGTTTTGGTGATTATTTTATTACCAATGATTGGATTAATGGCAAAATTTTTGCTGTAAAAGCAGGACGCAGTAAGCTGATCTTAGAAGCAGGAAAAGGAGCGGCGGACATCAACATTGTGAATAATCAATTGTTTGTACCAATGATGATGGATAACAGACTTGATGTTTATAGGCTCAATAGTCAGTAAATTAGTCTTAGGGCCATCAGAAAATTTATAACCTACTGTGATAGATGAGTATTTAAAAAAGCGAGGGCACTAACTTATTGATTAGTGCCCTGCTACTTTATTGGCTACCAAATACCTTGATAGTGCTGGATAATACTTGAGAAATCTTTAAGGCCGTTGCCATTTTCACTGTGCTTTTTAAACAGCTCTTGGGCTTTAGTGCCCATCGGCGTTGCCGATTCGCTTTGCTCGCTTAAATCCATCGCTAAGCCTAAGTCTTTAGCCATCAGATCAACCTGAAAACCACCTTGGTAATCATTGGAGGCTGGTGCTTTTGGCATCACATCTGGGTAGGGGTTATACACTTCTAATGCCCAGTTACCACCAGAGCTTAAACGCATAATTTCTGATAGTACTTTCGGGTCTAGGCCATTATTAACACCCATGTTGAGCGCTTCACTGGTGCCTGTCATCAATACGGCTAGCAACATGTTATTACAGGCTTTAGCAACTTGCCCGCTGCCTTGAACCCCTGCATGGAATATGTTTTTACCCATGATATCTAATACAGGTTTCGCTTTTTCAAATTGCTCAAGCTCAGCACCCACCATGAAAGATAGCGTACCTGCTGTCGCACCGCCAACACCACCTGATACCGGCGCATCAATGAAGTTAAGGCCCTTGTCTTTGGCTGTAGCCGCCACTGATTTTGCAGTTTTAGCATCAATGGTTGATGAATCTATAATCAGTGCATCTTTGCTAATATGATCAAATAATGCTGGTGAGCCAGAGACATATAAAGAGTCTACATGCTTACCGGCAGGTAACATACTGATAACAAAATCTGCGTTTTCAACAGCGGCTACCGCATTTTGTGCCGCATGCGCGCCTTCGCTCACTGCTTTTGCAACAGCTGCTGCACTTAAATCAAACACACTGACTTCATGGCCTGCTTTAACAAGGTTAATTGCCATAGGGCAACCCATATTACCTAAACCTATAAATCCTATTTTTGACATCTTAATTACCTTTTATATTTATAATGCGCTAAGTCAATAATGAAATGCATAATTGTTTTGTATTTAGTGTGTTGCCTATAAATCTGCCAGCGGGCTATGCTGCCCAAGTGGCGTAAATAAGCGATCAAGCATAGTCTTGTCAACGCTTTCGACTGTTTTAAACTGCCATTGCGGGCTGCCATCTTTATCAACTAATAGCGCTCGTACGCCCTCAGCAAGCTCACCTATCACGCAGCACTGTACCGATAATGACAACTCACTGATAAACGCTTCTTTTAATGACATAAACTTAGTTGCATTTAATTGTCTGTAGATCATCGCGATAGACATTGGGCTGCCATGAGATACTGATTTTTGAGCTTTACTCAACCAAGTATCATCAGTATCGATTGAGCTCAGCTTTGCAACAAACTCAGCTGCGCTATCTACATCTGTCAGTTGTTGAATTATTTGGTAATGATCCTGTACGGGCGAGACCTGTGCACTCGTCGTACTCTGCTCTTCTAACTGGCGCAGGATAGTGTTTATAACAACTGTATTTGTTTGCTCTTGTTGCCAAGGCGCAGCTAGCAGTTTGCTAAGCATGTCACTGCGTTGCTCGTTATCTAATAACCTGTCGGCAATGCCTAAATACTTGGCATCGCTCGCGTTAATGCGCTGGCCGGTAATACCTAAGAACAGGCCGGTTCTACCAGGGCATTTGTTTAAAAACCAAGAGGCACCGACATCAGGGTAAAGGCCGATAGTGACTTCAGGCATGGCGATCATCGTTGATTGTGTAACGACCTTGTGAGTACAGCCAGATAGCAAACCTAAACCGCCGCCCATCACAATACCAGCACCCCAAGCGATAATAGGTTTTGGGTAGGTGTGTAAAGTGTAATCTAAACGGTACTCAGCAGCAAAGTAGTCAGTAGCGAACTGCTCGCCCTCACTGGTTTGTAGTGCTTTATAAAGATTGACGACATCACCGCCGGCGCAAAATGCCTTTTCACCGCTGCCATCTAAGACAATGGCAACAACACTATCATCGGTGCGATAAGTCTCTAGTGCGGGTAATAATAATTTAACCATCTCAAATGACAGTGCATTGAGTGATTTTTCTGCATTTAAAATAATTTCTATTATTTTATGGTTATCATTAGTAACGTGTTCTTTAAATAATACGCAGCTCATGGTGACAATCCTTACATCTATATTGTTATAGAATATGGTTATAAAATCTGATTAGTATCTTCAACCAGAATTCTGCGAGCGATAATAACATTCATTATTTCATTAGTGCCCTCTAAAATACGATGCACTCTAGCATCACGTAAATAGCGCTCTAGTGGGTATTCTTTCATATAGCCATTGCCGCCGAAAATTTGCAATGCCTCATCACATATCTCATAACACGCATCTGTCGCAAAGCGTTTAGCCATAGCGCAATAGGTGGTTCTATCAGGGTGTTTGTTATCGATTTTAGAAGCCGCTAGCCTAACCATTTGTCTTGCGGCTACTAATTTAGTGTTCATGGTGGCTACTTTAAATTGTAGTGCTTGAAAGCTGGCTAACTCACGACCAAACTGTTTTCTTTCATGCAAATAGCGCAATGCGTGTGTTAGGGCTGCTTGTGCAGTGCCCACTGAGCAGCTGGCTATATTGACCCTGCCACCATCTAGCCCTTGCATCGCAATTTTAAAACCATCACCTTCATTACCCAGTAAGCTAGCTGCTGGGATCTCTACATTTTCGAAGGTAATCATCCGTGTTGGTTGGCTATTCCAGCCCATTTTTTGCTCTTTACGGCCATAGCTAATACCAGCGCTATCAGCAGCAACGGCAAACGCGGAAATACCATCAGCCGATGTTTTTGCCATCACCAGTAGCATATCGGTTTTACCGGCACCTGAGATAAAGACTTTAGAGCCGTTGACGATATATTTATCGCCATCTTTTTTGGCAGTAGTTTTTAGTGAGGCAGCATCTGAACCTGCATTTGGCTCTGTTAGGCAGTATGAGCCTAATAATTGGCCGCTACTTAAGCCCTCGCTCCACTGTTGTTTGGTTTGCTCATTAGCAAAAGTACTGAGCATCCAGCTAACCATGTTATGGATAGAGATATAAGCAGTTGTCGAGGTGCAGCCCATCGCTAATTGTTCAAAAATGATGCTTGAGTCAAGGCGTGATAAACCTAGTCCGCCGCCATCTTCAGGGGTATATAAACCGCATAACCCCATTTCACCGCCACGTTTAATAACATCAACAGGGAAATATTGCTCATCATCCCACTGCGCTGCATTTGGGATCAATTCTTTATCAGCAAAGGCCTTAGCCATATCGCTAAAGGCTATTTGATCATCATTTAATTCAAAATCCACAGTAGGCCTCATTTTGTCACGTAATATTTTTATTATTCGGCTATTTTAATGCCATGATTTAGTGCTAACAGCAACCACAGTTTTACATAGGTATTACTTTAACTGCTATATTTATCTTGTTATTTTTAAACAAAAAGCACAGTTAGATGTGCTCTAACTGTGCTTAGCTAATTAACTAAGATTAGCTAAAAACTTACTTCATATCAATGGTGGTGTTAACTCCGGTATCGATATCTTCATCGAACCAGCGAGCAGTGACCGTTTTGGTTTCTGTGTAGAATTTAAAAGCTTGTTTGCCGTAAGCATGTTGATCACCGTAGAACGACTTTCTCCAGCCAGTGAAAGAGAACATTGGTAATGGCACAGGTACAGGTACGTTAATACCAACAATACCGACTTTTATTTCATGTTGGTATTTACGAGCCGCAGCGCCAGATGCTGTAAAGATAGAAGTACCATTGCCGTATGGGTTTTCATTGATTAGAGCAATAGCATCTTCTAGCGTTTCTACTTCTAAAGTAATCAATACTGGGCCAAAGATCTCTTCTTTATAGATCGACATATCAGTGGTGACATTGGTAAACATCGTTGGGCCAATGAAATTACCTTTCTCTAAACCTTCAACAACAAGATCAGAGCCATCTAAGATACAGTTAGCACCTGCAGCCTTGCCCTCTGCAATAAAGTTTAATACTCTCGCTTTTGCCGCCGGGTTGATCTGTGGGCCATAACCTGCCTCTGGGTCATCCCAAGCACCTGGTTTAACTTTCGCTAGTGCTGCTTTAATTTCAGGAATCAATTTTTTAGATTCACCGACAAATACAGCCACTGAAATCGCCATACAACGCTGGCCAGCTGCACCAACTGATGCACCTGCTATGTTGTTAATGACTTGTGTTTTTGCCGCATCAGGCATGATAACCATATGGTTTTTAGCACCGGCAAAAGCCTGTACACGTTTCATATGATCAGTACCGGTACGGTAGATATACTCACCTACGCCAACTGATCCAACAAAAGAAATTGCAGGGGTATCAGGGTGAACTAGTAACTCTTGTACAACTTCTTTTTCACCGTGTAAAACTTGTAAAATACCTTTAGGTGCACCCGCCTGCATAAATAACTCAGCAAGCTTATTAGGTGTTAATGGGTTTTGCTCTGATGGCTTTAATATAAAGGCATTACCGCAAGCGATTGCGATTGGGAACATCCATAATGGGATCATTGCTGGGAAGTTAAACGGTGTAACACCAACACAAACACCTAGTGGCTGGGTAAAACTGTAGCAATCGATTTTACGCGCAACGTTCTCTAGTGTTTCACCCATAGTAAGGGATGCAACGTTTGCCGCATGTTCTACCACTTCAATGCCGCGCCATACATCACCCATCGCATCAGGGAATGTTTTACCTGATTCTTTAGATAAAATAGTCGCAATTTCTTCTTGGTTATCTTTTAGTAGTGCTTGGTAGCGCAGCATTAGGCGAGCACGATCACCTACTGATTTTTCTTTCCAAATTTCGAAAGCTTCTTTGGCAGTTTCTATCGCCAGAGCGATCTCTTGCTCAGTGGCACAAGGCACCTGTGCAATAACTTCTTGGGTTGCAGGGTTGGTAACATCAATTAGCTTAGTACTTTTACTGGCAATGAATTCGCCGTTAATCAGCAGAGGAACTTGTTTCATTATATTTATCATCCGTTAGCTTTGTGTGATTTTATTATGATTCGATTTAACCACATAAAAAAGTCACTAAGGATTGATAATCTTGTGCTATTGATGGACTATATTGTTATTCTTCTAATCCTTTAGTACAGGTTAAATATGAGTCAGCCGTCAAATTGGCCACTACCTTCTGGTAGTTTACGCCTAGTTGTACCGAGAAATATTAGTAAACAACTCACCAATAATCCGCTGACATCAGGGCTGTATCCGAAGGCTTCTGGCTTTTATAAGCAGGCTATAAAACATACTATGTTGCGAAGAATCCATGATGATAATTTACTTATCTACTGTGTTCATGGCCAGGGCAGCTGCCAGGTCAATAATCGACATTACCAAGTGAATGCCGGAGATATTTTACTACTGCCGCGCGGTGCTGCGCATAGTTACCAATCAAGTGATGACAGCCCTTGGAGTGTTTATTGGTGTCATTTTAGTGGCGATAAAAGCCAGCAATACATTGAATATTTAAATAAGGCTCAAGATAACGCCATTATCAATGTCGGGGTAAATCCGCGTTTAATTGCCAATTTCGATATTCTATTACAGAGCCTACAATCAAGTTTTAACTTGCCAGCATTTATCTATGGGTCTAACTTGTTGGCCCAAATATTGACCTATATCCCACAGCTGCGCCCCATTGCTAAAGCACAGCAAATGGCTGATAAGTTTGATTTAGAAAAAGTGCACTCTTTAATGCAAGCCAGCTTACATGATCAATTGAACCTAGATACACTCGCGCAGGCGGTCAACTTATCAAAATTTCATTTCATCAAGTGCTATAAAGAGCTAACGGATACCACACCGATCAATTACTTTATTCATCTTAAAATTGAGCGAGCTTGCCATTTACTGGATATCTCAACAAAATCGATTAAAGAGATAAGCTATAACTTAGGTTATGAGGATACTTATTATTTTTCTAGAATCTTTAAAAAGATCATGGGCATATCACCGAGTGAATACCGCAAGATGCGTGTCAGCACCTTTGAGTAATTAATAGATAAGTATCTGCTTTACAGATTAGTCTGATTGGCAGGAAAATGCGGCAGCACGTACTCACAAAGCTCATCAATAACCTCTGTGACTGCTCGTGTTGAAAAGCGCACATTAAAACTGACGTGACTAACGCCAATACCTTGTAACTGAGTTAAGTGTTCAATTAACGCATGACGCCCTAATCGATAGCCTAGATGGATGCGAACAGGTTGGGCATCGGGCCGTCGGCTTCAATAGATAAATTAATGCCTAGCGTCAATGGGTGTTGTCGATAGAGTGATAAAAACCTGGGCCAAAAATGGGCTTATTTATCATCAAAAAAATCTACATGTATATGGTTGCCATCGGGATCCCACAGATTGTATTGAATGAGATTAAACTCAGCGACCGGCGACGCTTTATACGCGATGTTCAAACGTTCTAGGTTGGCAACAAATGTTACTTTATCCACCGCGCAAAATGCCATGTGCTCTAACTTTAGAGAGGCCTCTGAGCCAACGGCTAACTCGTTGATAGCGACAAGGTGAATCAGCGCGCTTTTTCCTGCGTACAACCATGCACCAGCAAAGGCAAAGTTAGGCCTAGCGCCAACCGACAAACCTAGTACAGATGTGTACCAAACAATCATTTTATCCAGTTGCGTTGTGCGCAAGTTAACATGATCTAATTTAATCGCTGTCATTGTTAGATACTGCTCCGCATAGTTTAGCCCTATATATTAGTACTAATTGTCAATATATTATCGAATGTAACCGCTTAGTTATCGCCAAAAGTTATCTTGATAGCAATAACGTTTTGCAGCAATTTTTTTGACCTGTTTAACAAGCTAACTCAGTGTTAAGTGACCTTTAAGGTAGAGAAAATCGCTGTTTCAAACTCATCAGTAGCTCCTGTGAGCCCGTTAGTTTCCATTCAAACCAATTATCCCACTCCAGTAATAGCACCTTGTCGTTAAGTGTCAGCTGATAGCTGTCGTAATCGATGCCTTTATCAAACGCCAATGGGCTATATTGCGCTGTAAGCCGCCAGCCCTCTCGCTTTAGCTGTTCAAGAAGTTGGTTGCCCTTAGCGGTATCTATAAATTCTAAAATCAAGGTCAGTTTTCTGCCTGCGTAATTTTTATTGATAATATACCCATCTAATCCATGATGTAACAGCCTTTATCGAGCTGTTTATCCAGAGCATGCAAATAAGCTAGCTTCGATTAGATGCACAGTTGATCCGGCGCTGGTGTATCTAGCAGCATGTAACCTATAAAGGTAACACTTGATAAGTGTAATCAATTTTGGTTACATTTGATTAATGTAACCTTTTTAAGCTACACTTAACAACATCAACAGCCTAGATAACCTTTAACGACAGTACATCCGGTGGCTTTAGATCAGTTTAGCTCTAGTGATCACCGATCAGTGCTGATAAGTAGATAAGTGATGAATAAACGAAAACAAGGTGATAAAAATACGGTTATCGCTGTGCTAACCGGTGACATTGTGCGATCGACAGCGCTGTCGCAATTGATGTATGACGATTTGCTGTACAGTTTAAACAGTCAACTCACAATGATTTGCAATAATCACCCAGCGAATCAATTTGCAATCACGCGTGGAGACTCCTTTCAGGTAATATTGCACGATCCTGAATACGCCGCCAAGTATGCGCTGCTGATAAGAACCAGTCTCAAGAGTCAGTGTATCAACTATGATTGCAGGATTAGCATAGGTATAGGACGTGATCCGGTGATACGCCAAAGTATCGGTCACTCTACCGGCGATGCCTTTACACTCTCAGGTAGAACCTTAGATGAGATGAAGAGCCATACACTAAGAATATCGACCTTAGACAGCCAATTTAATGAGCACTTTCACTTGTTAACTGAATATGTAGATCAACAGGTAGCAACAATGACTGAGCGACAATGTGCTATCGCCTATCTGCTATTGAAAAAAGATAAGCCACTCACTCAGGGTGAGATAGCGGATAAACTTGGCGCTAACAGGGTGTCAATTAACCGCTCCATAAAATCAGCAAATATAACCTTGATAGAAGACTATATAATACTATTTGCTAAAAAAATAACAGAGTATTTCCAATGAACGTATTCATAGTCCTATTGCTGGCGCTAGTGACACTGCATATCATTATTGATTTTTATTGTCAGCCCAGCTCATGGCTGCAGGATAAGATTGAAAAAAAATATAAATCGATCAAGCTCGCTATCCACAGTTTGCTACATGGCTTAGTCGCCTGCGCCGCTATGGTGTTTGTCAGCGATGATATTGGCTTGCTCTTTGCCTGCGCAGCAATCATTGCTATTTCACACTGGCTGATCGATTTGGCTAAAATTTATGTTGAGCAAAGCAGCGGGCAAAAATTAAGCTACTTTGTCATTGATCAAGCTCTACACCTGAGCGTTTTAGCGTTAATTGCACTCTATTTATCGGGGCTAGGTTTAAACGCTTTCGACAATGTCGCAGCATTGATATCAAGCAAAAACATGTTAATTTTGCTGGTCTACCTCACTATTTTTAAGCCGGTATCGGTTTTTATAGGCATTGTATTAAAACGTTATACTCCAACACAGACCCTTGAAAATCAAGGTTTAATCCTTGGTGGTGAAATCATCGGCTATCTGGAACGACTTTTGATATTGACCTTTATCATCAATGGCCAGTATGCCGTTATCGGCTTTATTTTAGCGGCAAAATCAATCTTTAGATTTGGTGAGTTAAATAACAATAACAGCCAGAATCTCACCGAATACGTACTATTGGGCTCGTTACTGTCAATAACTATCACCTCAATACTGGGGCTATTCGTTGTGTTATTAATCTAACTAGCAACATTTATTGATGCAAGGTACGAGTTTGGCAGTTGAATAGTGGCTATTGTTACTCTTTAAGGCTTTAACGCCTAAAGCCTAAAGCCTAAAGCCCGCTTGATCAGTGTTACTCAAGCAGGTGACAGCTGATAAACTGACACATAAGCTCTGGTGTGTGCCACTTAAAGTAGCCCAGCGCTTATGTGTCTTTCGCTCAGTGGCTTGTATCCCAATCAGCTTCTTTGACGATAGACAGCACCTTGGAACAAGTTGGCATATTGCGTTGCTGTCGCTAAGAAAGAGTCGTAGCTTTGCTGTACTTTAGCAAACTCAGCATTGTCTTTAGCAAGGTCAGCCATCACTTCTACTGTCGCGCCTTTTAGTGCACTGACAACAGATTCAGGGAACTCTTTAAACGTCACCCCTTTTTCTTGTAGTTTAATGAACGCTTGCATATTGAAATAATCAAATTGCGCTAACGTCTCAACAGATGTGGCTCTAGCAGCTTCCTCAACAATAACTTGTAAATCTTTTGGCAACTCATCAAACGCATCTTTATTCACTACGATCTCAAGTGCTGCACCTGGCTCATGAAAAGCAGGTACATAACATAGGTTAGTGATTTTGTTTAATCCAAAAGCTTGGTCAAGCATTGGCCCTACCCACTCAGCTGCGTCTATCGCACCTGATTTAAAGGCTGGGAAAATCTCCGGTGGCGGTAGCAAGATAGCATTAACACCCAATTTTCGCATGGCCTCACCACCTAAACCTGCGATACGCATGTTTAAACCAGATAGGTCTTCAACTGAATTGATTTCTTTTTTAAACCAACCCGCAGATTGTGTTCCTGAGTTACCACTATAAAAAGGTTTTAAACCTCTTTGCCCGTAGATATCATCCCACAACTCTTGACCACCGCCGTGGCGCAACCAGGCGACGTGTTCAGTCGCTGTCATACCAAAGGGGATAGTACTGAAAAAATGTAATGCTGAGTTTTTACCAGCGCCATAATATGCAGTGCTGTGGCCTATTTCAGCGGTGCCCTTTTGTACTGCATCTTGTACTGCAAATGGCGGTACTAATTCACCACTAGAAAATACTTTAAGCTCTAAACGGCCACCAGACATATCATATACACGTTTAGCAAAACTGGTGACGTTAGTGCCAACACCCGGAGCTTTCGCAGGGAAGCTCGTTGGTAGTTTCCACTGTATTTTACCACTTGCGATAGCAGGTGCGCTGGTAATTGCTATGCCAGTGCCTGCAATTGTTGCACCTGCACCTTTTATAAAGTCTCTTCTTTGCATTTTCACATTCCTTACATTTTATAATTATTCGGCTATTAGATATTGTGGTTTGTTATAACTCATTTTAATAAAATTATCATTTATTTATCAGTTCAGGTAGCCAAGTGGCAATCTGGGGATACATCACTAAAATTGCCATAGCCAATAATTGAATGACAATAAAAGGAATGACCGATTTATAAATATCAACAGTGGTAATACTCGCAGGTGCCACTGAGCGATAATAAAATAAAGCAAAACCAAATGGTGGCGTTAAAAAGCTGGTCTGTAAGTTAATAGCAATCAATATAGCTAACCACACTGGGTTAAAGTCCATTGCTAATAACACCGGCCCTACTAACGGTATGACTATAAATAGTATTTCAACAAATTCTAAAATGAAGCCTAGTAAGAAGATAACTATCATTACCGCTAATAGTGCCCCCCATCTATCACCTGGAATATTGCTGAGCAGTTCATTGACGATTTCATCACCACCAAAACCTCGAAATACCAGAGACAGCATTGATGCAGCGATGATAATGGCAAAAACCATGCCTGAAACACTGACGCTTTGCGATAGTGCACTGCCCAGTATTTCATCCTTTATTAACTGATAGGCTGACAATACTAAGCTTAAAACTAAAATAGCACTTAACACTAACGTCAATACACTAAAAAAAGCAGCACTGCTAGACTCAGCTGAGCTTAATTGTAGGGAGACAATAATGGCAATACAAAAGGCTGAAAACACACCCAGTAAAATAATAGCGTGTTGCTTGTTAGTGGTATCGTTACTATTGAGTGCAGCAATTAACATGGTCCCAGCAACACCGACACCGGCAGCTTCTGTCGGTGTAGCAATACCCATTAAAATTGAGCCTAATACCGCAATAATAAGTAATATAGGCGGTAGAAAAACCGTACAAACCTGCTTAAAGTCAACATCAATAGCGGGCGTTATATCAGCGCTTTGCTGTGCAGTGATCGGCTGTTTATCAATAAAGAAGCCATAGATGAAAATATAGAGTGCATAGAGAGCGACCAGTAATAAGCCTGGTAAAATAGCCCCTGCAAATAAGTCACCGACCGAGACAGGATCAGGTGCAAAATTACCTAAGTTTTGCTGTGCTTCTATATAGGCGTTGGAAATTTGATCCCCTAACAATATTAGTACGATTGAAGGTGGGATAATTTGCCCTAGTGTACCAGATGCGCAAATCAGGCCTGATGATAATTGTTTTGATACCCCAGCTTTGAGTAACGCAGGTAAGCTAATCATACCTAGCATCACAATCGTGGCACCAATAATACCGGTAGAAGCAGCTATTAAGGCACTGACAATTAATACTGAGTAGGCTAGGCCTGATCGGGAACCACCAAAGAAGCCGGCCATCATCAACAGCATTTTCTCAGCTATTTTTGAACGTTCAAGTAATACCCCCATCATCACGAACAGCGGTACGGCAATTAGCAGTGAGTTCTCCATAATGCCAAAGACACGCTGTGGGAAGGCACTGAAATAACTTAAATCAAAATGGCCAAAAAAAGAGGCGATAATACCAACTAATACCGGGACACCGGCTATCGCCAATAGTACTGGCATGCCACTCATAATCACTAAAATTAGCGATATCACTAACCCTAGTAACCACATTGTTTCTATGCTCATGAGGTCTCCCCTTGTGCTTTTTTAGCGCTTAAGGTGCCACCTTCTGAGATGGTGAATAGGTAGAGGCCTCTATTAAACAACACGACTAAACCTTGTATAATTAACAACACGCAAACCGCTGGCACCGTGCTCTTGACAATAAATAGACCTGCTAAACCGCCCGTCTCTCTTGAGCCTTCATAGATGCTCCAGGAATAAATAATATCAGGCCAAACGTAATACAGTATCAGTGAGAAAAAAGGGATTAAGAAGAATACAATCGATACACAGTCGACTATCTGTTTGGTTTTCTGTGTTTGCTTTTCTCTAAACACATCAACGCGCACATGCTCGTTAAGGCCAAAGGTATAGACGATACTAAATACCACTAAGCAGCTAAAGCTATACAGGGCAATATCATGCAGTTTTAAAAAGCCCACCCCGTAAACATAGCGCAAAATAACGGTCGTCATTTCACTGACAGCTAAAATGGTGATCAGGCTAATACAGATTTTTTTAACAAACAAATGGATAATCAAACTAATATTTGTCGCTAAAGAGAACGATTTAAACGGCACTGTCTTTCCTTAAGTTAAACATTTTAATATTGGCTTTTTTTTGACGCCTGATTCTACTGTATATTCACCCTTAGTTTCTATGCTTTAAACTAACTATAAAGTTGTTTTTTAACGATATTACCCAGCTTTTTAGTTTATTTTTTAAAAATAAGCGTTAGCTGTCATGAACTACGCTAAGTCAGCGGCTAAAAAGTGGCGTAGTAAGCACCTAATATATGTCACGCATTTCTTAAGTGGTTTGCTAACTGAATATAAAAACCTTCACTAAGGCGATAACATAGTGAAAGCCACCATCATTAATAGATTGTGTAGTTACTGATAACTGATCAACACATGCCGTCATAAATTCAATATTGTCACAATATAGCTCAGGGACTAATTTTAAGTCAGACATGTTTATTCTCGATAATTACTAGTTGCTTTAGTGTAACGGCGCAGTTATGGTGCTGCTTTTTTATTGGCAGATTAACACAAAAATGACTATATCCGCTAAACGACCAATAATTCTTGATGGTGGCATGGGCCGAGAGCTAGAGCGTATCGGTGCCCCTTTTGTTCAGCCACAATGGTCAGCCCAGGCATTAATTGAAGCGCCACATTTTGTATCGCAAGTGCATCGCAGCTTTATTAAAGCAGGTGCTGATGTTATTACGACCAACACTTATGCACTGGTACCTTTTCATATTGGTGAGAAATGCATTAATGAGCAAGGTGCTCAACTTATTAAACTTGCCGCTACGCTTGCGCGCGAATGTGTTAGCCATGTTGCTGAGGGTACAGGCAATAAGGCAACTAAAAAATCAACCTTGGTAGCCGGCTGTATTCCGCCAGTTTTAGGCTCTTACCGTGCAGATTTATTTATAGAACAGCAGGCTAAGCCTTTATTAGAGGTATTAATCGCCAACCAGCAAGTGGATGTTGATTTTTGGTTAGCTGAAACAATATCTTCCATCGCTGAGGCCGCTATGATTAAAGCGCGCACTGCTAGCACAGATAAAACTACCTGGATGGCATTTACTATTACAGATGATTTGAATTGTCAGCCAACACTTCGCTCAGGCGAAAGTGTGTATGCAGCAGTCAGTGCCATTGCTGGTCAAAACGTCTGTGCTATTTTATTCAACTGCAGTTGTGTTGAAGTTATGCAAGCCGCTTTAATGGCAGCTAAACAAGCATTGGCAGATAAAGACATGACAGAGAGCGTGCAGCTTGGTGTCTACGCCAATAATTTCTCCCCTATTGGCTTATTTCATGAGGCAAATGATAACAGCGGTGTGTCAGCGCTGAGAACAGATGTGCCACCTGAAAAGTATAGCGAACACGCTGTATCTTGGCTTAACGCTGGCGCCTCTATCATTGGTGGCTGTTGCGGGGTATCACCTGAACATATAAAACAACTGGCAGTGCTTAAAAATAATTAATCAACTCGCTCTAATCGCCATCAAAGCTAGCTGTATTAGTAGTGCAGACTCGCTTATATCCTATAAATACTATCCTTAATAACTGTTTTTTATGCTAAAACGATCGATACTAAGGCATAATGAATAAAATATTAACACAAATATGCATGGCTGTTTTTAATAACAAACAGCGATACACGAGGATTAATTATGACTATCAACATGCGTTTAGCCACAGGTTTTGGTGTTATCTTATTAATGATGCTTATTCTAACCAGCATTGGTATTTCACGTGTTAGCCTCATTAATTCCAATATTACTCAAATGACTGATGTGAACGCAGTAAAACAACGTTATGCGATTAATTTTAGAGGTAGTGTGCACGACAGAGCCATTGCTATTCGTGATGTTGTACTAATGAGCGAAAAAAGTGATTTAGATGCAGTTATTGCTGATATATCAGCCTTAGACTCTTTTTACCAAGTATCAAGTACTGATATGGCTAAACTGAAAAGCGAGATGTCTAGTACTGAGCAATCTCTGATAACGCAAATAAACCAAGTCGAGCAGCGCACTCAACCGTTAATACAAGATATTATTAGTGCCAAAAATAGTGGGGATTTAGAGAGCGCTTCTCATATTTTAATGACCCAGGCGCGACCTGCATTTACTCAATGGCTTAATGTCATCAATGAGTTTATCAATTTGCAAGAGCAAACTAACCAGACAATGACGCAAGAAACACGCGATATAGCGAGCCCATTTAAAGTATGGATGATTTTTCTTACTGGCCTTTCCATTATTATTGGCATCAGTGTCGCTTATATTATCAGCTTGCGTATTCGCCAATCAGTCGGTGGTGAGCCTCAAGACGCTGCAAAAGTCATTGCACTAATCGCACAGGGAGATTTAACTCAGCAAGTAAACTCTACTTGCCCGAACAGTATGATGGCCTCTGTACAAGTAATGCAGGATAAATTAAAAAGTATTGTAGACAATATTATAAGCTCTTCAGATGAGCTATCAATGTCCTCAGCGAGTGTCGCCTCTAGCTCTCAACAAGCACTTAGCTCAGCACAGACTCAGGTTACCTATACCCAATCAGCAGTGATGAGCTTAGAAGAAATGAGCCAGAGCATTAATTCTGTAGCCGATTCAGTAAGACAGACAGAAGACAACTCAAAAATAACAGTTCAGCTATCACAACAAGGCAGTGATGCCGTACAAAAAGTAGCGGCTGTTATAGAGCAAGTTTCTATCACTGTCAAAGCGACAGTAAGCCAAGTGAATGTGCTACAAGATCATGTGCAGCAAATCGGCGATATTTTAAGTGTTATTCGCAGTATCTCTGATCAAACAAACTTATTGGCACTCAATGCTGCAATAGAAGCCGCTAGAGCGGGTGAAGTCGGTAGAGGTTTTGCTGTCGTTGCCGATGAAGTAAGATTATTAGCGCAGCGTACAGGGGATGCAACGGGCGACATTGAAAAAATGATTTCCCAGTTACAAGAAAACACCCAGGCATCAGTGACAGCGATGCAGACGACGGTCCCACAAGTTGAAAACGGACTAACACTCACGAACGAAGCTAATCAGCTGCTTAACGAGATCCAGCAACAAGCTAACGACTCACTAGCAAAAGTATTGGAAATTGTAGAAGCAACAGGTTCACAAGTCGCGACTGTTGCTAAAATAAGTGATGGCGTGGAAGAAATAGCAACTATGTCAAAAGAGACTAGCTTATCATTAACTAGTAATGCGCAAGAAGCAGTCGCTCTCGCTAGATTATCAGCAACCTTAAAAGAATATATAAACTACTTTAAAGTGAATTAATATCGTAGTTGAAGCAGCTACAGCTGTTTATGGCGTTGGCTATAAATTCTTGATTGACCAGCGAATGCTCACAAAATAAGCAAGTCATCCGCTACTGTCTGCTTTAAAGCATGAAAACAACAAATCATGATAATAAATGATTTTTATACTTTAGACACACGACCTACTAATGGGTATGCAGGGTCATTATAACCAGGTGTTGATGAATGCCCTGTCACCACTAAATCATTGATTAACGCCTCATCTGCGCTACTAAATTGATAGCTAAGCGCTGCTAAATACTCTTGCCATTGCTCCATCGTACGCGGCCCTGCAATCGCACCGCTAATCAGCTGATTGTTTAATACCCAAGACAATGCGAATTGCCCAGGCGTAATACCTTGAGCTAAAGCATGTTGTTTAATGTGTTGGGCGATAACTAAAGACTCTTCACGCCACTCTGTCTGCATGATGCGCGTATCATTTTGGCCAGCTCTAGTATCTGCAGGCGCCTCTTGTTGTGGTAAATATTTACCGGTTAACACCCCTCTCGCCAGTGGGCTGTATGAGAAAACACCAATACCATAATGCTCGCACACCGGTAAATGCTCTATTTCAGGCATACGATTAAGGGCATTGTAGTAAGGCTGGCTCACCACTGGATGAGGTACATTTAATTCATCACACACGCGAATGACCTCAGCAACACGCCAAGCGCGAAAATTACTTAAACCGAAATAGCGAATCTTGCCCTGCCTGATCAAATCCCCTAATGCGCCTATAGTCTCGCGCAGTGGTGTGTCTAAATCTTCACGATGTAAATAGTAGATATCAATAAAATCAGTATTTAAGCGCTGCAAGCTATCTTCAGCCGCTTGCATTAACCACTTTCGACTTAAACCTTTATTGTTAACACCTTGGCCCATGGCATTACCCACTTTAGTGGCTAGCACCCAATCGTGACGCGCTGATTTAATCAGGCTACCTGTTATCTCTTCACTGACACCATTATTATAAACATCAGCAGTATCTATAAAGTTAATACCTGCGGCAGCAGCGCTATCGACAATCTGCTGACTAACAGCTGTATCGGTACGCCCACCAAACATCATAGTGCCTAAACACAAGGGTGATACTTTAAGACCTGATGTACCAAGTTGCGTATATTGCATGCTTTAAATCCTATTTAATTAATTTCAGATGATCAGTATTAATAAGCTTAGCTTTGCTTAAACCCTTCGCAGGTTACCCCTTGTGTTAGGATAGGTTATGTCCTTTAACCTGTTATATTTCAGGCTCTTTAGGAGTGCCGGGCGCAGAGATATTAGCTAAAAGCGGGTAATATTTTGTTAAAGAACAATGCCTTATTTATTGAGAAAACTCAAGTTAATGATTATTTTGTAAACATTGCCATATATATAGTAGCCTTGCTGTTATGTTCCTTAGCCTTTATGCCGTTTTTTTACAGTAATCTGATATTGATTCTGTTTTAATAGCGTCTTTAAAGTTTAGTAATAAAAGGTAAAAAACATGGCTTATGAGCTGTCTGGAAAAATCAAGTTAATTCAAGACCCACAAACTTTCAGCAGTGGTTTTACCAAGCGTGAAATGGTGGTCACTGTAGCAGCAGGTAAATACCCGCAGGATATCAATGTTGAATTTGTACAAGATAAAGTAAGCTTGTTAGATTCACTGCAAGTAGGTCAAGAAATAACCGTCACTTTCGATATTCGTGGTCGTGAGTTCAATGGTCGATACTTTAATAACCTCGTTGGTTGGAAAGTACAAAACGGTAGCGCATCAGCTGATCCTTACGATCAAACGCCAATGTATGACACCAGTATGCCTACGACTGATTATGATGACGAAGTACCTTTCTAGGAATACTTAATTCTTCTAAATGGTATAGAGCCCTGTCGTAGTATTAAAACTTTAGTGACAAGCTAGAGTTTACTGCTTGGGGCGTCTACTTTTTTATATAACGTAATATAAAGCATTTAAATATGGCCCATCTAGATTTCTCGGTAATTAACAAACACACTCAGCTTTCTTTTAAAGCGCAGCGTAATATGATTAAAAATATTGCTAAAGGCGCCACTGTACTGTGCGAGCAATGTCATAAGCCGCTGCAATTAACAACACCAAAGAAAGGCGTTAAGGTCAGTAAAACAGGTGTTTTCTGTGCTAAAGGCTGCACCGATATTGAACTAGAATTTGTGCCTTAAAAATATCAGTACTTATAAACGCTCTAGCGCTATTTAACTATTCTAATGATAAACTGCCATCATAATTAAAGCATCTTAGCTGCTTAGTAATAGGGTCAATAAACTCCAGCTCTTTAGCCAATAACTGCAGTGGTAATGCGTAATTATCCGCTGATAATGGCTGTAGATCAGGATAATATTTATCATTCATTATAGGCAAGCCTATTGACTGCATATGTACCCGCAACTGATGGGTTCTACCCGTAATGGGGGTTAATTCAAACAGTGCCTTATTTCCAGCTTGTTGTATGCAGCGTATCTGCGAATGGCTATTGGCAATACCTTCAACTATTTGCATGCGAAAACGCGGCTCACCTTGCTGAATATGATTTTCAACCTGCCAGTATCGCCCCACTAAATTTTCATCTGCGTTAATGTTGGCAATAGCTTGATAGCTTTTGTTTATCTCACGGGTTTTAAACAACTGATGATAACTATGTCGACTATCAGGGTTAACTGAGAACATCACTAAACCGGCTGTCACTCTATCTAAGCGGTGCAACGCTTGTAACTCTTTTATGCCAGTACTTAGGCGTAAGCGATTCTGTAAACACTCATTGATAAATACCCCGCCAGGGGTTACCGGTAGAAAATGAGGCTTATAAGCGACTAAAATATGTTGATCTTGAAATAGGATTTCCTGTTGGAAAGGGATACGAGGCTCACGCTCTACTTCTCTGTAATAATAGATACGTTGCTGTGCTTGAAACTTAGTCTGGGCTGTGACTAATGTACCATCGTGAAAATGGACCTTGCCATCAAGCATACGCTGTTGCCAAGTTTGAGCATTGATAAAAGGAAATTTAATAATCAAGTATTGCACAATGGTATCAACACCTGGGTTACAAATGGGTAAACTCAGTTTTGATGGCTGCTCAGAAATTGCCATATCTTCATCCAAATATATATTATGCCATGTTTATATAATGAGACGTTAATAGAGAAATCTAAAACTATAAAAAACTCAGGCTATTTAAGCTAACTAAAGTTATAATAACCTTCAATTGTCACTCTTATTTAATTGTTTAATAAAGGTTTTTATATCACTGGTTGATAGTGGATGGCTAATATAGTAACCCTGTAAAGTAGTGCAACCCATCGCCACTAGAGCCAGTTGTTGGCTAAGTTGTTCTACCCCTTCAGCGACAATATGTAAGTTAAGTTTATTAGCTAAACGACATAAGCTAGCACAAATCTGCTTATCATAATTATCGGTTGTAATATATTCAACGAAGGATTTATCTATTTTAACTTCATCGATGGGTAACATTTTTAAATACTTTAAAGACGAGTAGCCGGTACCAAAATCATCGATAGAAAACCGAATCCCACTGACACGTAAACGGTGCATGATAGGCGCTGCTAAGTGAGTATTTTGAATTAAAGTACGCTCGGTAACCTCTAGTACCAGTTGTTTTGCGCTAAAGCCTGTTTTCGCTAGAATAGCAAACACCTGATCAGGGAAGCTTTCATTTGTTAAATGCGTCGATGATAAATTCACCGATAAAGAAAAAGGTGCCTTGTGACCACAAAAACTACGGCAGCTTTGCTCTAGTACTTGTAAGTCAATTTTTTCAATCCCTCCACTGCTTTCTAACACCTCGATGAAGAGCTCCGCATTAAGCAAACCTTTAATAGGGTGCTGCCAACGTAACAACGCTTCTAAACTGACTAGCTGCTGTGTTTTTGCATTAACTTGTGGCTGATAATACACTTCAAACTGATTTTCATCTAAAGCAATACGAAGCTCTTTTTGCAGTGCTATGCGCTCAAGTAATTCGTTCTTCATTTGATCGTTAAACATACTGCTTTGGTTACGGCCAATTGATTTTGCGTGGTACATAGCAATATCAGCATGCCTCATCAATGGCGATAGCTCTTGACCATCTTTAGGGAAGCAAGCGATACCTAAGCTTGCACTGATTTGGACGTTAGTATTGGCACACTGTAGAGGTTGATTGACAATAGCGATGAGTTCTTCAGCAAAGGATTTAATAGATCTTTCCTTATCCAACTGATAAATAACAGTAAATTCATCCCCTCCTATTCTAGAGAAACTAATGGTATCGCTTTCTAGTTTTTTAAACCTGTTACTCAATGTCTGCAATAACTTATCGCCACTGTCGTGCCCTAAGGTATCATTAATTTCTTTAAAGTGGTCTAAATCAAGAAAAAACAAGGCGAATTTTTGCTTTATATCAATCAATTGTTGCAAGCTTTTTCGAAAGGCACTCCTGTTTTGTAATCCCGTTAGTGGGTCAAAATAAGACAAATGAGTCACTACACGTTGTATTTGGTGTTGCTCAATAGATACTGCCAACGTTTTACTTGCAGCACTCATAAATTCTAACTGGCGAGTAGTTGGCTGCTGAACCTTTGGGAAATAGCAGGCAAAAGTACCTAACACTCGTTGTTCGTGATTTAAAATAGGTGTAGACCAACAAGCAAATAAATTTGATTCTTTTGCTAACTCTGTAAAAGCTGCCCAGTAAGGGTGGTTTTGAATGTCCTTAACGATGACTACTTCTTTGGTAACAGCCGCTGTACCACAACTACCGACACCTACGCCAATGGCAAGGCCTTCTATTGCCTGACAGTATTTTTTGGGTAAACTAGGAGCAGCAGCATTATGTAGGGTGTGATCATTAGTATTTAACAATAGCACTGAGCAATACATATCCCAAGCGGCTTCTGCTGCATTGATAACGCTATGAAAGAGAGAGGTCAGCGCGGTATCATCACATAGTAGATGTGCAGACACTGTATTTTCGATTTGATTTGGCTCAAGCCAATTCCACTTTTTTTCCATAACAGTACAAGGCCCCATGATCATATTATAAATAATATATTGAATAGCCAAAACAGCACTAACAAAATGAAGGAATATGTACAGATAAATATAACATTAATTATATGCTAGGTGGTTATGATTAATGTTTAAAAAACGACTATTATTGGATTTTATATAGCCAATTGTGAACAAGAAAACAAAAAAGGGGCCTTTTACTAGGCGCTTAGTAGGCCTTATTCAAACTGATGTTAAATTTAAACAGCGGTTAGGCATCATTGCTAACCGCACATTTAAACTATAAAAATAGTGTTGTATATGTCAGATGCTAAAGAAATGTAATTATACGCTAATTAATCAATCTTGGCAGTACCATCAAATAATGCTGCCAATTTGCTTGCTTGAATCAGCTCAATCTTATGCTTTTTGGCATATTGCTGGGCAGAGTCCGTAATTTCACCTAAGCTCACATAAAGATAGCCGCGAGCATCCGCCTTCTCCCCTGTTGCTACTAATAGTTTTAATGGTGATATTCCAGTTTTGGCCGCTTTAAAGCGTTTGGTACTTAATAATAACTTACGATGATCACGTACTAGCTCCAGATCTGCACCCTCTGCTTTAAATACTGCAGATTGATAACCATACTTACTGTAATTAGCGGCGATTTTTTCAGCGATTGAAGCTGCAGACATCGTCTGTGCTTGCTCTATAATTTGAGACACTCGTTTATTTGAAGGTAATTGGAACTGCTTATAAGCCGCGTAACTTCCTATACCAAAAAATGGCAGCGCCCCAGTAATACTTAGCAGTACATATTTAGCATCGCTAATCATTAAGCTAGCTACTAGTACAAACAAGCCTATTAATATGCTATACCACCATTTATTTCGCAATAACACTGCGAATAACGATCCTTTAGCCATTTTAAATGCCATCAATAAATTACCTTTTAAAATATCGCTAGCCATATTAGGCGTAGCTAGAGAGTTAATATAAAGAGCGGCATATTAACATTGTTGTGAGCAAACAATCAGTAGCATCTTAATAAAGTGTGTTTAATTAGCCCTTTAGCACTGTTTGTTATTAGCCCTATGAAAACCACCATGAAAATTAATGTTAGCTCTAATACTCTCTAAGTTTCAGTGCTCGCTTATTATAGGTGGTAAAAAAATAGAATTAATTGCAAAGCACTTATACAATAAGCTCTTAATTGCAAGTGCCGCTATGTGTTCTGCAAACATAATAGCAATTATACCAACATCTAACTAAAGGCTGGGCTGATAGTGTCTGAAAAAGTGATTAAATTTGAATTTGAAAAGAAAAACAAAAACAGTATTCGCTATAAAGAAGTAACAGAAGATGGCATGCCGCCAGTACTAGGGTCTATTTACGTGCAGAATTGGTTTGCAGGTGAGAGTCAAAATATTGAAATCACCATTAAAACTAAGGGTTAAAATTAATGAGCGAAACTAGGGCCTACACAGAAAAAATAGCGCAACTTGGCCACCCTATCCTCAGAAAAAGAGCTGAAGAGGTTAATGACATATTGGCGGATGATTGCCAGCAACTGATCAGTGAGATGATGCTGGCGGTATCACAAGCTGGGGGTGTGGGTATCGCAGCACCGCAAATTCACCGCAGCTTACGAATATTCATTATGTGCTCGAAACCTAATGCTCGTTATCCGCATGCTCCACTAATGCAGGCAACGGCGATCATTAATCCTGAAATCTTACACTACTCTAAAGAAATCGTTAAAGATTGGGAAGGTTGTTTAAGTGTCCCTAGCATGCGCGGTTTGGTGCCAAGACATAACGCAATTAAAGTGCGCTACTATGATCAACAAGGTAATGAGCAACGACAGCAATTTACAGGGTTTATCGCCCGTATTTTTCAACATGAGCTCGATCATTTGAATGGCTTAACCTTTATCGATCAACTTGAATCAACTCAGGATTTAATCAGTGAATCACAGTGGTATGAGCAGTTTGCCTAAAGACCCACTTTTATATTCTCTCTCTAATCTGCTCGCCTGATACTAATACCAAGTTCGGCCTAAGCTTTGGTCAAACTTAGGTTAGGCTTGGGGTGCTCTATTATCGGCTTTACAGCTGAATCCATCACTCTCATTTCAACGTAAGATATTAAACCATTAACAAAGCAGGTATCGGCATGACTGTACGTCAAAAATTTATATTTATCGCTGTATTATTAAATACTTTAATACTCGCACTGTCGCTATCATCCCCTCAATGGTTGTGGTTTTTCAGTGTTCTTGCCCCTATTACCTTAGTGGGTTTTTATGATATTACTCAAACTAAACGCTCGATCCTGCGGCTATACCCAGTCGTTGGTCATTTTCGCTATTTGCTGGAGTCGATTAGACCCGAAATACAACAGTACTTTGTAGAATCTGATATTAACGGAACACCTATTCCTCGTGAGTTTAGATCTCTTATTTATCAGCGCGCAAAAGGTGATAGAGACACCAGACCTTACGGTACTATTTTCGATGTTAATCGCGCAGGTTATGAGTGGGTAAACCATTCTATGCAGCCTAAACATCTAACTGATTTTAATCCGCGCGTTAAATTTGGCGGCCCTGATTGCAGTCAGCCTTACATGGCCTCGCCGCTTAATATCTCGGCAATGAGCTATGGAGCACTGAGTAAAAATGCTATTAGAGCGTTAAATAAAGGCGCAAAAATAGGGGGCTTTTATCATAATACTGGCGAAGGTAGTATCAGCCCTTATCATTTAGAGCATGGCGGTGATATTGTCTGGCAAATTGGCACAGGCTATTTTGGTTGTCGCAGTGATAGTGGCGGTTTTAACCCCGATACTTTTAAGAAAAACGCCCGATTAGATGTTGTTAAAATGATTGAGATAAAACTCTCTCAAGGCGCTAAACCTGGGCATGGCGGCATATTACCAGCAGCAAAATTAACGCAAGAAATCGCCTTGATAAGGCATGTGCCGATGGGACAAGATGTCGTCTCACCACCTTCACATAGTGCTTTTTCTACACCCACTGAGCTACTTGAATTTGTTAAAACACTAAGAGAGCTTTCAGCTGGCAAACCCGTTGGTTTTAAATTATGTATTGGCCGACGTGATGAGTTTTTAGCAATATGTAAGGCGATGCTTGAAACAGGCATTACACCTGACTTTATTACGGTTGATGGCGGTGAAGGTGGCACAGGGGCTGCACCTACTGAAATGACTAATTCAGTTGGTACGCCACTTCGCGATGCACTAATCTTTGTCAATGGTGCGCTTTTAGGCGTTGGTCTTCGCGATAAAATCCGGATTATTGCCTCCGGTAAAATGCTCTCTGCATTTCATGTTCTAAGAGCTATTGCACTAGGAGCAGATACCGTAAATTCTGCGCGCGGTATGATGTTATCACTAGGTTGTATTCAGTCTCGTACCTGTAATACAGATAACTGCCCTACCGGTATAGCCACTCAAAACCCATCGCGTAACAAGGCAATTGTCGTAACCGATAAAGCGCAACGTGTTGCTAACTTTCAATATGAAACAGTTAAAAACCTGATTGAGTTAGTAGCGGCCGCAGGCTTAGATGGTATTCATCAATTAAAACCAAAACACATTAATAGACGCGTGCAAGGTACTGATGTTAAAAGCTATGCTCAGTTGTATCCTACTATTGCTACAGGCTGCTTGCTAGATACAGCAACCATCCCTGAAGGCTGGAGAGATGATTGGGAATCAGCAGACGCATCCACTTGGTAACCGCTAAATAAATAAAGATCAAAGCAGCTAAATTACTATCAATAGTATTTGAGCTGCTTCTATAGTAGTCACTAAAAGATAACTGGATGTTGTCGCTATATCCCTGTTTTATTTTTTAGCGATGAGCCAGATAAAATCGTTATTTGTTATAAATCCTGCATGCGCTTTTTCAATCTGGCTAAGTTAATGGCGCTAGATCGCACGGTAAGTGTAATCTGCTCGTAGTCATAATCTTCTTTTATGACGCTCATCACTGATCGAATTTCACCGATAATACCTTTAGCGGTATAAGGTACGATGATTTCTTCTTCGATCATACCACCTTGTGAAACAGTGATAATGTACTGGTGCAATTTGCTGACATCATCACGGTTACGTGCCGATGTCATCATCGCATCAGGATACTCTTCCATCAGCGCTTCTTGTTGCCCTGTGCTTAGTAAGTCTGATTTGTTCAGTACCAGTAATTTTTCACTATCAGCAACACCAACCTCTTCAAGGACCTGGTGAACAACCTCTAATTGTGTGCGAAACGAAGGGTCTGAGGCATCAACGACATACAATAACAGTGAGGCATCGTGTGCTTCTGCTAAAGTTGAATGAAATGATGCGACTAGATCATGTGGTAATTTCTTAATAAAACCCACAGTATCAGAGACTAGTATGCGAGGTTGCGTTTCTGGGTATAGTGCACGTACAGTGGTATCAAGCGTGGCGAATAATTTGTTTTCACCCTCAACATCACTACCGGTAATTGCGCGCATCATCGATGATTTCCCCGCGTTAGTGTACCCCACTAAAGCGACTGAAAAAAGCTCAGAGCGCTGTGTGCGCCGTCCTTTCATTTCATCTTGTACATTAACCAATTCATGCTTAAGTGCCGCTAATTGATCACGTACTTTACGACGGTTCAGCTCTAGCGTTGTCTCACCAGCACCCTTACCCATCTGGCGCTCTTTATCGCCAGTTGAAGATTCTCTCAGTCTTGGAGCAACATAGTTAAGACGTGCTATCTCAACTTGTAGTTTAGCGGTTTTAGTACGCGCATGGCGGCTAAATATTTCAATAATAATGCCGGTGCGATCAAAGACTTCTACGCCTAATTGGTTCTCGACATTACGCAGCTGAGATGGACTTAAATCACAATCAAATACCACCACATCAGCACAGCCATAAGGCAAGTTTTGCGATGACATATTGGTAGGAATTTCTGCAATATCTATTTCATCTGCAGCAATTTCTTCCTCTTCTTCGCGCCCTTGTGCTTCACCTTTATTACCGGTCAGCTGGGCGATATCAGCGAGCTTACCTAAGCCAAGTACATTGACTCTTTTTGTCGAGCTAAGCTTTTGCGATTGACTACCGACGACTTTAAAACCAAGTGTGGTTACCAAACGCGCAAGTTCTGCTAATGATTCAGCTGCCTCATCACCATTAAGATCTGGTGTACAAATAGAGATAAGTAAAGCGTTAGTCACTGATGCTTTTTCTGTTAGTTGCATAATTCTTCTATGTTAGAGCACCGCAGTGCAAACCTTGTTTTTGTAAAAGTTGTTAATTCTACGCTGTTACGGCGCAATAGAGAATCAAATCTACTGTTTATCTGCCCCAACACAACGACAGGACGATTTATGAGTTGTTTATAGGCAATGAAGGGCAGATTAGAAGAAATTCTAAATTGCAGAGGCTAAAATAGTGATGCTTGAGTAAGGTCCCCAGCTGTGCTGTTTTCATCCCATTGGTATTGCGACATATTTAGCTTATCATCAATAAACACAATCCCTTCTTGTTCTAACAATACTTTTTGCTTTTGGGCATCAACTCGCTTACTCACTTTTCCCTGGGCGTTGATAATGCGCTGCCAAGGCACATCGTTAGGGCAAGCAGCCATGGCGTCCCCCACCCAGCGCGCACTGAATTCTTTATAATCTTGCTCTTTTAGTGCTAACGGGCGCTCCAACATCTGCGCTATATGGCCATAAGTCGCCACTTTAGCTATGGGTACTTGGCGAGCACAGCTCCATACTTGTCGATAAAACTGCTGTTGAAATTCATCAGGGATATAACGCATAACTTAGATTACCTTCTTAAAAATGTGACACGACGTTCTCTTTAATTATCTCTCACCTAGGGTATCTGTTATGGCTGATGCTCTCAATACAAAGTAGCGACTGAATATGTTGATTTAAATAATTTGGATAGGATTTTTATCAAGCATAGATTGCTCACACAGATACCCTTTGTATTAAGGGTATCACTGCAATAACTATAAACTCGTTATCGTTTAGCGCTCGCATCACCGCCAGCGGCGAGTGATAGCACCTCCTTTAAACTTGCACTTGAGTTATCACCTGCTGTGCTCATCACTAACGCACCGTGGGCGATTGCCATATCTATTGACTGTTGAGCGCTCAAACCTTGTAGCATCCCATAAATGTAACCAGCGGCAAACGCATCGCCACCACCGACTCGGTCAAAAATAGCTAAATCATGTTGATGACTGCCTGCACTAATAACGCCATCATGCAAACACACCCCGCTCCACAAGTTTTGTGAAGCATCTTTAACGATGCGCATCGTGGTTACAATAGACTTAAGATTTGGGTAGCGCTGCTTTGTCTCAAGTAATGCCTGTGAAAACACATCCACATCAAGGCTTTGGATGTTTTGTTTGAGATTGTTAACACCAAACAGCACATCCGCATGTTTAATCAGCCTGCTATCAATGACAGCTGCGGCTTCTTTGCCACCGC
The DNA here is from genome assembly GCA_038900335.1 of Gammaproteobacteria bacterium AS21. GTDB lineage: Bacteria > Pseudomonadota > Gammaproteobacteria > Pseudomonadales > Balneatricaceae > Rs1. The sequence continues at coordinate 231,320 of JBBMRB010000001.1, read as the reverse complement.
GATTAGCCCACAGAGAGTGTCTATAATTTAAGTCGTAGGAAACAATAGCCCCTACCGCTTTGGCGGCTAACATGGCGGCTTCCACTACATCAGGGGATTGCTCGCTCAAGCCTGCCATCACACCACCTACATGAAACCAGCGAGGCTGAATCTGTTGAAAAATATTTTGCCAATCAATATCATTTACCTGTAATTTAGAGATAGCACTGTGGCCTCTATCCATTACCGCGTTCGCGCCACGCACACCAAAGCCGCGTTCCATAAAATAAGTACCATTGCGTGCTTGCTGGCCTATACCATCAAATTTTTGCCAATTAATCCAACGTCGATCAACACCGCTGCTAGCTATCATTGAAGCGATTAATTGTCCTACTTCGTTATCGACTAATGACGTTAATATCGTGGTATTTAAACCAAAACAACTGCTTAACCCTTGCACCACGTTGTATTCACCGCCACCGACATGTACATCAAAGTTATTGGCTTTATTGATGCGTTGAACACCGGGATCAAACCTGAGCATGACTTCGCCTAACGCTAGGCAATCACAGCTATCTGCGGATTCTTTTGATTTGATATTTAATGACATAAAATTTCTCATAGTTTAATGTAACAATATATCGATAATAGCCTTAGTATTAACAATCGCTGTTAATTGCGAGCCCAGATTGCCAGATATTAGTTGAACAAGCTTTGAAAACACTAAGTACTTGCATTGCCAGCTCAAGATCTAAAGGTTTTTCAATCCAATCTATATTAGCTTTTAAATTAGCGGGGTTCGCGGTACCTACCAATGTCGAGCTAATATCAGGATGACTGACAGCGTATTGCATTGCCAGCTCTGTAATATTTACCCCGCGCTCTTGGCATAGCGCCATTGCCTGTGCAGCACAGCGCTTAAGCTGTGGTGATGCAGGGTGCCAATCAGCTACGCCTCGCTCAGTTAACAGGCCCATAGCGGTTGGTGAGGCATTGATAACGCCGATATTTTTTTCGAGTAATGTAGGCATAATATTGACAAGAGTATTATCGTGTAATGCAAAACGACAATAAGTAAGCAAACAATCGATCTCATAGTTATCAACTATTTTTTGCAAACTTTTCAGCGGGTACCCCGTTACTCCAAAATAGCGAATACGACCTTCTTTTTTAAGTGCTTCAAGGCAAGGTAGTGACTCTTGTAACACATAATCTAAATCGACAAATTCAATGTCATGTAGTAAAAAGATATCTAACTCATCAACACCTAAGCGCTGCAAGCTTTCATCTAAGCTGCGCCGTATGCGCCTAGGCGACATATCAAAATCCGCTGCTTGGGCACCATAGCGCCCAGCTTTACTAGAGAGTATATATTTATCCCTAGGGATACCTTTTAGCGCTTTACCTAATACAGTTTCCGCTTTAGTGAGCCCATAGTAAGGTGAGCAATCAATATAGTTAACTCCTAAATCAATAGCGCTATGCACTGTTCTTATGCCTTGGCCGCTATCAATATTAGCAAACACACTACCTAATGGAGAGGCGCCATAACTGAGCGTTGAAAGCGCTAAATCTGTATTACCCAATGTATTATATTGCATTGCTTATTCTCTTATTTTTATTATCATTTTGATTTAATTGGTAAAAATCTATGGCTGTGTGCCCCATCACCGCACGAGATGCCTCTTCACTTATTTTCTCAAAATACTGTTCTACCAAGTTTATGACGCGCTGATAATCAGCGGCCAGTAAACAGACCGGCCAATCCGAGCCAAACATAAGTCTGTTGTGACCAAAGCATTGGCTGACATGCGCTAGATAAGGTTCAATTTGCTGTGCTTGCCAATGGTTAAGATCAGCCTCTGTCACCATGCCAGAAACTTTGCAGTAAACATCAGGATAGCTTGCCAATTTATTGATTTGTTGCATCCAAACTAGATGCTCATCATCAGCTATATTGGGCTTGCCAATGTGATCTAACACTAAACGCATGCAAGGTAGCTGCTCAACTAACTGACAAACGGTAGATAACTGATCTGCATGCACCAAAATATCATAGCTATAGCCATGCTCTGCTAATGTTTTAAGGCCGTTGATAAAGTTAGGCTGTAACATAAATTCATTACACTGCCCTTGCAGTACGTGTCGAAAACCTTTGAGCTTGTTACTGGCAGAAAACTGTTGCAGTTGATCTAATAAATCAGGGCTGCATATATCTACCCAGCCAACGACGGCTTTAATCTCACTATGCTGCTCAGCGAGTGCTAGCAACCAGCGTGTTTCTTCAACACTCTCTCGCGCTTGTACCGCAATACAGCCATCGATATTATTTTGTTGTAATAAAGGGGCTAGGTTCTCTGGTAAATAGTCTTGTTTTAAGCGTGCCATTTCGGGCTCTATCCAAGGATAATCATGCTCAGTATATCGCCAGAAGTGTTGGTGTGAATCAATTCGTTTCACCCTTGTCCCCTAGGTAAATTCTTGCAAATCAAAACAACATTGTAGCGGTTGCCATTTTTGCTCAAGTAAACCACCGGGCAAGCGCTGCTGGAAATTATCCATTAATGCCTCCCACTCGACTGATTTGGCATGGCCATTAAAATAGTCAGCAGCTTGGTGCATATCGTAATCATCAGCAGTGCGCATCAACATAAACATACGATTGTGCCAGCGATAGATTTTCATCTCTAAAATACCGACATGTTTAATGGCCGCGATCACTTGCGGCCACACATTACGATGATGTTCTTCGTATTGCGCTATTAATGCATCATCGTTTTTTAATTCTAAATGTAAGGCGTATTCTTTCATTTTCTTTCCTTTAATTAGCGCTGACTCAATCTATTTAGTTTTATTTTATAGGGAAACGCCACGTTTCCAAGGAATAAAGTCGTCTTGTCCTAAACGCACAGCATGACATTGATAAGAGCCTGATGCGCTGTCTATACACAAATCAAAAAGCTTGTTGGCCAGTGCATCAAGGCTGTCGGTGCCCTCAATGATAGGCCCGGCATCAAAGTCAATAATATCACTCATATGTCGAGCGGTTTTGGAGTTACTAGATATTTTTAATACCGGCACAATAGGATTACCTGTTGGCGTTCCCAAGCCCGTTGAAAAAAGTACCAAATTTGCACCACTAGCCACTAATGCTGTGGTTGATTCAACATCATTGCCTGGTGTGCACAATAAATTCAACCCTGTTTTTTTAACAACTTCAGTATAATCAAGTACATCTTGTATTGCCGATGAGCCACCTTTTAAAGCAGCCCCTGCTGATTTCATCGCATCAGTAATTAAACCATCGCGAATATTACCAGGTGATGGGTTCATATCAAAACTAGCACCGACTGCCAGTGCGTGGCGCTGATAGGCTGTCATCAGTTGCGAGAATTTTTCACGAAGCGCATTTGATACACAGCGATTAAGGATATTTTGCTCGACACCGCAAAGCTCAGGGAACTCTCCTAAAATTGCACTGCCTTGTAAAGCCACAAGCTTATCCACTACAGCACCGATTAAAGGATTGGCTGAAAGCCCCGAGAAGCCATCTGAGCCGCCACACTCAACGCCAATCTTTAATGCCGATAAAGGAGCACTTTGACGCTGGTACTTATTAGCACCCGCCAGCCCTGTTAATGTTTGGCTGATTGCCGCCTCGATCATCAAACGCTCTTGGCCATATTCCTGCTGCTCAAAATACAACACAGGGGTATCGCCTTGGGGTTCTAATACAGCTAATTGCTCTTTAAGTAATGAGATTTGAGCATTTTGGCAACCTAATGATAAAACAGTCGCCCCTGCAACATTAGGATGATGAATATAGCCTGCCAGTAACTTGCACAGCGCTAATGCATCATCGCGCGTGCCACCACAACCTGCGGTATGAGTGATAAATTTGACCCCATCAACATTGGCAAATACCCGCTCAGTTTCTTTACTACTGACTACATTGTCACTGTTACCTGATTTATACTGTTCAACTAAATTTTTAGCTAAATCAATGTAATGGGATTCATTGCTGTAGCCCAGTAAATCTTGCAGAGCATTGCGCATCATTTCTATATTGCGATTTTGGCAAAAAACCAGCGGTACCACTAACCAATAATTGGCCGTAGCAACTGCCCCGTTTTCTCTGATAATTCCTTGGAACGTCTGTTGCTGATACTCATCCACACAAGGCGGTTGCCACTGGTATTGTTGAGCATTAATTTCATAGCCTTGAACACAGTGTCGTACATTTTGGGTAGTAATAGCTTGGCCTTTTAAGATAGGTACTATCGCCTCACCTACCGTAATGCCGTACTGAGTGAGACGTTGTGCCACCATAAAATCACGTGCGGCAAATTTATGTTTTGCTTTAATATTCTCTAATAATGGGTAGTCAACACCATCTACTGTAACGAAGCTGTCACAGGGCAGGTCTTTTAAAGCGACGATTAAGTCATCTGCTGGATTTATTTTAAAGGCACTTGCAGATTGATCATTCATCATTTAACCCTCTAACTGTATTTCATTACGCACTAAACACGCTTTCAGTTTAGTCATGGCTAACTTAGGTAGCAGTTCGTGTCCCTGCTCGAAAATCGGTAGTAAGCGACGCTCAATTTTCTGAGCATGATTTTGGGCAATATCACTGAGCTGATGCTCCAGAAATGGATTCTCAAAACGCTCAAACACACTGGCTAAATAACCCTGCACATCTTCGCCTAAGCTCATTGCCTCTAATACCGGTACTATTTCAGTATCTAGTAATGTCTGTAAAGCAGATCTAAGCTCGTTATTTTGCATCGCTTGAAAAACGGTTTTAATCTCTGAAAAATCACCACGCATCCATAGATCGACCAAATAACTATGTGATAAATTCAGTAAGCTTAATTTAAGCCATTCTATTGATTTAAGTGAGGAAACTACTCGCACATCGCGGTGCACACAAGGTAGCTCTAATCCAACTTGTTGCTCAATTGCCCATAATGCATAAGGTTCAGCGACAGCCCCTAAAGGCTCTAGTGCTTTTGATACGATACGATCAACAAGCGAATTCACCCACATACATTTGCTATCTAACCACTGAATAAACGCCGCATCCATTTGCCATTGTTGAGCCAATTTCAATATTATTGCTTTGAGAGTAGAGCCATTATTAGCGATGAGCTCACAAGGCATTAACGTAATAGGCTTAGCGGTTGTCAAATAGCGCGCAAACAACAAGCTCAATAGCTTTGCAGGAAAGCTTTTTTGCGGCGTATCTGCTAAAGAATCGTCATCGAACAGCATATAGCCTTGATCTGCAGTATTTGAGACCATATGAGTCGCGTTATAACAAAATAACTCAACTAGCTGATCCCAATCTGCACTCGCTTGAATAGCACCGCAAAAAGCGTCAATTTGCTCGATACGATCAACCACTTCACCTTGGTACATTCCCTGTATATGCACTGGATAAACCGCTTTTTTATTAATCGCAGCGACTTTCGCTTTACCAGTGGCGCTGCTAGAGCTTTGTACAACTACTATTTTAGTGTTTGATGTACCTTGTGCTATAGAGCTTGCGACAAAATAATCGACATGGGCCTGTAAGAACCGGCTGGTGCCAAATTGGATAATAACCGGTGTTTTCTTATGAATAAGATTATTCATCCTAAACCTCAACCACTGCTTTTATAACACCTGTTTGAGGTAGGCTCCACTGCCCAAGAAGATCAGGTAACTCAATTAAATTAGCACGATGGGTAATCATAGATTGTGCCTTTACTGCACCTGAATGCATGCAGCTAACAACATGCTCAAAATCTTCTCTTGTTGCATTACGTGAGCCCATGAGTGTCATTTCACGTTTATGAAATTCAGGGTCAACAAAACTAATACTGCCTTTAACAACACTGACCAATACATAAGTGCCACCGTGAGCGACGAGCTCAAAACCTGCTTCCATTGCTTTAGGATTACCCGTCGCATCAAAGACGGTGTCTATGAAGTTGCCATTAGTCAATACAGATAACTGCTCACGTGATTGCGCGTTAACTTCAATAACTTCATCAACAGCTAATGCACTTTTACAAAAAGCTAAGCGCTCAGTATTGGTATCCATTACAAAAACCTTAGCACCTGCTACTTTGGCAAACTGCATGATACCCATGCCAATTGGGCCGGCGCCGACAACTAACACCGTAGAGCCTTTTTCAAGCTTTGCACGCCTGACTGCATGAGCCCCTATGGCTAAACATTCGACAACGGCTAGTTGATCTAAATCTATATCATTGGCAACAATGACATATTGTTGTGGTACTTGTAGGTATTCGCACATGCCACCATCAACATGCACGCCTAATACTTGAATATCACTACAGCAATTAGTTTTGCCGCGCTGACAGGCCGCACATTCACCACAATACATATAAGGAATAATGTAAACATTTTGGCCAGCACTTAACTCAACGCCCTCACCAACAGATTCTATCTCGCCAGATAACTCGTGGCCCAACACTCTAGGGTAGTTGAAAAAAGGCTGATTGCCGCCAAAGGCATGGATATCAGTGCCACATATACCTATGCGTTTAATTTTTACGATGACATGGCCTGGCTTGTCTACAGGGCGTGCTATATCTTGTATTAATAGAGAACCTGGTTTACTACAAACTACCGACTTCATCATATTATGACCTTATTATTTATAAATTTAAATTTACGCATGCGTTATTAATATTCACCCGCAATGCCATACGTTCACTCGTGCTCTAAAATTTACATAACAAAGCGATAACGAGTAGTTTTTAGCTCTAAAACCATAAATCGCTCTACCTATTTAATGATCTATTAAATAGTGGATGGCAATGAGGTGTTAAATTGATAAATATTATATTATGTTTTTTATTATTAAAAATCAACAAAACAATCTAGCTTAAATCGCTCGTTATCTAAGAAATCATAATTATTATTGTTTTTATCAGTATAAAAACTAATATTTATATAGCTCATTTGAAACGCCAGAGTACTATGCTAAAATTTAAAGACATTAAACTAAGGTTTTTACATGAGTCGTCAGAACAATTTATTTAAACAGACAGTCAACCAACTCCTGCACTACATAGCTCAAAACATGTCAGTAGATGATGTATTGCATGGAGATTCCAAAATCACCAGGCAGCTAGAGGTCAGCCGATCTACCGTTCGCAAAGCGATCGATCATTTAATAGGTCTTGGTGTGATTAGCAAACACGGCGCACAGCGTATTATCACCCGTGTGCCTGATGATGAATGTTATTTTGATCTACAGGAACTAGGCCCCCCAAAAGAGGAACAAGTGGAGCGCCATTTCTTAGCCGCCATTGTTAGTGGTGATATAAAACCTGGAGACCGTTTTTCTGAATTAGAGCTAGCCCGCCAATCCAATTGTAATACCGTCGCTGTCAGGGAATTTCTGATTCGTTTTTCAAGGTTTGGCTTAATTGAAAAAGAGCCTAGATCACAATGGCAAATGAAAACTTTTGATCAGCAGTTTGTCGATCAATTATTTGAAGTTAGACACTTATTTGAAATGCACTCACTGTCATGCTTTATGACGCTAGAGGATGAGGACCCAAATTGGCTAACTCTTGAAACGCTATTAGATGACCATAAATCATTAAAAAGTAAAATAAATGAGGACTTTCAACAATTCTCCGCACTAGATCAACGCTTTCATGGGCTATTAAAAGCGGCGCGCCCTAATCAATTTATTCATCAATTTTATGACATCATTAGCTTTGTCTTCCACTACCATTACCAATGGGATAAAAGTGATGAAAAAGAGCGCAATATAATTGCCCTTGATGAACATATCGATATTATCAGCAAGATGTTACTTAAAGATTATAGAGGAGCTACTTTGAGCCTTGAGCATCATTTAAATACAGCTAAACGCTCTCTTCTTAAAACGGCATTTTACAAAACGACAAGCTAGAGCAGATTTGCTATCGCTAGATTAAAAGATATGTAATTTGATCAAACATTAAAGCTCAGCCGTCATTAAATGAGGGCTGAGCAAGTTAATTAGCGATACTCAGCAACGTTTTCAGCAGTGATTAAAATGCCGGCAATTGGCGTATGGGCTGCAACTTCTTCACCTTTTATTAAAGCAACTAAGTTAGCTACACTTGATGCTCCCATGCTGGTATTATCTTGTTTAATATCAGCACTTTGCTCACCGGCAGCGATAGATTCAAGGTTTCCTGGGTTGCCATCAAATCCAACAATAACAACATCATTTAAACGCCCTAATTCTTTCGCAGCAGATACTGCAGCTAGCGCCATTGGGTCAGATGCAGCGAAGATAGCTTTAATGTTCGGGTTAGATTGCAAGCGGTTAAGTGTGGTGTCATAACCACAGGCTTCTGCCCAATCACAAATAACAAAAATGACTTCAAGACCTGCAGCTTGAGCAGCATTTTTTACACCATCACGACGCGCATTACCTGTTTGATGCCCGGCTGACCCACCCAGAATTAACACAGTTCCCTCTTTTACTTGGCTAACAATATAATCACCGGCAACACCCGCGGCGGCTAAATTATCAGTTTGTACCAAGCTTTTAATATGCCTATGATCAATCGCCGTATCTACGGTGACCACTGGAATACCTTTTTTTGAAGCGCGATCAAGTGATGATCCAAATGCACGATTATCAACTGAGCCGATGATAATGCCATCAACACCCATATTAATCGCTCTATCTACCGCATCCTTTTGTGCTGCTGCATCAGCTTGAGTTGCCGTTAAATCAACAAACTCTACCCCTAACTCAGCGGCTTTATTCTTAGCCGCTTGCCCTACACCCACCCAAAATGGCTGATCTGTAGAATAACCTGTATAGGCGATACGGATATCTGCCGCAAAAGTGGTTGCAGACATTACAGTGGCGGCCATCGCTGCAGCTAGAGCAATACGTTTAAATATCTTGGTTGTTTTAAGTTTCATTATTTTTATCCTTAACTTAATTTTAATTCACCCCGTTGGGCGCTTATTGCCAAACAGCTAAAAGTTGTTTAGCGCTTTATCACGTACTCTTTTTAAAACCTTAAATTCATCAAAAATCTATCGAGCCTGTCTGCGCCACACATCCCAATACACTGCCAGGATAATAATTGCACCTATCGCAATACGCTGAAAAGAGGTACCCACGCCTAAATATGCTAAGCCTACGATAATCGTCTGCATAATCAGCATGCCAATAACGGTTTTGCCGACACCACCGCGCCCGCCAAATAAGCTGGTTCCACCAATCACCACGGCGGCTATCGCGAACAGCTCATAGCTAACTCCTCGTGAGCTTTGGGCAAAATTTAACTTAGATACTTCAAGGATCGCTGCAGTTGCCGCGAACATGCCACCGATCATGTAATAATAGATTCTGCTACGTGCTACCTTGACACCAGATAAGCGCGCTACCTCTTCGTTGCCGCCTATCGCAAAAGTATGATTACCTAAGCGCGTTTTGGTTAAAAACAAACCTGTTAGTAATGCGGCACCAAACATGATAAGAATTGGTGAAAAATAGCCTGAGCCTAACATTTGGAACTCTTCAGGAAAACGAGACAAATCTTTACCGCTAGCCAGTATTTCAGCCAGGCCTTTGTACGCTGTTAAACCGCCTAGCGTCACGATAAACGCAGGGACTTTTGTCACCACTTGAATAATGCCGTTCAATGCACCTAATGCCGTACCAACAGCTAGTGCGCCTAAAATTGCGATAGGATAAGCGAGCTGATATTCCTTAATAAGGATACCGACAACCACGCCGACTACAGCGAAAATGGAGCCAACGGATAAGTCTAAGCCGCCAGATATCAAGACAACGGTGGTACCACAAGCTAGCACGGCTAATATTGCCGCTTGCGAAAATATTGACAGCAATGTGTCTAGATTTCGAAACTCAGGAGAGAGTATAAAAAACACCGCATAGATAAGTAGCAGCGCTGCAAGTACTTGCCATATTTGCATAAACTGATATTTTAATACCTGTAAGCTACTCGTGTTTTTTTGTGGAATTGATACAAACTCAGAACTTTTTAGACTAGACATGGTTACTTTCCTTTTTATCTATAGCGCCAGTGATCAGCCCAACTAACATATCCCCATCAACCTCATTAACATTGCAGACTGCAGCGACTTTACCTAAACGCATCACAATGACTCGATCACAGTAATTAAGGACATGCTGCATATTATGAGTAATCATGATCACTGATAAACCGTGATCTTTTAAAGAGCACACTAGGTCCATCGCCATCTTGCTCTCACGCACACCTAATGCTGCAGTAGGCTCGTCCAAAATCGCAATTCTTTTACCAAACATGACTGTTTTAGCAAGGGCGACCGCTTGGCGCTGACCGCCGGAGAAAGCTTGCGCATCTCTATAAATATCGGCGATCCGGATATCGAGTTTTTCAAACAAATCGCGTATTTTTTTGTCCATTTCAGCAAAGTCGAGCACGCCAAATAAACGCCCAAGAAAATTATCTTTGATTATTTCTCGGCCTAAGAACATATTTTTAGTGATTGATATTTCATTGACCAGTGCAAGATCTTGATAGACCGTTTCCATGCCAGCAGCTTTGGCATCGCCCGGGCTATCAATACGCGTCTCTATGCCATCTATTAAGATATTTCCAGAGGTTTTAGCAATAGCCCCTGTCAGAGCTTTAACTAAAGTCGACTTGCCCGCCCCATTATCACCGACAATAGCGAGTACTTCGCCTTCCCTTAGATCTAAGTCAACGGCATCTAAAGCGACAACACCACCGTAATGCTTGCTTAACCCGCGTGCCTTTAGAATCTCTTTGGCACCTTCTAGATGTTCCATTAGTTATCTCCAACGATTTCTCTGTATTGCTAGCAAAGAAATTTTACATTTTATTATATTTGTTTTTTACCAATTAAAAACACTTAAGGCTTACATGTCAATTTTTTTATTGACCTATTTTTATAAATTAAAAACACATACCATTGACTGCAATAAAATAGTTAACGAAGATCAATAACAAAAAGAGCAATTATCAGTGGCCTCAAGAGCAAAGGCGCTAGTAAATGACACTTGAAAAGCGTACACTTATCAAATCTATTACCTCCCACCTTAAAAGCGAATAAAATGTCTAATAAGTTTAACGAAGGCTGCTGTGATCATGGCGGCAAGCGCAGTGGTTGCGGTCGCAAACCCGGCATCAAAACTCAACCCATTCGACTTCCTGCTTGGCTGCTTGAGCAATTAAGTGAACAAGGTGATCCAAGACAGTTGATTATCAGCGCCTGCCTTGCCCAACACCCCTCTATAAGCCCTGAAGGCTTGGACAGTAATGACTAAATCAAAATTTATCATTCATTATTTAATGCTCAATAAGTATTCTTATTTGTTTGCGATAGTCTGTATTTTTGTCGTCAATTACCTGCAAGTGGAAATACCGCGTTATATTCAACTCGCGGTTGATTTACTCAACCAATCAACACTTGAGTCAAAAGCAGGCTTGGTAGAGAACGTACAATGGGTCATCGCGCTATCGCTGATTATGGTGGTGATTCGTATTTTATCGCGCATGTATGCACTAAACCCTGGGCGTATTACTGAAGCGGCGTTAAAAAACGACCTCTTTTATCGTTTAAATCGCTTGCCCGCCACTTTTCATCGACGCTACGCTTCAGGTAAATTGATATCCATCATCAATAATGATCTGACTGGTATTCGCTTGTTTTATGGCGTTGGTTTTCTGCAATTTTTTAACATCTTTTTTGCAGTGTCATTAACGCCTATTTGGATGTGGCGAATATCGCCACAACTGACCTTCTACTCTGTAATACCTATCATTATTGCCTCTGTTATTTTCTGGCTAGGTTTCAGAAAGTTGCGAGCCTTACAAGCACAGCGCTTGTTATCTTTACAGAACTTGTCTGAGCAGTTGATGAACTATTTATCGGGCATCGATTTGATTAAAAATCAGCAAATGGGCGAGTGGGCAACCAATGAAGTGGATTCGGTGAATCGTCGCTTGTTAGATTGCACGATGAAAATCGCCAAAATCCAAACCTTTTTCATGCCTATTTTGGACTATGCCAACCATTTCATGAAGGTATTGATTTTAGGGCTCGGCGGTTACTACCTACTACAGTCGAAACTATCGATTGGTGAGATTACCGCGTTTTTATCTTACTCCGTACTTTTAGCGCTACCTTTGATGCATTTAGGGCGAATTGTCACTGTCTATCAAATGGGTATGATCAGTATTGATAGTGTGCAGAGCATTCTCAATAACGAAATACCAGGCACTGATATGCACACCATGGATGATGCTGAAAAAGCGAGTTTGCACGGCTCAACCCTTATCGTTAAAAACCTGAGTTATCACTATCCAAACGCTAAAAACAAAAGCGGCGAAGCTATATTAAAGGACTTAAGCTTCTCGATAAAAGCAGGTGAAAAAGTGGGGGTTTTAGGTAGCATTGGCTCTGGCAAAAGTACCTTAGTCAATTGCTTGAATCATCATTTATCCATTGATCAGGGCCACATATTTTGGGGCGATAAAGATATTACTCAAATGTCACGCCAAGACTGGCGCCGCTATGTGCGCACCATTACCCAAGAGCCTTTCCTGTTTTCGGATACTATTAGTGAAAATGTTAAATTTGGTGCTAATGATCAAGATCAAAACACTGATGATCTCAATGTCGAGCATGTGCTTAAGCTGAGTCAGTTAAGTGATGATGTGCAGCGCTTTAGTAAAGGTGATCAAACGCTAGTAGGTGAAAAAGGCATCATGTTATCAGGTGGTCAAAAACAGCGCTTAAGTATCGCCCGCGCCCTGCTCACCCCCTGTGATCTTATTATTATGGATAACGTGCTAAGCGCTGTTGATTACGATACTGAACGCTCGATCCTTAAAGCGGTATTTAAGCGTATGCAAGGCCAAAGTTTATTAGTCGTTTCACATCGCGTCAGTGCATTGGAATACATGGACAGCATTTTGGTGCTTCAAAACGGTGAAATCATTGCCCGCGGTACCCATGCACAACTACTGGAATCATCTAGCTACTACCGTAACACATGGGAGCTACAACAGCATGAATCACAGCAAGAAGCAGAGGTATTATCATGATTAAGTCTCTTGATTTACAACACCTCAAACACTTTTTTTACTATGCATCACGCTATAAAAAAACGGCCTTTATTGGCTTGTTGATGATGCCTATATCAGTTGCTGCCAACTTGTTATTCCCATGGTTAGTGATTCAAGTGATTGATGAGCACCTAACACCTGGTAAATACCAAGGGTTGATGATGCTAATCGCCATTATGTTAGTGGTATTAATCGTTAACTATATTGCCGATGCCTTCTACACCTATTACCTACGTATGACGGGACAGAACGCGATATTTGATATTCGCATGGCGCTTTTTAAACGTATTTTGAAACTACCTAGAAGCTACTATGATAAAACGCCGACCGGTGTCACCTTATCGCGCTTAACCAGCGATTTAGAGGTAATAGGTGACTCCTTCGTCTTAGGTGTACTCAGTTTAGTGAAAGACTCTATTAATACGCTCGCCGTACTGATATTTATGTTTTTCATTAACTGGCAATTAGCCCTATTAGTGTTGCTGGTGTTTCCACCTGTGCTGATGCTGACTCAATATGTGCGCAACCGCCTGCGTGCAATGTACACCATCACTCGCTCATCACTAGCTAAGAGCACAGGTTTTTTACAAGAGTGCTTGTTAGGTGTAAAAACGGTGCAATTATATGGCGCAGAAAAAGAAGTAGAAGCCAAGTATCATCGCTACACTCAAGACTTTTTACGCGCGCAATTAAAAACTAACAAATACGATGCCAGCTTATTTTCAGTGATCACTGGTATTACCTCCATCACCATCGGGCTGATTATCTGGTATGGATCAGGCAAGGTGCTAGCAGGCGCTGTCAGCCTTGGTGTATTGATCGCCTTTATCAATACTTTAGAAAAAGTATTCGTGCCGCTGCGCGACTTCACCTCACAAATCGCTTCCATACAGCGCTCTTTTGCCGCGTTTGAGCACATAGAAGAGCTTTTTATTGAAGATTTAGAAGAGCAAGGTCTCACTTTTTTGACAGAGCAAGAGTTAGCAGATAAGTTAGTAAACTTTGAGAGCCTTGAGTTTAAAAACGTACGCTTTCAATATAATGGTAGCGGCCCTTATGTTTTAGACGATGTCTCCTTCACGCTGAACAAAGGTGAGCAATTAGCCTTAGTAGGGACGACGGGTTCAGGTAAATCAACCATTATTCGCATCATCAATAAAACCTATATGAACTACGAAGGCAGTATATTACTCAACGGTATTGAGTTATCTAGCATCCCTAAGAAGGCAATGCTTCAGCTGTTTTCATTAATGCAACAGGATGTGTTTTTGTTTGAAAAGGATATTGAGTTTAATATCTCACTAGGTGCTGATCATATTGATAAAGATGCGGTAATAGACGCTGCACAATACGTTTTCGCTCATGACTTTGTCATGGCACTTGAAGGTCAATATCAATTTAAGCTAGAAAATAATGGCAGCAACTTATCCGCAGGCCAAGCCCAGCTCATCTCCTTTGCCAGATCAGTCGCTCAAGGTGGGCAAGTAATGATGTTAGATGAAGCCACTAGTTCAGTAGATTCGATTACTGAAAACCTAATACAAAAAGCCATTGGCCGTTTGTTTGAAGAAAAAACAGTGATAGCCATTGCCCACCGCTTAAGTACTATTAAACACTCAGATCAAATATTAGTGCTCAACCAAGGTAAAATTGTCGAGCGCGGTAATCATTATCAACTACTGGCCATGGCTGGGGTATATGCGAGGCTTCTCACAGATGATACTAACATTGCTGATGATGTTGGTTTGTTAGTGGCTCAGGCTAGCTCAGATGAGTTGGCATTAACAAATGAGTACCGCTAATTAAACGGCGTAATTAAGGTGATAAAAATAGATCAGCGCTGATTGTTCTATGATGTAACAATCAGCGTTTTTTTAAGAGCTAGTGATATTTTATAGCAATTGGCGGCTAACAGATCTCGAAAATATTAGATATTAGTTTTAATTATCTATTTAAGCAATTGATTATTATATAAATAAAAACATAATAGTTAATAACTTTAAGTTAACGAATCATTCTAAACCAACGCCACAAACTAAAAATATCAGCCAGCGCCGCAGCGACATAAGTCAGTGCACACGCCTGTAAAATCTTTCTAGCTGCAGGCATATGCTCTTTAGGTAAATAGCCTTGTGCTAAAATAGGTAACGCTTTTTTGTAACTCGCATCATACTCTTCAGGCAAAATAGCGGCGTACATAAACACCGATGACAACATGGTTAACAAACCAATAGCTATGCCAATAACCATAATAACCGGGCTTTTTAACAAGAAAGTAAATACTGGGATACTCATCAATATCATCGAGCCCGCACGCTTTACCAACATAGCCTTAGATAAATAGCGCTTGCGTAACTTAGTCACCGGCTCATCATTGTAAAACTGAATCGCATGGCCCACTTCGTGGGCGGCAACAGCAACCGCGGTTAAAGATTTACCTTGATAGACATCAGGGCTTAGGCACACTATTTTTTCATCAGGTGAGTAATAATTCTCACCTGCACCGCCACGTACCACGTTTACTCCCTCAAGCTTAAAACGCTCAATAAGATGTGTCGCCAACTCAGCGCCAGTACCTGGCATATTAGCTATAGGAGTTGAGTATTTTTTCAATACGTAGCGCACCCATAAAGATGGGCCATAAGCCACTAATAAGAACAAACCAATTAATATTAAATAAATCATGTGCTATGGATCACTAAACAAAAGGGTTATAAATAAAAAAGTGACAGTGTTGATTAATGCAATTGTATCTTATTTTAAAAGTTACTTCGCCTTAATCAGCGCTATTAATAATGGCGGGTATTTTAGCTTTAATACTAACAATGAAAAAATGATGGAAATGGCTAAGGTTGCCAATCAATATACGGGACATGAATTTTTTTTCTAAGCTGCACTAAAGTGCCATTATCATTGAGTGCTTGTAGAGCCGTTGCTATAACCTTATCGATAGCATCTCCTTTATCTCCTTTTGGGATAACAATGACATCATCCCAGCAGGCAAATAAAGAGCGATGAATAGATGACAAACTCAATTGTCGTAACACAAAATCAGTTTCTTCTTGCGCAAAAATTAAAGCATCGATGCGTTTCTTTGCTATATTCCTTAAACTTTGCTCTATCTGAGAAGCCTCTTCAATAGCAAACGGCAACTGTAGTAAACCTTTCATACCCCTTAACGTCTCAATTTTATAAGGAAATATATCTGCGCCTGTATTATCGACAATCATTTGGGCTGTGATCGGATTTTCTTTGTGAGAATAAATAACAAAACAGACAGACCCCATTGTTTGTGAAGCGAATCGATAAGGCAGAGAATTGAGATCAACATAAGGGCTATGAATCATCGGCAGGTGGAAATCAGCGCGGCCATCAACAACATTATTTAACGATCGCCCCATCGGATACACTTTAATGGTAAAGCTCCCCTCTTCATAAGCGTCATCAAGTGCCTTAGTTAAATCGATAAAAGGCCCTTCTTCAGCAGACTCAGCCAGCATAGGAATATGAGCAATACTTGCTTTAAAATCTTTGGCAAAGGCATTATGTACTAGTAAAGGCAAGAGACAGGCTAAGCCTGATTGCAAGCAAGTTCGAATAAATAAAAAGTGATTCCCTGTGCTGATTCTTCTCTTCATTGTCAATCCATCATCTTAATTAACCATATAACATATCAGCTTAGTATATGAACTGAATATTACTAATTAAAATTACTGGTATTATTTAATAACATAAAATTAGCAAGGTTTAGAGCAAGGACTGTTTGCACTAACAGATAACTAATTTAACAGCTTGGCTCATTTGCTTGAGCTGGGCAAAAGAAACCGAATCAAAGGAAAGCAAAGCAAAGAAAAGTCTGCCCTACTATTGTCGACAGCTGCTGCGCCGGCAATACAAGGGGACTATACTCTAGCTTAGTAGTGAGGACTCTGGGAGCGATGTATTTAATGATAAAAGTTTATTCAAAATACTAGTTAATTAAACAAATTAAATTCTGAGCGATTTAATGAATCTTCAATTTTAGCAAGAAAATTGAATACCCTGATATCTTCTTTACTTGAAGCATGAGCAGACATGATTTTGTATTCTACACTTGGATGTAGTAGTTCATGCAATGTAGGTGAAATGGTGTTTGTTTTAGCTATTGGTTGTTCTATTCCTAGCATGGCAATTGCGCGAGAACGGAGAAACGACCAATGTTTTTTGTCTAATATAGTCAATCGATATGGGCTTAGTGAAGCTGCTTTACTACCAGGTGAACCGGTGTTCGTCGTAATAGTATTGTAAAGTGACTCTACTTTCTTGCTCGTATCATAGCCCATAGCAGGTTCAGCCAGTACTTCATTTAACGAAGCTATGTCATGTTTATTTACCGTTTTGTACAAATTGATAATTGACAAATATATTGTTGTGATAAGGAAATCAGACATAAAAGAGGACTCTCCATACTCTCCTTCAGAATCTTGAGACAATATTGGTACAGAGTTATCTTCAAGTACACTAATCAGTTTTTTAGTTTCCTCATTTGTTAGGTGCGGTGTTGAGTCGTGTAGTGTTAAATAACGAAAGTACTTACAATTTGCAATCACGATAGAATGCTGAGTAGTCAAGTAACCCTGGATTGAATTAGATAAGTTTTCATATGTACTCTTATAGGATTTTTTTTGAATTCTAGCTGGTGTTGCAGGCGTTTCTCTTGAGTTATCGCTAGTACTGACGTCCTTTATTTTTTGGTTAATTAATTTTTCTACTGTCTTAGTTTGTAATTGAAAAATTTTTGAGTTTTTTAATACATCATCTGCCTTAGCCACTATTTTTAAGGCCGATAGATTTTTTAATATACTGGTGTTTCCTGAGTTTATTACGGATCGACTAATATTACTCACTCTAATGATTGAGGTAACAAAACGCACTGCTAGTGCTGCAACAGCTAACTCTGAGGCAACTGTAATAGCCGCAAAAAGTACTGCTTCATTGAATGCTTGTTGTGAGTTTGGTGATTTAAGTTCTAGAATTTCCTGTTCATGTCTACGAATAAATTCAACAGTGACTATGTGACTAGCCTCACTGAACAGTGACCTATACGATGAAATATCCGCAGTTCGTGTATCTAGATAATTTTGAATTGCGATAATAAGTGCTGCTTTAGGGTGATCGTCCATTTAACACCCCACCGGGTAGCATGGCAAACAATTTGAATAACCATCATCGCCTTGAGGTCGTAACCAAACTTGGCTAGTTGGAATGACACTATCCCACTGTGCTCCAACGTAAACAGAGCCAACAGCGTATTTTATATTGGTCATTGGATTAGCGGTATTCGTACAATAAGGTGGCTCAACCTCACGCTCTAATGTAATGATCCATCGTAACGCTTTGATAAACTCTAAATCATTTTCCTGAGCAGAGTTTGTAGGAATATTAATTTGACCGTTATAGCTGCCCTCATCAATTTGAATATCTACAATACGGTATGATTTTCGGGCAATAATGATTTCTCTATCAATATCTAGCTCAATTTTAAGGTCATCAATTGCCCCAGCATTAGCCGAGCTATCATCCCAATCCCACCAAAAATCGGTGCCATGAATTGCTATTATTGTTTTGTCTTCACCCAGTGATAGTCCTTGAGTATTTTGCAATAAATTGCCACTGCCATCATTATACTCAAAATCTATATCTAATAAGCCAGGGCGATCTTGCTGGAAGTTGCCAGATCTGCTTTTTATTTCTTCATGCATTGCTAAAAAGTGAGGTGATTCAGGATTGTAATCTGCAGTACCTTCTGCCATCCAAATTTCACCGTATTGTTCATAATGTAGCGCTAATGCTTCCATGCCAGGACGGACAGGGATAGATACCCTTGCCGCTCCTGATGCCAGGAATTTATCAAATAATGCATCACCACTATCTTGATCAAGTTGCTCAGGCCATTCACATTTTTTACCCCAAAAATACGGATAAAATAAATACATCATTTGTTGAACATCATATACCTGCTCAAAAAATTGAATGAATGCACCCTCTTCCTGAGCTTGTTGAGAATCTAGCTGAGGATAACCACAAGGCTGAACCTTTGCTTTCATTGCATCAAAGCGATCAAAATGTTGATTTGATAATAAGCTGACTATGAGCTGCCAAAGCTGTGTACGTTCGGTTTCGCGGTTTAAAAATGGATTTCGCCCATACTCTGGTTTGAATACATTCTCCTTCTCAGCCAGCAATGCATCATTGTAAGCTCTTTCGCTTTCTTCTACTTTTTGTAACACAGCTGAGTATATTTGTTGTTTCCAAGCATTTTCTGTTTCTGGTAGTAAACGACAAATAATACGGCCGGCTCCTGCAGCATCAATTACCTTGTTAAAGTGTTCTCCCTCATCGTGAAAATTGGTAATGGTACCTGTTAGAATTCCATCTTTTGGAGGCACGATGTTTACGCGCGCACTCAAATTGTTATAGCCAGATGGCCAGTGATGCCCAGCAAAAAACAGCATACATCTGTCGGTTCCCCAAAAGTCTATCTCCGCAGAGTAGAGCATGTAGCCCTCTGGTATTGTACCCATCCCTATCGAAGATGCACTGTGAGCTTTCACAGTAAAATCATAGTGATCAACTATTTCCATTTCAGGTGGTGAAGCCAGGTTATCAATACCGTATTTTTTTTGTAAATTCATATAATAATAAGAACTAGTTGAATCTCTAGAAATATCTTGGATGTCAAAATCAGCCTTTAATGGCAGTGTTATACCTTCAAAATCAGGCTTTGACTTTTTTTCCAAAAGTGATTTATAAAGGCTCGCGGGCTCTGAGATAACAAATTCATAGATCACGCGTTTGCCCCAATTCATTACTTGCGAGACAACTCGTTTGTTTACCCAATAGTATTGGCCGATGATATGCTGATCAGCACCTTCAAATTTATGGAAGTTAGTTTCACTAATACGCTGCATAACACGGCGTGTAGATAAATTACGCGTTTCTTCTTGAATACGTACTAACGAGCGTTCAGAAATTTCTTTCGCGTAATTTCGTGCCGTTTGCTGCGCCTGTGATGTTGATCGAGAATACGCCACATTAGCCGTTGCAGTATAACTACCGGCAGGCCCGTATGTGCCACTTGCGGTGATCCCTGCATCCGCTGATAAATCTTGTGCTACTGTTTTTTGCACGGCATCTTGCATTTCAAAACGCTCAGATTTTGAAAACTCACTTTCATCTTCGCGGCTTATTGTGCTCTCGGATTCTGAATAATCTTCAGTTTCTTTAACCACTTCATGTGTACGCTCAATGGTTTCGCCCGCCATTACATTTTGAATATGTGCAATTTCACCTGCTTCATAATTCTCAAGGTTTTCTGTTACTACCATTAAATCCATCACATATGATTTAATATCTATAGCGCACGGATTTTGGGGAATACAACAATCATTGCAATGGCACTCGCAATTTGCTGACTCGTTGCCTTTTTTGCAGTTTTGCAATGCTGTGTTCAAATCTTGAACATAATTTTTTACATCCGCTAGTTGATCTTTGACTGAATTTTGCACAAGACTAGCATCAACAGATGTTTTTTCTTTTGCACACTGGCAAGGCGTTTTATGAACCCAATCGGGAAAAGCGATTGGTTTTGTCATTACTCTACATGCACGTCGAAGGCTCAAGTTCTTCTTTTCTTTAGATTGTTCATATTCTTGCACTGTTTCTTCAAGAGCATGTATACAACGTAGATAGCTTCTTAAATTTGGTAATTTATCATCGGCTGACTTTTTAAGGAGCTTTAAACTACACAGTGTTTCTACAACAAAGTTTCGAGTATGTTGCATATCGCCATTGGCGAAAGCTTGAGACAGTACTTTAAATTGCGCAAAAAAGAATTTGTTTGCGCGCCGACGATGAAAGTTTGTTTCGCAAGCTCTCTCGAATAATTGAGCAGCAGACATGATAGTTTTGAGAAGCTGTAGACGTCTTAGATTTTTATGGGGATCATATAATACGGCTATATCTTCAGTAATTACTGTCCCGATATTTGTATCCACAGAAGTCGTGTTTTTGACGGCCTGCTTAGGCTCCTCCTTGTCTATGTGCTTGGGGTCCAAAGCCGCAATGTTGTTATGCTCTTGAGCGATATTGTGATCTAATTCTTGAATTAGCTTAATATTGCTAGATGCTTTGCTTGCTGCTAAGTCATAGGCAAACTCAAGATCACAAATGCTAATGTTAGAAATGAGTATTTTTACATCACTGGAAATATCTTTGTCGTCTCTAATCAGTGTCAATCCAGAATTTATGGCCTTTTCTTTATCTGCTTTTTGGCCAAAACGGGTAATGAAAAAATTGAAATAATTTGACATAAATGAATTCCTTTTATCATACTTAATTGTCTTGTAAAGATATTACTTGAGCAAAATTTTAAGATAATGGCAGGCTTTATTTTGTTAATAACAAGTGTGCAAAAAGTAACAATTACCATGAGCCGTTGTTGATATGCTTTAGTAAAGAAAAAATTAAACATCTGTTTTAAACATTCCATTGAAATGACATTAGCACAAAAATATCAGCTTTACATGATTTTTTGTATAAAATTTGATCAGCTTATTATTACCTCACTTTAATCTTAATCACTGCTAATTTTATGATATTAGTGTTGGTATTGAGCTACATTATTTTTTAGGTGTCTTTATTTACGTCAATCGCCATAGCGATAATATTTACATAATAAAATTACTCGCTAAAGCCATTAAAGCAGCGCTGATCCAACAACTGAGCTGCTAGTATTCATTTATGTATTTTACATCTTGACAGCTTTCTTTGATTTAAATGATAATGATATTTAATATCATTAACTTAAAATTGTTCTTGTGTGTCAATACGTTTCATATTTAAGATTCAAAACTCTGGCGCAATTAGCTACGCCATAAAACTCATCATGCATTCAATGATGAGCTGAGGGTATCGCCCATTGCTTTGAAAGCGCTCTGAGCTAGCTAAGTTGTAGGTTGCAGGCTTATCAATGTTAAATAAATAATCAGTAAAGGATAAATAATGAGTGTAAGAGTTGAGAAAGATAGTATGGGGCAGTTGCAAGTGCCTGTTGATGCCCTTTATGGTGCGCAAACTCAGCGTGCGGTTAATAACTTCCCTATCAGCGGCCAAACTATGCCAAAGTCATTTATTGAGGCACTATTGCTGGCAAAATCAGCGGCCGCTTCAGCTAATGCTCAATTAGGGCTAATATCCAATGATATGGCCGCGGCGATTATCAGCTCTGTTAATGAATTGCTGGCAGATCCAAAGATGATGAGGCACTTCCCTGTTGATATATACCAAACAGGTTCGGGCACTAGCTCTAACATGAATGCCAATGAAGTGTTAGCGACACTGGCAAGTGCTAAGTTAAATGATAACGTGGGTGCTAATGATCATGTCAATTATGGCCAAAGTAGTAATGACATTATTCCCAGTACCATTCACATTAGCGCTGCCATTGGTATTGAAAAACAGTTATTGCCAGCACTTGAGGACCTTGCAGGTGTGATAAAAGTAAAAGCGGCTGCGGTTAATCATCATATCAAAACCGGTCGTACTCACTTGATGGATGCGATGCCAGTTAGAATGAGCCAGTGTTTATTGGCTTGGGCTTCGCAGATAGAGCAAAATATTACTGTGTTAAGAGCGAGTCAAAAAGCACTACAATCACTGGCTCAAGGAGGGACTGCGGTTGGTACTGGGATTAATGCTCACCCTGAGTTTTCAGCTAAATTTGCTGAGCATATTAGCCGCTTAACTGAGGTACAGTTTAGACCTGCGGATAATTTGTTTACTCATATCAGTACTCAAGATACGGC
Source organism: Gammaproteobacteria bacterium AS21 (assembly GCA_038900335.1). GTDB lineage: Bacteria > Pseudomonadota > Gammaproteobacteria > Pseudomonadales > Balneatricaceae > Rs1. The sequence goes on along the minus strand of JBBMRB010000001.1, from coordinate 208,354 downwards.
GGTATCAGTTTCTGGCCAGCTTAAAACGGTCGCTGTATCACTGCTTAAAATTTCCAATGATTTGCGTTGGATGAATTCAGGCCCGCTAGCAGGGTTAGGTGAAATCGCACTTCAAGCACTGCAACCTGGCTCATCTATTATGCCTGGCAAGGTCAACCCTGTTATTCCCGAGGCAACAGCTATGGTGGCAGCGCAAGTGATAGGTAATGATGCGGCTATTACTATTGCCGGCCAATCGGGTAATTTTGAGCTCAATGTTATGCTGCCATTGGTTGCCAATAACTTATTAAGCAGTATTGAGCTGATCAGTAACGTCAGTGTGTTATTGGCAGATAAAGCCATTGCCACCTTTACGGTTAACGAAGAGGCGCTGCAAGCTGCACTATCTCGCAACCCTATTCTAGTGACTGCTTTAAACCCTATTATTGGTTATGAGAAAGCGGCGATGATTGCTAAAAAAGCCTATGCGCAAGGTCGCCCTGTGCTCGATGTCGCAGAGCAAGAGACAGATATCCCCCGTGCAGAGCTAGAAAAACTGCTAGACCCTACCAAATTAACCAAAGGTGGCATTTAAATATTACTGATTTGCAGGTATTATCTGCCCGCTAATTTATCTACATATTCCGTTTTCGTTAAAATTATTATTTATTAAATGACAGGCAATTCAATGGCTAAGAAAAAAATCTCTGATTATAAAGGTTCAGCAGGCGGATGGGGTGCGCTAACAAGCACGACTGAACACCTTCTGAAAAGTAAAAGACCAATCAAGAATGTCATTAGTTTGCTAAAGACTAACCAGCACAATGGTTTTGACTGCCCAGGATGTGCATGGGGTGATGCTAAAGGTCATAATGTTAATTTTTGTGAAAACGGCGCCAAGGCTGTCAACTGGGAAGCGACCGCTAAAAAGGTAGATGCCGCTTTTTTTGCCAAACACAGTGTCAGTTATTTAGAGCAACAAAGTGATTACTTCCTTGAATATCAAGGACGCTTAATTGAGCCGATGCGCTATAACAGTGAGACTGATCACTACAGCCCGGTTAGTTGGGATGAGGCTTTTACTTTAATTGCTAAGCATTTAAACCAGCTAGAATCTGCTGATCAGGCTGAGTTTTACACCTCGGGCCGCGCCAGTAATGAAGCGGCTTTTATGTACCAAATGTTTGTCCGCAGTTTTGGTACTAACAACTTCCCAGATTGCTCTAATATGTGCCATGAAGCCAGTGGCGTTGCTATGAGTGAATCAATCGGAGTGGGTAAAGGTACAGTATCACTTGATGATTTTACCAAGGCAGATGCTATTTTTGTCTTTGGCCAAAACCCAGGCACTAATCATCCAAGAATGTTAGAGGCACTGCGCCAAGCATCACTGCGTAACGCTCATGTTATTAGCTTTAACAATTTACGCGAGCGTGGCCTAGAGCGCTTTACTAATCCGCAAAGCCCAATTGAAATGCTAACTAACGGTCACACGGTAATATCTAAGCATTATTACACCCCAAAGCTTGGCGGTGATATGGCGCTAGTACGTGGCATTGTAAAAGCATTAATCGCATTAGATAACACCGCTATTGAGCAAGGCGATCCACGTGTCTTTGATATTGAGTTCTTAGATCAACATACCGATGGCTTAACCTCTTATTTAGCGTTAGTTGAGGCGACTCAATGGAGCTTTGTTGTTGAGCAATCAGGTGTTAGCCGTGAAGATATTGAACAAATAGCACAAGTGTATGCCAATGCTGAACGTGTTATCTGTAGCTGGGCGATGGGCTTAACTCAACACAAGCATTCAGTGGCCACCATCCAAGAAATAATCAATTTACTGCTACTGCGCGGCAATATCGGTAAAGCGGGTACAGGGCCTTGCCCAGTCAGAGGCCACAGTAATGTACAAGGTGATCGTACCATGGGCATTAACGAGAAAGCGCCCGCTGCATTAATTGATAAACTTGAAACCTTGCTTGATCAAAAAATGCCGAGAGAGCACGGCCATAATGCGATTCAATCAGTACAGGCAATGAATGAGGGGCGCAGTAAAGTATTTATCGGCTTAGGCGGTAATTTTGCCGCAGCCATGGCAGATACTAAAGTCACTCGTCAAGCACTGGCTAAGTGTGATTTAACCGTCAATGTAAGTACCAAGCTAAACCGCAGCCATTTAACGCCTGGTAAAGATGCTTTGATACTGCCCTGCTTAGGCAGAACTGAGCAAGATATAACAGGCCAAGGTGAACAGCTGATAACCGTTGAAGATTCGATGTCAATGGTACACAGCTCGGGTGGTTTTTTAGCGCCAGCAGGCGAGCTATTAAAATCTGAAGTGGCAATTATTGCCAATATGGCGCACTACACCTTAGCGCACACCAAGGTTGATTGGTTAGCACTCGCTGAAGATAATTATCAAATCAGAGAGTTAATAGCCCAGTGTATTGATGGTTTTGAAGACTTTAATCAGCGCATTGATAGCCCTGGTGGCTTTTATTTGGGTAATAATGCCGCGCAGCGAGTATGGAAAACAGATAATGGCCTAGCTAATATTAAAGCTAACGCCCTGCCTGAGAGCCTAATTGGCGAAATCATGAGCAAAAAACGGAAAAAAGCAAAGCAATCAGGTGATATATTTACCTTGCAAACCATGCGCTCTCACGATCAGTACAATACCACTATTTATGGTTTAAATGATCGCTACAGAGGTATTAAAGGCCAGCGTAAAGTAATTTTCATGAACCCTGAAGATATACGAGCGCTCGGTCTTGAAAATGAGCAAGAAGTCACTATTACCTCCCATTGGCACGATGATAAAGAGCGCAGTGTTTCAGGTTTCAAAGCCGTTCCTTACGATATACCACGAGGTAATATGGCGGCTTATTATCCTGAAACTAATCCGTTAGTGGCCCTTGATAGTTATGGTGATCGCAGCTTTACACCGACCTCAAAATCAATCGCCATCAGCATCACTCCTTTTACTGATAACAAACAGATCAAGCTCGATTAAGTACGGGTAAGCTTTTAAAGAGGCTGCTTATAATGCCATGCTGACAATGTATTGTTAGCATGGCATTAATCATGTTTTCAATGTTATTTATAAATAAACAGATAGCTTTTATTGGATAATTAAAATGTAATGTTAATAGTTAGACATAGGTCTTAACTTATTAATTAATAACACCAAAAAACTAAATTTTTTGATAAAATGAAGTGTAAATTTCCGTAAAAACCTGTTCGCTGTGTAGATCAAAGCTTTTATCGATAACACGAGCACTTTTAATGCGATCTATCCTAAACACTCTTGCTGACAACCTCAGATGATCCCAAGCCAGGATATACCAGATAGGCCAATTCAATAGAATATACTGGGCTTCAATGACACGAAGCGTGATCTCAGCTGATTCAGATTGATACTCTATTTGTACACAATTTCGCTGTAAAAACGCTTGCGCTATACACTGTGAAATTTGCTGTGTTGGCGTAATATAACGGCTGACAATATTTGCGCTTGCGTTATCACCAATCAAGATACGTTTACGGATATCACTGACGGCGCCACGCTGTTTTTCAGGGAAAGCTTGAAAAAGCTTCTGCTTTATTACTTTCAAATTACTGGTTAACAATGGAGAGTTAAGAGATTCCATAATGGCTAATGAAAGAATTAGCTCAACCACTTCATGGTGACTTAAATTTAAACGCTCTATCCCCCATCTGCCATTTAAGCGTATACCACCGCCGCGCCCCCTATCGGATTCGATGGGATAGCCTGCCAGTCTTAACTGTGCTAATTCACGCATCAAAGTACGTTGACTAACACCTAAGTGCTCACGTAGATCGGACGTTTTCCAGTACTGCTCAGATCTGAGTAGACCAATTAGGCGATCACGGCGCTGCGTGCGTTGCTCAAAGCTAGAATTTTTCATTAATCAAATATGCCATATAACGGCATAAATAACCATATACTTCAAATCAGTGGAGGCTACTATCTTCAAAAACAGCGCTAGTCAGCGGCCACATAGAATGAACTTACTACTTCGATCCTAACTAAAAGGAAGTGAACAATGAAACATTACTTCAACCCTATGAGCAGAGCAATCACCACTGACTGGATGCTTAAAGAGCTAGATGTAGAACACGAACAAATCATCATTGACTATGAAAACACCAGCTCTACAGAATTTCGTAACATAAACCCGATGGGTAAATTACCGGTACTGGTTGACGGTGAGACGATAGTAACTGAAACTGCGGCTATCTGTGCTTATCTTGCTGATAAGTATGCAGCTAAAGGACTCGCACCAGCAATAGGCTCACCACAGCGCGCTAGCTATTACCGCTATTTGTTTATTTCAGGTAATACCATTGAGCCTGCTTTAACACTTGCTAGCGCCAAGCTAGAACATCCAGAACCTAAGACGGCAGGATGGGGTGATATGCCTCGCGTACTTGCCACCATAGAAGTGATGACACCGGCAACTGATTGGGCGCTTGGTAACCACTTTAGCGCCGCCGATATTGTTTTTGGCGGCCTTTTAGATTTTTCAATGGCCTTTGGCTTATTGCAGGCATCGCCAAAAGTAGCTGCCTATGTAGAGCGTCTTCGCCAGCGACCGGCCTATCAACAAACTCACAGCTGATTTATCACAACGGCTGTTTATCAAGCGGTTAAGGTGAGTAAATAAACAACAAGTAATGTGAGCATAAAATCTATGCTCGGGTGACACTTAACATCCTTTAAAAAAATGTTAAGTGTCTAATAGCTAGAATCACATCTTAGATAAGATACTATCCGCATAGAAAGCAACAGGTGCTGATAAAAGGATGGTTAAAGCCACACGCTGGTACCAAATAATTAACATTTGTCTGATTGTTAATGGTATCTGCGTTGATAATATACAAGGTATAGAAGCCGAGAAAAACAGGATAGATGATATCGCGACCGTACCGGCAACAAACTTAGATACAACCGCACCCTCTGCCATCAATAGTGCTGGCAAGAACATCTCTGCCAGCCCTGTTGCCGAGGCCTTTGCTACAAGTAGAGGCTCAGGCAATTGAGCAAGTAAGGTAAATGGGTAGAATAAGTACCCCATCCAATCAAAAATCGGCGTGTATTTGGCTATCAATAGACCAAGTAAGCCAACAGACATAATAGAGGGAAGAATGCTCATCGCCATTAACAAACCCTCCACTAGGTTTTGGCGAATATTTGCAATGATTGGCGATGCTTTACTAGTAACCGATAACCCCTCAATCGTCGCTTGCTTTAAACGCGAGTGAGTAAATGCTTTTGGCTTGTCAGCTAATGACTTATTATCCATTTTACATAAGGGAAACAGCCTAACGGTGATAGCTGTGACGGTAAATGTGATGATCAGTGTCGACCAAAAAAACAAATTCCAAACATCCATTAAACCTAAAGTTTTGGCAACAATAACCATGAAAGTGGCTGACACGGTAGAAAAGCCTGTCGCGATGATGGCGGCTTCTTTAGCAGAATATTGGCCCGATTTATAAACTCGGTTAGTAATTAACAATCCAATTGAATAACTGCCAACAAACGATGCGACAGCGTCAATTGCCGACTTACCTGGCGTTTTAAATAAAGGGCGCATAATAGGCTCTAAAATAACGCCTATAAATTCTAATAATCCATAACTAATAAGGAATGCTAGAAAAATTGCACCTATTGGCACAATCAAACCAACAGGGATAACCAGTTTATTAAACAAGAAAGGCAGCATATCTTTTTCGAAAAAAATATCTGGCCCAAATGAGAAATAAGCCATTAAACCCGCAACAATACCACCAAGCTTTAAAACAGAAAATATAACTTGTGTTCTATTTTCTTTCCAAGAGCCAGTGTAAAAAGGATAAATACCGCCGAGTATGATTAACAAAAGAGCGTAGATTGCAGCTTGATCAGCCAGATTCCCTCTAATCCAAGAGACGATATGATCAAGTGGGATAGTCGTTTTACCAAACAATTCAATGGGAATAAAAAAGAAAAATATACCAACTAAGCTATAAATTATCAGTTTTATTATTGATATTGGGCTGGGAGGAGCTGTGTCCGCCAATTTATTATTGTTCATAATATTACCTTATTTCTGATGTTTTAATTAGACTTTATATATTCACTAAATCATTTATAAATCTAGCAAATCAATTTAGGTAACTACATTTTTGTAGATGTCTATATATGTATATACCACTGAGAATAAAATGTAAATATACTATCATTTGCTAATCTTTAAAACGGCCATTTATTTACCCGTTAGCTAGCTATTTGTTAAGTTTAGTAATCTGTTGTGTGTTACTTAGCTAGTCGTTACAATAACAATTTTTTTGGCATATGGAGTTTTGATTGAGCACAGGACCGCGTTATCAGCAAATAAAGAGTTTTATCCTCAATGGCGTTTTACAGCAACAATATCCCAGTGGCAGTAAAATTCCGACTGAAGCTCAACTAGTCAAGCAATTTGGCGTTAGCCGTATGACAGTTAACAAGGCTATTAGAGATTTGGTTCAGGAGAACATCCTAACTCGCCACCCGGGAATAGGGACCTTTGTTGCTAAACCTAAAGCAGAATCACCACTGATTGATATTAAAAATATTGCTGAGGAAGTACGTCAACGGGGTAATATTTATAGCTGTAAGATCATTAAATTAGTGGCTACTACTGCCTATGAAGATATAGCTATGCAGATGGGTGTTCCTATACAAACGCCAATTTTCCACTCAATAATAGTGCACTTAGAAGATGCTATCCCAATACAATTAGAAGACCGATATGTTATTGTCAGCCTTGCGCCAGAGTATATTAATCAAGACTTTACAGCATTGACACCTAATGAGTATTTATCAAATATTTGCCCAATATCTAATGTAGAACACATCGTAGAAGCTTCGCTACCTTGTAGAGAAAAACAAAAACATTTGAATATAAATGAGATGACGGCCTGTCTAATTGTAAATAGGCGTACTTGGTCTGATGGCCGCTTAGTTAGCCTAGCTTGTCTAACCCATCCTGGCACACGATACAAATTAAAATCAATTACATCTTTAACAATTTAAAGCACCCTCAGCCGTATTCATTACTATATAAAAAACCATCAAAGCAATGTGTATACCAGTATATTGTAATGCTAAAGCGTGCGTTAAGTTTTGCTGGTATCAGCTAACAATCCTTTAACTACCACTAATAGAGCATCAGCTAGCAACTGGTGCTGATCTGCCTGCCAGTGAACGCCTTCCTCTTGGCAGGAGGTTATAACAGTAGCAGCATCAAAAAAGGCACAGGCGACTTGCTGTGCATACTGCTGATAATATTTTGCTAGCTGCATTGATTTAACTGCGGCACCTGCATACATATTGGCGTAAAAACCGACTTCATAGATAGGTGGAGGGGCTACTAACAACACTTTAGTTAACTGTTGTTTGGATGAGTACTGATATTGTTGAGTTTTGTCTGCTAAGAGAGCAGCGCTTTGTGCCACCTCTTTAGCGGTGAGTGCAAACTTGGCTTTTAAATCATTGGTTCCCAATAAAATGATTACCAAATCAGGTGTATGTTTTTCTAGATAATCTGTTAAATAGAGTTGAGCAGCCCTCTCTCCTTGAAAAGGATCATTATGGATCAAGGTACGCCCTTGCTGGCCTGCTTCAATGACTTCTACATTCGCTAAAGCATTGTTTAATAACGCGGGCCAGCGCTGCGTGTGGTCATAGCGGCGTGTATCATTAGGCACTGTTCCCCAAGTATTTGAATCACCGAAACATACTATGACAGCCATGGTTTAAAATCTCACTTAAAAATTTAAAGTTTAATTAGAGGCTATTGGTTTGCCAAATGCTTTGCTAGAAACGCTAATCTGTGGTGTACAGCACAAATAAATTTACATACACACTCATTGAAAAATGGCCACATTAATAAACATGACCATTTTTACCCTGTTATTATTCAATCACTGTTATGGCTACAAGCATGAATTAACACACACTTTGTTTTATAATTGAGTATCAAATAATGTATTGAAATCAACAATTTCATAATTTTGTTCTGGGTCGCGAATAATACCGTAAGCATCGACAAAAACATGAACGACTCTTTTTTTGCCATTTAAAGCTTCAAAGCGAACGCTGACAGAAATAGATTTGTATTTAATAGATAATACTTTTTTTAGCTGTTTTTTATTGCTGCAACGAGTATCGTTACCAAAATTTCTAATCCAAATATCAGATTTTTTAGGCTCTGTATCAACATCATCAAGCTCGGTATCATCACTAGCGCCAGCCCCTTCTAAGTCGGCATCATAATGAAATAAAGTGACTGCTATGTCTGTCTGCTGCAGTTTTAACTGTGCAGCTAAACATTCAATCATCTGTAATGCCTCATAGCTAGTTAAATGTAAAACCTCTTGTCCTTGAACTCCTGCTTTAATGATCACTTACGATATCCCTATTAATCAATATAATTATTGGCACCAATGTCAGTACCTTTTGTGATAAATAACGCGCTATCGCATTATTTGAATTTGTTTATTTTAACCGGTAGTTAAAAACACTTTTAAAAAGCGGCTTTTGTAAATCAACTGCTAAGAATACAATTTGCCAAAACCTAGCGCCCTATCAAAGACATTTATATGAGTATAAAAACAAGGCGGTAGTTTATAAATATTAATGATACATTCATATAAAAATATGATGTTTATCTGCGCTTGTGCTCTTAACTATCGTGTTGATCTTTAATGATCAGGCAGTGCTAAAATCACCATCCGCCTTTTGCTAACATCTTCTCTATATCCGCAATATTATGCTCTGCACTGCTGATACCTGCTGTCTCTAAACCGGCATCTTTCGCTATAAAATATGCTTTATCAAGTTGCTCTAACAAGATAGGTGGCGAGAAGCCTTCAACTATTTTTATACCAAATTTTTGAGCCAACACAATGACATCTGCTCTATTTAGAATGACCGAGCCCTCATCACCCATATCGATGTATACGGTTTCAAATGTTGGATCATCCGCATTCTTATAAGCCACATCAACTATGTCTTCATCATGCCAAGCATGATCTTGTACTGTGTTTGTCATTATTGTTTCCTTAAAAACAGCTATCCTAGCGAGTCGCTAAACCTTTATATCTCACTATCAAAGCTTCAGCTTTATCACGATAGCATTATTTTAACTTGTTATTATTCAATAATTTACTTTTAACTCATAAAGTAACACACTAAGTTGGTATGTTAGCGCAGAAAATGTACAGATTATTTTACTGCGCTATTGAACAACCAAAAGATAATCTAATAATTATCGTCAGTGATATTATCGCTAAGCTCGCCTAGTAGTTCTTCTTCAGTAAAATAGTCATCATCATCTTCCTCTAAATCTTGGAAAGATTGTTCGACCTCTATTTGTTCTTTTAAATTAGTATGCAGCTTTTTCTCAGCCTTTAATAAGCTTTCATAGGCATGCATGAATTTTTTGGCGTTTATATTGCCGTGCAACATCGTATGAAAAATACTGATATAAATTTCAGGCCCGCTATTTTCAAAAGATAGCTGTTTAAAAATACGGTTGAATTTTTGCTCAATACTCTCAAGCCAAATTTCAATTCTATTAGTAGTTCTAGTATCAAACTTTGCTAAAATTTCTGCTGTTGACTCACGAAACTCAACGGCAAATACATCTGGTTTTTCAAGATAGCGCTGCAAAAACGATTTGAAATTATCATAATCGGTATGGCTGATATCATGACGCTTCATCAGCGCTTCAAAAATCGCAAGCTGTACATCTGCCTTAATGGTCGCTTCATCAATATCAAACAGATTCATATCCATGTTTGACATTTGGCTTTTAAACTTAGACGCTATATTTTTTAATAGATTAACATCAAGCTGTTCTGCTAAAAGTGATTGGTGAATCGCTGCGATGTCTTTGTGCTCGTTAGCACTGTATTGGTATTTAGCCAATAGCGTGCCTTGATCTGCTGTACTACCATGCGCCTTAAACAGCTCGTTAACACTCTGCCAACCTTTGCGAAAACAGATAATCACTGATTCTTCTAGCAGGATTTTTTGGGCACGCGCACTATCACCTTCACATAACTTTAAAAGCCCAAGTGTCGCAACCCCCATCACTATAGCGCAAGATTTTTTTAAGTCATGACTGATCACCGGTGAAAAGAAGCCCTTGGCGATTTTTAACGACATCTCAACCAACTGGCTTTCTATTTTAGCTAGCTGGTCTGTACTCATAGCGCCGCTTTCAAGGGCATCACTTATCGTCAGCAACAAGAAGGGTTTCGCCCTGACTCGGTCAAGATTCATCTGGTATTCTCTTTTCATAATGGCTCGAACATATCATCAGTATCGTTACTGATGTCGCCCACTCTGATGTTATTTGCCTGTGATTTAAGAATCGCTTCAATTTTCTCAAAATCACCACGTACAGAAGTCGCCACTATATCGTCATAAATAGACGTACTTAGTGATTTTATCTTAAGTAGTAACTCTTCATCACTACCTGAAACAGACTCTTCCGTCACATCGATACTTTCGAAATCAAAGCCGATAAAAGGCAGCGATAAATATAACAGTCCCGTTTCTGATTCTACGATAGCATCGAGTATCGATAGCTCTCTCTCTTCATCATCACTTTGCGTTAAAAATATTTGAGACAACATCGACTTCACTGAATCCTGAGCATTAAAAGCCCCTTTTTTCAGCTCATTTTCCCAATACGATGGCTCTACATCTAACATTTTTCCTATTGTCTCAGGCTCCATCAACCAAGCCGCTATCGATGGAATAGTGGCATCGAACGAGCGTAATATTTTTGCAACACTCATGATATCTAACTCAGATATAACAGCGATCATGGTATGATCGCCCTCATCAGAGGCGATTTTCTCTAAAATATCACCACCATTGCGACCACTCTCATGGGTGATTGCAATGACCTTCTCAGCTAATACGGCTATTTGTTGGCTCAAAATATAATCCTGTTAACTTATATGTGGTTGTAATTGTACGGTACTAATTGTGCGATATTAATGCTCTGGTATTAATATTCGTCTAGGCTATCTTGGTCTTGACCTTGATACTCGTTGTCATCTTCGTAATCGTCTTGCTCATCACTTTCATCTGGCTCAGCGTGAAACTCTTGCGCTTTGGCATCCAGTTCATAAAAGCACAATAACAACAAAGCGATTTTTAATGGCTGCTGATACTTCTCAATCAGTATCGATAGTAAAGGCCTAAATTGTTTATGTATGCTGACGCAGGTTTTTACATCATCCCATTCAGGCTCACTATTTAAGCTTAATGCTGATAGTTTGGCGCTATCTAGCTTTACTACAAACAGTAAACACATCGCGAGCTGATCAGGCATCGTCGCTAAAAACTCCGGTGTTTTGTTTAACTGAGCTAATAAACTATTAACATAATTGTTAATTAACTCAGGCTCTTCCGGATCCTGATAAGACTCTATATTTTCAGTCAGCAGTTGATAATCATCCACCAAATAGCCTGGTATAAATTCGATCTTCGACATAATATCTCTTAAGTATTTAAAACTGTGTGCCAATAGGATTCGGTGAATGATCTAGGACTCATCACCTCAGTGTATTCTTGTTCGATGTATAATTTGCGCTGTTGCGGGTCTGATATAACATCGTACGCTTCTTTAATTTTCTGGAAGCGCTCAACGGCATCAGCCGATTTATTCCTATCTGGATGATACTTTGAGGCTAAACGTCGATAAGCCCTTTTTATATCTTCTTGCGAGGCTGATTGTTCAACCTCCATTACTTCAAAATAGTCCAACTCTATCTCCTAAAGACCTTAGCATTATTTCATTGATGCTTGTTATTGATAAGCAATAACTGTGCTGCTTTACCTGATTAGCGAATACCTAGCAATACAACGGTAATATTGGGTAACATCTAGTAATATACAAGAGCACTTAATAAAAACTGAGTGTCTAGTAAACTAGTTTCAAAGGCTAAAAATTCAATCAGACAAAGGATAAGATGCTCTAAATTGAGCCAGGTACCATTAAATTTCCTAATGCTGCGCCCTTGTAAATCGGCACATTGCTAAATAGACGTGATTATGAATGAACGCCGCCTCTTTGTCGACATTCTTACTAACCGTTGTATCAATAATTGATGAGAGAGTGTGCTACAGCGTGTTGTGATTAACAGGGATTAATTAATAGAATAATTACAGTATCCTATATTCGTACTTTTAATTAACACGATCAACCAAAAACTCTAAATATTGCGTAGGCGACTTTAAACAGCGAAAAAACTCCCTGTAGCTACAATTGTTAGAAATTAATTAGTTACAATACTGACGTTCGCATGGAATACCATCATGATCACCATCCATTTTTGTATTAGGACAATTGTTTATAAAAAATGTGGCTTCTTCACAAGAATTCATTTGGCTACAGTGTTGGCGTCCATCACAAGAATACTTCGTATTTGAAGCTAATAATGACCCCCTTGCTATTACAGTTGGTTCATTCAATAGATAGAGGTCGGCATTAGTAAGCACTGGCACATTTTGTGCTTCATATATTTTCCATCCTGCCGCAACTATAAGTAATATAAATATAAACTTCTTCATTTTGATACTCTTGATGCTGGGCCCGTTTTAACACTGCGCCCAGAGAAAAATAGCGTTTGGATATAATTGCTTCGCGATGGCTACTATTTTTGTCGTTTTAGCTGCTTATTAATTAGGCGTTATTAAACGCCTAGTTTTCTCCAGTTTTCCACGACAGTCCCGAAGCGGTCATTAATAACAACGCCTTGCCACCCTTTTCAAAACTCAATAGTGCCACCATCTAGTTTATTTCTAGGTTCATCAACGCATATTCGACTTAGCAGAGAACTAGCATCTCCAATAACTAAAGCTTCACCTGTATCTAATGTCGGCAAAAATCTCGTTAAAGCCACCTAAGCGTTCTGGCAAAAGTTTTTTGATACGGTATGTACATTTGTAGAAAAATCGAAAACCCGTTATTAATTATCATATTTTCATGCCATTGATACTGCATGAGTTTTTAAAATTTTTCTACTGATACTCACATTAAATTTAACGGTAAAGTTAAAAATATCACGAATAATGGCTAAAATCGAACAGCACTAATTTTGTAAAAAATATTTAGGAATAGAGACATCTTATCAACCTCTTAGCTTTAAAGCCCAAGCAAACTAGCCGCTGATAATCTTTACACTCATTTATCTAAATAGTAATGTGAGCTCGCGCTGTTTCAATAAAGTCAGTCGTTATCAATCAATATTAAATAGCATATAAAATTCAGAGCTCATATGACATTAAAATAAGAGTTACCCATCAATTTAGCAGCGGCGTTTAAAAAGGAGCATACTGATCATACTTTGCATTAGGTGTTGAGTAACGCATCCGCAAATCTAGCTCTGCATTAGTATTTAATTGCTGAGGCACACGCCCACCCTCGCCATATAACCAAAGCACTAAATTAGAGCGACTACCGCTGGTGATAGGCTGTGCTGCATGGGCGACATTACCGCGATGAATCATTGCCATACCCGGTTTAAAACTAAGCCTATTTACCTTGCCCGTTTTAGAGTCATAAAAGTCTACTTCTGATCCTGTAAACCCCTCATCAGGCTTATTAATATTAATATTTAATGTCGCCGCCGATGCATCTGTATGTAAGCGTAATGATGTGTCTAAGCCCGCTTGGTATTGAATCGAAAAGCCAAATGTCTGAGTATCAAACCCTGTGACTTCAGGAAATAACATGCGTGCCATAGGCCTCATATATTTATTCATCAGATCTAGGTAGAACGCTTGAAAACTCGGTGATGCTAAATAGCCTTGCGAGCGCTGATCTAGCATGGCGCCGTGCCGATTCAACGCTATGCCATAAGGTGGGCGTAAGGGAATCTTAGCATCTGCCGCTTTATCTAAAAAGTTGCGCAAATCATCTAGACGCTGCGGCTCAAAAAACTGGCACTGATAAACATCAGCAGACACTTGTTGCCATAAATCGCGCACTTTATACTCTTGCGTTGGCTCTGCCCATGCTGCAGTCACTGCATCACGTAATGTAGCATCAACTAATGCCTCATCCGGTATTACTGTATTTTCTAACTCGCTTAGATCCCATTCTTGCCAAGCGTTAGCTAATAAACTTCTATTGTTATGCCAAAAATCTTGTACTGAAATGTTGCGCTCTAGCATCGCTTGGCGTGAAGGTAACTCTAGTGCACGAGCAAGCTGTAATTGAGTATCTGACATGTTATTTAATACCTCATAATCGATTTAAATCTACTATTATTACTGATAGTTTAAAGTGCCCTTCCCAGCCTGATAGCAGCGAACACTCCATTAATTTGTGTATTCATTACTTATTTAAAATATCAAACTCACTTTCTTTAAAGAACAACCAAAAATGCGAACATATCTATCTCCTGCTTTAGATGAGAAGGTGCATAGACTCCCTTCATATTTAACTCAGTGCTAGCGAGTGCTAACAATATACAAATATAGTAATTGGTATGTTTATATTTGATAAGTGGCAAATATAAACAATCACTTTCAATATTTAATTGATAATTGAACGCTGAGTTTAATAGGTAATAAAATAGATGTATTTGAGAGATTAAATCAGAATTAGATTTTTACTAAGTAGAGTAAGACAGCATAGAAATTCATTGCGTACACATAAAATTTGCATTTTTTACCAATAAAATATGTGAAATTTAAACACCTACATAAAGAGCTATCGCGATGAGAATAACAATTGAAAATACAAGCTTGCTAAACACGTTAGACAAGGCCAATCTAGCGCTCAAGAAATGGCAGGCCAGCACCTAAATGCCGAACTGAAGATATTACGCAAAATACGTTAAAAAATAATAGTGAAATGATGGCAAATTCTAAGTGCAACAAAATGCTAGTTTAGCAATATTTATCTAAAAAAATCCTATAGTAATTGCTGACAAATTCGTTTACCTATTAACTCTTTTGTCCTGTTAAACTATTGATTGTGAACAGTTTAAGCATTATCAACGCATTTATAGTAAAAGCTAGCACGTGACAGGTTTAGCGATATGGTAGCCTTGCACATAGTCAATTCCTATATCATTGAGAATATCTTCTATTTCTTGATTTTCGACAAACTCAGCAATGGTTTTCATATTCATTACTTTGGCAATCGTATGAATAGATTCAACTATAGCTCTACCTGTTTTTTCCTCGACTATATTCTTGATTAAACTACCGTCTATTTTAAGAAAATCGACTGGCAAATTTTTCAAATAAACGAAAGAAGCGGCTCCGCTACCAAAATCATCCAGCGCAAATTTTATTCCTAATGCCTTCATTTCTATAATAAAACTTAACACTTCAGATAATTGGGAAATAGCCGCAGTTTCGGTAATTTCAAAACAAATATTGTCAGTGTTTATCGGTGAGGATAAGACTAATCTTTTGATTTTATTTCTCAGTAGGTCATTACTTAAAGTCATCCCAGATAAATTAATCGACACTAAGGTATTACCATTAGGGAAGTAAGTATCGTATTGCTCGAATACATTTTTAACTACCCATTCATCAATAAGACCAATGACCCCATATTTCTCAGCCGCGGGTATAAACAAAGCAGGTGATATTTGATTACCAGAGCTGTCTTTATAGCGAATAAGTACTTCAACATGCTCCTTGGTGCTCAACGGTGATAAAGGCTTTATAACTTGTTTTACAAGGTAGAACTGATTTTTTTCAATAACTTGGGATATATTTGCAATATAGCCCATTTGCAGTTCTTCTTTATATAAATCGCTGTTATTTGAGTCTGCTATAAAAACCCTGCTCCTACCTGCATCTTTTGCTTTATAACACGATAAATCTGCGCGGCTCAGTAATTCAGTTGCTGTGAATTGATCGTTAACTGGCACCATACCAATACTCAAGCCAACATTGAAATAGCGCTTATTCCAAAAAAATTGATAATCACATACTTGGTCAATGATGTTTTCACATATTTCTTGAGCCATTTTTTGGCTCTGGTTAGTCAGAATCAAACCAAACTCATCACCTCCTAAACGTGCAAGTGTATCCTTAGAGCTAATGTTTGTTTGAATGATTTTAGCTATATTCGCCAGCAAGGTATCACCAACAAAATGCCCTGCAGTATCATTAACAACTTTGAAACGATCTAAATCTAGAAAGCACAAATAACTTTGTTGGTTAGTTGTAGAGTAGGTATTCACTACATGTTCTAAGTGAATATTAAAGCTATTCCTGTTAATTAACTTAGTGAGTGAGTCATATGTGGCTTGATAAGCTAAATCCTCGCTTAATTGGTGCTCTTGAGTAATTTCTTTGACGATGCCCCTATAGCCTTTGTACATGCCTTTATTATTGTAAACAGCAATACCATTAATAAGAATAACTTTGAGGCTGTCGCTTGTTTGTTTTATTTTGAAAATTAAATTGTCTAAAGGTTGCTGCTTTTGAACTAATCGTAAAAAATGACTCTCAGGGAATTCAAGTACGAATTCTTGCTGGTATATGTCACTGACTTTTATACCTTGCATCTCTTCAGGCTCCATATGAAACAATTCAAATGTATTACCAGATATATAGCTAATATTTTGTTGTGAATCCATTTCCCAAAAAATACTGGCACCTGCTTGTGAAAAATCCTTATATCGCAACTCATTGTCAGCAAGTATTTTTCGGGTCTGTTTACCTCGTCTATTTATTTCCAACAGCATAATAATAATAATCAACGACACTAAAAAGGCACTTGATACAATCAAAACAAAAGCTTTATATTGCTGATAAAAAGAAGCTTCTTTATTGATAAACAAGCTGTTTTTAGGCAATGCTTTTTCGTCAATATAACTGTTATTAATTTTTTCCCAGTTAAATATCCATTCACTTTGCGCAATAGTTATCGGTTTAATACTCGCTGTTGTTTCGCCATTTAATACTCTTTTGACTAACATAGCAGCCACTTGAGCATGTTTTACACCACTTAATTCATAAGCCCCTGTCGCACCATGGTTTAATGTCGTTATAGCTATGGTGAAAATAGGATTTTTTACCCAAGATGAAATTTCTTTACTACCATCATTCCAATTTAATAAAGCACTTTTATATTTTGAGCTAATCAGTTGTCCAATTAACAAAATAGGCGTTTTAGGATCTACATTTTCAAAAAAACTAGGAATTTGATCATCTTTCAAATCATCAACTATATGAATAGTTTTTGGGGTATCAGGGTCATTTTCAATACTTTTTATCTTTGAAAGGTTTGACCTTCCAGAAATAGATTTGTCAGAAATAACAATGATCTCATCAATACCTGTCATTTTTTTGATATCTTTTATTGATCTACCAATATCTCTATTCTCAAACACTCCTGTCATATTTGGGGTATCAATCAGCGATTGGTCAACTTTATTGATCCCTAGATAGACCACCGGGATATCCGGGAAAAAATCTGCTCTGCTCTCTCTTATTAAAGCAAGTGCTGCATCATCTGAAACCAATATTGCATTCAGGTTACCAGTGGAGTATTTGTTTTTAACATAACTCAAAAACACATCTTTAAACTCTGCACTAGGTGCTCTTTTTGCATCTAAATACTCATGAAATAACCGTACGTTTTCATCATTTTGAAAGGCATTATTGAACCCTTCATTTAGGAATTGCGTCCATCTGTGCTTATCGTGATATGAATGTATTAATAAAATATCTTGGCCTGAGGCGAAAGCATAACTAGCGGGATTAAAAATAAGTAATAGACAAAAAAGCAAACCACAAAAAAACCGATTAATAGTTTTCATAATATAACTCATAGTCGGTAATTTCACCCTTGCATTGCACCCCACTGGCATGTTCATAGCCGTTGGGTAATTGATGTTAATAGTGTAATCTGTATTAGCTATTTGTAATCACAAAGGATCTATGAGTTTGACAACGGCTAGTTACATTAAACTCTCTTATATAATTGAGATGACATCTTGAAAAAACACTGCTTAAGCGATGCATTTCTTAACGTTTAATATGTTAAGCCTTATATTTATCATATTACTTATCAGTCATTCAATATAATAAATTTTAATATCAGATTTAATCCAAACTCCAGAGGTATCACAAGTGCTTAGAAGGTTATTAAACGTATGGTAAAATTGGGTTTAAAAATATTTTCTTACTAGTCAGGTTAGGTCGCTGATTGTAGACTAAAATGATATTTATCTAATAATATCATGATGATTCAATATTTTTACTGCACAGCTATCGATTACTCTTCAACCTTGCCTTTTAAAAATCTATGCTCATCTTCTTTATTTGGTAGCATGCAGCTTTCGTATTTACCAAATAAGAGATACCTATTGAGGGCAATACGATTATAAAGCCAGTTTCTTATACTCTTAGGTAATATTTTGAATACATAGAATAAGCGCCATGGCAGCCCAAGCTCCTTCACAATATTCAAAAACGCATCGCTTTTATCGAATAACTGATTGCCTTGAACATACAACATCGTATCAAAATGTTCAGTGGGCAATGAGAAGTGTTTTAATATGCTCTGCCCTTGTGTTGATTGCATACTGCACAGCTTAAAACGCTGCTGTTTATCATATTTAATGATAAATTTGCTCCATGCATTACACAGCTTGCAAACACCGTCAAACACAATCACACCATCATTGGCGCCAACATTGGGTGGGTATTTTACAACACTCATAAACACTCCTGATTTTTTGCATCACTTTGATTATAAAATGGTTTATCTTTATTGATGTCATTTAATAATCATTAAGCTAATGTTAGTGGTAACACGGTTAAATGCTGCAATTAGCAAATGTGCTTGCATCAGAGCAACCAAAACCAACCAGCCAGATAAAGCTATCATATTCAATATATTTATTAACTTACTAAGCGCGTTAAATTATTCGATTTCAGCCAAACGACTTACACTACTAATACTACAAGCATATACACCTATCAAAACAATAATCGCAATACTTTTAGTGATAGCTCTAAACGGATGCAGCCAAAAACTAATACTTTAAAGCAATATTAGTGTTAGGGGCATTACCATGACTAAATTAGCTGGGCATCCCTGCTTTCAATTTACCTGTTATAAAATAGCAATACTCTTTAGCTAAAGTTACTGCAACTTTTGTTTATCCCTAGATTTAAATCTAAAGCAATTGCATTTTATAACACACCTAGAATTCTGCTACACTGGCCCTACTAATAATAAATTAAGATCTTGCCTATGCAGCGCCCGCCCCTTAAACAAGCTAAAAGCATCGAAAACGTATTTAATAGCGCTTATTGGCATCTTAGCCAACAAGACTTTACGATGGCAGAAATACGTAGCAAATTAGAGCGTAAAACAGATAATCTTCAGTGGATTGAAACGGTACTGGCGCAACTGATCGACAACAATTATTTAAAAAGTGATTTAGAGTTTGCGATACGTTATTGCGAATCTGCGTGTCACAACGAGATAGGCAAGGCGGCAATACAACGAAAATTGAGCCTGCGGGGCATTTTAAGCGCTGATATTGAAGAGGCACTCGAACAAGTCATTGAACAGGATAAAATTGATTTTAATGACATGGCAACAAGTCAGCTTGTTCAGCGCTATTCAGTTTTCGATGGCATTAGTAAAGAAAAAGTTTACTCTCAAATGACCAACCGAGGCTTTTCTCGTCAACAAATAGATCAAGCTCTAGCACAGCACCCTGCACATGATTCATTGCGAACGAAGACAGAAATCAGTGCTGAAAAAGCAGATCTAAGCGTTGAAATAATGAAGCTATATCGCAAAGGAAAAGGGCAAACCCTGATTCATCAGGAATTAAAGCAGCGTCTGATAGATGTCACTGAATTTGAAGAAACGCTATACCAACTAAACCAAGGCGGTGATATCGACTTTTATCAAAGCTGTCGTGATCAATTATCGAAGAAAAAATACGACTTATCTGATTATAAAGACAAATCAAAAGCCTATGCTTATCTATCGCGTAAAGGCTTTACTAGTGATGAAATAAAAGAAACTCTGTCGTCTGTTAGTCGCTAGGGCAAGGTTAACTGGGTATAAAGTAATTACTTAATAAGTGGGGCTACCTTGCTTTATGCATGTTTGGTCTATTATATAAAGATTTAAGTGCAATTTCGCCTACAGCGAGTTCATTTCTTTTTACGAAAAAAAGAAACAGAACCAAAGAAAAGTTCGCCCTACTATTGCCGAAAGATTCCTACGCAATTCCCAAAATTGACGGCCGCTCAGATAGGCCGTCCATGGCCTAGCTTCGCTCTTCGCGACATCGTGTCGCTACGCATCGCCAATTTGAGGAATGGCTTCGGCGCCAATACAAGGGGGTTGCTGGCTTCGTAGTTTAATTTGAAATGTGCTCTAGTATCTAAATAAGTCCCCGATTTTATATACATATTATTTGTTCAATATTGTCGTTAATGTCTATAGGGGTTTAAGGAAAGCAGGCTCATTATTAACTCCTTTTTAGGGGTGTATGATTACTTTCTATTTAAAAGCTTAAAAGCTTAAAAGCTTAAAAGCTTAAAAGCTTAAAAGCTTAAAAGCTTAAAAGCTTAAAAGCTTAAAAGCTTTAAGTGCAGTTTCGCCTGCGGCGAGTTCATTTCTTTTTACGAAAAAAAGAAACAGAACCAAAGAAAAGTTCGCCCTACTATTGCCGACAGATTCCTACACAATTCCCAAAATTGACGGCCGCTCAGATAGGCCATCCATGGCCTAGCTTCGCTCTTCGCGACATCGTGTCGCTACGCATCGCCAATTTGAGGAATTGCTCCGGCGCCAATACAAGGGGGTTGGTGGCTTCGTAGTTTAATTTGAAATGTACTCTAATATCTAAATAAGTTTAAATCAATTTACTCTGACCCCATTGATTCGTGATGACATAAAAGAAACTCTGTCGCCTGTAAGTCGCCAGGGCAAGGTTAACTAGCAATTAACTAATTAGTGGGGCTCCCTTGCTTTATTTATGCATGTTTTGTCTATCATATAAAGATTTAAGTGCAATTTCGCCTACAGCGAGTTCATTTCTTTTTGCGAAAAAAAGAAACAGAACCAAAGAAAAGTTCGCCCTACTATTGCCGAAAGATTCCTACGCAATTCCCAAAATTGACGGCCGCTCAGATAGGCCGTCCATGGCCTAGCTTCGCTCTTCGCGACATCGTGTCGCTACGCATCGCCAATTTGAGGAATTGCTCCGGCGCCAATACAAGGGGGTTGGTGGCTTCGTAGTTTGATTTGAAATGTGCTCTAGTATCTAAATAAGTCACCGGTTTTATATACATATTATTTGTTCAACATTATCGTTAATGTCTATAGGGGTTAAGGAAAGTAGGCTCATTATTAACTCTTTTTTAGGGGTGTATGATTACTTTCTATTTAAAAGCTTAAAAGCTTAAAAGCTTAAAGTGTAGTTTCGCCTACGGCGAGTTCATTTCTTTTTACGAAAAAAAGAAACAGAACCAAAGAAAAGTTCGCCCTACTATTGCCGAAAGATTCCTACACAATTCCCAAAATTGACGGCCGCTCAGATAGACCGTCCATGGCCTAACTTCGCTCTTCGCGACATCCTGTCGCTACGCATCGCCAATTTGAGGAATTGCTTCGGCGCCAATACAAGGGGGTTGCTGGCTTCGTAGTTTAATTTGAAATGTGCTCTAGTATCCGAAGTTTTCAAGATAGCTATCGCTATATGGTTTTTTAAAACATATTTATTTGGTTGTTATAGCTAAGTGTTTCTATAAAAATAAACTGGAATTCATTACAAAACAGAGAGTTAGCACAGCCTCCGCAGAAAAAATCTGGTAAGAAAATTCATTTACCGTCAAGTTTACAGGCTTATAAATAAAGGGTTATTGATCAAGCTTAAAACAGTGGCGATAAAAAAGCTAGGTATATCAAGTCTGAGTTATTCAAGGATACATCATTCGGAAACAAAACTCTGGTTACCGATAAACAACTAAAACTCCCAACAAAAGATATACCTAACACCTTCCATTCCTACTCAAAATTAGAAAGTAAAAAGAACATGTTACAAGAGAGCTTAGCTATAAAAACTTGCGAGGTAGAGGTTTATACTGAATTACTTAAAAATCTGCCTGCCCAAGCTTCTCACCTAAAAAAATTCCACTTGGAAGCTAGAACTGCTTCTATTTTTTTACCAGGTAGGATTAATGCTTTAGAAAAAGTACTTTCTATTCTCCGTTAAATTTAGTGCCTATAAGATTAAGGTTTCATATTTCTTACTAGGGGGTGCAGTGACCCGTGAAAATTCCGACTTTTAATTGATAATCATAGATTTATAACATAACTAGATTCATTCCAAATGATTAGCTGTAGTAGCCCATGTCAACGTCTAGTATCTTTATTCCAGCCTAATTCCTTGACCTGCCCATTTTCTCGCCATATAACACCCTCAGATCTCCGTCCACAAAACTCAGAGTTACTGCCATTTGGGAATGAGCTCCGCTCTGCAATCAATATCCAAATAGGTTCTATTCCAAAATTTTCGGCATAAGAATTAAGCTCACTCTCATCAATTAGAACAGCATCTCTTCCCTCTGAGGTTGTACTAGTTTGTACCACTGTATTACCAAGTTCATTTAACCACTGCTGAGGACTCTTGATAGACATTGATACTTTAAGCTCCTCTGCAAACCACCTTTGTGGCATATACATAGAAAAGCCTTCAGGTAAAGATTTGTCTAGATGACTCTCCCATAAGTAATGTGTAACAGGAATTGTAAACTCGCACCCTTTTGGCGCATTTGATAAAGTTTCTTTATTTTTTTCATTTGCCCATGTACCACGCCAATGAGCTTCTCGAAGAAACGGGCCATCTATATACTCCACTGGTCTGAAAAAGCCTACATCTAGGTTTTGTTTTAAATGAAGGTACTCAGCTAACTCTTTCGCTTGTCCATTCTTAACAAAAACACAGTATATAAAACGAAATTCTTCATTACGTAAACCATGTTCACCCGCACAAGGTTCATCATACTTTTGTCTAGCATTATTATAATCATAAAGAACTATCCACGGTTTACTTTCTCCATCAGTTCTCATAATATTATTTCCCATTAATTGGGTAGGATCTTGATCAAAGGGCCATTGTTTTAACTTCTCTTCATCTACTACTGGAAGTTTGATATTAGGTTCTGTCATCCATCGCTCAGTATTACTATGGAGTGCTATATCCTTATTTTTAAATGGGAGTATTGTCGGCTCAAGATTACGACGAAAGTTTTGCTCACTGTAGCGATAGACAGATGGCTCTTCAGGCCAATATTGCAATGCCCAGTAATGATCAGCTAATCGCGCCTGTAGTTCATCCAAGGCAATCCGTTGATATTTTTTACCTATTCTCTCCAAATCATTTCCATGCCTTGAATAATTCGATCCATACCCATCTCTATTGAATAATTTAGAATTCCACCCAAGCTTATAAGCTCTATTAGTAATCCAAAGCCGACACTGCTGTATATCTACCTTTTTAAACTCTTCATAGCCGCCATCAGAAAAATAATCAGCCTTGAGTCTTATATTTTCGTCTTTATTTAATAGACTTTCTAAGCGACTGAGCACATTCTTTTTTTCTTCTTCATAATTCACTTCCTTTTGTAGGTTTTCTTCTTTATCTCTTTTTTGAGTGAACTGAATAAAGGTGGCCATGCTTGCAGCTTTAGATACTTCTTCGAACTCTTTTAATATCAAAGCACGTCTACTATCAGGCTGGATAACGGCTTGTACAAAAAGACGTTTACGCTCTGATTTTGATATCGGTTTTGCCTGTACAAGAGGAGTATCTAGAAAACCACCTACTCTCCCAGGTATACTATATTTACCAAAATCACCCCATTCACTTGATGCAGAATTAAAGATTTCTTTCCCTCCGCATGCTTCAGCAACAGCCTTTACTTCCTTTGTATTTAAGTCTAAAATGAGCTCTGCAGATTTAAATGGGTGGTAGCAATTCCCCAAAACAACTTCGTCATTTAATGCATTTTTTGCTTCTGCCAGCTCAATAATTCCTAATGCATAATCTCTGGTAAGCAAAGCAACAGGCGGCTTTCTATCTGCAAAAACTTTCGTAAAAGTTATTTTTGCATATTCAACCAAACGCTCAAAACTTTGATCAATGCAACATGCACCAAATGCAGCAGCATAAAGTCGTTCTAGAATATATGGGTCGTCACAATCATACATTTTATCGAGTACATATATAAAGCTATCCGAATCCAATAAAAATAGGCTAGTTAAAGCCTTTGTTGCTCTATCTCTCAAAGTCATATGAGAAGATGATAACGACCATGCTAATACGAGTGATGCCAGTTTTATATGCTTGAGATCTGCTTTTCCTTCAGAAACTGATAATGCCCAAGACACAATCCTATCAATTTGACTAAACTCCTCTCTCGAAGCCCAGTTTATCCATCGAGTCCATTGACTGTCTCTCTCTGGCATTGAATACTGCTTTAGATACTTATGTAAACGCAAAGCGTTAAAAGGATAACCCACTGTCATCGAAACTTCTAATAAAAGTCCCAATGGTTCGACATAATGCTCTTCAAGCAGGTTTAATAGTTCTCTTGTCGATTCAGAAAAAGAACTAAGGTTTCTCCATTTAAAACTTTCTCTAAATCCCTCTTGAAGTATTTGGTCTTCTTGCCAATGCTGTTTCCAATTTGGCAATGTTTTAGCAAATTCTAATTTAAGTTTCTCTGGATAGACTATGGATAATGCGCTTACTAATCCCGCATACTCATATCTGATACTATGGGACAAGTTACCATCATAGAATAAAAAATTCAGTGGCCCATTCTCATCGAAGACCATATTTACTTGGTCAAAAGCTATCTTTTCAACTAAAGCCGTTGCCATAAGATGATCTTGAAATCTTTGGAACGTAAAGCGTACTAGCTCGGGCGGAGTATCAAATGGATCAAGATCTTTCGAATAAGGAGGGGGATCACGCCGAAACAAGCTTACTTGAATCAACACATCTAACCAGGTTTTTCCTTCCGGTGGAGTTCTACCTTTAAAGCATTCTCCTGTAAGGGCTATAGCCTGTTCAAGTTCGACGTAATCACAAGAGTCAGTCGCCATTTTATTAGCAATAGTTTTGATACACTGCTTAATTGATCTCAATATTGTATTAGAACTTTCCGTTTCAATCCCTGTACGCCAACTAAGGGCATCCAAATAGAGTGCCATAATTTGAGAAATCCCCTTCAGGCCACGAGGAAACTCTTTTATACCTTTCGCATGTAATGCCTCGCTGGTACTTTTTAGAAATAATGGGTTACTAAACTCTGGCGATAGCCAAGGAGTGTTTGGTCTTGCTATACCCTTATTGTCAAGATAGCGATTTGCTGCACTCTCTAGTTCTTGGGGGGTAGAAAAACCTCTTACCTGAAACTTCGGTAGAATAGGAGAAAGGGACTGAGGGATAGCATAAGGTAAGTATTCCTCTCGGCATGAAAAAACCACTGACAAATAGGGGTAATTTTTAATAGCGCCAATAAAATCAATTAAATTATTTCTCCAATAATTTGACCCTATACCTTCATTAATAGCATCAAATAATAGAAGTGTCCGCTCTCCTATACGCTCACCCGCAGCATTGAGCAAACCTAACACATTATCCGCTGTTCGTTCTTCTAATCCTAATAATGCTCCAAGTTGTTCCCAAAACACTGAGTTCGAGAAGTTCTGGCCTAACAGTAGGATAGTCGGTAAACCTGCTTTCACTCTTTGTTCAGCAATTTGCCCTAAAATATGTGACTTTCCTGTCCCAGCAGGTCCATAAACCATAGCGCACTGTTGTGCTTCAGCGTCAAAATTACGATTACTAAAATTTTCATGCAACAAATTGACAGCTGAAGAAACCTTACGTAAGTCAGCTATTATAATATCAACTTTTGATTTTTCTCTTTCATCATCAAGTGCATTTTTATCAAAAAACCTATATTGGTTTTCAAGAGTCCACAAGTATTTTCTAAGGTCTTCTAGAGTTTGCGTGACAGAGTTAGTGTTCCACGTTCGATTAAAATCGTGAACAAATTCCTGTTTAAATTCTACTAACTTTTCCCACAATTTATTTACTTTTAACAGTACATCAACATCTGGTATAAGATCCGATGATGAAAATTCAATGTGCGGTATTCTAGATTTTCTTAGTTCGTTAAAATCATTTATTATTTGCTTAGTAGTATGACTGCCACGAGTAAGAGTATCAAATAGGGTCTCAACCTC
Source organism: Gammaproteobacteria bacterium AS21 (assembly GCA_038900335.1). Taxonomy (GTDB): domain Bacteria; phylum Pseudomonadota; class Gammaproteobacteria; order Pseudomonadales; family Balneatricaceae; genus Rs1. The sequence goes on along the minus strand of JBBMRB010000001.1, from coordinate 182,030 downwards.
TACTTCAACATGGTCATTAGGATTAAAACGATCTTCTAATACTTTTACTGCAACTTCGACTTGCCTTTGAAACCAATTGTCGTTCAGCACTATCTCACCAAACCAATGCTTTATTAAGGCATCATTTCCCTCCCTAAGTAACATTTCCTGCAAATTAGTTTCTGACCATATTTGAAACTCAATACTAATGAATACATCTTCTGCCCAGAGTTTCCATTTTTTCAGCCGATCTTCCCACTTTTCCCATTGAGACTTTCCTTTTGTTCCTCTCTCAGGTGTCAAGTTTTTTGGTAATGCGATGATATACGTTTGCAGTTCAGGGTGTACTTTGATCGCTTGCTTTACAGATTCGTCCATCTGAGCCCATTGTGAGTCTCCTAGGGATAAAAAAAACTTTGCTTGGTAACCTATTTTTTTTCCATTATCCAGGAGCCAAATGGCTTCTACTCCACCATCCCCACCACAACCATCATTGGATTGATATTCAATACCTCTTTCAGGGCTTTCACGCTTAGCAAGCACGCAAATGAGTTCTTCAAAGGACTCTCTTTGGCCTTTATTAAAGGCATTTATAGAAGTAAACTCGATCAAAATTATAAGGTCCTTGTCAGATTATCTTTAATATTCTTTTAATCGTAATTGGAGTGATCTGAAATAATAGTAATGTTGTGAACTCATATTCAACTATCCAGCCACTTATTCAACGTAGGTCTACTTACTTGAAGATGCTCAATCACTTCCGTCTTAGTCATGTCGGGATCTATTATTTTTTAATATCTGCAGGGCTAAGCTTGGCTTTTCTACCTCTTGCACGTGCGGCTTCTAAACCTGCTTTTGTTCTTTCTGAAATTAACCAGCGTTCAAATTGCGCAATTGAACCAATCATATGAAATGCTAATTCACCGATTGCCGTTGTTGTATCTATTTTTTCGTTTAAAGAAATGAATTGAACACCATTTTTTTTGAAATTATCTAAAAGCTCTATCAGGTCTTTGAGACTTGTGCCCAAATGATCCAAACGCTGAACACTCACTACATCCCCTTTACTCAAAGTATCTAACATACACGCAAGTTCATGGGGTTTCTTTGATTTGCCACTAAACTTTCAATAAATACTCGTTCACACAAAGATTTCTTAAATGCATCTATTTGAGCAACTTCTTGTGTTCTTCTGTTGAAACTATTGAACCGCCAGTTCTCATAATAAACATAAAGAAAAGAAAGGGTTACTTTACATTATAACTTAACGGATTTATTTACGCTAAAGTAATACTAATTATATAGTCCATCATTACCCAAAAATGCAATTAAAATGACAAATAATTACCCTTTAACTTCAAGAGTTTAGTATAAAAGCATTACTGGGGGGACTTTGATTAATAGCATTGAATTTTTTCAAAGCACGCTGATAATTACTAATAGCTTTAGATACCTATATGTAAATTGCTTTACACATCAGTTACAGCTAAAGCATTGAATTTATTACTAACTCTAAAATGGGGCAGCCATATTTAATGACTGCATGAGTTTATCATTACTAGCGATTATTTCTGCCATTTTGTTATATTTCAGATAAAAATATCGCAAATCAACTTAGCTACGAAGCCACAATCTCCCTTGTATTACCGCCGAAGTAATTCCTTAAATTGGCGATGCGTAGCGACACGATGTCGCGAAGAGCGAAGCTAGGCCATGTATGGCCTATCTGAGCGGGCGTCAATTTTAGGAATTGCGTAGGGGTTTCTCGGTAATAGTAGGACGAAATTTTCTTTGGTTGCGTTTCTTTTTTTCGTAAAAAGAAATGAACTCGACACAGTCGAAACTCTAAAATGGGGCAGCCATATTTAATGACTGCATGAGTTTATCATTACTAGCGATTATTTCTGCCATTTTGTTATATTTCAGATAAAAATATCGCAAATCAACTTAGCTACGAAGCCACAATCTCCCTTGTATTACCGCCGAAGTAATTCCTTAAATTGGCGATGCGTAGCGACACGATGTCGCGAAGAGCGAAGCTAGGCCATGTATGGCCTATCTGAGCGGGCGTCAATTTTAGGAATTGCGTAGGGGTTTCTCGGTAATAGTAGGACGAAATTTTCTTTGGTTGCGTTTCTTTTTTTCGTAAAAAGAAATGAACTCGACACAGTCGAAACTCTAAAATGGGACAGCCATATTTAATGACTGCATGAGCTTATCATTACTAGCGATTATTTCTGCCATTTTGTTATATTTCAGATAAAAATATCGCAAATCAACTTAGCGACGAAGCCACAACCCCTTGTATTACCGCCGAAGCAATTGCTCAAATTGGCGATGTGTAGCGACACGATGTCGCGAAGAGCGAAGCTAGGCCATGGACGGCCTATCTGAGCGGCCGTCAATTTTAGCAATTACGTAGGGATTTCTCGGTAATAGTAGGGCGAACTTTTCTTTGGTTGCGTTTCTTTTTTTCGTAAAAAGAAATGAACTCGACGCAGTCGAAATTGCACTTAAATCTTTTGACTTTAAATCTCACAAATCAACTTATCTACGAAGCCACAATCCCCCTTATATTACCGCCGAAGTAATTGCTCAAATTGGCGATGCGTAGCGACAGGATGTCGCGAAGAGCGAAGCTAGGCCATGGATGGCCTATCTGAGCGGCCGCCAATTTTAGCAATTGCGCAGGGATTTCTCGGTAATAGTAGGGTGAACTTTTCTTTGGTTGCGTTTCTTTTTTTCGTAAAAAGAAATGAACTCGATGCAGTCGAAATTGCAGTTAAATTTTTTGACTTTAAATCTCACAAGCGCTTTGACGTCTTATCACTACTACATACTGTTTATCCCTCCGTATCAAAAGTAACTAGCTACGAAGCCACAATCCCCCTTGTATTACCGCCGAAGCAATTCCTTAAATTGGCGACGCGTAGTGACAGGATGTCGCGAAGAGCGAAGCTAGGCCATGGATGGCCTATCTGAGCGGCCGTCAGTTTTGGGAATTGCGTAGGGATTTCTCGGTAATAGTAGGGCGAACTTTTCTTTGGTTACGTTTCTTTTTTTCGTAAAAAGAAATGAACTCGACACAGTCGAAATTGCACTTAAATCTTTTTACTTTAAATCTCACAAGCTCTTTGACGCCCTATCACTGCTACATACCGTATATCCCTCCGTATCAAAAGTAACTAGCAACGAAGCCACAACCCCCCTTTGTATTACCGCCGAAGTAATTGCTCAAATTGGCGATGCGTAGCGACACGATGTCGCGAAGAGCGAAGCTAGGCCATGGACGGCCTATCTGAGCGGCCGTCAGTTTTAGGAATTACGTAGGGATTTCTCGGTAATAGTAGGGCGAACTTTTCTTTGGTTGCGTTTCTTTTTTTCGTAAAAAGAAATGAACTCGACGCAGTCGAAATTGCACTTAAGTCTTTTGACTTTAAATCTTTGACTTTAAATCTTACGAGCTATTTGACGCCCTATCACTACTACATACTGTATATCCCTCCGTATCAAAAGTAACTAGCTACGAAGCCACAATCCCCCTTGTATTACCGCCGAAGTAATTGCTCAAATTGGCGATGTGTAGCGACACGATGTCGCGAAGAGCGAAGCTAGGCCATGGACGGCCTATCTGAGCGGCCGTCAATTTTAGGAATTGCGTAGGGGTTTCTCGGTAATAGTAGGGCGAACTTTTCTTTGGTTGCGTTTCTTTTTTTCGTAAAAAGAAATGAACTCGACGCAGTCGAAATTGCAGTTAAGTCTTTTGACTTTAAATCTTTGACTTTAAATCTCACAAATCAACTTAGCGACGAAGCCACAATCCCCCTTGTATTACCGCCGAAGCAATTCCTTAAATTGGCGATGCGTAGCGACACGATGTCGCGAAGAGCGAAGCTAGGCCATGGATGGCCTATCTGAGCGGCCGCCAATTTTGGGAATTGCGTAGGGATTTCTCGGTAATAGTAGGGCGAACTTTTCTTTGGTTACGTTTCTTTTTTTCGTAAAAAGAAATGAACTCGACGCAGTCGAAATTGCAGTTAAATTTTTTGACTTTAAATCTCACAAGTTCTTTGACGTCCTATCACTGCTACATACCGTATATCCCCCTTGTATTACCGCCGAAGTAATTCCTCAAATTGGCGATGCGTAGCGACACGATGTCGCGAAGAGCGAAGCTAGGCCATGGACGACCTATCTGAGCGGCCGTCAGTTTTGGGAATTGCGTAGGGATTTCTCGGTAATAGTAGGGCGAACTTTTCTTTGGTTGCGTTTCTTTTTTTCGTAAAAAGAAATGAACTCGACACAGTCGAAATTGCAGTTAATTCTTTTGACTTTAAATCTCATAAGCGCTTTGACGCCCTATCACTGCATCCCTCTGCATCAAAAGAAATACAAGAATATAACTGCACATCAACCCACAAATCCCGCTGCACAAAACCCACTCGCCCAGGCCCACTGGAAGTTATGGCCACCTAAGTGCCCTGTGACATCTAGGCTTTCGCCGATAAAATATAAGCCTGGTACTTTATTCGCTTCAAAGGTTTTAGAGGATACTTCGTTAGTATCAATGCCGCCTAAGGTGACTTCTGCAGTACGATAGCCCTCAGTGCCGCCCGGTTGGATTTTCCAGTGACTTAATTGTGTAGCGATCTGTTCGAGTTTTTCCTGCTTCATCTGCCCTAGTGCGCCGCTAAAATCAAAGCCCTCTAACTGCCAAAACTCTAATAAGGTTTGTGCTAGGCGTTTGGTTAGGTGGTGGGCCAATACGCTTTGCAGTTCTGATTTTGGTTTTTCATCACGCTGTGCTTTTAGCCAATCTAAGCAGTTTTGATTTGGGAATAAATCTATGCTGATTTTCTCGCCGCTTTTCCAATAAGATGAGGCTTGTAGCATTACCGGGCCGCTTAAACCGCGATGGGTAAATAGCATGGCTTCAGTAAAGCAGGTGCCATCTTGGGTTGTAACGCTAACAAAATGGGAAACACCTGATAATGGCTTTAAGAACTTTAAGCTCTCAGGGGGGAGTGTGAACGGCACTAGCGCAGCACGCAGTGGTGTGACCTTAATATCAAACTGTTTTGCAATGTTGTAGGCAAAAGGTGAGGCACCGCCATTAGGGATCGATAAGCCACCGCTTGCGATAACGACTGATGTGGCTTGTAGCTGTGCTTGATTGGTTTGTAGGTTAAAGCCTTTTGCCGTTTTGGTTATGCTTTCAACGCTAGTTGATGTGGCAACTTCAACCCCTGCCCATTCAATCTCTGTCATTAGCATAGCCAGTATTTTACGGCTGCTATCATCACAGAATAATTGGCCTAAGGTTTTTTCATGGTAGGCTATGTCATGGCGCTCAACTTGGTCAATAAAGGTTTGTACACTAAAGCGGCTCAGTGCCGATTTACAAAAATGGCTGTTATCAGAGATAAAATTCTTGGTGCTGTTGTGTAAATTAGTGAAGTTACAGCGACCGCCGCCAGACATCAAAATTTTACGGCCCACACGTTTGCTGTGCTCTATAACCAATACCGATTTACCACGATAGCCCGCATGTATAGCGCAGTATAAACCCGATGCACCGGCACCGATAATGATTGCGTCGTAATGTTTCATTGTTATCTCTGTATGATTAAATTGATAGTTTGAGTAATTAAGATTAAAGAGCTTAGATTAACAGCTTAAATTATGGGCGCCGTTAACAAAGCAATGAGCTTGAGCATTAGGCACTAATATCTGCGACAAATGCGTTAAATAACACCTTCGCGCTGCTTCAAATAAGCAAAGTAAGCCCAAAATAAGCGTGCGGCACTGCCTTGGTATGGCGACCATTGGCTGGCAATTTGTGCTAGCGCTTTGGCATCAGGTTTTGAGTCTAAATCAAAGGCATGAGCAACTGCTTTTTGTAACGCTAGATCCCCAGCGGGAAATATATCACGATGACCAACACAAAATAATAAATACACTTGTGCTGTCCATGGCCCTATGCCTTTATATTGGCAAAGCTCAGCGGTGGCATCAGTGACAGATAATTGCGCCAAATGATTAAAGTCGAGCTGCCCTGCTACCTGTGCTTGTGCTAGGCCTGTTAAAGTTCGCAATTTAGCGTTTGATAAACCACACTTTAACAGCGCGCTGTCATCAACTCGTAAAAATTCGCTAGCAGTGAGTGGCGTGACTAAGGCGTTTAATCTGCTTGAAATTGCCCTGGCGCTAGCCACTGATAACAGCTGGCCAACAACAATATGTGCAATGCCAGCAAAGCCTGAGGGCTGCAGGCGCAGCGCTACTTCAACGACTTTATCTAACACAGCTTTTAAGCGGCTATCAATAGCAATAAGTGCAGCTAAATCTGCGTTTACATCATCAATCGGTGTAATCGGTTTCGTTGCACGTATCGTCACTAAATCGGGCTTAGCTGTGCTGGTCATTTATTGTGCAGTGCTTTTCTGATTGTTTAGCTTTTTGATTTTAGCGGCTAAACGCCCACCCACTGGCTGTTGTAAGTTGCCGGCTTGTGCGCTGCTTTTCTTTTGTTCAAGGTTTTTTTGATAAACCGATTTCGGTTTTTTCTTGTCCGCGAGTGCTTTTTTCTTACGGCTCTCTTTGCTTTGCGGGTCTTCTAGAAATTCTCTTTTGCTTGGCTTACGTTCTAATACAAACATTAAACCTGTGCGTTTTTTCTTACTACGTGACATTAAGGTCACCTCTTACATAAAATATTACTATTAAAAACAATTATTTAACATGTACTGATAAAGTAAATAATTGATTATGGATTATCTACTTTAAAAGCATTTGCTTTTGATTCGTTCTCTGCACGCTCTCGCTGCTCATCGTCTATCGCATTTTGTTCTTTGTATGCTTGACGCTGGGCATCGCGAGCCATTCTCTCTAGTTCGATTTGCTGTTTTGCAGCCATTTCTTTTTCGTATTCTAAGCGCTCATCAAGTAGGCGCTGTCTCGCCTCTTCGAATTTGACTTGCCACTGGGCCACGGTTTCATAAGTGATTAAACCTAATTTACCGCCGCGAATATCATGGATCATCACTTCAGCCGCTTTATGCATATCGATAACACCACCGGCACGCAAGCCGCCGCGCTTACTGCCAATGATTCTTAGCATTTCACGATCCGTTGCAGGTAAAGCGTCTAATTTATAACGCTCTAACATACGCTGGGGATATTCATTCATCATGAACTGCGCAGCATATAGTGCCACGCTTTCATATTCTAATGCGGTATCGCGAATAGCGCCACTGGTCGCCAAGCGGTAACCAGAGTCGTAATCTTCAATTTTTGGCCACAACATACCTGGGGTATCAGAGAGCACTAAACCATTTTTTAAGGTATAGCGCGTTTGCGTTTTTGTTACCGCAGGCTCATTGCCAACCTTGGCAATTTTACGCCCGACCAAGGCATTTATCATGGTCGATTTGCCAACATTGGGAATACCCATAATCATCACCCGTACAGGGCGATCATTGCGGATACGTATCGGCGCCATATTTTTAGCAAGCTCTGGGATGCTCGCTATCAATTTTTTCTGGTTGATATCAATCGCAATCGCTTTAATATTGTCTTGGCTATTAAAATACTCAACCCACTCTTGGGTGAATTGTGGGTCGGCCAAATCTTGTTTATTAAGCAATTTTAACACCGGCGTATCATTACGCAGGTCTTTGATCATCGGGTTTTGACTTGACATCGGCAGGCGTGAGTCGAGTACTTCAATCACCACGTCGACTTCATTCATTACTTCAGCAATTTCGTTACGGGCCTTGTTCATATGGCCCGGGAACCAGTTTATGTGCATCTTATTTATCCATTGTCTGGTGTCTACTTAGTGATCACGATCTTAGCTGGCCTGGCTGCTAAGGTATTCTTCATAACCACCTTTAAAGTCAACTAAGCCCTGATCCGTTAGCTCGATCACTCGCGTAGCTAAAGAGGATACAAATTCACGGTCATGGCTGACAAAAATCAATGTGCCTTTATAGTTATCAAGCGCTAGGTTTAATGATTCAATTGACTCCATATCTAAATGGTTGGTCGGCTCATCCATTAATAGCACGTTGTGCTTGCCTAGCATGATTTTACCGAACAGCATTCTGCCCTGCTCACCACCTGAAATCACTTTAACTGATTTGTCGATATCTTTTTGCGAGAACAACAAACGCCCCAGTGTTCCGCGAATCACTTGCTCGTCATCGCCCTCTTGGCCCCAATCACCCATCCACTCTAGCAGGCTTTTTGGCTCTTCGAAATCTGATGCATGATCCTGTGCGTAATAACCTATGTCAGCATTTTCTGACCATTTAACGACACCAGATGTCGGCTCTAAATCGCCTTGTAAACATCTTAGTAATGAGGTTTTACCACTACCGTTTGGCCCAATAATAGCCACGCGCTCACCGACTTCAATCATTAGGTCGAGTTTTTCAAATAAGGTGCTATCAAATGTTTTGCTCAAACCTTCAACTTCTAACGCTAAACGGTGAAGTTTTTTCTCTTGCTCAAAACGGATGAATGGGTTTTGACGACTCGATGGTTTAATTTCAGCTAATTCGATCTTATCGATCTGCTTCGCTCTTGATGTCGCTTGTTTTGATTTAGAGGCATTCGCTGAGAAACGGCTAACAAAGGCTTTAAGCTCGTTGATCTGTGCTTTTTTCTTGGCGTTATCTGTTTGCAGCTGCTCTTGTTTCATTGTAGCGGCTGTCATATATTCATCGTAGTTACCTGGGTAGACGCGTAATTCGCCATAATCCAAATCAGCCATGTGGGTACAGACACTGTTTAAAAAGTGACGGTCATGAGAGATGATGATCATGGTGCAGTTGCGCTCGTTCAGCACGCTCTCTAACCAGCGGATAGTATTGATGTCCAAGTTGTTGGTTGGCTCATCTAATAACATGATATCGGGGTTTGAAAACAACACTTGCGCCAGTAATACTCGCAGTTTCCAACCCGGTGCCACCTCACTCATTAAACCAAAGTGTTGCTCCATCGGGATACCAACACCTAGCAATAACTCGCCTGCGCGGGACTCTGAGGTATAACCATCTAGCTCGGCGAATTCGCCTTCTAAATCGGCAACGCGAATGCCATCTTCTTCGCTCATTTCAGGGTTTGCGTAAATCGCATCGCGCTCTTGCTTTACTTTCCACAATTCAGTGTGGCCCATAATGACGGTATCGATAACCGTATTAGCTTCAAAGGCAAACTGATCTTGCTTTAGTTTACCAATGCGCTCCATTGGGTCTGTTGATATATTACCTGTCGATGGGTCTAGGTCGCCGCCTAGAATTTTCATAAGTGTCGATTTTCCGCAGCCATTGGCGCCGATTAGACCATAGCGGTTGCCATCACCGAATTTAACAGAGACATTTTCGAACAGGGGTTTGGCACCAAATTGAATACTAAGATTTGAAGATACGAGCAAGGTAATACACCAATTGATAATTTAAGTTTAAACATTTAATCTGCTAATACAGATTATCGCGAGTCCATACGCAGTGCTGCAATAACGATATTGACCAACAACTCTTTAATACAACCTACATGGCGAATTATGACAAATAATCACTGCCTATCGCATGAAGCTTTAATGACAAAACAGTATTTTATCATCTAAAAATGAGCCTTTTGATTTTACGTAAGGACAAACGGCGAATTATAGCACTGTTGTAGCAAAATGTAGCCCCCATATGAGCGACAAACACTGAAAAGATGTGACAAATATGCATTTTAACTAAACTATTTAAATAAGATACTCAGCTGTTAGCGGTTATTACCATAAAAAACGCCAACCCTAACACTAGCAAACGTACTGAAAACGGGCTGTTTACCGCTAAACTTTGATCATGGCTGCACGTTAAATTTGCACATATTGAGAGTCCGCCACACAATATATTGTCGACAATCTTTGTAATTTTGTTACAAATCTGCCATAATACCGCCCGTTTTCACTACGACAATAGTAGTATTTCGGTTGATTTTTTAAGCTTATTACCAAATTTGCTAGTATAATTACCGACGCAAAATCATATGCGGGGTTTGATTTTTTAATCCATTAAAAAGTCCAACCTCTGGCTTACCTTCTAATTTTTTGGGGTCTCTATGACAGCTAATAACAGCACTATATATTACACGCTAACCGATGAAGCACCAGCACTTGCAACCTATTCACTTTTACCACTTATAAAAAAGTTTACTTCTGCTGCAGGTATTGATGTTCAGTTAAGCGATATTTCCCTAGCAAGTCGCATTTTATCTACTTTTCCTGAAAACTTAACCGACGATCAAAAAGTGGAAGACGGTTTGAAATTTTTAGGTGAATTAACCCAAGACCCTGCTGCTAACATCATTAAGCTTCCAAACATTAGCGCATCTATCCCACAGTTAAAAGAATGTATTAAAGAACTACAATCACAAGGCTTTGCTGTTCCCTCATTACCTGAAGCACCTAATTCAGATGAAGAGCGTGATATCGCAGCGCGCTATGCTAAAACACTCGGTAGTGCTGTAAACCCGGTATTGCGTGAAGGCAACTCTGACCGTCGTGCACCACCTGCTGTTAAAGCATTCGTTCGCAAGTTCCCACATTCAATGGGTACTTGGAACAAGATGTCACAATCACACGCTGACTATATGCGCGATGGCGATTTCTTTAGTAGTGAGCAATCTCTAACAATGCCTGCTGCTGGTAAAGTACGTATTGAGTTTGTTTCTCCTAGCGGTCAAGTTGAGCTCAAAAAGAGCTTAAACCTAGAAGAAGGCGAAGTACTAGAAAGCATGCGCATGAGCGTACAAGCACTACGTGACTTTTTCGAAGTAAGCTTACAAGAATGTAAAGACAACAATGTAATGTGGTCACTACATGTTAAAGCGACCATGATGAAAGTGTCTCACCCTATCGTTTTCGGCCACGCTGTGACTGTTTTCTTTAAAGACCTTTTTGCTAAACACGGTCAGTTATTTAAAGAGCTAGGCGTTAACCCAAACAACGGTTTTGGTAGTGTTATCGAAAAAATCGCTAGCTTGCCAGAAGCCCAACGCAAAGAAATTGAAGCTGATATCCAAGCATGTTATGACTCGCGTCCTAAGATTGCGATGGTAGATTCAGATAAAGGTATTACTAACCTACACGTACCAAGTGACGTTATTGTCGATGCATCTATGCCTGCGATGATTCGTAATGGCGGCAAAATGTGGGGCGCTGACGGTAAAGCTGCAGATGCTAAAGCTGTGATGCCAGAAAGTACTTATGCACGTATTTACCAAGAAGTGATTAACTTCTGTAAAACTAACGGCGCATTTGATCCTACCACTCTAGGTACTGTACCTAACGTTGGTTTAATGGCTAAAAAAGCTGAAGAATACGGATCGCATGATAAAACATTCGAAATGAGCGAAGCTGGTACTATGCGTGTTGTTGCTGAAGATGGCACAGTACTAATGGAACATGCTGTTGAAGCTGGTGATATCTGGAGAGCTTGTCAAACTAAAGATGAGTCTGTTAAAGATTGGGTTAAACTTGCTGTTAACCGTGCGCGTCAAACAAACACACCTGCTGTTTTCTGGTTAGATGATGAACGTGCTCACGATGCTCAAATGATCCTAAAAGTTGAAAAGTATCTAAAAGATCACGATACAACAGGCCTTGAGATCTACATCAAGGGTTACCAAGAATCAATGCGCTACACTCTTGAGCGTCAAAAACGTGGCCAAGATACTATTTCTGTCACTGGTAACGTATTACGTGATTACCTAACTGACTTATTCCCTATTATGGAATTAGGCACGTCTGCTAAAATGCTATCTATCGTGCCTATGTTAAAAGGCGGCGGCATGTATGAAACAGGCGCTGGCGGTTCTGCACCTAAACACGTACAACAAGTCGCACAAGAAAACCATTTACGTTGGGATTCACTAGGTGAGTTCATGGCGTTAGCGGTTTCACTTGAAGACATGGATATTAAGCACACTAATCCACAAGCGGCTATCCTTGCTAAGACACTTGATCTTGCAACTGAAAAACTATTAGATGAAAACAAATCACCTTCACGTAAAACTGGTGAGCTAGATAACAGAGGTAGTCATTTCTACCTGTGCATGTATTGGGCGCAAGAACTAAGTGCTCAAACTGAAGATACTGCGCTAGCACAAAAATTTACTGAATTAGCGAAAACGCTTGGCGCTAATGAAGCTAAAATCATCGAAGAGCTAACCGTTGTTCAAGGCAGCCCTGCAGGACTTGATGGCTACTATCATGCAACTCCAAGCAAGATAGAAGCCATTATGCGCCCTAGTGCGACACTAAACGCTGCGTTTGCATAATTAGCAAATACGCACAGAAAAGCCAGATCATATGATCTGGCTTTTTTTTGTCTCACTATCCATCCTAAATAAGGCTTAACCGATTATTTAGCAATGTCGTTAATGTCCTCAGGAATCACTAAATTAAGCACGATAGCAAAGAAAGCTGCTGGCAATAAACCTGTCGACATCAATGCTTTCACAGTATCAGGTAAATGCTGTAAAGCTGCGGGCTCCAACATAAAGCCCAACCCTAGTGATATAGATACCGCAAAGATGATCATATTACGGCTACACCAGTTTACATCCGAGAGCATTTTAACACCTGCTGATGTCACCATCCCAAACATAATGATAACACCGCCACCTAATACCTCAATCGGCACGGTGGATATTAGTGCAGCTACCTTAGGCACGAAGCCACAAATGATCAAAAATAGTGCGCCAATGGTAGCAACATGACGGCTCATTACACCTGTCATCGCAATAAGACCAACGTTTTGTGAAAACGATGTGTTTGGTAAACCACCAAAAATACTAGAAAAAGCAGACCCTAAACCATCGGCATAAGTCGCCCCTTGCATTTCTTTATCAGTGGCTTCCCTGTTTGCGCCACCTTTAGTGATACCCGAGACATCACCGACTGTTTCAATAGCGGAAATAAATGACATCATAGTGATACCGATAATAGCAGAAACACTGAACTCAATGCCAAAAGGGAATATTTTAGGTAGTGCAAAAGGCGCCGCTTTAGCAATGCTATCAAAACTGACCATACCCATTAAAAAAGCGACAAAATAGCCGGCGACTAAGCCCAGTAATATAGATGCAACTGAGAGCACACCTTTGGTGTAGAACTTCAAAGCTAATGTGACGATTATCACGACTGAGGCCACGGCCCAGTTTTGTAGTGAGCCAAACTCTTGTGTACCGATAGCGGGCACACCACCTGCTGCATATTGAATACCGACTTTAAGCAATGAGAAGCCAATCATGGTCACGATTAAACCGGTCACTAATGGTGGCAATGCAAAACGTAAACGACCAATAAAAGGCGCTAGACAAGCTTGTAGCAAGCCACCTATTAATATGCCCCCTGTCACTGCAGCCATGGCATCAATACCTTTGCCTGCCACTAGTGGCACTATAATAGGGATAAATGCAAAACTGGTGCCCTGCACTATTGGTAATCTAGCGCCAATAGGCCCCATACCTATAGTCTGTAATAGCGTGGTCACACCTGCTAGCAACATACACATTTGCATCATATAAATCATTGATGGAAAATCTGCAGAATTTGATCCAAAACCAAAACCCGCGGCACCAGCAATAATAATGGCAGGTGTCACATTGGATACAAACATAGCGAGTACGTGCTGAATTCCAAGGGGAATTGATACCGCTAATGGCGGCAAATAATTAGGGTCTCTTAGCTGTTCAGGTGAGCCTATCTCGCTCATCTGTGATTGTGTATTAATCTGTGCACTGTTTTCATTACTCATACATACCTTCCTTTTTATAATGATGAAGACTCCCTGCCAGCTACTCAGGCAACCCTATGAACTCATCTAAGAAAAGCATTATTTATGCCAAGAGATATATTTAATATATTGTTAAATAACCATCTCAATGAGTCACATAATGAATTTGAAATAATTTTTTATTGTTATTGCTATTGTTAGTGCATGCCTAGCCGTTTTGTCAGTAATTAACTTCCTCTGTAAGTAGAATAACTATAAGGCGATACCAGCAATGGCACATGATAGTGCTCTTCACCTTGTGCAATACCAAAGCGCAGTACGACCTCATCTAAAAAAGGTATGGGATCAGTTTGCGTCCCTTTAGCACTGAAATACTCAGCGACATAAAAAACCAACTCGTAGCGGCCAGTGCTAAATTGGCTTTTATCAAGTAGTGGCTTATCTGTTCTACCATCGCTATTGGTGATTGTTGTTACTAATAATTGACGCGATGATCCAAGCTTATATAACTCAATAGTAACGTTCGCCGCTGGGCAGCCATTCGCTGTATCTAATATATGTGTGGTTAAATAACCGTGTGCCATATTGCCCCCTTTATGTTGAATATTTGCGATAAGATTTTAAGATTAAAGCATACAATTAAAAAAATTGTATACAATATTATTGTAAATTGTATATATTTAGATAACTTTTACACTTGGCAATTCACAACATAATCACCTTGTGCTGATATATAAGCTAAAATCATGCCAGTGACAACGCTGATAATGACAAATTTAGTTGTTAATATTTTAGTCACTTTTAACATGCTAAAGTTGATATACAAAATATAGGCATTTTCATATAACAGTATACTGACTGTCATTAATAGATACCTAACCATGGTTTAATTGCTAACAAGTACACCGGAGCACTAAATGTCAGATAGTTACCCAAGAGATTTAATCGGCTATGGCCCTGATTCAATTGACCCTAAGTGGCCAAACAACGCCAAAATTGCGATATCTTTTGTACTTAATTACGAAGAAGGTGGTGAGAGATGCCTATTACATGGCGACAATGAATCTGAAGCCTTTTTATCGGAAATGCCAGGTGCAACTCCATTAGCTTACCAGCGTAATCTAAACATGGAGTCGTGCTATGAATACGGCAGTAAAGCAGGTGTTTGGCGCTTATTAAGACTCTTTGCCAAATATCAAATTAACGTCACCGTATTCGCAGTCGCGATGGCGATTGAGCGCTATCCCGAAGTCGCTAAAGCCATGGCGCAAGCCGGCCATGAAATATGTAGCCATGGCTATCGCTGGATCGATTATCAAAATATGGATATCGATGAAGAGCAAGCACATTTAGATAAAGCAATCGCTATTATTAAGCAAATTACCGGTGAGCGCCCACTAGGTTGGTACACTGGTAGAAACAGCACCAATACCCGCCCACTCGTCATGCAAGAAGGCGGTTTTTTATACGATAGTGATGCCTATGATGACGATTTACCTTACTGGCTTAATAATAATGGTAAAGGCCACCTCGTCATTCCCTATACCTTAGATATCAATGATATGCGTTTTGCTACGCAACAGGGTTTTAACAGTGGCGAGCAGTTCTATCAATATTTAAAAGATAGTTTTGATACCCTTTATGCAGAAGGTGAGCACAGCCCTAAAATGATGTCTGTAGGCTTACATTGTCGCTTAGTGGGCAGGCCTGGCAGAATTGCAGCGCTAGAGCGTTTTATCGCCTATGTTAGCTCTCATCAAGATGTGTGGATCACCCGTCGTATCGATATTGCCAGACACTGGCATAAAGAACACCCTTTCTCTTTAGATTCGACAAGTCATTAGGAACAATACAGATGGCACATTTTAAAACTTGCACCCCTAGTAATATGTCAAAATCAGCCTTTATTGCTACCTTTGCAGATATATATGAGCACTCAGCTTGGGTGGCTGAACAAACCTTTGCCTTAGGTATTAGTGAGCAACACGATGACATTGATGTGTTACACACCAGTATGCAAGGGGTGTTAGCTAAGGCGAGTAAAGATCAAAAGCTAAACCTTATTAATGCCCACCCTGATTTAGCAGGTAAAGCCGCCATTGAAGGCACGTTAACCGCAGCCTCCACTAACGAGCAAGCCGGAGCAGGTATTGATCAGTGCACAGCGCAAGAGTTTGAGCTGTTTAGCCAGCTTAATCGTCAATATAAAGAGAAATTTAATTTTCCTTTTATTATGGCGGTAAAAGGCAGTAAAAAAGCGTTAATTCTGTCCGCTTTTACACAGCGTATCGACAACAGTATCAGTGAAGAATTTGAGCAGGCGATTTGCGAAATCAATAAAATCGCTTTATTTCGTTTAAATGAATTATAAAGAGCAGCCGACAAATGAGTGATAAAACAGAACACACTAATAATTATGATTTTCTTAAATACGTTAACTTAGCAGATGCACGCCTTGGCGCTAAAGTGATTAGCGTCTCTGATGATTGGTTTGCTGCTGCTGATCGCATGCTGGCAGCACAGCCTGCTATTTGGAAAGAAGGCGTATTTGATGACAATGGCAAGTGGATGGATGGTTGGGAGTCAAGGCGCAAACGCTTTGAAGGTTACGATCACGCAATCATCCGCTTAGGCGTTGCCGGCAGTATTAAAGGCGTTGAAATTGATACCTCTTTCTTTACCGGTAACTACCCCCCTTCTGCCTCTTTAGAAGCTTGTTATTGCGCTGATAGCGAGCCCGATGAAAACACTGAATGGGTCGAATTATTGCCAGCCGTTAATTTGTCAGGTGACTCGCATCATTTTCATCACATCGATAATGATCATCCCTACAGTCACTTGCGCCTTAACATTTACCCTGATGGCGGTATCGCAAGGTTAAGAGTATACGGTATTCCCTATATCGATTGGTCCAGCGTTGATAACACGCAATCTATCGATTTAGCGAGCGCTTTAAATGGTGCGCGCGCACTAGCTTGCTCAGATGAACACTATGGCCAAATGCGTAATTTATTAAACCCTGGTCGCGCCATCAATATGGGTGATGGCTGGGAGACAGCACGTCGTCGCACACCAGGTAATGATTGGGTCATTATTGCCCTTGCTAACGCGGGTCAAATAGAGCGAATTGTTGTCGACACCTTACACTTTAAGGGTAATTACCCCGATAGCTGCTCTATTCAAGGCGCCTATGTTAAAGGCGGCACGGACGATCAAATTGAAACTCAGAGCTTATTTTGGCAAGAGCTACTGCCAGCACAAAAATTAGCGATGCATAGTGAACATGAATTTAGCACCGAGATAGCAACACACCAAGCAATCACCCATATCAAGGTTAATATTTTCCCTGACGGCGGTATCAGCAGGTTACGTTTATTTGGCAAGCCATCTGGGGCAACAAGCTAATGGCGTTGATTATCAAAGCAGAGCCATTAACAAAAGATGCATTTGCCGATTTTGGTGATGTCATTGAAACAGATGGTAGCGATTTTTTTATGATCAATAACAACAACACACAGCGCTATCACAATTTGGCGCAAGTGCAGTTATCATCTAAAGATGATCAAGCGATCATTAGTATTTTTCGCACTAATAGCTTAAGCATGCCCTTAAAAATCACTATGATGGAGCGCCATCCAAAAGGCAGCCAAGCGTTTATACCATTAAAACAAAATCCGTTTTTAATTTTGGTGGCTAAAGCTGGCGAGCCACCGCAAACACATCAAATAAAGGCATTTATTAGCAACGGCAAACAGGGAATTAATTATCATCAAGGGGTGTGGCATCACCCTATATTATGTTGTGCGCAACAAGATGATTTTTTAGTTGTTGATCGTCTAGGTGCCGGCAATAATTGTGATGAGCATTTCTACCCTGAACAATCACAAGCTATTTTAGCGCTAGACTAATAACATATTTAGGAGGATATAATGGATCCCCATTATACAGAATGGCTCAGCTTAGTGATTCGCTGGGTGCATATGATTACCGGAGTGGCTTGGATAGGCGCTTCGTTTTATTTCGTCTGGTTAGAAAACCATTTAGACAGACGCACCCCTAAAGCAGGCCTAGCAGGTGATTTATGGGCGATACACGGCGGTGGTATTTATCATTTAGAAAAATATAAACTAGCCCCTGAACAAATGCCTGAAAAGCTGCATTGGTTTAAATGGGAAGCCTACACCACTTGGTTATCGGGTATGGCATTGCTCGCTGTTGTCTACTATCTTAATGCCCAAGCTTATCTTATTGCACCTGGCTCTGACTTATCATCATTTCAAGCTATCGCTATAGGCCTGGCCAGCATTGTCATTGCCTGGGTTGTCTACACGCTATTGTGTGACTCTATCTTAGGCACTAAACCTACCTTACTTGCTGTCATTTTGTTTTTACTGTTAGTCGCAGCAGCTTGGGGGTTATCTAGCATATTCAGCGGTCGTGGGGCATTTATTCATGTGGGCGCTATCATCGGTAGTATTATGGTGGGTAATGTCTTTTTTATTATCATGCCTGGTCAGCGAAAAATGGTCGCCTCACTGGCTGAGCAAAAGATGCCTGATCCATCGATACCCGCTAAAGCTTTATTACGCTCAAGACACAATAACTACTTCACACTACCTATATTGTTCATCATGATCAGCAATCACTTCCCAAGTACCTATGGTCATCAATACAACTGGGCAGTGCTGGCAGTATTAGCGGTATTAAGTATTATTGTTCGCCACTATTTTAACACGCGTCATCTAAATCAAAAGTTTGTCTGGGCCATCCCCTTTGCCGCTTTAGCAATGATCTGCTTAGCTTTTGTCGTAGCCCCTAGCAACAAGCCTTATCAAGGTGCTGCTAGTGCCACGACGCCAAGTGCAGCTGAGCAAGTAACAAAAAGCACTGATACTGATGCTAGCGCCAGTAGTGATCATCAGACAGTTGATAGCACTGACACAACAAGCGGCGGTGTAAGTTACAGCCAAGTAGCTAGTATCATTGAACAGCGCTGTCATAGTTGTCATGCAGCGCAGCCGACTAGCTCTATGTTTTCAGCGCCACCTGGCGGTGTGATGTTTGATAGTGCTGAACAAGTACAGCAAAATGCGGAGCGCATTTACTTGCAATCTGTGGCCTCACAAGTGATGCCATTAGCCAACATCACTAAAATGACCATGCAGGAGCGCAATTTACTAGGTTTATGGATCAAACAAGGCGCAATGATTAGCCAATAATACTCTTTAAAGCTAACAAGATGGTGCTGAACTTGACGCCATCTTGCTAGTGATATCACTGGCGCTTTGCCAGGCACTGCTGTTACAGACCTTCATTTGGATCCACGCGCTAATCCATTGGTTTTTCAAACAGAGTACGCCCTTCATTTAATAGATGCTGCACCGCTGGATGTTTCACTTTACGCTTTGGTGAAATAAGGTAGTAGTGTTCGGTAATATCTATCCTTTTACCAATTAACGAGACGCCAAATTGCTCAATCACATGATTTTCAATAATAGTAGGGGCACAAAATACGCCGTAGCCTGCTTGGCCAAAATATTTAGATAACATTGAATCATCAAACTCGCCGATAATTTTTGGTGAAATATGCAGTTTTTCAAACCATGACAACACGCTTAATTGCTGGCTTGTGCCATCACCGGCAAGGAAAAATGCTTCATCATTTAATGATTGTGGAAAATTAGCACGCAACCTATCAGCTTGCTCAGCATGAGCAAAAAAGCTCATACCACATTTACCTAATAAATGACTGTAGGCTTTTAACGGTGAGCCCGCTGGCAACGGCGTATCACTGAGGATAGCATCTAGCTTGTTAGTTGCCAGCTCCCCTAGTAACACCTCTAAGCTAGTCTCCTTACAAATCAGTTTTATATTGCTATCCATTGTATAAACGGCTTTTAGAAAATTTAGCGAGAACACTTTAGCAATTACATCTGTCACCCCAATGGAAAAGCGAAACGTCGCCGCTGTACAGTGATTATTTAACGAATGGATTAGCTCGTCTCCTAGGCCAAAAATCTCTTTTGCGTAATTTAAGGTAATGTGGCCAATATCATTGAGCTGTAATCGTTTACCTTTTCTATCGAACAAACAATGGCCTAATTGCTCTTCTAATAAACTCAGTTGGGCGCTAAGGGTCTGCGGGGTTATATGTAATACCTTAGATGCCCTGGCAATAGAGCCCTGAGTCGCGATGATATAAAAATAATGTAAGTGATGGTAATTTAACTTTGTCATATTAGCTCTCCTCAAAATCCATTTATCTAGCACTTATTTGTTAACAACTATAAGTTGCTAATAAGACAACAACAATCGACTTTTGTTAGCAAGCTAATTTAGCTATAACTAACTCACCTATTAAAAAGGAATTTTCATATGTCGCAAAGTATTAGGCACCAACGCAGATATCATTTTAGTTGCCATAACCGCCACTGTCTTAGTTATGGCTAATAGCTTTTTAGCTAGCGCCTAGAATGGTGTTTTAAGCTGCCATTTATACCTGCTTAGCTCTTTTGATATGAGTCATTGCAGGTGCATGATTAATAGCAAAACCCTCAAAACGAGTTGAGCTTGAATCTAACAGCTCTAAAGGAAAGAATATGACAATATTTAATAAAGCAAAGATAAGTATCATAGCGCTGACACTAGCACTGAGTTCAAATGCTGTATTTGCAGATTACAAATCAGATATTATTGCCTCTTGTACTGCCTACCAACAAGGTAGCGACAAAAGCGAAATTAATGCCTGTAAGCTCTATATTGATGGCTTTATAGATGCACTTATATTCGCAGAGGAAGGTGCTGTTAAACCCGCTGCGGTGATCGACAATAGCAACACCCAAAGTGAGTTTGAAAAACGTGTCTATAGAACACGCATTTCATCTAAACTAGATGATGATAGTCATCAATTTTGTATTGCTCATAAAGATAGCAGAAAGGAAGTGGCATCTAACTTAGCAAAATCGATCGATATATCGCAACTAGCGACAAAGCCGCTAAAAGAGATACTGTTTAGCTCTTTAACGCAAAACTACCCTTGTGGTTAATCATTAGCTAATCCCACTAAACTAAATACAGCAAATACAATGAAGTAAAGCACCGCTCTTTTAAATTGATAAAGAGCGATGCTTGTATTGTCGCTAAACATATTGTCGCTAAACAATTACACTAATTGATTTTCAACCAATGCCACCCAAAAACTAGCACCTAATGGCAAGACATCGTCATTAAAATCATAGTGAGGGTTATGTAAACCTTTACCGTTTTCAATAGCACCATTACCTAACCAAATATAAGCTCCTGGTTTTTCTAACAGCATAAAGGCAAAATCTTCTGCGCCCATGCTTGGCGCCATATCTAAAACCACATTATCATCACCCACTAATGCGCGAGTCACATCGGTGCAAATAGCTGATTGCAGAGGATGGTTTTGTGTACACGGTGCTCGTCTGTGATAATCAATCTTAGCGCTAACACCATAGGTTTCACAAATGCCATTAACACGCTGTCTTATCGCCGCTTCTATTTGATCTTGTACCTGTAGAGAAAACGCCCGACAAGTACCTGAGATAGTCACGCTATCTGGAATTACATTATACGCTTGGCCACCATGAATTTTAGTGACACTAACCACACCTGATTTTAAAGGGTCTAATTCACGGCTAATCACCGACTGTAATGCACCTACAAGCTCAGTTGAAGCGATGATAGGGTCAATACCTAAGTGTGGCATACCGGCGTGACAGCCTTGGCCGTAAAGCGTGATATCAAAAATATCCATAGATGCCATCACCGCTTTATTATGTACCGCAAACTTACCTTCATCTAAACCTGGCCAATTATGCATACCATACACTGCATCCACATCGAACTTTGCAAATAAGCCTTCATCGCACATCACTTTAGCACCTGCCTCTCCCTCTTCTGCAGGCTGGAAAATAAAGACCACTGTACCGCTAAAATCTCGATTTTCAGCTAGGTATTTAGCCGCGCCTAATAACATTGTGGTATGGCCATCATGACCACAACCGTGCATTTTACCAGCATGTTTAGAGCGATGTGCAAACTCATTGAGCTCTTGCAAATTAAGTGCATCCATATCTGCACGCAGCGCAATCGATTTAGTGCCCGCATGCTTGCCTTGCAAAGTACCAACGACACCTGTGACCGCCATACCAGTGGTCACTTGCAGGCCAAAGCTCGTTAACAAATCAGCTACTATGGCAGCGGTACGGTGTTCTTCATAGGCCGTTTCAGGATGAGCATGAAGATCACGGCGCCATCCACGCATTAATTTATGTAATTCACTATTGTTAGTAATTTGGGTCATTATCGATTCTTCTATATGAGAGATAGCAGCTTTAATGAGCAGCGATACTGGGTAAATAATGGCAGTATATTACAGCTTTTTAATGATATTGTCTGATAGAACTTAGCCGCGGCTATTATCTGTTAATTAAACGCAACTGTTTAAACTCAAACCGATCATTTACTGTTAATATATAGCATCACTAATCACAAAAAACTCAAACTATCTATGACACTACAAAACATCCGCATTGTCCTTATCAATACCTTTCATCCTGGTAATATTGGCGCAGCGGCCAGAGCATTAAAAAACATGGGGTTAACTAATCTTTATCTTGTTGATCCTGTTGATTACCCACACCCTGAGGCAACCTCTAGAGCCGCTGGAGCACAAGATGTACTTGATCAGGCAGTCGTGGTTAAAACCCTTGATGAAGCGATAGGCGACTGCCAGCTAGTCATTGGCACTAGTGCACGCAATCGCACCTTTGATTTACCATTACTTGATGTTAAGCAAGGCGCACAAAAAGCACTGTCTGAAGCCGGCGACGCTAATGTGGCGATTATCTTTGGCAGAGAGAGCAAAGGCTTATTAAACGAAGAGCTGCAAAAGTGTAACTTTCATTTATTTATACCCACTAATCCTGAGTATCCTGTACTTAATATATCTCAGGCCATTCAAATAGTGTGTTATGAGATCTGGCTAAACAATCAGCAACAAGTACCTGCTAGTAAAGATGCAAGAGCCTACCCTTCTCAGCAGGATATGGATTTTTTCTACCAGCATTTAGACAGTACATTGCGAGCAGCACATTTTTTAGTGCCCCAACATGAGGGCAACGCGATGCAAAAGCTACAGCGTTTTTTTAACCGCGCAAGGCCTGAAAAAGTAGAACTAGGTATGCTGCGTGGCGTACTCAGTTCGATCGAAAAACGCATTAAACTGCTTGAAGAGCACTCAAACACACCCAAAAGCGATACTTAATATGAAACAAATACCTTTAGGCGATTTATCCGTTAGCCAATTTTTAAGTGAATACTGGCAAAAGAAACCTGTTGTTATTCGCAACGCCATTGCTAATTTTGAACCTATTATAGAGGCTGACGAGTTAGCGGGTTTAGCTTGCGAAGAAGAAGTTGAATCTAGATTAATCATCAATTCAGCAGATCAGGATCCAACAAAAGTATCGCTTAAACACGGCCCACTAGCTGAAAGTGACTTTAACGAGCTGCCGGCAAGCCACTGGACCTTATTAGTACAAGCTGTTGATCACTATCACCCTCAGGCGAGTGAGCTGTTAAGCCTGTTTGACTTTATTCCTCAGTGGCGCACCGATGATTTAATGATTTCTTATTCAACCACAGGCGGTGGCGTCGGCCCACATTATGATAACTACGATGTCTTTTTATTACAGGCAAGTGGCCAAAAAGAGTGGCAATACGGCGGGCTGTTCGATGAAAACTCAAGCAGACAAGAAAGTGCAGAGTTATTGCTATTAGCTGATTGGCAAGCAGAGCACACAGTTACCTTAAACCCAGGTGATATTCTTTATATCCCACCAAAAGTTGGCCACAGCGGTATTGCATTAAGCGATGACTGCACCACCTACTCCGTTGGCTTTAGAGCACCTTCACACGCTGAGATCTTAACGCACTTCAGTGATTTTGTCAGTCACGATTTAAGCAGTGGTTTGCGCTACACTGACCCTGATTTGCAACCACAAGAGCACAGCGCGCAAATCACTAAACAGTCAATTGAACATGTTAAAACTGTGCTACAACAATACATAGATCAGCCCGGATTAATAGAGCAGTGGTTCGGTTGTTATATGAGCGAGCACAAGTATGCTGAGCAACAGCAGTCGTTTCATTTAGAAAACAGTGTTGAAGAAATTATTGAGGCGATACAACAGGGCGATACTTTATATAAAATCCCTGGTACCCGTTTAGCGTTTCAATATGATGAACAAACACCTGGCAATACTATGATGTTTTTTATCAATGGCATGTGTTGTCAAATAGCGCAAGAGCAGCAGAGCTTTGTGCTGGCGCTATGCCAATCTGATGAAGTCGTTATTAGTGATATCGCATCATCACCTGAGCGCTTAAAGCTAATGGCTAACCTTATTAAAATAAGTGCTTACGAAATACAGTAAGCTAGATGCAACAAGAGCCGTTACTACAAGCAAACCTGTTTTAACGGCTTTTGCTCTGCTTTAGCCTGTAATCTATGAGTATAGTCAGCAATTATTTTAATTAACTGGATAATGGCATAAGTGGCAGCAACTGCCCCTGTATCAGCTTTATAACCGGTAATATTTGCTTTTTTCATCGCATATTCAATTGAGGTAGTGCCATAGCGATTATCAATACCATAGGTAATACTCGCCAAATTCATCGCACAATCAATCTTCAAATCATCAACCCAATCAAAATCGATACTATAGGCAACACAACTTTGTTTAATGATTCTGGTTTCAAACAGCGCATCAAACATAATAATATGACGATCTTTAACCAGCGCTTGTACAGTTGCAGCCACTTGAGGCCATGATGGGCGATCTAAAAGAGAGCTAGCATCAATACAGTGTTGCGCTAACGCATCATCATCAATTTTAACTGTCGGTTTAATTTGCGAGTGAAACAACACACTTTGATCGCAATCTAAAATGGCAATTTCTATTAGCTGCGCAAATTTACCCGTGCCACTGGTTTTAGTACTCATGTAGATAGGAGAGTGCTTAAGCCAATTGATAGCGATTTTACCCGCGCGCCCTAACTGGCTATTGAGTTCACGTTTTATTGAGACATTGTCTTTATCAAATAAAGTATTTTTCATATTTTCCTTGCGACGTCAAAGGCTACTTAAAATATCTAATGTCATTATATAGCATTGAACTGAATACTTATACAGTTACTGATTATTTTTACAGTTAATTTGTTGGTTGTGATTAAGCTCTAGTGATCAATAATACTAACCACTGCTCTAGCTGTAGTGAATAATAAGTATAGAAGATAGTTTATAAATTGATAATCTAATATTGATATTTTTTTGATCTAGCGAGCTTGTTTTTGCATTATATGTCACTGCGCTATTTGTAATATACGCATGCTAATCTTGTAAAAAATTGGCATTAGTAATACACCAACAAAAAAGCACTTTAACCTAGGGCTAAAGTGCTTTGCTATTAATCGATTTGAAAAGTGCTCGTTTAAACCTTTTGCTCTGCTTGGAATAAACGTACTACATGTCTAGCCTCTGCAAAAAACAGCCATCTTTCAGCTAAAAGCCCAGCCAAACAAAGCAGTGACGCGATTACGAGTACCGCACTGTGTGCAAATGCCAGTAACACTAAAGGCAGCAAAAACGCGGTGATTACTGTCACTATACGCAGGCGCAACAGTTTATTAGCCGCTACTGTATAGCCAAATTCATTGTTTAAAAAACCATTTGAGCTATGCCCTTGATCTAGTAGGCGCACACTGGCTTGTGTGAAACCTGTCGCCGTTTTAATGGTACTGCCTGATGGCTTACCTATCCAAAAGAAGTAGATAATTTTGACTAGCGCGCCAAGCACTAACAAGCCATAAGTTAGGTTAAGTAACTCACTTGCCACCTGCCCTGTTATCAGCGTTTGTATTGCCAGTAGAATAAGAGAGCCAGACATTAACCCCAAGGTAATATAGCTTAAGGGTGTTAAGGCGTTATTCCATTGGCTAATGGTTTTAAGGCTGGCATAAATCATACTGGTGCTAAACAAGGTAACAATCGCTAAGATAAGTACTAGCGCCGCCGCCGCTGTATACAACGCGTTTAACTGCCCATCCATTAGCCACACACCCAATAAATAGACTAATAAAAATGGATAATATAACACCGCAAAAACCGCTTCACGTGACAGCCAGCTTGTTTTAAAGCGACTAAAAGCACGCCATGCATTTTTAGGGTTGGTTAGATGCAAGGTCGATGCGAGTAAGCCTGCTGAAATTAAAACCGTTGCCAAAATAGCGCTAGTAAGTAACAGGGTTTTATCTTGCATGACACTTAAACCAAGCAAGTGACATAACACCGTTAAGAAAATCAAGCCGTAACCGGCACCGGATAAAACTGTAAAAATGAGCACCGAAAAAGCTGGATGCATAATGTTCTCCAAATAAAACGTAACAATCAAAGCCCCCTTTAGCCACTGACTAAAGGGGATACCTAAGCTAGCGAGAAATAACCTTGTTAACCCAACCTTTAACGGTTTGGCTAATACTAGCGATTTCGTGCTGCACTACTGCCGGTTTGTTTCTTGGTGGCAGGTAAGTATTCACCGGGTTATAGCCAAGCTCTGGCATTAACTGCTTGCCGGATCGCTCTCTAGTCAACCTGCTAACTTCTGAGTTCGGGTCGTCAAAGTCACCAAAGGTTCTTGATTTTGTCGGACACGTTAATACACAGGCAGGTTGTCTTTCGGCCTCAGGCAGCTTTTCGTCATAAATACGATCGACACACAAGGTACATTTTTTCATTGTGCCCTGTTCAGCATCTAGCTCTCTAGCGCCATATGGGCAAGCCCAAGCACACAAGTTACAGCCCATACACTTATCTTGATCAACCAGTACAATACCATCTTCCTGGCGTTTGTAAGATGCACCCGTTGGGCACACAGTGACACAAGCAGCATCTTCACAATGCATACAAGACATCGGCATATGCACTGTCTTACTGTTTGGCGTATCCCCTACTTCATAGGTTCTAATACGGTTTAACCAAGTACCATTAGGATCCCTAGCATAAGGGTCTTTATCTGAAAGCGGGCCAATGGTTCCTGAGGTATTCCACTGTTTACAAGCTGTTGCGCAACCGTGACAACCAACACACGTATCTAAATCTACCACTAATCCTAATTTCATTACTGCCCCTCCTGCTTATCTTTTTTGCTGTGTTTGGCACCTGCAAATAATGTATCTGCCCAGCCGCGGACAATATTGACATTCTTATGGGTGGCAAAGCTCAACATCTTAGGCGAAGGCTGCGCATTAGGTTGTGCTTTAAGTGGTGCAAACTGCGGCCATGAGCCCGTTGCGCCATCAGTCACTGGTGTTATTTTTACTCGCAAATCATACCATGCAGCTTGGCCTGTCACCGGGTCAGAGTTCGTCACACTATCGTTGTGATCACCTTTTGGTGGCAATAATTCAGAGATTAAATGATTCATCAAGAAACCTTCTTTCGCCTCGTTCGCATCATCAGATAAGCCCCAAGCCCCTGCGCGTTTACCAATAGCATTCCAAGTCCACACTGTGTGCTCGTTAGTGCCTTCCATCAGTTTAATTTGCGCTCTGATTTTACCGTTATGCGATTCAACCCAAACCCAATCAAGGTCTTTAATACCGTTTTTCTCGCCGGCAACGCGGTTCATGTACAAATAATTCTGGCTCATTATTTGTCGTAACCAAGCGTTTTGGCTATCCCAGCTGTGGTACATAAACATAGGACGCTGGTTTACCGCATGAAACGGATATTCATCGCGATCAATGCGCTGCTCTTCCAAAGGCATATAATAAATAGGTAGTGGGTCAAAATACTTCACTAACCTCTCTTTATGATGCGCCTCTGTTGGCATAGGCCCATCGTATAAACCCTGTCCTGCCAATCTAAATTTTTGCAGTTTTTCAGAGTAAATCTCAATGATGATCTGCTCAGTTGAGCCAACCCAACCGGCATCTTTAGCCAGTGTTAGATAATCTTTATTGGCGTGGCGCATATAGCGCTGATTCATATCTAACTCAAACTCAAAGAAACCTTCGTTTTCTTCATAGGCTTCCCACTGTCTTGGGTTAGGCTCGCCCCTTAGCGATTTAGTCCCATCTACACCGCGATATCCAGCTAAGAAACCAATACCTGGCTCTTTCTCAAAGTTGATGATGAAATCTTTATAATCTTTGTATTTGCGCTCACCACTACCATCGGTAAAGGCGGGGAAATTAAGCCTACCAGCCATTTCAACCATCACTTCCTGCCAAGACAATACATTCCTGTCGGGCTTAATCACCGGGGTACGCACGGAATCACAAGCGGCATGTGGCTCTGATATCGGTCTATCTAACATCGAAATTGTATCGTAACGCTCTAAATAAGTGGTATCAGGTAAGACTAAATCTGAGTAGGCAACCATTTCAGAGTTAAACGCATCTGAGCAGACAATAAATGGAATTTTATATTCGCCATCATCTTCCTTTGCACACAGCATATCTAACGTCTGAGCCGTATTCATACTTGAGTTCCAAGCCATATTGGCCATGAACAACATCAAGGTATCAATTTTGTACGGGTCACCCTTCACTGCATTGCTGATCACCATGTGCATCAGACCATGACAAGAAATCGGTGCATCCCAGCTGTAAGCTTTATCGATACGCAGTGGCTTGCCCTGGGCATCAATCACTAAATCTTCAGGTGCTGTAGGAAAGCCCAATGGCGGTGATTTTAACGGCGTATTAGGGATATTGGTTTTGGCAGGTTTTATCCCAGGCGGTATATGCTTAGGAAATGGCGGTTTAGCAAGATGGCCACCTGGGCAATCAATCGTGCCCAACATGATTTGTAGTAAATGCAGCGCTCTGCAGGTTTGAAAACCGTTGGAGTGAGCAGAGATACCGCGCATTGCATGCATAGACACAGGGCGGCCGATGAACTTATCTTGTTTGCGCCCTGCCCAATCGGTCCATTGCACATCGAGTGTGATCGTTTCTTTAAAGGCTACGTGTGCCATCTCAAGGGCGATACGCTCAATATCTTGCGCGCTGACACCACACTCTTTTGCTGCAACTTCTGGTGAGTACTCATCATCTAAGTATTTTTCAATCAAAATACTCATCGCCGTGCGAACGCTAATACCTTCAGGCGTTGTAAACTCACCAAATAGCGCAGGGCTTACATCTGGGCTATTAGCCGATGCAAAGGTATCCGTGAGTTGATCCCAAATTTGGATTTGCCCTTCACTACCATCATCAGTAGCTGAGCGATAAAACAGACCATCGCCAACCTTACCAGGGGTATTAACCACTAATTGCGGAGCATTGGTATAACGAATTAAGAACTCATCATCAACTAAGCGGTTCTTTAATAAAACGTGAATCATCGATAGTGCAAAAATGCCATCGGTGCCTGGCCTAATTGAAATCCACTCATCCGCGATCGCTTGATAGCCCGTACGCACTGGGTTGACAGCAACAAACTTAGCGCCACGCTCTTTCAAACGTTTTAGGCCTAATTTAATCGGGTTTGAGGCATGATCTTCAGCAACGCCCCACATCATAAAGTACTTGGTGTTTTCCCAATCTGGATCGCCAAACTCCCAAAAGGCATGGCCCATAGTATATAAGCCGCCAGCGGCCATATTGACTGAGCAAAAACCACCATGAGCCGCCCAGTTAATAGTACCAAACTGGCTTGCCCACATACCTGTCAGCGCCTGCATTTGGTCGCGCCCTGTAAAGTAGGCTAATTTTTTAGGGTCTGTCGCTCGAATATGGGACAGCCTTTTTTCCAGTATATCAAGGGCTCTATCCCAAGATATCTCTTCAAACTCGCCAGCTCCACGTTCAGTACCTGGTTTGCGCAATAGCGGTGAGCTAAGTTTGGCAGGCGAATACTGTTTCATAATGCCGGAATTACCCTTAGCACACAGCACACCTTTGTTAACCGGATGGTTAGGGTTACCTTGTATAAATCTAACTTTGTTATCTTCTACAGTGACTTTAATACCACAGCGGCAAGCACACATATAACAAGTGGTGAATTTCGTTTCTTGTTTATCTCTGTCTTCAAACTCAGGTAAATCTGAAGATATGGCAATACGGTTATCTTGGCTTATCATTTTTATCGTCCAAGTAGTAATTCAAAGAAAATATACAGTGCGCAATAGTCAGTAAGTAAAAAACCACCCTATTACAACTAGCTGCCAATTTGATCTACTTTGATTTTATTAGTTATAAGGTTATATGATATTCGAATATACAAACGTTATATAGCCTATTATTTTAATTATTTTGTAGCTCTCGCATCTCACATCCTAAAAACGTAACCCCTTATCGGCAAAGGCCAATATCAAATTACAAATGGAGCCAGCCCAGCCCGCATGGCCTGAAGGCTAGCACCAATATAATTGAGCAGGTTAAAAATGAGTGTAAACTAGCCATATATTAAAATTAGCAAGCAAGTAATGAGTAATCGGCCGCATTTAATAATTTAAATTGGTGCCATTGGCGTTATCAAAAAGTGCTTTCTGGCACTGCTTTTCAGCGGGTGCTCGTATATACTTTGCGCTTTTGACCGTTATGGATTACAAGCATGTCAGATATTCAGATAGATCAGCCAGATATTATGGTGTCCGTTAGTGACCTTTTTTCAATAAATTCTCCATTAAAAGTGCCTGCATACAGCTTTCGCGATGCCCATGTCCCTGAAATCGATCCTGACTATGTTTTCAATCCCGAAGTAACGCTCGCTCTACTGGCAGGTTTTAGTCGCAACAGACGCGTCATGGTGCAGGGTTTACACGGTACCGGTAAATCTACGCATATTGAGCAAATAGCAGCACGCCTTAACTGGCCTTGTGTACGTATTAATTTAGATGGACATATCAGTCGTCTAGATTTAGTCGGTAAAGACACCATTGTTATTCGCAACGAAAAACAAGTGACTGAGTTTCAAGAAGGTATTTTACCTTGGGCACTAAGAAGACCAACCGCGCTAATTTTTGATGAGTTTGATGCCGGCCGCCCCGAAGTCATGTTCGTTATTCAACGTATTTTAGAGCGCGATGGCAAGTTCACCCTGCTCGATCAAAACGAAGTGATCACACCGCACAACCAGTTTAGATTATTTGCCACTGCCAACACAGTAGGCCTTGGCAATAGCACTGGGCTTTATCACGGTACGCAAATGGTTAACCAAGCACAGATGGATCGCTGGGATATTGTGACCAACTTAAGTTATTTAAGCGCTGATCAAGAGCTTAAAATAATTAAAGGCAAAGTTAAGAATGCGGCAAAACCATTATCTGATGAATTAATCTTATCGATGATTGAAGTCGCTAACTTTACCCGCAACAGCTTCGCCGCTGGTGATATCTCTACCTTAATGTCACCTAGAACCGTTATTTCTTGGGCTGAAAATATTGATATTTTTGATAACCCAGCGGTTGCCTTTAAACTATCTTATTTAAACAAATGTGATGAGGCAGAGCGCCCTGTGATTGCTGAATTCTTCCAGCGCTGTTTCGATATTGAATTATCTGAGTCCTGGGCTCAAACAGCGTCTGAGGTGATGGCTGATGGACGCCACTAATACCGCCGACAGCGAAAAAGCCAATAGAATAAAAACCGAGCGGCTACAACAACACATAGAAAAACTATGTGGCGCGACTATTAGAGCCACCACGAATAAAGCAAGCTTTCGCTTTCGAGGCCAGCGACCTGAAGTCGACGGTAAATCTGCGATGATACGCGCGCCCCACCTGCGCCCAGATTATGTAGAGGATGACTACCAATCGTTTAGGGGTGCAGCCGATGCCATTGCCCTACGCCTAAAGCATAGCGATAAAAATCTGCATCAACAGCTAATGCCTGACAGTAGTTTAGGCCAGCTTATTTTTGAGCTGCTAGAGCAAATTCGCTGCGAATCTTTAGTTAACCACTTACACCCTGGCGCTAGAAAAAACCTAGAGCATCGCTTTAGGCAGTGGTGTAAACAATTTTGTGCATCAGATACCATAGAAAACCAACTCGGTTTAGTCGTATTCACTATTGCACAAGTAGTTTGGTGTCGCCTGACTAGCTTGCCGATGAACCATGAAAGCGAAGACATTATCGAATCAATGCGCATGATGATCGCCCCGCATATAGGTGGCGCGCTGATGGGTATGCGTAAAAACACCGCTGATCAGCAAGCTTTCGCCAGCCACGCCCAAGTGATTGTAGATGTACTGGAAAGCCTAGCAGGTGATGGTGACAGCGATGACAGTGAAGATGATGAGGATGCTAAAGCTGCGCTAAAAAACAGTAATTTCAGCCTGTTCATGGAGCCTGATAGCAACGACGATGGCGAAATGACAACGGCAGGCAAAAGCTACAAATCTACCGGTATCAGGGAAATCATTGCACAACTTGAGCAGTACAACATTTACACCAGCAAGCACGATGAAGTGGTGATGGCTGAAACCTTAGCGCTGCCAGAGCAGCTTGATAAACTGTGCGAAACTCAAGAGAAATTATTAAAAAATCAAGCGACTAATATCCCTAAACTTGCCCGTGATTTAGCTAAGATTATTCCTGGCAAACAATTTAGTGGCTGGGACTTCGCCCAAGAAGAAGGCTATATTGATGGCAGTATGCTGAGCACCCTCATCACCTCGCCGCAATATCAAAATATTTTTCGTACTCAACAGCAGCAACCTAATGGTAATTGTGTCGTTACTTTTTTAATGGATAACTCAGGTTCAATGAAAGAGCATATCCAACCGATATCAACGCTGATCAGCATAATGTGTAAGGCCTTAGAAATGGCTGGCGCTAAAACTGAAGTGTTAGGTTTTACCACTAAATCATGGCAAGGCGGTAAAAGCTACAAGGATTGGATGCGCAATTTACGTCGCCCTAACCCTGGTAGGTTATGTGAGACCAGGCACATCATTTACAAAGATGCTGACAGCCAATTTAAAAGATCAAAAAGAGCAATGGCAGCCATGCTAAAGCTAGATTTATTTAAAGAAAGTGTCGATGGCGAAGCACTATTATGGGCGGCTAATCGCTTGCGAAAACGCAGTGAAATGCGCAAAATCATTATCGTTCTCTCCGATGGCTGCCCAATGGAGAGCGCCACCAACCAAACTAATGAAAAGCAGTACTTAGATAATCATTTGCAACAGGTCGCCAACATGCTCGAAACCACCGGCAATGTCGAATTATATGCTTTAGGTTTTGGTTTGGACTTAAGCGCATATTACTCTAAAAGCCTAGCGTTAGAGATACCAGAAAAGATTGAAAACTCAATTTTCAAACAAATTTTACAGATGCTCACTCACAAGTAAAACACCGCTAGCTCGCTAGTCAATTTTAGCGCCGTAACCGCTTGGTTAATGCGCTATGTGCCCTCTTACAGATCATAACGCCATGATAGCTGTACACCTTAATCGGCGACGCCAAGGCAGTCCAAACCTTGCCTCTATCTATTTTTATCTACGTGTCTGTTTTTTATCTACGTGTCTGTTTTTTATCTACGTGTCTATTTTTATCTACATGTCTATTTTTCCATTCTATCGGAAAAGTCCCATGAGTTAACTAAGGTAGGGATTATTTTAATCGCATACTCATCGTCCGCTCTACTCATTAACCATGAGCAAAGTTTTGAGTTACTACTGTCTAAGTACTTAGAAATCAACTTAGCTAATACCGCTTCTGCATTAATTGTCGATAGCTCTATGTGCGCTTTACCTCTTATACCCTTATAGGGGTATTCGTTGCTGGAAATCTCGAATGAAATCTTAGCATTGAGCTTTAACTGTTTTATTAAAAAGGAATTTTTATGCGATGCACACCATAACACGCCATTGTCATATTGATACCATAGCGAGCAAATTTGTGGCTCATTAGCTTTATTTAAAAAGGATAAGCGAATGGGAATTTCAGAATTTTCAAGAAACGTTATGATTTGAGCTTCATTCCACTGACTTTTTGTGTTTAATTTCATATTAAATTATTCCTGACGATCAAACGCTGATGTTAGACCCGCTTAAACGTATAAAATTTGTTGGCTATCATAATATAGCCTTCCAAGCTTTCACTAAACAAGTTGTTGTTTGTATTCTCAATATTCATTTGAACATAACACTTATCACAGGCAATTGTTTACCCTAAAAATTAGTGAAGTTAATTCGCCTAGCAATTGCGGATAATGAGTTACTCAAGCTTAAGCATTGAAATTATCCATTTTTGCAACGCATCTTCATTGTAGCGTGGATGCCAGGCGGCAATGACATCAAATTTGTCTGGAATCTGCTCTAATGGGATTTGCACTAAATTTAATCCTTTAATTGCTCTTGAAGGTAAAAATGCAATTGAATCCGTCGTTTCAAGATACATTGGCACAATCGAGAAACAAGGTGCTGAGATGACAACGTTGCGTTTAAGCCCAAATTTCGCGAACCAATCATCGATAGAGCCTTTAAAGTTTGGACGCGATGGCGAAGCAATAATACTGGGGTAGTTCGCAACGTCCTCTAAAGTATAATGACTCTGGCTGAATGATGAATTGGCTGATGTAACACAGACATGATGTTCCTCAAACAACTTAACTAGCGGATAACTATCGGGGATATAATCGGGGAAAGCGATCGCTAAGTTAACTTTACCACTTTGCATTAAGTCATGAAGCTTATCGATTTCGAAATCTCTAACTATCAGTTTTAAATGGGCTGATTGCAGTCTTATCTTTGCAATCAAATCCGGTAAAACCACCTGCTGAGCATAATCGGTTGCGGCTATAACGAAGGTAGCGTGAACCGTTTTAGGGTCGAATATGGTGGGTGATAATAATGCTTGAAAATCAATAAGTAGCTTGTCAACACTGATAGATAACTGTTGGGCGAAAGGCGTTGGCACAAAACCGTTGGTCTTTCTTAAAAATAATCGGTCGCCAAATACATTACGTAGCTTTTTTAAGTGCTCGCTCACAGCTTGCTGAGTGAGCCCTAATTGATTGGCAGCTTTAGATGCATTTTCTTCTCGAACCAGCGCTTGAAAAACTCTTAATTGCTTGATGTCTAATCTATCTAATTTACTCAAAGCTCACCTCCTTCATGATAAGTATCTCTATAAGCTCAGTATAAAACAAAATTATCCTGTATCACTAACAAAAAACATTTGTTTCTAATTGTTACGCTTACTCTTTAATATCTAGCTATCAAATCAAGCAACACAAAATAGAGAGAAGAAAATGAAAACAATTATTTTAATCGGTGCGTTAGGAAAAATGGGTCAAGCTGCACTAACAGGACTGGCTAACCATAAAGTCATTACTGCAGGCCGCTCTGGCGATGTAGATCACATCGTCGATATTACAGATGAGCAATCAATAAGAGCGCTATATGAAAAAGTTGGCCACTTTGATGGCGTGGTAAATACAGTCGGGCTTTGTGAATATGCTAATTTTACTGAAATGACTCAAGCACAGTGGATGTCCACTGTTATGAGTAAAATGATGGGCCAAATAAACCTGGTACGTATTGGTCAAGAATACATTGCAGATAGCGGCTCATTCACATTAATCAGCGGTATTTTGAATATTAAACCTATTCCTTATGCGATTGCCGATGCCACCACAAGTGGCGCCATTGATACCTTCGTCAAATGTGTCGCCTTCGAAATGCCTAGAAACACTCGGATCAACGTAGTGAATCCTACAGTATTGGTCGAGGCTTGGGGAGTTTATGGAGAAATGATGCCAGGGTTTGAACCGGTACCAGGAAAGTTAGTAGGTAAAGCTTTTGAACGTTCAGTTGACGGTTTTATCAGCGGCGAAGTTATCTATGTTGACGCATAGATAAGCGGCGACATTCAGTTGAAAAGAGTGCTTTGATATGCAAAGCGTCGAAGCGCTCAGCGACACCATACGAAGCGTTGCTAGTTACGGTATCATAACATGGATATTAAAGAGCGATGCCTAGATAGCCGGTGTATAATAACATCAAAAACAAACCTTATAAGAGCATAACCATGACTGCTTATTCCATTTTAGATTTATCACCCATCGTTGAAGGCTCCACTGCTGCACTGTCTCTGCAAAACTCCCTCGCTTTAGCACAACACGCAGAAAAAATAGGTTACACCCGCTATTGGCTAGCAGAGCATCACAATATGCCAGGTGTTGCCAGTGCTGCAACCTCTGTGGTGATCGGGCATATCGCAGGTGCTACTAAAAGCATTCGGGTGGGAGCCGGAGGCATCATGCTGCCCAATCATGCCCCATTAGTAATAGCAGAACATTTCGGCACATTGGCAACGCTATACCCTAATAGAATTGATTTAGGTATAGGACGCGCACCCGGTACCGATGGTTTTACCGCTAGAGCGCTAAGGCGTAATTTCGATCACGCTGATCAATTTCCTGAGGACGTTATAGAACTGCAACAATATCTACAGGATAAAACCCTAGCCACTAGTCGAATACGTGCAGTGCCTGGAGAGGGGACAAATGTTCCTTTATGGATGCTTGGATCAAGTCTATACGGTGCAAAATTAGCTGCATACATGGGGCTACCCTATGTATTTGCCTCACATTTTGCCCCTGATGCATTAACACAAGCGGTGCAAGTCTATCGTGATAATTTTCAACCATCAAAGCAGTTGTTAAAACCATACTTAATGTTTTCTGTGAATGTATTTGCGGCGGACTGCGATGCCCAGGCGCAGTATGTTAGATCATCTCATGTGCAAGGTTTTGCCAATATGATCTCTGCTAGACCCAGTTTGTTGCCCTACCCTTCGAACAATGTTGAAGCGGTTGTTGACAGTGTCACCTTAGCGCAGGTGAATCATTCATTGCGCTGTGGAGCAACAGGTGGCCCAGAAAAAATATATCGAGAGTTGGCGCAGTTGATTGATCAACATAGACCAGATGAAATCATAATTAATAGCCCGATACATGCACATCAAGATCGTTTGAAATCATATAGCATTGCCGCAGATGCCATCAAACGCCTTAATAGCGAAGCACTAAGCTCTCGCGAGGCTGAGCTATAGCTAGGAACCATACGGCCCAGGACATTTTAATTCATAAATCAGTTGAAAAAACAGCCCCTTTGTTGTCGATTCTAGACGTAAATCAAGAGGCTGGTGACACGGAGCCGCCTAAGCTTAATTAGCAGTAAAGCCGAGCTTTGACATGTTGTTAATCCACTTTGCCCTAGACGCTTTCGTAGAGCTTATAATAGGGCCAATCATTTTACTTTTCACACGGTGAAAGCCAACGAATTCGAGTGTTGTTACCTTTAATTGCTTAATAGCTGGAGCTCCTTGAATCAAAAAGTAATACCATGGTGGTGTATCCATTGTCATCACTATTCGAGCCGTTTTCCCTTTCAGCAGTTTCTTTGGAATGGATTTACCTTTTTCATATTGGAATGCAAAACCAGGTAAAAATGTCCGATCAATTAGCCCTTTTAATTTTGCAGGTAATGAACCCCACCAAATCGGTGTAAAAATAACTAAGTGATCACACCACGCAAGATAAGCCTGAAATGACTTCAGCGAATCTTCTAAAGCGGATTCATCATCATATGCGCAGGGAAGATCAATATTAAACGCCATATCTGATATTTTTATCAATTCAACTTGGTGGTTTTTTTTAGCTGAATTTACGTACGCCTCAGCTAAAGAGCTGACAAAACTATCTTTCTTAGGGTTTGCCGCCAGAACTAATACTCGTTTACTCATCTCATTATCCAATAATTAATTATATGAGATGCACTTTACTGTCTCCCCATTAGGGGAGAGTCAATGTTTATTTAAGCATTTATTTGGCTATAGCATTTATCAAGTCGATTAACTTGCTTATTTATATCATCAATTTTACTAATTAATTGCTTTCTAACCTCACTTAAAAATATTTTTATCTCTCTCCAGTCAAGCTGACCATTGTGATAATTGATAACACCTTTAAGTTTAGTCAACGTTATTCCCAAACGCTTAGCCTCTTTAATTAATAACAGAAGCTCTATGTCTTTTTCATCATATACCCTATAGCGCCCTTTTCTTTTGGGCTGCTCTATCAATCCTTTTTCTTCATAGAATCGTATAGCTTTAATGGATAAACCTGTTTTTTTTGATATTTCACCGATATACATATGTTACCTATATTATTACCCCAGGGAACCATTTTAAATAGCTAATTTTAATAGACAAAGTAAGTATCACTTCGTACTAAAACACGCTATATCTGCACGATTTAGCAGAGATTACCGCAAGCGCCAACAGTGTTAAATTCACTATTGACGCCATAATCTCTTGTCATAAGAATTTTTATCTTAACATCGTGTCTAGTTGGTTTACTATCTCGGCCCAATCCGCATCTTCCTCTACTGCTTGCTTTAAGAAAGCCGCTTGTGAAGTATTCCAGATATCTGCTTCGTGCAGCATTACAGTACTTGGTAAAGGGCTATTAATTTCTATAAAATTATCGATGCCTTCTGCCGTGTCATCTAATCCTAATTGATTAAATAGCGACACTATCGTGTGGATAGGTGATTCCATAATATTCTCTCCCTTTTAAAAAATTTAGTTTGGACTTTCCAGCTTTCACTAGAGAGGTTGCTGTTGATATTCTCAACATTCCTTTTGAACATAACACTAATCGCACACAATTGTTTACACTAAAAATTAGCAGAGACAACTCACCGTACCTATTATTGTTAATACCGAGGTGATCATCAATCTTAATAGATATGTCGAAAAAAAAATTAAAAAAGCCTTAACTCATTTATTTCTTAATGATTAAAGCCAAAGTATTAAAGTCGTTTCAATTTTGACTAAGTTATTGTACTCAGTATAGTTGCTAATGGCTGTTTGGTGACTAATCAAAGCCCATGTAACCTATGTCAGAATTTGACGTTGAATTCAAATGGTCAATGCACATGCTTTACTCTTCGTTAATAAAGAAAGTGAGTATTAGAAATGACCTGCCGTTCACGGATTAAAGACACAACAGAAAAATAGAGAGTAAGCCACTACCTCTATTTTTATATTCACTTTTTTATAAACTTTCACCTAAGTATTGTTAAAACCCGTTAACGGCCTATTTCACGTTCATCTGGGTATTGATACGCGGCATCCCAGACCAATGTACGAATACGATTTACTGAGTCTTGCATTTTTAACGTCAGAGCATACGCAGCCGCTTTATATCCGGCCAAATGATATGATTCTATTAACGCACTATTGTCTCCAGGTAAGTCACTTAAAGACGCTATGATTTCTTGGTCGCTGACGGCATGATTGAGTAGCCTTAATGCCTTTAAAACTGCCTTTTCATCATGACCTGGGGCATTAAAATTAAAAATTTTATTTGAAAGCGCGGTCACCAAATCCTGTTGCAAGAGGCTTTGATGATAGTGTTTTTTATTTTTCCCAACAGACAAAGCATCACTAAGCGCTCGCTTTACAGAGTAAGTGTCGGCCTCTAGAGCTTCTAATTGAGCAACAGAGTTAGGATTTCCTGTCAATAGGCGCACAATAAAACGTGCTCCATCGTGCCAACGTTGATGACCACTGGCATCATAATCTTCGAATACTAATTGCTCTATACTATCGATTAACGCTTCAGATTGATTGGCAACGGCAACAGCCAGAAGATACTCACGCAAGTCATCATTTAGAGACGTCATTTCCTCTAACACATCAGTGGGGATTGCATTAATAGCAGCAACATGTAGCGCCATTTCTGTCGTATTTCCCTTTTGCATGGCAGCAATCGCCAGCCCACCTAACGCATTTGTTAACGGATCTTCTGCTTCTTTTGTGAGACGTTCGACTAACGCTAGTTGACGGTGTTTAGCAGCTAATAAAATAATAATACGACGCGACTCACGCCAACTATTTAAAACATCCTCATCATCTTCTTGCGGCAATGCCTGTATTGCAAATTCAGCTATATCTAATCGATCGAATCTAAAGACTGCATCCAAGTACCCAAAATCTTCAAAAGCATCAATATACTCTTGATCATCACCCCACTTCTCCTGCCAGTTCAAACTAATCGCTGGCAGTAACCGATCAACGATACAAGGAGGAATGATGGGGTAACTGTCTGTAAATATATCAAGTAGATCGCCATTAGAGATATCCTTTACCATCAAACAAGATTGCTCTCCCCAGAGGCTTAAATCCATTAACTGCTCTAAATTAGGCGTTGGCACCACTTTGTGTTTAGTCCAAGCAATAGAATTCTGTATCTGCTCAGAATAAAATGTGATCGCAGTAACTATTTCGTCTCTCAATTCCTGGCGCTGCTCTTTAGATCCGCTCCATTCTTCTTCAAAAGAATGGCGCCCTACTTCATCGACGTTTTTAAATTTTTCTAACCAACTGATAACGTTTTCTAATGACTCTCCTGACTGCAAATGCGACTGTGCGAGGGAAGTAAGAGAAAAATAAGGGCGGTGGGAAGCTTTAACCACCTCTATTTCGCGTGCCGGTGCAACCCTTCCCAGTAGCTCTTCAAGGTTTTGATAGCCAATAGTTTTTTGGGCCTGCTCACGCTCTTCTACAGGTAACTCTGATATCTGTTTCACAATGGTTTGATAAACACACTGCTTTGTAGGTTGAATATCACATTGCGGTTTGATCGTAGCTGAAGATACTTGCGATACCATAGCAGCGACGACAGCGCCGGATAATGATTTTAATGTCAAAACTAATAACCTCTACTACTAATAATTATTTTAGCTAACCAATTGATACAAAAAAACAAAAAACAGTATAGGACACCCAAAAACAGTATAGGACACCCAGACGATTAATTACATAAAAAATATTTATATTCAATTAGTTACTAGGCAACACTCCTTGTATATTAATTTTTACTGAACAAAAACCGGTTATTCTCGATAGCTTTTGATGAGTCTCTTGATATTATAGTTTCAAATTTGACGTGATTTTATGGGATGAGGTGCCTAGATGAAGAAAAGAGATAGCCTACTGAAACTTTACTTTTATTTTCATGCATGAAGCCACACATAAAGCATCTGCTTAAGCCGTTAGCAGCCATAGGTTATATGGCTGGGTTTAACACAAAGCAGACATTCAAGATAAAAAATAACGCCTTAATAACAGGCAAAATTTGGCGGGCTAAAATACGAGCGGAGTTAGATAGCCAGCCGTATTTTGTCCTTTAAACGACTTGTTAGCCATCCATTTGCGTCGGAGTTTTTAGATTATCATGATGTAATAGACCATCACTTCGTCTAAATTTACCAAGCTCTTGCGCCCAAGCGTAAGCAACTACTAATAAATTTTCGGCCAATTCTCTCATGCACTCTGGTGTGAAAAAAGAATTTTCAGAACCAAGATCCGTATTTATAAACTCTAAAATATTGCCGTGACAAATATTATTGCGTAAACGTACTAATTCAACATCAACTCTATTGGGTTTTACACTATTAAGTTTTTCCATAAAGTCAGATTCACTTGGTAAAGCCAAAAAGCTAACTGGAATACCAAGTTCATGTGCTTGTTTAATTAAGTTATTACTTAAGACTTTATATGGCGATAGCTCTGGCGGTGCAGTCCCCTCAGTACTTACTTGTGAAATAGTTACTCTTAAACTGGCTTCAAAGCCATTTAATAACGAAGATATTCCAGGAACATAAAAACCAGATTTAATTGCATCTAAGCCTTGTACGAAGAACCAATGAAACTCAGCAGCGCACATCCATTCAAAAAAATGATTTCGTTCTTTTGACCAATCCCCACACTTTTCAAAGTGTTCTGTTACATGTTGAAAATGTGCTTCATCTAGTTCGGCTGGCACTGAATTCTCCTTGGCTGGCTAACGCCTTAAACAGGGGCGCGTGAAACGCGT
Organism: Gammaproteobacteria bacterium AS21; assembly: GCA_038900335.1. Classification (GTDB taxonomy): domain Bacteria; phylum Pseudomonadota; class Gammaproteobacteria; order Pseudomonadales; family Balneatricaceae; genus Rs1. The sequence goes on along the minus strand of JBBMRB010000001.1, from coordinate 140,324 downwards.
CCCAGCCGCAGGCCCTTGCTGATTTAACTTGTTAGATTATTATCTATTGCAAACAATATCGCCATACGTTCCTTGCGGGCAGTATTCAACATCATTTGATAAAATCCATATGAAGACAACAGTTATGAACAGTCCCAACAATGAATAATATACTGTCTTAAATTTGTCTAGAAAGTTGAATTTTCTTGATAGCTTTTCACCAAATTTATAACTATATATCCAAAAAAACAAACAGCCAAGAAAGATAAAACTGCTAGCGTAAACCGCTTGCAGGCCTGACCAACCACCACCTATAAAACCAATAACTCCAACAAAGAGCATTGCGAATAGTAAATCACTTTTCCCTGACAAATAGTTTCTCCATGACATTCACACCCTTGTAATCTAACAGCTTAATACTGCGCATGCGCGTTTACACAAGAAAGGGGTTTCTAGAAAAGACAGATAACTTACTAATCTGCTTGAAATAATATTCATTTTATTGAAACCCTCCCTGGCTAAACGCGCATGCGCGTTTGTAAAAATAACGAGTTTCTCGTTATTTATTTTTGTTCTTATTTATATGATTGATATTGCGGCAGTTTCTATAATTTTACAAGTGTCAATGCGCACAATAATTATAGCTCAATGTATAAACGCGCACGATATTAGTTTAAAACCCAAATAGCACTGTTTTTATAACCAGCGTTTAATAGTGGTAGTATCAACACACTAATAAGTCTACATACTATAAAAATATCGAATGAAGATACACGTTTTAAAGATGTGTAGTGGTCAAGCATTTTTGGCCACGGCTTTTGGCCGTTTCCCACCTCTAGTGCTTTATAGAGATAAAGACAGGACCTGACACAAAACGGACATTATAGATAAAGATTAACGCCGCGCTCTGCGGCGTGGTGAATTTGGCGATTTTTTGAATATTTATCAAAAAAGATGATAAGTTTACCATGTACGTTGCAGCAACTTGTTATGTGTTTTTTCAACCAGATAATCAAGAAACAGCTTTATATTGGGGTTTTTATATATACCTTGTTTGTATACAGCATAAACGCTACCACTAGACTGCTCATTAAGAAGCGGCTCCCAATCTCGTAAACAAACCACAAGCAACCCACTTTTTACATAATCTGATACTATCCAATTTGAAAGTTGAACAACACCAAGGCCACATAAGGCAGCCTCTAATAATGGTGTGCCACCTTTTGATTTAAGATTACCACTAACTATGGTTTTTACATTACGGCGATTTTTTTTAAAATGCCAGTATGTTCTTTGTCTCTCTTGATTGAGTAACAAGCAATTATGTAATGATAAATCTTCAGGTTTTTCAATATTGTCATTTTTTGACAAGTAATCTGGCGATGCACAAACAAAGGTGTGATTTGGAATAATATTACGAAATTTTAAACTCGAATCTTTCGGTGTTCCTATACGAATTGCCAAGTCAATATTTTTCCCTGCCAGATCAACCACCTTATTCTCTAGCTCAATTTCAATTGCTATCTTTGGGTATTTTTTCAAAAATTCAGGAATTATGGGACAAACACTTAACCGACCAAAACTTTCAAATACTGAAATTCTCAAATTCCCTTCAGGCTCTTTATTACTGCCAGTCATAGACATAAGTAAAGAATCACAATCAGAAACCAAATTAGAGGCTCCCTCCAAAAAAATGTGGCCCTTATCTGTTAGTAATAATTGGCGTGTACTACGTTTAAATAGCTCGGATTTTAGCTCATATTCAAGACTATCAATTGCACGAGTAACTGATGATGGAGCCATATTTAATACTTTGCCAGCTTTAGAAAAGCTACCTAGTTCAACCACCTTTAAAAATATACGAACTGACTTTAGCATACAAACCTTTGCGTTTTATGCAAAATTATTTGGGATAAAACACCTATTCTAGTCATTATTTGATAAGTATACAATGCGTCTTGTCATCCACTTACACAAACGAGAAAAAAATATGCCAAGAATACCCTTTGAAAATATACCCGAGAATTTAATGAACTGCATGATGCAAACAGAGAAATACATCCAGAGCTTAAGCATTATTGATGAGTCTTTTATGGAGGTGTTGACATACAGGGTCTCAGTGATAAATCAGTGTGCTTACTGCATTGAAATGCACTTTAAAGAAGCTATTGCTGCGGGTGAAACCGAACTTCGTATTTATTCTTCGATTATATGGCGAGATGTTGATTTTTATAGTGAAACGGAGAAATCGCTACTTGCATGGGCTGAATCTGTGACATTACTTAATGATGAATCAAATGAATATAGACAACAAGCATTTGACAACCTCAGCCAATATTTTAGCCGAGATCAAATTGCTAATTTAACATTGGCTTTTATGCAAATTAACTCTTGGAATCGTTTAGTGAAATCTTTTGGTTTTAAAGCAGGAAATTATCAGGTTGGACAACATTAACTAATAAGCGGTACGGCAGTTGTAATATTTGAGCTGCCGTACACATAACGCCGCCAGCAGAGGCGCAGCTATTCTGCGTCCTGCTGACTGGGTAGGATATGTCCGCTTTTGGCCGATAGCAGCCGCTTGTTGAGTTTTTAGTGTAGTGGCCCATCCGATCAAAATAGGCTTGCCACGTTAGTGTGCCAGCCTTTTAGATTTTGCTTTTTGCATATAAATCATAGCATTTTCATGGCTAGAGCAATTTATCAGAGCTACGCCAAGATTATAAAATGCATGTCTATTTTCACTTCCTTGGTTTATGGCCTTTTTAAAGAATTCTGTAGCTTCTTGGTGATTACCTAGTTTCTAATATCAAAATAAAAATATTAAAATCGGTTTCGGCTTTGCCGAGTTCATTTCTTTTGCATGGCCAAAAGAAACAGAACCAAAGAAAAGGCCACCCTATATTAGCGAAAGACTCCTCACTCATCACTAAATTGACGGACGTTCAGCAGGGACATCTATGCTGACACAAGGGGCCCCTTCACTCTACACGACATCCTGTCGTTGCGCTTCGCCAATTTAGCGAATCGCTGCGGCGCTAATCTAATGGGATTATTTAGTCCATTGCTAGCCTGCTAGACTTATTAAAAAAATAGTATAGGACACTCATACAGTTAAGAAATAGTATAGGACACCCATATAATTAATTGCATAAAAAATATTTATATTCAATTAGTTACTAGATAATACTCCTTGTATATTAATTTTTACTGAACAAAAATCAACCGGTTATTCTCGATAGCTTTTGCTGAGTCTCTTGATATTATAGTTTCAAATTTGAAGTCATTTTATGGGATGAGGTATCTAGATGAAGAAAAGAGATAGCCTGCTGAAATTTTACTTTTATTTTCCATGCATGAAGCCACATATAAAGCGGCTGCTTAAGCCGTTAGCAGCCGCTTGTTGAGTTTTTAGTGGCCCATCCGATCAAAATAGGCTTGCCACGTTAGTGTGCTAGCCTTTTTAGATTTTGCTTTTTGCATATAAACCATAGCATTTTCATGGCTAGAGCAATTTATCAGAGCTACGCCAAGATTATAAAATGCATGTCTATTTTCACTTCCTTGGTTTATGGTCTTTTTAAAGAATTCTGTAGCTTCTTGGTAATTACCTAGTTTCTAATATCAAAATAAAAATATTAAAATCTGTTTCGGCTTCGCCGAGTTCATTTCTTTTGCATGGCCAAAAGAAACAGAACCAAAGAAAAGGCCACCCTATATTAGCGAAAGACTCCTCACTCATCACTAAATTGACGGACGTTCAGCAGGGACATCCATGTCCCCTTCACTCTACACGACATCCTGTCGTTGCGCTTCGCCAATTTAGCGAATCGCTGCATCGCTAATTTAATGGGATTATTTTGGCTCATAGCTCTCAGCAATAAGCTCTAGAATTTAGCAATCGGTTATTAAAGCTGTCATTGACATTCTTACCAATATAGTTATCATGGTAACTATATTTTAATTAACAGGTACTACAATGAACGAACACACATTTATTTTTGCTAAAATAACTCCTAAACCTGAATATTATGATTTATCAAAAGAAGCAATAAAGGAAATAATACCGCAAACACGAAATGAATCAGGTTGCTTAAACTTTACGCTCCATGAAGATGGTGTAGGTAGTTTATATCTGTACGAAGAATGGATTGATGACAGTGCTTTGGAGCAACATCATGAGATGAGCTATACAAAAGCAGTTTTTAAAGCTTACTCAAGCTGGTTAGCCGTTGCTCCTGAGATAAATAAACTTATTAAACTAGCTTAAAGGTTAACTATGTTTTTCCTAAAAGAACTCCCTACTCAAGCAATGCTGGATAAATATACAAGTGATTTGTCCGGCCATGAAAAAAAATCTATCACTGACGCTCTAAGTATAATGCGCAAAGCAAGTCTATTAGTAAGGAGTATAGAAAGATTTTTTTCTGCTAATGATCTTTCACAACTAAGGTTTTTAGTACTGATTGTTATTGATCGTGAGCCTGATAGAACTAGCCTCTATGCGCATGAAATAGCATCACGTTTAGATGTCTCGCGACCTGTATTGACGAGGGCGATAAAAAGATTAATTGACGATGGATTACTCACTTCAATTAATGATGAAATAGATAAGAGAGCCAAGAAAATAACATTGACTGAGAAAGGAGTAACCTGCTTATCTGGCGTACTTCCTGGATATTTTAATGAAATAAATAAGCTAATGGATTAAATATAAAAAATGTATGGCTAGTGACAACCACGTGTATTGAATGCTATTTGTTGATCAATAATCAACTATCGCAATTTTGCCGGGGTTTGATACACAGCGAGCGTTAAACGCTCAAAGCTTCGCTGCCTATCATCCCTCTTAAACACCTCCATGTGCAATTACAATATGACTAGCAAAGCCTGAGAGCACCAATAATAACTTTATACTACTCGCAGTCGACTTTGCTATTAAGGCTTTAGCAGTGCTGAGCCCTGCTGTTTTAGAATACCTGCATTAGTTTTTATAATTAGGACTTTCTTTGTCCAAGACACGCCTGATCGCCTGCCATTCTAACTCTCCTTCATAACCATAGATGTCACTGGCTTTCATATCTTTTAGGTGTCTGTCAATTTCAGCCTGAGGGATCGTTTTGATCGTTGCACCAGCTGCTGCTGAACTCTGTACTGCTAGCTGCACTGAGCAGGCCTGATCTAGATAAAAAGTACGGAAGAAAGCTTCTCCTGCCGTCTCGGCGAACACAAAAGCTCCGTGCCATGCCTCAACGATCATTTTTTTGTTACTTGCAGCTTTCAAAAGACCTGTAAGAAAATCATCGGTACATTCAAATTCATAATCTGTATAACCTATAGCTTGAGACCCGCCAATCATTAGATATGCCTGGCTGTAAGGGCCAAGTCCTTCAGCTTGCGCAGAAACACCCATTATTGCTTTTGTATGTACATGCATAATGCAGTTTATTTCTGGGTTAGCTTCAAAGAAAAGCTTTGCAATTTCTGTCGCTGAAGGGTTAGGCTCACCATTTTCAGGGTTATGGTTGACACGATCGAAGCCAACCTTGATCAAATTTGATGCTGTCACCTCTTCATGCATCCATCCATAATGATGAGTCAACAATGCATCCTCACCAGGAATACGAATAGCATGCCATTGATTAGTAAGATCACTTAATCTGTATTTGACTAGGGCATTATAGATCGCTGCCAATTCACAACGTGCACTCCATTCAGCATCAGAGTATTTAGCTGTCGCTTTATCAGATAGTGTTGTCGTTACCGTTTTCATATGTTATTTCCATTTATAGTTGATCTAACACAGTATACATATCGGCATGATTCAACTTTTAGCTTGAAAAGCCCAAAAACATACTTCAAACTACCTGTATGATTCATACATGTTTTGTACTCTTTCCCAAATTCCAAATGCTAGCTTATGTGCTTGCTACTGAAACAATGCGACTAGCAAACAAGAGCGCTGGGCGTGAATTATTTACCTGGGAGATACGCACAGCGACCACTGAGGCTGTAGAAGCGTCTAACGGAGCTCAAATATCGCCAAGTCGTATTGATTGGGAAGATGGAGGAGACTGTTCTTTAGTTTTAATCTGTGCAGGCTATGACCCCTTAGCAATAAGTCCGCAGGGGCTCAGAAAATTAATTTATCAGGCTGATCTTGCTGGTGCTGTTTTAGGTGGGCTTGATACAGGTGCTATTATTCTTGCTAAGTACGGTTATCTTAGCGGTCATCAAGTAGCGCTGCACTATGAAGCTATTGCTGGCTTTACTGAAGAGTGGCCTGAGGTCGATGTACGTGAAAATATTTATTGTTATGATCGGCAAAGATTAACAGCGGTTGGTGGCATAGCGACTGCCGACGCGATACTTGCTTGGATTTCTCAAACCGTTTCTGCAGAGCTAGCCATCATTATTTCTGATGATATGGCACATGGCACCATTCGAAGTGGTAATTCACGCCAGCGCATACAGCTCACTAACGATCCAACCTTAAAGCAGATGAAAAGCATTATGATAAGTCATCTGTCAGAGCCACTCGCTATAAGTGAAATTGCATTAAAACTAGGGCTTAGCATTAAACAATTAAGGTTACGCTGTCACAAAGGATTTTATGCATCCCCATCTGATTATTATTTACGACTTCGCCTTGAGCGCGCCCTTAACCTTCTACGAAGTACAGAAATTAAAATTACCGATGTTTCCATTGCCTGCGGATTTAGCTCACTTGCAACTTTTTCTAGAAGCTTCAAAAACATCTACAAAACAACGCCGCGAAGCATTCGAACACAAAAGTAAATGTATTTGTAGGCACGAAGATAACGGACATCCTTTTCCGTTATTTAGCCCTAGCCATTAATACAACAAGTAAAGATGTTTATTGTGAGTAGTCACCGCTGTTGACCGATTTCAGCCATCGGTGACAATGCTCAAAATAGACAGGGCTGACACAAAGTGGAGGTTTAAAGGGATGCCCCCTTCATCAGAAATTAATTGCGTTATAATCGAAAATTAGTGTTATTAAAACTCTTTAGGTTACGTAGAAGTATTTATCGATGAGTAATTTATGAGCAGATTCTCAAACTCCTCCTCTGCAATCGGTTTAGATATATAATACCCTTGTCCAAATTCACAACCTATCTGCGTCAGTAATGATAACTGCTGTGGCGTTTCGATTCCTTCAGCAATAACTTTAATCTCTAGCTTATGAGCCATAACAATAATTGCTTCACATAGTGCTAAATCATTAGATTTCGGTTTCAAATTGCAGACGAATGCCTTATCAATTTTTAAGTAATCAATATCAAATCTATTTAAATAAGCTAAGGATGAGTAACCTGTACCAAAATCATCTAAAGCGACATTAATACCAGCATTACTAAACTCGAGTAATCTATCTGAAACCTGCTGTCTAGGCTCCATTAACAAACCTTCAGTAATTTCCAATATCAATGCATCACCCGGTAATTTAAGCGCTGCTAGCTTTTGGATCCAAGAGTCAATTCCTCCACCTATATCAAATTGTGCTGGCGATATATTTATACTGATTTGTAATGTTTGGTTATAATGATCTCTCCAGTACTGGAGCTTTTGTATCGCTGTTTCAAACACCCAGTTTCCTATTTGATTAATCATGCCTGTTTCTTCTGCGATAGGAATAAAATAATCCGGACCTATTAAACCACGCTCGGGGTGATTCCAACGAATCAAGGCCTCCGCCTTTACGATCTCTCTAGTGGTAAAACAAATAATAGGCTGGTAGTGCAATATGAATTGATTGTCATTTAAAGCAAGTCTAATATCGTGTATTAAATTAAGCCTAGTCTTAGCTTGTTCTTGCATCTGGAATGTAAAATATTGAAATTTATCGCGCCCCTTATCTTTAGCTGTATACATTGCCTGATCTGCATTTTTTATTAAAGTATTTGTATCTACTCCATCAGCTGGATAAATAGTGATTCCAATACTAGTAGAAATGTAAACTTGCTCGTTATCTATTTTGAAGGGTAACGATAGTTGATGCAGCACATCGTTAGCTATTTTTTCTACCCTATCTAAATTAGATAAACCACTGAGTATGATAGTGAATTCATCCCCGCCTAAACGCGAAACTGTGTCATTTTCAGCAGCACAAGTTAGTAGTCTTTTTGCAGTTTGTTGAATTAACTTATCACCTACATGATGACCTAAAGTGTCATTGACTTCCTTGAATCGATCTAAATCTAGAAATAATAAGGCTAATTTACATTGTTTTCGCTCTGCTTCTCCAATCGCACTTTCAAGTTTGTTAATAAAAAAATAACGATTGGGTAGCCCTGTTAAAAAATCCAAGTTGGCCTGATTCCAAATGGTTAAGGTAGCCTTTTTTCTTGCTGTAATATCTCTAAAGCTCCATAACCTTCCAAAATACTGGCCTTCTTTAGAAATCATCGGCGCCGTGTATCTTTCCATCGTGCGGCCGTCTTTTAGTGAAATTTCTTCCGTGCAAATTAACTCACGCTGGTTACGTATTTCTTTAATACGCGTTAAAAAAGCTTCTGGGTGAGACAGGTATTTAACAACTATTGCTAACAATTCACTGTCATCACCTCTATCAATCACTGCTTTATCAATTGACCACAAATCCATAAAGCGTTGATTAGCAGAAATAATGCGCTCATCGTCATTGATTACCAACATTCCCTCGACAGCGGCTTCTTGTTGGGTTGATAACATCGTATTTTTGAATTCTATTTGTTGCTTAGCAATTAGGCGCTCTTTAGCTCTGTTACGATAATGCAGTGTACTGATAGTCAACATTGCAAAAAGCAAACATGCAAAAGACACATACCACTTAGTCATATTCATCTGCGGATGACTATTATAGATAAAGCCATCAAATTGATAGCCTTCAGCTAGCATATTCAAATCCGCGTAAGTATTAGCGATGTGTTGCCAGCGCCCAGGATTCATATAGCCCATATCTACCAATTTTGGCTGAACTAAGGGGACCATTTGTTGATATTCATAGAATAAATGTTGTTTTGTATTTCTCTTAGAATACTTTTCTAGAATAAGATCTATGGTTTTATTCGGGTGATCAAATGCATGAACCCAACCACGCATACTCGCCTTTAGGAATGAATCGACTAGTTCAGGATTATTATCAACTAGCTGCTCGCTTGTGAAGAGGTTATCACCATAAAAATCAATACCAGCCGAACGTGGGCTAAAGGACTGATAACGAAATTTTTTCCTGTCTAACAGGCCTGTTTCATTAGTAGTATAGGCAGAAAACCCTTCAACTTTCCCGCTTATTAAATCACTCGCATCAAAACTATGGGGTAATAAAGTAAGAGAATCTAAAGCAATAGACTCCTTATTTAAATATGCAATTAGTTCATCAGCCTGATCGGCTATCATGACTTTTTTACCCACTATATCATGGATACTTTGATTATCACTGAATTTGGGCATTAACAAAGTATAAGGTGAGTGTTGAAAAACAACACCTAATACAACGACAGGCTCTCCTTTACTGTGTTCTAGAATTAAGCTGCTACTACCCACACCAAATTGCGCTTTTCCAGAGATAACATCAATTAATGGCTCGTCACCTTTTAGGCCTTCAATTATTTCCACATCCAAGCCTGCCTGCCGATAAAACCCTTGCTCTAAAGCAGCGTAATAACCGGCAAATTGAAATTGATGTAAATATTTTAATTGCAGTTTAACTTTATCTAAGGCGAAACTATTAATTGGTAATAGGATGAGACAAAGAAGCGAAATATTTACTATTTTCAAATTGAAACTCCTATATATCACTAAACTCCTATTCATTTAAAAGATCTACATCGAAAATTAGTAATCTATAGCGTTAAGCTGAGCCCTTCACCAAGACGCCTGATTACGGCAGTGTCTGTAAGCTGTATGCAGAGAATTATCAGCGAGAGTAGTTTAACTAACTGAATTTAAGTAAAATTAAGAATATCACCTTATGACATTGTTCGCCACGATTGTACAAAAACTATCTAATGATATGGGATTACTTGATTCACTGTATAAAACACAGAAGACAGGGTTGTAATTTTCACACCCAAAGTGGCCGTTTTTGGCCGATAACTGAGTTTTAGTACCCCATAGGATCAAAATAGGCCTGACACGTTTGTGTGCCAACTTTCTACACGACATCCTGTACATCCTGTCGCTGCGCTTCGCCAATTTAGCGAATCGCTGCGGCGCTAATCTAATGGAATTGTTTAGTCCATTGCTATAATAGCTATGCTACTAGCCTTATTAGCAGTGTCGAAAAAATATAGATAAAAATTAACTAATATCAAAATCAAAATATTAAAGGCGGTTTCGGCTTTGAATTGGCCGATTTCATTTCTTTTGCATGGCTAAAAGAGACAGAACCAAAGAAAAAGCCACCTATATTAGCGAAAGACTCCTCACTCATCACTAAATTGACGGACGTTCAGCAGGGACATCTATGCTGACACAAGGGGCCCCCTTCACTCTACACGACATCCTGTACATCCTGTCGCTGCGCTTCGCCAGTTTAGTAAATCGCTGCGGTGCTAATCTAATGGGATTGTTTAGTCTATTGCTATATAGGCCATTGCTATAATAGCTATGCTACTAGCCTGCTAGACTTATTAGAGTGTCAAAAAATTACAGATAAAAAATTTAACTATGTACATTTTATAGAGAGAATAGCTACCATCGTTTTTATTTATAATGATAGATAAGGGTCAATATTCTGTAGCCAATGTACCCAACCTTTCTAGGGCGGCTTGTGCTTTGTCATTGCAAACGAAACCTGCACTTAGTCGCAGGGCACTGCGATATGCTTGGGTTGCGAAAAACATATCGCCTGGCACAAAACAGATGTTTTCTTTCAAAGCTTGATTGAGTTGTGCTAATATTTTTATTTTTTCGCCTTGCTCCATCAGGCTACCTAGCGCATTACTATAACAGTAGGACGCTGGTCCAATTAATTTATATTAGCTGGTTCTACCTCGCTTTATTGCTTGCTTTAATATTTATTGGCTGTATTAATGTAACTCGCAATATTTATTCAATATATTAAAGCTCTGTATGGTTTTAGTATTATGTATTTGATTTATAATCGCTTTCTATTTTCACACCCGTAAAAACGAGATAATTATATGAACCCTTATCCTACGCTTACCGCCATGGGTGTTAATAGCATTCAAGATGTATTGAAATATACGCTGCGTCATGAAAGCGAAACAGATGTTCTTAAAATATATTATAAGCGCCCTAAAGGCTCTTTTTTACCTCGCAGTAAAAAGTTCTCTTTTTTACGCGGCCGCAGAAGCGTACCGCTAGAAACGAGAAACTCAAAAGTGTTTGAGCGTATCGCCAGAGTCAGCCCACAATTAGCATTAGCGATTGAAGAGTTAGAGCAGCTGCAAGCTATTCAAATTCTAGAGAGCTCTCAAGACCCTAAAGCACAAATTAAAGAGCACTTAGATCACTTAGAAAAAGTTGTTAATGAAAAGCTTAAAGATATGAGCGAGCTTATTAAAAACATGTAATACTATGTGCAACTAACTCAATATTTAAGTATTGGGTTAGTTTTTATTAATGATGCTGATACCATAGCAACGCCTGTCTCGCCTTGTGTCATATACACTTTTGCATTGCTTATAACTCACACGCTATAACCCACACGCTACAAGCTCGTGCTCACTAGCTGATGCCCACTATTGGCTCACACCGTGCAAAGTATGCACTAACAAATCGCATTAACTTACTGATAGTTATATCTTATTATATTTTATTGTTTTTTTCTTAAATTGGCTCTAAAAATGATTGTTTACTGGTTCTAAGAAAAAAGGCCACTAAAGTTAACTATAAGACTTACATTTTATTCGAATATTAGATGAGTGCTTTTTATCTTTATGTTATTTTGTATTAAGTAATATTGGCAAAATATCATCCGAACGAATGTAAAATAAACCCCTTAGATTTAACTAGTTATATTCTATAGCGGGACATATAAATATCTGGAGTGAATAATGATAACTAACAATAAAATCACAAAAGTACTATCTCTAAGTGCAGGCCTAGTTTTTTCAGCTTCTGCGTATGCTGACAATTGGAACGTAGCAGTCGGCGACGGCGGCGGTAGTGCTCAAGAAGCTTTAGGGCTGAAATTTGGTGAGCTATTAAATGAGAAATCAGGTGGCAAACACAGTACCAAACTTTTCCTTAATGGCCAGTTAGGATCAGAACAAGATACCGTCAACGATGCAGCTCTAGGAGCACTTGATTTTTCTATCTTAGCTTCAAACAACCTAGCACCATTCTCTCCAACTATGGGTATTTTGTCCCTTCCTTATATCTTTGAAAACTTAGAACAAGCTGACAAAGTGGTAACGGGTGAAATCGGCGCTGAATTAGTACAAAACACTATTCGTGATTCAGGTGTACGTGTACTAGCTTGGACATACTCAGGCTTTCGAGTTCTAAGTAACTCAAAACGCCCAATTACTAAACTGGCTGATTTAGATGGTATCGTGGTTCGTGTTCCTAAAAACGAAATCATGATCGATACTTACAAATCATGGGGCAACAACCCAACGCCAATGGCTTGGTCTGAAACCTTTACAGCATTACAACAAGGTGTTGTAGATGGCCAAGACACACCTTACACCACTATTTATGCAATGAAGTTTGGTGAAGTACAAAAGTACATTTCAGACCTTCACTATCTTTTCCTACTTGAGCCTTTAGTTGTTTCTGAGCAATTGTTCCAATCGCAAGATAAAGCGACGCAAGATGCCATGATTGCAGCGGGTAAAGAGGCCTCTGTTTACAGTTTAAACTGGTTAGTTGAGAAAGAAGCAACGATCAAAGAAGAGCTAGTCAGCAAGTACGATATGCAAATCAATGTCATTGAAGATGAAGCTGAATGGGCTAGCAAAGCACAGGCGGCTGTATGGCCTAAATTCTATGAAAGTGTTGGCGGCAAAGAAAAAGTTAATGCCCTACTTCGCTCTCTAGGACGCAAGGAAATCTAAGAAAAGTATTAGTATTGAGGTGTCTGCACATTATGTAGTTCGTAGTGTTTGGGCACCTCGCTTTTCATATAGATATTATCCTTTTATATGCAGATCAGCGCATATATACCAGCAAAGCATAGTTTATCAATAAAGGTTTACCGTTTACCCGCTAACCTTGCTATTCAGAGCAACCAACTATTATTTCAACTTAAGTAATTGCTGAATAGTGTTAAGTGATAGGCCCAGCCTTTGCTCTTTTTGTAGATAACGGAGTAAAATTTATGGGTAAGAAACTCCTGTATATACTAGACAACATTGAAAGCTATATTTGTAGAACATTACTAGCGGTCTTTGTGTGTTTGTTATTTCTTCAAATTCTTTCTAGACAATTTTTTAGCTATTCATTTTCGTGGAATGAAGAGCTATCTGTTTATATGTTTGTTTGGTTTGTTTTCTTTGGTGCTAGCTATGCTGCAAAACTTGCGGCGCACAACAGAGTGACCTTCCAATTCAAGTTAATGCCGGCCTCTTTTAAGCCTGTACTTGAGTTCATTGCTGACCTTGTTTGGATTGCTTTCAATTGTTATTTTATTTATCTGTGTATAGATTTTATTTTCAATAAAATGTTGCCTTTTAACAAATCTCAAACGTTAGGTATACACATGAAATATTTCTACATGGTACTGCCTATAGCATTCTCTCTCATGACCATTCGTATTATCCAAGTCAACTATTACAAGTTGGTATTAGGAATTGATATCAGAGACCCTGACTCGCAAGAACTTGAAGATATTAAAGAATTAGAGCTCGATTTAAATGATACTAATAAGAATAAAGCAGATTAAGCTTTAGGAGCAATTTATGGATGAGTCATCAATAGTACTTGTACTATTTGGAACATTTTTGTTCCTGCTGGTCATCGGCGCACCTGTCACTGTCTCTCTCGGTGCTGCTGCTCTAGCGACTTACTTTTATTTAGATAAAACCCCTATCGTCATGGTGCAAATGGCGTTCAGATCCGTTGGTAATTTCCCGTTAATGGCACTACCTGCCTTTATTCTCGCGGGGGCCTTGATGGAAGCCGCCGGCATATCGAAACGGCTAGTCGCCGTGGCTGAGAGCTTTGCAGGCCCGTTTACCGGTGGTATTTCTGCCGCTACTGTATTGGCATGTATGTTCTTTGGAGCTATTTCAGGATCAGGCCCCGCCACCACCGCAGCGGTTGGTATGTTAATGATCCCCGCGATGGTTAAAAGAGGCTACGATAAAGGCTATGCATCTGCTATCACCGCATCCGCTGGTGGTTTAGGTATTATCATCCCCCCTTCTATCCCTATGGTAATTTATGGAATATCGGCGATTGGTTTATCAGTACCTTTTGAAGCGATCGAGAAATACGGTAGCTTTCAAAGTGTGTCGATCACCAAAATGTTTATTGCAGGTGTGATACCAGGCTTGGTTATCTCACTGAGTTTAATTATTTTAAACTACTTTAGATGTAAAAAGCTTGGCTATAAGGGTAGCGGTGAAGATTGGAACCTATGTATTGTTGCCGATGCGGCAAGAAAGGGTAAATGGTCGATTATGGCGCCTGTTGTGATACTAGGTGGTATTTATTCTGGTTGGTTTACCCCAACTGAATCCGCTATTATTGCGATTTTTTATACCTTGTTCATCGGTGTGTTTGTCCATAAAGAATTAAAACTGCAAGATATCTTCAGATCCCTTGAAACCACGACTTGGTTATCTGGGCGGGTCTTGTTGATTCTCTTTACAGCGACTGTTTTTGGCCGAATATTAGTGCAGTATCAAATCCCGGCGATTGTTGCTGAATCTATGCTGAGTATTACCAGCAACATTTATATCATTTGGTTCTTGATCATTGGCTTCTTACTATTCGTTGGTATGTTTATGGAAACACTAGCGGCTATTATGATTTTAACGCCGGTATTATTGCCAGTAACTTACAACCTAGGTATTGATCCAGTACACTTTGGTATTGTGATGATCTGTTGTCTATCAATAGGCTTTGCCACCCCACCGCTGGGTGAAAATTTATTTGTCGCCTCCGGGATATCAAATATCTCTCTAGAGGAAGTGACATCTAAAGCACTGCCTTTCGCTGCAGTTTCCGCCATTGCTGTATTCGTGATTGCCTTTGTACCTGAGCTCTCGCTGTTTCTGCCCAGGTTATTTGGCTACTGACAATAGCGAGTATGATGACAAAAAAGCCAATATTATTATTGGCTTTTTTTTGCGCGCAATTTAGCCAATGAATAGATTTTGCTGTTACTGTGCGTGTTATTAATCGATATTTAGTAAAAGGTTACGCATTGTATCGCCTTGTTCTTAAGAGAGCGGTAAAATGTTTTTTTTGTATTAAGTGAGAGATCAGACGTTGTTAAAGTATGTTGCCCTAGATTATAAAATACCTTGTACTCAATATTTTTCACGTATTAGAGAACTAGGCCACGCTGTACTACTTGATAGCGGCTTCACGCAGTGTCAACGCGGGCGCTACGACATTATCAGTGCGGCACCGAGCGCTCGTTTAAGCTTTAATAACGAGCAGCTCATGGGCGAGAATTTAGCGTTTAATATCGATGATATTAGCGATCCGTTTCATGCAGCATCTTTATTATTAATGATGTACCAAGAACTTGATGCTAAAAATTATGTATTTGCTGAATACCCCGATAAAGAAATTCCTTTTTGTGGCGGTTTATTAGGGCACTTTAGCTATGATTTAGGGCGCTGTATTGAGGAGATGCCACAGCACGCTGAAGACGATACTTTACTGCCGCAAATGCATTTAGGTCTGTATGGCTGGGCTATTATTATTGACCACCAGCAACAAGACTGTTATTTAATGCTTAATACCAGCCTACCTAACCCTGATATTGATGATCTCGTTAAGATTATACAAACAGCTGCGCCCACTAGCTGCGATAACTTTGAGTTAAGCTCTTCATTTACCAGCAATTTGGACAAAAATCAGTACGCACAAGCATTAACCAAGATTAATGATTACATTCTCAGCGGTGATTGCTATCAGGTTAATTTCGCCCAACGCTTTAGCGCTAATTTTCAAGGTGATCCTTTTAATGCTTATCTTAAACTGCGCAGCGTTGCCCCTACTCACTTTTCAGCTTTTATAGATACCGAACACGGTGCAATTTTATCACTCTCCCCAGAGCGTTTTTTAAGTGTTGATAAGCAAGGCCACGTTTTAACGCAGCCAATAAAAGGCACTCAGCCTAGAAGTAATAACACTGAACAAGATCAAAAAAATAAAGACTACCTCATTAACTCTGAAAAGGATCGCTCGGAAAACGTAATGATCGTCGATTTAATGCGTAATGATTTATCTAAAGTGTGCGAGCTGCACAGCGTTAAGGTACCTGCACTATTTAGTATAGAAAGTTATCGAAATGTTCATCATTTAGTCAGCACGGTGAGTGGTAAGCTTGAACAGGGCAAAAGCGCTATTGATTTGCTCAAGGGCTGCTTTCCTGGTGGCTCAATTACCGGCGCTCCGAAAATAAGAGCCATGCAAATTATTGATGAGCTAGAACCTCATCGTAGAAGTATTTACTGTGGTAGCATCGGTTATATCAGTTTATGTGGTGCGATGGATACCAGCATTACCATTCGCACTTTACTGGCACAAAACAACACCATACACTGTTGGGCTGGCGGCGGTATTGTCGCGGACTCTGAAATAGCAGATGAGTACCAAGAGACGTTTGATAAGGTGAATAATCTA
The DNA here is from genome assembly GCA_038900335.1 of Gammaproteobacteria bacterium AS21. Classification (GTDB taxonomy): domain Bacteria; phylum Pseudomonadota; class Gammaproteobacteria; order Pseudomonadales; family Balneatricaceae; genus Rs1. Next base: position 123,566 of record JBBMRB010000001.1, on the reverse strand, counting down.
CTAGATGCCCTGCAAACAAGCGATCGACAATAAGTAGTAGCGACTGCCTTGTACCCTTAACGCAAAAAGGCGTCGATATTAATCAGACGCCTTTATAATGCTCAAGTTCAATCAAAAAACGGAAATTAAAACTCTATTTTATCAATAGCTTATTGATGTATGTTGATAGTACATCTAACGCCACTTCGTTTTGACCGCCATCAGGTATAATGATATCGGCATGCTTTTTACTTGGCTCAATAAACTTGTAAAAAGAAGGCCTAACCGTATCTTCATATTGATGGATTACTGAATCCATGGTTCTGCCACGCTCACTGACATCACGCTTTAAGCGGCGAATAAAGCAAAAATCTAATGGCGTATCGACATAAATTTTAGCATCAAACAACTTTCTTAAGCGTCTGTGAGTGAATAACAAGATACCTTCAATAATGATCACTGTTTTTGGCTCTTGCGTTACTTTATCAGTAAAACGGGTATGGTTTACAAAATCATATTGCGGCACCTGCACACTTTCGCCAGCACATAGTGCTTCAATATGATCACATAACAAATCAAATTCTTTTGACTTAGGGCTATCGTAATTAACGAGCTGACGCTCTTGCATTGTCAACTCATCTTGAGCGTTATAGTACGAGTCTTCACAAATCATCCCTATACTTTCTTGACCTGTACGGCTGACTTGTTCAATTAAAGAATTTGCCAGCAAGGTTTTGCCAGATGCAGAAGCACCTGCAATACCAATAACGATCGTATTTTTGGTCATTTTAAATCCAGAGATAATGGTGATAGTAAAAAACGCGTATTCTAACATAGCAAATTTTATAATCATTAAAATCTGGTTTGTTTGGCCAAACTTTTAATCGCAGCTGCTTAGCTTTATGCTATTTTATAGCCTTTACTTAACTGGCCTTGCTCTAATAGGCACTTCTTCGCGATGAGCGGCTCTAATGTCAGCACATCTAAATTTGGCTGCACTCGTGGGTACCTTGGATTTTGTCGATCATTTAATACCGCAAACTGCCAGCCTTGGGTCATCTCTAAAAAATCATCACAAAACGCTGCTGAATACTCTAAGCAGCCCGCTAAAATAACATCTAGGTAGCTAAACACCACCGGAAAATCCTGACATGGGTTTATCACTGTATTGGTTTGATAAAGCCAAATTTTGACTTCACTGTTAGCGCCAGATAATGCCGCCTTATCAGCATCGTCATAAAACTCCACTTGAGCTACATCAACTAATACTCGCTGATAACCACGCTCGCGCTCATCAAAGCAGCCAAATTCTGACTCATTCACTTCAACTAGCACACCATTACATTTAGATTTAGCACTAACATCTTCATTATCTGGCACCACTACTACAGAGCTCATACCAAAGCCTTCACTAATTTTGGCCCAATAGCGGCTAAAGCCAGCTACCTTAACAGGCACAGCGCGGCCAGTATCACCGGTTACTTGTCGCGATATACTATTAATTAAACTGCCATAGCCAAAAATGTAATGCTTTATATTACCACTCACTTAACTTGCCTCTTACTTGGTATCTATCGTTATTTATTGCTGATATTACTCATCAACTCATGTTCATATCAATAGTATCACTATTGCCCTAGATATTTTAATGATTAAGCGATCCATAGTTTATACAGATCGCTGATGAGCAAAAAACTTTACTGCGCTTTTAAACGTTTTATTAGCGCTTGTAGCGGATGGTCTATCAGCTTTTGATCCATGCGCTTAACTTGCGAGCGACAAGAGAAGCCGGTAGCTAAAACGGTTGAATCAAGCTTGTTAACCGCATTTTTCCAACTCATATTGTACAGCGCTTTAGAGTTATCGATATTGCTGGTTTCGTGGCCATAGGTGCCTGCCATACCGCAGCACCCTACTGCTTCTATATCCAACTGTTGGCCCATATCTTGATAAATTTTCTGCCACTGCTTATTACTGGCAGCCGCTGATGTTTTCTCGGTACAGTGCGCTAGTAATCGATAGTTTTTCGCCGTTAAAGATTGACCAATGCGCTGTAAATCTGCCGTTTTATCAATTAACCACTCTTGTAGCAACAACACATTAGGCGCCTCTATACCGGCTGATTGATACTCTTGGCGATAAGTCAGTGTCATCGATGGGTCTATACCGACTAAGGCAATATCGTGTGCCGCTAATGCATTGAGCATGTCGCTATTACTTTGTGCACTTGCGTTAAAGGCATTTAAGAAACCATGGACATGAAGAGGTTTACCATTTGGCTTAAACGGTGCGATATAGACAAAATAACCAAGTTCAGTTAAAAAATCACAAACATCTAATACCAAGTTCGCCTCAAAGAAGCTAGTGAATGCATCCTGTACGATGACCACTGTTTTTGCTTTTTGGCGCGGATCAAGGGCTTTAAAGTCCAACGCTTTTGCATAGCCAATACCGCGCGCCTTCATACCAGCACTAAGTGAATGTGTGCTAATACTCGGGCTATCTTTCATCCCAATTTTAGCTAGCAGCACAGTACCAATACGTGAGTTTATAGCGCCGTTATAAAGCCTAGGCGCTTTATTCCATAGCGGTATCAAATACTCTAAACTAGCGACTAGGTAGTCTTTAAGAGGTCGCTGGTAGCGCGTGTAATACTGGGCTAAAAATTTAGATCTAAAATCAGGCACGTTCACTTTAATCGGACATTGCGCCACACATGATTTACAGGCTAAACAGCCCATCATCGCCTCATGCACTTCGTGTGAGTAATCGTATTCACCGCGGGCTTTAGCAATAGAGTTGCGAATACGTTGATAGGCATTTATTGGAAAATTCAGCACCGAGTTTGCCTGCACGCTACTGGCATCAAAGCGCTCGTTCTTTTGCTCCATTAAAAATAGCCATTGGCGTACTAATGATGCTCTGCCTTTCGGGCTATGCTGACGCTCTCTTGTCACCTTCCAAGATGGGCACATCGCATCATTTGGGTCATAGTTATAACACGCACCATTACCATTACAATACATTGCCTGCTTAAACTCTTCACGTGCAGTGCGGCTAATAGTACGATCAGAATCCGCACGTGTCGCCACTTCATCTATTTTTAACAGCTGGATATCTATTTTATCGACAATGCCGACAGCGCTATTGCCAAAAGGCGCAACAGGTGTGGCTATTTTGCCAGGGTTAAGCTGATTATGAATATCAAAACAGCCCTTGATACGCTGCAGCTGTAAATACAACTCGCCAAAAAAAGCGGGTGAATATTCAGAGCGTACACCTTTACCGTGCTCACCCCATAACAAGCCATTATATTTTTGAGTTAATTTAACCACCGCATCGGTGATCGGGCGAATCAGCGCAGCTTGTTTTTGATCTTTCATATCAATCGCTGGGCGCACATGTAATACACCTGCATCAACGTGGCCAAACATGCCATACGCTAACTGATAGCTATCTAATACGGCCCTAAACTCCATAATAAAATCAGCTAGGTGCTCAGGTGGTACCGCGGTATCTTCAACAAAGGGGATTGGTCGCTCTTCACCGCTACCATTACCTAATAGCCCCACTGCTTTTTTACGCATAGCCCATACTTTATTTATATTAGTGGCACCTTTAACAATCGAGAAACCAAAGCTTTTACCTGCATGCCCTGCTACCTGTGTTAAATGTGCTGATAATTTATCAATTTTTTCTGTCAGTTCAAGCTCATTATCGCCAGTGTACTCAACTAAATTAATACCCTTTATTTCCGGCTCATCTGCACTTTGTGGAAAGTACTGCGTTACTGATTCCCAAACAATATCTGACATTGCTAAATTCAAAACCTTTGAATCAATAGTTTCTATTGATGTTGGCTGCCAGTTCATCAGCTCTTTAGCATCACGCATCGAAGCTTCAAAACTGTCGTATTTAATATTTACCAAGGCTGCAAATTTAGGGATAGGTAAAACATTAAGCTTGGCCTGGGCAATAAAACCTAAGGAGCCCTCACTGCCACACAAAATTGAGTTTAAGTTAAATTGTTGTTGCTCATTGCGAATATGCGCAAGATCATACCCTGTTAAACAGCGATTGAGCGGTGGGAATTTTTCATTAATTAGCGAGCTATGCTCATCATTAATACTGTTAACCAAGCGATGAATGTTAGCTATTTTACTATCACCTTGTGATAGTGCTGCTAATTGCTGATCATCAACGGGAGCTGAATCTAAAACACTGCCATCGAGTAAAACGGTGGTTAGCGACAGTACATGATCGCGGGTTTTACCGTACATGCAACTACCTTGGCCACTGGCGTCGGTATTAATCATACCGCCAATGGTTGCTCTGTTACTGGTTGATAGCTCAGGTGCGAAGAATAAACCGAGCGGTTTAAGCGCCGCGTTAAGCTGATCTTTGACGACACCGCTCTGCACTTTAACCCAGCGCTCTTGCTCATTAATTTCAACAATATTGTTCATATGCTTAGACATATCAACCACTAAACCATCCGTTAATGATTGACCGTTAGTGCCGGTACCACCACCTCTTGGTGTTAATACCACCTGTGCAAACTCTTCCCTACCAGCCAGTGTTGCCAGCAATACCAAATCATCAATATTGCGCGGGTAAATAACGCCTTGCGGCAATATTTGATAAATACTGTTATCGGTAGCTAGCACTACGCGCTGGGCGTAATCACTGCTTAAGTCTCCGCTAAAGTTAGTATCGCGCAGCCTATCTAAAAACTCTAAATACTGGGCATCAGGTGTGTGTGGATCAGGAAGTCTAGGAATCATGGGGCTCTCAAATATCTGCTGGGCTCGGCTCTTTAGTCTATGGTTTTGCGCTTTTTTTAGCGCTTATTACTTAAACAAGCCTATAACTAAGCTGGTTATGGCATACCACTAGAATTTATATGCTATATAATGCAGAATTATCACTTATCAATCAAACAATAAAATTCAATCGATTAATCAAAAAAAATGAATAATATATCTATCAAACATCTACGCGCCTTTATTGAGATCGCCAATGCCGGTAGCTTCACCCGCGCAGCCGCTGCTTTAAACGTGACGCAATCAACACTAACCGCCAGCATCAAGCTGTTAGAGCAACAAGCTGGGCTTAAGCTATTTGATAGAACGACTCGCCAAGTGACACTCAGCAAAGAAGGATTGCGGTTTTTCCCAGTGGCTAATCGCTTAATTATTGACTTCAAACTAGCCTTAGATGATTTACAAGCAGGTGCTGAACAAGAGCGCGGGCACATTACTATTTCTACCTCACCTACTGGCAATAGTATTATTATTCCACCACTGATCAAGCAGTATCATCAAAGTTTCCCTAAAATTAATATTTCGATCATAGAAGCTGGTGCCAGTGATATTGAGCAACACGTGATTAATAAATCGGCTGATTTTGGTATAGGCAGCAATCACAGTCAATCAGCACAGCTACTGTATCAGCCATTGCTAGCAGATCAATATGGTGTGGTTGTCACCAAAGATCATGAGTTTGCCAATAAACAGAATATTACTTGGCAGCACTTAAGCAGCCAGAAAATGCTATATTTAACGCCTGAAAATGCAATTAGAGCCGAGTTAGAGGCATTAGATCAGCAAAATATTATTTGCTACCCAAGCCAGTCAACCATCATCGAGGCATCTAACCCTAACGGTTTAAGCTCTTTAATTAAGCACTCATTAGGCATTGCGGTACTGCCAGCACTCGCGGCGCAGGCAGACAGTTTTCGCGATTTAATATTCATCCCGATCATTGAGCCTATACGCTCAAGATCGCTCTACCTAGTAAGCAGAAAAGACTTTACGCTACCCCCTGCTGCGCTGAACATGATTGAACTGCTTAATCAGCAACTGCGATCCAAAGCTAATAAAACTGAGGATTTTGTCAGCTTTTATTACGATCAGCTGCTATCTTAATTGGCAGCTAGCTCAATGTTTATTTAGCTAAAAACTGCTTGCGATACTGTAATGGCGTAATGCCAAAAGACTTTCTAAAATGATGCCTTAATGTCGTCGCATTAGCAAAACCTGCACACTGAGCCACGCTCTCTATCTGCATTGGCTGGGTTTCTAATATCGATTTAGCTAAGCTTAGGCGCTGCTCTATCAGCCATTGCCCCGGCGTGGTATTAAAGTTTTCTCTGAATTTTCGATCAAATGTGCGCCTGGACATCAAGGCGATCGCCGCTAACTTATCAATGCTAATCACTTGATCAATATGTTGTATCGCCCAATCTAAAGCCTTGGCAAACACCCCTGTTTGTTTAAGAATTGGCGCCGTAGAGTATTGCGATTGACCACCACTGCGATGAGCAGATAGCACCAAACGCCTAGCGACTTCATTGGCAATAGCATGGCCAAAATCGTGCCTAATTATTTCAATACCTAAATCAAGTGCACAAGCACTACCTGCTGAGGTACCTATAGTATCTTCATAAATATACAGCACATCAGCAACGAAGCTAATGTGTGGGAAACGCTGCTCAAACACACTGGCATACTGCCAATGGGTGGTCGCTTGCCTGGCATTTAACAAACCTGCTTGTGCTAATAAGAATGATCCTGAACAAAACGAGTAAATACGTTTTTCATCGCTATAAAACTTATTGAGCTGCGTGATTAATAGGTCAATTGAGAGGGAGATTGATAAACAAGTAGATGCAGCAGCTGAGACAGTAGTGCCAGTATCCAAGCTTAACGCAGTGCAGGCCCTTTCATCAATGTTAGTAGGCCAGCTCGGTATAATTAACATGTCGTACTCATCAAGATTTTGCACGCTTTTCGCAACGAGCTGTAATGCACCAGTGGTGGATAGCAACCCCTGATCAAAAGTGACGACCTCTGTATCATACCAATGCTCATACTCAGGCCTTTTTAGTGCAAACAGCTCGACAGCGCAACCTAGCTCAAATAATGACGCCCCCTGGTAAGTTAAAATTGCTACTTTCATGTTAGTCCAAATATATAATTTGGCTTGATATTAACGAAAAATGTAAATCAAGCCAATAGCCAATTCTGCAATACCGATAGATAATGCCTTTAGTTAATTCTTATAACCAACACTTAAATAATAGAGCAACTCATAATCATTTGGAGGTCATATGTCATCATCTGTCAGTAGAATACCAGCGGCATCAAAAGAGGCAGCTATCGCCCATTTTAGCCAGTTATTAAGCTTTGAAACTGATTGCTGGGATGTACACCATGCCATTGCCAATAACCGCCAAGATTTTATACTACTCGATGTGCGCTCCCCGCAATGCTATGAGGCGGGTCATATAATCTCTGCAATTAACCTGCCTTGGAGCAAGATAACCCAAACGAGTTTGCAACACTTTGATCAAGACACACTGTTTGTTGTCTACTGTGCAGGGCCGCACTGTAACGCGACAGAAAAAGCGGCAATTAAAATCGCAACACTATCAAGGCCAGTTAAAAAAATGATAGGCGGTGTAACAGGATGGGTAGATGAAGGCTTTAAATTAGAATAATTAACCTGCGATTATCATGCACTAAATAGCAATGTTTCTTGCAGACAAATAGCGGGATGACGACACTGTATCGTCTGCTTGGTTTGTTTCGCTTTTGCCAATGCCAAACTCGATGATCTCAATAGCATTTCAGGTCTGTCGATCAATGTAGGGATTGTTGAAGACATCCCTATATTCAACTCGATAAGACAGCCAGTGATCGAGTACAACTCAAGATCAGCGACTTTCTTAGCGATACTGCTAGCAACCTCTTCATAGCACAAGGTTCCTGGTTCGCCTAACACTAGAGCAAACTGGTTATGCTCTAATATACCAGCGCAATCACTTGCTCTTCTAGCGTGATCTAGAAACACTTGAGCGACTTTAATCATATCGCTATCAGCAATATCACCTTTATTTAACTGTGCACTAAATAACGCAATTTTAGATTGTGAGCGTAAAGCGCGATGCCATTCATTGATTAAAAACTCATTAAAACAGTTATCATTAGCCAGGCCGGTCTTATCGTCCAATACCGTTAGCTGGGCTATTGTTTGGCTGGCTATTTTTTTATCTGATACATCGGTGTGATTAAGTAAAATATATTGGCTTTGATCCGCTTCAAGTAGAGAAGCCGTTACCTCTAACCACAGGTTTGAATTCAATATATTGATATGATGCTGTAAAGAAAATTTAGCTTTGTTTTTATCAAGTAAATGTTTAATTGAGTGCGAGCACTCATCGAGAAAGCCGTTATCTAATGGTTGTAGCAGAGCGTTACAGGCGAAATAGTTATTATTCTCGTTTATATTTTTAGGCAAATGTAACTGTTGAATTAGTAAATCCCAATTCTTATTTGAATAAACAATATCACCATCTTTATTCAATACAACAATATAGCTATCTAAAGAATCTAAAATGTCTTTAAAAATATGATCCATCATAAAATCAACAGCCTATCTAACGCACACTTGAATTATTAGATTGTATAGTACAGTTTAAAATTGACGCAATAATTATTAACGGGCACTAATAAAATAACAAAAAGTCTTAGGAACTATTTCAACCCTCTTCTAATTTACAAATAATTCAACAAGATACGTATACTTATCCTTTGTTATATAAATAAGTGCAACTGATTGTGATTTATTTTGCACATTAAACGAACACTTTAGCACAACAAGCAAGCTATTAAAGCTATGTTAATATAACGACACAAAAACAATAAATTTATATTAAGTTAATTAAACATTGTGAAATGTCAAATAAGCTAACTTAATAAGTAGTTAATAACATGGTCAGTGTAATCAAGAGAAATTAGCAATATCAGTAATGGAAATAAAGAGCTAAAACACAAGGAGATACAAAGCAATCAGGATATGCCTGCCTAGATACTTAATTTTTATTAAGGTAACTAGGCAGGTATTATATTAAATAAATTATTGTAGTTTTAGAGTAGAGCTTATTCCTAATCTAGTGGCTATTTCACCCGCGAATGAAACGCCTAGTCTATCGATGACTTCCTCTAATGGTGACAGTTTAGGTGAGTACTCATATAACTCACTTGCACCGATAACATCTCTAGCGACTGAACTGGTACTACCTAGACCATCTATCAAGCCTTTTTCTAACGCTTGCTCGCCAGTCCATACCAGCCCTGTAAATAAATCCGGCGTTTCTTTTAGCCTATCCCCTCGCCCTTTGCGCACTTGATCAATAAACTGCTGATGAGTAGTCGCTAATACCGATTGCCAAAACGCTCTATCACTATCTTTTAGTGGGCTAAATGGATCTAAGAAGGTTTTGTTTTCACCGGCTGATAAGGCGCGACGCTCAACGCCTAATTTTTCCATTAAGCCGACAAAACCAAAACCAGCAGAGATAACACCGATTGAGCCGACCAAACTTGCTTTATCTGCATAAATATAATCAGCTGCTGAGGCGATATAATACGCACCACTGGCACCGATATCACTGATCACAGCATAGACTTTTTTGTCAGGGTAAAGTGCGCGAAGCCTTTTAATTTCATCGTAGACATAACCCGATTGTACCGGGCTACCACCTGGGCTATTAATACGCATAATAATGGCTTTAGAATTTTTAGCCTTAAATGCTCGTCTTAGTGATGACACTAGAACATCGGCACTGGCCTCTGAATCCGCCGCAATTGGGCCCGATAATTCAATAACAGCGGTATGCAGCGCGTTTTCTTGCTCAGATGAGTCCATTGAATAATTGCTGTACAAATAAAAGCCCAACAAACCAAATAAATATAAAAAAGTTAGGGATTTAAAAAAGATGCCCCAACGCCTGGCTTTCTTTTGCTCAGTAAACAAACCATTGACTAGGTTCTCAACTAAGCGCCACTCTTTATTAGTTTGAGCGGAATCTTGTTGTTTCATTTGTAAATTCATTGCTTCACCGCCAGCTTCGCCAGAGGCTTGTTTATCTTCATCCCAAGGGTTGTTATTCACTGATACTCTCCGATTGCTTATCCAGCCAATCTTCTATTTGTTTAAATTGATCCACTATTATCACTGGATTAAAACTATTAAGCAGTTCAACACTGTGCATCCCGTAACTGACCCCGATACTGGACAGTGGAGTCTTGTTGCTTCATTTGTAAATTCATTGCTTCACCGCCAGCTTCGCCAGAGGCTTGTTTATCTTCATCCCAAGGGTTGCTATTCACTGATACTCTTCGATTGCTTATCCAGCCAATCTTCTATTTGTTTAAATTGATCCACTATTTTCACGGGATTAAAACTATTAAGCAGTTCAACACTGTGCATTCCGTAACTGACCCCGATACTGGACATGCCAATGTTTTGCGCCATTTGTAAATCGTAACTAGTATCCCCAATCATTATCGCTCGCTCTAGCGCTACATCTGCTTGCGCTATCAGTTCGGATAACATCAGAGGATCAGGCTTTGATTTTGTTTCATCAGCGCCTCTTGAGTAATGAAACAACTCCCCTAGGCCTGTCTCCTCTAATACTCGATCAACACCCTTCCTGCTTTTACCGGTAGCGACAGCAAGCCTATAGCCTTTGCCATGTAATTGCTCAAGTGTTTGCCTAACACCTTGATAAAGCGGTGTCTCTACCTGATTAAGATCGCGATAGTGATGTGAATAAGCAGCCGTTAAGCGGCTATTATCTGCATCAGTAATATTAGGGATCAGTATTTTATTAGCATTAGCCAATGACAAACCTATGATATTTCTAACAGCTTGTGCATCCGGGATAGGGAGATCTAATTGCTGAGCAGCGTACTGCATACTCGATACAATTCTTTGAGATGAGTCCATAATGGTGCCATCCCAATCAAATATTAGTAATTGGTACAAAATTTATCCTTCTAAATACGTTTAAGATCAACATATGACAATATAATTAGCGCAAGTTTAATGTTAATTGACTATTTTCACAGCCATAAACTGTTTAAACCGCTAAATTAATCAAAGCTATGCACTAAACACTTGCTTACACTCTACCTAAACAAACGTATAAATTATCGCCCATAGTAATGCTTTTGCTAAAGTATTAAATAGCCCACGCACTGGCATTCGCTTTATCGCCATCTTTTGTAAGCTATAAATAGTGACCAATAATTTTTAAAAACGGTGCTAACGCCATAGAGCTTAGATGGACGAAATCTAACGTATAATTTTTAATCGTTTTTGTTGGTTTTTATTTTTTTCTAAATAAATTCATGAAAAGGTTAAAAAAAACTTGAACACTTCAGCGAGAAAAGTATACTACGCCCACTTCTTTAGGACTATAGCTCAGTTGGTTAGAGCGCTACCTTGACATGGTAGAGGTCCCCAGTTCGAATCTGGGTAGTCCTACCAAAATAGTTAATAATCAAATAGTTATCACAACTTAATTATTAACCCAAAATAAATGGAAATATTTTGGAAAAATTTTGGAAAAACACAGTACTTCTCTTCTAGATTAAAAACTCATCCACCTTACTGATTTATAACAAATTATTAAATAGCATAATTATATTTTTATTTATCTTCCGTTTTTTAATTGAGCTAACTATTATATAAATTCAGTAGTTTCCAATTTATTAAAAAAGGATGTTTAATTAGTATGTTTATCAAATTATCAATTTTTATCTTACCACTTCTTTCAGCGTCTTTTGTTTTCGCAGATGGTAATACTACCAACCGATCCTGCAACAAAGCCAAGAAAAGCATTAATGAGCTCTGTCTATGCCTCTGCTGAAGATAGACAAACGATTTACTGCAATGCTTCTTTTGATGAAAAAAATATGTGATAGCCCCTGAAGGCTTTACTTCGAAGACTCACGTAAAACGAAGTAAAAAATTGAATTTGAACATATCGTACCTGCACAGAATTTCGGCCAAGTTTTTAAAGAATGGCGTGAAGGCGACCCTGAATGTGTAAACAGTAAAGGGAAAGCACTTAAAGGCCGTAGGTGCGCTGAGAAAATGAATGATGAATATCGTTATATGCAAGCTGATATGTACAACTTGTACGCTGCTATTGGATCAGTTAACGCCCTTCGCTCTAATTATAACTTCCAAATGCTACCGGGAGAGCAGTCAGATTTCGGAAGCTGCGAAATGATCATTGATAACAGAAAGGCCCAACCTCCTGTTGATTCAAAAGGCCGTATTGCAAGAGCCTATTTGTACATGGATCAAGCGTATAGCAAATATTCAATGAGTAAGACACAAAAGCAGCTAATGAATGCTTGGGATAAACAGCACCCTATTACAGCTAAAGAATGTGCTCAAGCGGATAAGATTGCTGCTATTCAAGGGAATGCGAATCTTATTGCTAAAGAAAGATGCAGCCCATAAAGCTATCCATATAGGTAATGGGCTTGGGAAAATTGAGAATGTGAAATTATGATCTAATACCAAGCCTTGAAGCTAGCTATTAAAACAACTACATATGTGTATGTTTAGTTAGAACTCACCAATATCTATTAGTGAATAACCACCCTCTTTCCGCTCAAAAAATTGTGTTGTTTTCTTCAATTCATCATAAGTCATTTGGCCATCCATTATAATCAACTTAGCATCATAACCGAAATACTTTACTTTAGGTGAGCCTTTAGTGGCTCTTGTGCTGCGCATTGTCATGGCACCATTTACATATTTACTCATACTGCGGCTAGCATATATAGGGTGTGTCTCTACATATTTCTGAACAAATTCTTTCATAATTGGAGAAGTTTCTGAATCTCCTGCTCCAGCATTAGGTAATGCTGTTTTAAGAAAGTATGGAGTGATGTTTTTTCCTTTTATTTCATCCGAGTAAATGAGTAATTGCTTATCAAGGCTATATTTATTCAGCTCTGAACTTGATGCGTAAGTCCATCCTGTAAATGAAGCCCAGCCTGTTTTATCATGCTTTTCATTGAGACTTAACTTCATGTATAGAAAAACTTTAACTTTCGAGTCGCCTGTAATTTCATTTAATGCGCTGTCTTTCTTTGACTCTTCACCCCATGCTCTAACTATAGGTTTTGTAGCTCCTAGCTTCTTAGCCTGCTCTAACGCAGCCGTTTTCGCCTGTTCTGCATTGTCAGCTCTACCCCAACCATAAACCGTAGACCCAGCTGCTTGATCTGCCGCATAAGCAGCAGCTCCCCCTGAAAAACGAAGCACTATCGAACAGTTTTCTCCACATTCCTCTAAAGCTCTAGTTTCAGCTTCTTCAAAAGTTTGATAATCGATAGCCCAGCCATATTTTTCACCTTGTTTTTTATCTATTGCTAATGCCCCTGCTGCGAATGCATTAACGCCAAATAGTGACAAAAAAAATATAACATTGCTTTTCACCATAATGCTTTTCATCATTTCATCTCCTTTGTTTTACGCTATAAATCACAATTAAATGCTTCACCTTTTTACCATAAGGACTAAAAAAACGCTACCAGTGCTGATCCTACTTACGTTAATCGTAATATCTGATTTGTTCATAAGGGGACTAAAATTTTAGGTATAAAAAAGCCCCGCTCATTCTGCGAGGCTTGATTTATTAAATATTAATGTTAGACGTTATAGTGATATTTCTTGTTTTATCACAAGTCAAAAATTTTACAGAGCTTCATCTATCTCTTGGAGGATTTCATTTACCTATTTTAGACTTTCTAAGTAAGCTTTTTTATAAATATGTTCATCAATATCATTTACGACTTTGTCCCATTCACCCCGACTATAGTTAATGACATTAAACAGAACTTTACCTATATCTCCAGTACCTTTAGTTATAGCATCGCTAATCTCTTTACTTAAAGAAATCTGTTCTAATAGATCACTCATTTTCATGTCTAGAAGAGCATCAAAACCAGATGCCATCCCAATCACCATATAACTAGAGCTGTTTTTACAACCATTAGCAATAGCTATGTTTTCGCACATCCGGCCTCGAACTAATAGTTGACGGATGACCTCTTCAGGTTTATGTGAGTTAGAAACTAAAACGATAATTAGTGCCCATTTTCTTATTTCTGAAAAACCAAGATAATTTATAACTTCTTTAAGAGATGTTATTTTTCGAACTAGTTGGTTCGAGCTAGCATTAACTATCCGTAATAATTTAAAGGTAAAGGCAGGATCTTGTAATATTAATACAGCAAGTTTCTCTTCACTCTGATTTGGACTTTCTAGCTCTCGAACTACTTTAAGCAAATGCGCTTGAGATACTTCTATTTTCTTTCCTTCTATACTTTCAGGCTTAGCCAAGAAGTACCCTTGAAATAACTGAAAGCCTATATTTCTACAAAACTCAAAGACCTCATGGGTTTCAATTTTTTCTGCTAGAAGTGTTAAATTATACGGAGCTAGTTTGTGATACTGCTCTCTAATTTCATCTAAGCTCATATCAATCACATCTACTTTTACTATTTGGACAACCTTAAGCAGCGGAATATATTTATCATCATAAATAAAATCATCTAATGCTATGGTGTATCCTTTCTGTCGATACTTAGTCAACGCTTCAATCAGTTCTTGTGTTACTTCTATATCTTCTAAAACTTCTATAACTACTTCATTAATTGATAATCCAGGCAAAGTGTCTTTTAACAGTAAGTCCGCTGTGAAATTTATAAAAGCTGGCATCCGAGAGACTTTGTTCTTTTGATAAATAGACGTCAATGAATTCAAAATCACATGAATAGTAGCTTCCTAGTCTGAAAAATTAAACTTAGCTTCAGTATGAGTAGAGCAAGATCGGTAAAGCAGCTCGTAAGCAACAGTTCCTTTTTTATCATTAACTATTGGCTGTCGAGCCATCAGTACTTGGTTCTTTAACCCTAGCATCATAAAACTGTCCTCAAGCTTATGTCTATTAAAATGGAACTCATACCTTATAACTTATATTGCGATATAGCCATCTTAAGATCATTAGACAATAAATACAGCTCCTCACTTGCTATCGCAATTTGTTCTGCTCCGGCACTAGAATCGTTAGACGCACTATGCAAAGTAACCAATGATTTATTGATTTCTTCAGACACACTAGACTGCTCTTCAGACGCTGACGCTATCAGAGCATTCATGTTAGTTATTTTTTGTACCGATTCCGCAATCTTCTTCAAGGCCTCTCCGGCTTCTTCAGCTTTGGTACCCGCGCCGTTAGCATTTTTCTGCCCAGTTTGCATGGCGCTTGAAGCATTGCTAGTACCTTCTTGTAAGCTTTCAATCGCTTTTTGAATTTCAGTTGTAGAAACTTGTGTACGTTGAGCCAGCGTTCTTACTTCATCCGCGACAACAGCAAACCCTCGTCCTTGATCTCCAGCACGAGCAGCTTCGATTGCAGCATTTAGTGCTAAAAGGTTTGTTTGCTCTGCAATACTTTTGATGACATCAACAATGGAGCCGATATTATCGCTATCTATTGTAAGTTTTTTAATTCGCTCAGAGACACTTTCAACATCCATGACTAATAGATTAGTCGCACTAACCGCTTGCTCAACAATCACTGACCCATCTTGTGCTTCTAAACTAGTTTCTTTAGCACCTTGGTCAGCAGTTTCTGCATTATTAAAAATTTCTTGTGCTGTAGCAGACATTTCATTCATTGCTGCTGACACTTGTTCAATTTCTTCTCGTTGAATATTTATACTCTTCTTTGACTCGTTACTAACGGATGTTAATTCGCGTGCTGACACTGATAATTTTTCAGAGCTCTCCGCCATCTGTGAAATGACTCCTCGCGTTTTCACAATCATCTTATTGAAGCTTCGCACTATTGAAGACAGCTCATTATCTCTTTTAACTTCTATCTCTATAGATAGGTCTGACTCATCGACAATACGTTCAACTGTTTCTTTTATTCTATTCAAGGCTCCTATTATAGAACGATAAACAGCAGTTCCGAGCAAAGTCAAAACGGAAACTATTACTACAAATAAAATGATAAGGTATACTTTATTATCTTCGTACTCTGTTATTATTGCATCATGCTCTTCTTTAGCTACTTTTAATTGGAGATTAAATAACTCAGTAACTTTTTCACTAATAGGCTCAACACTTTCATAAAGGTGGCCATCAATAGCGTCTAACTGACCAGCGATATTCCCCTTCATACCAGTTAATAATTTCTCTACTTTTATGATTGCAGCATCAGCCGTCTTAAATAAAATTTCAGCTTCGCTTGCGAGCTTTTCTTCCTCAGCAGTCAATGTTGTAGCCAAAAACTTTTGCCACTTTTCTTGAATCTGATCTTCGGACGATCTAATAATTTTTGCTGTATCTTCTGCTGTTATCAAGCCAGCATTTGCTTTATTGACAGCGTCTACTACTAAAATAGCATAGTCATCTGATATCACTTTTAAATCTTTAAGAGGCACTACTCGATCTAAATAAATCCGATCAACCCCTTCCGCCGTATGTTTAAGCTCACTTAGTACTATAAACAACATCACTATCAGTGCAATAACGGGTAATACACATAAAACAATAATTCTATTTTTTATTGATAAACTTCCAATCATAAATCATCCACTATTTTATAAAATTTATAGTAAAGCATGATTCAAAAATCAATTAAAACAATTGTTTAATTTTAATTGATTTAAAGTAAGTTTAATAAACGATCAGGCATAAAAAAGCCCCGATCAATGTCGAGGCTTAATTTGGATATAAAAATTACATAATATATAATTGATCACTAATAATGATGGAAAATCACATTACTTGCAAGAAATAACTGTATTTATTTTCAGGGTGATTATCTATACATATTCAAACCAACAGCTTAGCTGGCCCTTTAGCTATTTTCTACCTTTTATAATACAGCTCTAGGCTGTCTGTAATTCTTGTGCTTTGGTCTAAGAGACTTCCAAGCAAAGTGGAAAATGTTTTTAGCAAGCTTATTATTTGCTCGCTATTCAAATCATTTTCTTCTAATAATTTCTCCTCACAGAGCTTCTCTATCTATGATCTAAAGCTATCTATTAAAATTTTAAAACTTCTTTCAATGTTCAGTACCAAAGAATGGACTGCTTTGGGGTCAGGACTAAGAATACAAACAACTCGGTAGGCAGTGTCGTATTGATTAAAACTAACCTTGTGGACTCTTTGGACTTCTTTTATGTTGTCCTTAACCAGAACATTGTTCGAATATTCTCCTGTGAGCCTATTAATTTCTTTGTCGATAATATCAACCGATCCATTAAGATCCTTAATGTACTCGTACACCGATATAACATACTCTTTTTTAGTTTGGTTTTTTGTTCAAATGTTAATTTTTCTTTCCATTTATCTGCCGCTGAATATGCTACGAAAGCACCTATAAGCGCCCCGGAACCTCCTAAAACAGTCCCCAATTGAGCAGCGGAATCCAGGCCAAACTCTATACCACTTAATACCCCCAAAAAAACTCCGATACAAAACACACCAATATACGATATTATCGAGAAGTCTTTTAGCTCAATTTCTTTCATTGTTTGCCCTTTATATTATGCCACTTTAATGCTTTCATACTGCTGTATAAATTCTAAATTATTCGTTGTGTTAATTATAGCTGTATTTTTATTATGCCTATACGAAGGTGACAAGTCCCCAGTTCACTAGACAGTTTTCATCTTCTCAAAATATATTTCTTCATACTGCTTAGGGCTTATTCTTTCATTAGTACCATGTCGGCGTTTAGGATTATAGAAAAATTCAATATAGTTAAATATATCAGCCTTAGCTTCATTTCTTGTTCTGTATATATGGCGCTTAATTCGCTCCTTTTTAAGGTTCGAGAAAAAGCTTTCAGCCACTGCATTGTCATGGCAGTTCCCACGTCTACTCATACTAACCTCCAGATTGTTTGCATTGGCGAACGTCTGCCAGTCTTTGCAAGTATATTGAACTAACTGGTCAGAATGAATGAGTACTTTCTGCTTCGGTTTTCTTCGCCATATCGCCATTAAAAGAGCGTCTATCACTAAATCAGCCCGTGGATCTTTCTTCATTGACCAGCCAATAACTTTTCGTGAAAAGAGATCAATGACAATCGTTAAATACAACCAGCCTTGATGAATGAGAATATAGGTAAAATCAGTGACCCAGTATTTATTCGGTTCTGTGACTGAAAATTCACGGTTCAATAGGTTATTTGCTACATGATGTGTTTTTCCACTACTGAAACCTCGATGACGCTTATAGCCGCGAAGGGATTTTATACCTGCTCCTTTCATTTTTCTATAAACACGATTGTTTCCGCAAGTCTCACCTTCATCTTTTAGATCTAAAGTAATATTACGATGCCCGTATACAAAACCGCTTTCCATCCAGTACTGCTTTATCTTGCTTAAGAGCCTATTATCGTCTTGTTCACGCTTACTTTGAGGGCATTTAAGCCAAGACCGTGAATGCCCAAAATGCGGCACAAACGGGTGATAGGGTACCGGTTGAGTCGAGATTTTATGAACGTGTATTTTTCTTTAACTCCCCTGCAAAGTACACCGCGGCTTCCTTTAATATATTACGCTCTTCAGTGACTCGACGAAGTTCTGCTTTCAGCTTTTTTATCTCAGCATCTTGCTCTGATAATTTTGCTTGTGGGATGGATTTAGAACCAAATTGATTCATCCAATTATGAATGCTTTTAGTTGTACAGCCTAAACGATCGGCCATCTCTTTGGGTTTATAGCCTCGATCGGTAACTTGTCGAACAGCTTCTATTTTTAATTCGTCTGGATAGCTTTTACTGGCCATGATTTACACCTATATGTTTTCGTTCATTATAACTAAATAAGGTGTCTAGAAAATCGGGGACTTATCATATAAAATCAGTTTGAATCAAATTAGCTAAAGAAAAAGGAAATACAGACAACTGGAGAGGAAATGAATAAACCAATTCATTACATTATTCTAATAATTGTTCTAACTATTGGGATAGCAGGAGGTATTTTTATTAATGATCAAATAAGAATATACCAAGCAAATAAAGCTATTGAGAAAATAACAAAAAATTTAAAAAACACACTTGATAGAACCAGTAAGATATCAAATCTAAAGAATATAGAGTTGAGTAAAAAAATTGAAGAAGCCAGAGGAAAATCCAAGAATGGAAAAGCTCTATGGAGACATTGTGTTGATTGGGATGCAACCAAAGAAAAAATGCCTAATTACATAACTAAAAAAGGCGCTAAAGAGCATTGTGATAACTATTGGAATTATATTAAAACAGGAAAAATAAGAAAAATAGATAATCTTTGACATGGTAGAGGTCCCCAGTTCGAATCTGGGTAGTCCTACCAAATTTTTAATAATCTAAGAGTTAACAGATTAAAAATTTGGAACTTCAAACTCCTTTCTATATAAAAACTATCAATTAATACTAGATTGACTTTCATCTGCTATATACCCTAGTTATTTATTATCGTGCTTTTTATAGTATTTTGACTAAAGCTAATTCTTTCTAAATGACAGCAATCGCAGAAAACACATAAGCTATTACCCAATAAAAAAGCCACCAATTGATCACAATTAATGACTTTCATTATCGATGTAATAAAATTTAAAGTTATATGGGAACTTTAAGTTATTACTTTCAATACAAAAAATTATAAATTAAAATCTTAAACACTTTTATATTATTGAAGAATATAAGATTTACCTATTATTTTCCATTCGTTATCTAATTTTGATAATGTTAAGGCATCATAGAAACGATCACTAGCACGGAACAAGACAACCGCTAAGCGGCCATCAACTATATTCATGCTAAGAACTTCTCCGTCACGGTTTGCGCCTACTGGATTTTCGTTTGCTGCCCATTTATTAAGAACGCTGGTCATATCTTTCCATGACTTAATCACTTCTTTTCCTTCGGCGTCTTTTACCACACCGACCATCGTCGCATGTTCTGCAGAAAACGCTCGAAACAAGCGCTCTTTACTGGCTTCGCCTTGCCCTTGAAAATAATCTGATACTGCAGTATTTATCGCTAATTTATCAGATGCTTCATCAGCATGAGCGCTCAATGAAAAGAATGTGACACTCATAACGATTAAAAGGGATTTCAACATGCTGTTCTCTCTCTATAATAGCTTTGCTTTGTGCAATGCTTGGAATATGATTACGGAAAAATCGTAAATATTATTTACTAAATAAATCTATGAATCGCAGGTGTGACCGTAGTAATTTCAATACGTTCTGTTGATTTTCAAAATAAATAAACCCTAGGTTAAAATTTTTTTTGGATTCAAAATAGTGCTTTGAAAAACAAATAATTAGACTGTTTTAAGCGATAAATCTTATTAGTACTGTGTTTTAAAAAACCTCTTGCCGCTTTCTTAGTTAAAGAACACTTAGCGCTACTCTAGAGTTTTTTCTAGACTAAACCCTTCCTACGCGCAGTGTATCACTTTAGAATAGCCGCATATTCTGCAAACTAATCAACAGCACTGCCATTACATGAGACATTATTTCTATGAGTTTTGATTTAGGCTATTTTACGAAAATTGATAAAGACACCTACAATAAACGTATTAAGTTAGTATTTTTTAGTGCCTGCGCGTTGTTAATGATTATTGCGCTCACTATATCAACGGTATTGATCGAGTTATTAGGTAGTGCAGATGGTGATAATTTTTGGCTCAATATTGCAGGCGTTGTTATTGCGCTCGCTAGTTGCTTAATTATTTATAACACGGTTAAGTCAAAACCATTTTTTACTGACATTGTCTATGTTCGCGCTATTAAAGCGCAGCTTAATTACATTTATCGCAAACAACGCAAAATATTAGAAGCTGCGGAACAAGGTGACACTTCGGCAATGGCTATTTTGAACTTCAGTTATTCAGCCTCAGCTTGTGTCTACGAGCTAGATAACAATACTTTAACACTTGAAGAGCTCGCAAAATCAGAGCAACAGCTTGCACTGTGGGCTGATAAATATGGCGTGACTGATTTTATTGAGTACAAACAGGATCTGTTAAAACAGTATTAGTTTGACATTTAAGTACCCATCTTTAGCGCCTTATCCTAATTTTAGACTTAATCTTAAATTTGTAAGGCGCTGAAATATTTTACCTTTACTCTAGAGCCCTCCTCGCTATCAAGCTTTTTTAAAATCATGTTTGCATTTATAACGACATCTACAACGACACCTGCACCTGCACCTGCACCTGCACCTGCACCTGCACCTTAAACGATACCTTTAACTACAGCCCTATCTACATCTTTAACTACATCTTTAACTACATCTTTAACTACATCTTTAACTACATCTTTTACTGTATTACTGTGCTCGTGATATTAAATGTAATTAAGCTAATTTAAAACTCAAACAAAGTTTACCTTTACGTTCACGTCAACTTGTTTTATATTTGGATGATTGCATTCAAAGCACCTGCCTTTTATGACTGAGAAAATATGACTGAAAAAACGACTTACAGTATTAGCGATTTAGCCGCGGAGTTTGATTTAACGACCCGCAGTATTCGTTTTTATGAAGATCATCAGCTGTTAAAGCCAACCAGACGCGGTCAAACCAGAATTTATTCGCGCCAGGATAGAGTCCAGCTAAAGCTGATTTTGCGCGGTAAACGCTTAGGTTTTTCATTAATAGAGATCAAAGAGTTATTTGATTTATGGGATGCCACCACCGGTGGTAGTGAAAAACAGCTATTACTGCTCAAAGAGAAAATAGATGAGCGTAAAGTTAATCTAGAACAGCAACAACATGACATTAAAATGCTACAGCTTGAGTTAAACAACGCACAAAACAGATGCGAGCAAGCGCTAGTAGAAATACGCAATAACAAAGCCTAAAACAACAATAACCCGTAGAGGATTCCCCATGATTGCACAATACAGCCAAATGAATTTCGGACTTGGTGAAACCATCGATATGTTGCGTGAACATGTCAATAGCTTCGCCGCTAAAGAAATCGCGCCTAGAGCGGCACAAATTGATTTAGATAACGAATTCCCTAATGATTTATGGAAGAAGTTTGGCGATATGGGCCTACTGGGAATTACCGTATCTGAAGAATACGGCGGGGTTGATATGGGCTACCTTGCGCACGTTGTCGCGATGGAAGAAATCAGCCGTGCCAGCGCCTCTGTTGGCCTCTCCTACGGTGCGCACTCTAACCTTTGTGTCAACCAAATCAACCGCAATGGCAACCACCAACAAAAAACAAAATATCTACCAAAGCTAATCAGCGGCGATCATATTGGCGCACTGGCGATGAGTGAGCCCAATGCCGGCTCTGATGTGGTATCGATGAAGCTAAGCGCTAAAGATAACGGTGATCACTACTTGCTAAACGGCAATAAAATGTGGATCACCAACGGCCCCGATGCCAATGTCTATGTGGTTTACGCTAAAACAGATGTACAGGCAGGCGCTAAAGGTATTACCGCGTTTATTGTTGAAAGAGACTTCCCAGGTTTTAGCCGCCAGCAAAAACTAGACAAACTAGGTATGCGCGGCTCAAACACTTGTGAGCTTGTTTTTGAAGACTGCCCTATTCCTAAAGAAAACATCCTAGGTGAGCTAAACCAAGGTGTTGCCGTATTAATGAGTGGTTTAGATTACGAGCGCTTAGTTCTCTCTGGCGGGCCATTAGGGATTATGCAAGCGGCGCTGGATATCAGTGTTCCCTATATTCGAGATCGCGAGCAGTTTGGTAAAGGCATTGGCTCGTTCCAATTAGTACAGGGTAAAATTGCTGATATGTATACGCTGATGAATGCTTCTCGCTCATACACTTACATGTGTGCGCAAGCCGCTGAGCGCGGTGAAATCACCCGTAAAGATGCAGCGGGCTGTATTTTATACACCGCTGAGATGGCAACCAAACTAGCACTAGATGCCATCCAACTATTAGGTGGTAACGGCTATACTAATGAGTTCCCAACGGGTCGTTTGTTACGTGATGCAAAACTGTATGAAATTGGCGCAGGCACCTCTGAAATACGCCGTATGTTGATAGGCCGTGAATTATATAACAACAGCTAAATTGTTTATTATCAAATATTTACTGAATTTTATTAAAGCACTTAACTAACATACAAACACGTTTAGCTTTAATATCATCTATCGATCTAAGGAACACAGATGGCTATTTTAGAAAGCAAAATAAACACCAATGCAGACGAGTTCAAACTAAAGCAGCAAGATATGCAACTCGCGGTTGATGATCTTAAAGACAAAGTCGGCCATATCTTAAATGGTGGCGGCCCAAGTTATCGACAGCGCCACCTGGCAAAAGGCAAGTTATTACCTAGAACCCGAGTAGATCAATTACTCGACCCAGGCACAGCTTTTTTAGAAATATCACAACTAGCTGCCTATCAAGTTTACGATGATGAGATCCCCTGCGCCGGCGTTATCGCTGGTATCGGTTTAGTCAGTGGTATTAAATGCATGATTATTGCCAATGATGCCACTGTTAAAGGTGGCACTTACTTCCCACTAACGGTGAAAAAGCATTTGCGCGCCCAAGAGATCGCTGAACAAAATGCATTACCTTGTATTTATCTGGTGGATTCAGGCGGCGCTAACCTACCTCAACAAGATCAAGTATTCCCAGATAGAGATCACTTTGGCCGTATTTTTTATAACCAGGCACGCATGTCGGCGCAAGGCATTGCACAAATAGCAGTGGTAATGGGCTTATGTACTGCAGGTGGTGCCTATGTACCGGCAATGGCGGATGAGTCTATTATTGTTAAAGAACAAGGGACGATATTTTTAGCGGGCCCGCCTCTAGTAAAAGCGGCAACCGGTGAAATTGTCTCAGCTGAAGATTTAGGCGGCGCCGATGTTCACTGTAAAATATCTGGCGTCTCTGATTATATGGCTCAAAACGATAGCCACGCGCTGCAAATAGCGCGCGATTGTATCGCCAGTTTAAATATTGCCAATCAAGACTATGCTAATCGCAGTGAGCCTAAACCACCACTTTATGATGCTAGCGAGCTATACGGTATTGTCGGTACCGATTTGAAAAAGCCCTTTGATGTGCGTGAAGTCATCGCCAGAGTGGTTGATGGCTCACAATTAGATGAATTCAAAAAGCACTACGGTACTAGCCTAGTGACAGGTTTTGCCCATATAGATGGCTACCCTGTTGGCATTATCGCCAATAACGGTGTGTTATTTAGTGAATCAGCCCTTAAAGGTGCGCATTTTATTCAGCTGTGTTGTCAGCGTAAAATTCCACTGCTGTTTTTACAAAATATTACAGGCTTCATGGTGGGTCAAAAGTACGAATCAGAAGGGATTGCTAAACACGGCGCCAAATTAGTTAACGCGGTCGCCTGTGCACAAGTACCTAAATTAACGGTACTGATTGGCGGCTCTTTTGGTGCCGGTAACTACGGCATGTGTGGACGTGCTTACAACCCTAATTTCTTGTGGATGTGGCCAAATGCGCGTATCTCGGTAATGGGTGGTGAACAAGCAGCGGGAGTGATGGCAACCGTAACGCGCGATGGTAAAGAGCGCAGAGGCGAGAGCTGGAGTGAAGAGCAAGAACTCGCCTTTAAGCAACCTATCATCGATACCTATGAGCAACAGGGCCACCCTTATTTTGCCTCGGCCAGACTTTGGGATGATGGAGTGATTGACCCGGTGCAAACACGTGATGTTATTGCCCTAGGCTTAGCTGCTGCACACAGCAAACCTATTGCTGAGACGCGTTTTGGCGTGTTTAGAATGTAAATTGAGCGACACTTATTTTTAGTCGATATTTTTATTCATCACTAACGCGATAGGCAAAACCATGGATCAAGCAAACGTTATTTTAGATATCACTGACAGCAAGGTCGCTGTTATCACTTTAAACAGACCCCAAGTGCGTAACGCATTTGATGATGAGACCATCGCCCTACTGATTGATTACTTAAAGCAAGTAGCAACGAGAGATGATATTCGTGCGCTACTACTTAAAGCTAATGGTAAACACTTTTCAGCCGGTGCTGATTTAAACTGGATGGCGCGTATGGCCAAAAACTCAACCGCTGAAAACCTGGCGGATGCCAAGCAATTAGCCAAGTTGATGTCATCGTTAGATTTACTCAGCATACCAACCATTGGTGTCATTCAAGGGGCTGCCTATGGTGGTGCAGTCGGCTTAACCGCTTGCTGTGACATGGTATTTGCCAGCGAGCAGAGCAGCTTTTGTTTAAGTGAAGTAAAAATTGGTTTAATCCCCTCTACTATCAGCCCGTATGTTGTGCGCGCTATGGGTGAGCGCAACGCTAGACGCTATTTTATCAGTGCTGAAGTATTTGATGCCAACACTGCTAAAGCATTGGGTTTAGTCCATGAGGTAGTTGCTGAGCAACAGCTCACAAAGATCAGCGAGCAGTGGATCGCCAAGCTATTAAATAATGGCCCCATTGCCATGCGTGAAGCTAAAAAGTTAGCCGTGATGGTCAGCTCACAGCCTATTAGCGAAGCGCTAATAACAGCGACGGCTCATTCTATCGCCGATATTAGAGCCACCCCTGAGGCGGTTGAAGGTTTAACGGCGTTTTTAGCAAAGCGCAAACCGAGCTGGGCTAATAAATAGCTAGTTTTAGCAAATAATAACAATATCTTGGCCTGTTCAGTCACTAAACACAGGCTCACAGAGTTACCTTAAAAAGGTTGGAATTATGTTTAATCGAATTTTAATAGCAAACAGAGGCGAAATTGCCTGCCGTATTATTAAAACAGCAAAGCAATTAGGTATTCACTGTATTGCGGTATATTCACAAGCCGATACCAACGCACAACACGTTAAATTAGCAGATGAGGCCTTTTATATAGGCCCTGCACAAAGCAGTGAAAGCTATTTACTCGCCGATAAAATTATCGAAATTGCCAAACAAAGCGGCGCCCAGGCAATACACCCAGGTTACGGCTTTTTATCTGAAAACGCAGAGTTCGCCCAGGCATGTCAAGATAACAATATCGCTTTTATCGGCCCACTGGCTGAATCGATCGCAGCGATGGGTTCTAAATCTGCGGCGAAAGAGATTATGTCTAGTGCGGATGTACCACTAGTGCCAGGTTATCATGGTGATGATCAAAACCCTGCCCTATTAAAAAGTGAAGCGCTAAAGTGTGGTTTCCCGCTATTACTAAAAGCCGTCGCCGGCGGCGGTGGTAAAGGTATGCGTGTGGTTGAATCTATCGATGAATTTGACAGTGCCCTCGCTGCTGCTCAACGTGAGGCCAACAATGCATTTGGTAACAGCCAAATGTTAATTGAAAAGTATATGACCACCACCCGCCACATTGAAGTACAGGTATTTTGCGATACTTTAGGCAATGGTGTGTATTTGTCACAACGAGATTGCTCTATTCAGCGTCGTCATCAAAAAATCGTTGAAGAAGCCCCTGCTCCAAACATTAGCCCTGAAGTTGTAGAGGCGATGGGCATTGCCGCACTTAATGCAGCAAAGGCGATTAACTATGTCGGCGCTGGCACTGTTGAGTTTTTATATAACGATGATGCCAGTTTCTACTTTATGGAAATGAACACTCGCCTGCAGGTAGAACACCCTGTGACCGAGATGATCACTAACGTCGACTTGGTACACTGGCAGTTAATTGTCGCCAGTGGTGGCGCTCTGCCATTAACGCAGCAGCAAATTGAAGTTAGCGGGCACGCCCTTGAGTGTCGTATTTATGCTGAAGATCCAAGTAATGACTTCCTACCTGCAACTGGCACCTTGTCGTATTTAAGAGTGCCTGAGCAAGATCACAGTGTTCGCGTTGATACAGGTGTCATAGAAGGCGATGAGGTCAGTGTTTTTTACGATCCAATGATTTCAAAATTGATTGTCCATGCACCTAGTCGCCAGCAAGCTATCGCTAAAATGGACAAAGCACTACAGCAATACCAAATTGTGGGTGTCAGAAACAACATCCCCTTCTTACATAAAGTCATCACTAGCCCTGCGTTTAGCAGTGATAGTGTAGACACTCAATTTATTGATAAATATCATGATCAGCTATTTAATGATGCAGCTCCTACGCTGCCATTTTTGGCCATTGCCAGCTGTGTCAAAGTACTTAGCGAGCAGGCAGAAAACTGTGCTCAAAGCGTTTATAGCACGACCAAAGCGTGGCGCATGAACCATCTAGCAGTTAGATCACTGAACTGGTTAGATGATAATCAAGATGAGGATATTATCACCACCATCAGCGAGCTATCAGCTGCTGGTAACGCGCAATCACTGCGCTCTTTTAATGTCACTGTTAATGGTGTTAGTGAGCAAATAGAGGCGAGCCTTAACAATAATCAGCTCAAGGTTATTTGTAACGGCCAAATGCTAAAAATAAATGTGTTTGTGCAAGATCTACAAATCAGCATGTTTTACAATGGCCTAACTATTCACCACCAGCTAAGAGATCAAGCCGCTAGCATTGATGATGCCGATAATAAAGGGGCGTTAACAGCGCCAATGAACGGCCGCGTTATTGCCGTATTGGTTAATGCCGGCGATACTGTGACAGCGGGTACGCCATTAATCATCATTGAAGCGATGAAAATGGAGCACACAATTCTAGCGCCAGAGGATGGCGTGGTTGAAGATGTGTTTTTCGCAGAATCTAGCTTAGTCTCTGAGGGTGATAAACTGATCGCAATGGCTGATGATCAATAATCTAGACACCAATATGGCTATTTTTAAGGAGTTATTATGTTAGCAAAGACACCCGTTAAGATCTTTGAAATGGGCCCAAGAGATGGCTTACAAAACGAAAGCACCATTATTAGTGTCGACACCAAGCTAGAGCTGATAAACCGTTTAGTCGACTGCGGGCTCAAATATATTGAAGCGGCCAGTTTTGTCTCCCCTAAGTGGGTGCCGCAAATGGCGGACGCTGCCCAAATAATGGATGGCATTACCGAGCAAGCGGATGTGGTTTACAGCGCTTTAGTGCCTAATTTACGAGGCTTTGAAAACGCGCTCAAAAGCAATGTGCAGGAAGTCGCTATTTTCGCTGCCGCCTCTGAAGCATTTAGTCAAAAAAACACTAACTGCAGTATTCAGCAAAGCTTAGATCGCTTTGTTGATATTATGGCACTGGCCAAAGCCGAAAATGTTCGGGTACGCGGCTATGTATCCACTGTTTTAGGCTGCCCTTATCAAGGCGAAGTCGATAGCGCGCAAGTCGTCGCCATCAGTAAAGCGCTTTATGAGATGGGCTGCTACGAGGTATCACTAGGTGACACCATAGGTGTTGGCACCGCTGGTAAAGTGACTGACTTAATTGAGGCCTGCGCTGTACAAGTGCCCGTTGACAAGCTTGCTGTGCATTTTCATGATAGTTACGGCCAAGCACTGACTAATATTTATGCAGCATTGCAAAGCGGTGTGCGTATTATCGATAGCTCTGTCGGTGGTTTGGGCGGCTGCCCTTATGCTAAGGGCGCTACTGGTAATGTCGCCACTGAAGATGTGGTCTATTTGCTCAATGGCTTAGGCTTAGAAAGTGGTATTAATTTAGATAAACTGTGTGATGTCGGCCAATGGATCACTGGCAAAATTGGCAAGGTGAATAGCTCTAAAGCGGGGCTTGCCTTAGCTATCGCGAAACAAAGAGACTAAATAATAAGTACTTTTAGATGCTAGCCAGTGCGTTATTAATGCACTGGCTGTATTTTGCTATCTGCTATCTGCTATCTTGCTACCTGCTATTTTTCTACAAACGCACGCTCAATAACGTAGTGGCCTAAATTACCTTTACGCGCTTCGCTAAAACCTAAACCATCTAGAATTTCAGTGAACTCGCTCAACATCGCAGGGCTGCCACAGAGCATGAAACGGTCTGTTTCAACATTTAAATCGCCAATACCTAAATCTGCTGTTAATTTACCACTGGTTAACAATTTAGTTAAACGCCCTTCATTGCGAAACGGCTCACGGGTAACCGTCGGGTAATAAAACAGTTTCTCTGCAATTATATCGCCAAAGTACTCATTTTGCGGTAACTCGTTTTCAATATAATCGGCATAGGCCAGCTCTGATTTAAACCTAACACCGTGAGTCAATATTACCTGATCATAGTTATCATAAATATCTGGGTCTTTAATAATGCTCATAAAAGGCGCTAGACCTGTGCCGGTACTTAATAAAAATAGGCGCTTGCCTGGTAGTAATGAATCATTAATCAAGGTGCCTGTTGGCTTGCGCCCTACTAACACTTTATCGCCGACTTTGATCTTCTGTAATTTTGAAGTCAGTGGGCCATCTTCAACCTTGATGCTAAAGAACTCTAACTCGTCTTCATAATTGGCACTGGCAATGCTGTAAGCGCGCATCAGAGGTTTACCCTCATCTTCTAGGCCGATCATCGTAAAGTGACCGTTTTTAAAACGAAAGCCTGGATCGCGACTGGTCTTAAAACTAAATAAGGTGTCATTCCAATGATGTACACTTAGCACTTCTTCTGCAGCAATGTTTGACATTTTATACTCACTTAAAATAATTTATATATTCAAAAAAGTAATAAAAATTTACTTTTTAATTCTTAATTTGATTCTATGCTTCTTATTCTGTGAGTCCAATAACTTTTTATACTAACAATATTACTTAAAAACCAAAATTGAGAGCGTTGTTATCAGTTGCATCTCTTTTGCTTATTTCAAAAATTTGATAACAACACATAGCTTACGAAAAACGCGAGTGTTTCTTATTCTATTATAAGCAGCTCTACTAAAGAGGGCTGTCTTCGTGAAACTCTACCGCACCGGTAGCTATATTATGCACGCCACCAACAAGTAGAATTTCTTGGTTCTCTAACATTTCTTTTAAAATAGGGCTGCGCTGTACAATACTGCTCATCGTGCGTTTAACATTGATCAATGTGACTTTTTCAACAAATTCTTCATTACTAGAGTGACGGTTTTCAGTGACGCTGGTTTCATCATCGATGGCTGGGCGTATTTTTGCCAATAAAGAGGTTAAATTACCCATTTCAACATGATCACAAGCGCCTTTAATAGCACCGCAGTTAGTATGACCAAGTACGGTAATAATTTTTGAGCCTGCTATTTTGCAGGCAAACTCCATACTACCTAGAATATCTTCGTTCATGATATTGCCGGCAATGCGCACACTAAAAATATCGCCGAGGCCTTGATCAAATATAATCTCAGCAGAGGTACGTGAATCAATACAGCTTAACACTATCGCTAAAGGATACTGATCTGCTGAGGTTTCGTTAGCTTGTTGTAACAGGTTACGGTTAGCTTTTAAATTATTAATAAAGCGCTTATTGCCTTCCTTTAATAACTGTAATGCTTGATCAGGGGTCATCGAATCGCGCATTTCTTTCGTCAATGTTTTCATTAATTCATCCGAATTCAATTGTATTAAGGCAGTAAATATTAATTCTAGTAGTAGATCGCATAATTATAGCGCTAAGTACTTTTAGGCGTATATTCATTATTAAGGATTTTTTACGAGTTTGTAAAGTGTGTAACGTAAATCCATAACAGCAATAGCCTTAAGACATAATATTGGATTATTAGTTCAAGCTATTGTATTTATTTACTTTAAATTGATAACTAAACTGAGAGCTAAACTGAATTACCATACCCACTCATCAAAAGAAAGATACAGGGCCAACCAAGCTTTTATCTAAACCTATTCGCTAGTGTAGATAAAAGCTGAGCTAGCTATTGATAACTATTAGCTAGTTTTAGTACGCTGCGCTGCACGCAGTGCTAGTTTTTCAGCACGACGTTTGTTAATGGTGTCCACAGCATCGCCACCTAAGTGCGTATCACCACGGCTTTGCGCAAGCTGCATTTGTTTTTCACGTTGGGCAAAACGCTCTTTTTGTTCAACGCTTTGCTTATCAAAACAAAACTCACAACTCACGCCTCTCTGATAACGCTGGTGTTGCATTTGTTGTTGTGTCAGCGGTAGGCGACAAGCATGACACTGATCGTACTCACCCTTTTCTAACTGATGGTTAACAGTGACACGGTTATCAAAAACAAAACACTCGCCTTGCCACATCGATTCATCCTGCGCTACTTCTTCAAGGTATTTAAGGATGCCACCTTCAAGATGATAAACATCTTCAAAACCTTGCTCTTTTAGATAAGCGGTTGATTTTTCACAGCGAATACCACCGGTGCAGAACATTGCAACTTTCTTGTTTTTCTCAGGATCAAGGTTGTCTTTAACGTACTGCGGGAACTCTCTAAAGCTGGTTGTTTCAGGGTCAATCGCCCCTTCAAAGGTACCCACTTTAACTTCATAATCATTGCGGGTATCAACTAAAATAACATCGGGGTCAGAGATCAGCGCATTCCAATCTTTGGGTTTTACATAGGTGCCAACTACATGCTTAGGGTCTATGCCCTCTACACCCATAGTCACAATCTCTTTTTTCAGTTTAACCTTGGTGCGATAAAACGGGTTACTTTCATCGAATGACTCTTTCGTGACAATGTTGCCTAAACGCTCATCTTGCCCCAACCAGCTAAGCACTGCATCAACGCCACTGCGAGTGCCCGCTATTGTGCCGTTGATACCTTCTTCGGCTAATAGTAATGTGCCTCTTACTTCGTTATCAACCATGGTTTGATGAAGGGGCTCACGCAGCTGATCAAAGCCTTTTAAAGTAACAAATTTATACAGTGCGCATACAACAACGTTAGACATACTATTTTCCTCAGCGAACCGAATCGTAAATCCGGAGCATATTAATAAAGCGCGTTATTATAGGGTAAATTAGCGGTGACGTGTAGTGAGCTAAATCAATTTTTCATCTTTTATCGATATCCAGATTAGCGTTTTGCTCGCTCATTTAGCTTAATGTTACTAGTGTGTTGCTAGCCATTGCGTTAAATTAAATACTTATCGATAATAATAACGCTAAAAAGAGAACCAGAGGTTAATCAATGAGTATTACGATACAACGTGCAACACTGCAAAATGCTAAAGAAATAGGTGAGCTGTTTAATAACTATCGTGTTTTTTATCAGCAAGCCAGTGATGTAAAAGCCAGCACTGCCTTTATTGCTGAGCGCTTAAGCAATGGGGAATCTATAATTTTTTATGCGAGCAACGAGCAGGGCCACGTATTAGGATTCACTCAGCTATACCCGACCTTTTCCTCTATTTCGGCAAAAAAAAGCTTAGTACTTAACGATCTATTCGTAGCGGCAAACACAAGGCGTTTAGGTGTCGCTAGAAAGCTGATGGATGCAGCGAAAGACTTTGCCCTAAATGCTGAGATTAACGGGCTTTCTCTAGAGACAGCACTTGATAATGTCAACGCACAGGCATTGTACCAATCTTTAGGTTATCAAAAAGAAACTGGATTTTATAATTATTATTTAGATTTAACAAAGCCTTAAAGCCACTGTTAACAATCTACAACAATATTAATCACAAACAAGAGGAAAACAGACCTTGAACCAACTCATTGAACACAGCGTAGGCTGCCCTTATTGTGGTGAATCTCTTGAGGTTTTAATTGACCCAAGCGATGCTGATCAGCAGTACATTGAAGATTGCCAAGTATGTTGTAAACCGATTAACTTCACAGTTAGCGAAGGTTTTGATGGCCAGCTTAGTGTTAACGTATTTAGCGATGATGAAGGCTTTTAATATTATGTATTTATTAGTCTCATTTATACTATCCAGCGAATAGACTACCACAGAGCTTATACTCAGCTATTTTTGTTGGCCTGCTTGGTATAAACTCTCTCCTCTAAAATTTAGTTATTATCTATGTCAAAACAGTTAAACGCTCTATTCAATCACAGTTGAATTCACGTGCTCTTCCTCTGTTATAAATCGTCACTAATTAGCTAAATACACCCAAACTAACTAAATTGAACTTATTAAATGAATGAAATAACCATAGCAACTCATAACGGCAGCTTCCATGCAGATGATGTTTTTAGTATCGCTGCTTTAAAAAGTATTTACCCATCTTTCAAATTGATACGCACCCGTGATCAAGAACTGATCATTAAAGCTGATATAGTGGTTGATGTCGGCGGGATACACGATGCACAAACTGATCGCTTTGATCATCACCAACGCGGTGGTGCCGGTGAGCGTGCTAACGGTATCCCCTTCTCCTCTTTTGGCTTAATTTGGCAAAAATACGGTGTGCAAATATGCTCTGGTAATCAAGATGTCGCCAACGCCATTGATGCTAATTTAGTCTCTACTATTGACGCTATTGATTGCGGACATGTTGAGGGCGTCGCTACGGGTATCAGCCTTAGCCAAACTATTTCAATGTTCAACCCAACATGGCAAGAGGACAGCAAATTTGATGAGGCTTTTGATGAGGCCGTTGAGTTTGCAGCACGCTTATTAGCACGTTTTATCGCATCCGCAAGTGGTGGCATTAACGCTAAATCTATTGTTGCAAAGGCGGTTGAACAAGCACAAGACCCAAGAGTCATCGTATTAGAGCAATATACTCCGTGGAAAAAGACAGTGCATAGCTTATCTGCACAGGCACTATATGTCATTTACCCATCACAATCTGAGCAGTGGATGATTCAAACGGTGCCAGCACAACTAGGCTCATTTGAAGATAGACAACCGCTACCTAAACCATGGTCTGGCTTATCCGGCAAAGAGCTACAAGATGTAACCGGTATTGAGGATGCTACATTTTGCCATAACGGTTTATTTATCGCAGGTGCTAACTCGTTTGACAGCATAATGAAAATGGCGGCACTAGCGTTAGATCAGTAAGCAGATAGCAGCACAAACTGTCATAAAAACGCTCACCCACTTAAAAAAACCTGTTATTTAACAGGTTTTTTTATAAGCATTTGCCCGTATTCAATAGCACTACCCTAGATCGTTAAACTCTTGTAGTGCACTAAGTGCTAAATCCGCTTTAGCTGCAGGTACAAAGATATGATCGTGATAATACGCCGCAATAACATTCGCACTAATGCCTTTAGCCGTTAATTTTGCAGATATAGCAGCAGTGAGACCGACAGCCTCAAGGCTTGAATGCACGGTTAAAGTAATTTGACGAAAGGTGCCATCAAATGATAGCTGTGCATTTTGTGCCGCTGTTTTTTGCAGCACTAACGTTAAGCCCTCTGCCTCAATAAATGTTGCGACAGGGTTAAGCGTTGCATAATCAACTAAAGTGCCTGGTACGGTACAAAATACAAACTCTGTTGCTAATAGTTCAGGTTGCATCGACTTTAATAATTCATCTAACTGTGTAATTGCGCTCATACTTATTATCTCAATGTTGTTGATTGACTAGCTTATGGGAGAATTAGCCTAGATAAAATTGCTCTAATTTCCTTTGAATTCAATCCCAATGTGTTATAACAAAACTCTCTATTTAAAGAGACATAACGCTCTATACTGTTAACATAAATTCTAAGCGTATAAAGAGGTCTGGATGGCACCATTAACAAGTAAAAATCACTTCTTCACAGCCATAGTATTACTGGGATTGACACTGTTAACATCTATCGATGCAACACTGGCGCAAAGTAGCATAGATGGCGATATAATGGTCAGTAAAGTACAGGGAAAAGTCACGCAATACAAGCTACCCTGGGGTAACACTGATCAACAGTTTGGCTCAACTCACGAGCTAATATTCAACCCAAATGGTGGCAAATATGCATGGGTTACTGGTCAAAACTACGATAAACTGGCCAGAGTTAATATTGCAACAGGTACGGTTAATACCTTTAGTATGCCCAAAGGCAGTGGCCCACACGGTGTGACATTTAACGAAAATGGTGATTTGTGGGTATCGCTGGAATTCGCTGGATTAATCGTACAAATTGACACTAATAATGGTCGTATCATCAAACAAATTGATGTGCATATGGCCTTAAAAAATTCAGCTATACCAATAAACCCAGCACCCCATGCTATTGAGTTTGCAGCGGATGGTAAAACGATTTGGTTTACCGGTAAAAGGACCAGCAGCGTCGGTAAAATTGATAGTCATGGTGCTGTCAGCCATTACCCGCTACTTTCTCTTGGTGCTGTGCCGATTTATTTACTAGCAGCTGCTGATGGCAGCATGTGGGGAACCCTGCTTGCCAGTAATAAAATTTTACACGTGACTAACCAAGGTGCTGTCACTGAATATACTATTGCTTCATACAACAGCCGCCCGATTGCTATTGTGCAAGCTCCTGATCAACAATCAATCTGGTTCAGCCAAGAGGCGAGTCACAAGGTCGCAAAAATAGATAGTAGTGGTAATATCAGCGAGTATCGTGTGCCTAAAACGCAAGATAATATGCTGCTCGCAGGTTTAGCGTTTGATCATGATGGTAACTTATGGACGCAAAGTTATGTCGATCAAAATAACCCTTATCATGCAACACCCACAGGCCATGATTACATTATAAAATTAAGTAATGATATTCTAAGCGCCCCTGCTAATGACATGACGAGTGTCATCACCCGCTTTTATCAAGTACCGTCTAAGAAAAGCGTATTTCATCGTATTAAACTAGGCACTGATGGCAATATTTGGTTCACTCAATTAGCGCAAGATAACATTGGTAAAGTCATCCCATAACCGTTGATATGCGTTTAAGGGTGTGCTTTATTTAATGTTCACGCTAGAATATATAACGTTTACCCTCACCTACTAACGCAGATCGCTATTATGCTCAATGATCAATTATGCCTTAAAAGTTATCAGCCCTTTAGTGACTCCCACAGTCATGATTTTCATCAGCTGGTATTGCCAATACACGGCGCATTAGACATTGAGATTGGCTCGCAGTCAGGTTTTGTCGGTACTAATAGCGCCGCTGTTATTCATGCTAATCAAAAACATGCCTTTGA
Organism: Gammaproteobacteria bacterium AS21; assembly: GCA_038900335.1. Classification (GTDB taxonomy): domain Bacteria; phylum Pseudomonadota; class Gammaproteobacteria; order Pseudomonadales; family Balneatricaceae; genus Rs1. The sequence continues at coordinate 87,833 of JBBMRB010000001.1, read as the reverse complement.
ATCCCACGGTAAAAATCAATTTATAGTCGCCGACATTTCAGTAAACCTCGCACCTTCATTTGCAGCCTTGCCTACTTTTATGCAGCTTAATGAGCATATTAACCGCTATCTACACTTTCTTTATGCTCAGCTTGCGCTAAACGTCAATCAACAAACGCAGCGCCAAATGTTAATGTTGTTAGTACAGCTGTTAGATAACCAACATAGTGCCGCTACTGATACCCAACACAGCACTATTATTAATAAACGGCTACTACGTGCCAGAGATTACTTACAAAACAACCTTGCAAGGCCAAAGGCATTAACTGAGGCGGCCCATGTGGCTAATATTAGCGAGCGCCATTTACGCACTTTGTTTAACCAGTATTACCAGCTATCGCCCTCTCAGTTTTTACGACAGCTGCGCATGCAAAATGCATGGCAATTATTGCAAACTAGCCGCTTGAGTATCGCCATGATTGCCGAGCAAAGCGGTTATACAAATCTCAGCGCTTTTAGTGACAGTTTTCAAAAGTACTTTAATAATACTCCTGGTCAGATTCGCCGATTAAACAAATAAGTGTGCCGATCGGCCAAACTTAATGCTTAGTGCTTACTATAAAATCATGGTTTTTAAATTAATGGATATAAAAGATGACACACGCTAGCGCGACGGCTATTGGCACTATTGCTATATTTCTTTGGGGAGTACTGGCCTTGTTTTCAAAACAGGCTGAAAGCTTCCCCCCCTTTCAGCTGCTGGCAATGTGTTTTACTATCGCCTTTATATTTATGGTAATTAAATGGCGCCTTTATGGTCAGTCAATTCGTCAGTTAGCTAAGCAGCCGTTATCAGCTTGGCTTATTGGTTGCGGTGGGCTTTTTCTCTACCATGCTAGTTATTTCTTCGCCCTAGCTAATGCTCCTATCTTAGAAGTCAGCTTAATCGCCTATCTATGGCCATTGCTGATTGTCATCTTCTCAGCTTTTTTACCAGGCGAAACACTACGAGCTAAACATGTACTGGGGGCGCTTATCTCACTATTGGGTTGCTGGGTATTATTAGGTGGGGCTAATAGCAGCTTTAATGAGCAATATATGCTCGGTTACCTCTACGCCGCAGCTTGTGCAATTATTTGGGCTGTGTACTCACTGAGCTCAAGATTAGTCAAACAAGTGCCTACTGATGCTGTCGGTTTATTTTGTGCACTGACAGCAGTGTTAGGCTGGCTGTGTCACTTTATTTTAGAGGAGACATATATAGCGAATGATACCAGCCAATGGTTAGCTGTGCTCGCCTTAGGCCTTGGCCCATTAGGCCTCGCATTTTTTGCCTGGGATTACGGCATCAAAAAAGGCAACATTCAATTACTGGGTATCTTGTCGTACGCCACCCCGCTAATCAGTACTGTTATACTTATTGTGTTTACTGATATTAAAGCAAGCTCTGTTATTTATTTTGCCTGTTTCGCCATTATCATAGGAGCACTTATAGCAAGTCTTCAGTGGCGAGAAATATTAACCTCTATGATTGCTAAAAAAGCACCATAAAACTGGCAAAATTTTCTGCTCCAATTTTGTCATCAGTTTATAAAACAAGCCTTCATCATCAATGCGGGCTATTTAAAAACACAATTTACACTGTCCTGCCCAATATTTGTAATACTGGCTTAAAAGCACCTCTAACACACCTTAAATAACGCCTTATATCACGCTAGATCGAAGCTATAATCACCCTTTTGATTAATGAACAGCCACCTTATCGCCCCTTGTGTAAGCTAGTATCAAAATTAAGTTAGTTGTTCAATATTGTATTTAGCTGTAAAATGAACACAGTATGAACAAAGTGACCACCCGCAGCATATGATGTTGCTCTTGATGGATTGGCATTTGCTGATAATTAAATATTTCACTGCAATAATTTATATTAAAAACAATGAGGCACATCTGATGTTTGGCATGATTCACAGATCACTAGAGGCATTAATTATAGCGCAATATGGTTCTCAAACATGGGATATCATAAAGTACAAAGCCGATATAGATACCGATGTGTTCTCACTGTTTGAGAACTACCCTGATGAATATATGCATAAATTGTATCAAGCGGCTACACAAGTTCTCTCTATTTCATCAAACGATTTATCTTTCATGTTCGGCAAGCACTGGTATCACTACAGTGTCAGCGAAGGTTTTAAGGAATTATTGCAGTCTACTGGGGATGATCTATGGACATTCATTGCCAATTTAAATGAACTTCATCAGCAAATTGAAAACGTCTTTGCGGGGATGAAACCTCCCATTTTCAGCTGCAGCGATGTTAAAGATAAGTCCTTGGTGTTGCATTATAGCTCTAGCCGTGAAGGCTTTGCTTACGTGGTGATTGGCGCTATTGAGGAAATAGCAAAACAATTCAACACGCCGGTCTCAATTAAGCGCCTTGACTATCGTGAAAACGGCGCTGAGCACGATACTTTTCTGATTACGAAACTGGACGTATTATAAGCAATGAAATGTGTACACGGGCTATCACCCGAGCTTTTTTCCAAAGCTTTTCCTTTTCATATTATATTTGATAAATCCCTGTATATCAGCCAACTTGGCAAAACATTATGTAAACTAATTCCCCAAGACATCATTTGCCAGCACTTTAGCGATTGTTTTATATTAGCTAACCAAGACATAGAGTTATCCTATGATGCTTGTAAAAAACTTGAGAATCTGGAAATTTTATTACTGGTTAAACAGCTCAATAATTTGCCATTAAAAGGCGAGTTCCTACTTGATGATGAACAACAATTGTTAATTTTTATAGGCTCTGTAAAACTCAATAGCATCCACGAATTTCACTTAAACCAGCTAAAAGCGAAAGATTTTGCATTACATGACCCAAGCTATGCTTATAGTTTTATTCAAAAAGCACAGAAAATGGCGCTGACAGATATCGAAACTTTTGCCAAAAAACTTAGTGCCGAAAAAGAGCAAATTCGCACTACCTTACATGCTATACGCGATGCAGTCATCACCACAGGGCAAGATTCATCTGTGCGTGATATGAATAAAAGTGCAGAGGAGCTTACCGGCTGTTTGATTAGAGATGTGATTGGAAAGCCTGTCAAAAATGTCTTCAAAACCTTTGATGGTAGCTCTTCAAAACCTATTGATACATTACTGTACTGCGCACATCAATCGACACTATGGCCTAAAAACATTATTTTACAGCGCCCTGATCAATCTAGGGTATCTATAGAGGGGTCGGTATCACCTATTTACGATAGGAAAGATGATTTTTTAGGTAATATTTTAGTGTTTAGAGATGTTAGCTTGCAGAATAAATTAAAAGAAGAATTAATTTTTCATGCCTCACATGATGTACTAACGTCACTGGTCAATCGTAAAACCCTGATTGAAAACATTAACAGCGCTATTGTAAGTGCAAAAGAAAGTCATAAGTTGCTGGCCGTATTGTTTATAGATTTAAACAGATTTAAAAACGTCAATGACTGCTACGGACATCACACTGGCGATCAAGTAATTAAACTCTCTGCCGGCAGGTTACAAGCGCAAATAAGTCAGAGCGATGTTGTCAGTCGCGTTGGTGGAGATGAATTTGCCATCTTACTACCACAGATTGATACTATCGATGAGGCCATAACTTTAGGTCAAAATATCATCCACTGCCTTAACCAGCCATTTAACCTTAATAACCTTGCGATCAACATTGGTTCCAGCGTCGGTATAAGCATCTACCCTAATCATGCAACAGATAGCGAGATGCTGATGAAGTATGCTGATGCTGCTATGTATCAATCCAAAAACTTACAATCAAATTACCCCGCCTTGTTTTCAGATAAATTATTAGCAATTACGAATGAACAACTGAATATGGAGCACAACTTACATACGCTTAGTGATGGTGAATTACAGCTATATTACCAACCTAAAGTATCATTGTTAACGGGGGAGGTTTCAGGTTGTGAGGCGCTATTACGCTGGCAACATCCTATAGATGGCTTAATTATGCCAGATCAATTCATCAAGCTTGCTGAAAAATCGCGGCTCATTAGATCCATCGGTGTGTGGGTCATTAGGACTGCCTGCCTTCAAATAAGTGAGTGGCGCAACACGCAGTTTAGTCATATCCCAATTGCCGTTAATGTTTCTGCATTACAGTTTTCTGATCCTGATTTTGTATCCGAGTTAATTAATATCGTTACCGATTCCCAAATCTCAGCACATTTACTCGAACTAGAGTTTACCGAAACTATTTTGATTCAAAATATACAAGACACTATTTCTAAGCTCGCGCGTTTAAGAGCCTACGGCTTTAGGATATCCTTGGATGATTTTGGCACAGGTTATTCAAGTTTAAGCTATTTAAGACAGCTACCGACAGATACCATAAAAATCGACAGTAGCTTTATTAAAGAAATCACCTTTAACAAAAAAGCGGAGTTCATTGCCATAACCATCATCCAATTAAGCCATGCATTAAATAAAAAGGTGATCGCGGAAGGGGTGGAGACCATCGAGCAATACTGGGTACTCAAAAAGATGAATTGTGATGAAATACAAGGCTATTTTTTAAGTGAGCCTATTTACTCTGATAAATTCACAGATTTTTTACGCCAGTACCAAACATTGAGTATTAAATGATTACCTTAAGACCCTCACCTTTTGACACAGTAATGCGCTATATCTAGCGATTACTAATATAAGAAATACTTTATCCGCTTAGCTATCTTTTAAATTGTATTAATTCCATTTTGGAAACAATCTTTTGCCAATAATCTATATAATGTAAATAAATAGATACGCTATATTGCAATACATTAGTATAACAAAAATAAAAACAGGCTAAACAACGAGGCTATTCAACTGACAAAATTCTACTTATAGATACTATTAATATAAATTCCATTAGCACTGAGCTGACGGTTTTCAATATTTTAATTGTCTCTAGTACCGATGTTTTCCCAATGACGAATCACCTGAATTTAAGGATTTAACTAAATGATATTTATAAAAAAAATAAAACTATTATCTGCCATCACTTTAGGCTTATCACTTTCGCAAGTCGCTGTTGCAGACACCACTTTAAAAATAGGTGCTTGGCTGCCGCCTACGCATGTACAAAATGATATTGTTTGGCCTACTTGGGCGAACTGGGTTGAAGAGGCGACACAAGGCAGAGTAAAAATCAAAATGGAATATGGCTTAGGTCACCCTAAAACCATGTTTGATTTAGTAGAAGATGGGGCAATTGATGCAAGTTTTGGTTATCACGGTTCTGTACCTGGTCGTTTTAAATTGACACAAGCCATAGAATTACCGCTATTAGGTACTAATGCAGAGGCAGCTTCTGTTGCCCATTGGCGTGTTTTTAACAAATATTTTGCAAAATCAAATGAGCACGAAGGCCTAGAAGTACTCACATTATTTACCCATGGGCCTGGTCAAATGCACCTTGCACAACCTATTGATAGCCTTGGCGATTTAGAATCGAAAAAAGTGCGTCTTGGCGGTGGTGTACAAAGTGAAATTGGTAAACGTATGGGGGTAACCGCTGTTGGTGCCCCTGCCCCTAAAGTATACGAAATCATGCAGCAAGGTGTAGTCGATGGTATTTTAATGCCGAGCGGTGAGCAAAAAACACTGCGCTTAAATGAAGTCACTAAAAACCTCGTTGTATTACCAGGTGGTATGTATTTAGGGAGTTTTGCGATGTTTATCTCACCTGATTTCATGGATCGTATCAGCAAAGAAGACAGAGCGGCAATTCGCGCTGTATCAGGTGAAAAATTAGCTATCCTAGCAGGTGCTGCTTGGGATAGAGCTGATGAGCTAGGCTTGCAAGCGGCGAAGGATGCGGGTGTTGATGTCACTATTGTTAAACCCGGTGATACTATGGCGAATGAATTTGTCGAGTTGACTAAAGGCATGGATCAAGAATGGTTTGAGCTTGTTAAAAAGTTTGATGTTGATGCGCCAGCTGCACTAGCTGAAATTAGAGAAATTGCTCGCAACTATAAACCTGCACAATAATCTAACGCGCAACCTAAGCAGTACAATGACATCGCCTGTTATTACACTACTTAGGCATTTATCTTTAATTAGCACTTGCTCAGCGTTGCTCTGATATTCTTTATCACCTCAACACTTACGCCTGCCCCTTCTCTTTTTAGGAGATATTTCGTGTCATTTACCCATTGGCTTAAAGACCATTACTGTGAACGTGGGCCTATTATGTATATTGCTTTTGTTTTAGAAGCAATTGCCGCCCTTACTTTATTTTCGCTAATGCTACTCACCTGCGCCGATGTCATCGGACGTTATTTATTCGCCAACTCTGTCGATGGTACGACAGAACTAACAGAGATGGCGATCGCTATTATGATTTTTTCTGTACTGCCAATTGTTACTTGGCGAGGCGGCCATGTTGTGGTCGATATTTTTGATAACCTATTTTCGTCGAAAGTTATTACCGCTTTGAGTCTGTTATCTGCACTGCTTATCTCATCTACTTTATACCTGCTAGGCGTCAGGATTTTCGAACTTGCAGCTCGCTCCATTAGACGTGGAGAAATCACTGATTTCTTAGAATTACCTGTAGGCCACATTGTGCAATATATCGCGCTAATGAGCTGGGCTACCGCTGCATTTATGATCAGCTATGGTATCTATCGTATTTTAACAGACAAAAAGTAACTGGGTTTATTATGACTATTGCATTAACTGGCTTTGCCATCTTATTGTTTTTAATATTAATTGTGCGTGTCCCTATTGCTTTTGCAATGGGTATTGTCGGATTTTTTGGTTTCGCTAGCGTGCAAGGTTTAGGCTTTGATAATTTTATCGATTTTAATTGGAAACCCTCTTTAAGCATGGCCGCTAAAAGAGTGACAGATACAGCGCAAGAATATAGTTTATCGGTTATCCCTCTGTTTATTTTGATGGGAAACTTGGTGACTAAATCTGGGTTATCACAAGATTTGTACCGTGCATCCTATGCTTTTTTAGGTCATCGTAAAGGCGGTTTATCAATGGCAACCGTGGTCGCTTGCGGTGGCTTCTCTGCCATTTGCGGCTCAAGCTTAGCGACCTCTGCGACTATGGCTAAAGTTGCCATGCCAGCTATGCGTAAATACGGTTATTCAGACTCCTTAGCGAGCGCATCAATTGCCGCTGGTGGTACCTTAGGAATTTTAATTCCACCCAGTGTTATCTTAGTCATATATGGCTTATTAACTGAAACCAGTATTCGTGAGCTATTTGCGGCAGGCTTTATTCCAGGGATTTTAGGGATTGCTTTGTATTTACTGGCTGTTAGATATGTGGTGTGGCGCGACCCAAGCGCGGGACCTAGTGGCGAAAAATTCACATTTAAAGAGAGAATCGCAGCGCTTAAAGGTGTGTGGGGGGTATTAATTCTCTTTACTATTGTGATGGGCGGTATCTACCTTGGTGTGTTTACACCGACCGAAGCTGCTGGTATTGGTGCCGGTGGTGCTTTTATTATTGCCCTATGTCGACGCTCTCTTAACTTTGCCAACCTTTTTGATGTCTTAACAGACACCGCTAGAACTAGCGCTATGCTGTTTTCCATATTAATTGGTGCATTGATCTTTTCTAATTTCATCAACCGTGCAGGCCTACCCGATGAGCTGTTAACATTCGTCACTGATTTAAACGTGTCACCTTTGACCGTGATCTTCATTATTCTAGGCATTTACTTGGTACTAGGGATGGTTTTTGAAAGCTTATCAATGCTGTTATTAACCGTGCCTATTTTCTTTCCACTAGTACAAAGCTTAGGTTTTGATATGGTCTGGTTTGGTATTGTTGTGGTTGTCGTCACTGAAATAAGCTTAATCACACCACCAGTGGGTATGAATGTGTTTGTATTGAGCGCGGTATTAAAAGATGTGCCTGCGGGTACTATTTTTAAAGGGGTAACCCCTTTTTGGTGTGCCGACATTATCCGACTGTTACTCATCACCTTGGTTGTCCCTGTCTCTATTTTCTTACCTGAACTGTTATATCGTTAATATCGTATCTTAATAACACTAAATCTAATCAAGCTTTAGTGTTATTAAGTTTCTTGCTTGATCAATAATCGTTATCATGTACTAATAACGCAAAAAAATATCGCTAGCTAAACGCCGTGCTTAGAGGATTGGATGGACACACTGACATCAATGCGAGTTTATACTTGTGTGGTTAAGCTTAAAAGTTTTTCACTGGCAGCTATTGAGCTAAATATTTCCAGCTCTTTCGTGAGCAAGCAAGTGTCGCAACTTGAGACACACCTTGGCGCCAAACTGTTACACAGAACGACAAGGCGTTTGTCTGTCACTGAATTAGGGGAAGTATACTATCAAAAATGCCTGGCAATTTTAGATAAAGTTGATGAGGCAGAAGGACTTGTCTCCACCTTGCAATCAAGCACTAGCGGCAATTTAAAAATCACCTGTAATATGACATTTGGTCAATTAGAACTTGCTCGTGCTATCCCCTGCTTTATGCAAAAATACCCGGATGTGACCGTCGATATTACCTTAGATGATCGCCCGCCTGATTTAATAAGAGATGGTTTCGATTTAGCGGTGAGAATTGCCGACCCGCAGCTGCCAAACTCTAGTTTAATTGCCCGTGAAATAGCTAAAATATCACTCTTTATTTGTGCGACACAACAATATCTATCTCGCCATGGCACACCTAAAAACGCCGCTGATTTAGCTAATCACAATTGTTTGATTTTTGTGCACGCTGCCAATGCCGATGCTTGGACCCTTGAAAACGACAATGAAAGTGTAACCGTAAAAGTCAGCGGTGATATGCGCGCTAATAATAGCTTGATAGTCAAAGCCTCTATGCTGCAACACCGTGGAATTTCTAATTTAGCGGGTTTTGTTATTAAAGAAGACGCCAGGGCAAACAAGCTTGTAAGAGTATTCCCAAACCACAAATCAGAGCAGTTATCAGTCTTTGCAGTGTACCCTGAGCGTAAATTCACCCCACCTAAAGTGCGGCTCTTTATTGATTTCTTTAGCCAATGGTTAAAGCAGAATCATGTTAGCGATCCCTGGCAATAATTACATTTAACACCCTCACTAACATCACTGATGACATACTACCCTAAGGGAAAACTCTCTCAATAATACCCTCAAGAATAGCTATTTATTCCAATTAAGAAATTATGTTATTCGCTATCAGGTGATTATCTAATATTATATTTAGGTTATCTTTAATGCGCTTACTAACAGCCATTACCATCATCACATTCGATAAGGATAGCTATGATTCTCTATGATTACTGCCGCTCATCTGCCTCTTATCGCGTTAGAATCTGCTTGAATTTAAAAGCACTTGGTTACCAACAAATAACGGTCAATTTATTACAGGCAGCACAACACTCTAGTGAGCATCAACAACAAAATCCACAGCAACTGGTCCCGATATTAGTAGATAAGGGTGCTATTTTGACGCAATCAATGGCTATCTGCGAATATTTGGATGAGGCCTACCCTAATAGCTATCAGATACTTAAAGGTGATGTTATTGAGCGCTGCAAGCAACGAGCGCTAGCCCAAGCTATTGCTTGCGAAACTAGCCCTATCAATAACTTGCGGGTATTAAATTATTTAGTTGATGATTTATCGCTAAGCCAAGTACAAAAAGCACAGTGGTATCAGCACTGGATTGATACGACATTTAAAGCACTCGAGCACCAGCTAAAGCAACGCACTGATAACTACCCATACTGTTTATCGCTCGAACCAAGTTTGGCTGATATTTGCTTGGTACCACAAGTGTATAACGCCAAGCGCTTTGACATTAGTATGCGCGCATACCCTTTACTCGATGGTATTTACCAGCGCTGCCAACAATTGTCAGCATTTGTGGAGGCAGCCCCTGAAAGACAAGCAGACTTTTATTGATCTGCTAACTGGGCACTTAATTTTAAGGTCAGTGATGACAGTAATTGGCGCTCTTGTTGTGTTAAGCCAGCTAGCATGCGTTTTTCTTGCTCGATAACTAACGGCACAATTTCTTGATACATTTGCTGCCCTATCGATGTCAGTGCTAATAAATGCGAGCGCCTGTCTTCACTACTATTTTGCTGCTCTAGTGCAGCAATTTTTATTAAACGAGCAATAGCTCGGCTGACTTGCATTTTATCTAGCTGGGTAAATGCTGCGATATTTTTTGATGATATGGCTAAATGTTGGCCGACGGTCGCTAACACTCGCCATTCAAACTTAGTTAAACCGTATTGTTGTTTATATATCAATGCAATGTAGTCACTAACTTGACCGGATAGTATAGAGAATTGATAAGGAAAAAATTGCTGTAAATCCAGCTGAGGTTGCCCAGAGGTCATAAAACGCCTTTATTAATAAAACAATATCATTGAGTCAACGAGCGCTAGTCATGTATTACTCACTAACATTATTTTACACCAAGAAAAATTTAATTAAACGTACTTTCACTGTCAACACATTGACATTAGTAACATATGATACTATTATTTGATAATATTAGTAACATTTGTTACAAAAAAAACAATAAGAGGTCCTAATGATAAACATCAAACAAATGCATCATGTTGCCTATCGCTGTAAAGATGCCAAAAAAACGGTAGAGTGGTACAAACACTTTTTGAATATGGATTTGCTGGTTGCTATCTCTGAAGATATCGTGCCATCGACAAAAGAGCCTGATCCATATATGCATATATTTTTAGATGCAGGTATGGGTAATATCTTAGCCTTTTTCGAATTACCCACTCAGCCTGACATGAGTAGGGACCTCAATACTCCTAAGTGGGTGCAACATATTGCGTTCGAACTTGCTGATCGCGATGCACTAGTTGCAGCCAAAGCAGAGCTTGAAGAAAAAGGCTTAGACGTTTTAGGCATTACCAGCCACGGTATTATTTACTCTATTTATTTCTTCGATCTTAATGGCCATCGTCTTGAGCTAACTTATCGCAGCGGTACTGATGAGCAATTACAGCAATTAAAAGAAGTTGCACCGGCGATGATTGAAGAGTGGTCTGTCACTAAAAGAGCACCACAACACGCTAAGTGGCTACATCAAGATGAACTCAATAATTAATGGTGCCAATATGTCTTTGATCAATAATACACATAATACCGCACTGACTAGCTGGCTTAGCTCTGCCAACATTGATAGTACTGATTTCCCTATTCAAAACCTGCCCTTTGCTGTGTTTAGACGCAAAGGTTCGCAACAGTTGTTTCGTGGCGGTGTCGCCATTGGCGATCAGGTCATTGATTTAGCAGCCCTTTCCCAACTTAATTTATTTACAGGTCAAGTACAGCAAGCACTTATTGCTTGCTCAAAGCCTAAACTGAATGAGTTTATGGCGATGGATCACACTATATGGTCGGCGCTAAGGTCAGCACTATCGGCAGCATTAGCGACAGGATCTGAGTTAGAGCAGGCAGTGAGTAGCACTTTAATTGCCCTGTCTGATGTTGAATATGATGTACCTTGTCATATAGGTGATTACACTGATTTTTATACCTCTATTAATCATGCCACCACTATCGGCTCAATTTTTAGACCTGAAAACCCACTATTACCTAACTATAAATGGCTGCCAATTGGCTATCATGGCCGCTCATCTTCTATTAGAGTCTCTGGAGCTGATTTTCACCGACCATGCGGTCAAACCAAAGCCCCTGATGCTGACACCCCAAGCTTAGGTCCATGTAAACGCCTAGATTATGAAATGGAAGTAGGCATTTATATTGGTTCAAGTAATGAAATGGGTAGTGCTATTGCCATTGAAAATGCTGATCGACATATCTTCGGTATGTGTCTGTTTAACGATTGGTCAGCGCGTGATATTCAAGGTTGGGAATACCAGCCTCTAGGCCCTTTCTTATCGAAGAATTTTGCCTCTAGTGTCTCGCCTTGGATAGTAACTAACGAAGCACTAGCACCTTTTCGCGAAGCGTGGAGGCGAGCAAGTAGCGACCCACAACCACTTGATTATTTAAGCTGTGAGCATAATAGCCAATACGGCGCTTATAACATCACCTTAGATGTCACACTGCAAACCCAAAAGATGCGTGAACAAGATAACGCCGGCCAGCATCTTAGCCGCACCAATTTTAATCACTCCTATTGGAGCGTGGCGCAAATGGTTGCCCACCACAGCGTTAACGGCTGTAATTTACAAGCCGGTGATTTCTTTGGTAGTGGCACACAATCAGGCCCTAGTGATGATCAAATGGGATCACTAATGGAGCTAAGCTTTGCAGGTAAAAAGCAGATTGCGTTAGATAACGGTGAGCAACGCACCTTTTTAGAAGATGGCGACGCCGTCATTATGAGTGGTTTTTGTCAAGCGCAAGGCGCAAAGCGTATTGGTTTTGGTGAGGTAAAAGCGATTGTTTTACCGGCTAAAGCCTAGCGCCTTAGTAAAAAACATTAACCGCTAGTTAGTAGAGCCGCTCTATGCAGATAAAGCGGCTGATCATTTATTTAAGCTGGTTTTTAATATCTTTGCCAGCATTGTAAAGCTTCACATTATTAACAAAGAACTGAAAATACTTCTGCTCAAAACCATGCACACTATCAGCCATGTGCGGTGAAATAAACAGGTTCTCTAATTGCCATAACGGGCTATCTTCAACGAGTGGCTCTGTTTTAAAGACATCGGCAAACGCCGCTTTTAAATGACCGCTAGTTAATGCTTGATGCAAAGCTTGCTCATTAACTAAGCCGCCTCTGGCAGTATTAATCAAACACGCCCCTTTTTTCATCTTCAGCAACATCTGCTGATCAAAAAGATCATGGTTTTCTTCACTATAAGGGATGTGTAGGCTCACTATGTCGGCTTGCCCAATAACATCTGCTAATTGCTTATCATTATATAGCTCATCAACATTTTTATAGGGTGTATCTTTGCGACGGGTCGCCATGACCTTCATGCCTAGTGCTTTAGCATTATCAGCTACCTTCTCACCGATTGCACCGAGACCAACAATTAACAGCGTTTGCTCACACAGCGGTGTAAAGCCGTGTTGCTGCCAAGTATTACTCAGCTGCTGTGTTTTATATAAATGCAAGTTATTGTTCATTGCCAACATAGCACCTAGTACCGTCTCAGCTAAATACCTTGCTAACACACCCGCACCGTTTGACAGCATGGTATCTTGCGCCTGCCAAGGCATAATATGATCGATACCAGAGCCCGCTACATGAAACCATTTAACACTTGGATAATGCGCAGCGTTTCTAATGGAGTCATTATCAAAATAGCGGCTGTTTAAGGCAAACACCGCCTCTGGTTGATGCTGCTCTAAACACTGTGTTATTTGTTGCGCTGAGCTAGCGTAATAGACTGCGACATCAGCTAAGTGTTGCTCTAAGATATTTTGAAGCTGCTCAATCTCTCTATGAATCACTAAAATAGAGCGTATTGCTGGTTTATTCATAGTACCCCATTGTTTCAAACATTAAATAAATAGATGTATTTTATATACTTAGCTTAACATTAGCGTAAAAAAGGGTAAGAATCTATTTGAAACTGCATTCATTTTTAAACTTAACGCTATCGCATAACCTCAATAAAATTTTGAAGATAACCACAGTTTTTAATGAATGCAAAGAATCGGCTAAGTATTCGGTGTCGGCACATCTTCAATCTTCGCATTCTTTTTTGCAGATATACGCATGGCTTCAACACGATCAAGCTCATCTGCAGTTAATCCCTGTTGATCATCACCGTACTGGGGGTCAAACACTAAAACAGTGTAAAGCGCAAAGTGATCAGAGCCGATAGAAGGTAGACGTTGTATATGCTTGACACTAAAATGCGCGCTATGAAACAGATGATCAAGCGGCCAGCGCAAAAACGTATAATCGACATGAAAAGTATTGTACATACCGCGCCCTACTCGCGGGTCTAACAAGCCACTTATTTTACGAAACAGACGAGTGGTTGTTGACCAGGCAACATCATTAAGATCCCCTGTTACCACCACCGGCTGATCGGTTTTAGCGATACTGCGGGCAAGGGTTATTAGCTCAGCATCGCGCTCCGTTGATTCAATGTTTTCTGTAGGGCTTGGCGGTGCAGGATGGACAAAATGCATACGCACTTTATGACCCGTAGCTAATTGCAGACAAAAATGAATGGATGGCACCCCCTCTTCAATCAGATAAGACACCTTTTGCTCACTAAAAGGTAACTTTGAATAAACATGCATACCATATAAATTATCAAGTGGGCACTTGACACTATAAGGCAGCTGATCTTCTAAAACCTGTAGCTTATCTTGCCAGTATTGATCTGATTCTAAAGTCACCAAAATATCCGGCTGATATTGTTTGACCATCGCAATTAGCGCATCAGTATTGCGATTAGTTTGCAGTACGTTTGAGGTGATCACACTTAATTGCTGATCAGCGGATACATCCTTTGCTGTTTTTACCTCTTTGCGCCATAGCACAGTATAGGGCAACACCCACCAAAGCTGCCAAGCTAGGCAGAGTGTTGTCACTATGATAAGCAACCCGCTGATTAGTTGCTGAACATCAAGTAGCCATACTTGTACTAATAATAAACTAGCGGCAAGTGCGGTGATTTGTACACGTGGAAAATCCATTGCTCTTACTATCCAATGGCTGTGTTTGAGCATTGGTAGCGCTGTAGCGATAACAACCAACACGGTGATGATCATAACAATTATTAACATAATGTATTTAGAATCTTGTTGCCTTTTTCAAATGAGTCATCATCGATATAAAAATTGATACAATCAATTATTAACGTACCTAAGTAATTATTGAATGTAAGAACTTAACAGCAAAATTATATCTTACTATTTAGTGCCCCATATTTTACAGACAGCACCGTTTGAGCCCAAAGTGCCAACGATAACAGCCACACTGCCGATACAAAAGAACACAACCACAGGAATAAACGCCGCTAGCTCATCACTGGTACTCGCCGCCCAAGCCGAGGCAAAGGTAATCAAGATGAATAAGCCTCCTAACACATTTAAAGCTATGCGATGGGAGCGTTTGAAATTATCAGCGACGACATCCGTTTCAAAAAACTTTAAAATCGGCCAACATATTTTCGTTAATCTATTTTTCATAAAAACCATTTAGTTATCAATAATCTTGTTGTAATTTATATCAGCCCACACTGCTTAAGACAAGTCGTGAGCTAAATATAAGCGCTATAACTACTGATCTAAGCGCCTCTCTAGCTCTGCCAACCCAATGCTTTTAGATCAAGCGCTTTATCACTAACAAGTACGCCATTAGCATCGGCATAAATGTACTGCCCAGCTTCAATCAGCACACCACCTATGGTAATAGCGACATTGATATCACCCAAGCCTCTTTTCTCTGTTTTTAGCGGATGGGCCGCTAATGCTTGTACGCCTAAGTCAATTTTAGCCATGGCATTAACATCGCGTACACAACCATTAATGATAATACCTTGCCACTCATTTTCAGCCGCTTTGTGAGCTAACATATCGCCTAGCATGGCATGTCTAAGGGAGCCACCACCATCGACAACAATCACTTTTCCTGCGCCATGCTGACTCACTAACTCTCTAATTTTAGAGTTATCCTCAAATGCTTTTACTGTCACCACCTCTCCATAAAAAGTGGCTTTAGCACCATAATTTGTAAACATGGGCGGTAAAATTCGTACCGTATCGGCCATACGATCACATATTTCAGGTAGTAAATCTTGCATTGCTAACTCCTTAAATTCTTTATAAAACGCTATGTTAGCGCATCAATCATATTTCTATAACTAATGCCTTGCTAGTTAAATGACTAAGCTATAAATTAAAAGGCGAATTTAAGCTTAGCTACTAGGTAACGATTATTATTGATATTACTTCAATAACAAACAGTGCTGTGTGTCGTCTGTTTTGTCTAGTTGAAACTATATGACAACGCACTAAATCACAAGTAGCACGCACTACTTTTTAATAGGTTACTGATTTTAAATAACATTGTTATAAATTAAATTGTTTTACAATATCACCAAGGATTTAAATAACATGAACGATAGTTACTATATTACTCCGGCTAAAACATCACATAGTGTTGCCATAGATAACACACCAGCCATTGATTTTAGAAGCGACACTGTCACAAAACCCTCTGCACAGATGCGCCAATTGATGGCTGAGGCGATTGTAGGTGATGATGTTTATGGTGAAGACCCAACGATTAATGCATTACAAATGCAGGCAGCACAACTACTTGATAAAGAAGCAGGGTTGTTTGTGCCATCTGGTACAATGAGTAACTTATTAGCTTTGATGAGCCATTGCCAACGAGGTGATGAAGTTATTGTTGGTGATCAAAATCATATTTTCAGTCATGAAGCCGGTGGTGCATCAGCCCTTGGTGGGATTGTTATGCAAAGCATAGCAACTACTGATAAAGGCTACATCAGTGCTGAGCAAATAGAGCGAGCAATACGCCCTAATGACAGCCATTTTGCCCAAAGTAAGTTAATTTGTTTAGAAAACACGGTGTCTGGCTTTATTCAACCTGAGCAACATTTTGCCGATATTCTCAGTGTTGCCAAACAACACCAATTGAGCACCCATTTAGATGGCGCTAGATTAATGCATGCTGCGGTAGCATCAGCTAAGCCTGCGGCTCTGCTAGCACAAGGCTTTGATTCAGTATCTCTATGTTTATCTAAAGGACTTGGCGCACCAGCAGGGTCAGTGTTATTAGGTAGTACGCAATTTATCGCCAGGGCAACACGCTTAAGAAAAATGTTAGGCGGTGGTATGCGCCAAGCCGGTATTTTGGCAGCCGCTGGTAGCTATGCCTTGAACAATAACGTGGCGCGCCTAGCGGATGATCACCAACTTGCTCAGTATTTTGCTTGTGAGTTAAACAAAATAGCTGCGATTGAAATAACAGTAGATGATGTTGAAACTAATATGCTGTTCGCTCATTTCCCTGTGCATACAACAGCAGGTTCAAATCAGCAAGCTAGATCATTAGCACAGCATTTAATGGATCATAATATTTGTATAAGCCCTGCAAAAACATGCAGACTTGTTATTCATATGGATATTAGCAAAGAGGATGTCGAGCAAGTGTTAGCATTGATTAAGGGCTACTATAGCGCCTAGTAACACTTACACTGAGCAACAGACTAGCGCGGCATCTGTAACGATGAATTAGTTAAGAATGCCGCGCTAAAATATTGATGAGTAACTATTTTTTATTAAGTTTATTGTGTAATTCACTCAGTTTAGTTCATATCAGGTAATTGCTGATTTGCGAAAATCTCATCTATTTCAACACGTGACTCACATGCCATCACCTGCTTCACGATAGCTGGTGTTAAATGAGGGGCGAACAAACTGATAAACTCAAACATATAACCTCTTAAGAACGTGCCCTTTCTAAAGCCTATATGGGTTGTGCTTGGCTCGAACAAGCCGCTGGCATCAATGGCAACAAGATCGGTATCAACTTCTGGATCAAACGCCATACTAGCGATAATACCGACACCTAAATTCAATCTTACATAAGCTTTTATGACATCTGAATCAACAGCGGTAAAGACTACTTTTGGATCTAAGCCCTGTTGATTAAACGCATCATCAAGTTTAGAGCGACCAGTAAAGCCAAAGACATAAGTAACAATTGGGTATTTAGCTAGTTCAGCTAGTGTCAATTCAGATAACTGCGCTAACGGGTGGTCCTTAGGCACAACGACTGAGCGGTTCCAGCGATAACAAGGCATCATTGTTAAATCACTAAAGTGGCTTAACGCCTCTGTTGCTATAGCAAAATCAACTTTGCCACTAGCTGCCATTTCAGAAATTTGCATCGGCGTACCCTGTTGCATATGTAACGACACATCGGGGTAGCTTTTTATAAAATGAGTAATCACAGGCGGTAGCGCATAACGTGCTTGGGTATGCGTGGTAGCAATAGATAAGCTACCCTTTTTCTCATCTTTAAACTCTTGTGAAACTTTTTTAATGCTTTCAACTTTTTGTAGGATATCTTCTGCTATTTCTAAAATCGCAGCGCCAGCGGGAGTGACACGTGTTAAATGTTTACCACTGCGAGCAAAAACCTCAACACCTAATTCATCTTCTAGAAGGCGAATTTGTTTACTAATCCCAGGTTGTGATGTAAACAAACTTAATGCGGTTGCCGATACATTAAGGTCGTTTTTTTGCACTTCTAAAATATACTTTAGTTGCTGCAGCTTCATTATTTATCCTATTTTAAAATTTCAGATCCCTGCTTGCTATGCGTCTAGCTCATTTACACTATACATACACACTAAAACAGCTTGCTGTACGCGACTAGCACAGCTAGTGGACGCACAGTCTTATTTATTATGAATTTAATGATTTTATACGTCTCATTTCTTCATCTTGAGAAATACATCGTTTCTCTAGGTTTGCCACTTTAAGCTGAGCACGCTGCAATTCTTCTTGAGATGTACGCAACTCGTTTCTTAATAAATTCTCACGACGGCCCCATTCAGATGCAGTATTTAATGCCTTTTGATTAAGCCTTTTAATCTCGCCGTCTAATTCTTTGCGCTTTTGCTCTAAGCGCTTAGTTTTATTGTTCTCGGCTAATAGCGCTGATGTACAAGTCGCTATTTCACGCGATTGCACCATAGTCACTTGCTTAAGTTCTTTAAGCTCTTCTTCTTGTGACCTAATCAAAGTGTACTGTGTATCGATACGTACTTCGTGACGGGCAATTTCAGACAACAGATCGTGATTCTTTTTGGTTAACACCGTTTCTTTTTTGCCGGCATCATCACGTATTTTTTCTGAGGCGTTACGATAATACCTAGCATCAGCTTCTGATTTACTAATTTGATCCAATGCGTGGCGTTGATCTTCTTTAACGCGTAGCTCAAAGGTGCGTTTTGCATCTTCATGTGCTTTGCGTAAATGTACTAAATCATTGTCTAACTTTGAACGCAAGCGCTCTTCTTTCTTTCGCTCTGTCGCTTCAGAGACAATCGCAGCTTTTAAAACACTTATTTCAGCTTCTAACGATTTGTTATGAATTGTAGCATCTTCAATTTTAACTTTTTGCTCGCGCACTGTTGCCTCGAGCTGGTTGCGCTGATTATTACTTTCTTTAAGGCTATCTTCTGAAAGCTTTTTTACTTCATCGTTTGCGTGATTTAACGTTCTTGAATCAGCGCGCAGATTGGTTTCCGCCTCCTCTATTGCCTGTTGCCAAATTCGACCAAAGGACGAGCTCAACGATTCAGGCAAACCCGGTATAGAAATGGAATTATCAACAAAACTCAATTTTTCAGGGACTACGCGCCACCATTTATGTAACTCTGCTTCCACCGCTGCGTAATCTAAACCGGTGGACGCCATGATACTTTCTATTGTTGGTTGCTCACCACGCATCAATAAACTTTCTGCGCTGGTAAAAACAAGCTCTTTATTCATTAAACTAAGACCTTTGCTCGTACGGGTTAAATTCTGTTGCTAGCTTATCAATAGCAACTGTTAATTTTTCATCTAGGGGTGCTTTAAAATGCAGCTTTTCGCCATCAGCTAAGGTCACACTCAATGCTGCTGCATGTAAAAATAAGCGTCTAACACCAAATGCTCTCATATTTTTGTTAATGGATTCAACCCCATATTTCTCATCCCCTATAATAGGATGCCCTGCAAATTGCGTATGCACTCGTATTTGATGAGTTCGACCTGTCACCGGCTTCGCTTCAATTAAGGTCGCTTCATTAGCAAAGCGCCTAATAACTTTAAACAAGGTAATTGATGCTTTACCATCTGCTTGTACTTTAACGACTCTCTCACCTGAGCTAAGCTCATTTTTCCTTAATGGGGCATCAACTTTTTGATCAGTTGAATCCCAGCGCCCGACAACTAGTGCATGGTAAATTTTAGATACACCTTGGCCCTGGCGTAAAGCTTCATGTAGATGACGTAACATGCTGCGCTTTTTGGCGATCATGATACAACCTGATGTATCTTTATCTAAGCGATGAACTAACTCTAAAAAAGTTAGATCGGGACGCATTTGGCGAACCGCTTCAATTAGGCCTAACTGTATGCCGCTACCACCATGAACCGCTAAACCAGAAGGCTTGTTAATCACCATCAATGCAGCTGACTCATATAAAATCGCGTTTTCTAATACAGCAAGTAACTCAGCACTGACCGCTACTACTTCATTTTCTTGTGCTGTTCTAATCGGCGGAACTCTGACAACGTCTCCAGCATTAAGTTTAGTATCTGGCTTAACTCTGCCTTTATTAACCCTAACTTCTGCTTTGCGGATGATTCTATAAATCATCGACTTAGGCACGCCTTTAAGTGCAGTGATCAGAAAATTATCAATTCTCTGGCCGTCCTGGTCTTCAGTGACATCTAATAAGCGCACTTTATTGTGTAACACTTGTGTCTCATCAGTTTTTGGTTGCGCTATTATTTCAGTATTAGCCGGCGCTGGATCTCGGGTAGGTTTTGCCTTGTGCGCAGGATTTGAAGGCCTAACACGCTTAGTTACTTTTTTTCCAGCTCTCACTTGCCTGGATATTCTTTTTTTACTTGGCATATTTTAAAAAAACGACAGTCCTTAATTGATGCGATAATCTTTAGCTGCTATTCTACCGCTGCTTTACTGCTAATGCTTTAGCTAAATGCGATTTAAACATTTAAATGTGCGTAATAAGCACTTAATTTTTTATGATGGCGACAGCTTATAGTTTTACAGCTGCTACACTAAAGTAAGTAAGGTATAGTTTGCAGGATATTTTAATTATATCCGCTAAAGATTTGGTTCTAGCTCGCTGCTAGAACACAGTGTTCACCTAACCTTAACTAATGGTTGCGTGGGCATAATTATGAATTGTTTGGTTTTTTAGCATCACACGCTATTGATTGAGTATAAAAGTCATTGCACAAAACAATTACTTTTACATTTCAGTGAATAAAGTGAGATTGATTCAATGTAAGGCAACGTTTACGACTTACTTGTTAATAAAACCGACAAAATACCAGTATGAGCAACAAACAGAACTTAAATAAGAAACACCCAAACACTTAATACAGTAGCGATGCGCTTTTGCCCGGAACCTAGTGTCACGAACATTAGTAACAGCCATTACATAACAATATAGGCAATTGATTTCCCCTACTGTAATATATATAGCACGCTAACTTATCAGACTTCTTTGAAGCAGAGTTTTAAGAGCCACTAAATTAAACAATGTGCAGGTAAATGTTGTATGTAAATACAACACAAATAGAAAGCAACTTTGAATTATTGCCACTTTCTATCTAAGATTGATAAAAGCACCAACAGTTAAATGGCTAAGTTATCATTAGCCAACATACTTTTATCAACACCTCACATAATGTGAAGATTAAACGACTCTTGTGCAATGATCGACATATGTAACTATAAGTACGAAGGCCGCTCTATTAAAGCTTTGTTATGCTGCTCAAATACGAGTGCTTGATAACAGGCAACAAGAACGAATTTTAATAGCTGTACCCGCTAGTTAGCGTCATATTTAGCGATTAATAGTGTCAACAAAACACAGATAAACAGCCCCGTGGTTAAGTTTAACAACCATCATGCAGCTATATCTGAGTATTGTAAGCGCCTATGTATCGCCAATATCGCCAACTAAGAACAAGCGAACCACATCTATTAACCATTTGTTTTAAAAGCCTTTTATTTGGCGCTCCATTAATTGAGAGTAACAAATGAAAAGAATGCTTATTAACGCAACTCAATCTGAAGAGCTGCGCGTCGCCCTAGTTGATGGGCAAAAATTATACGATTTAGATATTGAATCTAGCAATCGTGAACAGAAAAAATCAAACATCTACAAAGGCCGTATTACTAGAGTTGAACCTAGTTTAGAAGCCGCTTTTGTTGATTATGGCTCTGACCGTCACGGCTTTTTACCACTAAAAGAAATCTCACGTGAATACTTCATTAAATCCCCTTCTAAGGGCGGCCGCCCTAGCATCAAAGATGTGATCAAAGAAGGCACTGAAGTTATTGTTCAAGTCGACAAAGAAGAGCGCGGCAATAAAGGCGCTGCACTGACCACTTTTATCTCTCTCGCTGGTCGCTACCTTGTTCTCATGCCAAACAACCCTAGAGCTGGCGGAATCTCTCGTCGCATTGAAGGCGAAGACAGAACAAACTTAAAAGCCGCTTTAGATGGCGTTAAAATTCCTGATCGCATGGGCATCATCGTTCGCACTGCAGGTGTTGGCAGAACATCACAAGACCTACAATGGGATTTAGATTACCTCAGTATTTTATGGGATGCGATTAAAGAGAGCAGCCAAAAATCAGCTCCTTTCTTAATCTACCAAGAAAGCAATGTTATTATTCGCGCTATCCGCGATTACTTACGTGCAGATATTGGTGAAGTTCTGATTGATACCGATTCAGCATTTAAAGAAGCTCTAACGTTTGTTCAACAAGTAATGCCTACTTATGAAAACAAACTAAAGCGCTATCAAGAAGAGACACCACTATTCAATCGTTTTCAAATTGAATCTCAAATTGAAACCGCTTTTGAACGTGAAGTTAAGCTACCCTCTGGCGGCTCTATCGTTATAGACCCAACAGAAGCACTGGTCTCTATTGATATCAACTCCGCTAAAGCAACACGCGGTGGCGATATTGAGGAAACCGCACTAAATACCAACTTAGAAGCGGCAGAAGAAATTTCTCGCCAACTAAGACTAAGAGACATTGGTGGTTTGGTTGTTATCGATTTCATTGATATGACACCTATCAAACACCAAAGAGCTGTCGAAGACAGATTAAAAGACTCACTTAAGCTTGATCGCGCTCGCGTACAAATGGGCCGCATTTCTCGCTTTGGCTTGCTAGAAATGTCACGTCAACGCTTGCGACCTTCTCTTACTGAATCTCGTGGTATTGTCTGCCCTCGCTGTAGCGGCCAAGGCTCTATCAGAGACACTGAATCAATGGCGCTATCTATTATGCGCTTAATTGAAGAAGAATCTGCTAAAGACCGTACTTCACAAATTCGTGCGATCTTGCCAGTTCAAGTTGCCACTTATCTGCTTAACGAAAAACGTAGTATTGTCAATGGCATCGAACTTCGTCAAAAAGTTAGAGTTGTTATTATTCCCAACCCGAATATGGAAACGCCGCATTATGAAGTCATTCGTTTACGCGATGATAACCTAGATGCAACCAGCAATGACAGCAGCTACACTATGCAGCCTGAAGCTGAAGCCATAGAGCACTTTAGCGATGCAGATTCTGAGCAAACGACTAAGCGTGAAATAGCGGCAGTACAAACCGTTGCTCCAAAGATGCCTCCTGCTGATGCAAAAGCTAAACCTGCTGAAGAAGTGAAAGAAGCAGCACCAGCTACAAGCAAAACTAAGAGCGAGCCAAAGGCAAAAAAAGGGTTAGTACATCAAATACTGACAATACTTGGCCTTGCAAACTTATTTGCTGATGACTCACAAGACAAGCAAGAGAAATCTGGCAGTGGCCAAAAGCCTCAAGCAAAACGCACCCGCAGAGACTATAACTCTAAAAGCAAAAACACTCGCAATAATCGTCGCCCGCGCGATGATGAAAAACGCAGAAACGGCAGACAAGATGAAGTTATCACTGTTACTTCTGAAGAGACTTCGGTAATACCTGAGAAGAAAACAACCGAAGATAGTAAGCCACCACGTCGTCGTCGTAAAAACAACGATAATCGTAAAAATCGCACCGAGAAAACAGCAACCCCTGTTGAAGCTAATGAAGCTGATAATACCGAGTACACTGCAGCACCTGCAGGTCGTGGTAAACGTCGTCGCAATTCATCTAGAAAAGCGAATCGTAACTTAGTTGAAAACTCTGATGCGCTAGCAGTTAAAGCTGATGACAATGCACAGCCGACAACCGAGAGCAAAGCAGTAGAGAACAACAAAAACGCTAAACCAGAAAAACTAGCGGCCAATAAAGAGACAGCTAATTCAGAGCAATCTGTAGAAGCTAAAAATAGCGCGCTAAATGAAGACAGTAATTCAGAGGCATTTAAGAAAGCATCTGCAGAACTAGCAGCAGCGATTGCCAACAGCAATCTTGCTAGCGACACTTCTGCCCAAAACGAGACATCTGCTCAAACAGCAACTAGCGAAGAAACGCCTGCTGCTGATTCATCAGAATCTCAAGCAGAACAAACAGCTGTTGTTGCACAAGCTTCACAAGAGACGCCTGTTGAAGAAGCGACTGTAGAAGCGACTGAGACTGAAGAAACTACTGTAGCAGAAGCAACTGAAGAAGCGCCTGTTGTAGAAGCGCCTGCTGAAGCACAAGCCCCTGAAACAGAAGTAACTGAAGAAGCCGCTGCAGAAACTGCTGTAGCAGAAGCAACTGAAGAAGCGCCTGTGGTAGAAGCGCCTGCTGAAGCACAAGCTCCTGAAACAGAAGTAACTGAAGAAGCCGCTGCAGAAACTGCTGTAGCAGAAACAACTGAAGAAGCCCCTGTTGTAGAAGCGCCTGCTGAAGCACAAGCTCCTGAAACAGAAGTAACTGAAGAAGCCGCTGAAGAAACTGCTGAAGAAACTGCTGAAATCCAGGCTCGTGTAGCAGAAACAACAGATGAAACAGCTGTTGTAGAAGCAACTGAAGAAGCTACTAAAGTAGAAGAAACAGCTGCTGAGGCTACTCAAGCTGCTACTGAAACTGCTACTGAAACTGTGACTGAAGACGAAAAACCTGCACGTCGTCGTCGCTCAAGAGCTGCTAACGATCCGCGCGAAATCAAACGTCGCCAAAAAAGCGATGCGAACAACGCTTAAGCTATTTAATTAGCACAGTTAGAGTCTGCTCTCGTTGAGCAGGCTCTAACTCTTTCTAGCACTACCCCCTCTTGCACTATTCCCCCTTGCACTAGCTACCCTTTTACTAGTTATCCATCTATCTAGCTGATAACTGCCTGCGACTAATTATACTCCAATACTTGCTCTAAACACCTGGTTAACAGCCGCCGCCAATACCTTGTTTTCTTTTTTACATCTCTTTACAACCAATAATTTACAGCCGACAATTTACTCCATTCAATAGCCTAGCTTTAGACTACCTTCGATAACTTATTGCAACCACCTGCACTTCACTGAAGCTTTTGTTATCGCTGGCAGGCGCATATCCAGAGCTTTCACTGAATAAAATAATGAATGACGCCCACAGATCACTAAGAACCAACTCAAGGATAGAGTGTTTTTTAGAGCAGGCAAAAGGTATGTTTTTAAAAAGATATGAGTGCTATTGAATAATAGCAAAAGTGACCAGCGAAGGTTTTATAAACCTCAAGCCTTAACAATCAATTAGAAATATCGATATTAAGACCTAAGGTAATTTACTTTAATAAGTATAAACTAATCTGCTATTTCAGCATTGTGATAAATTTCTTGGACATCTTCACAATCATGAAGCAATTCCATAAAGTGCTCAAACTTCTCTACATCGTCACCGCTGAGCTCACTAATTGTCTGAGGCACAAAAGTCACTTCCTCTAACTCATACTCAAGTTCAGGGAACGATTCATTCAATGCAGATTTCGCCTTGAAATACTCAGTATGTGGAGCCGAGACAGTCATCATTCCTTCATCATTTTCGATGTCAGATACATCGACATCGGCCATCATTAATGCTTCCAACACCTCTTCTTCATCGGTGTGGGCAAACACAAACAGTGCATTATGATTGAACATATGAGCAACAGTACCAGGGCCACCTAATTTTGCATTGCCTTTATTAAAAGCGGTACGCACATCACCAAAAGTACGATTATTGTTATCTGTCAAACAGTCGACAATTACCATACAACCGCCAGGGCCGAAGCCTTCATAACGCATTGGCTCATAGTTTTCACCGCCGCCGCCTTTCGCTTTCTCTAACGCTTTATCAATGACATGCGCAGGAACTTGGTCTTTTTTTGCTCTATCAATGATATTACGTAAAGTAGGGTTTGCATCTGGGTCAAAACTACCGTTTTTAGCCCCAACATAAATTTCTTTTGCGTATTTTGCATACAACTTAGACTTAGCACCTTGCGTCTTAGCCATCGTCGCTTTACGCTTTTCAAACTTTCTTCCCATTAAAATTCTCTTCTTATAAATCAGCGATGAAATTCAAACTATTTTAATCGCTATCAGCCAAAAGCTCTACTAAAGTTAGGCCGTTTCATTCAAATATTGGCACCACTATCAGTACATTACTTTAAATAACCAGCAAAACCCCACCGTGTTCGCGCAAAAGTTAGTCACAGCTTACTATCGCAAACTAAAAACCGCATATAAAACCTACCAATACTAGCAATGTGAGCATCAATTAATTATTGAAGTAGCCAGCCCAGCACCTAACTATCACCTAACTATTTACCTAACTATCACCTAACTATTTACCTAACTATGCACCTAACTATGCACCTAACTATGCACCTAACTATGCACCTAACTATTTACCTAACTATGCACCTAACTATTCACCTAACTATGCACCTAACTATTCACCTAACTATTCACCTAACTCTTCACCTAACTATTCACCTAACTATGCACCTAACTATGCACTCAACTATGCACCTAACTATGCACTCAAGCTAGTCGCTTAAATCATCAGTATTATGCTAGCATTAAAAATCTGCCAATAGCCTCTTACACCTTTTGTACACTATGTTATAGTGCATGAATGTTAATAGGCATTTATACTTAATATTTATATAATACTTGCTTATAATTGCGTTACAAAACAAGCTAGTAATCAACAACCTTATATTCCAATGCTTAGCGTAATTATCTTAGCCACTAAGATGATTTTGTTAGCGACAACTTAATATTGCAAAGTACTGACTTATGGCCATTTCCTTACAAGAACAACTTTTGAAAGCTGGCGTTGCTAGTAAAAAACAAGTTAATAAAGCAAAAGCTGAAAAAAGAAAATCGAAGAAAACAAAACAACCCGTGGTTGCTGACGATAAAATTCAGCAGCAACTTATTGAAAAACGTGAAAAAGACAGACAGTTAAATTTAGAGCGCGAGCAACAAAAAGCGCTGAAAGAAAGTACGATAAAAGCCAGGCAAATTATCGAAAGCAATGTTGTTAGCATCCCTAAAAACGCAGATATTACACATCAGTTTTCGCATTTGAAATTTGTAAAATCAATTTATGTTGACAAACAGTTGCAAAAGCAACTAATTTGCGGTCAACTCACTATTGCATTCGTAGATGATAAGTATTTACTTATTCCGACACTACAAGCACATAGAATTGCCGATTTACAGCCAAGCTGGATTGTCGAGTTGCCGAAAAAAGAAACAATAGCTGAAGATGATCCATATGCAGATTACGAGATCCCAGATGATCTTATGTGGTAACCAGCAATATAAACACATTAGTTAATAATGATAACTGGCAAGTAACAATAAATAATCACACTTGCTTAATCATATTTTTAAGGAAAAAACATGTTCAACCAACTGCAAAGCGTACCGCCAGATGCGTTATTAAAATTAATCGTCCAACACAGTCAAGATACAAATCCTAACAAAGTAGATTTAGGTGTTGGCGTATACAAAAACGAAAGCGGCCAGACCCCTATTATGCAAGCAGTTGTTAAAGCTGAGCATATTATTTTGGAGCAACAGCAAACTAAAAGCTATATAGGCCCAGCCGGCTCGCAATTGTATTGCGACCTATCAGCACAATTAATTTTTGGTAAAGATCACAGCGTTATTAAAGACAAAAGAATATCTGTAGCGCAAACCCCTGGTGGTTGTGGCGCATTAAGAATGGCATCTGAGTTTATTAATACCTGTAAAAAGAATGCGGTAATTTGGGTGAGCACGCCGACATGGGTCAACCATGTGCCTTTAATGTGCGATGCAGGCTTAGAGCTCAAAGAATATCCTTATTATGATTACCAGACAAAGTCAGTTGATTTTAGTGCCATGCTAGAGAGCCTTAACCAAGCTAATGAAGGTGATTTAGTATTACTTCACGGTTGCTGTCACAACCCTAGTGGCGCTGATTTAAGCCATCAACAATGGCAGCAATTGACTGATTTCATACTTGAGAAAAATCTAATACCTTTTGTCGATATCGCATACCAAGGCCTAGGGGATGGCTTAGAAGAAGATGCATATGGTTTGCGCTTGCTAGCTCAAAATGTCCCTGAAATGATTGTCGCGAGCTCTTGCTCTAAAAATTTCGGCCTTTATAGAGAAAGAACAGGGACTGTAATCATTATTTCTTCTAACGCTGAACGTGCATTAATTTCTGGCAGTCAGCTATACAGCACCATTAGAGGTAACTACTCTATGCCCCCTGCTCACGGTGCGGCTATTGTTGAAACAATTTTGAACGATCAATCTCTCTACACACACTGGAGTGATGAGCTGACAAGTATGCGTACACGCCTTGCCAGTAATCGCCTTAATTTAGTCTCAGCAATTAATGGCATGAATACAGGTCAAAACTTTGATTTCATTACCAAAGAAAAAGGCATGTTCTCATTTCTTAATATCACAGCGCAGCAAGTCGATCGCTTAAGGGATGAATACTCTATTTATATGGCGGGCTCTAGTCGTATTAATATTGCCGGAATTGCTGCACACAATGTAGAATATGTCGCTAACGCTGTTGCTAATGTCATTAAATAATTTGACTATACTAAACTAAGAACGGCTGTGTATTAACCAATATACTCAATGGTTAAACTTAAAAACAGCACGATTAACAGCACACCACTGCTATTTATATTTCAGTGGTATGCTATTTTTACAGGACACCCATAATATGTCTGATTTTCCAAACCTTGAAGATATTGGCGTCACTTCAATCGATGACGTGGTTAAATACAACCTGACCAGAGAAGCCAGAGTTGATGTTTTAAAAATTTACTACAAGCGCCAACCTGGCTCATTGTTAGCGCAAAGTAAAAAATTCCATTTTGCTCGCGGCCTAAACCATGTCCAAAAGACAACTAAAGCGACTAACTTCCCACAACAAGCTCAGCATGTTGCGCCTCAGTTATTATTGATTATAGAAGAGCTGCGAACCTTATTGGCTAATAGGCCTATCCAAAAGAAAGAAGAATTAAAAGAAAGTATCACAGAGAGGCTGAACACGTTAGAGGCGGTAATAGATTCAAAGTTACATCGCTTAACAGAGCAGTTAAACAACCTAGATTCGTAATAAAGTCGTTAACAGGTTATTAAAACCTAGCCAATATCAGCATATTGGCTAGATTTATATCTAACAATTATTAACTGTTTTGTTGCGCTTTAGAAAAATCCAACATCCGCTGCAATGGCACTTTAGCTTGGGCAGACAAAGCAGCATCAACGTGAATTTCGTACTTATTCGCATCTGCACTATCGATACTCTCTAAACACTGCACTATATTTAACAAGCCATTCATAGCCATCCAAGGACAGTGCGCACAACTTCTACAGGTTGCTCCACTACCAGCTGTTGGTGCTGCTATGAACTCCTTATCGGGAGCTGCTTGCTGCATTTTATAAAAAATGCCTCTATCAGTTGCCACTATAAATTTTTTGTTATCCATAGCCACTGCAGCATTAATCAACTGAGTTGTAGAGCCAACGGCATCGGCAATAGCAATCACGGATTCAGGGGATTCTGGATGAACCAAGATAGCAGCTTCAGGGAATATCTTATGTAGGTCTAAGATTCCTTTTGCCTGAAATTCCTCATGAACAATACAAGAGCCATGCCACATCAGCATATCGATGCCCGTTTGCTTTTGCACATAGCGACCTAAATGCTGATCCGGTGCCCAAATTATTTTTTTGCCCTGCTCTTCCAAATGCTGCACTACATCGACAGCAATGCTTGAGGTGACAACCCAATCAGCTCTTGCTTTAACAGCAGCAGATGTATTGGCGTAAACGACGACGACATGATCTGGATGGGCATCACAAAATGCACCAAACTCATCAATAGGGCAGCCAATATCAAGCGAACAAGTAGCATCGAGGGTTGGCATTAAAATGCGTTTTTCTGGGCTCAGTATTTTTGCTGTCTCACCCATAAATTTCACCCCAGCAACGACTAACGTCGGCTCAGGCCTGTCACTGCCAAAGCGTGCCATTTCTAATGAATCAGAAATACAACCGCCTGTTTCATCAGTTATTTCTTGAACGATAGCATCTGTATAGTAATGCGAGACCAAGCAGGCATTTTTTTCTTTTAGCAACAATTTGATACGAGCTTTGTAATGCTTTATCTCACTAGCACTTAATTCACTTGGCAAATTCTCATGAGCAAAGTGCTCTTGAATCATTATCCGATCTTGCAAGGTGTTTACTGACGGCATGTTATTAATCTATTTTGATGTACTATAAAGAGAGAATACAATGTCTTTTAATCTTCATACAAAACACTGCTATCTATAATTATGGGTTGGCTTAGCAAAAAGCTTTACTCTATTTTCAGTCAATAGCTAGCATTTAACTAACAGCTGAAGCATTCAGCTTTCCGGCTTGTAATAATATTGAGACATTTTACTGCCCCTATAAAAAAATGCAATGCCAAGCCCGCCCTATCAGCTATTTGACAGGGTGATTATGATATTTAGTGCGGCGTGTAAATTGTCTGATCTTCAACACCCGCTTCTACAAAGCCCTGCTTTCTCAAGACACAACTATCGCACTGACCACAGGCATAACCGCGTGAATCAGCCTGATAACAAGACACTGTTTCTTTATAGTTAACGCCTAACGCCAAACCCTGTTCAATAATTTGTGCTTTCGTTAATGACATTAACGGCGTTTCTATGGTTAAACGCTTGCCTTCGACACCCGCTTTAGTTGCTAGGTTTGCCATAGTTTCAAAAGCACTAATAAACTCGGGGCGACAATCAGGATAACCTGAATAATCAACCGCATTAGCACCAATGAAAATAGCGTCAGCTCCAATCACTTCAGCCCAACCTAAAGCTAGAGACAAAAACACAGTATTGCGCGCAGGCACATAAGTAATAGGTATTTCATCACTATCACTTGAGGAATTGACCGGCATATCTATCTTTACATCTGTCAGCGCTGAGCCGCCGAAGTCTTCTAAAGGCATACGAATAATTTTATGCTGCACTGCCTTAGCATTAGTTGCTAGGCGTCTAGCTGCTTGTAATTCAACGAGAGATCGCTGACCATAATCAAAGCTTAATACGTAACACTCATATTTTTGTGCAGCAATGGCTAATACTGTTGCTGAATCCAAACCACCTGATAGTAAAATCACAGCTTTAGGGCAATCACTCATATATTACTTCTCTCTTATGTTTTCTTTATCCACGCCTTACAGCCATGAAGTTTTTAATCAATTAGTTACTATGCTATCCATAAAAAAACAGGCCTAAACCTGCTCTTAATTTAACATTTAGATATTATTGTAAAGCATTTTTAGCCAACGTTGCCGAACCCGTTTTAGGGTATTGCTTAATAAGACTTTGCCAAATATCCTGGGCATCTTGAGCATCGCCCATGCGCTGGTATACGCGGCCTAATTTATACATAGCATCTGCTACTTTCGCCGATTTTGGATAATCAGAGATTAGCTGTGAAAAATGAGTACTGGCCTCAGGTAATTTGCCTTGTGCTAGGTTGACTTCACCTATCCAGTACAGTGCGTTAGAAAACCGGCTAGATTTAGGGTGGCGCTTCATATAAGAGCTAAACGCAGCTTCTGCTTTGTCTAGCTCTTGTGTCTTAACAAACTCAAAGGCATCACTGTAGTCTTGTTGCTCATTACCTGTTAATGAGGCACTACTTTTAGTACTACTTGTAGCACTAGAACTCGCTGGTACTGAACTGTTTTTTAAAGAACTGCCACCGAGTCGGCTATCAAGATCGTTATACATATCTTTTTGTTGTTCTTTCAAGTTATCCAGCTCATATTGCTGGGACTCTACCTGCCCGCGCAGCGACCTAACCTCTTCTTGTAACTGCTGAACAATCAGCACCATATTGTTACTTTGACTAGTGTTGCCACCGGCTTGTGTGACTCTGATTACTTCTACTTCGTCTGCGTATACACCAGGGGATAAAATCATCGCACTTAAGCAAATATATTTTATAACTCTCACTGCGATTCCTTATTTAAATTAAAGATATATAGAATAAACTATTTATGACTGATAGTAAAAAGCACAAATAAATTTGTGCTTTTTGATAGCGCTTTTTCAGTACTGATACAGCTGTATTTATTTAGCTGTGTATTTTACTTCTACGCGACGGCTTTTCTCGGCGATACCTGAAATATCAGGTTTCTCTTCGCCGTAACTAATCGTCTCAATTTGGTTAGCGCTAACACCACGAGTCAATAAGAACTGCTCAATTGACTGTGCGCGTCTCTCACCTAATGCGATGTTGTATTCACGAGTACCTTGCTCATCAGCGTGGCCTTCTAAACGAATAGCGGCATCTGAATTTTTAGCTAGGAACTGAGCGTGCAAAGATAGATCATTAATACCTTCTGAGCGGATTAATGATTGATCGAACTCAAAGTAGTAAACACTTTGTAGTTGACCAACATTACTACTATTAACACTGGTTATTTGTGAACCACTGCCGATACCGGTCGTTTGTGCTGAATTATCATCGCCATCTTTAATCGTACCTGAAGAACTACAACCTACTACAAGTAAAGCAGCAATTGTCAGGCTTGCTAATTTTGACGAGGACTTAACATTAGCAAAATTTAATTTATTCATTGTACTGCTCATATCTATCTCCAGTGTTGCTTTAGCCAAAAGGCCTTGTTATTAATTAATCTAAAAATGGAGACCACGCAGGTTCGCGCACATCCCCTGAAGCATTAGGCATTGTAAATTTAATTTTCCCATCAAGAGAAACACCTGCTAACACCCCTTTGCCATTCTTTTTAGTTGCGTACATTACCACAACACCATTAGGTGCAATGGTAGGCGATTCATCATCTCTAGAGTTTGTTAGTATATCTAGACGATCTGTGGTTAAGTCCTGGACTGCGATGTGAAAACCATTTTCATCACGGTGAACCATGGTTAAAAAGCGCCCATCTTGGGTGATACGACCACGGCTATTGTAGTTACCTTTATACGTTAAGCGAGTAATGGCACCACTGGCAATTTCAACACGATAAATTTGTGGTTTACCCGCACGATCTGAGGTAAACAATATAGATTGCCCATCTGCAGACCACGTAGGCTCAGTATCAATGCCGAAATGTCTTGTTAAACGCTGTAAATTGCCACTCGTCAAATCCAAGATATATATTTCAGGGTTGCCATCTTTAGATAAAACCAGCGCTAAACGATTGCCAGATGGGTCCCAGGCAGGTGCGCCGTTGATACCTTTAAATGACTGTATTTTTTGACGCTTACCGGTTGCCAGATGCTGTATATAGATAGATGGCTTAGTTGTTTCAAAGGATACGTAAGCCAGCTTTTTACCGTCACGTGACCAAGTTGGTGACAGTATTGGCTCATTTGAAGATAGTATAGTTCTAGGTCTTGCGCCATCTGCATCAGCCATTTGTAAACGATACTTGCGAGCAGCACCGA
This sequence comes from Gammaproteobacteria bacterium AS21, assembly GCA_038900335.1. GTDB lineage: Bacteria > Pseudomonadota > Gammaproteobacteria > Pseudomonadales > Balneatricaceae > Rs1. The sequence continues at coordinate 54,220 of JBBMRB010000001.1, read as the reverse complement.
GCCCCTCTACTGTGACATAAACAACTTTAGTTGAAAAGGCACCACGTATACCGGTTATTTTTTGGAACACTTCATCAGCAATGTAATGAGCAATATCGCGCAAGTCATTATTTGAGCTTTCGATCGTTTGCGACCAGATTTTCTTTTCAGTCAATATATCAAATAATTCTACAGTTGCAATAAGGCCAGCGCCAGTTGGTTTCATGCTGCCTATAAGCATGAAATCATTACCTGATATACGCCAATCTCGAAAGAAAATTTGATCTTGCGTCGCCGGGGAGCTGAGCATATTTTCTTTGCTCATTAACTTAAACATACCACTGCGACTTAGATCATTAGCGATAATAGCGGAGATATCTTCAACCAACGGACTGTCGCTATTCCAACCAAACGGCACTACCGCTATATTGGTTGGCTGATCGACGCCTTCTGTAATTTCAACGAGTAACTCAGCATTGGCATTGACACACATAAGCGTGAGTAGCACTAAACATAAATTTTTAATATTCCATTTTACCATCTTAATTCTTCCGGTTTAAAACTCATCTTGAAGGTACGTAATTCCCTATTAAAGTAAGCAGGTGATGTTCTAGCAATATCTGCAACTTTAGGAAAACTCTCTGTTCGCCACACAGCTTGTTCAGCAGCTCTATCAAATGCGGCATTGCCGCTCGATTGTATCAACTCAACTGCGACAACCCTACCTGATGGCAACAATTTAATGCGAACCATTGCATTTATACCATTACGGGCTGTCGTAGGTATATGAAAATTACCTTTGAGCATCCTTTTAATATAACCATCAACACCTGAAGCCATCTCTTTCGCTATTTGCTCAGCAGCGAATTGCTCCTCTTCAGCCATTTGCTTTTCTAATGCTTTTAAGCGAGCTTTTTCAGCTAGCTGGCGCTTTTTGTCGGCAGCTTTTTTCTTAGCAGCCTGCTCTTCCTTGCGCTTTTTATCTTGCTCTGCTTTTTTCTGAGCAGCGAGTTTCTGCTGCTCTTTTTTAGCTTGCTCTGCTTTTCTTTGTTTTTCTTGCTCTGCTTTTTCGCGCTCCGCTTTATCTTTAGCGGCAAGCTTACGCTTTGATTCAATTTCTTGCTGTTTTTTAGCGTCAGCTTCTTTCTTTGCCAGCTCGTCCTTTAGCTTGTCTTGCTCTTTTTTTCGCTCTAGCGCTTTTTTCTCTTTTTCTACTTCACGTTGTTTTTGCTGCTCTTGCAAAGCCGCTTGCTGATCTTTAAGCTGCTGATTATCAGGTTTTTTTTCTTCGACAACCTTTTCAACTTCATCTGATTTAGGCGGTGTTTTTTCAGGCGCTAATTCAACGTCTTTAGCTTTAGTCTCTGCTTTTTTAGTCGCTGTGCTCAATGCTTTAATGTCATACATTTGCGCTTGAATATGGCGAGGCATCTGCCTGCTTTGTTGCAACTGCATAAATTGAGTATAGAGAAACGAGAAAGCCAACATAGCATGTAAAGCAACAGCGAATATGACAGGTAAAATATAACTCAAGGATTACTCCGTCACTAAACCAACACTCGGTGCTCCAGCACCTTGTATTAATGTCATTAAAGAAATGATCTGCTGATACGTAACATCTTTATCACCACGAACTAATATCAGTTTGCGCGGATTACTGCGCAACACTTTTTCAATACGCGTTTCAACATCCTCAGCCGTTAGCGGCGTTAACTCATCGCCACCGACATTTATATAATAACTACCAGATAAATCGACGGAGACGATCATCGGTTCAGTATCAGAGGCATCAACTGGGTCAGCGCTTGCTTGTGGCAGATCTAATTTAACACCTTGTGTTAACATCGGTGCTGTCACCATGAAAATAATCAATAGCACCAACATCACATCGATGTAAGGCACCACGTTAATTTCAGCGTTAAGCGCGTGTTTCTTTTTACGTTTTCTAATCATGATAAAAATCGCTTATTATTTAGACGCATGAACACGGCGATGTAAAATACTTGAGAATTCTTCAGCAAAGGTCTCATAGTTATTTAATAAATTAGCAGCAGATGCAGAGAAACGGTTATAAGCTAACACCGCGGGTATTGCTGCAAATAAGCCCATTGCCGTTGCAACTAATGCTTCTGATATACCAGGAGCAACAGATGACAATGTCGCCTGTTGCATATTAGCTAGACCTCGAAAGGAATTCATAATTCCCCATACGGTACCAAATAAACCAATGTATGGAGAGGTCGAGCCAACCGATGCTAAAAAGGGCAGGTGCGCATCTAGCTTTTCTTCTTCACGTGCTAGCGCTACTCGCATACTGCGCTCGACACCTTCCATGACCGCTTCAGGATCATAATTATTCTGCGCCGTTAAGCGGGTGTATTCTTTAATACCCGCTCTAAAAATTTCTTCAGCACCACCTGATGATGTTGGATTTTCAGAGACATCTTTAAATAGCTGCCCTAAATCAACACCTGACCAAAATTTATCTTCGAACTTACGCAATGCCCTTTTCGCACTACCTAAAAAAAAGAAGCGTTGAAAAATCATCACCCAAGACAATATTGATGCCAACATTAAAATTGCCATTACACACTTAACGACCACACTCGCATTGAGTATTAAGTCTAAAATTGACAATGATTCCACTAATAAATCTCCGATTACTTATTGATACTTAAGTTATATTTTATTCTTTAAGCTTATTATATTGATTGTTTCAACTCTCTACTAGCCAGCTTTAAGCTAGAGAATTTTGAACGCTACTTAAAAAATTTGTTTAATTTGTGCCGGGAAACGCGCAGGTTTCATCGACTGTTTATTGACGCAGACCACTTCAACAGTCGCCTCACATAATACATTTTGTTGATGACATACTTGTTGCTTAAAAGTAACACTTGCAGCACTGTGCTTAACGACTTGAGTAATAACAATTAAAGCATCATCTAATTTAGCTGATGCTCTATACTCGCACTGTACTGATTTAACAACAAACAAGTAGCCTTGTGCTTGTAAAGACTCTTGCTCAATTGCATAGCTTCTTAAAAACTCAGTGCGCGCCCTCTCCATAAACTTCAAATAGTTTACGTAATAAACGATACCACCTAAATCAGTATCTTCTATATATACCCTTACTGGGAATTCAAAGGACATGCACTTGCCTATCTGTTAATTAATTTACTATTTAGTGGTATAACAACTACTTTGGTAGTCAACGTACCCTTTAAAACAACGCTAGATTCTAAACACCTTATCGGCCTTTTTGAATAGAAGATAATTAATAATGACTACAAATTGACTATTGATCAGCATTTAAGTTCGATTGCTGCTGTTGTTTCTACTTTTAAACAAAAAATAACCATTGAATGTAATACTTAGCTAATTAAAAACACCTGCGCTTTACACTGTTTTATTAGGTATATCTAAACCAAAATGTAAATAGGCATTATCAGTAACAACTCTGCCCCTTGGTGTACGCATAATAAAACCCTGCTGGATCAAATACGGCTCTAACACATCCTCTATGGTCTCTCGCTCTTCACTAATAGCCGCTGCTAGGTTATCGACACCGACTGGCCCGCCACCAAACTTTTCAATCATGGTCAACAGCAAACGCCTGTCCATATGATCAAAACCCTTGTCATCGACACTTAACATATTGAGTGCTTTATCAGCAACTTGGGCGGTGATTATGCCATCAGATTTAACTTCAGCATAATCCCTAGCGCGTCGTAAAAGCTTGTTGGCAATACGTGGTGTTCCTCTGCTGCGCATCGCGACTTCGCGAGCACCGTCTATATTGATATTAGTGCCAGATAATTTAGCAGAGCGAGCAACGATGTGGGTAAGGTCTTCAATATTATAAAATTCAAGGCGCTGAACAATACCAAACCTGTCACGTAACGGTGAGGTTAAAGACCCTGCTCTGGTGGTTGCTCCGACTAAGGTAAAGGGTGGTAAGTCTAATTTTATTGAGCGTGCAGCTGGGCCCTCTCCAATCATGATATCTAACTGGTAATCTTCCATTGCCGGGTAAAGTATTTCTTCGACATTTGGGCTCAATCTATGGATTTCATCAATAAATAGCACATCGCCGGCTTCTAAATTCGTTAACAGGGCTGCTAAATCACCAGCGCGCTCTAGAATAGGCCCTGAGGTTGTTTTTATTTCTGATTTCATTTCACAGGCAATAATATTGGCAAGCGTGGTTTTACCTAAACCTGGCGGGCCAAAAATCAGCGTGTGATCCAATGCTTCACCTCGCGCAAGTGCAGCCTCGATAAATATTTCCATCTGTTCACGCACCGCAGGCTGACCTTCGTATTCAGCAAGCGTATGCGGCCTAATCGCTCTGTCTTGTACTTCTTCTATACTTGTTTTCTCAGGTGCTGCTGAGATAAAGCGGTCCGCTTCTATCATTCTTAGCCTATTCAATTACAGCGCTATTATCGCTTTTTTGTATAATACAATATCGAGCATTAATCAGCTAAAGTCATGTTGCAACTCATCATTTCAGCTGTTTAGTTAATAATTAACCTACCATCGATTTCAAAGACACTCTTATCAGCTCTTCACTTGAATTGACCTGCCCTAATTTCTTATGGGCAGCAGCAACCGCTTTTGTCGCCAATACCGGTTTATAGCCTAAGGCGACTAATGCACTTTGCGCATCATCGATATACTGATTAGTACTTGCTATGGCACTTGGCAACTCAGTGCCTGTTAATTCAAAATTGTCTTGTTGCTCTAACCCTAAGGCGGCGACTTTATCTTTAAATTCAACCACCAACCTCTCTGCTGTTTTTTTACCGACACCAGGTATTTTGGTCAACGTCGCTGAGTCTTCTCTTAATACGCACGCCGCGAACTGTGTCGTAGACATGCCAGATAAAATCGCTATTGCTAATTTAGGACCGACACCACTGGCTTTTATCAACACTCTAAACAAAGCCCTTTCGGTTTTATCGTAAAATCCAAACAGTAACTGTGCATCTTCACGCACGACAAAATGAGTATATATTTTCAGCTCTGTTAATAGCTCAGGCAGCTTATAGAATGTTTGCATCGACGCCTCTATCTCATAGCCGATACCATTTGCTTCTACAACCAATTGTGGCGGTTGTTTTTCGATAAGTATGCCACGTATGTGCCCAATCATTTTACTACCTTTACTAATAATGAATTTAATGGCCAACTGACGATAGCCGCAATACAAACAATGTACAAATATACAGTATTTTTTCACAAATCAAAGTGTTGTTTTGCTATTTTAGTACTTCTTTATAGCGTGTTAATACTGCGTTAAATTGAGCTGACAAAGACTGTATTTGACCGCTTAGCTCAGATAAACCGATATTATCATTGATACTTGTTTTTTCATCGCTCAAACTAACCCGTATCGCTCTATAGTAGTACCAAATGCACGCTAAACTCTCATTGATCATCGCTGCTATTTTACAGCCCATAGCCACCTGTTGTAACGATAACTCACTGAGTACGCTTAGTTGTTGCAATTTTTTCTCGCTGACTGCAAAGCATTGCTCTAGTGCGCTAATATCTAGCCAAGGGTTGGCCCAAGCGCCATATTCCCAATCAATAATAACAATGGCTGGTGCTCGATCATCCTGATGATTGATACACACGTTATTGCGATGTAAATCTTGATGTACTAAGCAGTGCCCTATATCAGGTAACAGCTTAAAGCCCTGACGCATGGCACTTAGCAGTGTAAATACCTTGGTGTCGACAACCGTGCCTTCAAAATAACTGTGGTAATTGTCAAGTAAATCATCATAATCAAACAGTAGCTGCTGTTGTAGCGAGGGCGATACGCTGAGTGATACTTGATGCAAAGCATTTAAGAAACAAAGCATTTGCTGCGCTAGTTTAGCGTCATCATAATCATCGCTTAATGACTGGTATTTTTGCATCAAACAAAAACCGGCATCGATATTATTATCCAATACCTTGACTGCCCAACTGTGGTCAGCAATCACTTTTAAAACGCCCTGCTCTCGATGTCTGTCGACGCCAAAGGCATCTTCTACATCTGCATTAATACGCAGCACATAATCACAGCTTTTAACTCGCGCCCAATACAACTGGTTACTACTACCTTTAGCGAACGTCTGCCAACGGACAGCCTTGATCAAGGGATGATTAATATCGTCGAATAATTTAGTAGAAATTGGTTAATCCTCTATGTTGATCTTATTTACAGATAGCGACATGGCTCATTTACAATGCATACACTTTTAGATATTTATAAATTCAGCTGATTTATGCAAAAAACCAATAGCTTAACGACTAAATTCACCATTTGTCTTATATTATGAGTAACTAGCAGTAAAAATAACATAACGGCTGCTATATAATAGCTATCGATATTAACTTATTCATTAATGAGAGATGTTCAGCAGCATTATCATTTTATTAAATTGAATCACTGAGACAATAATGAAAAAAATCATCACGCTAAGCTTATTATCTGTTTTATCTGCCAACGTTTTAGCCAGTGACAGTAATCCAACGAATAGTAAAAAAACGTTAACTGTATACACCTATGATTCTTTTGTATCTGACTGGGGCCCCGGGCCTAAAATTAAAACAGCGTTCGAGCAAAGCTGTGAGTGTACGTTAAATCTTATTGCTGAAGAAGATGGGGTTAGTGTATTAAATCGCCTTAAAATTGAAGGCAAGAAAAGCAAAGCGGATGTCATTCTAGGGCTTGATCACGGCTTAATCAAAGAAGCTAAAAGTACTAATTTAATTGCGGACCATACTGTTGATACCTCCGTTTTACTGCCGGCATTAAAATGGCAAGATCAGCAGTTTATACCTTACGATTTTGGCTACTTTGCCTTTATCTACGATAGCAGCAAAATCAGCAATCCGGCCAGCTCACTTAAAGAACTGGTTGCATCAGATGCCTCTATCATCTATCAAGACCCGCGCACCAGTACACCCGGCCAAGGTCTTATGTTTTGGATGAACACGGTATTTGACAAAAGCACAGAGCAAGCTTGGCAGGACCTAGCTAAGCATACCGCTACCGTCACCAAAGGCTGGTATGAAGGCTATAGCATGTTTTTGAAAGGGGGAGCCGATTATGTCCTCAGTTACACCACCTCACCTGCTTATCATATGATTGTCGACTCAGAAGAAAAATATAAAGCGGCTTTATTTAACGAGGGACATATGCAGCAAATTGAAGTAGCTGCTGCCCTTAAAACCAGCAAAGAGCCAGCGTTAGCACAAGAGTTTTTGAATTTTCTAATTTCAGATCAAGCGCAAAAGATCTTACCGGTCACCAATTGGATGCTACCTGTTAAAGCGAACATTAGCCTGCCTGAACAGTTTTCAAAACTTATCCAGCCAAAAGCGATTGATGCAGACTTTGAATACCTTGCCGATCAGCGCAAGCGCTGGATTAAAGTATGGCGCACACAAGCAGCTAAATAACCGGGCAGACTATTTAATAGCCACAATTATATTGATATCACTGATTTATAATTATGATTGTGGCTCGTTGCTAGCTCTTGTTTAAACTTTTCTATCTAAAGATTTTCTTTAGCGTTTAGGGCCATGGCCATCCGTATTTTTATTACTCAGTTCGCAAATATCGTTGGTTTATTATTTATCCTTCTTATTTGCGCCATTACCTTATTAGCATTTTATGGCTTAATAGCTTTTGAACCTGCTGGCGCTGTACCTACAGATAGTAATGCTTGGTATGATAGAATATACGCCATAGTGCAATCGCCTCTACTGAAAGATGACTACTTTCACAGTATTTTATTATTTTCTATTAAGCAGGCATTACTCAGCGCTCTAATATCAACGGTGCTGGCTTGGCCAATTGCTCGGGCAATTTACTACCTCCCTAAAGTCTATTTTAAAAACACCTTTTTAAGCTTATCGCTACTGTGCTTTGTATTACCTACTCTGGTGCTAATCACTGGTTTTGTATCGCTACTGGGCTTATCTGGCATACTGACGCCTTATCTAGGTGATCATTGGAGTCTCTACGGATTACAGGGCATTTTGATTGCCCATGTTTATATGAACTTGCCCTTCGCCGTGCGCGCTATGTACAACCAACTGCAAAGTATTCCCGATTCCAGCTGGCAGCTATCTAGCCAACTAAAATTCAGTACTTGGCAAAAATTCAGCTTAATAGAATGGCCAGCTATGCGCAGTAACTTAAGCTTAATATTTGGTTTTATTACGATTCTTTGTTTTAACAGTTTTGCAGTCGTACTGGCATTTGGCGGTGGTCCGCAATCGACAACATTAGAAGTCGCTATTTATCAAGCGCTAAAATATGATTTTAACATTAGCGAAGCTCTCACCCTCGCCTGGAGCCAGTTTGCCATAGCAGGTGTATTCTTTATTGTATTGTACCGCTCAAGTTCAGTGACCTGGCTATCTAAAAATGTAGCTGAAAAATCTTGGGCACCACGACCTAATACCGCTAACCGCCTGCTCTTTTATGGCATTTACATTATCGCTTTTGCGTTTTTATTATTACCTTTATTCTCTTTAATACCTGGTATTTTTGCCGCTAAATACACTATCAGCTTATTGACTAATATCGGCCAAGCGCTAACACTAACACTCGCATTAGGCTTGCTCAGTGCCTGTGTAGCGATGATTATTAGCTATGCTATTATGCTACCCATAAGACATTGTGTTTTAGCTAACAACACCCGTGCTGCCAGCTTATTACAATGGTTTGCCAACCATACCCTGATCGCACCGGCAATGGTGTTATCCGTCGGTTTATATATTCTCTTCTTAGCGCTAATTGATCTGGATAAATGGGGGATGATCTTTGTAGTGCTATTGAATGTTTTACTGATACTGCCTTTCGCCATTCAACAAATCAGACCCAGATTAATGCAATATGACAGCGATTATGGCATGTTATATCCATCGCTTAAGCTTAGCTATACTGAGCGTTTTGTGATTGAATGGCCATATATTAAACCAGTTTTTTTAAGCACCTTTTCACTGACCTTATTGATAGCAATGGGTGATGTCGCCATTTTCTCAATCTTTGGCAGTGCTCAGCTACAAACGCTACCTTGGTTAATTTACCAATACGCTGGCAGCTATCGTATTAATGAGGCATCTTTTGCCTCCGCTATTTTGCTTTTGTTATACCTAGCAATTCTATTACCTATTGAAAAAACGAATAAAAAGGCTTGATTGATGACCACTTCAACACTTGAAATAAACCAATTACGCATACAATTAGGTAATAACACGCTCAATTACCAACAGAGCATACAAGCTGGTCAAACAGTGACCTTGCAAGGTGTTAGTGGTGTCGGAAAAAGTAGTTTATTACTGTGTATAGCAGGCTTTATTAAACCGAGCCATGGTACCATTAAATGGCTATCTACTGACATTACCAAGGCCAGCATCGAGCGGCGCCCTGTCGCTATGTTATTTCAAGAAAATAATTTATTTGAACACATCAGCGTACAGAGAAATGCCCAACTAGGAACCAAGGGCATTTCATTGGATGAGATAGAGGAGTGCGCAGAGCAATTACAGATAGCAGATCAGTTATCAAAAATGCCCGCTCAGCTCTCAGGCGGCCAGCGCCAACGGGTCGCTTTACTGCGAACGCTGTTAAGGCCTGAGCCTATCATGTTATTAGATGAGCCATTTGCAGAACTAGACAACACTACCCGCTCTATTGCTGCTAACTGGGTCGCTAAAAAAGCGAAACAGCACAATAAGACAGTGCTACTAGTCACTCATCAAATGGAAGATGTTGAGCGACTCGCTGACAGAAACTGGCTGATAGGGGCCCAAACATTCTAATATGTTATTTAGAACCACCTAGGCATTTAGGCGATAACAGCTGCTTGTTCTCTTTTACAGCCCACTCACCCACGGTAAACAAATGTAGCGCTAATCCATGAATAGGGTTATTCATTAAACTAGCCAGTGTTGTGTATATCATTTGATGACGTTGTACCGCTCGCTTAGCGACAAAATCATCCGAGATAAAAATCAGTTTGTAGTGACTCTGGGTCGCTGTGTTACCGTGCATATGGCTTTCATTTTCTAAAAAAAACTCACTGCATTCAAAGTCCTGCTTAACCAATTGCTCTATTTGTTGTGCTATATTCATCATTATCTCTTTTAGGGTAAACTTTTTACGGTGACTGATTAGTGCTTATTCTATATCCATTTTTTCAAAACGCCGGTGCACTCTGCGAGTTAAATACCAAACAGATGCTATAATTAAGGGCACAGATAGACCCACTAGCTGTGGTTTATCTAACGGCAAGTTAACGAGCTCAGATGAGTCAATTAAATATTTAACCAAACCGATACTATAATAGCTAATCGCTACCACTGACAAGCCCTCAACAGTGTGCTGCATTTTTAATTGTATTCTTGAGCGCCTATCCATTGAGGTCAACAGCATTTGATTTTGCTCTTGAATCAACAACTCCACTTTCGTGCGCATCATATCTGACACCCTATCGATCCTTAGCGATAAGTTCTCTAAACGGTCACTACCAGATTTACAGGTATTAACCGCAGGGGTTAATCGCCTTGTAATAAACTCGGTGAGGCTTAAATGCCCCGACACTTCATCTTCACGCAGCTCATTTAAACGTTTGAGTACTAATTCATAATAGGCGAAAGTGGCGTTATAACGAAAAGCGGTCTGGGTTCTTACAGCCTCTATCTGTGCGGCCATCTCCGTCAAATCAGAGAGAATACTGTGCTCGGACACATTACTATCACCTGCTAATTGCGTAGTCAACAAGGCAAGTTTGCTGTCCATCTTCGTCAAAACGGATGTGTTCTCACGCGCTATAGGCAGTGCTAATAATGTCAGTATACGATAGGTTTCAATTTCAATTAGGCGCTGTGTTAGACGCCCTATTTGGCTTGGGCTCATATGAGCATTACCAATTAAAAAGCGACCACAACCATCTGAGTGTAATTTGAATGAAGTCCAAACCCTAGCATCACCATTTTGTGGGCTACTACCCACTAAGCGATAGCCTTCAAAATACTTTTTAGCATTGCTTAACAACAGCGGATCGTTTTCATCGATACATTGCAAAGCCAAGTGAAAATTGGCCATCACAGTCCCCGGTAAAGACTCTATCCATCCGTGTGGTAATGGTGATAATCCTGTCCTCTCAAAAGGCTGATCGTCTTCATTGACGGCTAGGTTAGTGAAAGTAAACGCCGAGAACTCAATATGCACTTCGCGTCTAACTTTAAAGGTATCTGTTTCAAACTGTAAATTAATTTGATCTTCAGCGGGTACGCTTTGGCCAAATGCTGCAAATAGCGTTTGTATGTGCGCAAACTGTTCAGCCTTTTCTAACTCATTACTTAGCACCACAAAATGGGTAATATTAGCTGGGCAATCTATTACCTGATAAGGTCTAGAATGCATTTCCTCATACAGAGATTCTAATAGCGGGTGATAGTCTATATTGGCGATATTTGTGTTGTATTCATTCATATTAAGGCTCAGACAATTAAAGACAGCGACTACTTTAAAACAATGACCAAAGCGTGCGATTCATCAAATATCGGCGGTCATTAGCGGCTCTTTTGATAAATCAAACGACATAACATTCATTTGTAACTCAAACCAATCGTCAAAATCTTGTGCTGACAATGCTGGCCAATAGTCACCGAACTCATCCCAAGCACTTAGCTCATTTTCAAACATTGCTTGCCAGTGCTGCGACAAAAGATCTAAAAAATCACTCTCTTGAGCAACTTCATCAATTAGATAGACACTGCCCGCCTCTCTGAGCTGCTCTAATGTCAGTAATTCATACCCTTGCTCAACACTGATCTTGCCATCTAAACTAGCAACCCATTGTGCAAAGGGTGCTTTAGCTAATAAGGTAAAACTGGATCTGTTTAGTAATTTCATAAGCTCGCTTTAAACATAGGTAAAATAGGATGTGACCATCATTTGTATTTCACTATGATAGATAACTCGCAGATATCTATCAATTTATAGCATCATAACATGACAAATATTTATAATCAGGCATCACTGAGGCTCTTAATTAGGCGATGTCTACTATTGCTTAGCACTTTACATAAAACATTCTTACCTAAAACAATATTGAAAGCGTATTGTAAGGGCATTGATAAATCACTATATTCAACAGCATAACTATCAGCAACTAGTGAGAAGCCGTTTAAATGTTAGAAATCAAACAAGATGATTTAACCGGCTCGCAAATTCAAGCATTATTGCAAGAGCACCTCAGTGATATGCACGCCACATCGCCCGCTGAAAGTGTACACGCCTTAGATTTGCAAGCATTAAAATCGCCGAGCATTACCTTTTGGACAATTTGGCACGAGCAAACACTGGCAGGTTGTGCCGCCCTGCAAAAAATAGATGACTCACACCTAGAGCTAAAGTCTATGCGCAGCGCTAAACAATTTAAAAATCAAGGTATTGCCTCTACTATGCTCAAATTTTTAATTGCCCACGCCAAACAGGCAGGGTTTGAGAAAATCAGCCTAGAGACAGGTTCTATGGATTACTTTAAGCCCGCTCATCAATTATATAAAAAGCATGGTTTTAGCCACTGTCCGCCTTTTGCTAATTATGTAAAAGATATTAATAGTATTTTCATGACCTTAGATTTAGCCGTGGCTAATTAAAGAAGCTGGCTAATTAATCGTGTGTTTTTGGCGGCTAAATGTTATTTTTAACACACTCATTAGCTATGCAGATAATGCAGCCTAAACATTTTCGACCCAATTTAACATTTTATTAAAATCTCTAACCAGGCTATTTAACCACATGAAAATCCCCATTATCGACGCCTTAGAGACACAGCAGCAATGGTTAACATTTAGCGCACAAAAAACACCTTATGCTTATATCAACTCCCCTTTGACACTCGTTGACTTTCAATCTAGCTTTTTGCAAATCACTCAGCTTAAGCACAATTTAAGTGATGGCCGCCAAGCCAAAAAATACAGCGTCGGTGACAGATCCTCTGAGCGGGCGGCTTGGAGCTTGATAGAACACAACCAATGGAGTTTAAAAAAGATATTAGCAGGGCTAAGCGCATTAAATTTCAACTCTAATGTGCGGGATAACTCTATGTTAAAAGCACATTCAAACATTACAGTGAGAGAGTTTTTTTCCAAACAAAAATGCATTATTTCCCCGCGCTTACTGCAACAAATCACGCCTTTAGTAGAGGCCCCAAAGAAATGGCAGATAAGTGATATAGAACGCATGATTAGCCACCAGCAATATAGCGATCTTAAATGGCTGTGCCAAGACAATAGCTTAAACAATACCAAAGCGATCGTATTACAGCTTATTAGCTACCCCGATAGCTGGCAAATAAACATCAGAAAAGAGCATATCATTCTCAGCCAGCACCGCAAGTTTGTACTGCAACTTAAGCCTAGCTTTGTTGCTAACACTGACAAAGATATAGCGCCAAGCACATCAAAACCATTACTGCTTCAGGCTTTATAATCTATCTCTTTATCAGTTTGAAAGTGGTTTGTTACTCTTTTAACTAGTTATTTGATGCATATCAATACACCTTATTGTGTCTGCCCTACACTGACTTATTCATAATTTGTGTAAAGTTTAAGGTATTCAATTGAATTTAAATAACACCAGCAAAAGCTCTTGTGCACCGCAGGCAACGCCACCAAATGTTCAGTTTGATACGCAGCTGATCAAACGTCATGATCTTGCAGGCCCACGCTACACTTCATACCCGACAGCATTACAATTTAGTGAATCTTTAAATGGCCACTCCTTTATTGAGCAAGCTAAAAAGAGTGTCGATCAAGCACAGCCATTATCATTATATTTTCACATACCCTTTTGTGCTCATGTTTGTTACTACTGCGCTTGCAACAAGGTTATCACTAATAATAGAGCGCGATCAATCCCCTACCTAGCTACCTTATATAAAGAAATGGCATTTATGGCGGCGCACTTTAGTAACAATAGAGTGGTAGAGCAATTACACTTAGGTGGCGGTACTCCTACTTTTCTCAGTCACCATCAACTCATTGAGCTAATGACCAAAACCCGTGAGTTATTTAATCTGCGCGACGATGATTTAGGTGACTACTCCATTGAAATAGACCCTAGAGAATGCACCAGTGATACTTTAAAAGTGTTGCGCAAAACAGGCTTTAATCGTTTGAGTTTAGGTGTGCAAGATGTCAATAAGTCGGTACAAATTGCTGTTAATCGGGTGCAATCAACTGCTTGGACAGCTGATTTAATAACACAGGCTAGGGAGCTAGGTTTTAAATCTATTAACATTGATTTAATTTACGGTCTAGCGCATCAAACTAAGGACTCGTTTTTACAAACACTAGAGCAAGTCGTCGCCATGTCGCCTGATCGCCTATCCGTTTTTAATTACGCCCACATGCCTGATCGCTTTCGCCCCCAGCGTCACATTAAAGCTGAGGATTTACCAAGCCCTGCTCAAAAACTCAGTATCCAACAAGCCACCATCGATTATTTAGTGCGAGCAGGTTATGTTTATATCGGCATGGACCATTTTGCAAAACCAGAAGACACACTAGCGCTGGCACAACATAACGGCCAGCTGCACCGAAATTTTCAAGGTTATACCACCCATGCTGACTGCGATTTAGTCGCGATGGGCGTCTCCTCTATTAGCCAAATCGGCAATAGCTACTACCAAAATTCTCATGATCTGACGACATACACCCAGCTGATAGAAGAGCGACAGTGCGCGGTTATTAAAGGCGTCTCTTTAAGTGAGGATGATAAAATAAGAAGAGCTTTAATCAGCCAGTTAATTTGCCATTTTCAATTAGATATTAAACGCTTCAACCAAGAGCAGCAAATAGAGTTTAATCAATACTTTTCGCCAGAAATAGCACAGCTGCAGCTGTTAGCTGCTGACAACTTGATTAGCCTCGATAATCAACTGCTAAGCGTGAGTAGCACGGGTAGATTACTGATCAGACGAATTTGTATGGTGTTTGATAAATACCTTAAAAAACCGCACAAAATTATCGCAAGTAGCAACATGGCGAGTAACCGTATTAGCGGTACCAAGCCCGCTAACTTCTCACGTATTATTTAACTGATAACTTAGTTAAACCACCTCCAGTGCCCTAGCGAGTACTATCTGTTAAGTGATCAATCGCTGGTTAATGACAATTTTGCTAAGTTAACAGAGCTTTAGATATGGTTTTTTATGATTTACTTCATATAATGTTCGCTACCTATAAATAAAATAGAGAATAGTGTTTTGAAACTGTCTGCTTTTGGTGAAAAGTTTTCTGCCCGCTCTGGTGCAGTTGAATTAATGGAAGATTTAGGGAACGCCTTAATAGAAAACCCCGATGCTATTTTAATGGGCGGAGGCAATCCTGGTAAAGTCATTGAAATGGAAGGCGTTTTCCATCAACGCTTACAAGCGCTGATAGATGACCGATCACAACAGCATCAGTTACTTGGCTTATATCAATCACCACAAGGTGAGCGAAACTTTCGTCAAGAAATGGCCAGCTTCCTAAAACGTCAATTTGGCTGGCAGATCTCTGAGCGCAACATCGGTATTTCAAACGGCAGCCAAAGTGCATTTTTTATTCTTTATAATCTATTTGCTGGCACCATGAATGATGGCAGCCAACGCTCTATCCACCTGCCATTATCACCTGAGTATTTAGGCTATGCTGATACAGGCTTAAGTGACAGCTTTTTCACAGCGACTAGCCCAAACATTGAGCTACTTGATGATTTCCAATTTAAGTACCGTGTTAACTTTGCAGATTTAAATCCGGATAAAAACGTAGCCGCGATGTGCGTATCAAGACCGACCAACCCGACCGGTAATGTCTTAACGGATAACGAAATCGCACATCTTGATAGTATTGCTCAGCAACAAAATATTCCGTTCATTATTGATGGTGCTTATGGCTTACCGTTTCCAAACATTATTTTTAATGATGCCAAACCGCATTGGAATGACAATACAATTCTAGTACTCAGCTTATCTAAATTAGGCTTACCTGGCGTTAGAACAGGCATCATTGTTGCCAGCGAAGAGATAGTGCAAGCCTATAACAATGCCAATACGGTACTCAATTTAGCTTGTGGCAGTTTAGGCCCAGCCATTTGCCAGCCATTATTTGCTAACAATCAAATATCTGCACTGAGCAGCCAGCATATTACGCCATTTTATCAGCAGCGCTCTGAGCAAACTGCAAATTGGTTTAAGCAGCGCTTAGCAGGTGTCCCTTTTCGAATCCATAAACCTGAAGGTGCGATCTTTTTGTGGCTTTGGTTTAAAGATTTACCGATTGATAGCCAAACACTGTATCAACGCTTAAAGCAACGCGGTGTCATTATTGTGCCAGGGCAAAACTTCTTTGTCGGTATTAATGAGCAATGGCAGCACAAACATGAATGTATTCGGGTATCTTACGCCGCGGATGAAAAGTTAGTTAAACGTGGCGTCGATATTATTGCTGAAGAAGTAATACGTGCCTATCAGCAAGGCTAATTACCTGTGTTAGCTTATATATCGATAAGTAAGCGCTGATCAAGTGGAGGTGCCATCGTTGTGCCTCTACTGATTAATTGTGCTGGCAAGGTGATTTCTGGATTGGGTTTCTTGCCACTCAGTATATTGAGTAATAACTTGATGGCAGTTTCACCAATTAGCTGCCTGGGTTGGTTAACAGTGGTTAACTGCGGCTGGCAAAACTCACTAAAAGCGATATTATCAAAGCCAATTAAGGACAGCTGCTCTGGCACCTTAATATTCATCTCCCTTGCACACTTTAATGCCCCTATTGCCATCTCATCATTGTGACAAAAAATTGCGCTAGGGCGATCACTCAAACTCAGTAATTGTTGGGCCGCTTCATACCCCGACTGTAAGCTATAATCACCTTGCACTATATATTGCTCAGGCATTTTAAGACGATTTTTAGCCAAGCTTTGCTGCATACCCTGCAAGCGAGAGATACTAATAGAATTTTTTTCATTGCCGCTAATACAGGCAATTTTGTAATGACCCATTTTCAATAGGTTTTCAACGACTAAGCGCGCGCTGTACTCATTATCTATATGGACACTGGGGATGAGCGAGTGAGTAAAATATTCGCACGCCATTACTAACGGTATTTTAGATGAACCATCTGCATTTAAAATACTTTGTAACGGGATGTCGGTAGTTAAAGACAGCACCCCATCAGCTTGTTTACTAAACACTAAATCAAAATATTTCTTGGCGCGCTCTGCACAGTGTTGGGCATCGCCTATCAGTATTTTATAGCCTTTTTTATGGGCGATAAGCTCAATGCCTTTAATAATATCAGTAAAAAAGTGATTGCCTATATCAGGTAACACCACAACAATGGTGCGGGTTTGCTGAGTGCGCAAACTACGTGCTAAACCATTGGGAGAATAGCCTAGTGCTTGCGCAGCTTTTTCAACTTTTAACTTGGTAGAGGCGGTGACTTTATCAGGATTAGCTAGCGCTCTAGAAACTGTCGCGGTCGAGACACCCGCTATTTTGGCAATATCTTTAACTGTAGCCATTACAAATATCGACCGGCTTGGGCACAGTTAGTGAGATTAGAGCTAATCAAAAATAATCAACCTTTAAATTGAATGAGAGTTGCCATGTACAGATTAACTTTTGTGCTGCTGTGTTAACCATAATTCTGAAGCTTTAACGCAAACGCCCCAAAAAATGGGGCGAGCATAACAATTAAACGCAGTAATTAAAATGCTGCTTCAGGAAAATAGTTTTCTTTTGCATTGCTTTTATCAATCAGTTCAGCGCCTAAAATAACACGCGTCGGTTTATGATATAAATTGCCTAATGTCTCATTTTTAACACCAGCAACCGCTAACGCAATACCTGATGCGACCATTGATGGGCTATAAGTAACGGTTGCACGTACTACCGGGTTATCATCGATAATCATTTTGATGATATCTTTAGAGCCAGCGCCGCCTAAGACGGTTTTGATATCAGTACGTCCAGATTCTTTAATCGCTTGCATGACACCTTTAAGCATATCGTCATCTTGACACCAAACAGCATCAATTTTCTTATGCTTTTGTAAGAAGTTTTCCATGACTGATAGTGCTTTTTGTGTTGACCAATCACCCGGTTGAGAATCAAGAATATTAATCCCCTTATGTTCAGCCATCACTTCATTGAACGCATCAACACGCTGCTTGTTAATAGGAATTTGCAGGCCTTCAATCACAACTATGTTGCCCTTACCTGCCATTTCTTTGGCCATCCACTGTGCACCAACACGCCCTAGACCAGCGTTGTCACCAGCAATAAACACATCTTGAGCAGGTTTAGCTAACTCGCGATCAACAACAACAGTGTAGATCCCTTCAGCATAAGCCTCTTCAATCACTTTTTGTAGCGTCGCAGGGTTGTGCGGTAAAATAACTAAAGCGTTAATACCTTTAATCATTAAATCTTCAACATCACCGACCTGTTTAGTCCCTGAGCTTGCTGCGACCACATAAAACTCAACATCTTTTTCTTTCTTCTCGATGTCGGCCACTGCCTTTTTTGCCCACCACAATAAGCCCGCTGTCCAACCGTGATCTGCTGATGGCACACTGATACCGACTTTATACTTCTGTGCCGCTTGGGCTATGCCGGTGAAAGCAAACATAAGCGCAAAGAATGCTAGCATGCTGCTGATTTTGTTTTTGTATTTCATGCAATTACTCCTCAGTAATACTTGCCCTGTCTCTCTTCGTTACTGTTATCGTAAAGATAAAGATTGTTGGACACTTAAAAATAGCTACTCAGATTAAGCAGCTAATGCTTAGAAGACCTCTAACGATCTCCTTTAAACTGTGCAAGTACCGCAATCAAAATCACAGCGCCTTTGACTGTGCCTTGCAAATACGGCGATACTCCTAATAAATTCAACATATTGTTAATAATTCCTAAGATAATCACCCCGATAACTGTACCCCATATCGTACCGCGACCACCTGATAGCGCTGTACCGCCGATCACTACCGCTGCTATCGCATCCAGCTCGTAGAACAGCCCTGCATCTCCTGGGCTCACAGAATTCAAGCGCGATGACAGCATAATCGCCGATATACCGACCATAACACCGGCTATAACGAAGGTTAAAAAGTATACCCAGCGCACTTTTATTGCCGAGTAAGAGGCCACTGTCGCGTTAGATCCAATGGCGCAAACATGGCGACCAAAAGCGGTATGGTTGAGTAAAATATGACAAATAAACGCTAATATTAAAAACACCCAAACTGGGATAGGGATTGACCAAAAATAACCACCGCCAATTTCAGGAAATAAGCTGTTGTGTGATACCACCTCACCAGCATCTGAGAAATACAGTGTCAGTGAGCGCAATATCGACATAGTAGCCAGTGTTGCGATAAACGATGCGACTTTACCCCGGGTAATAATGGCCCCATTAACTGCTCCCAACAAACCACCGATAGCAATGGCTGAACCCATGGCCATAATGACACTGTACCAGCCATCACCCATGTGATTGAGCAGCATGACACATAGCACACCGACCAATGCCACCATCGAGCCAACTGATAAGTCTATGCCGCCGGCAATAATGACGAACGTCATACCTAAGGCAATAATCCCCGTGTAGGATACTTGTCTTAACACGTTGGTAATATTACGTGTCGCTAAAAAATGCTCGCTCGCTAGTGCCGAGAATATAATAAGTACAATTAATGCGATAAGTGGTGCATAAGTACCCCAGGGAAAGCGTGCTAAGCGCTGCATTGGGCTACTTGGGGGAGCCATCATTATTTTTGTTTGTTTTGACATGTCAGTACCTAATTTTAACCTTCTACTCTTTTAAATGTAAGAAATGGGATTAGCCAACAACACCCTAAGGTTTAGCTGTAATGGCAATATCATTATTAACTCGCACTGTCTTGTTTTAACCCTGCTGCGTAATACATGATTTCCTGATCATTGATATCATCGCCTGCAAGCTCACCGACAATCTGCCCTTCTCGCATCACCAACACCCGATTAGCCAAACCAATTAACTCCTCTAATTCTGATGAGATAACAATCACCGACACACCTTGTTGCGTCAATGCCTGGATAAAATGATAAATCTCTTTCTTGGTGTTGACATCAATACCGCGAGTCGGCTCATCAAGTATCAATATTTCAGGCTCGGTATCCATCCACTTAGCTAGGTATACCTTCTGCTGATTACCACCACTTAGGTTAATTAATTCCGATTTAATAGAGGCGGCTTTTATATCAAACATCTGCACATAGTGCTGAGCCTGCTTACGCTCTGCAGGCTTGCTGATAAAACCTTTTACGTATTTTGCCAGTGAAATTAAGCTAATATTTTTAATGATATCAAAGTTCATCACCAGCCCTTTGCCCTGTCTATCCTCAGATAAATAGGCCATTTTGCAGGCGACGGCATCTTTCACTGTTTTTATATCGACTTGTTTACCATTGATGTAAGTAGTACCACTATCACTGTGGCGCAAGCCCATAATTGCTTCAGCAGTTTCCGTTCTACCTGCACCGATTAAGCCGGCAAAGCCTAAAATCTCACCTTTTTTAAGCTCAAAATTAATATTGTGTAAAAGCTTAGCAATATTCAGGTTTTCTACCTTTAATACACTCTCTTGCCCTGCACTGACTTTTTCAGGATATATTTGATTGAGTTCACGGCCCACCATTTTTCTGGCCATATCTTGCTCATCAATATCGTCAATATCATCAACGCTAATCAAATAGCCATCCCTTAAAATAATGAGGCGATCGCAGAGCAATTTAACTTCTTTTAATTTATGTGAGATAAAAATCAGTGTCACACCACGTGCTTTTAAACGCTCGACTAAAGCAAAGAAAATACCCACTTCATGATCTGTTAAAACAGTGGTTGGCTCATCCATAATCAAAATTTTAACGTCATTAACTAACGCTTTGGCAATTTCAACCATCTGCTTTTGCGCGACGCTTAAAGAGGAAATCAAGGCATCAGGATCAAGCTGTGTTTGCAACTGAGCTAGCAGCTCTAAAGTTTGCTCGCGCATTTTAGCTTTATTTAATAGCAGTCCTTTTTTTTGTTCATTGCCTAAAAAGACATTTTCAAAAACATTCAAACTATTAATAAGATTAAATTCTTGCGGGATCATCGAAATCCCTAGAGCCTTGGCGTTAGCTGGGCTGGTGATTTCAACATCTTGACCAATAAAGCGTATCGAGCCCGATGTTTTTTGATAAATGCCACTGAGTATTTTTAACAGCGTCGATTTACCCGCACCGTTTTCTCCCAAAATGCCCAATACTTCACCAGCGAAGATATCCATCGTGATTTTATGCAACACCCGCACGCCAGAGAATTCTTTGACGATATTATCGATTTGCATAATAGGCTCAGCACTATCTGAATGTGAGCTACTATGTGCTTGTGCTGTACTCATCTCAGTCACCATCCATCGCTACCCACTGGCTATTAGCGCGAGAGGACTGTACCGTTGCCTCAATAAACTGCATCGATGATATACCCTCTTTAATACCTGGAATTAACTGTAGATGCTCCGGGATTTCAAGACCTTGCTGATGCAGCGTTAGCGCATCGGCGATATCACTATATAGATTGGCAAAACCTTCAAGGTAACCTTCTGGGTGTCCCGCTGGGGTGCGACTAATACGATTAGCGACCTCTGATACGCCGTGGCCTGCGCGAATAATTTTTTGACTTGGCTCACCAAGTGGTGTGTACCACAAATGATTAGGCTCTTCTTGTTGCCACTCGATACCGCCTTTCTCACCGTACAGGCGTACTTTAAGATTATTAGCATTACCGGGGGCGACTTGTGAGCACCACAACATCCCTTTGGCAGCATTATTAAAGCGCAACATAACGTGAGCATTATCATCAAGCACACGACCATCGACAAACACATCGATATCCGCACACACCTCACTGACTTTCAAACCCGACATAAACTGCGCCAGATTAAAAGCGTGGGTGCCAATATCTCCTAAGCTGCCGCCAATACCTGATTTTGCAGGGTCTGTTCGCCACTGCGCTTGTTTATTGCCTTTTTGCTCCTCATTTTCACTGAGCCAATCTTGCACATATTCAACCTGCACTAACCTGAGTTTGCCAAGCTTACCTTGCTCGATCATCTGCCTTGCGAATCTCACTAGCGGGTAAGCAGTATAATTATGGGTTAAGCGATAAAAACTGCCGCGCTCTTTAATCAAAGTAGCCAGCTCTTTTGCCTGTGCTAAATCGAGGGTTGCAGGCTTATCACAAATCACCGCAATACCTTGCTCTAAAAACGCTTTGCTCACAGGAAAGTGTAAATGATTAGGGGTGACGATAACGACAGCATCGATACCATCTGCTCTGGCGCTTTCAATACGGGCCATTTCTTCATAGCTACTATAGCTGCGCTGTAAATCGATACCGATACGCAACGCTGAATCATTAGCACGCTGGGCGTCAGATGATAGTGCACCGGCAACTAGCTCAAAGCGATCATCAATGCGTGAGGCGATACGATGAATATCGCCAATAAAAGCACCGTCACCACCGCCTACCATGCCATACTTTATTTTTTTACTCATGGTATCTCCTAACGTTATCAGTTGCTTTTTAATCCAAGAATACGACGATTAGTCGCCTCATCTACACCGCTATCAGCAAAGTCATCAAACGCTTTATCGGTAACACGTATAATGTGCTCGTTGACAAAAGCAACGCCTTGTTCAGCCCCTTGCTCAGGGTGTTTTAAACAGCATTCCCATTCGATAACCGCCCATCCATCAAAATCATACTGGCTTAGCTTGGAGAAAATACCTTTAAAATCGACTTGGCCATCACCGAGTGAGCGAAAGCGTGCCGCCCTGTTTTGCCAGCTGGTATAACCGCCATAAACACCTTGACGACCGGTTGGGTTAAACTCGGCGTCTTTAACGTGGAACATTTTAATGCGCTCGTGGTAAATATCGATAAAGCTGAGGTAATCTAGTTGTTGTAGTAAAAAGTGTGATGGGTCATACAGGATATTGACTCTGGGGTGGTGGTTGGTTGCCTCTAAAAATTGCTCAAAGGTTTCGCCATCGTGCAAATCTTCACCTGGGTGAATTTCATAGCATACATCGACACCACAGCGATCAAACTCATCCAATATTGGCAACCAACGCTCTGCAAGTTCTTTAAAGCCCATTTCCACTAGACCCGCTGGGCGCTGCGGCCACGGGTACATGAACGGCCATAGTAGAGCACCGGAAAAACTGGCGTGTTCAGTTAGGCCTAAATTCTGTGAGGCTTTAGCCGCCCACATTAGCTGCTCAACAGCCCAAGCTTGTCGCAATTTTGGATTTTGCCTTACATGCTCAGGTGCAAAGCCATCAAACATATCATCATATGCAGGGTGAACAGCTACGAGCTGGCCTTGTAAATGCGTTGATAATTCAGTGAGCTCTAAGCCATGCTTTGCTAATATTGATTTGACTTGAGCACAATAATCAAGATCCTTTGCTGCTTTTTCTAGATCAAATACTCGCGCATCCCAACTGGGCATTTGCACACCTTTAAAACCTAAACCACCAGCCCAGGCGGCTATATTCTCAAGAGTATTAAATGGGGCTTCATCACTAACAAATTGTGCTAAAAAAAGTGCAGGACCTTTAATTTTTTTCATTATGACCTCGTGGAATAAAGCAAATAACCGACATAAAAGTAGAGTGTTAAGCGTTAGTCTGATATCAAATAGTAGCCAATACGATTAGCAGTATTGTTGATACATTAGATATTGAGCCTACCCTGCTTTGGCGAATTAGGTGTTTATTTCGTGTTATTAAATGCTTATTGTTATTTTTTTAATCTAACCCACTTTTAAGTGGTGATATTTTTCAATGTAATCGATTACATCACTATTGAAAAAAAGACAAGAATATTCACTTCCTGCCCCTCTTTAATTACATTAAAATAACTAACATCATCCGTCAACTGATTTCAAACATAGCGCATGGCAAATAATGATGCAATTACATCATTGTGTTAATTAATTTTATAATAATATTAAATCATTAATAAACAACAAGTTAAATAGGATTTTTAACAAACAAAAACGAACATAATCGATCACAAATATTGGATTATGATGTAATGCAAATCTTAGCGGCCATGGCTCTGCTAACAAAAAATGGCTCTACTGACTCGCGTTAGTATTCGCCTTAAAGAAAATATGAGGGGCTAGAAATGATAAAGCCTCACTTGGTATCCCAAACGAGGCTTGTCGAAGCTATAATCTAAGGAGCTCTGCTTACGGCAGCTCTGCTTACGGGAACATTGGCTGCTGCATTAGGCCGAGTGTTTCATCAAAACCGAACATAATGTTCATGTTTTGAATAGCTTGACCACTAGAGCCTTTGACCAAGTTATCTAGTGTTGAGAACAGTAACACGCGCCCTGGTACTCTATCTTCATGTACCGATAATAAGCACTGGTTAGAGCCTCTGACAAATTGGGTACCTATACCTGCACCCTCTGCTAATAAACGCACAAAAGGCTCATCGGCATAAGTGGCATTAAGGACTTCACGAATATCATTAATAGTGACACCTGGTGCGACACTGGCATAGGTTGAAACAAATTCACCACGGCTCATCGGGATAAGATGTGGTGTAAAGCTGACCATCACATCTTGTTGTTGTGCCACGCTCAGCTCTTGCTCTATTTCAGGCGCATGCCTGTGCCCTGCCACACCATAGACACTTAAACCTTCACCTGCTTCGGCAAATAAAGTATTTTGTTTTAAACCACGACCGGCTCCCGTTAAACCTGATTTAGCATCTATAATAATACTATTAATATCAAGTAACTTAGCCTTTAACAGTGGTATTAGCATCATCAGTGCAGCGGTTGGATAACAGCCTGGACATGCTACCAAATTAGCCTTCTTGATATCCCCTCTATAATGCTCGGACAATCCGTAAACAGCACTTGCTTGTAACTGGGGAGCAAAATGCTCGTGGCCATACCACTGATGGTAAGTTTGAGTATCACGTAATCTAAAATCAGCTGATAAATCAATCACTTTGACATGTTTAGGTAATGATGCCACTATTTTTTGGGTGGTGCCGTGCGGTAAGCCACAAAATATCACATCCAGCGTTGCCCAATCAGCTTCTTCTATTGTGATGAGATCAGGTAAGTCCATGGCGCCTAAGTGGGGGTAAACTTGCGAATATTTTTTACCCGCATGGCTATTTGCAGTTAATACCGATAGCTCCATATGCGGATGCGCAGCAGCTAATCGCACAAGATCAGCACCGGTGTAACCAGATGCGCCTAAAATACCTACCTTAATTTTATTATCTATCGACATTTATCTACCTTTCACACTCTACACTTAATACACACAGCGCTATTTTTCGCTTTGTATTAACTTTATTAATTTTAGAATACCGTTTATCAATGGCGACTATTGTATGCAATAACGTTTAAAAAAACACTGCCGATAAAGCAAAACAAGTGATCTTTGCGCATTGCGCGTAACAAAAATGCTTTATAGTTTAATTTTCAGTTAAATGATTCATCATATTACTTTAAAAACGGTGTAAAATAGGCAGATCTATCAATATCTAGCAGATTATTTATCGCTCTGTACACTGTATTTAATGGCTGCAAGTTAACGATAACAAGCAACTTTCGACTTTAATTGTTTTCATAACAGCTGCTAGCTAACACCGACATGTGTGATAGATGTAACGCGATTGATAAAAGCAACTAATCAATGTTTTATTAACTAATATTAAGTGAGAAATATGAAATATTCTTTATTAGGCACCAGTGGTTTATCGGTATCTTCAGCCTGTTTAGGCAGTATGACCTGGGGTTTACAAAACAATCAGCAAGATGCTAATGAACAAATTGATTATGCACTATCTAAAGATATCAACTTTATAGATACTGCTGAAATATACGCCGTGCCACCTAGTAGCGACACCTACGGTAAGACA
Organism: Gammaproteobacteria bacterium AS21; assembly: GCA_038900335.1. GTDB lineage: Bacteria > Pseudomonadota > Gammaproteobacteria > Pseudomonadales > Balneatricaceae > Rs1. The sequence goes on along the minus strand of JBBMRB010000001.1, from coordinate 28,190 downwards.
GAAACTATTCTTGGCCATTGGCTGGCCAATAACAGTGAAAAAAGAGACGATTTAGTGATCGCCTCAAAAATTGCTGGCGTTGGTATACCTTGGATAAGAGATTCAGCGCCGATTACCGGTAAAGCGGTAGAGTTAGCTGTTGAAGGCTCATTAAAACGCTTACAAACAGACTATTTAGACTTGTACCAACTGCATTGGCCTAACCGTAAGTTTCCACATTTTGGCCAACACGCACCCGATAGCGTTGACTTTACTCTAGCAGATACGCAGCAAGAGTTAGACTCAATGCACGATATTTTACAGGGTTTAGCGCGTTGTGTGGCGGCAGGTAAAATTCGTTTTTGTGGGCTTTCAGATGACACTCCCTGGGGCATTAGCAGCTACCTTAAACTCAGTGAAGAGCACAATTTACCGCGTATCGCCTCTATTCAAAATGAATTTAGTTTACTTCATGCGAAAGATGCGCCCTATTTACTAGAAACTTGTATCCGTGAAAACGTCGCCTACTTACCTTGGTCACCATTAGCGACGGGGATGTTAACTGGCAAATATGCAAACAACGCCATCCCTGAAGGTACTCGTTGGAGTATTGAGCAAAGAAACGGCTTATACCGTAATACTACAGCTGGGCATGAGGCAACTGCGGCTTATATGCAAATCGCAGCGCAATATAACATCACACCGGCACAGCTGGCACTCGCTTGGTGCCAACAAGTCAAAGGCGTGACATCCACCATTATTGGCGCGACCAGCATGGCACAGCTCACCGATAATATTAGCGCATTTGATTTAACATTAAGCGAAGCTGCTTTAGTGGATATCAAAGCGGTATTAAAAAACTACCCTGCACCTTTCTAGTATGATTGTATAATGACGATGCGCTTCAGTTTAAGTGATTTACATAGCTTAAGCTGAAGCGCTTTAACGCTAAAGCTCCATTATTGTCCACCTCACATTAGCCGCAAATCTATATGGATACAGCCCATGCCTGAGCTACTGCCTAGTTTAAAAACATTCGCGCTGTTTGCACTCACAGCTGTGTTTGAAATTATAGGCTGCTACCTGCCCTACCTTTGGCTTCGCCAAGGTAAATCAATATTATTACTTATCCCTGCGGCCCTATCTCTAGCAGCTTTTGCCTGGCTTATCTCTCTACATCCAGCAGCTACTGGTCGAGTGTATGCCGCTTATGGCGGGGTTTATATTACCATGGCGATTTGCTGGCTATGGGCAGTTGATGGTATTCGCCCGACACATTGGGACATATTGGGCTCGGCTGTTGCACTTTGCGGTATGGCTATCATCATGTTCGCACCGCGCAGCGTATAGCGATAGATAGCTGTTTATAGGTCAATAGCGCTTCAATCTGCGGCACAAACTGCTAAGCTATAACAACTTTTATTCAGTTAGCGATTTATTATGCAAGACAATTTGAAAGATGTTTATTTAGTTGGCGGCGCAGTACGCGATGCCCTGCTTGGGATCACCTCAAAAGACGATGACTATGTGGTGGTCGGTGAAACAACACAGCGGATGTTAGCGCTGGGGTATCTAAGTGTGGGTAGTGATTTTCCGGTTTTTTTACACCCTAAAACTAAAGATGAATATGCGCTCGCCCGTACTGAAAGAAAATCAGGTGCAGGTTATACCGGCTTTACTGTCGATGCGAGCTGCAGCGTAACCCTTGAAGAAGATCTCGCGCGCAGGGATTTAACGATAAATTCGATGGCACAAGATAGCGATGGCAATATTATTGATCCCTTTAATGGCCAGCTCGATTTAGCCAATAAAGTATTGCGCCATACCACCCAAGCTTTTGCTGAAGACCCTGTTAGAGTGCTGCGTATTGCAAGATTCTTAGCGCGCTATGGTGATCAATGGCGTATTCACCCTGACACGATGGCCTTGATGATACAGCTACGCGATAACGGTGAGCTAGAGCATTTAGTGGCTGAGCGCGTATGGAAGGAAACCGAAAAAGCACTGGCTGAAAAACATCCCCATTTATATTTCATGACATTAAACGGCTTTGGTATTTTCCCTGAAATTGAAGAGATGGTCGACATTCCGCAACCTGAAAAGCACCACCCTGAAGGTGATGTTTTTACACACACTATGCTGGTGCTTAAACGCGCTGCAGATTTGAATTTTGATTTAGAAACACGCTTTGCCGCACTCACCCATGATTTTGGCAAGGCCATTTGTCATCGTACAAAAGGTAATTTACATGGCCATGAACAAAAGGGCGTTAAAATTATCAAAGCCTTTTGCAGGCGTATTAAAGTTCCTAATAAACTGCGTGATATCGCGACACTAACCAGCGATAACCACACCCGCTGTCATAAGATTTTTGAGCTTAAATACACCACCGTTCATAAATTGTTTATTGATAACATGAGCGCGACAGCTAACCCAGCTCGTTTTAAACAATTTTTGCAAGCTTGCCTTTGCGATGCCCAAGGTCGTGGTGAAACCCTAGTCAACAAACCCTACCCGCAAGCTGATTTTGCCCGCGAAATTCTTGAAGAGCTGTTCACCTTAGATAAAAAGCAGATCGTTCAGCAAGCCATTAAAGCTGGCAAAAAAGGTGTTGAGATAGGTCAATCTGTGACCGCTGCCGAACTTGAGTGTCTTGAGCGCTTTTTAAAAGAATACAAAAGTACTCAGCAATTACCAAGCTAATCTCTGCTAGAGCTGATACTCGAATTTCATAGTATCGCTCTAGCTTTGCCCTCTATACCCTCTAACTTTACTTTCTAAAGGTGATAATTACTCGCGCCACCAAGTATTTTCAGGCAGTTGTGCATTTACTTGATCTTGCAACCTCACTAACTGGCCCATATTAGGCGTCAGCAGATTCACCGAAAGCGCCTTTGCTGCTGTGCTAATGCGCTCAAAAGGATCTGTCCAAGTATGGACACTTAAGTCAAAAGTACCATTGTGGACAGGTACTAAGTAGTTGGCTTTAATATCGATATGCGCCTGCGCGGATTGCTCAGGAAACATATGCACATCAGACCATAATGCATTGTAAGCCCCTGTTTCCATAAAAGAGACATCAAAGGGGCCCAACTTTTCGCCTATCTCTTTAAATGCCGGTGAGTAACCTGTATCACCTGAGAAAAAGACGCTACCCTGCTGGCCTTTTAACGCCCAGCTTGACCATAATGTGCTGTCTCTATCCAGTGTTGAGCGCCCAGAAAAATGCTGTGATGGCGTCGAGGTCAGTTCAATACTGCCTTGCTTAATTGACTGCCACCAATCCAGTTGAGTCACCTTATTACGATTAACTCCCCATTTAATCAGCGCTTCACCAACCCCTAGCGGCGTATAGAAATGTTCAACCTTGGCATTGAGCAACTTAATAGCCTGCTCATCTAAATGGTCATAGTGGTTGTGTGAAATAATCACGCCCTTTATGGCCGGTAAATCCGCAATACTAATAGGTGGCTGATGAAAACGCTGAGGCCCTATAAATGAAAACGGCGAAGCTCTTTGTGCAAAAACAGGGTCACTTAACCAGTACGCCCCATCGATTAACATTAATACGGTTGAGTGGCCTAGGCGAAAAAATAACATCCCCTGCTTTTTATAATCTTGTTGTAATGCTATTAATTGTGCTTTATCCATAGTGACAATATTGATCGGTTTTAATGGTGCACTTGGCTGTTGTTTATCAAACAATATCGTTTTTGCTAAATCAAGCGGATTAGGGTTAGTGCGTCGCGCCTGTTGATTTTCAAATACTTGGCCATTAAACTGCTTAGAATCAGTAACCTTTTCAAGAGTATTAGCATTGTCATTATCGGTATAGTTATTCGATAACTGCCGACTAACAACAAATCCTAGAACAACAAGGGCAATAATAACAATAACGATTGCCAGTAATATTTTATATCTCTTTTTCATTATAAAATGATCAAACCTATTATCGTTTGTTTAAGTTTATTAGCGTTAATGATTAGCATTAGCATTAGCGCGAAGGCGTGCACCTAACATTGAGAAGTAATCACTAAACGCTGCATTTATTTGTGTACGTTGCTCAAAGCGTGGATACAAACCGAGTTTCGCCTCATCTGTATTATTAATATTACTGACCAAAAAGCGGTTCTCTCGCCCTTGCTGCTCTAGAGTATCAGCGATAAAGCACTCGAAGGCTCTCGCACACAGCTCTTCGGGTTTAGCGTAGTATTGGCTTTTCAGTTTTTTATCAATCATTGCACTGTTTTTAAAAAGCTCACTCGGTTGTTTACCATCAGCTGATAGCAATATGCTTTTAAAGCATTGATCTAACTTATCATTTAATACATGGACGATGGGAGTCGCCTCACTCAGCCAAGCTTTTGAGGTGAACATACTAGCAGGTGCATCAGCAAAACTTTTAACAACTAAATAATGATCTAAGGCATGAAACCATTCATGGGCAATACTGCCAGGGCCCGCATTTTTTGCCAACGCAAAACAGCGCTGACTAGGATCATAGTGAGCAGCAACGCCTGGGCGCCCGCCGATACCGTATTGAAATGATAACTGCCCTCTTAAGGAAATCACCTGCTCTGGGCATTTAAGCGCCACCATTAAATCAGCTAACGCATGATAGAATAAAGCGGCTGAGCGATCACGCTCTTGAGGTGTCACCCAGCGACCAATGGATATACTCCTAAAATTAAAACGCTTGCGTACATCGACAAAAGTAATGGCCATGGCTCAACAGAATTCTCTTAGCTAAAAACTCAATATACGCCTGCTTTAACGCCCCTCTTTATCAGTAATATATCAATAATTCATTACCGATAAATAATAAGAGCGCGAATATTTTTTCACCTAAGCAGAGTACATTTTCAATAAAAACGCTGAATTCTAACCTATCTAGCACAACTTGCACCTAAAACTGTAGGCACAAAGCAAAGATCGCTATTAAATATCTATAAATACGCTATAATGCCGCTCTTTTACACCTTCGCTTTGCTCAAATCTCATTATCTGTGCACATGCTAAAAATGATGGTATCGCCGGATTAATGACCAACTGTTAAATCAATAGAACTTGCGATAGCAAAGCTTTGCCCCTAATTATATTAATCGTTATAACCTAAAGAGATACACTATGAAATTTTCGGCCTTAGACCTAGCCCAACCTATACAACAAGCGCTGGATATTTGCGGTTATACTGAAATGACAGCAGTACAGCAAAAAGCGATTGTACCTGCCAGACGAGGCAAAGACTTACTTGCTAACGCACAAACGGGTACCGGTAAAACAGCCGCGTTCAGCATCCCTATTTTACAACAGATGTTTGACAAGCCAATGCAAGTTGAAGCCGGTTACACTCGCGCACTCATCTTGACACCAACAAGAGAGTTAGCTGAGCAACTTGCCAGTGCGATTAACCGCTACGCACAATTTTTAGATTTAACCGTGATCGCCTGCTATGGCGGTGTTAACATGGATTCTCAAAAGAAGAAACTTAGCCGCGGTGTCGATATACTCATTGCTACTCCAGGGCGTTTACTTGAGCACCTAGTGCAATGTAACACAAACCTTTCACGCGCTCAGTTTGTTGTACTTGATGAAGCAGATCGCATGCTCGATATGGGCTTTATTGGCGATGTCGCTGATATCTTAAAGAACACGCCTGACAACAGACAAACCATGTTGTTTTCAGCAACTATTTCACCACAAGTACAAACATTATCAAAATCGATACTTAAAAGCCAAGTCGATATTAGAGCAACCAAGCTAAACACCACTGCCGATACTATCGAGCATGTTGTTTACCCAGTTGAAGAAAAACGTAAAGCCGATTTATTCAATGAACTAATTCACAAGCACAACTGGTTTCAAGTACTTGTTTTCACCAGCACTAAAGCACAAGCGGACAACCTAGTTAATAAACTGAAAAACACTGGTGTCACGACTGCCCTTTGTCATGGTGATAAAACCCAAGGCACTCGACGCAGAGCATTAGAAAACTTTAAAGCTGGCAAAGTACAAGTGTTAATAGCAACTGAAGTAGCTGCACGCGGTTTAGATATACCAGGGCTTGAATACGTTGTTAACTACAACCTACCCTACCTTGCAGAAGATTATGTTCACCGTATAGGCCGTGCCGGTCGTGCCGGTAATAAAGGTTATGCCATCTCATTTGTATCAAGAGAAGAAGAGCGTGCATTAACCAATATTGAAAAAATCATCAGCACTAAAGTTAAACGTATTCACTTACCTGGCTATGATGTTGGCAACCGCGATATCTTGCGTAAAAACATCTCAAAAGCTCGTCGCCAAGCGCCAAGCAACAAGGTTACTAAAACCAAGGTAACAAACAACACAGGCAACACGCAAGCGCGCAGAGGCCCAGCTAAACGTACTAAATAATACTTAGTTAGTACAAATTATAAGCAAAAAAAGAGCCGCTAATTAGCGGCTCTTTTTTTGTCCTTAAACTAAGCGGCTATCCCTTAGCCGCTTATTCAATTAGCTTTTTAATGCTTTACTGCCCCATCTTAAGACAGCGTAACCACATATACCAGACAGAAAAGAGCCTACCAAAATAGCCAGCTTATCAGTGTACTCAAATAATGAGTCATCGGTGAATGCGAGCGATACGATAAATAAACTCATCGTAAAACCAATACCCGTTAATAGCGATACACCGTAAAGCTGCATCCAGTTACTGCCATCAGGCATTCTCGCCAGTTTCAATTTGATCGCCAACCAACTAAAGCCAAACACACCTAACTGCTTACCAACAAACAAACCTAACATAATACCCATAGGTACTGGCCCAGCCATTTTCTCCAGTGATATATCGCCGAAGCTAACCCCTGCATTGACGAAGGCAAACAGCGGCAATATCAAAAACGCCACCCAAAAATGCAAGCTGTGCTCGATCTCTTTTAACGGTGAAACTTGCTTACCCTCTTCATCAATAGCATTAAGAGGTATAGTAAACGCCAGTGCAACACCTGCTAAGGTAGCGTGTACGCCAGATTTCAAAACACTGACCCAAAGCACCGCACCAACCACAAAGAACGCAGTTTTCTTACTGACACCCAATATATTAAAGATAATCAGCACCACTAATGACGCGCCAGCGACGCTAATCGACATGGTTGATAAATCAGTGGTATAAAACAATGCAATGATCACAATTGCCCCTAAATCATCAATAATCGCCAACGCCATTAAAAATACTTTAAGTGATACCGGCACGCGATTACCCAGCATCGACAACACGCCTAATGCAAAGGCAATATCTGTCGCGGTCGGTACTGCCCAGCCGTTAACGGCAACATCATTTGCCATATTAAAGTAAAGGTAAACACCTGCTGGGACCACCATTCCGCCAATTGCGGCGAAACCCGGTAGCGCTATTTGACTGACAGATGAAAGATGACCCTGTAGAATTTCGCGCTTAACTTCCAAACCTACCAATAAGAAAAAGATAGCCATCAAGCCATCGTTTACCCAATGATATAGGGATTTTTCAATACCTAATTGGCCAAAGCGAATTTCAACTGGGATGTGTAAGAACGTTTGATAGAAGCCCGATAATGCAGAATTACTAAATATCAGCGCAATCACTGTGACTGCAATCAATAAAATACCCGCTGATGTATCGTTATCTATAAAATCTTTGATTATTTTCATTAGTACCTTTAAATTCAGTTAGTAGTGAAAAATATAATTTACCATTATTTTAAACTTTTTTTAAACACGCATCTGCTATGTTTAGTCATTTAGCAACATAAAAACAAAACTGCGTGAAATATACTATACAAAAAAACAATATATGATGCGAACATAACACCAATATTTTCCTTTGAATGTGCAATATTATTAGTATTTGCCAGCAAAACCCTCGCTAGTTTGGCTAGAATTATCTATACTCGGGCAACAACATCAACCTAAACTCGTGTTTAGCTACGAGTTTTTTAAAATAAACTGATTTCAGCCCGCTAAAGTTAACAACCGAGTTATAAAGCCTATTGATCGAATGATAGCCACTCTCCTGTTCACTGATTACTCTAAATGGTCTGTTATCACTATCAAATAATACTGGCTTGCAAGTATGACACAGTCATTTAAGGATAGTTCTTAAATGATTTTTTGCTCGCTAATTGTTAACATAAACAACTAATTGCGCAATATCTCTGATAAAACACCCACAGTTTTTAACTGTTTTATTGTGCGCCATCAGAACATGTAATTTTGGAATGAATTAAAGATGATAGATTTTTTAGCCGTTTTCATTACTTTTTTTGCAGTCATTGACCCAATTGGTACGGTACCAGTATTTATTGCTGTCACCGATAAATTTGACTTAAAAACTAAACGCCGTGTCGCCCTGTTGGCCGCCGTTGTATCTGCTTTCATATTACTATTCTTTATTGTTATTGGTGAAATCATACTCAACGCCCTAGCCATTCCATTATCTGCATTTCAAATATCTGGCGGTATTGTCTTATTCCTATTTGCATTGAATATGATTTTTGGTGATAGCAAACCTGAAGAGGAATTAAAATTATGCACTGCTGCCCATAAAGAAACCGCTATATTCCCGTTAGCAGTCCCCTCTATTGCTAGCCCAGGCGCTATGCTGGCAGCGGTATTGCTCACCAAAAATGAAGTTTTCACTATTTGGGAGCAAATGCAAACGGCTGCCGTAATGCTGTCGGTAATCTTACTGGTCTACGTACTAATGCTACTTGCAGGCTTCATTAACAAACTAGTCGGCAGTAGCGGTGCGAGCGTCATCAGCAGAATAATGGGCGTGATATTATCGTCCATCGCTATTACCAATATCCTGACAGGCTTAACTGATTACTATAAAACGATCTAAGTGATTAGCTAGTGGTGATTGTTGAAAACTAGGGCTTCTGGTTGTGCGAGGTTTTGTAGATAATGAGCACCCACACAATTACAGCTTGCTATCTAGGAAATGTTTTATATATTATTCAGTTGTCTCAAATATAGTGGGTAGTACTTCCATTTAAATGCGACGACTAACTATTAGAATAGTTATATATATTCTGGGTAAATTCTATATTTATAGATAAAGGACATTCGTGGCAACAGTTAGAGAATATTATGATGTATCAGCACAGGCACTAAATGCTAATAGTGAGTGGCATCTAAGTCTGGATGGCGCTGAACCAGAAATAATATTAGGTAAAATATCATATCGACAAGAAGAAAACGCAAAATATTGGTCATTTTACATACCTTCTAGCGCAGATCTGAGCTGTATAAACTATTTACTTGATCAGAAGAATGTAAAAGAATGCTTCATTCTAGAAAGTGAGCCTGAACAAATAATAGGTCCTGCACATACTCCTGATAGGCAAAGTCTAAGTTCATTTGTTTTCACTCGAAGAGTTTATTTGTATATAGATATAAGTGTTGATATTAAGCTAGAAAAGCAATTAATAGATTTAGGTAATAAATTAAAATTCAATATTGTTATTAGGGATCGAAAGTACGTGGATAAATGCAATGATCTATCGAAGCCTTTAGCTTTTATTTCTCATGATTCAAAAGACAAAGACAACCTTGTTAGGGGGCTAGCTATTGAGCTTAATAAATTGCTTTGCCCTACTTGGTATGACGAGTTTTCCTTGCAAGTCGGCGATAGTTTACGTGAAAGCATAGAAAAAGGATTACGTGAAACCAAGAAATGTATTGTTATTCTTTCTCCTGATTTTTTAAAAAATCAAGGTTGGTGTAAAGCTGAATTTGATTCCATTTATACTCGAGAAATCATAGAGAAAAAAAATGTTATTTTACCTGTTTGGCATGGTGTAGGTGTAAAAGATGTTTTTAATTATAGCCCTAGACTAGCTGATAAAGTTGGCCTTAATTCTGAAGTCGGCGTCCAAACTCTGGCTAAAAAATTAGCTCATGCTATTAAACATACTTAACTACTGCCCTGAGGTAGATAGTAAGTCTTAAGGCTTACTTTCCATCTCGTATTGCTTATAGTGCCTATAAGCACTTTGACTCACCATAAACTGTTCTTATTCCGATAATATTCTTATCAACTTAAATGCTAGTGCCATGAAAATTGCATTATGATGATATAGTTTTCCCCTCTCAAACTACTTGCGCCTGAGCTTCTCTTATTCTAAGCACTGGGCGCTCATCGATAAAGATATGGATGATGGCGGTGATTAGTGCGATAACTGCCGCGCTGTACCAGACAATGTCGTAAGAGCCGGTTTCATCATATAAGTAACCGCCGAGCCAAACCCCTAGAAATGATCCCAATTGATGATTTAAAAAGACGATGCCATAGAGGGTACCCATATACTTTAAACCGAACATTTGCGCTACAATGCCCGATGTTGCCGGCACCGTTGCCAACCATAAAAAGCCGGTAACGATAGCGAATATATACACTGATACAATACTTATTGGGTAAATCATAAAGGCTGCGATGGCCACAGCCCTGAAGAAGTAGATTAAACCTAATAAGTTTTTCTTTGAATATCGCCCTGACCAGTTGCCAAAGAGCAGACAACCGATAATATTGAAAAAGCCTATCAGTGATAAACATATGACGGCGACATTGGGGCCAAAACCTTTGTCATGTAAGTAAGATGGCATGTGCACTGTAATAAAGGCTAATTGAAAACCACAGACAAAAAAACCTGCTATCAACAACCAATAATGAACATTACTGGTCGCTTCTTTTAACGCTTCTTTCATGCTCAGGTCATTTTTTTCTAGTACGGTCTTCTGACCGCCTTTATCGTTGGCAAAAGGCATTGCCAACGCGACCATTGTGAGCGCACCTAAGGCTAAGAACATTAACGTTAACTGCCAACCATAATCCGCTATTAGCGCCTGTGCGGCTGGTATCACTAAAAACTGTCCCGCTGATCCTGCTGCGGTGCCAAGGCCTAGCGCCATGGCTCTTTTTTCAGCTGAGACCATGCGCGCCATTGCTGGCAATACCACACCAAATCCGGTGCCCGCTATGCCCATACCGATCAACAAGCCCGCTGCGACGTGTAAATCAAACACTGATTCAGCAATCGAGGTAAAATACAGCCCCGCTGCATAAACTATCGCACCAAACACCAGCGTTTTAAAGGTGCCGAATCTATCAGCAAAGGCACCTGCTATAGGCTGAAACAACCCCCAACACAAGTTTTGCAGCGCCAGAGAAAAAGCAAACACTTCACGGCCAAAGCCAAACTCTTCAGAAATAGGATTGAGAAAGAAGCCCATTGATGATCGCAAACCAAAATTGAGCACTAAAAGTACACAAGAAAATATAATTAAAGAGCTCAGTAGTTTTTGTTTTTTGGACATAAATAACTTCTCAATGTTAAATCTGACGCGAGTGTTTACAGTAACACTCCCAGCTTAAAGCGGCTTACTTAAGCCACTTAACAATATCTTCAGCAAAATAGGTAATAATTAAATCACAGCCTGCGCGCTTAAAGGCAATCATGCTCTCTAATACAATCGCTTTTTCATCAATGACACCTGCAATAGCGGCCGCTTTTATCATCGCAAACTCACCGCTAACTTGGTAAACCGCTAAGGGTAATGAGCTGTGTTGTTTAATGTTTGCGATCACATCAAGGTAGGCAATGCCTGGTTTCACCATTAAAATATCAGCACCTTCTGCCTCATCTTGCATTGATTCTGCCAATGCTTCTCTAGGGTTGGCTGGGTCTTGCTGATAAGTACTGCGTGTGCCTTTAAAGCTGCTGTCCACCGCTTCTCTAAATGGGCCATAAAATGCAGAGGCGAATTTAGTTGAGTAGCTCATTATTGGGATATGGCCATAACCTTCACTGTCTAATGCTTGGCGAATGGCTTGAATCATACCATCCATCATGCCTGAAGGTGCGATCATATCAACACCTGATCTTGCACAGCTAAGTACTTGTTTTTGCAAATTAATTAAAGTTGCATCATTATCAACATCATCATCCACCACTACACCGCAATGGCCATGATCTGTATATTCACAAAAACAGTTATCACTGATTACTAGCATTTCTGGTTCTGCCGCTTTGGCAATTTTAATGCAACGCGCTAATAGACCTTCATCATCCCAGCTGTCACTGCCACAGTCATCTTTATGATGGGAGACACCAAATAATATTATCGCCTTAATACCGTTCGCCCAAACTTCTTTCACTCTGTCATGTAACGCACTTTCAGGAATACGACTCACCCCTGGCATACTTTCAATGGCAACACTCTCGCTGATATTTTCTTCTATAAATAAAGGCAAGATAAAATCATCAGCACTGAGCTGAGTTTGGCGAGTCAAACTGCGTAACACAGGGGTACGGCGTAAACGTCTAAAGCGGAAACTAGGAGTGGCGGTCATATAATATACTCTTTACTAATATTACTGTTATTGCTCTTGTTATAACCAACAAGATAATCTGATGAGCGAATCATACTCCTATCAACTTTATTATCATCCTCGATTAGTATTTAATCGAAAAAATCAGCTGTATTTGGCGAAAAAGCTCAACTATTTGACGCTAAACAGCACCTTGCATCGCGAAAAGCCGCTGGTTTTGTCAAAATTATGGCTGAGCATTCACAAGATAGCGAAAGGTTAAGTTGATGCGTACTTGCGTTATATTCTTGCGCTGTGGCAGTGAGTGTTGCCAGTGCTGCTGTAACGAGCCTGCCATCAACAACAGCGAGCCGTGGCCTAATTCAAGTGTGATATCACCTGCCGCTTTGTTGCTATGCTTTAGTTTGAAAGCGCGTTTTGCACCTAAGCTAATGGATGCGATATTTGGCTCAAGCCCATATTCAGGCTCATCATCAGCGTGCCAGCCCATTTTATCTAAACCATCGCGATATAGGTTAATTAATACCGCGTTAAACTCAAGGCCCGTTAGCGCCTCAAGATACTTTTTTAGTTGCAACACTTTGGGGTGATAAGGCTGTGCAGGTAATGTTAAACTTGAATAGGTAAGTGATTGCTCGGTTTGGGTCTGATAACAATGCAGCCTTGGCATCAAGTGTGTTTTGGCAAACACAGTAATTTCATCGTGTCGCCAAGGCAGCTCATCTAATAAAATGGATAACACAGAATCTGCTTGCTCTGGCGTTAAAAAATCATCATCTAATGATAATTCTCCATCGATAATAGGCAAAGCAAGTAGTGACATTTTCACCTCTCAATCATAAGTGGTCAATAGCGTATCAATTTTAACGCTCTTTAATCATTGTGGCTACTTTATCTATTTTAACCAATAAAAGGTAGCCTTACTTATGCGACAGTTTTTGTACTTATCCATATTTATATTTATATTTAAGCCATAGCAGCTAAGAATAAATTTAAGCTATAGTGTATACGCGGAACAGGACAGCAATACTCATACTTAAGCGTCTGCATCTTTCAAGAACTGCTCTATTGTTTGTAGCACTGCTCGACGCTTTTGTGGGTTTAATGCATCAGGGTGTGGATCGCTAAATTGAGCAATATCATTATCAAAATAAGTACCTGTAGCGCCCGAAAACTCAGCTGACAGTGCTGATTTTACTAATATATCCGCACCGACTGATAAATCACTGCCGGCAATACCATAAGCTTCTTTTACCATGTTGGTTGCCAATAATGATTTAGGGTTAAGCGCAATAATAGCAGGCCCAGTATTAGCCAGCTGCTTGGCCAACTCAAAAGACCACATGGTTAACGCTAATTTACTTTGAGCGTAGGCCATGCTGTCTGATAGATGATGCTTGGCCGCCAATGCAGTTAAATCAACAGGTGATTGAGCAGCTGATGATAAGTTAATCACTCTTGCATCTTTATCTAACAGTGGCAATAAACGTTTAGTTAATAAAAAAGGTGCGATGGTATTAACAATAAAGCGAGCATCAACGCCTTGCGCATTAATAGCATCGCTCATTTTAAAAACGCCAGCATTATTGATCAGCACATCAATTTTCTGATATTTAGCACTGACAGCACTGGCCAATGCTTCAACGTCAGCCAATATTGATAAATCAGCAACATAACTGTCGATAACACCGCGCTCAGGTATCAGCGCTAAAGATTGTGCAACATCTGCTAACTTTTGGCCATTGCGCCCGTGTAATAATACATTGTGCCCCAAAGCCAATAGCTTTTTAGCTGTCTGTAAACCAATACCATCTGTAGCACCGGTCAGTAATATCGTTTTTTTCATCTCTTGCTCCTTAATATTCTATTAATTAAACGCCATACTTGTATTAGAGATTGCATTAGCGTCACTGTCTTTGCCGCTAGAATAAGCCAATGGCTTAATATCGAACGAGAGTTCTGCTCTCTATGCTTTTTCTGATCGGTGTTGGTGCTGTATTTGGCTCATTAATCAAATCCAGCGCACTGTGAGCAATTGGGCTCAACTGTTGATTATCGTAAATGTTGAATATAGCCACTTCTTCAGGCGTCATATCCGCCATGTAAATCCATTGGTGCTCAGTATTTGCGATGACGCCTAAAATTTCACCGACTCGATCAGGATATATTAAACGCAGTAATAGCCAGTCCTTTGTCAATATACTTTGCGGACGTATAAAACCTAATGGTGCACTTTTAACAACCTGCTGCACTGGCCGCCATACATTGACAAAACCAAAGTGACCTTGTTGCCACTGCTTGGCTTTTTCATCACCCATAATATCTTTTAAACGCGCATTTGCACCGTGTTCACTATAATCACTGTGGACATTGCGCGCAGGTTTACGGGTTGATTGGCTATCATCAACTCTGATTGTATGATCAAATACTATCACTTCTTTAGCGTTGATCTGTGTCGATAAAAGTGTGCTAAGCTCTTGATCATATTGAGCTTGCCAGTCACTACCTTGACTAAACTCACTAACTTGAGAATGGCTTTCGATGAACGTTAAGCTGTCGCGCCAAAAGTTTAGCTCACTGTTATTAGAGCGTACATCCTTAACAGTGATTTGTGTCGGTACGACGACAGGTGCAAGAATTTTGCCTTTTTCACCGTTAGCATCAATATAGTAAGCTTGTTGCTGATCACTGATAATATGATAGTTAACATGTGCTTGCGCTAGCATGGTGCTCTCCTGTCGTCTCATCGTACATCGTTGTAAGTCTATGCAGTTTGATTAAAAACCATCAAGTACATTTTTACCGATAACACGGCCACTTTCTTGCTCAATATGTGCAGCTTTTAAGGTTTGTGCCGTTAGCTTGCCTAAATTTTTGGTCACTGTAGATTGTAATGTCTCGTTATCAATCAACCTAGATACACTATTTAACAACTCGTGCTGTACTTGCATATCAGCTGTTTTGTAAAGAGAGCGGGTAAACATAAACTCCCAGCTAAAACTCAATGCTTTTAATTTAATCGCGTGGATGTCTATGGTTTCTGGATCATCTATTAAAGCGATATGACCACGAGGTTTAATTAGCTCAATAATCGATGCAAAATTCTCTTGTGTTCCATTTAGCGAGGCCACATATTTAGGCTCCAAGCCCAAAGCTGCCACTTGCTCAGTGAGTGATTGGTGATGATTAATAACATGATCAGCACCCATTTTTTTAACCCACTGCACTGTCTCAGGTCGTGACGCTGTTGTTATGACCGTTAACTGTGTTAACTTTTTAGCCAGTTGAATTAATATAGAGCCAACACCACCTGCACCGCCTACTATTAAAATGCTCTCACCTTTACCTTCGCCTTCTTTAATAGCGAATGAGTGAAACAGTATTTCCCATGCGGTAATTGATGTCAGTGGTAGCCCTGCTGCATCAGCGAAACCTAGTGTTTTTGGCTTGTGGCCAACAAGCCTTTCATCGACGCCATGCAATTGTGCGTTAGTGCCATCGCGGGTAAAGTCACCGGCATAAAACACTTCATCGCCTACTTTAAAAAGGCTAACTTCACTGCCTACTTCACGCACGATACCAGCGGCATCATAACCGATGATTTTAGTACCTGATTCAGGCCCCATAGCTGCTCGTACTTTAACATCCACCGGGTTTACTGAGATACCACGCACCTCAACAAGTAAATCACGTGATCCTAGTGTTGGCTCTGCTGCCACAAAATCTACTAATGAATCAGTTGCACTGATTGCGCCCGCTTGTTTATATCCTATTGCTTTCATATTCATTACCTTCAATCAAGTATCGTTATTTAATGGTTACTACTATAACTTCTTTTGAAAAAATGATAATAGCGGTTGTTTAGGAAAGATAATTCGTATATTTTTGATAATATGGATATATTATCAATACGTTTATTTTTACGAGTAGCTGAATTAGGAGCGATTACTAGTGCCGCACGTGACTTATCACTGTCGCCTGCCAGTGCTAGCGCACGGTTAGCTAAACTTGAAGAAAGCACTGGTTTTCGCTTATTTAATAGAACCACTCGCGCCGTCTCATTAACAACAGACGGTGCTGCCTTTTTACCTTACGCCAAACAAGTAGTAGAAACCCTTGAAATAGGGCTGAATTTAAATAGCACAGAAAAAACCCAACCTAAGGGGTTATTACGCATGGCAATGCCAAGCTCTTTTGCACGTATGCACGTTATCCCTTTGCTCGCACAATTCATAAAATTATACCCGCTAGTGACACTGGATTTAAGATTATCTGATGAAATTCTCGATGCCGTTGAAAGTGCTTACGACATTGTTATTCGCAATGCCAATTTAAGCGATAGTAGCATGATAGCGCGAAAACTGGCGACTGATCAGCGCATCTTAGTTGCCTCACCTCACTATATAGAGCAATACGGCGCACCTAAAAAACCTAATGATTTACTAAAACACCAATGTGTTAACTTTATGGGCAGTAATCGCTGGAAGTTTAGCAATGGTGAAACGATTACAACCGCTAATACTCTAGCGGTTAATGATGGTGAAGCCATGCGCTTATTAATAGAGAGCGGCATGGGTATTGGTATAAAATCTATGTGGAACGCTCAGCAGAGCCTAGCATCTGCAAAACTAGTAGAAGTACTCGCCGACTACCCTCTTATCACTGAATCATCACTGTGGGTGCTATACCCAAGTAACCGTATTGTTGCACCGAAAGTGCGAGCTATGATTGATTTTTTATTAACACAATTTCAACCTATTCCACCCTGGGAGAAACAATAAAGGCTAGCCGCCTACAGCGACTAGCTTGCATATAATTATACTTGTGGGTACAGCTGTGACCCCGACTCTTTGAACTGTTTAGACTTCTCCTGCATTCCTAGCTCTACCTCATTGCTTAATAAGGCAATTTGCGAATCATCTAGCTGGCGCACTTCTTGGCTTATTTTCATAGAGCAAAATTTAGGGCCACACATCGAACAAAAATGGGCGACCTTGGCAGATTGCTTTGGCAGCGTCTCATCATGATAAGCGCGTGCAGTATCTGGATCTAACGCGAGATTAAATTGATCTTCCCATCTAAATTCAAAACGTGCTTTACTCATCGCATTATCACGTACTTGCGCACCGGGATGCCCCTTGGCTAAATCAGCTGCGTGAGCGGCTATTTTATAAGTGATAATGCCAGTTTTCACATCATCTTTATTAGGCAACCCTAGATGCTCTTTAGGAGTAACATAGCACAACATAGCACAGCCAAACCAACCTATCATAGCTGCGCCAATACCCGAGGTAATGTGATCATAACCTGGGGCAATATCGGTAGTTAAAGGCCCCAATGTATAAAAGGGAGCTTCATCGCACTCTGCCAGCTGTTTATCCATATTCTCTTTAATCATATGCATTGGCACATGACCAGGCCCCTCGATCATGACTTGTACATCATGTTGCCATGCTATTTTTGTCAGCTCACCGAGGGTTTCTAGCTCGCCAAACTGAGCCGCGTCATTCGCATCAGCAATTGAGCCTGGGCGCAAGCCATCCCCTAGTGAGAATGAAACATCATAAGCTTTACATATTTCACAGATATCCTCAAAATGTGTATATAAGAAGTTCTCTTGATGATGAGCCAAGCACCACTTCGCCATAATCGAGCCGCCTCTTGAGACAATGCCAGTCACTCTTTTTGCTGTCATCGGCACATAACGCAATAACACCCCAGCATGGATAGTAAAATAATCAACACCCTGTTCCGCCTGCTCAATTAACGTATCCCTAAACACTTCCCACGTTAAATCCTCTGCTACCCCATTCACTTTTTCAAGAGCTTGATAAATAGGCACGGTACCAATTGGCACATGAGCATTACGGATAATCCACTCACGTGTCTCATGTATATTCTTACCGGTCGATAAATCCATGATCGTATCTGAGCCCCAACGCGTGCCCCAAGTCATCTTCTCAACTTCTTTTTCGATAGACGAGCCTAGTGCGGAGTTGCCGATATTACCGTTGATTTTGACTAAAAAATTACGCCCAATAATCATTGGTTCCAATTCAGGATGATTGATATTAGCAGGAATAATCGCCCGACCACGCGCCACTTCTTCACGCACAAATTCAGCCGTTATTTGTGCTGGAATACTGGCACCGAAGTTTTGACCTGGATGCTGAAAATTAAGAGCTAAGTCATCTTTCGCCGCGACTAGCTTCATATTCTCCCTGATAGCAATAAACTCCATCTCAGGCGTAATAATACCTTGGCGGGCATAGTGTAACTGAGTGACATTAGCACCTGCCTTGGCTCTTCGCGGGCTAGATTGCAAATTAAACCTTAACGCATCTAAACGGCTGTTATCCGCACGCTGCTGGCCATAATTTGATGTTAAACCACCGAGCAATTCAGTATCGTTGCGCTCATCTATCCACGCACTACGAATAGGTGCTAAACCTTTACAAACATCGATCATTATATCGGGATCGGTATAAGGTCCTGATGTATCATAAATCATTACCGGTTCATTTTTTTCTGCATTATTAGCACTGACAAAAGATGCGGGCGAATCCGCTAAATTAATGGCACGCATTGGTACTCTTATATCCTCACGGCTACCTTGGATATATACTTTGCAGGCATTGGCAAAAGGCTTAATAGATTCACTATCAACTCTGGCAGTTGAGCTTAAATGAGTGCTTGATATTAATGTGTTTTGGATTACTGACTTACTCATACATTTGTCCTCAAAGACATTTATTAGTATTTAATAAATCTTGCCTGGAGGCTATGTACAACTGAAAAGGTACGAATGCAAATAACAGCCCACTAACGCCCCTACAAACGCACTGTAAGAGAAAAGTATAAGCTAACAAAATGGTAGCGATATACCACTGATATTATTTACATTGTATTTGATTGAGATTCTTCAATTGCTTGTTTCCTACGCCGGTATTAACCGGATCAGGTTCGCGGGTTGGTATAAAACCTCTCGTCCTTTGCTATGCAAAAGAACCCCGACAAGACAGGCTTTGAATATAACAAATAATGTAAACTTTACAATAGATCCTATGGTAAATAAGTATAGATCCAACATCTATAGCTAGAATATTAACGGCTGATCACTTTAATTATCAAAAAAATTTAGTTTTATCAATGATATACCAGTTCCATATCTATGACTAAAGTTGCCTTTGGCATTTGCCATAGATGCTTACCTTGGTGATCGTGTTGCATATGAAAAAATTGTTAGGTAGCCCAGTAGCTTCTTCACCATGATAAACGCTGTTGTCTTGGTATCCTCGATCAAGACTATTATCATCCATGATATTTATAACCACCCATTTTTATGTAGTTTTTTATGAGTGCTATTTCATCTGCGCTTTTAGGCGTCTCTGAGTTAAGAGCACTCTCTAACTCTTTGACATGGTAGTGCTTGTACACATTATCGATGCCTTGTGCTTGTAATTTCTGCTCTAACTCTTCCTCTAGTTGCGCTGCTGGGTCAGTTAGAATTGGCTTAGGTACTATGATTTTACCTTGCGCGTTTGGCATGATTCTATCGGGATAATGGTACTGCCAAGTGAAGAACGGATTATTGGGTATGGGGTCACCTTTAAAGCGTGGGTATAGTTGCTGTTTTTTTAATTTGGCATTTAATGCGATGGCTTGTTGATCAATCGACTTGGGGAATTTATAGCCGCGAAAACGCATTATTTTTTCTAACGGCCACAAGCGGCCTATTTTAGGGTTGGGAATCACTTTTTGATTTTTATTACTATTGCTGGTATTGCTGGTATTGCTGTTGCTACCATCAGCCCCCTCAAATACCGCGCCCTGCATGTAAGTGTTCAGCCAATTCCAATACAACAGACAAGGGTCGCCACCCAATGCGATATCATCAAGTCGGTTGTTATTAGCTCCCGCTAATAACAACCAGCGTGTTAAGATGTGGCCGTTTTTATCCAGCGAGTGCATGCGCAATGCAATACCGCGATGAGTAAAAGGAATTAAGAAGGTATAGTTAGTACCGCGCCACATTTTAATTGCAGCACTATCCCAATCTGTTACCCATACTTTACCTAAGAATTTAGTATAGACCAGACCGTTTTTTTGGTTAAAACGTACGGGGCGTGGATAGGGAGAAAAGAGGTAATGTAATCCTAAAAAAGAAAATATTGTAGAAATAAAAAGACCAAAGAAAAATGGAGTATAATACCCATCTTCTATATATGTTGTTAATCTTGATATTATTGATTCAACTCTTGTTTCATCAGGAAATATTTTCGATGTTAATAAATAACTGTATATTTCTGCTTCTTTCGCAACAAATAAAAAGAACCAAGCCACAACAATAAACAGAGCCAAAAACATAATAGGTATGATACGTTTAGCATCGACATAACCATCCCCTCTACCTATTAACCAATAATCAATGTGATATTTAAAGCTACTGTGGATGCTGCTGGCTTGGTAAATGTCTTTTTCAAATGGACTGTTTAACCAATGAGTTTGTTTCAATCCCTGCCCCCTTTATAATTATCCATGATATTTATAACCGCCCACTTTTATGTAGTTTTTTATGAGCGCTATTTCTTCTGCGCTTTTAGGCGTCTCTGAATTTAGAGCACCCTCTAGCTCTTTGACATGGTAGTGCTTGTACACATTATCGATGCCTTGTGCTTGTAATTTTTGCTCTAGCTCCTCCTCTAATTGCGCCGCTGCTATCGCCGCTGGGTCAGTTAGAATTGGCTTAGGTAGTATGATTTTACCTTGCGCGTTTGGCATGATTCTATCGGGATAATGGTACTGCCAAGTGAAGAACGGATTATTGGGTATGGCATCGCCTTTAAAACTTGGGTATAGCTGCTGTGCTTTTAATTTGGCATTTAATGCGATGGCTTGTTGATCTATCGACTTGGGAAATTTATAGCCACGAAAACGCATTATTTTTTCTAACGGCCATAATCGGCCTATTTTAGGATTGGGGATCACTTTTTGATTTTTATTACTATTCTTAGCCTTGCTGTTGCTGCCATCAACCCCTTCAAATACTGCGCCCTGCATGTAAGTGTTCAGCCAGTTCCAATACAACAAACAAGGGTCGCCACCCAACGCAACATCATCAAGTCGGTTGTTATTAGCTCCCGATAATAACACCCAGCGTGTTAATATATGACCGTTTTTATCCAGTGAGTGCATGCGCAGTGCGATACCCCGGTGAGTAAAAGGAATTAAGAAGGTATAGTTAGTACCGCGCCACATTTTAATTGCAGCAGTATCCCAATCTGTTACCCATATTTCACCTAAGAATTTGGTATAGACGATGCCGTTCTTTTGATTAAAACGTACTGGGCGAGGATAGGGAGAGAAGAGGTAATGTAGTCCTAAAAAAGAAAATATTGTGGATATAACAAGACCGAATATAAGCTTTATGTACCTGCCTTTGTCATAAAAATAATTTAAATTTCCTATTACATATTCATATCTAGTTTCATCAGAGAGTATCTCCGTACCAAAAAGGTGACTAAAATATTCCATTTCATTCGCAACAAATAAAAAGATCCAAGCCACAACAATAAACAAAGCCAAAAACATAATGGGTATAATACGTTTAGCGTCGACATAGCCATCCCCTTTACCTATTAGCCAATAGTCAATGTGATATTTAAAGTTACTGTGGATGCTGCTGGCTTGGTAAATGTCTTTTCCAAATGGGCTGTTTAACCAATGAGTTTGTTGCATATATTATCTCTTGTGTTTAACTAGTCTTTTATTTTGCTATCTTGGCATTAAATTGCGCTGTTCATTAATCGAAAAAGCTCCATTCAATCACATTTTTATACATAAGGGTTTGCTCGCCTTTGCCTTGCGGATAGTAAGCGTAATGAATTTTGGCGACCTGTTTCATTGTGTGATAAATAGGCGTTAAATGAAAAATATCTGAGTTAGGTGTTCGTTGCCAATATTCCTCGCCATCGCCCGGCATATCATATACGTACATGGTATGTGTGGTGCTGTAGTTATTCAGATCGCTTCCAACAAACCCTTCCTCTGTTACCTCAAGCCTTAATTCTAAAACCGATAACCCTACTGCAAATTCTGGTAAAACTGCCACAACCGTATCATTACTTTTTTTAATATTTGGGCCATACCTCTGGCTATGATAATCAGAAATTTCTCGGCGCATAAATTGAGCAATTTCGTCAGACTCCACTTTAGGAAATTCCGCTTGCCCTTTACCACCTGATATTAGCTTCGCAATTTCAAGTTGCGCTGAAAAATTTTTTATTCTACTCTTGTCATCAAAGATGAAAGCTATATCCTCTCTGATAACATTACCCCAATAAAGATATTTCGGCATACTGCCGTACCAATTTTCTTTGCCACTCCAAAAACCCTCAGCCACCCAGTTCTCTAGATCGCCATTCTCGAAAATCATTTTCCCTGCCACGCCTATGAGTGTCAGTACAACACCGGCGGCTGCAATAGGTGCTGCTAACACAGCAATTGCAGCGGCGGTAGCCCCTGCCAATACACCCGCAGCACTAGCGAGTGCTGCTAGTACTAATAATCCACCGCCCACTGCATGGCTACCAGCAAAGACGGTGGCGTCTAAATCATTGCGATCATTATAGGCACGCACTTGAAAAATGTTTGAAATACAATCAATCATCCCAATAACAGGTGCTGTTTTAAGCAAGTTTTTCGCCGCTGCAAAAGCAAAGGGCTTTAAATTGCCTGTCGCCACATTGGGATTCACACCTAATCTAGTAGGGACTTTTATGTGTTTAAGCACTTTCGTAGCAAAACCACCGATTATTTCATCGGCATTAGCGCGTAATGCAAAGGCAGCTACTTCGGCGAGTACAACCGCATCGTATACATTTTTTAGCCCTAACATTTCTTTCGCTCTGCTGGCATTTTTATTTTGAAGGGTTTGTAAATCAGGCCCTGTGACCAACACACCAAATAAGTGAGCAGCAAAAGCGACAGAACCTAAGCCCTGAATAGCCCCTGTAGGCATTTTAAAATGTGAACTGTCGTTAATGGTTAATACTTTCAGATCTTCGTCTAACAAAGATCCATAGTATTTAACCATACTGCTTTCATTCCATTTATTAATCGAACGGGTATGAGAGTTAATATCATTTATAAAATGGCGAAGTTTGGTGCGTTTTATATCTATTTCTAAGCCTTGCATTTTGGCTATATCTTGCAGTATTTTTTTTATTTTTAACGGTTTCGGCTTTTTATTGGTTTGGCCTACCTTTATGCCTAATGATTTTACTTCATCAGCAAACATCTTTGTTGCTTTAGGAGAGCTAGCTAGGGTGATTAAAAACTTATCCGATGCGCTGACAACGGTATTTTTCGCCGCTGACATATCATCATGCATATCTGATATTGCTGCTATCATTATGTCGCCGAGGTCTAAAATAAAGCTACTGATTGCTTTGGACATAGCGGCTATATCGTAGAGCATATCAGAACTGGGCGAAGGGTCTTTAAAAAGGATTTTATCTATTTGTTGTTTACCTAGCGCTGAACTTTCAAGGCCATTGGTCATAGCTGTTATGGTACTATAAATATGTATTGCCGCCCTGACTTGATCACGAATTAGCGGGCCGTTCTCTTCTTCTTTTAATAATTTTTGGTAGGCCATGACACTACCTTTACCAGATATTTGGCAATTCCATGCTTCTATTTTTTGGGTAATTTCACCTAGTATTTTTTTAAGATCGTTGGATTTTTTAGCAATTTCTAAACGTGTGTTTGCTGTTTTATTGATTACCAGCGCTTTTACTCGATCTCTGCGTCAGCAGTGCTCTACTATTATTGCCTGTTTGATAACTCAGCCCTCAACTAAGGGCTGAGTTATCTGGCTGTTACTATAGATTAACTAGTCGATGATAAGTTGCTGATTCAATAGGGTTTCAACCTCGTTTGTCTCTGCAATTACATTGATTTGATCACTAGCCACTGTGGTTTGCTGCACGAGTCCAGCCGTGACATCTGTTTGGCTAGCCGTAACGTCATCTGCTGAGACCAACGAATCATCACTATCTAGCACATCGCCAACATCTAATACCTGAACATCAGTGGCGAACCATACATCATCAATATCATGGGACTGGCCATTGCTATCTGACCAGGAAGAGCGAAGACCAACCCAGTTATCTTCGTTATACTCAGATACAGCCACGCTATTGAGATTAATCGACTCGACATTCAAATCGATTAAAGAATAGAGTTCGTGTGCTTGAGAGACACCGTCGCTATTGGTGTCTTTCCATATTTTAACTTGATCGTAAGCTTGGTCATTGGCATCAAAAACACTATCTTTATTTGAATCTAATTCGCTCAATGCCCGAAAACCATCTTCGGCAGTCTCACCATTTTCCAGCAATGTATTTTCACCAAACAACTCACTGCCATCATTGATGATGCCATCACCATTAATATCCATAACTAACAGGCCGTCGTCTTTACCTACCCAACCAGTTCTGTCGATATTGCCGTCTGCATTAATATCAAAATTAACACCATTTTCAATCGATAACGTCTCTACACCATCATGATCTAAGTCTAATATTAACGGAGACTCATAGGAGTAGGAAGAAGATGTGTAGGTTGTATTGGTATTGATATTAAACTCACTTTCATACACTTTCGAAAGTGCTATCCCCTCCTCTTTAACTGTTACTTTTATAGTGACTACATCGCTCAGGTTACTACCTGCAACCGCTGTGATAGTCATCGTCTTCACCGCATCCAAATACTCCTGCAAACTGTTAAACACTGTGGTATCGCCAACATTGGAAACCGCTACATTTTGGTTTAAACCAATTAGCTCTATGCGTGTAATCACCTCACTGTCCGGATCTCTTAACGTTATATCTGGTGCATCCAGCAGCTTAGTTCCATTTGTTTTACTGGTATTAGAGTATTGATTGGTAATCCTACCCTGACAAACTCCGTAAGTGGTGCTCTGGTGGATTCTTGAACTAACAGTATTATCTGTTGATACGATATCCACCCCCGCCACATTGGTATCGACACGATAATCCGCTTCTTCCTTTAAGATATTGTCTCTCTTAAGTTGATCAAATGGATTGTCTAATAACCCGTTAGTATCTTGATAGGTATAGCTATTTTCAATTTGACTCGTTAAACCGGATTCTTCTCTATCCGTCAAATCATCGCTATCACTGTCATTATCTAAGAAATCTGGCGATTGATCCCCATCGCTATCCACTGCTTTTAAACCTTCAGATTCAGTGACATTTTGCGATGTGGTATCTTGATCGTATGCATCATTTAAGCCATCTCTATCGACATCTGTTATCCCCACATCCTGTGGCGCAACATAAGACCTAGTACTCTGCGCTTCAATGTTATCGCCGATACCATCATTATCACTGTCTAAATCCAGTGAGTTTATAATGCCATCTCCATCGAGATCATCGACAGCATTGCTGCCATTTGCAGAGGTTAGCTCATTAATATCTAAGATACCGTCATTGTCATCGTCGATATCATTGACATTTAATATGCCATCGCCGTCGGTATCAATATTAATATCTTCTCGATAATCCAAATTTAGCGCGGTGCCACTCGCATTACTACCATCTTGGGCTAAGTTGTCATTGCTATCAGAAATATTAAAGCGAACAAGATTGCCGCCGGCGTCTATCTCAACATTACTGTCAAAGACGTTGTAGCCGTCATTGACAGTGCCATCTTCAAAGATATCTAACAGGCCATCACCGTCTGTATCCTCTGTTGAGGTAATAGTGCGAATACCTGCTTGGTCTCGCTCGACAATATCCTTCACACCGTCATTGTCACTGTCCTGATCTAGGTAATCGACAATACCATCGCCATCGGTATCAACCGCCGTTAAACCGCCGGCGTAAACATCATCGACCCCGTCTTGATTAAGGTCCATACCTGTCGGGCCCTGATACCCCTCTGTAGTCTGCGCTTCCACGTTATCGGTAATGCCGTCGTTATCACTGTCTAGATCAAGATAATCGGCGATACCATCGTTATCAGTATCGCGGTGGACATTACCTATCGTGGTCAGTGTCATTGATTTAACACTCCAGTCATCACCCCAAGATCCATCTCGAGCGCTATTATCATCCTTGATCACCAGTGTCAGCCCCTTGCCCGAACCTGTCACTGTAATGACTTCATTGTTGGCATCGGTATAACCGCTGCCGACATCCGTTTGCTGCCATTTAGTTTCACCGACAACATTACCCGCGCTATCGACAAGTTGGAATACACCCTTTGAAATACCGCCGCCATAATTAGTCCAGTCGCTGCGCACCACTAGATCAATAGATACTTCATTGTGCTTGTCATCATCAGATAAACTAATTGAAACTTGGGAGTCATCTGTGGTTTTTTGCCCGCTGTAGTTAAAGCTAAAGCCCGTCGGGGTATAACCACCATAACTCGTCACACCAGGGCCCTGAACCTCTACCCCTAGCGCTTGCCAATCCGCCTTAGTGCCGACCTCTAACACATCAACCGTGACCGGTTGCGTATTAAAGCCTTCATCTATATCTAAAATACCATCGTTGTCATCATCTAGATCGTCTTTATTTGCGATGCCATCATTATCAGGATCTACAGCAGGATTTTCTCGATAATCAAAATCTCTTCCCTGTCCTGTCGCCTTTTTACCATCAATACCTGCATCGCCATCGGTGTCTCGCAAATTAAAGCTGAGCACTTCACCTGCGCCGTCTAAGGTCACGTTTTCATCGCTGACGTTATAGCCATCATCGTTATTAGTGCCTTCAAAAATATCTAGCAAACCATCACCGTCACTATCTTCATTAGAAGTCACACTATCAGGGCCACTGCCACCGCGCTCAGAGACATCTAAGGCGCCGTCATTGTCC
Source organism: Gammaproteobacteria bacterium AS21 (assembly GCA_038900335.1). GTDB lineage: Bacteria > Pseudomonadota > Gammaproteobacteria > Pseudomonadales > Balneatricaceae > Rs1. The sequence goes on along the minus strand of JBBMRB010000001.1, from coordinate 947 downwards.
GAATCACTATCGATATAATCTGCGATGCCGTCTGCATCGGTATCAACAGCCTTGAGCCCACCAGTATAAGCGGTGTCTACCCCATTACTGGCAATAAAACCACTAGGCCCCTTGTAGTCCTGTGACGCCTGAGCTTCGACATTATCAGTGATACCGTCGTTGTCGCTATCAAGATCCAGGTAATCGGCGATGCCATCACTATCAGTGTCGCGATGCGCACTCACCGCTGTGGTGACACTCAGCGATTGCACACCCCAGTCATCACCGTAGGTATTGCCCTGCTCGCTGCCATTATCTTTGACAACTAATGTAAGGCCTTTACCTGATCCGCTAATACTGATCGTCTCGTTGTTCGCATTAAAGCTGCCGTTACCTATGCTATCTTTCTGCTGCCACTGTATTTCACTAACCACTTTGCCATCACTATCAACAAGTTGGAAAATACCTTTCGCTGCGCCGCCATAGTTATTGCCATAGTGCGAGCGCACCACGATATCAATGGACACCTCTTCATATTGCTGCTTGGTCGATAGCTTGACCGTCACGCTCGCATCACTGCTCGCCTGCGCACTCACTGCGTTAAAGACTATGCCGGTGCCACTGGTCGTCGCGCCAGTGCCTTTTGTCACTATATCCAGCGCGTTCCAGGTCGTTGCGGTATTGATATCGAGCTGAGTGATGACAGGGTCTGGATTTTGGGCATTAAAGCCTTCATCGGTGTCCAAAATACCGTCATTGTCATCATCGAGATCATCTATGTTGGCGATGCCATCATCGTCCGGGTCTACGTCTGGGTTTTCTCGATAGTCAAAGTTTCTACCCTGTCCAGTGGCCGCTTTACCATCGATACCGGCATCGCCATCAGTGTCGCGCAAATTGAAGCTCACCACTTCACCTGCACCATCTAACGTCACGTTTTCATCGCTGACATTGTAACCGTCTTCCCT